>JAXMBH010000008.1:0-236428 GCA_046349975.1 Pirellulales bacterium
GCTCGCCCTCCTGCACAGCGACTTCCTCAACGATCAGGCGGCGAAACTCGCGGTGCGCGTCACGACCACCGCCGGCCCCGACCCGCGCAAGCAAGTTGCCGAAACCATCCGCCTCGCGCTCGACCGCCCTGCCACCGACGAAGAAATCGCCGCCGGCCTCGACCTCCTCGAGCGCCTCACGAAAAACCACAATCAGAAACCGGAAGCGGCCCTCCGCTTCTGGTGCCTCACCGTGCTGAACCTCAACGAGTTCGTCTATCTCGATTGATGAGTTGAAACAAAAGAATTTAACCACAAAGGACACGAAGAACACCAAGGAAAGCAATCAACTCGTATGAGAACTGGTCATCAACCGCACTACCGAAATTAGCGAATCGAGCATTCGGCAGTTCTTTCGTAGTGCTCGTCGTGTCCGTCGTGGTTCAATAAAAAAGTTTGGGATCAACTTATGTCGATGAAACCCAATCCCGACTTCTGCCACCGCACGCGCCGTGAGTTCCTCTGGGAAACCGGCGGCGGTTTCGGCGCCGCAGCCCTCACCTCGCTCCTCTCCCTCGACGGCTTCTTCACTCACCGCGCCGCCGCCTCCTCTGCAACGGACCACGGACCACGGACCACGGACACCGCCGCCAATCCCCTCACTCCCAAGCCCCCGCTACTCGCCGCCAAAGCCAAAAGCGTCATCTACCTCTTCATGTACGGCGGCCCCAGCCACATCGATACCTTCGACTACAAGCCGCGGATGGTCGGCATGGATGGCAAAACCATCGCCGTGAAAACGTTCGGCCGCGGCGGCCACAAGAGCGAAGGCCGTATCGTCGAGCCACGCTGGAAATTCCAACAGCGTGGCGAGTGTGGCAAATGGATCAGCGAACTCTTCCCCCACCTCGGCGGCTGCGTCGATGACATCGCCTTCCTCCACTCCATGACCGCCGAATCGCCGATCCATGGCAGCGGCCTCCTCATGATGAACTCCGGCCGCCTGCAAAGCGGCAGCCCGGCCCTCGGCTCGTGGGTCAACTTTGGCCTCGGCTCGCCGAGCGACAATCTCCCCGGCTTCGTCGTCATGCTCGCCCGCGAAGGCGGCCCCATCAACGGCGCGAAAAACTGGTCGAGCGGCTTCATGCCCGCCAGCTTTGCCGGCACGATCTTTCGCGCCACCGGCTCGCCGATCAACGACCTCTCGCTCCCCGCCGGCACCACGCGGCCAATCGAGCGCGATATGCTCGACACGCTCGGCCACCTCAACGCCCAACATCACGCCGCCCGCCCCGACCAGAGCGACCTCGCCGCCCGCATCGCCTCGTACGAGCTCTCCTACAAGATGCAGATGCACGCGCCCGAGGCCGTCGACCTCAGCCAGGAAACCGAAGCCACCAAGAACATGTACGGCCTCGACCGCGAGCAAACCCGCGACTTCGGCACGCGCTGCCTCTTGGCGCGCCGCATGGTCGAGCGCGGCGTCCGCTTCATCCAACTCTACTCCGGCGGCGGCCACAACGACGACAACTGGGACGCCCACGGCGACCTCGTCGCCAACCACACCCGCCATGCCGGCGCGACTGACCAACCCATCGCCGCGCTACTGAAGGATCTCAAGCAGCGCGGCCTGCTCGATGAAACGCTCATCATCTGGGGCGGCGAATTCGGCCGCCAACCCACGGCCGAGTACGGCGTCGGCACCGGCCGCGACCACAACTCCTACGGCTTCACCATGTGGCTCGCCGGCGGCGGTCTCAAGGGCGGCGTTACGGTCGGCGCGACCGACGAGATCGGCGCCGCAGCCGTCGATCAGCCCTTCCACGTCAAGCGCGTCCACGCCACCGTCCTCCAACAACTCGGCCTCGACCCCAACCGCCTCGCCTACTTCTACCGCGGCCTCGATCAAAAACTGGTCGGCGTGGAACCCGTGGAGCCTATCCGGGAGATTATTGCATAGCCGTTTTCAGTCCGCAGATGACGCAGATGATCGCAGATGGGATTCACTTACCGGATCAATGCAAAATGCAGCATGTTTTGATTCATCTGCGTTCATCTGTGATATCTGCGGACTCAATTCTTATCTGCGGACGGGCAGAGAATCACTGGGATTCTAATCCAGCTTCGTAGACGGGCACGTCGTATCGCCGGTCCCCGTGGTCCGCCACGCCACCAACTCGTGCCCGTGTCCCACCCCCGCCATCCTGCCAGTAGCACCCGCCCGCCCTGCATGGTTTAATGTCGACACACGATTTTTGACTAGCTGCCCCGGCTGGATTCGCCGGAATCCGCTGAATCACCACGGCAACTGAACTCTTGCGAATTCAGCTACGCGTTTGACTCCCTGACCTCTGGCCTCTGACCCCTCATCCCTTTCCCATGCTCGAACCCAAACTATTCGTCTTCCTCCTGTCCACGTTTCTGGGCCTGGAGGTCATTCGCCGCGTGTCGCCGCTGCTGCACACGCCGCTCATGTCGCTCACCAACGCGATCTCCGCCATCGCCGTCGTGGCCGGTATTCAGGTGATGGCGGAAGGTCATACCACATTCAATCAAGTTCTTTGCGTGCTCGGAATCATCGCGGCCACCACGAACATCGTCGGCGGCTTTTGGATCACGGACCGCATGCTCAAGATGTTCCGCCGGGAGACCTCCAGCCGTGATTAACTCCCTCGCTAATACATTTCTCTTAGCTCAGACGGCCGTTGATTCGACCGATTCGATCAACGAGTGGCTCGGCAAAGCCACCTATCTTGTCGCCGCCGCGTTGTTCATTCTGTCGCTGAAGTGGCTGAGCCACCCGCGAACCGCGCGACGGGGCGTGCGCGCCGGCGAGATCGGCATGGCGCTGGCGATCATCGGCACGCTCCTGATCTTCAATACCGTTTCGTACGTTTGGGTCTTCACCGGCATGGTGATCGGCTCGCTCATCGGTGCGCCCATGGCGATTTGGATGCCCATGACCGCCGTGCCACAGCGGACCGCGCTGTCGCACGCGTTCGGCGCGCTCGCGGCTGCGGTCATCGGTGCAGCTCATTACTATCAGCTGCTCGATCCAGCGTCGCATAGCGGTGGCCACATCGATCACTTCACGATGGCCGTGCTGGCCGCCGAAGTGTTGCTCGGTAGCCTCACGTTCACGGGTAGTCTCGTGGCTTTTGGCAAGCTGCAGGACCTCATTCCGAGCCATATCAAAGGGCTGCCGAACCAGAATTTCATTAACTTCTCGCTACTCGGCGTGGCGATTCTGACTGCGATTTGGCTCACGATCCACCCGGAACACCAAGTCCTTTTCCCCGTCCTGATCCTGCTGGGACTGTCGTTTGGCGTTTGTCTCGTGATGCCCATTGGCGGCGCCGATATGCCCACGGTGATCTCGTTGCTCAATTCATACGCGGGTCTCTCGGCCAGCTTGATGGGGTTCGTGCTCGACAATTATCTGCTGATCGTTGCCGGCGCCCTCGACGGCTCCTCCGGCCTGATCCTGTCGATCATCATGTGCAAGGCCATGAACCGCTCGTTCACGAACGTGCTGTTCGGCCGGATGGATGCGAGCACCGTGGCCTCGGCCGACGATGTGTACGGCGGCAAAGTGAAATCCGCCACGGCCGAAGACATTGCCGCGATCCTCGATGGTGTCCGCCGAGTCGTGGTCGTCCCCGGCTACGGCATGGCCGTGTCGCAAGCCCAGCACGCCGTGCGCGAACTCTCGCAAATGCTCGAAGAACGCGGCACCGAAGTCGAGTTCGCGATTCACCCCGTCGCGGGCCGCATGCCGGGCCATATGAACGTGCTCCTCGCCGAGGCCGACATTCCCTACGACAAGCTCAAGGAGATGGACGAGATCAACCCGAGCTTCGGCCAGACCGACGTGGTGATCGTCATCGGCGCAAACGACGTCGTGAATCCGCTCGCCAACACCGACCCCAAGAGCCCGATCGCCGGCATGCCGATCCTCAACGTCGGCGAGGCCCGTACGGTCGTCGTGGTGAAACGCAGTCTCAGCCCGGGTTTCGCCGGCATCCCCAACCCGCTCTTCGCCGCCGAAAACACGCTTATGTTGTTCGAAGACGGCAAAAAAGCGATCGTCGGCGTCGTCGCCGCCCTCAAAGAAGCGGCGTAGTGTCCTAGCTGATTCTAATGCGCCGATTCCAAAAGGGGTGGCTGGGGTCGAGCGCAGCGAGCCCCCAGTGCGCCGCAGTTTGAAGTTGGGTGCCTGGGGCAGAGGCTCTGCGATGCCCCAGACCAACCCTCTGGGGGCATCGAAGAATCTGCCCCAGCCAACCCATGCGCCACGTAGGACGGACAATTCTATCCGTCCCTCCATTGATTGAATTGTTTGCAAGGACGGACAAAATTGTCCGTCCTACGGCCGCTGCCGTCTGAATACCTGCCCCGCTCAGCCCACAACCCGCTGCATGCACCCCCCAACGTGGCTTCCCCCATTCCACACCTTTTTCCGGCAAACCCAGTTGATCGCCCCACCCTGGCACGCTAAACTTCCGATATACGATATTGAGAATCGTTCTCAATAACTTGATAGCGTGCTGGGGCCAGCCGCAATGCCCGATTTAGTCCCGCTCACCCTGCTTCGCTCCGGTCAGGTCGGCGAAATCTACCAGCTGCTCGGCGCTCCCGATCAGGTCCGCCGGCTCGAAGAGCTGGGCATGCGCACCGGTGCTCGCCTGGAAATGGTTCGCTGCGGCGCGCCATGCATTGTGCGCATCGACGGCAGCAAGTTCTGCTTCCGCAACGACGACTCGCTCAGCATCCTGGTGCGGACAAGGAAATCGGCATGACACGCGTGGCGGCCGAACTCGAAGTCGGCCAAGCCGGGCGCGTCGCTCGTGTCGTCGGGTCCGATGAAGTCAGCCGACGCATTCTCGAGATGGGCGTCACACCCGGCATCGAGATCCGCCGCATCGGCACCGCGCCGCTCGGCGATCCCCTCGAATTCGAACTCCGCGGCTACCGCCTCAGCCTCCGCAAGAGTGAAGCTCAACACATCGAACTCGCCCCGCCCGCTGAAACTCAATAATTCAGAATTCACCACAGAGGACGAAGAACGAATTTGTCATTGATAATTTGTCATTGGAAATTGGCCATTTTAGAAGAAGAGCGCGCTTCTTGCCTCGAATTGAAAATGACCAATGACAAATTACTAATTACAAATGACAAATTGCATTTCTCCCTCAGTGTTCTCTGTGGCAAGTAAAAATCCCCGTGCCTACGATTTCTCCTCCCAAAACGATCCGCGTCGCCTTGGTGGGGAATCCCAACACGGGTAAGTCCACGCTCTTCACCGCGCTCGCCGGCGTGCGGCAACGCGTGGGCAATTACCCGGGCGTTACGGTCGAAAAGAAAACCGGCACGATGCGCCACGGCGATCAGACGTTCGAGCTGATCGACCTCCCCGGCACGTACAGCCTCGCTCCGCGCTCGCCCGATGAAATGGTGACGGTCGACGTCCTGCTCGGCCGCCGCGACAATACTGGCCCGCCCGATGTCGTCCTCTCGATCGTCGACGCCAGCAACCTGGAGCGCAATCTCTACCTCGTGAGTCAGGTCTTCTCGCTGGGCCTGCCCACCGTGATCGCGCTCAACATGGTCGACCTCGCCCGCGACCGGCAGATGGAGATCGACATTGACGCGCTCGCGCAGCGCCTCGGCGTACCGGTCATTCCCGTTCAAGCCAATCGCGGCCTCGGCATCAACAAACTAGCCGCCGCCCTCGCGGCCGCAGCCGCGAACAGCCCCGCCGAACGCGAGAACCCATTTCCGCCGGCTTTCCGCCAGCACACGGCCGAACTCGGCGCGTGGCTCGACGAACACACAAAGCAAGAAGTGCCACGGTTCCTCGTCGAACGACTGCTGCTCGATAGCGATGGCTATCTCGAAAGCCAACTGCTCAACGGCACTGCGGCCGCTGGTGCTCAAAAGCTTCGCGCGGCTCGCGAGTCGCTCGCCGCCGCGGGGCTGCCTGTGCCGGCCGTCGAAGCGATGGCCCGCTACGAATGGGTCGCCCGCACACTCGGCGGCATCTGCCGCCGCCCAGAAGGACACCGCCGCACCACGACCGACCGCATCGACGCACTGCTCACGCACAAGCTCTGGGGCTCGCTCATCTTCGCCGCAACGATGGCCGTGCTCTTCTCGTCAATCTTCATCCTCGCCGCGCCGCTCATGAATCTCATCGATTCCGGCGTCGGCGCGCTCGCGAGTTACGTTGAACGCCTGCTGCCCGAGGGTGCGCTGCGTTCGCTCCTGGTGAACGGCGTCATCGGCGGCGTCGGCGCCGTGGTGATCTTCCTGCCGCAGATTCTCATTCTGTTCTTCTTCATCGCCATCCTCGAAGACTGCGGCTACATGGCCCGCGCGGCGTTCCTCATGGATCGCCTCATGGCCGGCGTCGGCCTCAGCGGCAAATCGTTCATCCCGTTGCTCTCCTCGTTCGCCTGCGCGGTGCCCGGCATCATGGCCACGCGGGTGATCGAAAACCGCCGCGACCGCCTCGCCACGATCCTCATCGCGCCACTCATGAGTTGCTCGGCACGCTTGCCCGTGTACATCATCCTCATCGGCGCATTCGTGCCCGCCCACCGCTACCTGGGCGGCTTCGTCGGCCTGCAAGGTCTCGTGCTCCTCGGCATGTACTGCGTCGGCATCGGCGTCGCGATCTGCATGGCGTGGATCCTTAAGCGCAGCCTGCTTCGCGGCGAAACGCCGCCGTTCGTCCTCGAACTGCCCACGTATAAAATGCCCTCCGCCCGCACGGTGGCCTTCCGCATGGGCGAACGCGGCTGGGCATTTTTGGCCCGCGCCGGCACCGTCATCTTCGCCGTCACGATCGTCATCTGGGCGCTCTCGTACTATCCGCGGAGCGACGACCGCGTCGCCGCCGACATCGCCACTCGCCGCGCGACTTTGCAGAGCGATCCAACCGCCCTCGCCGAATTCAACGACACCGGCAACCTCGAACACCTCACCGCCAGCCTGCACCAGCGTTACAGTTTCCTCGGCCGCGCCGGCAAACTCATCGAGCCAGCCGTCCGCCCGCTCGGCTGGGACTGGCGGATCGGCTGTGCCGCCATCGCGAGTTTCCCAGCCCGCGAAGTCGTGATGGGCGTCCTCGGCGTCATCTACAATCTCGGCAGCGACATCGACGTCCAGGCCGAAGGCGACCAGCACCGCCTGCAATCGCAACTCCGTGCCGCCAAGTGGGACGACACCGGTGAACCGGTCTACAATTTACCGGTGGCCCTGTCGATCATGGTGTTCTTCGCCCTGTGTGCGCAGTGCGCCGCGACGCTCGCCGTCATCCGCCGCGAAACCAACAGCTGGCGCTGGCCCGCCTTCACGTTCGCCTACATGACCACCCTCGCGTATTTTGGCGCGCTGCTGACCTACCAAATCACCAGCCGACTACTACTCTAGATTCCAACGACTGCGATATCGCAAGACCCCGACAGCCCCCGTCTCTGCCGGGGGTAGCACACCAGTAAACTAACCATCACTTCTAAACCCCCGGCAGAGCCGGGGGCTGCCGAGCGTCGCCATTTGTCACACGATTCGCCGCCATGCAGGATTCCATCGCCATCCTGATCGCCCTCGCCGCCTTGGCGTTCCTCGTCCGCCGCGGCTGGCAATCGCTCACCGCCCGCCGCGCCGGCAAGTGCGGCGCCTGCACGAACTGTCCAGCAAACGCAGCGACCGCATCTCTCGTCAGGATTTCGCCACCGAATAAATAGCCTAGCCCTCCGGGCTGGGTCGCCCCGCCGGACAACTATCCATTCTCCTTCCCATACCAATCATCAAATCTTGCTGACGCCGAACCGGGACGGTTCGGCTATATACCCTTCGCGCCTCTGCGCCTTTGCGTGAGAATAACCCGCATGCCCACCGCGAAGGACCGCACTCGACCAGCGCCCGTCACGCGCGCTCATCTCACCGCCGGCCAAAAGCAATCGCTCCGCCGCCGCCTTCTCGCCTGGTACGCCCGGCACGCCCGCGACCTGCCCTGGCGCAAATCCCGCGATCCCTACCGGGTGTGGATCAGCGAAATCATGCTCCAGCAAACGCAAGTCGTCACCGTGTGCGACTACTTCACTCGCTTCCTCGCCGCGTTCCCGGATATCCACACCCTCGCGGCCGCTGAAGAAATCGAAATCCTCCGCCTCTGGGAAGGGCTCGGCTACTACCGCCGCGCCCGCCAACTCCACGCTGCTGCCAAACAAGTCGTCGCACTCCACGCCGGCAAGTTCCCGCGTGATCTCGCCAAACTCCAATCCCTCCCTGGCATCGGCCGCTACACCGCCGGCGCCATCGCCTCGATCGCCTTCGACCAGCGCGCCCCGATCCTCGAAGCCAACACGCTCCGCCTCTTCTCCCGCCTAATCGCCCATCGTGGCGACGTCGCTTCAGCGACCGGGCGAACCAGCCTGTGGACTTTCGCCGAAGAAATCCTCCCCGCGAAAGACGTCGCCAACTTCAACCAGGCCCTCATGGAACTCGGCTCCCTCATCTGCACGCCGACCAACCCCAAGTGCCACGAGTGTCCCCTCGCCACCCTCTGCGCCGCCAACGCCCGCGGCCTGCAGCACGAAATCCCCGCCGCCAAAACCAAACAGAAGTTCACAGCTCTACGCGAAGCCGCCATCATCATCCGCAAGAACGGCAGCGTCCTCATGCGCGAGTGCGGCCCCACCGAACGCTGGGCCGGCCTCTGGGACTTCCCCCGCTTCGAACTCGAAGCCACCGGCCCGCTCTTCGGTCGCGAAGAAATAACCACGAAAGTCGCCGCCCAAACCGGCATTCAATGCACGCCCGGCGCACTACTAAAAACACTCAAACACGGCGTCACCCGCTACCGCATCACACTCGACTGCTACGAAGCCACGTACATCTCCGGCCGCACCAGATCGCCGAGCGGCACCGCCGTGCGTTGGCTGCCCACCGCGCAACTTATCGAACTGCCACTCTCAACCACCGGCCGCAAAATCGCGACGCTGTTGACTTGGTCGACGACCAAGACAAATTGACCACGGATAACACCGATGCACACGGATCAAGCCGATTACGCCGCCGCTCTATTTCTTATCCGTGTTCATCCGTGAAATCCGTGGTCAATAATTACGCTTGCCAACAAGTGTATACATAAATACACTATTTCGTCGGATTCTGAAGTCGTGGCAACAAGGTCCGGCGAGTATGGCGAAATCACCAAAAGGCCGCGGCGCCGCCATCCAACCGCCCAACCGGTACGTGCCGGTCCACGTCGAAAGCGACTTGGAACACGTCGCCGAAGATGAAGAGTACCTCGCCGTACTCGGCCGCCCACCGACGCAATATATTCCGGATGAGTCCCAATCGATCGTCGCCGAGAACGATAGTCCCGACGTCGGCTTCCGCTTTAGCGTGAACCCGTACCGCGGCTGCTCCCACGGCTGCAGCTACTGCTACGCTCGCCCTGGCCACGAGTACCTCGGCCTCTCGGCCGGCCTCGACTTCGAAACCAAAGTTTTCGTCAAACACCGCGCCGCCGAATTGTTTCGTGAATTCCTCGCCAAGCCCAGCTGGCAACCGGAAACAATCGCCTTCTCCGGCGTCACCGATTGCTACCAGCCAGCCGAGCGCGAATTTCGCATCACGCGCTCCTGTGTCGCAGTCGCTGCCGAGTGCCACCAGCCCATCGGCATCATCACCAAGAACGCGCTCGTCTGCCGCGACGTCGATCTGCTCGCCCAACTCGCCGCATACAACTGTGTCCGCGTCTCGCTCTCAATCACCACGCTCGACGCGAAGCTCGCCCGCGTCATGGAGCCCCGCACCAGCTCGCCCGCAGCCCGCCTCCGTGCGATCCGCGAACTCACCGCCGCCGGCATCCCCGTGAACGTGATGACCGCCCCCATCATTCCCGGCCTCAACGACAGCGAAGTCCCAGCCATCCTCACCGCCGCCCGCGAAGCTGGCGCCCAATGGGCCGGCTACGTGCTGTTGAAACTGCCCGCTACCGTAAAGCCGGTCTTCCTCGATTGGCTACAGCGCACGCAGCCGCTGAAAGCCGAGCGCGTCGAGTCGCTCATCCGCACTACCCGCGGCGGCAAACTCAGCGACTCGCAGTTCGGCCGTCGCCAGGTCGGCACCGGCAACCTGGCCGAACTCATCGCCGACACCTTTCGCCTTTGGACCACGAAGCTCGGCTACCTCGCAGAGCACCCTACGCTCAACTGCGATGCCTTTCGCCCGCCTCAAATAAAAACGGGCCAGCGGCGCCTCTTCTAGTTGCGCCACCAGCCCGTGCAATGCTGTTCAGAGTTTCAGAGTTTCGCAATCAGCGCCCAAACCATCGTTAGCGCGGGCGGCCATGCCGTCTCTACCTGCCACCAACCGCTGCCACCTGCCCGCGCCATCGGCGAGCAACGCTCATTACACAAACTTCTTCACCGAAGTCTTAGGCAAGAAGCTCGCCGCAACACCCAACTTGTTCACGCCGCTGCCGCCATTCAACGTCGCCTTCGCAGCCGTCACATTTATGAGCGACACCTGATCATTGCCCTTTCCGGTGCTCACTTTGAGCTTGTTCGTGGCGAGGTTCGTCACGGTCACCAAGTCGTTACCCGTGCCTGTCTTGAGCACGGTCTTCCCAGCGACCGTCGTGTTGGCCACGGTTAGATTATCCGAGCCATTGCCGGTCTTCACCTTCACATTGCCCCACGAGTTCACATTCAGAATCGCCACATTGTCGATCCCGCGGCCGGTCTTCAGCGTCGTGTTGCCCCGCACCGTCACGCCGTTAATGGTGAGGCTATCTTGACCCGACGCCATGTTCACCTTGAGGTCGCCAAAGAAGCCATTCAGCGTGGTCGTTCCGTTCGGCGTTCCATTGATGCGCGTCGCCGAACCGCCCGCGGTCTGGCCTTGCACGATCACCTGGCCCGGAATGGCGCCGGCCGTAATCGTAATCGCGTTATCGAGCCGATTGCCGTTGATGATGAGATTCTCACCGCTCATCTTCACCACGACGTCGCCAGCCATCATGCGACGTTGTTCCAGTCCTTCAAAACTGCACCGACGGCCGTGGTACTGATTGCGCTTCAACATGGGACGCCTCTTCGAGTGATTGAGTTGTTCGGGGGTGTTATTCCTCATTCTGGTTGGGACCTCCGAAGTTCAAACGCGCTCGCCACGAAAAATGTCCACCTTCTACGGGGCCAAATTTCGCTTCGTGCCGCCTGTATGCATTGCACGGCCAGCGAAACACACACACATCCCGGCCAACGTCACGGGCATGGCTGGCGTCGGGCGCAGCGCGCCCCAATGCGCCGCCGTCAACTGATGTCCGTTCGAGGCCAAACCTTCCACGCGGCCCCGGCATCCCCTCGGCCCACGCCAGAATTCGCACGCCCCCCGTACGGTCCTACTAAATCCGCGATTTTCGCGACCCGCCACACGCCGAGCGGGGTTCATTGCCGGTAATGTCGTTGCCCTTGCCGCAATCTGTGCAACCCGACCTCCTCTTGGTTGCCCCAACAGCCATCAACTCAACCCCCAAATAGCCCAGCCCTCTGTACTGGCTGCCAAAAACAACCATGCAATCCAAATCTCTCTCGCTTCTTGCAACTGCGCTCGTTGTATTCACAGCCGCCGCCCGCGCTCACGAGGGCGACCATGCCGCGAACGACGACTCCTATGACAACCAGAGCCAGGTCACCATCAAAACCGATGCCGACAAACGCCTAATCGACGCCAATGGCCTGCCCGATCACAAACCTGGCGCATTCCCCAACCGCGGCAACCCGAATGAAATCAGCCCGCAGCACTACCATTTCGAAATGCCGCTCAAGCCGCACGCCGCCGCCGAACCGATTCCCGTCCGCCGCTACCTCTTCGGCGTAGCCCTCAACGGCGTCGTCTTCGACCCCGGCACGGCCGAAGTCTGGAAGCCCGGCGATAAAATCGTGAGCCGCCCCGGCCCCGGCACACGCATGCAACCCGGCCTCGATCGCTCCCGCATCTGGAACTACGAAGGCATGGGCCGCATGAACCTCGGCATCGACTCCAGCCACGCCCACGTGCAACCCACCGGCGCGTACCATTATCACGGTCTGCCCACCGGCCTCATCGAGCGACTGCGCAAAAATGAAACAAAGCCGCAAATGCTCCTCATCGGCTACGCTGCCGACGGCTATCCCATCTACGCCGAGTACGGCCACGAAACAGCCGCCGACGCCAACTCGCTGCTCAAGAAACTTCGCTCCAGCTATCAACTCAAGAAAGGCCGGCGCCCCACCGGCGACGATGGCCCCGGCGGCATGTACGACGGCACGTTCGTGCAAGACTACGAGTTTACAGAAGGCAGCGGCGACCTCGACCAAGCCAACGGCCGCGAAGGCGTCACGCCCGAATACCCCGCCGGCACCTACTACTATGTCGTCACCGATGCCTTCCCATTCATCCCGCGCTACTTCCACGGCGAGCCGGATCGGTCTTTCGAGAAACAACTCGGTCCGCCGCCCGGCGGCCGCGACGGTCCGCCATCCGGCCCACGCGGTCCGCGCGGCCGACGGCCCCTGCGATGATGAAGTTCTATCTTTGATAGCTATAGCCACATTTGCGATTATGGAAATCCATACAGCCACGATCATTTCACCAATTCTGGCTTTTTGCACAGGCGCAAGTTAGAATTTCCGTATGACCGTCGACCCTACGCAAATCACGCTCAACGCAGCACAGCAAGTGCGTGTTGCGCTACTCGCCGAAGCAACTGGCAAGTCGTGGTCTGTAGTCGTCGATGAACTTCTCGACACAGCGCCTCAGTCGTCGGCGTCCGCTTCGACGGTTCTCAATGGTGAAAACCCGCTGGCCAAGTCCTTATTCGATGTCCTTTCTGAACGCGGGATACTAGGTTGTTTTGATGGTCCGACTGACCTAAGTACGAACCCCAAACACATGGAAGGCTTTGGTGAGTTCCGTACCTCAACGAATCCTAATTGACACCGGCCCGCTGGTCGCCTTGTTTGATCGCCGCGATGCATATCATGCTGCATGTCGCGAGCAAGCTCGGTACGTGCCCGGCACGCTCTTCACTTGTCTGCCCGTCATTACTGAGGCGTGCTATCTGCTAAACCGGTACGACTCAAACTTAGTTCACCACCTCCTCGCGGCATGTCGCGATGGTGTTTACACCTTGCTGCCGCTCCACAATTCAGACGTTGCCGCCATTGACGCAATAATCCGGAAGTACCAAGACCTCTGCCTCGACTTCGCCGACGCAGCATTGATGCATTTATCGGAACGCGAAGGAATTGAGCACATCTTCACATTGGATCGCCGAGACTTCTCGGTGTTTCTCACCTTGGCGGGTAAACCGCTCGTTCTGCTGCCCTAACGGTTGCCGCTACCGTCGAATGCGAAAACCGTTGCTATCAATTCTGATTCTTTGCCTCGCTTGGACAGCGATGGACCTTGCCGCCGTTGCCTACGCTGGGAGATCAGTCGCTCCAGTGACCAGCACCGTAGTCTGCATATCTTGTCTTGGCATACTGATATTCTTGATCTGGAAGTTCATTCAATCGATGCGGGGCACCTAAATCCCTTGGTTCCAACCCCCGAACCCGCCCGGTTGCCCCGGCGTCTCTCGATAGATATTATCGAGGTTTCCCCGAAACACCCCCTACCCTCCGAAAGTGGGCCGTTTTGGGCGGCTCTCCCCTCCCGGCGAGGGCCGCGCACAAGTCTCCCTCTCCCTCAGGGAGAGGGTTGGGGTGAGGGTGCCTGGGCGGGGACTCGATAGTACCTCGTGTTTCTGTCCCTGCTCCCTGCATCCCCCATCCTGCATCTTCAATCATGCGTCACGTCCTCTCTGCCACGGTGCAAAACGTTCCCGGCGTGCTGGCCCATGTGGCCGGCATGTTCGCCTCGCGCGGCTACAACATCGATAGCCTCGCTGTCGGCGAAACCGAAGACCCTCGCCTCTCGCGGATGACGTTCGTCGTCGTCGGCGACGACAACGTCCTCGAGCAAGTTCGCAAGCAGCTCGAGAAGATCGTTACCGTGGTACGAGTAGAAGACGTCAGCTCGCACGACCACGTCGAACGCGACCTCATGTTGATCAAGGTCCGCATGAAGCCCGGGCAGCGCGCCGAAATCCGCGAGCTCGCTGATATCTTCCGCGGCCGCATCGTCGACGTGTCGCACGACCAGGTCATGGTCGAAATCTCCGGGCAGGAGAAAAAGATCGAAGCGTTCATCGACCTCATGCGTCCCTTCGGCATTGTCGAGCTCGTGCGCACCGGCCGCATCGCCATGGTCCGCGCCATCGACCGCAGCAGCAACCACAACAACCACGGCCTCCGCAAATTCGCGGCCGAAGCCTAGGTCCGGCTTTCGCCGGACGGAGAACAGTCGAGCAGGAGAGCGGTAGAACAGAAGTGACATCCGATCAGCAGTCTTTTCTGCTGTTCTTCTGCTCTGCCGCTCTACTGCTCTCTTAATTTGGAGAACTACATGGCAGCCAAGATTTTCTACGACAAAGACGCCGACCTCAACGCACTCAAGGGCAAGACCGTCGCCATCATCGGCTACGGTTCGCAAGGCCATGCCCAGGCCCAGAACCTGCGCGACAGCGGCATCAACGTCGTCATCGGCCAGCGCCCGGGCGGTAAGAACTACGATCTCGCCATTAGTCACGGCTTCAAGCCGATGAGCGCCGCCGACGCCACCAAGGCCGCCGACGTCATCAACATCCTCGTCCCCGATGAATTGCAGGGCGACCTCTACGAAAAAGAAATCAAACCCAACCTCAAGCCCGGTGCGATCCTCATGTGTTCGCACGGCTTCAACATCCACTTCGGCTTCGTGAAGCCGCCCGAAGGTCACGATGCCCTGCTCGTCGCCCCCAAGGGCCCGGGCCATCTTGTGCGTAGCGAATTCGTCGCTGGCGGCGGCGTCCCCTGCCTCATCGCCACCAGCGAAGGCGCGAGCGACGAAACCTTCAAGATCGGCATGGCGTACGCGAAAGCCATCGGCGGCACCCGCGGCGGCGTCATTCAAACCACCATCAAAGAAGAAACCGAAACCGACCTTTTCGGCGAACAAGCCGTCCTCTGCGGCGGCGTCAGTGCGCTCGTCAAGGCGGGCTTTGAAACGCTCGTCGAAGCGGGCTACCAGCCCGAAATGGCCTACTTCGAGTGCATGCATGAGCTCAAGCTCATCGTCGACCTCTTCTACCAGGGCGGCCTCAACTACATGCGCTACAGCGTGAGCAACACGGCCGAATTTGGCGACTACACCCGCGGCCCACGGATCATCACGCCGCAAACCAAAGAGGAAATGAAAAAGATCCTCAAAGAGGTGCAAGAAGGCAAGTTCGCCAAGGAATGGATCGACGAAGCCAAGAGCGGCGCGAAGAAATTCAAGGCCATGAAGGAACAGGACAAGAACCACCCCGTCGAGGTCGTTGGCAAGAAACTTCGCAAACTCATGAGCTGGATCAACGCCAAGGAAGTCGATTGATCTGGCGCTTGTCATGCTAGATTGAGCGGCGGCCAAGTTTCTGTAGTGGGTTGGTGCTGCGCGTCGGCGGGAAACTCCGCGAGCTGATGCCTGATTCTTGCGCTTGGGCAGAGCGAATGGGCGGCTTCGCCCGGCTCGGAGGACTGGGCTATTCGTGAGTTGTTGGATTTTGCGACTACATCGAAAACGCATTTTTCATTGCAAAACTTCTCAACGGGTTGTCTTGCTGGGGGATAAGAGCTCAGGTAGGCAGCGTGATGTAAGTCGTTGCTGCTTTATGGTAATCCGAGGAGGTCTTTCCAAGGCGGGCGGTGTGATGGGGGGGAAGTATGCGAGGAATTTACTGCGATGGCACGTTGCAAAATGGGCGGCATTCGCGCCAATAGGCGTCGTTAAAATGCGGGCGTTTGTGGTCGGGCGACATGCGCAGATGAGTGCGCAGCATCGGCCAGCACCCAATGCCATGCGGGCGCGTATGTCGATACGGTTGAATCCCTGCGGTTGGATTCGCGTTTGTAGACGCGAGCGATTATTGCAGGCAAATCGACTTGCTTGGCCTCGGGACTTACTGGCTGATCGTATATGAACAAAGGATCACTATAGCAAGTTGGCCGGCGTTTTCAACCGAAAAATGTAGCCACTCACCAAAGGCGAATCGTCACCTCAAGTCGCATTGCGACAAGTGGCGTCGTCACGGAAGTTGCATTCTTGCACTTGCCAGCGCAAGTAGGGCACCGTGCACCACTGCGGAACCGCGAATGGCGGTCGCAGCTTCTTAGAAGAGCGATCGGTCTACGACGATACTCAGTTCGATTGTTGTTCGTCGGCGAGGAGTTTGGCAGCCTCTTCATCCGAAAGCTTCTCAATCTCGGCGAGAATGGCCGCAAGCTCAGCATCGTTGGGGGCCGGCGGAAGCGTGGCGCCATTGGTGGTGACATGCACGGCCTGCGGCTCGGTCGGTTCACCAACACCGAGCGATTGCTCGGCCAGATAGCGGGCGAGCGCCGCGGGCGTCGGGTAGTTCCAGGCCACAATCGCCGGCAGCGGCACTTTGAATTCGTCTTCGAGCTCCTGGCTCAGCTCGACGGCGGCCAGTGAATCAACGCCGAACTCGGCGAACGGGCGATCTCGCGCAACGTCGGCCGGGTCCATGCTCAGCCGGTTTACTAGCCACGTGAGCAGCCAGGCTTCGATTTGTTCGGCGGCACGATCGACTTCGATCGGGCTTACCGGACCGGTGCGGGGTTGGAACTTCAAAGCGCCGTGGCCGTTCGTGGACGCGGGTTTCGACGCGGCGCCGCTTATCGACGCACCGTTGGCTGATGCACCGTTTGTCGATCCGGCCTGCGCGGCGACTGCGGCGTTGAAAGGAATCGTCGCTGGCCCTTCTGGTTCGGCCGGCTGTTGGCTCGCGACGCCCGCGCCGTGAATGTGCACCTGCGTGCGGTCGGCGGCCGCGGCGGTTTTTGGTGTCGCGCGAGCCGGGTTCGTCCATGAGTGAACGACTTTCAACTCATCAGCCAAATACTGCTCGCGGCAGAGGTTGCGTTGCACTTTGCCGCTCGAGGTAATCGGCAGCGATGTCTGCCGAATCAGCACGATCGCGTACGGGTCGAGGTCGTGTTGCTCGACGATCGCCCGGCGAATCGCCTGAATGATCTGGTGATGATCGGCCCCGCGGAATTGGCGATCGAGCTGATGCACCACGACCAGCCGCTCGCCATGCTCATCGCTGATGGCGAACGCCGCACCGGGAAGGACGGCCGGGTGGGCTTCTTCGGCCGATTGTTCGATGTCCTGTGGGTAATGGTTGCGGCCGCGAATGATGATGACATCCTTCACGCGGCCGGTAACGAATAGCTCGCCTTCGCGGAAGAATCCCAAGTCGCCCGTGCGGAGGAACTTGCCCTCGCGGCCAGGGACTTCAGCGCCGAACACCTCGGCCGTCTCTTCGGGCCGATTCCAATAGCCTTGAGCGAGCGACGGACCTTGAATGAGGATCTCGCCGACGATGCCGTCTTCGACTTCGTGGCCTTCGGCCGGGTCGACGATGACGATCGTGTGCTCGACGACCGGCGTGCCGCAGCCGACGAGCCGTTGAACCATCGCATCGGGTTCGCCAATCGCTGGCGCGACTTGATGTTCGGCAAGCGCCGCCCGATTGACGGCGAGGAAGTGCGGCTCGAGGCGGTAGTCGGGGCCGGCGGCGAGCAGTGTTGATTCAGCAAGTCCGTAGCACGGGTAGAACGACTGGAGCTTGAACCCGGCGGGGCCGAACGCTTCGGCGAATCCTTCGAGCGTTTCCGGCCGAATTGGTTCCGCGCCGCAAAACGCCAGCCGCCAGCGGCTGAGGTCGAGCTGAGCGCGTTCTTCGTGGCTCGTGCGGCGCACGCAGTATTCGTACGCGAAGTTCGGCGCGCCGCTGATCGTGGCTTTGTAATCGTGAATAGCTTGCAGCCACCGCATCGGTCGTTGCAGAAACGACGTGGGCGACATCAGCACGCTGCGGCCGCCTTCATACAGCGGCGTCAGGATGCCGCCGATGAGGCCCATGTCGTGGTACGCGGGCAGCCAGAAGACGCCGGTTTGGGAAGCGACGTCGTCTTCACTCTCGCCGATGCCGAACGCGCGGCGAATGCATTCGAGATTCGTCAGCAGGTTGCCATGCGAGACCATCACGCCTTTGGGGTCGCTGGTCGAGCCCGACGTGTACTGCAAGAACGCAAGGTTGTGGCGATTCACCGTCGGCCGTTGCCAGAAATCGGCGAGGTCGTCGTTGAGTTCGTCGGTGGCGATCCATTGGCTGGTGGCGGCATCAGCCGATAGCAAATCAGGATCGAGCGTCGTTAGCGTTTGCGCGGTCGACAGCGCGATGTGGGCGTCGCAATCGAGCGCGATCCGCTGCAGCCGCGGCATCGGCCGCTTGGGTTTGGGATACGTGGCCGGGACGGCGATCACGCCCGCGTACAAGCAACCAAAGAACGCGGAAATGAACTCCAGTCCGGCGGGGTACACGAGTAGCGCCCGGTCGCCCGGCGATAGTTCAAGCTGCAGCCGCCCGGCGATGACGCGGGCCCGGCGGTCGAGTTCACCAAACGTGATCTCGGTAATGCCGTCGCGGTCGTCGAGGTATGCGTAGGCCGTACGGTCGGCCTGATCGGCAGCCTGCCCGGCCAGGAGGTCGATCATCGATTGATAATTGGAATCACAACGCATAACAAAGGGACCCGGCCGGCAACAAGTACGTGCACCGCAGGAGCTAGAAGCTGTGAGGAGGAAATAAGGCAATCCCCGCGTGCAGCGCGTCCGATCGCTTACCCAGACCGATGGTTCCTCTTGAACCGCATCGGAAATTACCTGCGTTTAACCCAACAACTTTGATTAGCATGGTAGAACCTCTATTCTAGGTGTTTCCAGGGGGCTCGGAAAGGACCGCCCAAGAGGCATGTTCGCCCGTATTTTGACGGGAAAATCCAGTGTTTAACTCAATTTCTCGCTCACAACTCGACGATGCGGCAGCCCTGCGGCTGGTGTGCTTCCCGTATGCTGGCGGCGGGACAGCCGGGTACCATCGTTGGCGACCGCTAATGCCTGATACGGTCGACCTGGTACCTGTTTCACTACCCGGACACGATGGCCGACTCAACGAAGCGCTGTACACCGACATCAAAGCGCTTGCCAATGCGTTGCGCGAGGACTTGAGTCGCTTTGCACTCGACAAGCCGTTCGTGCTGCTGGGGCACAGCATGGGGGCGGTGCTGGCATTCGAAATCGCGCGGTCGCTACGACGACACGGGCAAGCGATGCCGCGACTGATGGTGCTCACGGGCTGCCCGCCGCCGCACTTGATTGTGATCACAGAGCCGCTACATAAGTTACCCGATGACGAGCTCATGGAAGTGCTGCAGTCGCGCTACGGCGGCATACCGGCCGTAATCCGCGAGAACCCAGAGCTGTGGAAGCTGCTCGCGCCGCCGATGCGGGCGGACTTTGAGATGATCGACACATACCGGTACGATGAAGAGCCGCCGCTCGATGTGCCAATGCTAGTGCTCGGCGGCGCCGAGGACGCCGCGGTCTCGGCGGCGAAGATCATGGACTGGCGCAAGCACACCACGCAGGATTGTAGCGTGCGGTTGTTGCCCGGAAACCATTTCTTCTTGTTCAGCGCAGCGCCTGCAAACGATGAAGGCGGGCAACCGGCACAACAAGTGAAGCGCGACGAGCCGACGCCAGGCCTGCGGGTGATTCTGGAGCGCCTGGAACAGTGCGCGACGGAAATCGGTAGCGGCGATGGTTAACCGAGTGTTTTTTCAAGGGGTGGCTTGGGTCGAGCGCAGCGAGCCCCCAGTGAACCCGGCGAGCACTGTGGCGCACTGGGGGCTCGCCTTCGGCTCGACCCCAGCCACCCCTTGATAATGGGATGTAGTTCGATCATTCCGCCGATGCATATCGATTGGCCAAAAGTCGCGTCGCCGCCAGAACTCGCGGCCGATGAAGTGCATGTATGGGCGATTGCGCTGGAGGCAAGTGATGCTGCGATCGTGGCGTGCGGAGCGTTGTTGTCAGGCGAGGAGCGGCAGCGCGCGGAGCGATTTTATTTCGACCATCTGCGTCGGCGGTTCACTGTGGGGCACGGCGCCCTGCGGCAGATTCTCGCTCATTACATTCAGGTCGCGCCCGCGGCGATCGAGTTCACAACACTCGCTGGCGGTAAACCAGCACTCGCGGAATCGCACGCGACCGACGGGCTGACTTTTAACCTCACGCATTCTGGCGAACTCGCGCTCGTAGCTGTGGCGCGCACGTGTGAAGTTGGCGTCGACGTGGAGCGGCTGCGCGAGGTCAGTAACGTAGAACGTCTCGCGCGGCGCTACTTTCATCCGCACGAGGTGGAGAACGTACTAGCAGAAACATCGGCGCAACAGCAGCACGCCGCCTTTCTGCGCTGCTGGACCGGCAAAGAAGCAGTCGTGAAGGCGTACGGAACGGGCCTTGTGGCCGGGCTGCAGTCGTTTCGCGTGCCGGTCATTCGCGCGGAGGATGGTTGGGCTGACCTCTCCTCAATGCCGCAGCCATTTGCCGAATCGCAGTGCTGGCTTACGCGACTTACGCCGGCGGAAGACTACGTGGCGGCATGCGCATGCATCGGCGAGCGGCGGCGCATGACTTGCTTGTCACTCGAAACGTAGCTGGAACGTGGCACTGCCGACCTCACGCGCTTGTGATTTTCCAGTCTGCACGGTAGCTTGCCCGGATGCGTGAGGAAACTAAGCCACACACAATGCGACTTTCGACGCCGCACGTTCGACATGCAGTAGCGCTCGCGAGCGCGAATGCCGGCTTGTGGGCCGTCGGCAATGGGTTAGTTTCCACGACGCTCGTGTTCTACTTGGCGGCCGATTTGGGTGCGACCGGGTTTGGCAGTGAGCTGCATCCTAGCCGCTCCGCGTTTTGCCGGGCTGCTGCGGCTGGGCGTGCCGGCGATGGCTCGATAACGTGAAACTCAAACTCGCGCCGGCCGACAACAATTCACCGTTCGTAGCCGTGTATCACACGGTGGCCGATTTGGCGAACGGCGTCATGATCGTCGTCGGCGGCTGGATGTTTGACTGGATCGGCGCGGCTGGTTCGCAGGCGATGACGCTTTATGCCGAGTTGTTCCTGGTGGGATTTATCTGCCGCCTATTGGCGGTGCCGCTGCTCGCGCGGAGGCCGAGGTTGCCGTAACGGTGGTAGATGTGCGAGATGCTTTGCTCGCGGAGGTACCACAGGAGTTCGATGCGACCGTGGAGGCTGACGCGCGTGTCGGCGATGTAAAACAGCGACTCGGCGGCAGCACGGCGGATCGCGTCGGGCACGCGGTCGGGTGCGGCGTAACGGATGCGGGCGATGCGTCCCGCGCGGATGGCGTCGGCGAGGGCTTCGTCATGTTCTTCAATGAATTCGATTGCGCCAGCCCACGATTGAGTCAGGTCTTCGAGAAGTTCGACGGCGGCGGCAGCGCTCGGTTCGTTTTTGGCTGGCTGAGCTCCTCCGGTCGCTGACGCTACCGGCTCGCTGCTAATGATCGCCCGGCAACCGGCGGCATTCGCCGCAGCAGTGCGGCAGAAGATGTCCGCGAGCGTGTCGTCGGCGTGCACGCGGATGATAAGCGGTTCGACCGGCAGGTAGCGGCGGAAATTGTCTTCGCCGAGCAGGCGAACGTCATCGTGGGCGACGCGGAATTCCTGGTTCGCCCAGTGCTCGTAACTGTCGAGCGCGGCTAAGACATCGGCGAATTCGCCATGCGTGCGCTGCAGCGCAATGCGAAGGTCGCGCAAATGTTCCTGCGCACGCGGCGGTGTAGCGAACGACATATAGCCGAGCCGTTCCGGCTCGGAGTGAAGCGAGTTTGAGTCAACGTCGGCGCCTTGATCATGCGCCGCCAGCCCGGAGGGCTGGGCGATATGGTTCATCAGCGGCACCACGTAATTCGGGCCGCCGGCTTTGATGCCGGGACCGACGGCGCTCTTGCCCATGCCGCCGAAGGGTTGGCGAAGGACGATCGCACCGGTTGTCGGGCGGTTGATGTACAGGTTGCCGGCCCGAATGCGGCTGGCCCAGCGCTGTTGTTCGCGGTCGTCGAGGCTTTCGAGGCCGGAGGTGAGGCCGTACCCCGTGGCGTTCACGAGGTCGATCGCGTCGTCGAGATCGCGAGCTTCCATCACGCCGAGCACCGGGCCGAAGAGTTCCGTGCCATGTGTGAAGCTGTTGGCCGCGACGCCCCACTTCACGCCGGGGCTCACGAGGTGTGGGTTGTCGCCCACGTGCAGCCGCGGCATGACGGCCCACTCTTCGCCGGCATCGAGTTCTTTAAGGGCCGTTTCGAGCACGCCGGAGGGCGGGCGAATGAGCGGGCCGACTTTGGTATGAAGCTCCCATGCCGAGCCGACGTGCAGGCTTTCGACGGCATCGCACAGCGCCGCGCGGAAGCCGGCGTCGTGGTACACCTCGCGCTCCAGAATGAGCAGCGAAGTGGCGGAGCATTTCTGGCCGCTGTGGCTGAAGGCGCTGTGGAGTACGTTCTTAATTGCCTGGTCGCGATCGGCGAGCGCGGTAATGATCGTGGCGTTCTTGCCGCCCGTTTCGGCGAACAGCCGCATCGTGGGCTTGGTGCGGAGCATTTCGGCGGCAGTGGCGGTGCCGCCGGTAAGGATGACGACGTCGACACCATCGTGGGCGACGAGATGCGAGCCGGCCGTGCCGCCGCTGCATGGCGCGAATTGCAGTGCGGTCTTCGGAACGCCCGCACGCCAAAAGCATTGGCACAGCAAGTAGGCGATGAGAACGGTGTCGGACGCCGGCTTCAAAATCACGGTGTTGCCGGCGGCGAGTGCGGCCGCGACGCCGCCACAGGGTATGGCGAGCGGGAAGTTCCACGGCGAGATGACGACGGCGACGCCTTTGGGGCGCGGTCGCAGCGTGAGGTAGGACGGACAATTCTGTCCGTCGGTGTCGTTGTGCGATGACGATGACGGACGGACAGAATTGTCCGTCCTACGGGGGGTCGCGAGCGAGAGGTTGGCTGGTGCGCCGTCGTAGAAGAAATGCGCACTCTCGGAATAGAACCGGCAGAAGTCGATCGCTTCGGAGACTTCGGGGTCGCTCTCCGTGAGCACCTTGCCGCCTTCGGCCAGCATCGCTCCCATAAGTTCACCACGGGCGGCGGCGAGTTCCTCGGCGACACGGTGCAGAATTTCAAGACGATCCTGCGGCGTGCCGCGACGCCAGCCATCGGCGTCATCACGCGCGGCGGAGACGGCGCGGTCGATGTCGGCTTCTGTAGCTTGCCGATACCGCGCGACGATGTTGTCGGGACGCGACGGATCGACCGAATCGCGGCTTTTGCGGTCGTCGGCGAGTTCTTCGCCAGCGATGACGAGCGGGACGTTGGCCGCGCGAGGGCCGTGGCGCGTTTGCCATGCGGCGAGAATCGATTGGGCCCATTCGCCGTTTTTTCGCAATGACCAATCTGTCTCCGGTTCGTTATGAAAAGACAGGCAGCCCCCGGCTCGGCCGGGGGTTTGGTCGGGTGCAGTGTGCCGTGCGGAAGTAGTAAAGTTGGTGCGAAGAGTGGGAGAACCCCCGGCAGAGCCGGGGGCTGCCGGAGTAGCGCGATTTTGTGTGCGTCGAGGAGCGCTGCTTACCGTTTCCGCTGCCGTGTGCGCCTCAACGAACTGCCGCTCCAGCGTGTACCACTCGGGGCTGTCGACCGAAATATTGAACGCGTAGCGGAGAAAGTTATCGGGGCCGCTGTTTTCGTCGAGGCGGCGGACGAGATACCCGATGGCGTTGGTGAAATCCTCCTGTCGGCAGGCCGGGGCATAGAGCAGCATGTTGCCCGTGTGCTCGACGATCGCCCGCCGCTGGTGGTTGGCCATGCCTTCGAGCATTTCGAACTGCACGCGGTCGAGCACGCCGGCGTTGGTGGCGAGCACGATGCCGTACGCGAGCGTGAACAGGTTGTGCGAGGCGATGCCGAGGCGCACTGCGGTGATGTTTTCCGGCCGCAGGCCTTCGTCGAGCATGCGGAGGTAGTTGGCGTCGGTTTCGAGCTTGGTCTTGTAGGGCGCTTGTGGCCAACCGCGGAGGCTGGCTTCAACGCGCTCGGCTTCCATGTTCGCGCCTTTGACGATGCGGATCGTCACAGGCGAGCCGCCGCTGGCAACACGTTTGCGGGCCCACTCGTTGATGTGCTGCTGCGTGAGGAAGGAGTCGGGGATGTACGCCTGCAACGCGATACCGGCCTGGGCGCGCTCCAGGCCAGGGCGGTCGAGCACGCGCATGAAGACTTCCGCGGTGAGGTCTTTGTCGCGGTACTCTTCCATGTCGAGGTAGACGAACTTCGGCACCACTGTGCCGTCGTGGCGTTTGAACTGCGCCTTCACAGCAGCGCGGAACAAAAGTTCGAGGCGATCGCAGAGAATGCCGACGGTGTGCTCGCGGGCAAGCGGGGAGATCTGCGAGTAGATCGTGGAGATCTTCACCGAGATGACTTCGATCTCCGGCTGCTGCAGTGCGGTGAGATAGTTCTGCAACCGGCGGCGCGCGTCCGCTTCGCCCAGCAGCGCTTCGCCGAGGTAGTTCACGTTCATTCGCACGCCTTCTCGCCGACGTGCGCGGAGGTGTTCGGCCAGGTGTTCGCGCTCGGCCGGCAGGATGACGTTCGCCGTCTCCTGCTGCATGCGGTCCTTGACGAACGGCATCGCCACGCCCGGCAGGTACGAGCCGAACGACTGGAAGCCCAACAGGAGCGTGCGGTCGAGCGCGCCAAAGAATCGGGGCACGCCTTGCACATCGAGGATGTGAATGAGCTGGTCGGCGGCCCGGTGCGGCCGTTCCGAGCGGAAGGCCTGATCGGTGAGCTGCATGAGCGTTGCTTTATCGTGCGGCGACTGGATCATGCGGTCGAGCTCGGCCTGCTGGCGGCGTTCCTGCGGTGTTTGCAGTTCGCGCGCGCGGCGGCACAGCTCGCGGGCCAAAAATAGTGCTTTTTGGACCTCGGGCGGCGTGGATTTCGCTGTTTCGGCAGGATTTGAGATGAGGGGGTCGATCTTTGGCACCCGGTCGGCTAAGGTGGGGGCTCAATTCGGGGGGCTTCTTAATTGTTGCCCCACCGGCCGCAGAGTCTACACCGCTGTGCTGGGGTGCGGCGACGCGAGGAATTGAAGCTTGGCAATGAGTGCGGCGAACGCCGTGGGGAATTGCCAACTCGGAAGAATGGAATTCTCCCGTGTCTCGAGCATGCACCAGGAAGTTCCAGGAGAACCGATTTTTCGAGGAGATTCCATTGAATCGAGGACGCGAAACTTTTGAGCAGTTTTGGATCGAGTACTTGGGCGATCACAGCAACACGTACAATCGCCTGCTGCATGTCGTGGGAACGACGGCGGCCATGCTGTTTGGCGTGGGCGTAGTGGCTGCCGGCATGCCGTTGTTAGTCGTATTCGCGCCGCTCCTGGCATACGGCCCGGCTTGGTTCGGACATTTCA
Source organism: Pirellulales bacterium (assembly GCA_046349975.1). Lineage (GTDB taxonomy): Bacteria > Planctomycetota > Planctomycetia > Pirellulales > Lacipirellulaceae > JABDGM01. The sequence goes on from JAXMBH010000008.1 coordinate 25,527, forward strand.
TGGTCGAACGCAACAAGCCGACGGCGTTCCGGCGCCCGTTGTGGTCGATTCGAGCCGACTTCCGCATGACATGGCTCGCCCTCACCGGCCAGCTACAAGCCGAGCTGCAGCGGATTCAGAGCATGATGCTATTGGTCACTACGGCGGTGCTGCCGCTGGCGGATGTGGTGGATTGCTTGTAGTGGTGCGGTAGCGAGTGCCGCACGATTTGTGCATTGCACAACGCCCACGCGTACCGCGACGCGGTTCAACTCCGAAGCCCAGGGGCGAGGCGCCGACGCGCACCCCTGGGTTTTTGTTTGCGCATTGTTGCTTACGCTGAAAGCGTTAAACATTCGAGCGGCGGTTGAAACAGTTTAACGCTTTCAGCGTAAATGACTGAGCGTCAACCTCGATACCCAGAGTGCGCCGCAAAGCGGCGACTCTGGACTTTGGACAGGAACGCCGTTGGCGTTCCTGTTCGCGGCTGCACGGCATGACTTTGTTGCCGGCGGAGAATTTAGCAGGCACGCCGGGCGCCCTCTGGGTGGCGCCGTTGCTGAAGCTGCAAAGTCACGGTGATTGCGCGGCGGTTATTGGAATGCGGCGACGGCACGCGGAGCGTGCCGGCTACAATCGCGCTGCCGCCGCGATGCGGTCGGCGAGGTAGCGAAGAATATCGCGGATCGAGATTACCCCAGCGAGCTTGCCTTCGAACAGAATCGGAATGTGGCGGTAGCCGCCGACGTTCATCTTGTGCAGGGCGAACGCGATCCGGTCGTTCGTTTCGAGCGTGACCGGGCCGGGCGTCATGAACTGCGAGATCGGCCGGGTAAGGAATTTCGGGGCGTCGATGTTGAGTTTCATGAGCGCGTCGCGCTCGCTGAAGATGCCCAGCAGCTGGCCATCGTCGACGACCATCACGCAGCCGATGCGCTTGTCGACCATTCGGGTGAGCACGTCGCCGACGGGCGTCGCGGGTTCGACGACGAGCGGCGTTTTCGGCCAGAGGCGCTCGATGCGATCGCGCAGGAGGTCGGCTTCGAGGCTCGTCGTTGGAATGCGGCGGCTGAGCTCGGTGAGCGATTTGCCGCAGGCCTGGCACTCGTCGGTGCCTTCGATGTTCTCGGCTTCGCAGTATGGGCAGAGGATAGAGCTCATACAAACTCAACATTGAGCGGCAGGAATGACGAATGACGAACTCTCGAATGACGAATGCCAGAGTCGTGTCTCCATTCGTCATTCGTCATTTGGTAATTCGTCATTCTTTCACGCCACGTCCCACGTGTCGCCGGAGGCGAAGAGCTTGTCGAGGTCGCCGACGCCGCGCTCGTTGGTGGCCACCGTGACCTGGTCGTTGATCATGGCATCGTACCGCGGGGCTTCGACGGCCCGGAACACGCCGATCGGTTCAGGGAAGCCGTCCTCGTGCCGCATGCGGCTCAAGAGGTACGCGAGGCTCGGCTCCGGGGCCTTCTCGTCGTGGAAGAGCAGGTCGTCTTCCGAAATGCCTTTGCCAAGCTCAACGACTTCGGGATCCATGCCGTTGAGACGGATGCCCTTGTCGCGGTTCTTGCCGAAGATGAGCGGTTTGCCGTGCACGAGCTCGAGCGTGGTGTCGGCCTTAGTGTCGCGCTCTTTCGCATAGGACCATGCGCCGTCATTGAACACGTTGCAGTTCTGATAGACTTCAACGAACGACGTGCCGGGGTGCTTCGCCGCGCGGGTCAGGACTTCGCCGAGGTGTTTGATTTCGGTGTCGATGCTCCGGGCGACGAACGTGCACTCGCAGCCGATCGCGACCGAGAGTGGATGGAGCGGATTGTCGATCGCGCCCATCGGCGTGCTCTTGGTCTTCTTGCCCAGCGGCGAGGTGGGCGAGTACTGGCCCTTCGTAAGACCGTAGATGCGGTTGTTGAAGAGAACGATGTTGATGTCGAGGTTGCGGCGGATGGCGTGCATCAGATGATTGCCGCCGATCGACAGGCCGTCGCCGTCACCCGTGATGACCCACACATTGAGGTCGGGACGCACGGACTTGAGGCCGGTGGCCACCGCCGGGGCACGCCCGTGAATCGAGTGCATGCCGTACGTGTTCATGTAGTACGGAAAGCGGCTTGAGCAGCCGATGCCGGAGATGAACACGATCTTCTCGCGGGGGATGCCGAGGGTGGGCATCACCTTCTTCATCTGGGCAAGAATGGCGTAGTCGCCGCAGCCGGGGCACCAGCGGACGTCCTGGTCGCTGGCGAAATCGGTCGGTTTCAAAACAGGAAGCGAAAGATCAACGCTCATGTTCGTGGGATGCTTATGTGGTAGTTGGATACGTGTTCGGTTAACGGGTTGTCTATCGTTGTTTCAACAGAGGGGGAGATTGGGAGATTGGGAGAGTGGGAGATTTATTTAGAACAACTGTTCCAGCTGCAATCTCCCCCTCTCCCCCTTTTTCTTTACATCAGCCGCCGTGCGCGACCTTCTCCAGGATCGCCTTGGTCGGTGCTTTGAAATCAAGCGGTTCCGGCGGCGCCTCGGAGTCCTGCGTATCGCCGTGGAGCAGCGATTCGATCTTTTCGACGACTTCGCCGACGCTGAACGGCTTGCCTTGCACCTTGTTGAGGCCAATGGCGTCGATGAGGTACTTGGCGCGGATGATCGTGCGCAGTTGGCCGAGATTCAGCTCGGGGATCAACACCTTCTTGAACCGCTTGAGGATGTCGCCCAAGTCCTTCGGCAACGGGTTGAGCCAACGCAGATGGCAGTGCGTGACCGACTTGCCTTGGGCCTGCAGGTTGTGCACGGCCGTGGCGCAAGCGCCAAAGGTGCCGCCCCAACTCAGCACGAGGAGGTCGCCGGTGGCTGGTCCATCGAGTTTTTGCGGCGGGATGTCGCCGGTGACTCGCTCCACCTTTTCAGCACGCAGATTGATCATGTGCTGATGGTTGGCCGGGTCGTAGCTTACGTTGCCGGTGATGTCCTGCTTTTCGAGGCCGCCGATACGGTGTTCCAGGCCGGGGGTGCCGGGGATGGCCCACGGCCGCGCGAGGCGCTCGTCGCGCTTGTACGGCAGAAACTTCTCGCCGTTTGTGCCCGCAGTGGGGTGCGTGACGGGGATCTTCTTGAGATCGGCGTAGCTCGGAATCCGCCAGGGCTCGGAGCCGTTGGCGATGTAGCCATCGGTGAGCAGCATGACCGGCGTCATGTACCGCAGAGCGATTCGCCAGGCTTCCTGGGCGACATCGAAACAATCGGCCGGGCTGGAAGCCGCGAGCACCGGCATCGGGCATTCGCCGTTGCGGCCGAAAATAGCCTGGTACAAGTCGGCCTGTTCAGTCTTCGTTGGCAGACCGGTCGACGGGCCGCCGCGTTGCACATTGACGACGACCATCGGCAGCTCGGTCATGACGGCGAGGCCGATCGCTTCGCCCTTCAGCGCGATGCCCGGACCGCTGCTCGCGGTGACGGCCATCGCGCCGGCGAAGGCCGCACCGACCGTGGCGGCCATGGCGGCGATTTCATCCTCGGCCTGGAACGTGAGCACATCGAAATTCTTGTGGCGGGCGAGTTCTTCCAAAATGCTGCTCGCCGGCGTGATCGGGTACGCGCCCAGAAAGAGCCGCTTATCGCTGAGTCGGGCAGCGGTCATCAGGCCGTACGCGATCGCCGTATTGCCGACGATGCTTGTGTACTTGCCCGGGGCCAGCTTGGCCTTCGGCACGTGGAACTGGGTGTTGATCGCCTCGACGGTTTCGCCGTAGTGGTAACCGGCCTTGAGGGCCATGGTGTTCGCTTGGGCGATCTCGGGTTTCTTGCCGAATTTGTCGTTGATGTAGTTCAGCGTCGGCTCGAGCGGGCGATCGTACAACCAGAACACGAGGCCCATCGCGAAGAAGTTACGGCAGCGGTCCTTTTCTTTCTGGCTCAGCTCCAGGCCTTCGACCGCGGCACGCGTAAGCTTGGTCATGGAGACGGGATGCAAGCGATACGACTTGAGCGTGCCGTCTTCGAGCGGGTTGGTTTCGTAACCGGCCTGGTCGAGGCCCTTGGGCTCGAAGGCGTCGCTGTTGACGATGAGGATGCCGCCAGCACGCAGGTCGCTGAGGTTCGTCGCAAGCGCGGCCGGGTTCATCGCCACGAGCGCATCGACCGTGTCGCCCGGCGTGTAGATGTCTTTGCTGGAGAAGTGAACTTGGAACCCGCTCACGCCGGCGAGCGTGCCTTGCGGGGCGCGAATTTCAGCGGGGAAATCGGGGAACGTCGCGATGTCGTTGCCCATCAGGGCCGACGTGTTTGTGAATTGCGTACCGGCCAACTGCATGCCGTCGCCCGAGTCGCCGCAGAAACGCACTGTGGCTTCGTCGAGCGTGCGAACTTGTTTCTCCAAAGCTGCGGTAGTAGCCATCGTATGAAACGAATCCTCGTCTTCAGTCGCCGCACTGAAGGTTTTTAGGTAGGTCGAGCCGGCACGGAACGGGCTCAAATCGGTCGCTAGCAACGATGCGGCGCCCAGCGTCCGGGGTGGTTACAAATGATTAAAACTATTGTTGGATGGTTAGCGCCGGGCGACAACATTGGTTGCTGCGCCGGCAAATGGTCAGGCGCCTTCCCGTGCCCGGGTTTTGGGCTTCGAATCGGGGGGCAGGTTGTACACAGTTTCGGGAAAATGATCTACCAGATAATGGACGATGCCGCTGACGGCCAGCGTTCCGGCCGGCTGGCCATTGGCGTCGACAATCGGCAAATGGCGGTAGCCGCCTTCGGACATTTTGCGAATCGCCTCGCTCACGGTGGCGGTGGCAGCAATCGTTTCAGGAGCGCTCGACATCACCTCGCGCACGGGCGCGGAGAAATTCGTCATGCTCGCCATGAGCTTGAGTGCATCGCGCTCAGTGAAAATGCCCACCAGCTTCGGGCCGTCGCAGACGAGGGCCGCGCCGGTGCGCTGCGCTCGCAGGAGTTGCATCACGTTGCCCACGCTGTCGTCGGCACGCACTGCCAGCAACTCGTCGGGGTAGGCTGAGCCGACACCCTCGCTCTCGAGACTTAATTGAAAGTCCACGTTGCTGCTGGACATGGGAGTGTGACCAAAACTCTGCGGCGGGCGGACCGCGAATTTCAACTGCCGCTCGACCGCGGCCGAGTGCACATCATGCGCGAGAACACATACGGCGGGATGCACTGAGTGGCACCCTCCGGTCGGTGCCATCCCAACAACTCTACCATGCAGAGAGATTCGGTTGAACCGCAGAACCTGCGGAAATTCACTGAATTCTGTAATCGTTGCGGCCGACAGGACGGCGCGAGCGTCGAGGCGAGCCGCGCGCAATGAGTGTGAACTCGCATCAATCGCCGCACGCGCGCCGACTCGGCAGCCCCCGGCTCTGCCGGGGGTTTGCCTGGTCTCGGCAACGCCACGATCTATGATATGCAGCGAGAACCCCCGGCAAAGCCGGGGGCTGCCGGGCGCGCGGCAATGTGGCAGGAAATAACGATGCGGCAGAGAGTCTTGGTCGAGCGACTCCAGGCCCAAGGCCTCGGCTATGGGGACGGGCCCGACGGTTTTTCGTAGAACTTCGTCAGGTCGAGGCCGCCGCGCTGCTCGTCTTCCATGATTTTTATGCGGGTTTCCAGCTGTTCAATGCGGCGAGCTAGCTGCGGCAGCAGGAATTGCTCTTTATCGGCAACCTTCACGCGCGGGGCCTCGGGGTAGCCGAGCTGCCGGTGCAGCGAGCCGAACAGATACAGCGGATCCTTCTTGCGATTCGCCAGGGCGATGCGGCCTTCGCGCTCGCCGAAGAGGACGGGGGCGTCGGGCGTGGTCTGCGACGATGTTTGCCCGTCGGCGACTGGTGAAAGGGCAGGAACCGGGGACGGCCCGGTTCGCGATGAATCAGGAAAAGTTTCGTGATCTGCCGCAGCGAGCTGGGGCGCGGGCACCGACGCCGGGCGTTGGTCGGGCCGCGGGCCCGCAGCTCGCTGCCAATAGTATTCGCTATGCACATAGATGACGTCGGCAATATCAACCATTCCGATTTGGCGTCGCAGCTTGCGGATCCAATCGCGCCACGTGCCCTGGAACGCCGGATCGGCGGCGACGGCATCCAGCCCGCGATCGTAGCCCAATCGATTGCGGCAGAGGACTTCGAACTGATACAGAAACAGGCCTTGATGCGTCGGCTCGTTGGCCCGGTAGTCGGCCTCTCTGCGCAAAATTTCGAGTCCCACGCGCAAATCGAAGCGTAGCCGCTCGTTCTCGCTCTCTTGGATGATGTACGCCTGGAACGGCGTGAAATAGTGGGGCAAAAGGGTCATTGCCGGGCCCAGGACACCTTCGTGTCGTAGCTCGCCGAGCAGAAAGTCGATGGCCATCGGCAGCTTCGTCGTAGCCAGCACCTCCTCGCGGACCGACTCCAGCACTTCCTGCGCGGGCACGTTCACTTCGAGCCGTTCCGCGAGCGAACGGAAGAAATGGGCCTGCTCGATATACTCCTCGCGCCCCAGCGGCGCGAGCGGGCTCGTCTTCAGATCACTGGCCATCGCGCGACTCGCTTTCCGAATCGGATTGTTTGCGAGCCGCAGTCTTGAGTGCGGGCGTGGCGGCCGGCGCACTGCCCTGCCCTGCTTTGAGATATTTATCCGCAAACGTAATGGAGCGGTCGATTGCCGACTGATCGAACAGCGCGAGGATGTGGCCGGCGTCCTTTATCGGGTAAAACTCTGTCGCCACGCCGGCCGCCCGGAGCGCTTCAAACATCCGTCGCGGGCTCGAAATCGGCACGATGACGTCCGCCTCGCCGCTGAAGAAATACATCGGCGGGTCGTCGTTGGTCACGAAATTGGTCGGCGAGGCGTCGCGATAATTGTCGGGCCTTTGGCCGCGCGTGCCGCCGAGCCAGTAGGCGAGGATCGCGTTGTTAAGGGCCATGTCACGAAAGTCGCACGGCGCCCCGCCGGCCAGCACACATTGCAGGCGCGTGCTCGGCGAGTCGGCGCCTGCGCCATGCTCGGCGAGTTGGCCATCGGCAAGGGCGCCGACGAGAGCTACGAGGTGCCCGCCGGCCGAATAGCCAAAGCCGCCAATGTGATTGGGATCGAGGCGAAGCTCTTTGGCGTTGGTCCGCATCCACCGCACGGCCGCTTCGGTGTCGTATAGCTGCGCCGGAAATGGCGAAGCCGGCGCGAGTCGATAGCTGATGGCTACCGCAGTATAGCCGTGTTCGGCGAACCGCGCGGCGATGCCCGCAAGCTGCGCGCGGGTGCCGACACGCCACGCGCCGCCGTGCACCACGAGCATCCCCGGAAATGGCCCCTCGCCGTGCGGCATGTACACATCGGCCTCGAGCGGGCCTGTGTCGCGCGTCACGTACGTGCGGCTGCGGAGGATGTCGATTTTGGGGGACTCGGCAAAAGCTTCGTATTGAAGCACCAGCACGCTGGCACTGGCCAAGAACAACGTCGTGAATTGGCACATAACACGAGAAGTATATGTTGGAAGAATTTTCTGCATTCGGGTGGCACGCCCTGAAAGGGCGTGGTCGTTCCAAGCGTGGCATCCCCACGCCCTTTCAGGGCGTGCCACCCAATGTTGGTCGCTAAGAGGTCAGACCACGGCCCGCTCCCGGCGGAAAGCTCTATTGCGTATCATAGAAGCGTGGAGCGAACCGGCCTAGCTCCGACACCTTCGCGTTTGACCGGACCAGGAGGCCGCTGAGATGAACAAAACTTTCTCTTCCATCGAAGATGCCGTTGCCGCGATCCGCCAGGGGCGGATCATCGTGGTCGTCGATGCCGAGGACCGCGAGAACGAAGGGGACTTCGTGTGTGCGGCCGAAATGGCCACGGCCGAGACCGTCAATTTCATGATCACTAAGGGCCGCGGGCAGCTTTGCATGCCCATCCTGCCCGAGATCAGCGAGCGGCTCGATCTGCACCCGATGGTCGAGTCGAATACGGCTCCGCTGGGCACGAATTATACGGTGCCGGTCGACCATCGCACGACGCGCACGGGCATTACGGCCGCCGAGCGGGCCCGCACGATCCAGGCGATTTGCGACCCCACGAGCAAGGCCAGTGACTTTAACCGGCCTGGCCATTTGTTCCCGCTCGTCGCGAAAGAAGGCGGCGTACTGCGGCGCGCCGGCCACACCGAAGCGGCGGTCGACCTCGCGCGGCTGGCAGGCCTCTTACCGGCCGGCGTGCTGTGCGAAATCCTTAATGAGACCGGCGACCGGGCGAATCGCGAGCAGTTGCATTCGGTGGCCCGTGAGTTTGAATTGCCGATCATTTCGATCGAGCAGCTGATCGCCTACCGCCGCGTGCGCGAGAAGCTTGTTTTCCGCATCGCCGAGGCCCAGCTGCCGACCAAGTACGGCATGGGCACGATCATCGCTTACGGCGTGAAGTACGAGCAACAGAACCCACTCGTGTATGTGGTCGGCGACCCGCTGCAGGCCGATGCCCCGCTCGTGCGGCTGCACTCATCGTGCTTCACCGGCGACCTGCTCGAATCGCTACGCTGCGACTGCGGCGACCAGCTGCACATGGCACTCGACATGATTGCCAGCGAAGGCAGCGGCGTGCTCGTGTATCTGCCGCAAGAAGGCCGCGGCATCGGCATCGTCGAGAAGATCAAAGCCTACGCGTTGCAGGACCAAGGCCTCGACACCGTCGAGGCAAATCTGGCGCTCGGCTATAAAGCCGATCCGCGCGATTACGGCGTCGGCATCCAGCTCCTCAAAGACCTAAGCCTTCGCAAAGTGCGACTGCTCACCAACAACCCGAAAAAGACCGATGCCTTCATCTACGGTGGGTTCGACTTAGAAGTGGTCGATCAAATCCCGATCGTCGGCCCCATTCACGAGCACAACAAGTCGTATCTCGACACGAAGCGCGAGAAAATGGGCCACAAGCTGCCGTAATGGGCGAGCCGGGGCGCTCCCGCTCCCGTGTTAAAATGTTGTTCGTCGTTTAATCGCGCGGACACATAAGCCGGGGTCGAGGACGGCCCGCTCGCTCGTGTTTGTTTTTCGCAGCGGGCCAAATCGCTCAGGCGCCAGCGGTGGGTGGGGCGCAAGTCGAACGACGTGGCCAAAACGCGGCAGCTCACGCACTCGACCGAGGGAAAGAAGAACCGCGGGCTTGCGCTGTCGGCTAATAGACCAGCCGCAGGGGCGCTAGCCTCGGTTACTGCGAACGTTTAACTGCTGGCTTCGGAGGGTATTACGCGAGGCTCAAACGCGACAAAGAAAGCCGCGAGGAATGGGTCGCCTGGCGGCGAACCATCCAATCGCGGCTCACAGATCTATGATCAACTGCTGCGCTCGCAGCAGAGAGTGTTACTTCGCTGGGGCGTCCGCGGCGGGGGCAGCGGGAGCGGCTGGGGCAGCCGCGTCAGCTGGCTTGTCAGCTGGTTTGTCGGCCGGTGCGGTTGGCGTGGCCGGGGTAGCTGGCTTCGCTGCCTTCTTATCACCGCAGCCGGTGACAGCCATGGCCGTCACGAGCAGCACGATAGCAAACAAGTTCTTCATCGTCTTCGTCTCCTGAACTGAATTGAAACAAACTCGCTCACCCGCGATTGGGGTGGTCTACTAAATATCACGTCGCGCTGTCGCAGCGCCTAGTGGCTGTGGGAAACCCGGTAACGCGAGCGCCTAAATGAATTTCGCGAAGCCGCGGCGAATCTTGCCGAGGATTGACGATTCGACTTTGGCTCTGCGATCGAAAAACGACAAAATCTTTGGAAAACGATAGACGTCGTAACACTATTCAGCGAGTAGTTTTTCGACGGCTGCCTCGATATCGGCCGACGTGAATTGCTGCTTCGCGGCAGGACTGATGCCGAACGTCTCGCGCAGCTTTCCCGTGCGGTCATAAAGCTTGTAGAAGGGCACCGCGCCGGAACCGATCTCGAACGCTTCCATGGTTTGCGGGCTGCCGCCAAATTGGCTGATGAGATTGGTTGCGGCTCCCGCATTCTTGGCCGCGAGAAATGCCGCAACTTGTGCGGAGTCGGCTGGTTCGTCGCAACTGACCGTGACGACTGCCAGACCGCGCCCGCGCAGCCGGGTGGCCATTTCTAGCGTATGCGGCAATTGCTCCACGCACGGCAGGCACCAGGTTGCCCAGAAGTCGACCAGTACGACTTTGCCGCGCAGCTTGGCGATTGCGGCATCGTACGCGGTGCGGTCGACCGGTGTGACGGCGATTGCAGTACCACCCTGCTTCGCGGGGGGCGACGCACTCTGTTCCGCCGCCGCACTAGGGGCGGAAGCTGCGGGCGCGACGGATGGCGACGCGGGTTGGTTGTTCGATGCGGGTTCAGGGGCCGACTTTGTTGCACAGCCAGCCATCAGAAATGCGCAAACCACAAGTGCAAGCCGTAAGCATGCCACGGTTGGCGGCACCGCGCTGGGGGCTCGCTGCGCTCGACCCCAGGCACCCTCGTCGGCACACGATGGCTGCAAAAAGTTGGCAGTGCAGCGGCTGGAATTACTCATAGTGAATGCCGCAGCCGAACTGCTTCGTGGTCGCGACGGTCGGCTCTTTGCCCGCGAGCACGGCGTCGATCGCCTCCTGCAGGCTGTGTTTCTTCACGGCATCGGCGTTCATGTCGTCATCGATCGCGCCGGCGTACACAATCTTGCGATGACCATCGAGCAGGAACGCGTGCGGCGTGCAGGTCGCACCAAAGTCGCGGGCAATTTGCTGCGACGGATCGAAGAGGTAGGCGTACGGCATCCCCTTTTTCTCCGACCGCTGCTTCATCGCCTCGAGGCTGTTGCTCGCATCCTTGTTGACATTGATCGCGACGACCGCAACGCCTTTGTCTTTGTAATCGTTCGTGAGTTTGATGAGGCGATCTTCATAGGCCTGGGCGACCGGGCAGGAATTGCACGTGAACACCACGGCCACCGCCTTCGCCTTTTCAAGATCTTTGAGGCTGTGCTTCTTGCCATCAGTGCCGTCAAGATCTTTCCACGCCGGCGCTTTGTCGCCGACTTTCGCGACCTTCGATTCCGCCGCGCTTTCGGTCGCGGAGACTTGCTTCACATTGCCATCGACTTTGGCGGCACCGCCGGCGTCGGGCGATTTGGCCTGCACCTGTGGGCCACCGAAAACCAAACCCGCAACGACCACGCCCAAGGCTGGGAAAGCAAGCTTCATGGCGAACTCCTCGATTCCGCGTTTGCGCAGGCAAAATGTGAAAACCCACATCGTATCTTGGGAGTGTGCCGAGCGGCGTCAAGGGCCGACAAGCCGGCCAGCCCCCGCCATTCGATAGCTGAATTCGCAAGAATTCAGTGCCCCATCGACTGAATTCTTGCGAATTCAGCTACGCGAAAGGCAACCTTGCCGGCTGGAAAAACGTCAGCTATTTCGCACGGTTCAGCCAATCGAAGCCCGAGATATGAGCAAGCGCCAGCAGCAGCGAGTGCGTCCCTTTCCGCCCGTGGCCCTGGGCGGCAACTGCCAGATAAAGCTGCTCGGCGAGCGCGAGCCCGGGCATCGACAGACCCATCCGCCGCGACTCGGCGAGCGCGATGCCCATGTCTTTGATGAAGTGCTCGACGAAAAACCCAGGATCAAAATTTCCGGCGATCATGCGCGGCCCATAATTCGACAGCGACCAACTTCCGGCCGCGCCCGAGGCGACCGATTCCAACACGGTTTCCAAGTTGAGGCCCGCCTTGTAACCATAAAGCAGCGCCTCGCAGACACCGATCATGCCCGTGGCGATAAGGATTTGATTCACCATCTTCGTGTGCTGGCCGGCGCCTGGGCCGCCCTGGCGGACCCACTTCGAGCCCATCGCTTTCCAAACGGGTTCGAGTGCCGTGACCGCGGCCGCATCGCCGCCGATCATGATCGAAAGCGTGGCGTTGCGAGCGCCGACATCGCCGCCCGAAACCGGTGCGTCGATGCTGATGACGCCGCGCTGCTCCGCTGCGGCCGCGATCTCTTTCGCGAGCGACGGCTCGCTCGTCGTCATATCGATGAGGATGTTGCCGCGCTCGCAGCCGGCGAGCGCACCGTTTTCACCGAGCAGCACTTCACGGACATCCTTCGGGAACCCGACGATTGAAATGATGACATCCGATGCCGCGGCGACTTCCTTGGGCGACGCCACCCACGCTGCGCCACGTTTGACCAAATCGGTCGCTTTTTCCTTCGTGCGCGAGAACAGCGTGACCCTAAAGCCTTTGTCGATGAGATGCCCGCACATCGACCGGCCCATAACGCCAGTGCCGATGAAGCCGATGCGGGTTTGTTCGGGAGAGATTTCTATGCCCATGTGTGCGCCGTTCGTGCAAGTGATGCTGCAAATGAATTGTCAAATAACTTAGGCCGAACAGCGAGCGGACGGCAAGCCCCGCACAGCAAGCGGTAGAATCAACGTCATGCCCCATTCGGAATCAAAGAATTGCTTCTTATGACGACCGCCGTTGCCGCAATCAGCGCGACAGCAGGCGCAGGCCCTACTAAAGCTGGGTTCGTTGCGTTTTCGTTGTACATCGGCCTAGTTGTGTATTCATTATTGGCGCCAAGGAAATAGCTCAATGTAGTCGTCTCGCTCCGTGAGACGAATTGCCTCTCGCGGAGCGAGAGGCCTACACTGTTGCCGACGCTTTCTCTCCTATATTGAAGGCGCGGGATAAGGTGCCTTCTACAAATGCGGCAACATCCGCTTCTTGCGAAGCCCGCGGACCCGCGACGTTGAGGATGCGGACATGATATTCCGCAAGAAACCGCCGCAACCTGGCCGCTGCCAGTTCAACCTCATCAGCGTCGCTGTCGCCGCCTTCAATAGTCTGCGCCTCGATCGCCAACTGTCGTCTGCTCAAATGCAGCACGGGTTTCCCCAGCCGTGCCGCCAGCTCCCGCGTTAACTGCGTCCCGCCCTGCGGCGCTGCGGCAATGCTCAGCACGAGAGTGGCGTCGCTGTCGCGGATGTTCCATTCCGTCCGCTGGGCATATCTGCGGCCGGGCGTTTCGCGAAGTGCGTAGCGATCGGAAATGGGCCCATCTTCCGCCAGTCGCCCGCGCGGGCACCAACCTCCGTGGGCCAAGCCATTGGCAATCGCGAAATCCAGCGCCGCGCGGTCGGCGCCGGTCTGGCCACCCGAGAAAATCGTGATGCGGCGAAAATCCGACAAGAGTTGGCTCAACGACAGGTAGGCTGGTCTTCAAACAAGCGACGGCTGGCGGGTACCCGGGGCAGAGGCTCTGCGATGCCCCAGCCTGAAGCGACTGGGGCGTCGAAGACTCCGCCCCAGCCACTCAAACGTCTGTGGTCCCAGCTACGGCTTCAAATTAGGCGGCAGTCCTTCTGGAAACTCCTCGTCAATCACGCGCTCAATATACGCCTCGCGATTCGCCGGCTTCGGGTGCGTGCTCATGAACTCCGGTGGCCCGGCGCCGCCGCTCGCTTTATCAAGAACGTGCATCAGGCCGATCATCGCCCGCGGATCGTAACCGGCCATTTCCGTGAGTCGTACGCCCCACTTGTCGGCTTCGAGTTCATCTTCGCGGCCGTATTTCATGCTGACCATTTGCGCAACGGCCTGCGCCATCTGAGCGCTTTGCTGATCGCCGCCCGCGATGCCGCCGGCCGCGGCGAGCCCCTGGAACATTTGATCCTTCGCCATCCGCTTGTTGCTGTGCCGTTCGATGACATGACCAATTTCGTGGCCCAACACGCCAGCGAGCTGCCCTTCGGTTTCAAGTGCGCGGTACAGTGCCTCGGTGATGAAAATCTGTCCGCCCGGCAACGCGAACGCATTCACCGTTTGCGGATCGGCCAGCAGCGTAAATTGAAAATCCTGGCGATAGGGATTCGTCCGGCCCTGCAGCTGGAGCTTGCGGTCGAGCGACGCGAGCAGCTGATTGCCCACCTGCTGCACATGGGCCACCTCGCGGCGATCGTGCGATACGCCGCCGTGCATCTGCATCATTTCGGGCTTCGCTTGCAGGCCCATCATGACTTCGTCCGATTCGTCGGCCATCGCCACCCGCTCGACCTTGCCCGTGACTTGGTTCTCGTCGCCCGGCCGCGCGTAGTATGAGAGCACGGCAAACAAGGCGACCGCGAGCGCGATGAGGATGCGGGCCTTGAAACTGCCTGACGAGCGGCCATAGTAGCCGTTCTGCTGTCGACCCGGGAATGGAAACGCCATGCGTGTCATGCGGCACCTCACTTCGACGTACACTTTTCACAGTTGCGGCGTAAGACGGAATCCCCTCAACTTTACTGGTCGATTTCCAACCTCGCAATTAGTCTGGAAGCATGTTCCACTGGCTCAACCGCTCCCGCATCACGCTGCTCAGCCGGCTGGCCCTGGCCGGGTTTTGGATCACTCTGTTCACGGCCACGCACGTACCGGTGCCCACGACCGTCGGTCCGCCTGAGTTCGGCGATAAGATCGCCCACTTCAGCGCGTACCTCATTTTGGCATTCTTGCTGGCGACGGCCTGGCAGCTTGCCGGCGGAATTCTTACGACTCGGCACCTGGTGTTCGCCTGGCTCGCCGTCATCGGCTACGGCGCTTTCGATGAGATCACGCAAATCCCCGTCGGTCGCGACTGCGAACTGCTGGATTGGGTCGCCGACGCCGCAGGCTCGGCAACGGGCCTGGCGCTGTTCGTCGCGTTGCGACATCTCATCGCACGGCGGTTCGCGCTCAATGAAGAATGACGCCCAGCCGCTCGCTTTTGCGTAGCTGAATTCGCAAGAATTCAGCGGCGGCGGCGACTTGACCAAATTCTTGCGAATTCAGCTACATTCCGTGTCCGCCGGCCTAATAATTCGGCGTTGGCGCTCGATACTCATCCCACCGGATCATCCGAAACCACGCGATCGTCTTCTCGAGCCCCTGCCGCAGCTTCGTCGTCGGCTCCCAGCCCAGCTTGCTCTTGGCGATCGCAATATCCGGCTTCCGTCGCGTGGGATCATCGACGGGCAAGTCTTTATAGATGATCTGTGACTTGCTCCCGGTGAGCTCAATCACCAGCTTCGCGAGTTCGAGAATGGTGAACTCGTCCGGATTACCGATGTTGACCGGGCCAATGAAGTCGTCGGGACCGTTCATCATCCGCATCATGCCTTCGACGAGGTCATCGCGGTAACAAAATGAGCGCGTCTGATCGCCGTTTCCGAACACGGTGATGTCTTCGCCACGCAACGCCTGGCGAATGAAATTCGATACTACGCGGCCATCGTACGGGTGCATCCGCGGGCCGTACGTGTTGAAGATCCGCACGATTCGCACGTTGAGCTTGTGCACGCGGTGGTAGTCGACGAATAGCGTTTCCGCCGCGCGTTTGCCTTCGTCGTAGCATGCCCGTGGCCCAACCGGGTTCACGGCCCCGCGATACGACTCCGGCTGCGGATGCACCTCGGGATCGCCGTACACCTCGCTCGTGGAGGCCTGCAAAATCTTGGCCCGGCAGCGCTTGGCGAGGCCCAGCGTGTTGATCGCGCCCATGACGGAAGTTTTGAGCGTCTTGATCGGATTGTATTGATAGTGGCCGGGCGCCGCAGGGCACGCGAGGTTGTAGATCTGGTCGACCTCCAACACGAGCGGCTGCGTGATATCGTGCCGAATAAGATCGAAGTTCGGCCGCTCGAGCAGGTGGGCGACATTCGTCTTCTGGCTCGTGAAAAAGTTGTCGACGCAGATGACGTCGTGCCCTTCTTCCACCAGCCGCTCACACAAATGCGACCCCAAAAACCCGGCCCCGCCGGTGACGAGAATACGATTGATTTGCGGCATGAAACTGCGATCCTGGCGTGCCTGAATATGCTCTTTTCCAGTGTAGCATGCTGCAATTGTGGTCGCACCTGCCACGCCTTCTGCGAGCTCATGCCCGACGGCTTCATTCTCGAAATGCCAGCGCCAGCAATGTCAGGCAAATGGCCGTGACAGTCATGATCCAAAAAATTGTTCGCAATTGGAACCGCCATGGTCGGTGGCCGCGTGCCACGACGTCGCGGAAGAATAGGGTGCCAATGAACACCGCCGCCGAGGCAATGACCAACAGCAAGTCGACGAAAACTAACCAGCAGAGAAGAGCGAACGCCCCTGCATTGGACAGAGTCATTGCGATTGCGATTGCGACTAGCAGAGCAAGGCTAATACCGAAGCACGCCAGAGCGCACGCCGCGATGCGGTTGAGTAATCTGGTTCGCTGCAAGACAGATATCGACTGTTCTCGCTGCTCTTGTTGCCGAGTTATTTCGGCGGCAAGATTGCGCCGGGTTTCGTCATCTTTCGTGCCCGCAAACAGCTCTTCCGATTGAGCAATCAGGACATCCAGCCGCTTAACGCGGCTAGCAAGTGACTCTTCGTATGGTCGCGACATACGATCTCTATTTGAACGGCCACCAATGGCTATTTGAGGTCAGCCATCCGGAGGCTCAGCCAGTTGCGCTGCGTTTCGCCGCGACAACGCCAAAGGCAAGTAGCAGGAGCGGGAGGACGTTCGGTTCTGGCACCGCCCCTGCGCCCGCCGCCGATGCTCCGAGTGAATTACCAAATCGACCGCGCCAAAAGTCGTAGTCGGCCGTATCCACGTTCCCGTTGTTGTCACCGTCCGCGGCAAGATCGCTGCCCGTTTGACCGAGCGTCTTCCGCCAAACCACCGAATCGGCCGCATCGACCACACTATTGCCGTTGTAGTCGCCCGCGAGGCCGGGCACGACGCTCAGCAGCACGCGATTCGGCTCGGTATCTAAATCCCACTTCAGCCCGCTCGGCAAGCTGGGCATATCTCCCAAGCCGAGTGAGCCGACTACCGACCCTGCTGCCAGCAATTGAAAACTATCGCCAGCCTGCGGCACGAAGCCACTCCCCAAGCTCACTTGCACATTGCCGGCGAGTTGCGCCGTACCAACCACTTCGGCAGTTCCAAAACCAGTATTGTCATTGGTACCCGCGATATTGGCCAGGAACGTAGCGGTGCCATTGATCGTGAGATCCTCCAGGAAGATCGCGGTCGAGCCGGGATAAACCGCAATTACGCCGCCGTCAGCGAGAACGTCGTCATGAAACACCATGACGCTGTGATTCGTCACTGCAACTCGGCCACCTTCATTGTTTGTAAGGGTGCCATAAAGATCATTCGTACCGCCGATCGCCGCGAGAACGGCACTATTGCTCAATTGACCCGGCTGGCTGCCATTTCCGACATGCAGTGAGCCGTTCCTGAGCGTGATTTCTGCAGCGTTGTTGCCGATCGGCATGTTGGTAACGTAGCGATTGATTTCAAGGTTGGCTGCATCGACCGAAATAACGCCATTGTTCAGCAGCGAACCGGTTTGCCCCGTCAGTCGCAGCGTTCCGTTCAACGCGGCGAGCCGCCCGCTGTTGGTGAAAGAACTCGTTGACAGAATTCCCAGCTCGCCGGAGCCACTGATATCGCCATAGTTGGTGTAGAACTGCGAGGATCGCAGAGTACCGTCTGCCAACTCGACGCGGCCGCTATGTGAAACGGTGAGCTGACCGGCGCTGACCATGCCGCCGTTGGAGATGCGCAGCAGAGCGCTTCCGGCATTAGAAGAATTGGGGCCGACGTCTAGCGAATTCGACACAATCAGCGAGCCCGCCCCATCCACGACTACGGTCCCTTGCGCCGACGAAGACGAATTGGCGACAATATCTATTCCGCCAAACGATTGTGTAAACGTAATCGCGCCGCCGTTCAGAACTTCCAGCCTCCCGATGCCAGTTCCACCCACTGCGATGCCGCTCGAATTTGAAAACTGCCATTGGGAGCCGGCACCGGTGACAGTGGCCATACCAACGCCGGTCGATAGGTATCCGAGCGTGACGTTTCCGGATTGCGTCGTGTATACACTGCCGCCGTCGATTCGGAATGTTCCGTAGCCCGTGTACCCGACATTAAAACTCGATCCGACCTGCGTATCGCCGCTGAACGAAATGGTGGCGCGCGCTGTGGAATACGAGCTGCCGACCGCTAGTAGAAACAGACAGAGTACCTGCCCGCTAGAACGCATTGTGGCTGCCCTCAAAACCTGTTGCCAGAAGATAATGCCTCGCCAACCGCTACTGCCTATCGTCTTTTGAAACTTCGTGAAAAGCAAGCAGTTTGGCACGTCGGGGGGAGGCGATGCGAAAATTCGCAACGTAGCAGCCAAAGATTAGCTTCGCGCCATTGCCCGCCGCCCATTGTGCCCATTCTGACGCGGCGGCGGCGATGATTTCGGCGCCGCGCCAATAACGCGGAAACTCCCCGGCCCCAACAGGTCTTCCACTCGCCGGCGCAGCTCCGGATCGATCGCCACGGCGCTCTTCGCGCAGTCGAGCGTCACGCTGCCGCCGACCGCCAAGTCGAGCCGCAGGCGCAGCGGCTTCGTGCCCGGGTAGCCGCGCACGATTTCGCGCAGTGGCGTGAGCTTGTCGAGGCCATGCACGTCTTCGCGCAGGCGGATCATCACGGCGTTTGAAAACCGCGCGGAAAGATCGTCGAGCGGAATCAGCTCGTTGACAATCAGGTTGATTTCTTCCGCGCCCGGCCGGCGGTCGATGGCCCCGCGAATCGCGAGGATCGCGTCCGGCTTCACCATTTCGCCGAACTCCGCGAACTGCTCGGGCCACATGATGCATCGCACGATGCCTTCGAGGTCTTCGAGGTCCCACATCGCGTACTTGGTGTGCGTGCTGCCGGGCCGCGGATTCTTCGTGTGCGAAAACTTGATCGCCGCCAGCATGCCGCCAATGAGCACTTCCGACCGGTGCTCGAGCGCGGTGAGCTGCGGGCTCATGTGCGAGCAGAACGTGCGCAGCGTGGCCTCATGCTGCGCGAGCGGGTGGCTCGAGAGATAGAAGCCGAGCACTTCCTTCTCCATCGCCAGCTTTTCTTTTTCCTCGTACTCTGGGCAGTTGGGGAGCGACTGGCTGACCGCGGCCGACGTGTCTTCCTCATCGCCGAACAGACCGCGTTGGCCGCTCTTGCGATCGGCGAGCACCGCCGCGCCGCTTTGCATCGCCCGATCGATGGCTGCCATCAGCTGCGCCCGCTTCGCGCCGAAGACATCGAACGCGCCAGATTTGATGAGCGTTTCGATCGTCGCCCGGCCGCACGATTGCGGATCAACACGCTCGCAGAAATCGAACAAGCTCTTGAACGGTCCATCGAGCCGGCGGGCATTGCAGATCGCTTCGGCCGCGCCGCTGCCGCAGCCTTTGATCGCGCTCAGGCCGAAAAGTATTTCCTGTCCTTCGACGGTGAAGTCGATGCCCGAGCGATTGATGTTTGGCGGCACGACGGTCACGTGCATCCGCTCGCAATCTTCCAAGTGCTCGACCAGCGGGTCTTTGCTCTTGAAGTTGCGGCCCGGAATATCGCCCGAGAGCAGCGCGGCCATGAACTCGACCGGGTAATGCGCTTTCAAGTACGCCGTTTGATACGCAATGAGCGCGTACGCCGTGCTGTGCGACTTGTTAAAGCCGTAGCCGGCGAACTTCTCGATCTGGCCGAAGAGTTCTTCCGCCTTCCGCTTTTCGAGACCCTGCTTGCCGGCGCCGTCGATGAACGCCTGGCGGAACTTGGCGATCATCTCCAGCTTCTTCTTCGAGATCGCCTTGATGCAGCTGTACGCGTCGGCCAGCGGAATGCCGCCCAGCAGGTTGATGATGCGCATGACCTGCTCTTGGAACACCATCACGCCGTTGGTTTCGGCGAGCACCTGTTCCATCACCGGGTGCGGATAGTTCGGCTCCTTGCGGCCATGCTTCACTTCGATGTAATCATCCACCAACCCGCCTTCGAGCGGACCCGGGCGATACAGCGCGTTTGTGGCGATGATGTCGCGGAAGTGGTCGGGCTTCATCCGCTGCAGCAAGTCGCGAATGCCGCCGCTTTCAAACTGGAAGATGCCCTTCGTTTCGCCGCGGCAGAACACGCCGAACGCCTGCGGGTCGCCCAGCGGGAACTTGTGCGGGTCGATGTGCTCGCCGCGCGATTGCTCGACCAGCGCGATCGCCTTCGCGAGGATCGTCAGGTTGCGCAGGCCGAGAAAGTCCATCTTCAAGAGGCCCGCCTTCTCGACGTCGCCCATCGCCCATTGCGTGATGACTTCCGTCTTGCCCTTCACGTACTGCAGCGGCACGTACTGATCGACCGGCTTTTCAGCAATCACCACCGCCGCCGCGTGCGTGCCCACATTCCGCGCGAGGCCTTCGACCTTCATCGCGAGGTCAATGAGCTCGTGAATCTCGCCATCGGAGTCGTACGCCTTTCGCAGCTCTTCGCTCTGGTCGAGCGCCTCTTTCAGCTCGATACCCAGCTGCTCGGGCACCATCGCCACGACCTGGTCGACGCGAAACAGCGGAATGCCAAGCGTGCGGCCGACGTCGCGAATCGCGGCCCGCGCCGCCAGCGTGCCGAACGTGCCGATCTGCGCGACGTTCGCCTCGCCGTACTTATCCTTCACATATTGAATGACATCGGCCCGGCGATCCTTGCAGAAGTCGACGTCGATATCCGGCGCCTCGCGGCGGTTTTCATCCAGGAATCGCTCGAACAGCAGTCCATACTGCAGCGGGCACACATGGCTGATCTTGAGCGCGTAGCACACCAGCGAGCCGACGCCCGACCCGCGGGCTGTGCACGGAATCTTGTTCTCGACCGCGTACCGCACGAAGTCCCACACGATGAGGAAGTAATCGCAGAAGCCGAGCTTCTCGATCACATACAACTCGCGCTCCAGCCGCTGGCGCACTTCATCGCTGAGCTCGTTCGTGCTGGGGTCGCCATTTTGCCAGCGTCGCGGGTCATCGGCGTACCGTTCCCGCAGCCCGCGCTCGCACAACTGCCGCAGGTAGGCCGGCGAGGTGATTTCCGCCGGCGGCGCGAACGTTGGAAAGTGCCGCTTGCCGAGTTCCAGCTGCAGATCGACGCTGTCCGCAATCCGCTGGCTGCGAGCAACGGCATCTTCCAAGCCAGGAAACGCCGCGTACATTTCCTGCGGACTGCGCAAGAAGAACTGGTCGCCCTCCATCCGCATGCGGTTCGTATCGGTGCGGAACTTGCCCGTATTGATGCACAGGAGCACGTCTTGCGCAACGGCATCCTCTTGCCGCACGTAATGAGCGTCACTCGTCGCCACGAGCGGCAAGCCCATTCGCTTCGCGAGCGCGACCGACAACTCCAATGCCTGCCGCTGGATATCGAGCCCGTTGTTCTGAATTTCGACGAAGTACCGCTCGCCGAACGTGCGATGAAACCACGCCGCATGCTCTTCGCCGCGGGCGAGCGCCTCATCTGCCGTGTTCCCCGACAACAACGACCGGCTCAACTCGCCCGACACGCACCCGCTCAAGCAAATAAGGCCCTCATTGAATTCCGCGAGCAACTCGCGATCGATCCGTGGCTTATGGTAGAACCCCTCCAAGAACGCCTTGCTGGAGAGCTTCACCAGGTTCTGAAAACCCGTGCGATTCGCAGCCAGCAGCGTGAGGTGATAGCTCGTGTCGCCATAGGCCCCCGCCCCCTTCTCAAACCGGCTGCCAGGAGCAACATACGCCTCATACCCCACGAGCGGATTGATGCCCGCAGTGCGGCACGTGGTGTAAAACTCCAATGCTCCATACAAATTGCCGTGGTCCGTGATCGCCAGCGCGTTCATTCCCAGCTCTTTGGCGCGCGACACGAGCTCGCTGATCGGGCTCGCGCCATCCAAAAGACTGTAATGACTATGGCAATGCAGATGAGCAAACGGCGGCGTGGTCACGGCGAGTCCCTTCAGATTGTGTCATTCATCACTAAATGACTTCTACCAAGTACGTAGTCATCCAGATATCAAGTTGCTCAAATCGCGACTTCAATCGCTGCTTGAGTGCGACAAAGAACGCTCGATTCTCGGCTGTGTCAGGCGTGTCGCAGAAGATCCGCACTAGCTCATCGCGATACACTTCGCCTTGATATCGCCATCGCCCTTCAATGAGCTGAGTTTCCGACGAGACCGCGCCGAATCGTTCTTCCAATTCGAGAAGAGTCTCTGCAAAGAGATCCGCCGGAATTGGCTCGCCGCTATTGAACCTGCTCGGCAGCAGCAGCTCGAAACGACGGAATGGCTTCTGCATAAGTTGCCGGCCCTTCAGCAGTAAACGAAATCCCTTCGACAGCCAACGCTGCCAGCGCAGGTTCCACAACTAACATTTCGCCAGTCGAATAACTTGTGAACGAAAAACGCCCCGCCAGGAACCCCAGCGCGCGATGTTTTGATTCTCGATCGGCAAAGCGAATTCGAATGAGTTGCATACCTCTATCATACCGCTCGACAAAACTCAAAACAACGTAAGGACGCGCGGCGCGCACTAGGCTTCGCTCGTCCCAAAAGCACGAATCCGGAACGAGCCCGGGCGTCCTCGCCCCCGTGGAATGGCCTCGCATCACGCCATTCTATCCCTTCGCGCCAGCACCCGCCACGAGCCTCCCGCCGGTTGAGAGCGAGACCAAAAAACGGTATATTTCAAGTTGCGAAAATTGCTTGAATTGTCCGCTGTTTGCGAGCAAAATTCTCGCAGAGGCGAGGAGGTCGCAGAGAGAGCATTAACCACAACGACACAACGAGCACGACGCAGAAATATCAACAACTGAAGCGGCGTACCCGCCAGAGTCTAGTACACAGTTCTTTTGATTTTTCTTCGTAGTGTCCGTCGTGTCGTAGTGGTGAATCTTTCTCCGCGACTTCAGCGCCTCCGCGAGAGCTGTTGTTGTCTGCCAATAAATACGGCAGCCCGCTGAAAGGCATTGCCTGTGTCCACCGGTCCCACCGATCCCACTCCGCCCGAAGATCTTCAAGCCCAAGCCATCGCCGCCCGGCTGATCGATCTGCCGATCGAAGACGAGCTGCGCGACAGCTATCTCACGTACGCGATGAGCGTCATCGTGAGTCGCGCGCTGCCCGACGTGCGCGACGGCCTCAAGCCCTCGCAGCGCCGCATTCTCGTGGCGATGAACGACCTCAACCTCACGCCCGGCGCCGGCCGCGTAAAGTGCGCGAAGATCTCCGGCGACACCAGCGGCAACTACCATCCGCACGGCGAAGCCGTCATTTACCCCACGCTCGTCCGCATGGCCCAAGAGTGGAACATGCGATGCCTCCTCATCGATAAGCAAGGCAACTTCGGCTCGATCGCCGGCCTGCCCGCGGCCGCCATGCGGTACACCGAAGCCCGCCTCTCGCCGTTCTCGGCGATGATGCTCGAAGACATCAAGCTCGACACGGTCGACTTCGTCCCCACCTACGATGAACGCCACACCGAACCGGTCGTGCTGCCGTCGAAATTTCCGAACTTGCTCGTCAATGGCGCCGGCGGCATCGCCGTGGGCATGGCCACTTCGATCCCGCCGCACAACCTCGGCGAAGTCTGCCGCGGCCTCGTTGCGCTCATCGACGACCCGCACATCACCGTGCAGGAACTCATGCAGCATATCCCCGGCCCCGACTTCCCGACCGGCGGCATCATCTGCGGTAAAGCTGCGATCTGGAAGGGTTACGAAACGGGCCGCAGCACCATCGTCGTCCGCTCGAAAACCACCATCGAACAGCGCAAGGGCGACCGCTACCGCATCATCGTCAACGACATTCCCTATCAGCAAACGCGCGACCCCGTCATCAAGAAGATTTCCGATGTCGCGAACGAAGGTCGCATTTCCGGCATCTCCGGCGTGCGCGATGAAAGCGACCTCAAAGAGCCGGTTCGCATCGTCATCGATCTCAAGAAAGATGCCGACCCGGATATCGTCCTCAACCAGCTCTACAAATTCACGCCGCTGCAAGATTCATTCTCGATTATCTTGCTCGCACTCGTGGATGGCAAACCGCGCACGCTCTCGCTCAAGGAGATGCTGCAGGAGTTCATCCGCCACCGTTTCACGGTGATCCGCCGCCGCACGCAGTTTCTGCTGGCCCGCGCCCGCCGCCGCAAGCACACCGTGCAGGGCCTGTTGCTCGCCCACGCGAACATCGACGAAGTGATCCGCGTCATCCGCGCCTCGAAAACGCAGATCGAAGCCAAGGAGCGGCTCATCGCCATCAAAACGCCGTCGGCCATGCTCGAACGCGCGCTGGGCGAAGTCGGCTTCAAGCAATACCAACAAGAACGCGGCGTCGCGCTCGAGTACTCGCTCACGCCCGTGCAGGCCGATGCCATCCTCAAAATGACGCTCGGCCAGCTCGTCAATCTGGAGCAGGAAAAGCTCGTCGACGAGCACAGCAAGCTGCTCGATCAGATCGAAGAATACCTGGCCATCCTTGGCGACGATAAGAAGATTTACGCCATGATCCGCGAGGATTGCGAAGACCTCGCCCGCAAGCATGCCGACAAGCGCCGCACCGAGCTCAGCGGCGAAGAGATCGGCGAGGTCGACGTCGAAGACCTCATCGAAGAAGAAACGATGGTCGTTTCGATCTCGCACAACGGCTACATCAAGCGCACGCCGGCCAGCGTCTATCGCGCCCAGCGCCGCGGCGGCAAGGGCATCAAAGGCGCCACGGTCGACGAAGAAGATCCCGTCGAACACCTGTTCGTCACCAGCACGCACGACTACCTGCTCTTCTTCACCACCAAGGGCAAAGTCTACTGGCAAAAGGTCTACAACCTGCCGCAGCTCTCGCGCGAAAGCAAAGGCCGCGCGGTCGTGAACCTGCTCAACCTGGCCGAGGACGAGAAAATCGCCGACTGCCGCGCGGTGCGCGACTTCGACCAGCCCGATCACTACCTCATGATGGCCACCCGCAACGGACTGGTGAAAAAGACCGAGCTCAAAGCCTACAGCCGGCCGCTCAAGAGCGGCATCATCGCCATTAAGCTCAAAGAGGGCGACGAGCTCATCGACTGCGTGATCACCAAAACCGGCGACGAGATCGTCCTCTCGACCGCCCACGGCATGGCGATCCGCTTCAACGAAGCCGACGCCCGCCCCATGGGCCGCAACACCAGCGGCGTGAAAGGTGTGTCGCTCGGCAAAGACGACACGCTCGTCGGCATGGTCGTCGCCGACCCCGACGCCACGCTCCTTACCGCCTGCCTCAACGGCTACGGCAAACGCACTCCCTTCGGCCCCAACGCCGATCTCCCCGAGGGCGACGTCGCTGACGAGGGCCAGGCAGCCCCCGGGTCCGCCGGGGGTTCGGAAGACGATGAAGCCGAAGGCGAATCCTCTTCCTCCTTCCGCTACCGCACCCAACGCCGCGGCGGCAAAGGCCTCCGCGACATCAAAACCACCGAACGCAACGGCCCCGTCATCGGCATCGTCCCGGTCAAAGACGATGACGAGCTCATGATGATGACGGCCCGCGGCAAGATCCAACGCGTGAAGGTCAGCGACTTCAACGCCATCGGCCGCAACACCCAAGGCGTCCGCATCATGGCCCTCGACGAAGGCGACACCCTCGCCGCGATCGTGCGCGTACCCAAAGAGGAACAGGACGAAGACGACGAAACACAATCGCCAGTGTCTGAAGCATGAATGTGAGCGTACTGGCCGAAACACTCGACTTTGGCCACTTCCCGAAGTAAACTTGTGGTGTAGTCGTAGCAATCGGTGCCGTAGTATTCATCGATGATCCAATTTAGCGCCCACTTCGACGGTCAGCATATTTGCCCCGACGAGCCGATCTCGTTGCCGGAGAATGTGCCGCTGTGCGTGATTGTCGCTGAATCGTCGTCAGCAGTCGGCCGTGCTGATGGGCCACTGGATATCTTTGACCGGTTGGAGAAACGATGCGGTCTGATTGACGGGCCGTCTGATTGGGCAGCCGAACACGATCACTATCTTTATGGCGCGCCAAAGAAATCCAGCGACCGCGCCGACTGATCGGCTATTTCTCGACACGGGTTATGTGATCGCGCGATTTAATCGGCGCGATGAATATCACAACGCTGCCAAACAGCTTGCTGAGGTGGTCATCGTTGCCAGCGAGTTGTGGACGACCGATGCCGTCTTACTGGAAATTGCAGCGGCGTTTTCCGCTCCTGCGTACCGCCCCTTTGCGATTGCAGTTTGGGATGAATTTCATGGCGGCAATGATCGTTGCCACTTGGTCGAAGCTGCTGGCGTTCATCTTGCCAACGCGATGAAGCTATTTCGCGAGCGCGCCGATAAGGATTGGAGCCTCACCGATTGCCTTTCGTTCCTTGTCATGGCAGAGCAGAATCTTCAGATGCCCTGACAACGGACGGTCACTTCGTGCAGGCCGGATACCGCGCGATGCTTCTCAACGACATAGCTGGCTAAGGGCTGGATTTGCATCCACGATGCCAAATCCGCATCATGTCGCCGCGCAACGACTGCGATGCCATGCTTCGCCCACCGCCTCGTGCTATAATCCCGCGCATGGACGGGAACTTCTGGAGAGAAGTCGAACGCGTTCGCCGGATGACCCCTGACGAGCGCATCTGAGAAGGCTTCCGCCTCTTCGAGCAAGGCCGCGATTACGTCGTACGATCGATCGAGGCCACTTTTCCCGAAATGCCGGCCGATGAGGTCCACCGCATTCGCGATCGCGTCATTCGCCAGTGCAAGATGTGGGGCGTCCTGTAATTCGTTATGACCAGCGATGCCGTTACTCCACCGCGGAAAAAACCCAGCATCTTTTGGTGGATCGGCGCCGTCGTTCTGCTCCTCTTCGGCCTCTTCCTCTACCAACTCTTCGGCCCCAACCCCAAGATCATCGTCTCCAAGCAAACCACCTACATCACCAGTCCACTCCGCGCCGACGGCATGCCCAACTACGGGCAATACCTGCTTGAATCTGCTCGCAACGGGATCATCCCCGAAGACAACGCCGCGCCGCTCATGTGGCGCGCCCTGGGCCTCGACCGCATCGACGCCAAAGACCGCGCCGCCTTCGCCGCCGAACTCGGCATCACCGGCGATCTCAGTAACGATCAGCCGCTTGAGCCGCCCTACAGCGCCCAAACGTGCCAGCGGGTAGCGGCTTGGCTCAGCGAACAAAGAAAACTCACGCTGCCCGGCCAAACGATTGACAATGATACGATCAAGAAATTGCTACGGGCACTTATCAATACTCGGGCGACTCAACGCAAATTGATCAATTGAACCAGTTGATCGACGACGTCATCGACCGCGCCTCGATGTCCCCGTGGACGAGCCAGCAATATCCGCCGCTAGCCGCCTGGGTCGCCGACAACCAGGCACCCCTCGATCTGCTGGTCGCCGCCTCGAATCGTCCCCAGTTTTATTCGCCATGGCCTGCGCTTCTCCACGGCGAGCCATCTTTAGGGGCCGGCTTGCCGCTCGACGCCATTCAAGTTTACCGCGAGATCGCTCGCGCGCTCCCCGTTCGCGCTATGTGGCATGCGGGTGAAGGACGACCGCTCGAAGCCTGGCACGACCTGCTGGCACTTCACCGCCTCGCTAGTTTTTGTGCCGGCCAGACGTTTGTCGAATATCTGGTCGCCATCGCCATGAGCGACATCGCCTGCCACGATACAGTTACGTTCCTCTGCAATCCCAACCTGTCGGCCGACGAAGCCCGCCAAATCCTCCACGATTTAACAGCACTCCCTCCTTTTCCTCCGATGGCCGATTGCGTCGACCACGGCGAGCGGATTGTCTCGCTCGGTATGATCCTCGAAGTCGCGACCAGCGGCGGAGGTTTCACCATGCTCGACGATTCCCCGGCATCCAGCAACCTGCTCAACCACGTCACGGTCGATTGGAACATCGTGCTCACAGAAATGAACTACTGGTTCGATCAACTCACCGCCGCGCTGCAAATCGCCGACCCCGTCGCGCGATCCGCCGCCGTCAACGCGGTGTTCGCCAATATCCAGACAGCACAAGCCGACGCCTGGGCTGGTTCCAGATTGATGAGCAGCGTCATCAGCTGCCGGCAGCGCGGCCGACTCGTTGCGACCAGCGCAGTCAATTTTGTGACCCCGGCGCTGCAATCCATGATCGCCGCCGACAATCGAGCGAACACCATGCGCGACTTAACACGATTGGCCGCGGCGCTGGCCGTCTACCGTGCCGAACATGCCGGGTATCCGGAAAAGCTCTCCCACCTCGTTCCCGAGATCCTCGCGACGCTGCCGGTCGATTCCTATCACGGCAAGCCGTATAGCTACACCCGCACGTCCGATGGATATCTCCTATTTTCACTCGGCGAAAACGGCACCGACGACGGCGGCAGCAACGAACAGCAAAGCATCTTCGAAGGCAATGAGCTGAACCACGGCGAATCACACGCGTCCGACACCCAACCCAACATACCAACTGGTGCCGATGACATTTCCATTCGCGTCCCCCAACCGCCAGCAAAACCGCCACAGGCATTGCCCGCGCAGTGAACCGGGCGTGTGGCTTCTTCAGCGACTTTTGTTGGTATGGTGGTATTGTCCACTCGGTTGCGTCACACGCTTTACTTAAGGCATGACTCGCGCATCGCTTGATCCAAACTTGAAGCACGCTATCGCGGCCGGCACGCCGGTCGAGGTCGTTGATCCGGCCACGAACGAAGTGTTTTATCTGCTGTCGGCGGAGCAGTTCCGGTTGCTCTCGGCCACGCTTGCACCGGGCGAAAATCCACAGGATCACTACCCGCAGGTTGATTTAATGATGGCCGCGGACGACAAGAACGATCCACTCTTGGATTCGTATCAATGACGCGCGGTGACGTGGTAATCGTTCAATTCCCCTATGCCGGCGGAGGCCAGGGAAAGAACCGTCCCGCGCTTGTGGTTCAAAACGACCGCGACAATCGGCGATTGTCCAATACAGTCGTTGCCATGATTTCCGGCAACACGCAACATGCCGCCGAGCCGACGCAAGTTTTGGTCGATCCGAATATACCGGCCGGCGCTTCGTCACGCCTTCATGGGCCGTCAGTCGTCAAATGCTGCAATCTTGTAACCATTCGGCAGCAGGATGTCTTCAAAACGATCGGCCGCCTTTCTGATCGCTGCTCGCGGAAGTGGACGCGGCGCTAAAGTCCGCTCTCCAGCTTCCATAGCGACCTCAGAATTTTCTTGTTGAAAATGGGCCACGCTTTCCGCTATATCAACACGTAGTGATCGGGCTGTCGCACGTGAGCTTTGTGTGCGGGTCGTAGCGGTTGTCGTGATTGTCGTGGCGTGTTCCGCGCAGTCACTGTTTCGAATAAGTTGGCCGATTATCGTGCACGAAAGTCACGCGTCGTTCTCAAAAGTCCTCGAGTTATGACACCACCAGTACCCCGGAAATCACTTGTTTTGCAGTAAATTCGCCATGCCCCCCAGCGCAAAAGTCGCCGACTTCTGCAATAAAAAATGCACTTGCCCGCGCGTTGCAAAAGTACGCTTGCCGCGCCGCACCGCCGTTCGACGATCGGTCGAAACCAACTATCATGGAGTTTCATTCCTCAACGATTCATCACCTACATTCATTTCGGGTGGCACGTCCTGAAAGGGCCTGGTCAACGTACGCGAGCGCGACCACGCCCTTCTCAAAGCCTCAGGGCGTGCCGCCCGAAATCGAGCTTTTACATTTCCGGGGTACGCTCCCCGCTTCGCTATGAAAATCGCCGTTATTGGTACTGGTTACGTGGGCTTGGTCACAGGCACTTGCTTTGCCGACAGCGGCAACGACGTTACGTGCGTCGATATCGACCAGGCCAAGGTGGAACGCCTCAAAGCCGGCGACATTCCCATTTACGAGCCCGGCCTCGAAGAAATGGTCCGCGAGAACCAGGCCGCCGAACGCCTCTGCTTCACGACCGACCTCGCCGCCGCTGTCTCTACAGCCGAAGTCGTGTATCTCGCCGTTGGCACGCCGCAAGGCGACGACGGCTCCGCCGACATGACCGCCCTCTGGTCGGTCGTCGATGCCATGGCCGCCCACCTGCGCCCGGAGGCGATCGTCGTCACCAAGAGCACGGTGCCGGTCGGCACCTGTGCGAAAATTTTCCGCCGCCTCAAAGA
Source organism: Pirellulales bacterium (assembly GCA_046349975.1). Taxonomy (GTDB): domain Bacteria; phylum Planctomycetota; class Planctomycetia; order Pirellulales; family Lacipirellulaceae; genus JABDGM01. The sequence continues at coordinate 55,454 of JAXMBH010000008.1, forward strand.
ACACACGGGCCGCGACTGCGACGTCGCCAGCAATCCCGAGTTCCTCAAAGAAGGCTCGGCGATCGAGGACTTCATCAAGCCCGACCGCGTCGTCGTTGGCGTCCGCCGCGAAGAAGTGGGCGAAGTGCTGCACGAGCTCTACAAGCCCTTCCTGCGCACCGAGAAGCCGTTCCTCGCGATGTCGCCCGAAAGCTCCGAGCTCACGAAGTATGTTGCCAACGCCCTGCTCTCGACGAAAATCAGCTTCATCAACGAGATGGCGAACCTCTGCGAGCTGATGGGCGCCGATATCAACGACGTCCGCCGCGGCATCGGCCACGATAGCCGCATCGGCTTCGCCTTCCTCTTCCCCGGCGTCGGCTACGGCGGCAGCTGCTTCCCCAAAGACGTGCGGGCCCTCGTGCGCATGGCCGAGGACCATGGCATCGAACCGCGCATGATGCGCACCGTCGACGCCGTGAACGAACGCCAAAAGCAAATCGTCATCGAAAAAATCCAGACGCACTTCGACGGCAACCTCCAAGGCAAAACGATCGCCGTCTGGGGCCTCGCGTTCAAACCGCGCACCGACGACATCCGCGAAGCGCCGGCCCTGGTGCTCGTCGATTGGCTGCTGGAGCAAGGCGCCGCGGTGCGCGTGCACGACCCCGAAGCAATGGAGAACGTTCGCCGCACATACGGCGAGAAGCTCACTTACTGCCAGAAGCCGATGAAGGCGATCGAAGGCGCCGACGCCCTGGCGATCATGACCGAGTGGGGCGACTACCAGCGGCCCGAGTTCAAGGCGATCTACCAGCGGATGAACAAACCCGTCATTTTCGACGGCCGCAACCTGTACGAACCCTGGGCCATGGAACGCCTGGGCTTCACGTACCACAGCATCGGCCGCCCTGCCGTGGGCGTTTGACGCCCGTCCCGGATCCGGCTTTAAATGGCCGACTCGTCTCGGGTCGGAACGACAAACAAAGAGCGGGAGAGGGGGAGACAAGGAGAGTGGGAGAGGGGGAGACAAGGAGAGCGGGAGAGGGGGAGACAAGGAGAGTGGGAGAAACGACAAATGCCGACTTCACCCTCCATCAAATCTCGCCCTCTCCCACTCTCCCTCTCTTCCTTGATTTCAAACGGGCGTAGAAACTCCCTTGCTCAACAATAAACCTGCCCCCGCAAACCTCCCAATTTCTTGACCGCTATTTCGCCGCTACCTACTCTTAAGGTTGAGGAAGAGGCTATGAACAGACGCGGGCGGCAATTCTCGGGGACACTCTCTGCATTCCTCTGCGCGCTGCTGGCCGCGCAAGCGGCATTCGCCACTGGCGTTCCGGTCGGCGGCTTCTATCCGCTCGTAGGAATGGGCCTCTCCAACGAGTACGACAGCCAAAACCTCACGTTTAATACGTACGACAACACGTCGACGCCGACCGCCGCCAAGATGCTCGGCAACGGCTCGCCGTTCTATGACTTGGCTCTGTTAGACTCCGGCGCCGGTTTTTCGCTGTTGACCGCTCAAGCCTACAACGACTTCAACATCGATGGCCCTTATTCCGGTAACTCCGATGGTTTTGCCGGCACGCAGTCGATCGATTTCGGCGGGGCGACGGGCACGTTGACTGCAACGGTGCTCGAACCACTCGGTCTGTATGCCGGAGGTTTGCAGAACCGCAACGGCACGGCGCCGTTCTCGATGAGCCTGAGCGGAATGAAAGGCCAGACGAACACCTCGATGATTACGATCCCGGCATCATCCGATTTGCCAAATGTCATCGGTCTCACATACGCAAGTCGTTACACAACGGTTATTCACAACGACCAGCCGCAGATCTTCACGACCGGTGGTCGCACCGTTCGTTCGCCTTCGATCGATTTCCTTCCGCTCGGAAGTGGTGGTCAGGGAATCGCCCGTCGTGCTTTCATGTCGCTTACGCCGAGCTCTAGCTTCGGTGCGAACGCACCACCCACGTATTTCCCCAACATCGAGAATTTCGATATCGACCATCCTTGGGCGGATCCGACTTACCCCACACTTCTGCAGGCCACCACCGGCGGCGCGTTCCTCAATGTGACGGCCAAAGAAAATAATCAGCAGTTGGGGAATTCGCAGTTTCTGTTCGATACGGGCGCCGACGTGACTGTGGTGTCGTCCTTTACCGCGAATCAACTCGGTTACCAAGGCGTGCCCGACTTCACGGTCGCCGTCGTCGGTTCCGGCGGCACCGCGTTCGGTGTGCCAGGTTTCTTCGTCGATGACTTTACGATCTCCGCCGAAACGGAGTCGAATCACGCGGCGAATAACGTCGTGCTGCACAACGTGCCCGTTATTATTCTCGACGTCACGAATCCCGGTGATCCGGGCAACACGGTGCCGGGTATCGTGGGGATGAACGCGTTTGCCGGCCGCAATCTGGTGTTCGATCCGAAGACGTCAGGAAATGGCGGTAGCTTGTACGTCAGCGACCCCGTAACGATCGATAAGAATTGGACATCTACTGCCGCCAGCGAAAGCTTCGGCACCGGCAGCAATTGGAGTGGCGGAACGGCGCCGACCGTGCTCGGCATTGCTAACGTACGACATGTCGCAGGTGCGAATCAAACGGCCGTCGTCAATGCCAATGCGACGGTGTGGGAACTCAATGTTTCGGGCGCTGCCGGGCATACCATGACGGTGCAGGTGCAAAACGGCGGCACGCTGCAAACATTCTCGGGCACCAACATCGAAGCGAACGGCGCGGTGAATTTGCAGGGAGGCACTCTCGATACGCAGTACGTCGAAATGCTTGGCGGCACGCTGAGCGGAACGGGAACAATCCTGACCGGCAGCGGGCCGATTCCCGGCCAGGTCGAGAATCGTGGCGGCACGGTTACGCCTGGTAACGGCGTGGGTACGCTGGGTATTATCGGGCGGTTCGCTGAGGGCCCGATCGCCACGGTAGCATTTGAGCTTGGCGGCAGCGCCGCCGGCCTTTACGACGCGATCAATGTCACTGGCAGCGCCACGCTCGATGGCACGCTGGCCGTGACGCTGGTTAACGGTTTTGTCCCCTCAGTCGGCAACGCATTTACATTGCTCACGACCACCGACGACATTGGCGGAACATTCAGCAATTTACTGCTGCCCGCTGGATTCGCTTGGAACGTGGCGTACAACTCGAACAGCGTCGTGTTAAGTGTCACCGGCATCGGCACGCCCGGAGATTTTAACAATGACGGCAATGTGAACGCAGCGGACTACGTTATGTGGCGCAATATGGGAGGCACGCCGCAGCAATATCAGGACTGGCGCAACCACTTCGGCTTTAACTCCGGTGCAGGTGCTGGGGTCAATGCTGCCAACGTGCCCGAGCCGCAGAGTTTGCTGCTGCTGATTGCGGCTGGTTGTGGGCTGCTGCTCGTCGCTCGCCGGCCTACTCGGCCCGCTCGGTGCGTAGCGTCGATTCGCTGTGAAGTGTCTTCGTCTTCGTGAACTTCGGAATCACGAGGCCATTGCGGTCCATCGGAATATCGACCGCCACGGTGAGCTCTTTCGTGTCGGGCATAACCACCGAGGGCGTGATCGTGACCTTGGCGTTGCGAGCCCCCACGATCTGTAGAATGCCGTTCGCCTTGGCGGTCGCCTCGGCTGCCGTGCCGCCCGGCACCATCGCCGTCCGCGCCGCTTCATAGGCGGCGTTGTCGGCCGTGTGGCGCATGACGTTCATCCAGCCGAACTCGAACGACGCCAGCAGGAACAGGAAAAACACCGGCGCGGTGATCGCGAACTCGACCGCGGTCGCGCCCCGCCGCCCGGCTTTGCCGCCACGTCGTTGGTAGATTGGTTTACTCAAAGTATCACCTGCGAGTTCCTGCCATTCCTTCCGAAGCAAACCCCACTAGTCTGTGATCAACACAGGCAGCGTGGAAGCGATCTCTTTGAAAATGCGAGTCAGGTCCGCAGCCGTGGGGGCGTGAAAGTGCCTTCCGCCGGTGGCCGCGGCAACGTCCTCCATCCGCTTAATGTCGGCCTCGCTGCTGAACGTAATCGTGTGGATCACGATATCCTTCTTGGCTGCTTCCTTGGCCGAGAGAATCGGCTCCTTGCCGAGGTTGTGAATGCCGTCGGTCAGCACAATCATGGTCTTCACGGCGTAGGGCCGCGTCTTTTTGCCCGTGAGCACCTTGATGCCTTCGTCGATCCCAGCCGAAATGCAAGTGCTCCCTTTGACGGGTTTGCTACTCAAGGCATTCATCACGGACCGGATCGTCGCATAATCACTGACCAGGTCGGAATTGATGTCCGACTGGTTGTACTTGTAACCGCACTCTTTCGTGCTGCTCGAATAGCTGCACAGTCCGACGTGTTCGTCTTGGTTTGTCTTATCCAGCTCATCGAGGAATGCGTTCACGGCAGTGTGCAGGGCGCCCCACCGGCTCCGCGTTGGGTCCGGTGGGCCGCAGTCTGGCGCGCCCGAGGGCAAGCTCGAGCTGGTGAGCGTCCACATCATCGACCCGGAGCGGTCGACGACGAGGCAAATATCGCGATCAAGCTGCGTCGAGACGGCGGTCTCGACAGGTTGGAACTGTCGCACACCGAGCGCGCCGGCAAAGAGCAAGTCGACCGGGCCTGTCAGTGAGCCCTTGGTGCGGCGGCCAGTGACTTGAACGGCGTTGGGCTTCTTGCTTCCTGGCGTGAACTTGAACCGCGAGGTCTCACTGGCTTGCGTCCCGCTGCCGAAGACGATGTCTTTGTCCTCCAGCAGCATCGGGTCGCCAGCCACGAGGTTTCGCTTCGCCGCGGTTTTAGCGAACTGGGTGGCGGTCACTGTGCTTTGGGCGAGGCTGAGCTGCTTGGCGGCGGCACGGGCGGCGGAGTCAGTCGAGCTACGCAGCTCGGTGCGCACCAGTTGCATCCAGGCGACGTCGATTGCAAATGCCGCCATGATGATGCACAGGGGCAAGCAAATCGCCACCAACACGAGCATTGCACCGCAACGATTCTTTCGATAAGCCAATCGGTTCATCGTGTGTGGTTCCAGAGCGTGAAGACTTCGATGCCGGGGTCAATGAAGCATTGGGAGTGTGGCGAACTAATTCTCGATCATCATCGAAGCCTTCGCCGACAGCGTGCGGCCTCGATAGAATGCCGCCGGCACAAGCGTGTTCGAGACGCACGGCGCGCTGACCGTCACGTCGACGAATTCGCCCGGATTCAGCGCGGTGAAGTTCGCCGGCGTGATCGTGATCTTCGCGTTCTTGATCTTGCGATCGGCGAGGATTTGATTGCAGGAGGCTTGAATGGTCGCCGTCGTGGCGCCTTCTTCGATCGCCGCGCGGACGCCTTCGTAAGCGGCCACCGTGAGCGATTGCTTCAAGAACAACGCCGAGCAAGCCTCAATCGTGGCGATCACGAGCAGCACGACCACGGGCAAGCACACGGCCAGCTCGGCAGCGGCGACTCCGCGCACGCCCCGACGAGCCGCGCGGCGTCGTGCCCGCATGCTCGCGTTGCCGATGGTATTGGGAATGGTGGTCATCGTGGGGATCCAATCGTGGTCGATGATTCGTTCGTAAACTTGCGCTGAGCAAGCGCCGACCGCTGCACTCAATATCGATTAAGCGGTGGTCACGGGCTCGTGGTTCTCGGCGGGCGTCGTCGCCGTCGTTTTCTTCTGTTCTTCGAGCGTTCCGAGCCGCACGAGCATCGCGTTGTAGTCGTCGGCGAGGTCGCGCCAGAAGTCGCGCTTGCGGAAGGCTAGGCGGCGGGCCGGTTTGCCGGCGGCGATCTCCCGCATCGCCCGCCGCAGGCTGAAGATCGGGCCGGCGAAGCGGTTGCTGAGTTTGATCGTGTCGACAATATAGGCCGGCAGCAAGAAGACCATCACGAGCAGGAACGGCCCGTGGGTCCACCACAAATCCTGCAAGTGAGCCGAGAGCGGTCGGAACGGATCGGTCAGGACTTGCAGGATAAACGAGACCACGAACGCCACCGACAAGAAGCCGACCCAGTGGAGCATGATCCGCCGGGCGAGCGAACCTTGAACGCTCGGATCGATGAAATGCTTGGTTCGTCGGGGATGGTTCATCAGAAGGATCCTCTACAGTGCCAGCAGCCGCGCTTGACCGGCGCGACCGCGAATCGGCCGCGTCGCAAATCGCGCAGCACGGCGATGGGCCGGACGTGACCTTACGAAAGCTTAGGTCACGTCGCGCAAACTGGAGGGATGATAAGCGAGCGGCTACTGCCGGTTGCCGGCGCTCGCAGTGGCGGTACGATCGGCAGAACCGTTAGAGTCGGGCTGCGTAACGATGGCGCCGCGTGGGCGCAGCCTTACGCCATCTTCAATCTGGTCGCTGGGATGCAGCACGATCAAATCGCCTTCGGCGAGGCCTTCGGTGATCTCAGCTTCGAGCCCGTTCTGTCGGCCGACCTTCACTTTGTGTTGCCGGGCGGCGCCATTTTCGACGCGGAACACAGCCGGTTCTTCGCCTACTCGGAAGAGAGAGCTCGTCGGCACGCGAAGGGCATTCTTCGCTTCGTCGATCACGATGCGGGCTTCCACGCGGTAGCCGTCGCCGAGCGTCGGCCGGCGCTCGGGCGATTCCACCAGGTCGACAATGACCCACACCCGCTGCTCTTCGACGCCGAGCGTGGAGATTTTCGTGAAGCCCGAGGGCTCGACCACGCGCACGCGACCGTGCAGCGGCGCGGTTTGACCCCAGTGTTCGAGCAGCACTTCGTCGCCGGGGTGGATCTTCACGGCATCACGCGAGAGGACGTCGACCTCGACTTCCAAGTCGGCAGGGTCGCCCAATTCGACGAGCGATGTGCCCGGCATCACGACCGCAGAACTTTCCTGGAACACGCGGAGCACGCGGCCGGTGATGGGAGAGAAGATTGGGAAGTCCCAGCCGTTGTTGGAACTGTCGGCCGACGGCTTGTGAGGCGCGGGTGTCCCGCCATCAAATGTCGCCGGCGTTTCGGCGTTTGCCATCGCGACAGGCCGCGTGCGCGAAGCCAGCCCGGCGTCATCTGGCCGCGGGCGCGTGTGCATGAGCGCGGCCCGGGCTTGTTCGAGTTCGAACTGAGCGATTTGCTCCGAGAGTCGAAGCGAGCGCAGCTCTTCGCTGGCGACGTGGTATTGCATCTCGGCGTTGTCGAGGTCCGACTTCGACACTCCCTTGCCTTCAAAGGCTTTGCGGTAGCGCACGACCTCGGCCTCAAAATACGCTTGGTTTTGGCGGGCCTTCTCCAGCTGCGGCTTCATGCGTTCAAGCGAAGCTTCCGCCGCCTTCACGCGGGCCTCAGACTGGGCAATGGTGCGGGCATCCAGCAACTCGGGATCGCGGGGCTCGAGCATCGTCAGCAGCGTCTTGCCGGCAATGACCTCGTCGCCGGGATCGAGGCTGATGCGGAGAATGCGGCCGTTCAGCGGGGCGGAAACCACGTATTTCTCGCGGATGCGCGTCTTGCCGTCCTCGTCGACGGTGACGCGAATCGTTCCACGATCGACGCGGACGATGTCGACCTCCAGCGGCCGCGGGATGAACGCGTACGCGAGGCCAGCGACGATCGCCACCACGATGGCGAGGACGAACAGTTTGCTGCCGATGTTCCGCATATCTTTTTATTCACCACGGAGGCACAGAGTGCACGGAGGAAGAACTCCTAACCGCTCATCTTCGCTAATAGGTCACTAATGAATGTAAATCGGAAAACAGTTGCATCCAAAGAAGGCAAATGTTCGCCGGCCATCAGCTGTGATTAGCGTCAATTAGCGGTAGCGACTTCTTCTCCGTGTACTCTGTGCGTCCGTGGTGAAATCTTTTCGTTAATTATTCGCGCGACTTCAACACCGCGATTAGATCCAGGTCATCGAGCTTCCGCCGTACAAGCAGCGCCGACACGATCGATGCTGCCAGGACCGTGGCGGCCGCGAGGCCGTAGGTCGAGTTGGCGATGACGAACGGGAACCGAAACACTTCTTGATCTAAAAACAACGTGAGCAGCCAGGCAAACCAGTAGCCCATCACGAGGCCGAACGGAATGCCGAGCAGCGTGACGGTGCCGATTTCGCCCAGGAGGATGGTTGAAATTTCGCGGCGCGTGAAGCCGATGACGCGGAGCGTCGCGAGTTCACGGCTGCGTTCCGAGAGCGAAATCCGCGCTCCATTGTAGACGACACCGAGCGCAATGATGATGGCAAACGTGAGGTTGATCATCCGCATGTGAAGCATGTTTTTCGCCACGGTGTTGCGGAAACTGTCGACCGAGGCCTGGCGAATCGTAACGCTAGCGACGTGCGGCGTTTCTTTCAGTTCATGAAAGATGGCGGGCAGAAACTTGGGGTCGGCCGTAATCATCGCGCCGCTGATCTGGGGGCCCTCGCGCATCAGCCGGTTGAGGGCTTCGATGTTCATGAAGGCGTTGAGGCCAGAGATGTCGTCCAGCAGTTCGACGACGAGCACATCGGCGACGGGGCGTTTTTCTTGGAGCGCTTCGACACGCACCGTTTCGCCCGCTTTCACGCCGAGCACTTCGCCCAGCTTCTTGGAAATGACCAGGCCGGCGGGCGGCAGCGACACGAAATGCCCGGTTTTGGTTTTCAGCCGCATCAGCGACGAATTCGCCGGCAAGCCCATGATGCCCACGCGGCGGGAGTGGCTGCCCACACGCAGTCGCGCTGAGACCACCCGCCGCGGCTCGCATTGGTGCACGCCGGGCAAGCTCGCGAGGTCGTGCACGGCATCGATCGACACGGGCTCCACAGTCGAGAGCGATACATCGAACCGCTGCACGTCATAAAACTGAGTGAGGATGACTTCGTCGACCGAGTTGCGCATGAAGTTGCCGACGACCACGATCGCCACCGACATCGAAATCGCGAGCAGTGAAAACGAGGTCTTCACCGGATGGCGTTCGAGCTGCCGCAGCACCATGCGGGCGACATTCGGCACGAAGCGACCCAGGCCGATGCGTTCCAAGATCGTAGGATGATAATGGGCGGGTGGCTCCGGACGCATGGCTTCCGCGGGCGGCAGACGCACAGCGAGGGCAATCGCGCCGAAGGCGCCGAATGCCGCCGCGCCGCCAGCGACTAGAATCGCATTCGCCACGACATTCGGCTTCACCTCGAATACGAGGTCCGGGTATTGATATACGCGCAGGAACAGTTTCGTGAAGTCGTGCGCGAGCCACATGCCGCCGAGCGTGCCGATGAAGCCGCCCGCCACGGTGATCAGCAGCACGAATTTCATGTAGTGCCAGGCGATTTGCAGGTTCGTGTAGCCGAATGCTTTGAGCGCGGCGATTTGTTCGCGCTGCAGGCTCGTGAGCCGCGTGAGCACCACGTTGAGCAAGAACGCCGCCACGCACAAGAAAATTGTCGGCGCGATCATGCCGGCGGAGCGCAATCCTTGAATGTCGCTCTCCAAAAGCAAGTTCGAGAGTTGATCCTTGCGGGCGAACGCGCCGAGGCAGCCGTAGGGCTCCATGATTTTATCGACGCGGTGAATGACGTCTTCGACCGGCGTGCCGCGGGTGAGGCTGATGGAGATATCGTTGAAGCCGCCTTCCATGTCGTAGGCGGTGGAGAGGGCTTCGTGTTCCATCCACAGAATCGCGAAGTGCCGCGGATCGGGCAGCATGTCGCCCGGCTTGATTTGGAACACATATTCGGGCGAAAAAGCGACACCGACGACGCGCAGTTCCTTGCGCCGGCCGTTGATGATCGCGGCGATTGAGCCGCCAAGTTCGATATGGTTCGCTTTGAGAAACGCTTCGCTGGCGAGGACTTCGTCGTCGCGCCCCACGGTGAGCTGCCGGCCACGACGCAAATACAGCTGATTCAATCTCGGCGGCCGCGTGACCGGCAGCGAGATCAATTGTCCCACGGCCGGCTCTTCGAGCCCTGGTACGTCGAGCGTGACCAACTGGACGATGCGAGTTTCCACCTGGGCCACACCGGGAATTTCGGTGAGCCGCTCGGCGGCGGCATCTGGCGCTCGTTTCACTTTGGCAAACACGTCGGCAAAACGGTAGCGTTCGTAGAACGTCGACCGCGTGAGCTCCAGCGAATGCATGATCGTGCGCGAGTTCACGAACGTCGCCACGCCGGCCGCGATGACGATCGCGATCGCAAATGACTGACCCTTCATTTGCGACAGGTCGCGGAACAGCTTGCGATCGAGAGCGCTGATCATGGGAAGGGGCTAGGGGCGGGAGGTCAGGGGTCAGGGAGTGGAATTCATACTAATTTTGAGGGCGACGCAGTTGTGAAGTCGTTGCGGTTCGCAGTGCCAAGGCCTTTCCACCGTTGCATCCATGCCCTGACCTCTGGCCTCTCGCCTCTGGCCCCTACCAAGTGAGTTCGCTCGCCGCGCGCTTTTGCGAGTTCCGATGCACGTGGCTGATTTTGCCGTCGGAGATCGAAATCACGCGGTCGGCCATGTCGGCAATGATCGCATTATGAGTAATGACCGCGGTGGTGGTGCCCAGTTCACGATTGATTCGCGAAATGGCTTCGAGCACGAGAATGCCAGTGTGCACGTCGAGGGCGCCGGTCGGTTCATCGCAGAGCAGCACGGCCGGGTTTTTGGCGACGGCGCGGGCAATGGCCACCCGTTGCTGCTCGCCGCCCGAAAGCTGAGCCGGAAAATGATTCTGACGCTCGGTCAAGTTCACCAGCCGCAGAGCGTCGCTGGGGTTCATCGGCTTCGTGGCGATGTCGGTAACAAGGGCGACGTTCTCGCGAGCCGTGAGACTCGGGATGAGGTTGTAGAACTGGAAAACGAACCCGACTTGCTCACGGCGGTACCGCGTGAGACCGGCGTCGTCGAAGTCGGTTAATTGCTGGCCGCGGTAGAACAACGTGCCGCTGGTGGGCACATCGAGGCCGCCGAGGATGTTAAGCAACGTGCTCTTGCCGCTGCCCGAGGGCCCGAGCAGCACGACGAATTCGCCGGCATAGAGCTCGAGGTCCACACCGCGGAGCGCTTCGACTTCCACCTCGCCCATGTGGTAGACCTTCGTCAGTCCGCGGGCGGCGAATACGGTTTCAGGCTCTCCCGGTGGGAGCGGCGTGGCGGCGACATCGGAAGAAAGCAGGGTCATACGGCCGCGCGGGCAGTTTTGTGCGAAGAGGAATACAACATTATCCGCCTCTGCGGCGTAGGAATAAAGTGCCGCGGCAGACTGCCTAGCGCACAGTCGCATCGAGCGATCTCGCGAGTTGCCCCCCATCCGGTTTCACCGTACAAACAAGCGATACTTAACCGAACCCGGCATGGCACACGATTCGAGGCCGTCTTGACCCGTTATCCCTCACATTTGTCTCGGCGGCGCGGCATCCTCGGGTCATTCGTCTGCTGGTTTGCGTGCTCGTTATTGGCCTGCATGGGAGTGCCCAACTTGGCGCACGCCGGCGGCGGGCCGGAAAACGTGCTGCTGGTCGTCAACGCCAACAGCGACTCTTCGAAGGCGATTGCGAACTACTACATCGAGCTCCGCAAGATTCCACCCTCGAATGTGCTCTATATCGACTGGAAGTCGGGACTCGAAGCGTGTTCCGGCATTGGTTTTCACGATCAAATCGTGAAGCCGATCCTGGCCACGCTGGATAACCGCCAACTCACGCGGCAAATCGATTATGTGGTCTACTCGAGCGATTTCCCGTGGAAGGTCGAGCTGCAGAATCTGTTTCCCGATCACAAGTTCGAGATTCCGTTCGATCCGGTGGCGTCGCTCACGGGCGCCACGTACTTGATATCGTTCGTGCTGGGGAAGCACCCGGGCATCGTTCAGCCGGGAGTCAATTTCTACGTGCCTGGGCCGGTTCAGCCGAATATCGGGCAATGTGCGGCGCTCTCGAACGTGCCGACGCGCGCTTTTCGCTCGCGCTACACCTGGGACCCGGATGGCCACAGAATTGCCGACGCAGAGAAAGGGCAGCGCTACTTGCTGAGCACGATGCTCGGCGTCACCCAGGGCCGCGGCAACACGGAAAAAGAGATTCGCACGTACCTGCAGCGATCGGCGGCGGCCGACTTTACGCGGCCGCAAGGCACCATCTACTACATGTGGAACAAAGACATCCGCAGCGCCACTCGCGACAAGTGCTTCGCCTCGATGGCGGCCGCGATCACCGCGCTCGGCGTGCCCGCCAAGGTGCAGCAGGGGATTGTGCCCGACGGCGCGAAAGACGTGACGGGCATGATGGTCGGCGCCGCCGATTTCGATCTGGCCAAGTCGAACATCGTGATTCGACCTGGCGCGATCTGTGAGCATCTCACCAGTGCCGGCGGCATTTTGCTCAACACGAAATTCCAAACGCCGCTCAGCGAGTTTCTGCGACATGGCGCGGCCGGGGCCAGTGGCACGGTCGTCGAGCCGCGGGCAATTCAAGCGAAATTCCCGCTGCCGTCGTTGCAGTTGCACTATGCCAAGGGGTGCTCGCTGGCGGAGGCCTTTTATCAATCGATTAGCGGGCCGTATCAGCTGTTGATCGTAGGCGACCCGCTTTGCCAACCGTGGGCGACGCCACCCAAAGTGCTGGTGAGCGGCCTCAAGGCCGGCGACGTGGTTAAGGGCAAACTAGCATTGACACCCTCCGGCGTGCCCAACGGCGGTCGGCCGATCGGAGCGTTTGAGATTTTCATGGATGGGCACCTGGTGGCTCGCAGCGACAAGTCCGGGCCGCTGGATATCGATACCACGAAGATGGTCGACGGCTACCATGAGCTCCGCATCGTCGGCTCGGGCGCCGATGCCATCGAAGCCCAAGGCCGGGTGATTCTGCCCTTTAAAGTCCAAAACCACGATGCGGCGCTCGAAGTAAAAGCTCCGCCCGCGAGCGTCAAGAGCAGCGATAAATTCCGCGTCAGCGTCCGCCAGCCCGGGGCGAAGGCGATCGTGCTGCGGCAGAACAACCGAGAGTTGGGTCGCGTACAGGGCGAAGCGGGAGATCTCGAAGTCGCCGCGGCGACACTTGGTCGTGGCACCAGCATGTTGCAGGCATTCAGTGAGGGCGATGTGCCGGTGATCTCCGCGCCGGTCCGCATGATCATTGAGTAATTGCGCCCGGCATAGCCCCCCGTATTGGAGTCAATAACTCGATTTTTGAGGGCCATCACGAGGCAACCAGGCAGGACAGGCGGATTGTAGCGAATAGCCCGCCCCCGGCTGTTGCCGCGACGCTTCAGTTCGTTGACACAGAGGACCATACAGATACGATAAATCAAGGCCCCTGAGGCCCCGAGTCGTCGTCCGGTGCAAGTTTTTTTGGCGGGCGGTCCGCTACCATCGTGAGGAGCGAGCACCATTCGATTTCACAGGCCCTGCGGCGGCTGTTGTGTTAGCGAACCAGGCAGCCGCGATGGCTCCTCGCGATCTCGTCCTTTTGGCATTAACTGCGGTCCGCAAAACTCAGCTCAGGCGCCCCTCCGACGGTCGTCCGCCAACCCGCGGCTTCCGATCGACACTCATTGATTCGAAACTCATGAACGGGCGTGCCCAGTGAGGTTTTCCTCCTGGCGATGCTCGCTGAATTTAATTTACGCAGGTAGCAATCATGCAACAGTATCGCGTCAATTACCCTCTTCTGATCGGCCTGGTTATTGGCACAGCGGTCTGTTCCGCCGCCGTGTTTGGCGTGTGGAAGTTTCAGATCGAGCGCAAGTCGGGCTGGCTGATCAGCAAGGCGGAGAGTTCGCTCCAGGAAGGCAATTTGCGCGAAGCCGCTCAGTTCTACGGCCAGTACCTGTCGATCCACCCTGAGAATGAAGAGATTCGCTACAAGCTGGCCAATGTCATGTTGGACCAGACGGAGAAAGAAGACGCCACTGCCGACGACCTAGGCAACGCGGTGCGCAGTTTGGAAGCGATCCTTCGCAATCGTGAAGGCGGAGATTCGCCCGCCGCCAAGGAAGTGCGTCGCCGGCTGGTTTCGTTGTACGGGCGCGACTCGATTCGGAACTGGGGTTCCGCGCTCGGCCACCTCGATATTCTGCTTCAGGACGACCCCAACAACGCCGAGTTGCAGTCGCTGCGGGCCAGCTATCTCGCGCGCAACGGCAGCTTCGACGACGCGGCCAAGATCTCCTACAAGCTGATCGGGTACGATCCCAAGACCGATAAGTTCGACGTGAAGGCCGCCGTGGCGCCGCAACAGGTGAAGGTGTATCCCACGCTGGCCGGCATCATTCGCGGCCAGATGAAAAATCCCGAACTCGCCGAACGGACAATCGACCAAATGGTCGAGGCCAACCCGAAGTCGGCGGCGGCCTATGTCGAGCGCGGCCGCATGCGGTCGCTGTGGAATAACAGCGATGGGTCGCGGGCTGACGCCGAGAAAGCCTTCCAACTCGATCCCGACGATCTTGAGGTGTTGCTATTCAACGCCGACATGGCTTCGCGCGATGAGCACTATGACAAGGCCCACGAGTTCATCGAAAAGGCCAAGAAACTGCACCCCCAAGAGGCTCGCGTGTATCAGGCAGCGGCCATGCTGCAATTGAAGGAAAAGTCATATGACAAGGCGCTTGCCGAAATCGAGCAGGGCATCAAGAACCTCGGCGACTCGAAGTCGATGGAGCTGCAGTTCTTCAAAGCCGAACTTCAGATTCAGAAGCCCGATGTGAAAGGCGCTCGGCAGACGATTGAGGACCTGAAGCAGCGCCGCAATCTGCGGCCGGAAATCTTCGACTACTTCGACGCCCGTTTGCTGCTCGCCGAAAATAAATGGTTCGAAGCCAGCGAAGCGTTTAACAAACTGCGTTCGCGAATTTCCGATTTCGGCGCCCAGCGGGTGATGGAAGTCGACTTCAGCCTCGGCCTGTGCTACGAACGGCTGGGCCGGCCAGATATGGCCCGCGACCAGTACGAGCTTGTGCTGCAGCAGGATCCGCAGAACGAGCCCGCGCTCAGCGGTATTCAGCGCGTGGATGCGCAGCGGGGCATTGAATTGAAGCCGGAACGCGGCGGCGACGATTGGGCGCAGCAAATGGCCGACTTCTTCAAGAAGCCGAAGGAGCAGCGCGACATTGCCAAGCTCATTGCGAGCCTGCGGCAAATGGCCGACAAGCGCAAGCTCGACCCGGTCGCCGTGAAGCTCATGGAAGCGCAAATCTACCTCATGGCGGAAGACTTCGATGCGGCCACCAAGACGCTAGCCGACGCGAACAAGATGTCACCGGACAACCTGCAGGTGATGCGGGCCGCCGTGGCGCTGGCCCGAGTCAATCCGAAACTCGGCCCCAAAGTAGCCATGGATCGGTTGAACAAGGTCGTGGCCAAGTTCGGCGATGAACCGAGCCTGCGGATCGAAAAGGCCGACATTCTCATTCAGCTCAACAAGGACCAAGAAGACAAAGAACCGCTCAAGCGCGATCTGGCCGGCTTGATGGCGGGCATCGACAAGTGGACCGATGCGCAGAAGGTAGAACTATGGCGCAACATGGCAGGCCGCTATTTGAGCCTTAACATGCCCGATGAAGCTCGCCAGAGTCTGGCCTTGGCGGCCGACAAGCTGCCGAGTGAATTGCCGCTGCGCGTGGCGCTGTTCGACTTAGCGCTCCAGGCGGGCGACGACAAGGGCATGCAAGAAGCCCAGGACAAGATCCTCGAGGTCGTGAAGGATAAGAACGACAGCAACTGGTTGTACTCCGAAGCCCGGCGGCAACTGCAAGCCGTGCGGCGCGGCCGGGCGTCGATGGATACGCTTCCGGCGATCCGCAAACTGGCCGAGCAGGCCCAGCAGCAGCGGCCCGAGTGGTCAGAGCTCCTGGCGCTGATGGGCGAAATCGAAATGATGGCCAACAATCTGCCGCTTGCCTTGCAGCATTACGACAAAGCCGAAGAGGTGGGGCGTCCAGCGCCGGGCATCGTCGCCCAACACATCCGGTTGCTGTCGATGTACGGGCGGTTCAAGGACGCCGGCAAGCTCCTCGATCGCATTCCAGAGCAAGCGCGACAGCAATTGCTGGGCCCGCTGTATGCGGAAATCCTGTTCCGCAGCGAACAAACGGATACCGCTTTGAAAGAAGCTCTCGCTGCCACAAAAGCCGATCCAAACAACGCCCAGTATCAATACTCCTACGGCCAGCTGCTCGCGCGGGCAGCTGAGGATCCCAAGCTCAAACAGGACCGGAAGGATCAGCTGATGGGCGATGCCATCAAGGCCATGCAGCGGGCGACCGAACTGCAGCCTGATAACCCGGACGCCTGGTTCGCGCTAATTTATTTCTTCGCCAAGCAGAAGGACGAAAACCAAGCGCAGAAAACAATGCGCGACGCCCAGCTCGCCTTGAGCGGCGACAGCCTCACACTCTTCCTCGCGCGGAGCTACGAGGTGCTGCATCGCTGGTTTGATGCCGAGACAATGTACCGCGAAATTTACGAAACTGATCCCAGTGATATCGGCCGGGCCCAGCAGTTGGCGGCGTTTTACGTCGGACCGTTGTATCAACGCCCCGATAAGGAAGCGAAAGCCACGCCGCTGATCAATCAGATTCTCCAAGCCGGGGCCGATAAGAAAATCCCGGCAAACGACGGCAGCTTGCTCTGGGCCCGCCGCACGGCTGCCAAGATGCTGGCCACCACCGGCGATTATCAGAACGTCGTGAAGGCCGATAAGCTGCTGCGTTCCAATTCGCAGGAAGGCAATCTGCTGCTCGAAGATAAGCTCGCCCTCGCCGAAATTCTGGCCAAGCGGCCTGAGCCCGATTCCCGCATGAAGGCCATCGCCCTGCTCGAGGAAGCCGATCGGATTCAGCCGCTCAATGAAATGGCCCAAGTTCAGCTCGGCGAGTTGTATTTGGGCGTGGGAATGCCGTGGACCACGTATCGCAGCCACATGGATAAAGTGATCGCGACCTACCCCACGTCGATCAAGGCCCGCGAATTGTATGCTCGCCGCTTGCTCGCGCACGGCGATCAACGGTCGCTCGATGCCGCCGCCACGCAACTGGCCAAGATTCGTGAATTGCAGCCAAACTATCCGCCGGCGTTCGAACTCACCGTTCGCCTGGCAGGTAAGCTCGGCAAGCAGAAGGAAGTGCGTACGCAACTGCTCAGCCGAATTCCGAAAATGCCCGATGGTGAACTGCCGCCCGATCAGCTGCAGCAGTTCGGCTTTTACGCCGGCCTGCTGACCGACCTGGGCGACCTGGATTCGGCAGAAAAAATCTACCAACAGGTTGCCGCGCGAAATCCGGCGGCAAACATCGACTTGGCAAGGTTCCTTGGCGAGCATCGCGATGCCGATCGTTGCTTCGCGAAGTTGGCAGAAGTCTACCGCCCCGCCCTGGTGCAGGATGTGCTCAACGTCGCGATATCGGTCGCCCGCGCCCATCGCGACAAAATCGGCGACAAGTACGATGCCCAAATTCAGCAATGGCTGGATGCGGGTCTCCGTGAGAATCCAGATTCCATCCAGCTGCTCATCGCCCAGGGCGATATGTACGACCTGCAAAAGAAGTACGACGATGCAGCCGGCGTATACCGCAAGCTGTTGGGGCGGCCTGATGTCACCGGCGTGCGCCGCGCCATCGTGCTGAACAACCTGAGCTTCCTCGAAGCCTTGTCGGCCTCGGCCGCCAAGGGCGACGACCCGCTCGCCATGGCTGAGGAAGCGGCTCAAATCATGGGCCCGAATTCCGAAATCTTGGATACGCGGGCAGTCGTGCTCACCGCCCAGGGTAAATACAAGGACGCCATCCACGACCTCGAACTGGCCGTGACCGATAACGCCACCGCCTCCAAGTACTACCACCTCGCGGTCGCTCATTTTAAGGCCAACGAGCCCCGCGAAGCGGTCGAGGCCTGGGAAAAGGCCGAAGGCATGGGACTCAGCAAGGAATCCTTGAACCGCATGGAGTTTGATCAGTACGATGATATGAAGACCAAGATCGACCAAATTCGCAAGAAGTCGGTCACCCAGGCCGAGCCGGCCCGCAAAGCCGGTTAACTGTCTTCATTCACCGTGAACCTGCCTCCCCCTCGACCATGACGCGTAACACTCGTACCCTGTCCTTCGTTTTCGGCCTCGCACTCAGCGGCCTCAGCCCGCTGGCCCACGCCCAGCAACATGCGGCGCTCTCCGCATATGACCAAGGCGTGAACGCCTATTTCGCTGGCCGTTGTGGCCAGGCAGAGTTGCTGCTCTCCGAGGCGATGCAGGCCAACTCGCAAGACCCGCGCGTGTATTATTTCCGCGCGCTCAGTCTCCTGCGGCAAGGCCGCCGCGACGAAGCTCGCGGAGACATGATGGTCGGCGCCCAACTCGAAGCCCAGGCGTCGCAGCGTTTTGCCGTCGGCGCCGCGCTCGAGCGGGTGCAGGGCTCGAACCGATTGATGCTCGAAGAGTTCCGCCGCGAGGCGCGTCGCAACGTCGTGCAGCAGACATCAGCCACGGAGCCGGTGCGAAAGCAAGCGCGTCCCGCTGTGCCGCCGATCACAAGCGGCGGCGACGCCGCGGTGCTGCGCGAGAATCACGTGGTGCCGCTCGATGAACTGGTGCGCCCGGGCGGCCCCCGTGTCATGGCCGACGAGCCGATTGAAGCAACACCACCGCAGACTCAGCCGGCAGCCCCGGCCGCGGCAGCCCCGTCGGCCGCTCCCGCTAACCCCTTCGCTGACGACGCTCAAGCTCCGCCGGCTGAAGCCGCCGCTCCCCCCGCAGAGGCCGCGACTCCGCCGGCCGCACCGCCGCCGGCCGAATCGAAAGCGCCGCCCACGCCGCCGCAGTCCACCCCGGCTCCAGCGGCCGCACCGCCGGCCGCGCCGCCCGCGAATCCGCCGGTAGAAGCGGAAGAAAATCCCTTCGGCGGCTAATATGCCATAATTGAAGTATTATTTTGTCCGCCTGACCGCTGAATCGCAGCAACCACAACCGCGCGCCACCGATTAACACATTGGCGCGGCCGCAAGGTTCCCAACCGTATGAAACTCCTTGGCCTTCGAATCACGTATTTCGCGTCGCTCCTGGGAGCGCTCGCGTCTTGTACCTCGTGCAAAGAGCACACCGCGCACAAGACGCCGGCCGTGCATGCGAAGCCGGGCCCCGAAGAGAGCTTCAGCTACATTCTCGATACGTTCCGCCGGCGCATCGAAGAAACGCCGGTCGGTTTCGTGATGACCGACCCCAGCGGCCGCAGCACCATGACGGGCACGAACAAAGTAAGCGCGCACGACGTCATCAAGCCCGCGAAAGACGGCGACCCGTACAAAGCAACCATCACCGTCGAGAGTCAATCGAACTATTCAATCCGCCGCACGAAGGATAGCGGCGAGGACAAAGCCCGCGAGAAGAACGCGAAAGCCGATTCGCTCGGAAACGAGGCCGACAAGCAGAACGGGGTCGAGTCGTTCGATCCCAGCGTGGCCGGCGGTCCGCCCGCTGCCGAGCCTTCCAAGCCGGCGGCCAGCTCGCATGGCGGCGACGAGACCGTCACGCGCCGTCCCGATGTCGAACGCCGCACCTACGAGCTGCTGTACAAGAGCGGCCGCTGGGAACTGGTGACCGAGCTCAACAAAGAAACCGAGCAGTCGATTCAGAACGCCTTCAAGAGCGCGCTCGAAACGCAGGATTAGCAAACCGGCAAGCGGGCACGGCGGCCTCAGCTCGCCCCATTCCGCGCCAGCCGCTCCAGGTTTCCCGCCCGGAATGCATCGGCCATCGCTTTCGGCACCTCTGCTTCCGCCAGGAACACGCCCGCCCGGTTGAGCGCGACTTCCGCCTTCATTTCCTGCTCGCGGGCAATCGCATTCGCCCGCCGCTGTTCGGCCAGGGCTTGGGCCTTGCGGGTATCAGCCTCGGCCTGATCGGCCTGCAGCCGGGCGCCAATGTTCTCGCCGATGTCGATGTCGGCGATGTCGATCGACACGATTTCGAACGCCGTGTGGGCGTCGAGGCCGCGCTCCAGCACCGCCTTCGAAATGCGGTCCGGATTCTCCATCACCTCTAAATGATCCTCGGCCGAGCCGATCGAGGTGATGATCCCTTCGCCAACCCGCGCGATGATCGTCTCTTCCGTCGCCCCGCCGATGAGCTGGGCGAGGTTCGTGCGCACGGTGACCCGCGCCCGCACGAGCAGCTCCACGCCGTTCTTCGCCACGGCGCTCAGCGTGGTGCGGCCCGATTTCTCCGGATCCGGGCAGTCGATCACCTTCGGGTAAACGCTCGTCCGCACGGCGTCGAGCACATCGCGACCCGCGAGATCAATAGCCGCAGCCCGGTCGAAATCGAGGTCGATATCGGCCCGATGGGCAGCGATCAGCGCATGGATCACCCGCGGCACATTGCCGCCGGCCAGATAATGGGCTTCCAAGCGGCGCGTTGTTATACCCGTGTGCGGGTCGTTACCAACCGCGGCCTGCATGGCCATGATCTTGGCCTCAACGATCGTCCGCGCGTGCACCTGCCGCAAGCTCATACCCACCAGGCTCAACAGGCTCACATGGGCGTTCGACATCACTGCTTGCACCCACAGTTTGCCGTAGCTGAACAGCACGAGTGCCATGATGAATGCGGCGATCAGGACCAGGCCGAACGCGCCCAGGTAGAATAGCGTCCAGCCGCCACGGTCGCCCGACCTTAGCGGCGCTTCGGCGTCCTGCGCCAATAGCGGCAGTACGTTCCAAGTCCGGTCAACCAGCCAGTTGCCAGCGAACATCAATCCACTCCTCGACGAAAAATGCACATTTTGTCGTTTTTGTCGCTGTGATCATGATAACGCTGGGACCGAGCGACGGAAAGCAATCGCGAGCAGCCGGGCAAATCCCCTCTGCCCTGCCCCTCCCAGACTGCTGTCGCCGCGCACCCTGCCCATCGTGTACTGTGTGAATCACCGGCCCGGCTTCACGCCGGCAACTTCGCAGAAAGGACAGAACCATGAGCCGCCCCGCACGTTGCTCTCTCATCGGCCTTGTAACACTATTCGTCCTAACCGCGCGCCCGGCCGCCGCGGCCGACCTGTACACCATCGACCCGGCCCACTGCTCGGTAATCTTCAGCGTCGCCCATTCGGGGTTCAGCTTCACATTCGGCATGTTCCGCGAAGCCAGCGGCACGTATGCCCTCGATACGCAGAATCCGAATAACAGTCGCTTCAATTTCACCATCAAAACCAACAGTCTGGACACCAACAACGCCAAGCGAGACGAGCACCTCCGCAGCGCCGATATCTTCAACGTTCAGCAGTATCCAAACATCACGTTTCAAACCACCGAATGCGTGGCAACCAAAATTCAAGATGGCGGCATGCTCTACCAACTCAAGGGCGACCTCACGATCCACGGCGTCACCCGCCAGGTCGCCGTGCCGCTCCGCATGCTCGGCGAAGGCCAGGGGCCGTACAAAGACCATCGCACGGGCTTCATCACTCAGATCGAACTCAAACGCACCGAATACGGCATGAACGAATGGCTGCAGGACAACCTGGTGGGCGACGCGGTGGGCGTCACGATCAGCTTCGAAGGCGTCCGCCAGGATGCGGCTGCAGGTGCGCGGCCGCAGTGATTTAGCTCGTTTAGCACGGATGTGAGACGCACGCATGTTGACGACCACTCTCATCTACGCCGGCGTCGTGCCATTCGTTGTCGCCGCGATGGTTGCGATCGTCATGCGTTTAATGCAGGTGTCGCCCGCTGCTACTTGGGCCTGGGGTACGGCAAGCGGCATCATCGTCGGTCAGATCGCGACGAAACGGCAGCTCGGCTTTACCGCCGCGATTCGCCACTTCTGCGCGCCGCGTGAGGCCGTTGATTGGTTGCCCATCGTCGTTCTGCTAGTGCTGGGAGTGAGCTTGCTGATCATCGGTTCGCATGGTCGTCGCCGGCGGTTCTCCCTGCTCCTCGCCGCGCTGCTGATCATCGCCGTGCCGCTGCGGTTGCTCGGTGGCAACATCCGGCTCGACGAAGTGTGGAATGCTTTCGATAAACTCGTGTATGCCACGCTGCTCGCCGGGGCGTTGGCCATCGTGTGGACGGCCCTGGCCTCGCAGCCGAGCGGCGGGCGCTACACGGCACGCCTGCCGCTGATCCTGACCGTCGCGCTGGCCTGTGCCGTGGTGATCACGCTTTCGGGTGTGTTCGTCTATGGCCAACTATGCGGCGTCGTGGCGGCCTCGATCGCCGGCACTGCATTGGCCGCAGTTCTCATCAAGTCGCGGGGGACAGACACCGCCGAACCGGCCGGCATTTTTAGCGGGATCGATGGCGCCGCCGGCGTAATCGCCGTCGCCCTCGGTGGCCTCATTCTGCTCGCCCACTTCTTCGCCGAACTCAGTGCCGTGAACGCCCTGCTGCTACTGGCCGCCCTGGCTGCAACCGGCGGCCCGCTGCCCCTGGGCTCGCTGCGCCAGCCCGGTTGGCGGCAACTGTCGGCCCGCACGGCCTGCTGCCTCGTGCCACTGGCCGTGGCGATCAGCCGGGTGGTTTAATCCATCAGCCGCGGGGCGCTAGCCCCCGGTTCTGCAATTGCTTCCGGAGAGCCGTCGCGCCCGCCGACACTCCAGCCGTCGTCCAGCATAACTTGATGCTTGCCAAATAACCGGACGGCCACGCCGTCCGGAACAGCGCCACCCATTACTTCCCAACTGACACACCACTAGCAGCGCTCGCAATAATTCGCCACATTTGCCACGATATGTAGCAGGCACACCAGCTTGCCCCTGGCGGCGGCGTCGCCGCAAGCGATGGGGCGCCGCCACCCCGCTCCGGGTTACTGCACGCAGAGCGTGCCTACTACTTTTCCCGCGAATTATGAAATCGCTGGCAATTCTTGGCTCTTTCGGCGATAATTATCCTGGGTCGGCTCCCGGAACACGCGCCCCCTTGCGCGAACAGAGAATTTGGAGACTTTTCCATGCCCACTCAATCTCGTCTTAGTGTAGCAGGCACACTCCGCGTGCCGTTCGCCGGCGGTGTCGATAACGCCAATCGATTGAGTACGTTCGTGACGCCACGCCAAGCATGCCTACGACGTGGTTTTACGCTCGTCGAACTGCTCGTGGTGATCACGATCATCGGCATGCTCATCGCCCTTCTGCTGCCTGCGGTGCAGGCTGTGCGGGAGAACGCCCGCCAAACTCAATGCAATAACAACATCAAGCAAATTGCCCTGGCAGCGGTGGCTCATGATTCCTCTCGGGGCCAATTCCCGGGGATGACCCAATTCGTCAAGCGCAGCAACTCTGAAGTCGCGAATGTCATTTATGACGCCAGTCTTCGCAAGTTCACTGTCATCGGGGCCGCGTCGACGACCGATCCCAAGACCGTGGCCGGTCTTAGTTGGGCGACGATCCTGTTGCCACGGCTGGAGCGCAACGACATTTGGGACCTAATTCAACAACCGGGCACCAGTGTGCCAGTGCCGCCCATTGATACCTTCGTTTGCCCATCGGACAGCGACGTCAAGGCTCAGCCCGATTTGGGCGGCTTAAGCTACAGCGCAAATTGCGGCGGTTGGGATCGTGACAAGAGCGGTGACTTCTTGTTGCCGCCCAACGGGGATACCGTCGACAACGGCATCTTCTTCGACTTGGCCGAGTACACTCGCAACAAGTCAAAGGGACCGCAGATGCGTATGAGCGCTATCAAAGACGGTTCCGGCACGACGATCATGTTTGCAGAGAATATTCATAAGACGTACGTTTCGAGCGCCAATGCCCCATTGTTCTCCTGGCTTGCCGGAAGCGAACGGCTCAGCACGTTTGGTGGCTACCCGAGCGAACAACAATTAGGCGTCGTGTGGGTCGTTCCTTCAAAAGGAACCGCACCGTCCCCAGGGCCTAATTCGCCGTCCGGTTCGGCAATCGACGAACAGGAACGCATTGGCGGCAATCAGTTCGATCTAGTGGATTTCGATCCAAGCAAGCCGCGTTTCGCGCGGCCCGCGAGCCGCCATGGTAGCGGTGCGATCGTGGCCTTCTGCGACGGGCATTCTGCCTTTATTCGCAGCGACATTGACTATGTCGTCTATCAGCAGCTGCTCACGCCGAATGGCCGCAAGGCTGTGAATCCCGCCGATAAGACTGATAATGGACCAGCAATGAATGGTTTCCGTACAGCCGCGCCGCTGGCCGAAAAGGATTACCTATAACAGCGGCCTAAATTCGCGCCGACTGAGTCAACAACCACTCACCACAGCGGCGTGCGATCATGAGATCGCACGCCGCTTTTATTTCGTGCACCTCGAAGCTGGGCCGCTCGTGCGGTATGCTGAATCGCGTGGCAAAACAGGCTAAAAATACGAAAAAAGCCGGCAAGAAGGCGAAGGCCGGCGCGGACGACAAAAACGAGCGCGTCATCTCCGATAACCGCAAGGCCCGGCACAACTACCACGTGCTCGAGACGCTCGAATGCGGCATCGTCCTGGTAGGCAGCGAAGTGAAGAGCCTTCGCGCCGGGCAGCTCTCGCTCGACGAAGCCTACGGCCGCGTCGAGGGCGACGAGGTCTGGCTCTTGGGCGCGAATATCACCGAGTACAAGTACTCGCACGCCCTCAACCACGAGCCCAAGCGCCGCCGCAAGCTGCTCATGCATCGCCGCGAGATGCGGAAGTTCGCGAATCAGGCCTTCGAAAAAGGCCTCACGCTCGTGCCGCTCAAAATGTACTTCAAGGAAGGCCGCGCGAAGGTGCTGCTCGGCATCTGCAAAGGCAAGCAGAAGCACGACAAACGCGACGCCATGAAGCAACGCGAAATGCGCCGCGACATCGACCGCGAAATGCGCCGGCGGTGAGCAAGAAGAGGGGGAGAGTGGGAGAAGGGGAGACAGGGAGAGCTGATCGGCAGCGATCTCCCCCTCTCCGTGTCTCCCTCTCTCCCACTCTTTTTGCGCGTGTTTAGAATGCAGAAACTACCACCGCCGCTGCCTGCCCCGTCGCGTTGTGGCTCAGCTTGATGAACGTGGCTTTGTCGCTCGGCTCGACTTCGGTCACCACATTCACCGGGCACTCGGGGTCCGGCGTTTCATAGTTGAGTGTCGGCGGAATGACACCCTTTTCGAGCGCGAGCAAACTCACGGCCAGTTCCACCATGCCGGTGCCCTGGCCCAGGTTGCCGAAGTAGCTCTTGAGGCCGGTGACCGGCACGTCGCCGAGCGTTTGGCGAATCGCTTTGGCCTCGATCGGGTCATCTTCGATCGTGCTCTGGCCGTGGGCGTTGACGTGGCCGATCTCGTCTGAAGCGATCTCCGACAACTCGAGCGCTGCCTTGATCGCCCGACGAATCGCGCTGCCGGTCGGCTGCTGCGCCACGGCGGCCGGCTCGGTCCGCGAGGCAAACCCGGCGATGCGGGCGAGCGGCGTCGCCCCCCGCCGTTCGGCAAACTCGCGGCTTTCCAGCACGATCTGCGCCGCGCCTTCGCCGCACACCATGCCCGTGCGTTCGGCGTCGAAGGGCCGGCAAATCTGCGCCGGCAGGGGCTTGCCGTTGCAGGCAATCCGCGCGCCGCGGTGCCACATGAGGTCGGAGATATTCATCCGCGAACCCGTGCCACCAACGATCATCACATCCGCATGACCGCGGCGAATGACGTCGGCCGCTTCGCCGATCGCCAGGATCGACGACACATCGCCCTCGGCAATCGTGTTGTTCGGCCCGCGGGCATCGTAGCGAATGCCGATGTGGCACGCCGGCATGTTCGGCAGATACTTGAGCATCCACAGCGGGTAGAGCTCGCCCATCGCACTGCGCGACCAGCGGTGGATATCGAAATCCTCCTGCTTCACCCATTCGACGAACGGAATCCGCAGCTCCTCCAGGTCGCAGTACATCACGCCCGCTGCCCCGACGACACCGAACCGCTCCGGGTCGAGCGTGGTTTCGCCCAGCCCCGATTGTTGCCAGGCAAGTTCCGCTGCGGCCGCCGCGAGCTGGATATCGCGCGACATCACCTTAATGCTCTTCCGCGGCTGAATGAGCTCCTTGGGATCAAAGTTGGCAACATCGGCTCCAAACGGCGCGAGCCAACCGGCCTCGACGAGTTGCGGCTGCATCCGCACGCCGCTGCGCTTGGCGACGATTGATTCCCATACGGCATCGCGGCCCACGCCAATCGGCGAGACAATCCCTATGCCGGTGATGACAACTTCGCGCTCAGCCACAGTTCGACTGCACCCAGACTAATTCACGGAGGCCAACGAAACGCAAAAACCACGCAGGCCGCGACGCGGCGGAGCCGAAGTTTGAAGGGCCAGCGACGCTGGAAAAAGGGCTCCTAGAGTATAGCCCCGCATCCTGCATCTCCAATCCTACACTCTTCCAAGCTCCGTGCTCTCGCTAACCTCCGTGGTTTATTTTTTTCGGCACGGTTCAGTTTAATTCCTGGGCAGTTTCTGGACAACGTACGGCACTCTGCCGGCGGATATTTCCGGCTCGCGCGATTGAACCGCCAGCGGCATGCTGGCTGAAGAAAACGCAGGGCGGTAGGACGGACAATTCTGTCCGTCCGCCGCGTTCGTCCGCCGTTTTCGCCGAGCTGGAAGAGCTCAGCTACGTAGCTGGGCGAAGTTGATTTGTGGTCAAATATACCACATCGGCTCGCGGCGACTGGCCCGCTCAGCGAGGTCCGCCAGCGTGGTGTCTTCCAGCCGGTCGCGCTGCGCTTGATCCAGCTCGCGACACAAACCCAAGAGCGCCGCCACCAGCGGCGTTCGCTTGCCAGCGTTCGATTCAGGCGAGGTGTCGCCTTCAATCGTGTCGATGACTTCCGCGATGCTGATCTCCCGCGGCGGCCGAGCGAGGCGATAGCCTCCCGCCGCACCCCGCGTACTCACCACCAGCGACGCCCCTTTGAGCTGCAGCAAAATCTGCACAAGAAACCGCGACGGGATCCCCTGCTCTTCCGCAATCCGCTTGATCTGCAGCGGCTCACTGCGCTCGTAACCCTGCGCCATCTCCAGCATGGCGAGGCAAGCATACTCAGTTTTCGCGGAGAGTTTCATAAGAGTCGTGCGGCCAGGGGCGAGTGGTCAGAGACCAAGTCCAAGATTGCGTTCCGCACCCTGACCCCTGACCTCTCACCCCTTCCTTAAATGCCGCTGCCATCCTGTTCCGCGATCGAGTGCAAGCCGCACTCGGTTTTCTTCATACCGCTCCAGCGGCCGGCTCGTTCGTCGGTTTCGCCCTCCGCAACCGCTCGCGTGCACGGCCAGCAGCCGATGCTCGGGTAGCCCTGGTCGTGCAGCGGATTGTATGGAATGCCCTCGTCCATGATCCGCTTCCAAACGTCTTTCTTGGTCCAATTCGCGAGGGGGCTGATCTTCACCAGGCCGAATTTCTTGTCCCAGCCAATGATCGAGGCCTGCGCCCGATCGGCACTCTGGTCGCGGCGGATGCCGCTCATCCAGGCGTGCATCACCTGCGATGCTCGCTGCAAGGTCTTGATCTTGCGATCCATGCAGCACTGATTCGGGTTCGTGCGATACAACGGCCCGCCGTGAAGGGCTTCGTACTCGGCCACCGTGGTGTCCGGCGTGAGCAGGTCGACCTCCAGGCCATACTTTTCCGCGATCCGGTCGCGCAAGTCGAGCGTTTCCTGGAACTGGTAGCCGGTGTCGAGGTTGAAAACGTAGGTTTCGGGGGCGATTTTCGCCAGCATCGCTAAGATGACGCAGCCTTCCGGTCCGAAAGCGGTGGCCATGGTCAGGTACGGAGCGTAATTCTCCACACCCCAGGCAATGAT
This sequence comes from Pirellulales bacterium, assembly GCA_046349975.1. Taxonomy (GTDB): domain Bacteria; phylum Planctomycetota; class Planctomycetia; order Pirellulales; family Lacipirellulaceae; genus JABDGM01. Next base: position 83,106 of record JAXMBH010000008.1, read on the forward strand.
CTCTTCAGGAGTAGCCTTCTCCAGGCGGCTGCTCTCTGCCTTGAGGCTCTCCAGAAGCTCAGGCGTCGGTTCCAGGCGTCGGAAGCCGGGTGCCGGCTGCGGCAAGCCGCTGGCCGTCCGGCGGGGCTCATCGGCGACGGTGCTCTCTACCATAACCAATTTCAGGTGGCTGACGGATTTATTCGCCCGGGGCGACTCGACTCGGTACTGAAGTTGGGGAATTACTGACATTGTGGCAAAATCTTACATAACTTGGTAAACAAAGTCAACTATGACTCCGCATTAAGTTATCGACTGCGCCTACCCCCAGCATGAAAAACTATACCGATTTTGCCGCCGGCCAAAGAAATGCTAGCGTCCGAAGGCGGAATTCTTACTGCTCGCACCTACGGAAGCAGGCCGGCGACTGAATCGCTTCTTCTGATTCAGAGCTAACCCGATACGATGCCACAGAGGTTATGGAGACTCGATTGAAAACAAGCCTCTCTTATAAGCTCTCTATGATCTCGGTGACCTCTGTGGCTACTTGCCTTTGAGACACTGCTCTAGCCCGCCGCGTCTTCGTGCTTCAACCGGGAGATCGCCTTCAGGAATTGCGTGATGTTCTGAAACCGCTTTTCCGGATCCGCCTCGATGCACTTGTGGATCGCCGCCTCGAGCGTCGGGTTGATCTTCGGATAGTACTTCCGCAACGGCGGCGGTTCGCTCATGCCGTGAGTCATGGCTGCCTGGCCCGTGTCGCCACGCTGCCACGGCAACTCAAACGCGAAGATCTCATACACCGAAACGCCAAACGCGAAGATATCCAGCCGCTGATCGGTCGCCTTTCGTCGCACCACTTCCGGCGCCATGTAATTCGGCGTTCCGGTGCGATTGCCGGGCAGCATGAATTCCTTCTCCGCGGGCAGTGTCAGGCCGAAGTCGATGAGCTTGAGCGACGAGGCGTCTTTCGCGCACACGAAGTTCCGCGGGCACACGTCGCGATGAATGTACCCCGCTTCATGCACCGCCTCGATCGCTTCGGCCGCCTGGCGGGCGAGCGTCAGCCGATTGCCATCGAGCAACTTGCTCCGCCCAATGACCAGCGAGTTCAAGCCCGGCCCGTCGAGGAACTCCATCACGAGAAACTGTTCGTTGTTCGTCGTGATGCCGTGCGAGAACGTCTTCACGATCCGCGGATGATCGAACGACGTCGCGATCTCGCCTTCCGTTGGCTTCTTCAGGCCTTTGAACCGTGCTTCGAGTGCATCCGTCTTGTGCTTATCGAGAATCTTCAGGCCGATGATCTCGTTCGTCTGCCGGTCGCGGGCCATATGGAAGTCCGACATCGTTCCCGAGACCGCCTCGCGCAGAATCTCATAGCGGCTGGCAATATCCACCTTGCCGCCTTCGAGGAGCGATTTGAAGAACTTCGAGATTCCCACGAAAACACGAATCCTAAGAGGAGTTTGGTCTCAAGCACCCGTTGGGAAGACAACCGCTGATACACGCTAATCTTTCGCTAATGGATGTGTCTTATTAGCGAGATGTTAGCGTGAATTAACGGTGAAACGCACTCGGAAACGCACGTTTCAGCGATGCGAAATGAGCTGCTCCGGCAACCGCTCCAGTATATTCAGAGCGCGAAAGAGAGGCTACTTGCCGCAGTAGTCGATGGCCCGGGCAATTTCGCTCTTGAGATCGGCGCGGCGGACAATCCGATCAATATAGCCGTGCTCCAAGAGGAATTCGCTGGTCTGAAAACCTTCCGGCAGCTCGACCCGAATCGTGGCCTTGATCGTCCGCGGCCCGGCGAAGCCGATCAGCGCTTTGGGCTCCGCGAAAACAAGGTCGCCAAGCGAAGCAAAGCTCGCCGCGACGCCGCCCATCGTGGGATTCGTGAGCACGGAAATAAACAACCCGCCGGCCTGGCTGTAACGAGCCAGCGCGGCACTCACCTTCGCCATTTGCATGAGGGACAAAATACCTTCATGCATCCGGGCGCCGCCGCCAGAGCCGCTGATGATAATGAGCGCCAGGTTCTCCCGAGTCGCCCGTTCGATGAGCCGCGTGAGCCGCTCGCCCACGACCGAACCCATGCTGCCCATGATGAATGCCGAGTCGGTCACGCCAAACGCCACCCGTCGCGCGCGAATCATGCCGCTGCCGGTGAGCGCGGCGTCGCGCATGCCTGTGCGGGCCTGTTCGGCTTTGATCCGTTCGGCATACGGCTTCTTATCGCGAAAGCCGAGCGGATCGGTCGGCGACAAGTCGGCGTCCCACTCCTCGAATGTGCCTTCGTCGAGCACCCACCTCACACGAGCCGGCGCGCTCAAGTACATGTGATACCCGCACTGCGGGCATGTACTCATGAGCTCTTCGGCCTCTTTACGGTAGATCGTCTCGCCGCAGTCCTCGCAGCGAATCCACAACCCGCCCGGCACGCCGCGCTTCTCGCGTGCGGGTTTCGCCTTGCCGGTGGTTTCCGATTCGCTTGTCGCCATGTGCGTTTATCCCTCTCTCGACGGGGAGAAGGCCGGGCTAAGTGGTGGCTCGTTCTTTGAGCAAGAATCCTCGGAGAAGTCCCCCACCGTGCGGAACGTCCACCTGTTTCACATTCCGATCATAGCAGGTGCTCGGACTCGACTCCACATCGAGCTGCGCCGGGTTTTCAGCCGAAAAATTCACTTGGCGGCGACCGCCTCCGGCACTTCGATAAGTTGCCAAGGCGGCGTGGCCGTCGTGCTCTGCCACAGGTCGCCCCAGGCATCTTGTCGCACAACGTTCCGCACCACGCTTGCTAGCGGCTCCGGCGCCACGATCGCAAACACGCCGTCGGCCTTGTGCTTCTTGAGTAGTTTTGTGATGGCCGCCGACACTCGCTGCTTGGCCGCGACGAGCGTCTCCCCCTGCGGCGGGCAAACCGTTTCCGGCTGCTCCTGCCATTGCCGGTAGACTTTCGGCTGTTTCGCCTTCACGTCAGCCACGACCATCCCTTGCCACAAGCCGTAGTTCAGGTTCTCAAACTTGTCGATGGTCTTCACCTTGAGGTCGAGGGCATCCGCGAGGCTCTCGGCCGTTTGCTCGGAGGATTGCCCCGGTGCGGCGTAAATCGCCGCGATCGGCTGCCCGCGCAGCTGCTCGACCATGGCTTCCACCTGCTGCCGGCCATCCTCGCACAGCGGAATGTTCAACGTGCCCTGTACCCGGCCCTGCTGGTCGTATTCCGTAAGCCCCGGGCGTATTAAAAGTAACTGGACCATAGCTCCCATGAATTCGTGTTGATTGCTAGCCGATTACTGCGTCTTCATATTCGAAAGCGCATGCGAGCGCAGCTTGCCGATCGTGTCGGCGTAATCGCTCGTTTTGAAAATCGCCGTCCCCGCAACAAACATCTCGGCGCCGGCAGCGGCGCACTTGCCAACCGTATTCGGATCCACGCCGCCATCGACTTCGAGCAGCGCGTCGCACTGCGGATGCTCGGCCAACTGCTGAAGTTTCGCGAGCGCTTCGTCATCAAACTTCTGGCCGCCGAAGCCCGGCATCACGCTCATAACCAGGATCAGGTCGCAATGCGGAATGCTCGCTTCGAGGGCCGACAACGGTGTCGGCGGATTGAGCGACAGTCCCGCCATCGCGCCCAACGAACGAATCCTCTCCAACAGCGCCTCCGGCTCGGGCACCGCCTCGATGTGGATCGTGAGTGAATCCGCACCTGCCTTGCAGAACGCCTCGATGTACCGCGCCGGGTCCGAAATCATCAGGTGCACGTCGAGCGGCAGTTCGGTCGTCCGCCGAACGGCCTCAACGATCGGGATGCCGATGCTCAGGTTCGGCACGAAATGGCCGTCCATAATGTCGAGATGCAGCGCCGGCGCGCCTGCGGCCTCCACGGCATGGATCTCATCCGCCAGGTGCGCGAAATCACACGCCAACAGCGACGGCAATATCACAGGACGGGCGGCACGAAGCTGCCGGTGTAGTTCTTCTCGACCGAAACGGCGGACCATACGGTTGCCACAGCAAAAGGAAGCAACGAGTACGAGCGAGCAATGCTAATAGGCAGCAATTCGTCGTGTTGTCGTACTAGCGGGTATACAGCTCGTTGCTGATGAGCAGCAGGTAGGAGTCAAAAGCGTGGCCGCTCATGGCCGACTGTCGTTGAACGCGTCTTGGAACAGATGCCCCGGATACACCCGGTGCCGATTCGCCAGCCATCCATATCGTAGTCGGCAGGCCCCAAATTCGACAACGGCACGCCCCTGTGCTGCCACGACTGCAATCGAATTGCACTAACTCCTTGCACGCCAGATGTTTACTGAATTCAGCGAGCCGGGCGTCCTCGCCCCCGCCCCATCAACTTCCCACCCCCTCCCCAGACGCAGCCCCGTCTCACGCCTTCTGCAACTCCTCACTCCGCGGTAGCGCTTCCAAACTCTCAAGCCCAAACAGCCGCAAGAATCGCTCAGTGGTCGTGTATATGGCAGACGTCTTCTCGCCCTTGGTCCGCTCCAATCGCACCAACTTCCTCCGCACAAGTTGCGCGAGCGCGCCGCCGCACGGTTCGCCGCGAATCTCCGCGAGTTGTTCGGCGGTCGCGGGCTGGTTGTAGGCCAACACCGACAACACTTCGAGCACCGCCGGCGAGAGCTTGGCTTCTTTCACCCGGCCATAGAACTTATCGCGCATCCGCTCGAATTCAGGCCGAAAAGCCAAGCGATATCCAGCGGCCGATTGCTCGATTCGATACGGTGTTTGATCGGCGTCGTAGACCGCGTTGAGTTCGGCGACGGCTTCTGCCACCTCCGCAGGGCTCACCCCGCGCATCGCGGCCGCCAGCTCGCGCGCAGAAATCGCCCCATTATCCGGCCGCCCTACAAACAAAATCGATTCGACCACGGAGCGCGGGCAAATCTCGATCTTCACTGGCCGCGTAGGCGGAGGAACGGCAGGCCCTTTTTTGCTCGACTCGCTCCTCGCTCCTCGCTCCTCACTCCTCGCTGGTCCTCCCAACATCGCCGCGAACGCTTCGCGCAAGCGGCTGAGCGACAGCGGCGATTCACGCGGCGCTGCGGAATCCGAACTAGCAGGCGGCGCGGTCGTCTTGGCGGGCGAGTTCGGTGGCTGCTTCCCCATGGCGCGGAGCATAGCCCTTTCGGCTTGCTAGCAGCAAGATGATTCCCGGCCTTTGATCTCTTTCGCGGCCTCAGCCACCGAACGGATTGTCGTCCGACGTGGCCGGCGGCGTCGCGGGCTTTTCCGCTGGGCCAGCAGGTGGTGCAGCAGCGGGTTCCGTGCCCTTCTCTTCGGCGTTTTCCGCCGCTGCGGGGGGGGCGGCCGCGGGTTTGGGCGGCACGGCGCCTGGCTTGGCCGCAGGCTTTGCCCCCGCTTCCGGCTTCTCGCCTTCCGCCTCCTGGGGATTGTGATACAGCGGCTCTTTCGCATCCGTCTCGCGCAAGCATTCAATCACGCCAGACCGCGTGATGAGATAGATGCGATCAGTCTGATCGTTCACCATCGATTGGATCGCGTGATCGGCCCCGATTTTGCCGACCATCGCGCCTTTAGCGCCATCGAGCGCGACAAATGCCCCCAAATCGTCGACCCCATACACTCGCTGTTTGCTGGCCGACGCGAATTGCGACATGTGCGGCACTTGCCAAATCGCACCGCCGCTTTTCGCATCAATGCAATGCAGCGCCGGCTCCTCCGACGTGACAAACACCCGCTCGCCCACTGCCGCCGGCGCCCGAGTCACCGGAAACCCTGTCGCAAATTTCCACTCCCGCAGCCCCGTCATCTCTTCCATCGCGAACACTTCGCCGGCAGTCGACGCCACGTACACCGATGGTTTGCGATACGCCGGCGGCGCGACAATCTCCGCGCCGGTTTCCAGCATGAATCGCATCACCGGGGTCTCACTGCTGCCGACGTACAACACGCCGGTGTCTGTCGTCCAGACCACCGATTGCGGCGTCGCTAGCGGCGCGACCATCGTGCGGCCGTTCGATTGGTAATACCACGGCGTAAGCTTCTTCAAGTTCTCGAGTGAATAACCCTCGATGCGCCCGCTCGTGAGCGGCACGAACACATATTTCTCAGAAATCGCCGGCGCCGCGCCGGGCGCGCCGCCCACGCGACGAATACTCACCGGCCGGCCATCCTTGCGGTCCAGTACATACAGAGTCGAGCCGTTCACCAGCGCAATGTGCTTGTCGCTGCACGCGGGCCCAAGACTCGGGTAATTTTCGTTGCCAACCGGTGCGATCCACAGCGCTTCGCCCGTTAGCGCGTTGAATTCCTCCACGACGCCCGCGCTCGTGAGCACGGTCAGCCGATCGCCGTGCAACACGGCCCGCTCCAATCGATTGCGCGCCGGATCGAGTCTCACTTGCGCGAACCAAGCGCGGGTCAGGCCCAGCTGCGCCAATTGCTCGCGCGGCAGCAGCCGACTCGCGCCCCAACTTGCCGGAGCGGCCATTACCAAGCTCGCGACCACGACCGCCACAGTTTTAACGCATAGCAAGCGCTGGCCGTATAAAACACAGTTATCTCGCATGGAAGCGTCTCTCGTAGCAAGCTCGGTCGATTTTATGCCAATTCGGTTTCGGCGGGGCCGGCCGCCGCCCCGCCTGAGTCAGGACGGCCCCTTGAGCCGCCCTGGAACGGGAATGATAGCGACAGTTCGGCCGAGCCCTGCGGCCGTACTCAGCTTGGCAGTGCCAGCCGCTGGCCACCCCATGGACCGGCGACTTCCCCATCCTTTACATTACACAGCGGAAATATTTCGTGCAAAATAGCATGAGTTTCCCGGCGATGATGCACTGGGTTGGGACACCGTTGCGGGTTTTTCGCGTCGACGCCGACAACCGCGGGACGGCTTCGTCAGAGCCGCTGGCCGTTGCAATCGCCAACGCAGGTTGAACGGCTGCCGCTTTTTCCTTGGGCCACCTTGCGTTCCTGTTGCGACGCCTGCACGCGTTGGGCGACGCCGCCGATTGGCTGATCACTTATCTAATCGACTCCTGTGTAATGATCACGCCAAACCTCATTCCCGATGCTGCCGACGTTGCGCTGCTCGATGAAGCAGTCGGCTACCTGAATTTCTCGAGCGGCGCCACCGATCCAAAGTTTCTCCGCGGCTTGAACGTGCTGTTCGAACATATCGAGCAGCGCCTCACGGCAGAGCAGCAACCAGTGGCAGTTTGGTGCGGCTGGATCGAACAGCGAATGGCGGCGCTCTCGGCAAGCGCCGCGGCCTTCGGCGATGTTCGCCAGGCTCAGGCTGTGGTCACCTTGCTTCGTGACCACTTGCTGCCGGCTTACCGCGCGTTCCACCGCGATTTGCTCTGGCATCAGTCTGATCGCGAGCTCTGGCGCCCATTATTCATTGGCCGCTGCTGCGAAGTCATCTTGTCGCAGGGCCCCCCGTGGAACGAAACCAAACGCATCGTCGAGCGGGCAATTGATACGCTCAATGATTACCTCGGCTATCGACCGGTGGCCGTGCTCGAATCCGATCGGCACATGGAACCGTACGCCCATGAACGCGTGCGGCCAATTCCGTGGTATGTGAAAGATGTCGGCGTCGCTCCGGGCGCCTACCACGAGCTGCTGGAAAAAGCGCTGGAGATTCTCCGCGATACCGATCCCGAAATCCGGCAGCAGGCCTGGTTCGACCCGCAGCTGGTGGAAGAGCTCGCGCTCGATCCGCGGGCGTATGATTTCGATCACCCAGCCAGCAAGCGGCCGAACCACCATTTCGGCCAATGGGATCTGAATCATATCGATAGCCGCGGGTATTATCGCCGCTTCGTGCTGCAGCAGATGACGCTCGATGCCTTGCTCACCCGCGTCGAGGCCGGCGGAAAGGGAAACGGCAACGGCAATGGCGGGGCCAACGGCCCGAAAGCGACTCGCGAGGAACTCTTGTTCGAAGCCGCGGCCGTGCTCGCCGGCACAATCCTCATGGCCTCCGGCACCACGGGCAATGGCCCGGAATGTCACAACTCCGATGTCACGCTATCGAACCTGCTGCCGCACATCGCGAGTTACCGCGACCAGTTCTACGAGGAATTGCTCGATCGCACGTCGGGCCCGCTCGGCGAACGCCTGCGCAACGAGGCGCACCGCACCCGCCAACCCTTCGGCGGCGCTCGCCAGCATCTGAATCACGAGCTGGCCCGGCGCCGCGCCGTCCAAATGCAGCACGTGCACCTCGCCCAGTTGTACGCCCGCATGGGCTATCCCAAAACGGCCCTCGCTGAGGCCAACGGCGTGCGAATCGCCTCGGCCCGCATGCTTTGCCAAATCTACTGCCTGCTCACGGCCGGCCACCATGCGATCGATGCCCACCAGCTGGATGTCGTCGCCCGGCATCTGCCCGAAATCGAAGAACTCCTCAAGCGCGGCATCGAGTGCGGCGCGCTCGTCGACCCGTGGAACATCATGGGTTTCGGCGGCAATTTCAGCCTGTTTCCCGCCCTCGAAAACACGGTGCATGATTTCCGCGTCGACGATCTCATCGACCTTATCGAGCAAATACTTGATCTCTGCGCTCGCGCCTGGACAGAAGCCGCCGCTCTCGATGACGACAAGCACGAAGCCCTGTTCAGCGCCGCCCTCGGCCGCCTCGCCTCCTGGTGGGACAAATACGCCACGGCCGAAGTCAGCGGCGTGAAGCGCCTCGTCGGCAAAGAAACCGAGATCTCCACCAACCTCGTTGCCGGGGCTCTGTCGGCCTGGCACAAAGCCGGCGCCGCCGCCGGCGACGTGAAATTCTGGCGCATGTTCGTCGATCAATTCGATTCGCCCAAGGCGTTCCAGCTCGTTATTGAAGCCTTGCTGGAGCGTGGCGATCGCGTCGCCTCGATGGCCCTCATGCTCCAATGGGTCAGTCAGATCGAATTCACGCCGCTCGAAGATGGCGACGCTTCCTTCCATCCGCTCGCCCTCCGTTGGCTCCGCACGGTCGAGGAATACGAAAACTCCAGCGGCACCGATCAATGGCCGCTCGTCGCCAAGTTCATCGAACATCTCGAAGCCAGTGCCGATGCGTATTGGCGTGTCCCCGAGTTCGAGCTCGCCATCAACGACCAAGAACTCGATCCGGATGATGACGACCTCGACGATTTGAGTGGCGGGTCATCCGATGACGACGACCTCTTCCGAGCGGCGTACGAAGGCGTCAGCTTTCGCGACAGCACCGATGACGGCACCGACGCCGACATCGTCGACGACGGCCTGGGCGCCACAGAGTTCGAACTCGAAGAAGAATCTCAACGCCTCGACCAACGCCTCGAGTTCCTCTCCACCACGGCCCGCCTCTGGCGGCAAATCGCCATCGCCTGGAAGATGGACTCCGACGACACTCCCCGACGCGAGCTGCTCGAAGACTGGTGCCAGCAGGCAATGGAGCGCCACGACAAGCTGCTGGAACTCGCCGAGGCCGTCCAACGCTATCCGATCCCGCAACCCAAAGGCTCCCACGACTCGATGGTCGAGTTCGACCGCCAGCGAATGATCAAAGATTCGCTCCTCGAACACATCATCACTACCTGCGTCGAGACTGCCACCGCCGGCCGCCTGATTCTGGCCACCTCCACCAAGGCCAATGGCCCAGACGACGGTCACCAGTGCAAGTTCGACGACGGCGCCTCGGTCGGCGTGCTCCGCGGCCTCTTGGCCGGCGATGCGGCCGCCGTTCTGAAACACTGGCCCACATTCGTCGAGTGGCTCTCCGCGCAGGAGCTGCTCTACGTTCCGCTTGCCAAGGGCGGCAAGCCGCGACGTATCGTGCGGGCCCGCCTGCTCGGCCAGCTCCTCAGCGACCTCTTGAGCTGGCTGCCGCGGCTGGGCCTGGTTCGTCAAACCTGCCAGCTGCTCGATGTCGCCCAGGCGATGGAAACCGAACATCCCGTCGGTCAGGGCGCAGTTACCGAGTACGATCGACTCTTCGCCGGCGGCTATCAGGCCATCGTTCGCGCGCTCGTTGCGTCTGCCGAAAACTGGGACGATGAGCGCGACGACGACCAAGGCCCCGTCAAACTCTCGCGGCCCTCCGATGCGATGCTCGTCGAAGCCCTTCAGGATCTCACCGAGTCGCAGCTCGATCGCTGGCTGACGCACAGCCGTACGCTGCGATTGAGCGTCGTCGAACGCTTGACGCAGGTGGCCGATTGGCAGGCGTTCGTGGCGTTCGTCGACCGCTATGGAGCCGACCTCTTTACGCAGAAATTCCTGAATCTCGGCAACCTCCGCGCGATTCTGCACCAGCACGCCGGCGTCTGGCTCTCCAACATGGAGCAGTCGGAGGAAGGCGAAGAGATCCGCCTGATCAACGAGCTTGGCACCGCCATTACGATCGAGGAAGCCGCCAAGTGGCTCACGATCGCGATCGAAGCGATCATCGAAAACTACCGCGAGTACCGCGACTACAACACCACCACCACCCACTCCGACCACGGCGAACTGCTGTACACGCTCGTCGACTTCCTGCGGCTGCGTGCCAACTACGACCGCGTGGCGTGGAACCTGCGGCCGGTCGTGATGGCCCACGAAATTCTCGTCCGCCACAATCGCCCGGGCGCGGCCGAAATGTGGCAGCAGGCCCTGGCAGAACGCACCGCCGAAACGGCCGACGGCAACATCGCCCGCTTCGAGGAGCTGTCCAGCCAATATGGCGTCCGCTTGCCCAGTATCGCGGAGCGGCTCGGCGAACGCTTCACTCGCCCGCTCGCGATCGACCGCGTGCGGGCCCTCGTCGGGCCCGCCATTGCCGCCGCCGGCACCGAGGAACGCGGCCCCATCACGGCCCTGGAGCAGGAAATTGCCAGCCTGGCTCAAGAACCGGCCGGCGCCGGCCTCGACCTGCCCGATTGGCTGGCCGCCCTTGAGGAAGAGGTCTCGATCGTCCGCTGCCGCCGCCGCCAGCAAGACGCCGACGACGCCCCCCGCCGCATCCAGCAGCTCAGCCTCACCTGGGAAGAGTGGCAACGCCAAATCGCCGACGACTGCAAGTAGCGCGCGCCGGGATTTGCAGAATTGGGTGGCACGCGCTGAAAGGGCGTGGCGAACTCCATTTCACCACCACGCCCTTCGCAAAGCCTCATAGCGTGCCACTCCACGCTTGCCATCGCCCCAATAACCCGCCATAGTGACACATGTACATCACGAACCCCGATTTGGAAGGATGCCCCCATGTCGGCCACCGTTGAGCGGATCTCCTTAGCCGTCACCACTACCAATGACGCCGACACTCTCGACGGCGACTTACCGCTCCGGCTGCTCTTGGATCTGATCGTCGACGACCCCGAAATCATCCGGGCACTCGTCGAATATCCCGAAGGCGAATCGCGTAACCAGTATGCGATCGAGGCGATGAAGATCGGTGTGTTGGCCCTCCGCCACGTCGGCGGCCAGGTAAACGCCGATGGCATCCGCCGCGAAAACGACCGTCTCGTCGCCAGCGTGCAGAAGACGTTCGACCAGTACACGACCACGATCCAGGACCGCGTCGAAACGAAGCTCAAGGAATATTTCGACCCCAAAGACGGCCGCTTCACCGACCGCGTCCAGCGACTGGTGGCCAAAGATGGCGAGCTCTCGCAGTTGTTGAAAAGCTTCATCGACGGCGAAAACTCGCTCTTCGCCCGCACGCTCGTCACGCACGTCGGTCGAGATAGCGCCCTCATGCGCATCCTCGACCCGCAGCAATCCGATGGCCTGCTCACCACGCTCCGCAAAAGCGTCGACGACCAGCTCTGCCGCCAGCGTGACCACCTGCTCAACGAGTTCTCTCTCGATAACAAGGAAGGCGCCCTGTGCCGCCTCCTCGGCGAGCTCACCGCCAATCACGGCGACGTGAGCAAAGCCCTGCAAACGAAAATCGACGCGGTCATCAAGGAGTTCTCACTCAACGAAGAAACTTCGGCCCTCAGCCGGCTCGTGCAGAATGTGACGCAGGCCCAGCGCACGATCACGAACGAGTTCTCGCTCGATAACGACATGTCGTGCCTCTCGAAGCTCAAACGCGAGCTGATCGACCTGCTCGCCACGTCCGAAAAGAAGAACCAGCAATTCCAAGAGGAAGTAAAAATCTCGCTCGCGAAGATCGTCACCCAGCGCCAGGAAGCCGAGCGCAGCACCCGCCACGGCCTCGCCTTCGAAGACGCCGTTTGCGACTTCCTGATCCGCCAGTCGCAGCACGCCGGCGACGTCGCCACGCCCACCGGCCACACGACCGGCCTCATCAAGAACTGCAAGATCGGCGACTGCGTCATCGAGCTTGGCCCCGATAGCGCCGCCCCCGGCGCCAAAATCGCCGTCGAAGCCAAAGAGGAAGCCGCGTACTCGCTCGCCCGCGCCCGCGAAGAAGCCGAAACCGCCCGCAAAAACCGCGGCGCCGACTGGGGACTCTTCGTGTTCTCGAAGCGCACCGCCCCGCCCGGGCTCGAGCCCTTCGCCCGCTACGGCAGCGATTTCGTCGTCATCTGGGACGCCGAAGACCCCACGACCGACGTCTTCCTCAAGGCCGGCATCATCGCCGCCCGCGCCCTCTGCTTCCGCACCGAACGCCAATCCGCCGCCCAGCAGGTCGACTTCGAGGTCATCGACAAAGCGATCCTCGAAATCGAAAAACGCGCCGGCAACCTCGACGATGTCCGCAAATCAGCCGAGACGATCCAGTCGTCGAGCAACAAGATTCTAGAGCGCGTCCGCATCGACCGCGAAGCCCTCGAAAAGCAGCTGGAGATCCTCCGCGAGAAAGTGAAGGACCTCCGCGAGATCACAGCTCAGCCGAAATAGCGGGCCTGATCATAAACCGCACGCTAGCGCGTTCCGGCTAATGTATCAGCCGCGAGACGCTAGCCCACGGTTCTGAACAAGTGCGGCTAGTACGACGCCACCACCGCCGGCCAGGCAATCTCGTCATACGCCGCTTCGATCAGCGCCGCCTCGACCATCTCTACCTTCGCCACCGCTCCGGCGAGTAGCGCGTAATCCGCCAGCCGCGCCACCTGCCGCGGCACACCGCCCGCGAACTCGTGCAGTGCCCGTAGCGCATCATCCTCAAACACAGGCTCCAATCGCCCGGCCTCGACGAGCGACGTCTGCACATACCCCACCGTGTCTTCCGCCGACCATGGATTGAGCTCAATTCGCAAATCCACCGCGCTCTTGAGCGTCTCGTTCCACCGCGTCGCCTGCGCCGGCTCCGCCGCCAGCACGAGCGTCCACCGCGCCGCGACCGTCATATCCAGCCGCGCGAGCCGCACCAGCTGCGTCATGAGATCCGGCCCAATCTGACCGGCATCATCGACGAGCACGACTGTGCCGACTTGCTGCATCCGATTCTCCGCGACCCGGTCGGCCACCTGCCGCCACAACCACGACACATCGGCATCTTCCCGCAGCGTCGTCCGCAGCCCGCAGGCCAGCTGCCACAAAAGCTCGCGCGACGAAGCCCCGAGAGTATCGGCCACCACCACCGCGCATCCTTTGCGGGCGAGTTGTTGCGCCGCCACGCGCAACAGCAGCGACTTTCCAACGCCCGGGTCGCCCAGCAGCGCTCCTAGCCGCCGCCGACTATCCACCAGGTACTCAATCCGCGCGAGCGCCTCATTGTGGGCCGCCGTGGGATAAAACTGCTCCGCCCCAGTCGATGTCCGGAACGGCCACCGCTCTAGTCCCCAATATTCCAGCGGCAACGAATGCTGTTGTGGCATGCTGTTCATCCTGAAAGCCGAGTTCGAAGACAAGACGCACCGCTAGCATCAGCCGCCGGCCGATAGCCTCGCGCTTTCGTCAAAGTCGACCCATCACGCCCCCACACTTGAGCGACTATGCTGAAGCAATTGCAGTTATGGATTCAAAGATACCGTTCCGCACTTAATTGTCTGGCCGATAGCTAACAGCCGGTAGCGGACAGCCTTCTCTGGCTGACAGCTGACAGCTGATAGCCGACAGCTCCACGCATGTCCGACCGCTTCTTCATCGCCGAACCCATCACCTCCGACCGGGTTACGCTCGACGGCCCCGAAGCCCACCATCTCTTGCATGTGATGCGAGCGGCAGCCGGCACAGAAATCGTTCTGTTCGACAACTCGGGCGCCGAATTCACAGCCGTTGTCGAAGACACGCGCCGCGGCGAAGCCGTGGTAAAAATCGTCGAGCGCCATGAACTGAATCGCGAACTCCCCTGTCCGCTCGTCGTCGGCGTCGCGCTGCCCAAAGGCGACCGCCAGAAGTGGCTCGTCGAGAAGCTCACCGAGCTCGGCGTTACCGCCCTCGTCCCGCTCGTCACCGACCGCGGCGTCGCCCAACCGACCGCCAGCGCCGCCGAACGCTTAACCCGCGCCGTCATCGAAGCCGCCAAGCAATGCGGCCGCAACAGGCTCATGCAGATTTGCGAGCCAATGAAGTGGCAGAACTGGATCGAGAGTAATTTCGGATTTCGGATTTCGGATTGCGGATTGAACAACGAATCCGCAATCGGCAATCCGCAATCCGCAATCGACGGCTTGCCGAACTCGACCGCCGGGTGCCTGGGGTCGAGCAGACCATCGCCAGGCGCTGGTGCCCTCGAGCCCCCAGAACCGTGGCGACGCCTACTCGCTCACCCCGCCGGAAGACCGCTCGCTGAAGCAGCCGGTCTTTACACAACACCCTCACCCACCGTCCTCGCGATTGGCCCCGAAGGTGGCTTCACCGATACCGAAGTCGCCGCCGCCCGCGCCGCCGGCTGGCAACAAGTCGCCCTCGGCCCCCGCATCCTCCGCGTCGAAACCGCCGCCATCGCCCTGGCTTCAGCCTGCGCCCTGCGTTGCTTGTGAAGTAAATTCAAAACGAAACACGGGGTGGCTGGGGTCGGGCGCAGCGAGCCCCCAGTGCGTCGCCGCATTAGTTGGCAGGTCACTGGGGGCTCGCGGGCACCATCGCTTAGCGATGGTCGGCTCGACCCCAGCCACCCGTCGCACGTAGACGAGTCTCGGAGAACAGCGACTACAAAAATCGCCCCTCATCGTCCACCCCCATAAGAAATCGTCGACGTCCCCCGCGGCCCCGCGTACTTCGGGTGTACCACATACCGCGGCAACGACGCCGCGAACGAAAAGCCACTCGTCCGCTGCGCGTTCTGCCGATCGATCGCCTGCTGCGCCGACTCGCCGCCCTCGAGCCAAATCACCGGCGGCGGTCCGGATTGAATCGTCGTCGCCGTCTTCCACGCACTTTGCCCGTCGATCATCAGTTCGACTTCATAGTGCTTCGTCGTCACCGTCACCTGCTCTCGATTTTCACGATGGAAGAACCCCGAGCCGTATTCCTTGGTTTCGCTCTGCCCCGTGACCACGCGGGCACTCACCCGGATCGGCGAATCGGCCACCACCTGCATGCCGTTCTGCTCGACCGCCGACTTGATCGCCGCCTCGGCCTTCGCCTGCTCCTCGCCGCCGACCTGCACGTCGATGCTCACCTTCGCTCCCGGCTTGAGCGCGAGAATTGCTTCCGGATCGAGTGACTCGGCCTCGGCCAATACTTCGGGCTGCAACAACTTCGCCGGCACCAGTCCCAGCACGTTGTTCACCTGCATCACGAGCCACCGCACCGACCCGCGCGACATCGCCGGCAAGCTCGGCGCTTCGTACCGCCACAAGATGATCCGCCGCGTGATGTCGATAATGTCCGTCCCGCCCGAAAGCAAGTGCGTATCATCGAGCCACGCCAGGTCGCCCGTCTTCAGCCCGCTGCAATCGAAATCGCGCTCCAGCTTGCCCGTCGTCGCGTTCCAAATGTAAACCGTCGTGCCCGAAACGCAGGCCAGCTTCGTGCCATCAGTGTTGAACGCGACCTGCCCCGCCCCGGGCCGTACATCATCCATCCGCGCGAGAATCGAACCGTCGCTCGCCCGAAAAATCTCCACACCCCGCGGCGTCGCCAGCGCCATGTGCGCTCGCCCGGGGCTCAAGTCGGGCGTGCATCGTCCGTTGGCATCGATCTGATAAATCGCGTGCGCCTTTTTGCCCTCGATCCGCCACAACACCGTCGTGCCTTCGCCGTTCACGATGAGCAGCGAATCATCATCGACCCAATCGGCCCACACGATTTCATTCACGCCCCACATGCCCTTGCTCGTCGCGAAGGGCCACCACGTGACCTCCTCGGTGGGCTTGTTGCCGTTCATCGACCACACGTCGAGCCGCGCCTTGCGATTGTGGAAGCCTTCCTCCGCGACCATCAGAATCCGCTTCCCGCTCGGCGATAGATAGCACTGCTTCACGCCGCCGACTACGTTCGACTGCCCCAGCGATTTCCGCTGCCGCAGGTTCACCGTTTCGAGCTGGGCCATGCTCTTGTTGAACGGGTTTTCGTACGCGATCACCGCCATCGGCGACGACCCGCTCGATACCGACAACGAAATCGGCCGCGTGTGAACATCGCCCGCCGGCGTCAACCGCACGGGCTGCGGCTTCCACTCGGCGGCCACCTCCTTCGCCGGGTCCGCCGGCACGCCCGAGCCTTCCGGTTCACCGGGCAAGAGCGCGTTCACCTGCGACCAATCGCCCTCATCGAGGTCGGCCGGCTCCTCGCTGCCATCGTCCTTCATCGGCGAATCGTGAACGCCCGGCAAATTCCGCGGTTCGCGCCCACCGAAATCGCGTCCGCCAAAATCGCGCGAGTTGCGCGCGGTGATATCCACCGGCGGCCCGCTGCCCTCGGCAAACGGCGAATTCGGGTCCGCCGCCGTGTCCGCGGTCGCAACCTTGCCGCCGTTCTTCAGTCGATCGCGAATCCGCTTCATCGACTCCCGCGCCGCCAGCTTCACCTGCTGATTGCGCGCGAGCGCCGCCTTCTGCAGCACGGCCATGCTCTTCTCGCCGCCCACTTCCCCCAACAACTGCACCGCTGCCAGCGACGTATCCGCATTGTTCGAAGGCGCCGCCTTGATCAGCGCATCCTCCGCCACTGGCCCCATCTTTCGCAGCGAATTCACCGCCTTCTCGTGCGTGAAGAATTCGCCCAACCGCCGCGCCACCGCCTCGGCACCCTGCGGGTCCTTCAACTGACCGAGCGCATCGTACAACTCTTCCGTGCCGAACTTATCCTTATCGAGCATCTCGATCAGAATCGGCACGCTGTACTTGCCGCCCCAAATAACGAGCCCTTGAATCGCTTTGTCTTTGTCCGGGCCGTGCTCTTCCGCTGCGATGGCCTTATAGCCGCGCGCAATGAGCTTCCGCGTGTCGGCATTCGCCACGTCGCTCGGCCGCACTTTGAGCAACGACTCCGCCGCTTCCCGTTTGCCAAACGTGTCGTCCGAATTGAGCAGCTGCGCCAGCCGCGCATACTCGCGCTGCAAGTTGCTGTTCACCGGCGCGGGGCTAGCATTCGGTTTCTTGGCATCCGAAGCCGCCGCCGCTGGCGAAGCAGCCGCCGCATCTGCACTCGGCTCTTCAGCACGCAGGCTAGTCGCCAGCGCAAACCCAACTGTCGCGGCGAACAAACCGATTCGAAATGTGTCCATGGAATGCCCCTCGCTCGAACGCGCAACCTGAAAAGCTCCCCGCGGCCAGTCGCCTCTGTCCGAGCTTCCACTATAAAACTCCGGCCAAAACCCTACAAATCGTTTGCTTGTCGCCCCTCGGCATGACGTTTAGACTTACCTTACTTGACGCAATGCCAAACCGGGGGCTAGCGCCCTGCGGCTAATATATTAGCCGGCGGGTACCCTATGGGTGGCTAGCGTCCGGTTCTTTGCTGTCCCAGTAGCCAATAGTAGTACCGAAAAAACCCCGTCCGGTTACAACGTTCCGACGCCCCGCCCGCATGTCGCTCGACGAAGAAGAACTCTACCAGGAACACATCCTCGACCATTACGAGGACCCGTTCCACCGTGGGCACTTGCCGAACCCCACCCACGCTCACGAAGACAACAACCCGCTCTGCGGCGACGTCGTCCGCATCGAGCTCGAACTCGGCGACGAGGGCAAAATCCGCGACGCCTACTTCAGCGGCCAAGGCTGCGTCATCAGCCAGGCCTCGGCCTCGATGCTCCTCGAAAAGATGCAGGGCAAAACCGTCGACGAAGCCAAACACTTCTCCGCCGAAGACATGCTCACCCTCTACGGTGCCCGCCTCACCCCCAACCGCCAAAAATGCTGCCTGCTCTCCTGGAAAGTCCTCCAATCCGCCGTGCACTCGCCGGTGGGCAAGAATGGGGAATGATTAACCACAAAGTGCACAGAGAACACAGAGAAGAAAACAATGAAAGCGACCCAGCCAAGAGACGTTTACCTCCTTGCGGTCGTCACTGGGCTTGGCACGCTTTGCGGGATCGCTTTGACTGCCGCTTACGGATTTAAACTGGCAACTTTACTGCCAACGGTTGGCTGTGGGTTTATGACTGCCTTGAGTCTTTGGATTGCCTTAACCAGAAAGAACTTTTCCTAGGCCTCTACGAGGTAAATCCTCTCTTGTCTTCCTCCGTGAACTCTGTGTCCTCTGTGGTAAGTAAAACAGCGCCTGCCCGACCAAAAGAGACACAACTGATTAGCCCCCGGTTGGAAACCGCCTTTAACCACAAAGACACCAAAGACACAAAGCAAGCGTCAATGAATTTCGCCTCCCTTGTAGGGAGGGGTTAGGGGAGGGTTCGGCCCCCATATCTGAAACACGTCACCCTTCCCGGCCTTACCTTCGTGTCCTTCGTGCCGTCGTGGTTCAACTCACATTCAAATGCTCGAACTAGCAACACCATCGATTGACCGCTCGAAGCTCCTCCCCGCCTCCCTGCGCGAAGACTTCCCCATCCTCGAGCAGACCGTCCACGACGGCCATCCGCTCGTCTTCCTCGATAACGCCGCCAGCACGCAGCGCCCGCGACAAGTCATCGACGTGCTCCGCCGCGTGTACGAACGCGATTATGCCAACGTCCACCGTGGCATCCACACGCTCAGCGAACGCAGCACCGAACAATACGAAGACGCCCGCGAAAAAGTCCGCGCGTTCATCGGCGCCGAGCGGCCGACCGAAATCGTCTTCACTTCCGGCACCACCGCGGGCATCAACCTCGTCGCCCGCAGCTGGGGCGACGCCAACATCAAGGCCGGCGACGAAATCATCGTCACCACGATGGAGCACCACTCGAACCTGGTGCCCTGGCAACAACTCGCCGAACGCACCGGCGCGAAGCTGAAGCACATCCCCATCACCGACGACGGCCTGCTGATCGTCGAAGCCCTCGACACGCTCGTCTCCGACCGCACGAAGCTCGTGGCCGTCGCCTCCGTCTCGAACGTCCTCGGCACGATTAACCCCATCGCCGAAATCTCGCGCCGCGCCCACGCCGCCGGCGCACTAGTGCTCGTCGACGCCGCCCAAAGCGTGCCGCACATCACCACGAACGTCCGCGAACTCGGCGCCGACTTCCTCGCCTTCAGCGGGCACAAGATGCTCGGCCCCACCGGCATCGGCGTCCTCTACGGCCGCGAAGAACTGCTCGACGCGATGCCCGCTTTCCTCGGCGGCGGCAGCATGATCAACCGCGTGTGGGAAGACCGCTTCACACCGGCCGAACTCCCCGCCAAGTTCGAAGCCGGCACGCCGCCCATCGCCCCCGCGATCGCGCTCGGCGCGGCCATCGATTACCTGAAACTCATCGGCCTCGAAAACATCGCCCGCCACGAGCACGAACTCGTTCGCTACGCTTACGAGCGCCTGCTCGAAGTCGACGGCCTGCACATCCTCGGCCCGCCTCCCGACCACCGCGCCGGCCTCGTGAGTTTCACACTCCCCGAGCCGCACGCCCACGACATCGCCCAACTGCTCGACGAACAAGGCATCGCCGTCCGCGCCGGCCACCACTGCACTTGGCCGCTGCACGACCGCCTCCACATCGCCGCCAGCACCCGCGCGAGCTTCTACCTCTACAACACGCCCGCCGAAGTCGACCTCTTAGTCGACGTCGTCACCCAAGTCCGCGACCGTTTCCGCCCCAAAGGCCGCAAACGCAAACCCGTGGCCTAGAACTTTTCTGCACTCACGGGGTGCCGGGGCAGAGCCTCGGCGATGCCCCAGACCAGAAACCTGCGTTCCCCCGGGGTGGCTGGGGCAGAGGCTCGGCGATGCCCCAATGCGTCGCCAACTCAGCTCGCAACTCATTGGATGCTCCTTCCCACTACGACTCTGTTCAGCATCTCACCCTGCGCGCCATTAGCCGGGGTCGTCTCATCTCTTTGAGTCGAATAGATTCCTGACGTCATGCCAGCCAAAGAAGCGATTGACAAGATACGCACCAGGACAACCCGCTGGGCAAGAGTACTTGACAAATGTCCACTATTCTGCTAAGCTCGGCGTTCGCAATGCCCCAGCGTCTGCTCTTTGACAACTCAACCGCACATCGTCGCCCGTCAGGGCCACTGTCGCTTCGTGGACCGACCCAGCCTCAGGAAAGGCCGCGCTACCGTTGCGCGCTTCACCCGCCAGGGAACTCCCACCAGTTTGGGCCAAGATGCGCAAAACCCTGGGGAGAGAATTCTGCGCATCTTGGCCAAAGCTAACAGAATGGAAGTCCCATGCTCCCCTTTCCCCCCTTTACCACTCCGTACTCCACCGTCCCTTCCGCCTTCATTCCCCCCTTGCCGGATCCGCAGCTTTCCCCTAAATCACGCGACAGAAACAACCGTTGAAGTCCGCCCGGTAGTCGGCTATAATCCGTAGTTCGCTATTTCCCCCAAATTTCCAGGCCATGGCGCGCCGCTCTGGCCGGTTTCGGGGGTCGCATAGGGGAGCGGGAGCGGCCGATTCTGGTCGGACCCTGTCCCCTCGGTTGTGGCGAACTGCACTACAAACCCTTTGATGCCATGCGCTTTTGGATGCTCGACAAAATCCGTTCGTTCACGCCGGATGTCGAGTTGTCGGCTACCAAATGCGTCACCATGACCGAAGAATACATGGCCGACCACTTCCCGGAGTTTCCCGTTCTCCCGGGGGTGTTTATGCTGGAAGCCGCCACTCAAGCCGGCGCCTGGCTACTGCGACTAAGCGAAAACTTTGCCCATAGTGTCATTTCGTTAAAGGAAGCCAAGAACGTAAAATACGCCGACTTTGTGGCACCCGGGCAAGCGCTCGAAGTCACCGTGTCGATGGTTAAGAAAGACGATCGTCTGGCCACGCTCAAAGTCGAGGGCCAAATTGAGGGCCGCCAAACCCTGAGCGGGCGAATCGTGCTCCAGCGCTACAACCTGCTTGACCGCGACCCGCAGCTGCGTGACATCGACGAAAAAATCATCAACCATTTCCGCCGCGCGCAGAAGCTCCTTCTGCCCGCAGCGTTGGCAGCTCCTGCCGCCTAGCCGGCAGACAGCGAACACTTATTCGGAGGAACATTTAGCGATGTCATCGGTATCGTCGAAATCGGATATCTTCTCGAAGGTCCAAGAAGCGCTCGTCGACGCGCTCGGAGTCGATGAAGACGAAGTCACGCCGCAAGCCACGCTGCAAGGAGACCTGGGCGCCGAATCGATCGACTTCCTCGATATCGTGTTCCGCCTCGAAAAGGCCTTCAATATCAAAATCGAACGCGGCGAACTCTTCCCAGAAGACATCCTCACCAACACCGAGTATGTCGAAGAAGGCAAAGTCAACGCCGCCGGCCTCGCTAAGCTCAAAGAACGCATGCCCTTCGCTGACCTGTCGCGCTTCGCCGCCGACCCGAGCGTTCAAAACCTCGGCAAGCAACTTACCGTGCAAGACATGTGCAACTTCGTCGAGCACAAACTCGCCGCCTAGCGGCGAAAAATTCCCAGTGACCAAGCACCAACGACCAAAACACCCCGCTTTGGTCATTGGTGCTTGGTCATTGGTCGTTACTCCCTGTCCCCTGAATCCACCACCCCGTTCCCTTCTCGCATGCGCTGGTTCTGGCTCGACCGCTTCACCGAATTCGTCAGCGGCTCGCACGCCACGGGCGTGAAATGCGTCTCGCTCAGCGAAGATCATCTCACGGAGCACTGGCCAAACTACCCGATCATGCCCAATTCGTTGGTGGCTGAGGGC
Organism: Pirellulales bacterium; assembly: GCA_046349975.1. Classification (GTDB taxonomy): domain Bacteria; phylum Planctomycetota; class Planctomycetia; order Pirellulales; family Lacipirellulaceae; genus JABDGM01. Next base: position 105,141 of record JAXMBH010000008.1, read on the forward strand.
ATGGCCCAGTGCGGCGGCCTCTTGGTGAGCGAGCTCTACCAGTTCAGCGAACTCGTGGTGCTGGCGAAATTCGCCAAGTTTTCCGTCGACGGCGAAGCCCGCCCCGGCGACACACTCCGCTACCGCGCGAAGATCGAGCAGGCGAAAGATTTCGGCGCCAGCGTCACCGTCATCGGCGACATCGACGGCCGGCCGTTTTCCGAAGCCGATATCTTCTTCGCCCGCTACGATGCCGATGCCTCCGAGAACACCCGCGGCCGCACGCTGTTCGACCCCATCGAGCTCTTGAAATGGCTCCGCGTGGTGAAAGTATTCGACATCGGCACCCGCCCCGACGGCACCCGCCTGCGGGTCGAAGATTACCCGCACTTGAACGGGCGCCGCGAGGCGCTGATTAATCGGAACGAACATTAGCGAGAGCATTAGAGGGGTAGAGCAGCAGAGCAGTAGATTCGGATGCTCTGGTTTTCGGCTACTCCACTACTGCTCTACTCCACTTTGGATAAAAACATGCGACGACGCGTAGTAGTCACCGGCATGGGCGTAGTCACCCCGCTCGGCACCACGGTCCCCGCCCTGTGGGCCAACCTCAAGGAAGGTAAGTCGGGCGTCGACTTCACCACGCTCTTCGACGCGAGCCACTTTCCTACGCGCATCTCGGCCGAGGTTCGCAACTGGTCGCTCGCCGACTCGGGCGAAGACCCGGCACCGTGGGAAAACCGCGGCCGCCACACGAAGTTTGCCATCGGCGCGGCCCGCCAGGCCACGAATGACTCCGGCGTCCTCGGCACGGTCGACCCCGACCGCTTCGGCGTCTATCTCGGCGCCGGCGAAGGCCAGCAAGACTTCTACAACTTCAGCCACATGATGGTCGCCGCCCTCAAGAACGGCGAACTCGACCTCGCGGCGTTCATTCAAGAAGGCCTCAAGCGGCTCGACCCCAAGCTCGAGCTCGAACAAGAGCCGAACATGCCTGTCGCTTACGTCGCCACGCATTTCGGCGCCGAAGGCCCGAACTTCAACTGTCTCACGGCGTGTGCCGCGAGCAGCCAGGCCGTCGGCGAGGCCACCGAAATCATCCGCCGCGGCGAGGCCGACGTCATGCTCTCCGGCGGCGCGCACAGCATGATCCACCCGTTTGGCGTTACTGGCTTCAATCTGCTCACGGCCCTCTCCGAGAACAACGCCGAACCGCAGAAGGCCTCGCGACCGTTCGACCTCAATCGCGACGGCTTCATCCTCGGCGAAGGCGCGGCAATCGTCGTGCTCGAAGAATATGAACGCGCCAAAAAGCGCGGTGCACCGATCTACGGCGAAATCCTCGGCTACGGCACCACGGCCGACGCCTTCCGTATCACCGACACGCATCCCGAAGGCCGCGGCGCGATTTCCTGCATGAAAATGGCCCTTCGCGACGCTCAAAAAAACCCGGCTGACATCGACTACATCAACGCCCACGGCACGAGCACGCAAGTGAACGATCGCGTCGAGTCACTCGCGATCAAAGAAGCGCTGGGTGCCGATGTCGCGTACAAGGTGCCCGTCTCCAGCACCAAGAGCATGACTGGCCACCTCATCGCCGCCGCCGGCGCGACCGAGCTGATCATCAGCCTCATGGCGATCCGCGACAACATCGTGCCGCCGACGATCAACTATGAAACCCCCGACCCGCAGTGCGACCTCGACTACGTGCCGAACGTCGCCCGCGAAAAGAAAGTCCGCACCATCCTCTCCAACAGCTTCGGCTTCGGCGGCCAGAACATCGCACTGATTGCAGGCGCGGTCTAGTCATTTGACGGACACAGCGTGTGCAGCGTTGTGAGCGTGTCGCTATGTCGCCAGCGGCGGTCACGCCTCTGCTCGCGCAGCGATAAAAGTCCGACTTATCGTCGGGTAACTCACGCCCCGCCAATATTCACCAATCTCACACGAATCACCCTCGGGCCGCACGTTCGCCGCCAGCCGGCGTTCGTTCCCACGCCCCGCGCCGCCCGCTACACTGGGGGTACATGTCGTCTTCATCGTTGTTCCAATTCGCGAACGTCACGAAAACGTACGGCCCCGTCCGCGCGCTCGATGACCTCTCCCTCGTCGTGCCGCCAGGCGCGATCGGCCTCCTCGGCCCGAACGGCTCCGGCAAAACGACGATGATCCGCACGCTGCTCGGCCTCATTCCGGTCGATCGTGGCACGGGCGCGGTGCTCGGCATGGATTTTCGCCACCGCCAACTCGATATCCGCCGCGAAGTCGGCTTCGCGCCGGAAGACGAGTGCCTCTTTCCGCACGTCCAGGGCGTCGAGTTCGTCGCCTACGCCGGCGAACTCGTCGGCATGTCCACGGGCGATGCCTTGCAGCGGGCCCACGAAGTGCTCGACTATGTCGGCCTCGGCGAAGCCCGCTACCGCATGGTCGAATCTTACTCCACCGGCATGAAGCAGCGGCTGAAGCTCGCCTCGGCGATTGTCCATGATCCGAAGCTCGTCATCCTCGACGAACCCACGAATGGCATGGATCCCGCCGGCCGCCGCGAAGTGCTCGACCTCGCTCACGACCTCGCCCACAACAAGGGCATGAACCTCTTGTTCTCGAGCCACATCCTGCCCGATGTCGAAGCCGTGTGCGACTACGTCATCGTCCTCGCCCGCGGCAAACTGCTGGCCCAGGGCGCAATTCAAGACCTCAAGCAAGTGCACGAACAGGCGTTCGATGTTCGCGTGAAATCCGACTCGCCCACGTTCGCCGAGCACCTCCGCGCAGCCGGCTGCGTCGCCGAGCCCAATGGCGAGCTGTTGCGCGTGCGCATTCCGGCCGGCCGCTCGCCACAGATCCTGTGGGAAGTCGCGGCAGAGAGCCGCGAGCAGATTCGCCATCTGCGGCCGCAGCGCAGCACGCTCGAAGAAGTCTTCCTTCAAGCCGTGGAGCGCGCCTGATGCCGATCTTCGATCAAGGATATCAGCATTGGTCCGGCCACCTTTCGGGTCACGCCTGGCGGTGGCTGGCGATCTCGCGCCGCGGCCTCCAGACCGTCCTCAAAGGCAAACTCGTTCGCCTTACGCTGCTCGTGTGCTGGCTGCCGGCAATCGTCCTGGCGTTTGTCCTCTGCATGTGGGGTCTCATTGAACGCCAGTCAGAGATGATCATCGCCTTCAAGCCGTATCTCACCACGCTGCTCGGCCGCGATATCGTGGCCGACCCGCGGGCGTATCGCGCCGACATCTGGACGATTTGCTACCACTATTTCTTTGCCTGGCAGCTCTGGTTCGCGATGGTGCTCGTGCTGCTCGCCGGGCCGAATCTCATTAGCCAGGACCTGCGCTACAACGCCCTGCCGCTCTACTTCTCGCGGCCGCTGCGGCGCATTGACTATTTCCTCGGCAAGCTCGGTATTATCGTCGGCCTCATCGGCCTGGCCATGATCGGCCCGGCCGTGCTCACATACATTCTCGGCCTGCTGTTCAGCCTCGATATCACGATCATCCGCGACACATATTCAATCCTGCTGGCGAGCCTGGCCTATGGCGTCATATTATCCGTGTCGGCCGGCCTGCTGGTCCTGGCGTTCAGTGCCACCACGCGCAATTCCCGCTATGTGGCCCTGCTGTGGTTGGCGATGTTATTGATTTCGTCGACCGTTTCTTTTGTGCTGGTGCGCATCGATCAAGCGCACCGGCTGCACGCCAGCAACAAAGGCTTTCGCGCGTGGCGCGATGAGAGTTTTGTCTCCGACGAACTCAAGGCCGAAGAGGCGGATTGGCGATCGCTGGTTTCCTACACGGCGAACTTGAGCCGCGTTCAGGAGCAGTTGTTGCGCACCAACAAGTCATGGCGTCGCCTGGCTGATTTGTCGCCCACCGGTACGCGCAGCCCGATCCTGCAAAAGATGCTCTACACGCAACATCCTTGGTATTGGTCCGCCGGCGTCCTGGTGAGTCTCGCCGCGTTTTCCGCATGCACGCTGAACCTGACCGTCAAATCGCTCGACCGCCTCAAATGATGCCCGTCGTCGACTTCCACAACGTTTCGAAGTGGTATGGCAACGTGATCGGCATCAACCGGCTGAGCGTGCGCATCGGCCCCGGCGTGACCGGCCTGTTGGGCCCCAACGGCGCCGGCAAGTCGACGTTCCTGCAGCTCGCCACGGGCCAGCTCGAACCGAGCCAAGGCGCGGTGCGCGTGCTGGGCCAGCACGTGTGGAACAACGCCAGCCTTAACCGACTCATCGGCCTCTGCCCTGAGCAAGACGCTTTTTACGAATGGATGACCGGCTGGGATTTCGTCCATACATCGGCTCGCCTCGGCGGCCTCTCTCGGGCCGACGCCCGCACCGCCGCTGAGCGCACCATCGCCGCCGTCGGCATGACACCGCACCAGAACCGGGCCATCCGCGGCTACTCGAAAGGCATGCGGCAGCGCATCAAGCTGGCGCAGTCGCTGGTACACGATCCGCAAGTGCTGTTCCTGGATGAGCCGCTTACCGGAACCGATCCGCTCGCCCGCCGCGAGCTGATGGACATCATCCTCCGCCTCGGCGACACCGGCAAAAGTGTGATCGTCTCCAGTCACGTGCTGTACGAAGTGCAATCGCTCACGGCGAACATCGTGCTGCTCAATCGCGGCCGGCTCGTGGCCGAGGGGAACATCCGCCAGATTCGCGACCTCATCGACACGCATCCGCACCACATCAAGCTCGAATGCGATAACTATCGCGGCCTTGCTGCGCGCATGGTCGCGTGGGAAGGGGTCGAAGGCGTGCGCGTGCTCGCCAACGAAAACGCCTTGATGGTCGAAACCCGCAGCCCGGACGACTTCTACAATCGCCTCCCTGAGCTCTCGCTCGAAGATGGCCTCGCCATCAAGTCGGTGTACTCCGATGACGACAATCTTGAAGCCGTATTCCAATACTTGGTGGATTCATGACCGCCGCTTCTGTTACGAGTGAATCCGAGCGGAATGCAGCCGCTGGGGCGACGACGGCGCCAATCGCTGCTGCGCACCAGACCTCGCTCTTCCGCTCCTGCTGGGCCCTCTACACGCTCACGCTCCGCCAACATCTGCACGGTAAGCGGTGGATCGCCCTGGCGTTTCTATTCCTGCTGCCCGCCGGCCTTGCCGTGCTCATCCGCTGGGCTGATCCCGATGGTGTGCCGAGCCGTCAGCTCGAGTTCGTGCTCTCGTGGCTGCTCATCCCCCAAGCGCTGCTGCCGCTCATGGCGCTGCTCTATGCCTCCGGAATTATTCTTGACGAGCAAGAAGACCAAACGATCACGTACCTTCTGATTCGACCCATTCCGAAGTGGCTCATCTACCTGGTAAAGATGGCGGCCACTTGGACGACGACCGTGGCCCTCGTGCTGGTGCTTACTGCGCTCACGTTTGCCGCCATTTACATTCGTAGCGACACTCCGCTCTCGGAAGTCCTGTTCCGGGCGAGCACATCGGCCGAAATTCATGCGCTCGCCGTCATTGCCTACTGCAGTTTGTTTGGCCTCCTCGGCCTGCTCACCAAGCGCAGTCTGGTTGCGGGCATGTTGTATACCGTCGTCATCGAAGGTGTGCTCGCTAACTTGCCGCTGAGCGTGCGGATGGTCACGGTCATCTATTATTGCCGCGTCATCGCCTATCGCACGCTCGATTTCAAAGTGACTTTTCACGACCGAACGGAAGACGTGGCCTCCGAACTCTGGTTCATCGACCTGACGAACGAAACGCAAGTCGCGGAACATCCACAACGACTCACATGCATCGCCGTTCTCATGATCGCGAGCATCGTTTGTGCCGCCCTTGCCGCGTTCCTCTGCTCCCAACGCGAGTTTCACGTAAAGACACCAGAAAAGGACTGAGCCATTGGTGCTAAGAGTACGACGCTCATCAACTTAAGCGGGGAGAGCCTCACCGCACGAGCCGCGGCGCGTTTTCCCACGATTGTTCGGCCGGCCGAGGCCCCGCCCTCAATGCTTCTCGCAACCGCCGCACCGCCAATTCCTTCGCCTTCGCTTCCACTTCGACCGTCACCGCCAGCGACAACCACTCCGAAGGGAAATCGTGCACATCCACAAAATCATGATGCCGCTCCGGCCGCGGGCCCTGCCAACCCAGGAGCGGGCTCGAAATATGAAACACCGGCTCGCGATCCCAGGTGCTCAATGCTTCGCTGGTCGCCTGGCTCACCGTCCAGCCATCGCTAGCGCAGCGATGATGATGCACATCGTACACGAGCGGCACGCCGTTGTGGCGGCACCACGCAGCCAGATCGCGAGGCGTGAAAATCTTATCGTCGTTTTCCACGGTAATCCGCGCGCGAGCCGCCGCAGATAAGCGGTCCAGGTTTCGCGCTAGGCGATCGAGCGCGGCCGGCTTGTCGCCATACGCGCCGCCAGCGTGGATATTGATGACATCGGCCTTCACCCACGCGGCAACTTCCGCTTGGTATTCGAGGTCCGCAATCGAGCGCTGGACGACCTCCTCGCGGGGCGAATTCAACACGATGAACTGGTCTGGATGGAACACCAGCCGCACGCCACGTTCGACGGCCAGCCGCCCCGCCGTCTGAAAGCGCTCCACAATCGCGCCCGCATGCGGCAGATCCTGCGTGGCGTACCCAGCTTCTGGATGCGTCTTCACGGGCAGGATGGCGCTATTGATCCGAAAGCAGCCGATCTCGTTTTCTGTGCAATAAGTAATTGCCGCCGCGAGCGCCGCCGCATTGTGCAAACACAGTTGGGACAGTTTTTCGCGCCGGGCCTCCGGCTCCATGCGCAACAAGCTGGTTGCCGTGGTCGTGCGAAATTTGATCGGTTGCTCGATAAATTGGCAGCACAGCCCGAATCGCAAGGGGGCCGATCGCAGGGGCTTAACGCTGTCCGCAGCCTGGGTTCGACCGACCCCAGCGCCACTCGATTCGTGCTTTGATTCTGCCATGTAGGTCAGGTTCGGTGATCGAGCTCGCGGCCATCGACATTTCTGGCAGCGAGCAATGCGTTCCACCATTGTACACATCGTGTCGCCGGGCTTTGTGCGTCATTTCCCCACCCATTGGGCGCCTTGCTGTTCGGCCAGGAAACGCTGAGTTCTGGCCAAGGACGCCGCGCCGTGTTAGTTTCTCGTTTGCCCGCAAACGTTCTAGTTCCTCAAAGGCGCGTATGAACAACACCCAACTCCGCAACGAGCAAGTCTGGCTTGCGGTCGGCTCGCTCATGATCATCGCGACGGTCGCCTTGGCGGCCGCGCTCGTTTACACGCGCGACGTGATGATCCCCTTCGTACTGTCGATCTTCATCACGACGGCCGTCTCGCCGATCGTGGATTTTCAAGTCCGCCGCTGGCGCATCCCCAGCATCTTCGCCGTTCTGAGCACTCTGATGTTGGTATTCGCCGCGCTGACGCTCTTCGGCGCCTTCGTGGTGGTCGCCGTGCAAACGATGGCCCAAACGGCGTACGAATACAGCGCTCAAGTGGACTCGCTCACGAAAGATATGCTTACCCGCGTGAATGAACATCTCACCAGCTGGAAGCTCGAGGAAATTAAATTCGATCAATCGGCGGTGTCGACTGAACTGAAGTCGCTCCTGCCCGACCTCATCACCCGCATGGCCGGCACCGTGACGACGCTGGTCTCGCATGGCTTCCTGATCCTGTTCTTCGTCGTTTTCTTGCTCGTCGGCCGCAATCCCGACCAGAAACGCGAGAACATCTATACCGAAATCGAATCCACCATCCGCGGTTACATCACCACGATGAACGCGCTCGCCGCGTTCACCGCGATCCTGGTGGGCATTACGCTGTGGGGTCTCCGCTTGCACATGGCCTGGCTGTTCGCGTTCCTCGTGTTTCTATTCACGTTCATCCCGAACATCGGTCCGATCGTCGCCACGCTGCTGCCCGTGCCGGTCGCCGTCGCGCAATTTCAGAACCCATGGATGGTCCTCGCCGTCGTTGCGATACCGGGCGCGATCCACATGGTCGTCGGCAATCTCATTACGCCGAAGGTGATGGGCCGCGGGCTTGAGCTTCATCCGGTGACGGTGCTTCTAGCGCTCGCGTTTTGGGGCCTGTTGTGGGGCATCGTCGGCATGGTCCTGGCCGTGCCGATCGTTGCGATGATTCGCATCGTGCTCAGCCACTTCAGCACCACCCGCTTTCTCGCCGATCTGCTGGCGGGGCGTCTCCCGGGCACGGCCAGGCCGACATCGCCCTCCATTTAATATGGAGGGCCGCCAATTCGATTCCATCCTCCCGCCCCCGATGTGCTTGATGATCCGCCCACTTTCCATCGTCCGCATTCGCGCCGCGGTACTTGCCGCCCTTGTCATCTTCACGCCGCTTGCCGCTGCCCGCGCCGTTACGCCACTCCCGGCAGCCGACAACCAGCCCTGGGACATCCAAGACACGAGCCCGTGGTCGCAAGACAGCGGCGGCATCGCCACCGGCGGCCGTTCAAACCCATTCAATGGCTTCGGCTACTTGAAGCTCCAAGTGCGCCGGCCCGACGGCGGCCTTCTCGCTACCAACCAATACCTCCACGGCTTCGGCCTCGCGCGCGATGGCCAGCGTTTCGACTCTGTGACGCCGCTCTTGGTTGATGACATGGTGATCTCCCGCGCTATCTTTGCGCCCACAGACGCCATCTACCTGCGTTACTTCGATTCGTTCACGAACACGAGCGATGAAGACCGCACTGTCGACGTCGCCTGGGGAGGCGCAGCCGGCGCGTACGAAGACGGCGGGAAGCTCGCGGTCGCTGCCACATCAAATGACGATCGCACGATTGACCTCACCGACAGCTTCGTCACCGTGATGCAGAACGCCCGGGGCGTTGCGAACCCGCTGAAAGGCCCTTCCGGCCACGGCCCCTCGGCGCATGTGCTCGGCACGAAAGCGGCCGGCACTCTAACAGCCGTCGGCGATATGTATGCCAATCCCTTCACCGATAAATGGCCCGGCTTCGACCCGGCGCACCTCGGCTACGTTTTCACGCTTCACTTGAAGCCGGGCCAAACGGTAGCTCTCATGACGTTCGTCGTCAAAGGGCAGAGCGAAGTCTACGACCCCCGCGGCGGCTTCCCGGTCCGCATCGAGAACGGTCTCATCGTCCCGAATTTTGATGCCATCTATTCCGGCGACGATGCCAAAATCCCTGCACCCGGCTCCGAAATCGCCCGCGTGACCGATGTCGCCCGCCACCTCGTCGCCGCTCCCGATCTCACCGGTCTCACGCCGCTCCAATTATCACAAATCGCCAACTGGTCGCTGCCTGCGAAAGACAAGCCAGTGCCATTCACCGTGTTCGAAAAGACCGTCGCCGAACTGCAAGACGCGATGACGGCGGGCACGGTGACCTCGGAAGACATTACGCGCGAGTACTTCGCCCGCGCCGCGATGTACGACCGCCACGGCCCCACGTTCCGCGCCATTCTCGCGCTCAATCCGCGGGCCATCGCTGAAGCCCGCGCGCTCGATACGGAACGTGCCGCCGGCAAAGTGCGCGGTCCCTTCCATGGCGTGCCGATCATTTTTAAAGACAACATCGACGTCCTCGGTCTCGCGACCACTGGCGGTTCGCGGGCCCTTGTCGATCACCAGCCGCGCCTCGACTCGCGGGTGGCTGCCGGGATGCGCGCGGGCGGCGCCGTCATCCTCGGCAAGGCGAACCTCGACGAGTTCCCGTTCGGCGACTTCGGCATCAGCACGCTCGGCGGCACGATCGGCAATGCGTATGACCCGTCGCTCAGCACGGCCGGATCCAGCGGCGGGAGTGCCGCGGCCGTCGCCGCGAGCCTCGCCGCCCTCGCGTTCGGCACCGATACCTGCAACTCACTTTCGAATCCTGCCGGGTTCGCGTCGCTCGCCACGATTCGGGCCACCCGCGGCCTTGTAAGCCGCGCCGGCGTTATGGCGCTCAACCCGTACAACGATGCTGTCGGGCCGATGGCCAAGAGCGTGCCTGATGTCGCCCTCGCTCTCGATCTGGTCGCCGGTGCGGACCCTGAAGATAAAGTCACCGCCGCTGCCGATTCTCACATTCACGGCTCCTTCGCTGCGGGGCTTAAGAATGCATCGCTGAAAGGCCATCGCATTGGCGTCTTGCGGCAGCGGTTCGTCGGCGTGACCGGTGAGCGGGAAGTCGCGAGTGAAATGGACCGCGTCCTCGAGGAGTTCAAAGCGGGCGGCGCGGAAGTCTTCGATGTTACGATTCCCGACTATGACAAGAAGTTCCAAGCCGCCCGCGGCAGCGCGCCCGGCGCGCTCAAGGCCGCGTGGATGGCCTATCTTTCACGCGGCGCGAAACCGGGCGACAAGGTGCTCACGATCGAAGACCTGCTCCACTCCGGCAAGCTCGCTCCGGCGAGCATCAAGCGTTTCGAGATGGCCCTCGCCCCGACACCGACCGGCAAAGCGCTCGAGGAAGCCGTTCGCAAATTCGAAAAAGGCCGCGAGGCGTTCCGGCAACTGTTCGTCGATCTCATGAACGACAAGCACGCCGACGCCCTGCTCTACCCGGCGAACGTCGCTCGGCCCCACACGCACGAAGGCGGCCTCGTGCGCTACGGCTCGGAGCCTGGCACGTGCGAAGAGAGTGCCCTCACCGGTCTGCCGCAAGTCACCGTTCCCGCCGGCTACTTCGCTGGCCGCTTCCCGCTGGGCATCTCCCTCCTCGGCCGCCCCTGGGACGACAAAAAACTCCTCGAACTCGCCGCCGCCTATGAGCAAGCCACCCATCACCGCCGCCCACCACCCACGGTAAAATGACGGCGCTTGTAGGTCCCGCGTGCCGAGCTGGACCTCGAACAATGACAGACTCCAACGCACCGCAAGGTCCTTTCCGGCAGAAAGGACCTACCGGGTGGCACGCCCTGACGCTTTTGGGAAGGGCGTGGTGCTCGGCTGCGAAGCCACGCCCGTCGCAGAGCCTCCGAGCGTGCCACCCGATGCACTCTCCCGCTGGTTGAAGTAGTCATGGCCCACATCATCCTCATCAACCCACGCTTCGAAACCTCCTACTGGGGTCTCGAACACGCCTTGCCGTTGTTCCGCAAACGCGCGAACCTTCCGACCGCCTGTCTGCCGCTGCTCGCTGCCCTCACGCCCAGCGAACACTCCATCACGATCGTTGACGAAAACGTCGAACCGCTGAACTTTGATCGCCTCGCCCAGGCCGATATCGTCGCCCTTACCGGCATGAGCGTGCAGCGCGTGCAGATGCGCGAAATCCTTACCGAGCTCAAATCGCGCGGGGTGTTCACCGTCGTCGGTGGCCCCTGGGTCACTGTTCGCGAAGACTACTTCGGCGACCTGGCCGATGTCATTTTCATCGGCGAGGCCGAGGAAACCTGGCCGCAATTCCTCCGCGACTTCGAGCGTGGCGACTTCAAGCCGCGCTACGAACAGACAGACCGCACCGACATGACCGCCGTCCCGGTGCCCCGCTACGACCTACTCAAGATGCGGCACTACCTTTTCGGCAGCGTGCAGTTCTCCCGCGGCTGCCCGTTCCAATGCGAGTTCTGCGACATCATCGTCACGTTCGGCCGCCGCCCGCGCCTGAAGGCCAGCGGGCAGATCATCCGCGAGCTCGAAGCACTCGTCGCAACCGGCCTCGAAATTGCGTTCATCGTCGATGACAACCTCATCGGCAACAAACAAGCGATCAAACAGGTCCTCCGCGAGATCATCGGCTGGCAACACGCCCGCGGCTATCCGCTGCAATTTTTCACCGAGGCGTCGCTCGACCTGGCCGACGACGCCGAGCTGCTGCAGCTGATGGTCGACGCCAATATCTCGACCGTGTTCATCGGCATCGAAACGCCCAACGAAGAGTCGCTCCGCGAAACGAAGAAGTTTCAAAACGTCCGCGCGGGCGGCACGTCGATCGAGCGCGTCCACCGCATTCAGAACGCCGGACTCGACGTGTGGTGCGGCATGATCGTCGGTTTCGATCACGACGAACCTTCGATTTTCGCCGCTCAGCGCGAGTATTTGAAAGAGGCCCGTGTGCTCCATGCGATGGTCGGCATGCTCTCGGCCATCCCCAAAACGCCGCTCCACGCCCGCCTCGCCGCCGAGGGCCGCCTGGATGAAGAACACGAAGCCGAGTTCGGCACGAACGTCATCCCGGCCAGCATGACTCGCGAAGAACTCCGCGACGATTATTTGCAGTTAATGGATGATCTCTACAACACCGAGAGCTATTTCGACCGGCTCGACGACCTCTTTATCCGCGCGAATTTCCGCTTCAGCCAAACCCGCGCCGCCTACTGGCGCCGCCACCCACTGGCGTGGCTCAAAGGCAACGCCACGCACCTCGTCCGCAGCGCACTGGTTTACCTGCAACTCATGCGCGGCATCCCCGAACGCGATCTCCGCCGCGAATACCGCCGCCGCATCGCGAACCTGCTCCGCACCCGCCGCGACCCCACGATCCTGTTCGTCTACCTCATCAAGTGCGCGATCCACTACCACGTGCACACGATGGTCCAAAATATGAAGAGTGAGAAACGTGCGCTGGTAAACACGTTCTGACGTGATGCCCCTTTTTCTCCGGGAGAACAGCATTATGCAGCTGTTGGCATGTGTCCGTTTGGCACTCAGACCCAATCAAGGAATGTTTGGATTAGGGAGGGGTGAAGAAATGCCGGTAGATACTACTCTGGCGCGCGTCCCCCCTCCCCAGCCCTCCCCGCCGAGGGGAGGGGGCCGGACGAACGCGGTTGCGATGATTGGCAGGGATTTCGCATTTCACTGTTTCGTCCGGCATTCCAGACGAATGCAATTGATTAACCCACTTAGCTTGCCTCGCTCAGTCCATCGATAGGGCTCCTCCTTATCCCAGTCGAAAACCAACACCGGCGGATCATAGTCGTCAGATTCCTGTTGTCGTATCGCAACAAACGTGTCATCTCCAGGTACGATAGATCCCGCAATGAACATTGCACGTGGAAACTCGAGCCTTGGATCTTCCTTAGCACGGTTTTCCTCCCGTGTCATGCAAAACGAAGGGTGATCCACGTAGCCGGCGCGGTCTACCACGCTAGACATGATTTCTAAGAGGTGTAGGCTGTCGAATAACTTTAGGTCGTCCAAGTCATCACCCAGGCAATGTCGAAGTACATTCGGCGCGACTTGCTTCCAGGTACCATTCGACAGTGCATCAACGAGGATGCTGGGCGGTTTGTAAGGCATCCGGTCACCCTCCTGAAGCGCCAGAAAAGGGGCCAAAATGAGACATTCTGGTTAATATCAAGAGACGAATTTCCTTTTCGGTGCCTTTGATGTTGACGCAGCCAACAACCTCACTGGGATATTCAAAAAGCACACCTCGCGGAGAGAGCGTACATAACTCAGCGCGATTCGCCCGGGGCTATATCCATACAACGAGTAAACTAAACTTCCGCCAACCGCTCCGTTGCATCCCCAAACTTGTCGAGCCGTACATTCATCTTGTCCATGAGCGACAAGTACAGCCGGCACATCTGGCGATTTGACTGGTCGCGATAGTTGAGCACCTGCCCGCCGCGGAGCTTGCCGCCTCCGCCGCCGAGAACGACCACGGGCAACTGCGTGGCATCGTGCCCGCCGTTCATCATGCTGGAGAGGAACACGAGCATCGAGTTGTCGAGGGCCGTCCGCTCGCCTTCCTGGATCGCATCGAGTTTGCCGGCAATATAGACCAGCTGCTCGACGAAGAACTGATTCACCTTGAGCCAGTCGGCCGTGTCGGAGTGCGACAGCAGGTGATGAATCATGTAATCGACGCCCAAATTCGGGAACCGCAGCGACGAATGATCGTTGTTGAGCTTGAGCGTCGTGATCCGCGTGGAATCGGTCTGGAAGCCGAGCACCAGGATATCGCACATGAGGCGCATGTGATCGGCGATGTTCTGCGGCACGCCCTCAGGCGGCCGCGGGATGTTCGGCTTATCCAAGGTCGGCCGCCAGCCCTGCAATTCGCCCTGTTTGCCAGCCTGCTCGAGCCGTTGCTCCACATCGCGCACCGAATCGAGATACTCATCGAGCTTCCGCTGATCGCTTTTACTGATCTGCCGCCGCACGTCGCTGGCGTCGCTCATGACGGCATCCAGCACGCTCTTGTCGCCGCGCTCGACTTCGTCTTTGAACAAGCGATCGAACGCGAGGGCCGGATACAATTCGAGCGGCGTCGGCGTCGTCGGCGACGACCACGAGATGTGCGAGCTGTAGAGCATCGAGTAATTCTTGTGGACGCTGGGGTTCGACTTCTCGCACGCGAGCACGAGGCTCGGCACCTTGGTCGAGCGGCCATACTGCTGGGCAATTACCTGGTCGAAGCTCGTGCCGGAGCGAATTTCGCCGCCGGAAGCGAGCGGCGCCCCTGAGAGCAAGTTTCCCGTTTGCGAGCTGTGGATGTTGCCCTTCTGTGCCTCTTCGTTGTAGAGCCCGCTAATGAACAGCATCCGCTCGCGATACTTGGCGAGTGGCGAGAGCACCTGACCAAGTTCCATGGTTGTGCCGGCGCCCTTCGCCCACCATTCCTTGCTGTGGAAGCCGTTGCCGGCAAACAGCACCGCCAGCCGCACCGGCGCCTCGCTGGCCGCCTTCTCGCCAATGGCCACGTCGCCCCATACGTTAAGCGACTCGAGCCATGGCAGCGCCATCGAAACGCCGATGCCGCGCAGCATCGCCCGCCGAGAAAACTTGTGTTGGTCCATGGTCATGTCCTTCGTTGGTTAACAACAAACATTCTCGCGCTGCGTAGTTGAATTCGCAAGAATCCGGCTGCTTCGAGTCAATTGTCGACTACAAAACGCTTTCTTAAGTCCGCAGATGACGCAGATTAACGCAGATGAAATCACATAACGCTTGGCGCAATTCACTTTAATACATTGCCACGGAGGACACAGAGTTCAAAGGGAGTTTTCAAAGGAACAGGCTCCCTTTATGTCATTCTCTGTGGGCTCTGCGACCTCTGTGGCTCAATGATTCGTAAATGTGCTCGAACTCTGTCGCAATCGCCCAAATGCAATGGAGTAATGAACAAACTATCTGCGTTCATCTGCGTCATCTGCGGACTAAAATCCTCTCACCGCTGCAATCAACTATGGCGGCGCTCACGACTCACTCATCCACCACCGTATCCGCCCCGCGAATTTCGCGAAACTGCCGGCTATTCACAATCGCATCGACCGCCACATCGACTTTGTAATCCTTCGCCGCTAGCTCCTGCTGAATATCTTCCAAGAGCGGTTCGTCCGACAACTGCACCGCCCGGCCGAGTGCGTAGCCTAACAACTTTCGGCAAAACTGCCGCACAAACGCTTCGCGGCGCTGCGAAAGCAAATAGTTCCGCAGCCCTTCGAGTCCGTCGAACTCGGCGCCATCGAGCACCTTCACCTGCGTATCAATCGGCCGATCACCCAGGTCCGTGGTCCGAAGTCGCCCGATCGCGTCGTACGCTTCGAGAGAATACCCGAAAGGATCGATCCGCCGATGGCAGGAGGCGCATTTCGGATCGCTCACATGCTTCATCACGACCTGCCGCATCGTGAGGCCTTCGAGCGCCGCCTCGTCATCGGGCAGCGGCGGCACGCCCTTCGGTGGTTTCGGCAGCTTGTCGCCTAGCAGGGCCTCGCAGATCCAATTCCCGCGCAAGATCGGGCTCGTCCGCGACGCACCCGATTGTTTCGCGAGCGTCGTCGCCTGCGCGAGCACGCCACCACGCCCGAACTTCTTCACGCCATCCACCCGCCGCCACGCGTCGCCCTGCACATTTGGAATGCCGTAGTGCTCCGCGAGCGGGCCGTTCAGAAATGTGTAGTCGGCGTCCAAAATGTCGAGCACCGAGCCGTTGTGCTGAAACAAATCGGTGAAGAATAACGTCGATTCCTCGGCCATCGCCGCCCGCAGTCCGGGGAACGTTGGGAAGTGCCGCTCGCTCTTCTCGTCGAGGTGCTCGAAGTCGTCGATGTGCAGCCAATGCAGCGCGAACTCGGTCGCCAGCCGCCGCGTCTTGGCATCGCCGAGCATGCGCCGCGTCTGTGCCGTGAGCACCGCCGGCTCGTGCAACCGCCCTTCAGTCGCGAGTTGTCGCAGCTCCGCATCCGGCAACGAAGACCACAGAAAGTAACTCAACCGGCTCGCGAGTTCCGAGTCTGACACCGGCCCCTGCTCGGGCCCCGGCACCGGCTTTTCGAGCCGATACATAAACGCCGGGCTCACCAGAATCCGCGCGAGCGTCAACCGAAACGCCTCTTCATGTGGCAATTCTTCCGTTCGCAACTTCTTGTAGAACGCGTTGAGTTCGTCTTTCTCCGCCTGCAAGAGCGGCCGCCGATATGCGAGTGCCCCAAAATCCACTAGTGCCGCCACCTGCCGCGGCTCGGAGTCGACCAGCTGTTGCCGATAGGCCGCCGCCCGCTCCGCAATCGGCTGCTTCAGCGGCTCGAACACTTTCGGATCCGCATCCTGCGTTGCAAACTGCAGCAGCTGTTCGAGCGCATCGACCGAAGCGAGTGCATCGCGACTCACGAAGTGCAGCTCGTCCCACATTCGATCGAGCTCGCGTTTCTGCCCGTTATCCAGCATCAATCGTTGTAGTTCATCATCCTCTCGATAGAACAGCGTCAGCGAAATGACCTCATCCACCGGCACGATCTTCGTATAACACAGCGCGGGCGGAAACAACTCGCGAAATGCCGCAAACGCAGCCCGCACACGCCGCTCGGCCGCGCTGCCCGCGCTCACCAACACCGGCGAAGAATTCGCCACATTTTGCCCGCTCGATGTCCACTGCCCAGGCTTCTCGCTCACTTGTGTGCTGCCGGCCTGCAAGCTGGTCACCGCCGCCGGCTTCCCATGCACAATCTCCAGTTGTACCGATCCTTCGCCGCCAGTGGCTTTATCGAGCACGCCCGTTGAGACAAGTTCGCAGCCGCCTGCCAACTCCGCTGGCAGCCGAATCTCAATTTGCGCGGGCGCCTGCACGCACAAATCCGCCGCCGCCATTGCCCGCCCGCTCGGATGTTTGCCAAACATTTCGGGATCGACGCCAAAGCCATCGTCTGCATCTGCTGGCTTTTTCACCCCTCCGTCCGCTGGCGCCTGCGAGTCGCTTCCATCAGCATCCGCGCCAGTCGCCGCACCGAGCAACGGCCCCCGCAACGAAGCCAGCTGCCGATACAGGACCGCGTCCGCTGAATCCTTCTCGCCCTTCGGTCCACCGACGAGCAACGTTTGCAATTCGCCGGCCAACTCCGCGCGGTTCTCCGAGTCTCCGGCTGCCTGCCACTTCGCCAGCACTGAGCCGGCCTGAATGACCGGTCCACTCACTGCGCCGGCATCGGGTTCGGCAAGAAAATGCCACACTGATGCATTCCCAAAGCGGTCTGCATGCGGGTTGGCCGCGAGCACGTCACTGGAAACGTCTTTCGCCAAATTCCATGTCCGCTCTTGGCCGCCGTCGTTCGGCTTGCCGACGATCTCCAAATCGACGGCTGTCAAGTCGCAAGAATGGTCGCCATCTTTTGCTCCAATGGAGAGCGACACCACATCGCCCACCTGCACCAGCGCGCCGTCGATTGGCCCGAACGGAATTTCTTTGCCGCCTTGAGAATTGTCCGCCGCCAACCGCTGCCGCGTCGACCCGCGCCGCAACTCCACCGCCCACGCGATACCGTTGCCACACTCGGGATGGGCATGCGTCGCCGCGCCGGCGATTCGCAGCGTGCCCACGATCGGGCTCCGCCACGCCACGGTCGCCCGCAACGTCGGCGAGGGATGCACGACCACGCCATGCGGTTTCGCATTTCCCGGGATCCGCACGTGCTGATCTGATGAATTCGCCAACAGCGACGGGGTTTCCGCACTTCCCCAACCGTTGATGAAGTCATGGCCACTCACTTTCGTAAGTCGATTCGTGAACAGCCCGTCGAGCTTCACCGCGTCGCCGGCGCCGAGGCCCAAATAGTCGAGCCACGCTCGCAAGTCAGCCGCGTCGCACCCATGCCTGCGGGCGACTTCCGCCACGTTGAACGACTGTCGGGCGTGCGAAATCTCATCCGCCGCAGCCAGCGCTGCTGCGGCCGTCATAAACAACCGCGCGCGCCGCGCCTTCAACTTGCTAACGATGCCGCGCACGTCGCGCAGCAACAGATCCGGCCGCCCCGGCGCCACGAGTCGCGGTGCTTGCCACACCACGAAATCGCCCGTATTTCCGTCGCCCGCATCCGTTGCCACCAGCGTTACCACGACATCGCCGCCATCCGCCGACTCGGGCAACGTGATCCGCAGCTCTTGCTGCGACGTGAGCGGATCAAGCCTCTCCATCCACCGCGTGGCCGCACCCACACGGCCAATGTGGGCCACGCTGTTGAACTTCCACAGCGCTTTTTGCCAGGCCGCGATCGAGGCCATGAGCGACGGCACATCCTCCGCTTTCGCGACACGCCACTGCCGGCGCACTTCATCGAGGAGCAGCGAAGGCGCCGTCGAATTCAGCGCCGTCCACAGGGTGCCCAAATATTTCGCATTGAGCTTGTGCTCGCCCGCCACATCCACGATCGATTTCTTCCCGCACGCGAGCGCCTCGCGTTCAGTAATCGTCGCCGCCAGATAGTTTTCAATCGGCAGCCGCCCGCCTTGGTTCGTGTCGAACACGACGCCTTGCAAATTCACCTTGCTGCCGCCGCCGGCGTCGGTGAACTGACCATAGAAATTCCGAATCCGCGCAAGTGCATCGTCCGTCCAATCGCGGCTGGTCGTGTGCGGTGAGAAGCGAAACCCATCCGGCAAGAGCACCGCGTGGCTGGCGATCTCCTTGGCCGCGTCCAAGTACTTGGTCACAAGCGCCGGCGACATGACGAGCGCGTTGCCGGTGTTCGTGAATCCTTCACCCGCTGCCCCGTCGGTCGGAAATTCCTTCGCTGGGTCGAGCGATTCCACGCCCGTGAGATCGCGAATCGTGTACGTGTACTCGGCGTTGTTCAATCGCCGCAGCAAGACCCGACCCGGGTCGCCCGCGTGCGCCCGCGCCGCCAGACGCAGATAATCGGTCACCCACTTCTTGAGCTGCTCGCGCTCGGCCTTCGGTCGGCTGCTCGGCATCCTGCGGCGGCATGAGCTCGTTGCCCAGCATCTCCGCCACCTTCTGCCACAGCAGCGGATGCTTCGCGACCTCGTTCCAATCTTTCAGAGCCGCGAGATTGATGTCGCCCTCAACCGTGTCGGCCGCTCCGTGGCAATCATGGCAATACCGCTCGAAGAGCGGCCGCACTTGTGAAACGTACGCATCGCCAAGTGTCTTGGGGTCTGGCGTCGAGTCCGCCGCCCGCACCAGCGAAGAAGCCGCAGCCAACAATGTCGCGCACGTCAGCAGCGATAAAGACGCGTGGACGGCAGCAGGCTGAGTGCACAGAAGGCCCCGACCCCGTTTCCGCAACAGAGAGTAACACATCGCCAACACGCCGAGGTTAACAGGAGGGGATCAGGCCAGCCGCCGCGATGTAGGACGGACATGTCTGTCCGTCCGCGTTGTCTCAGGATGTCCGAAAATTCAGGGTGGCACGCCCTGAAAGGGCGTGGTGAACCCGCTTAGCAATGCACCACGCCCTTCGCAAAGCCTCAGGGCGTGCCACCCGTTGTGGTGTGCGAATCTACGGGCACCCTCATGTGTATGACCAGCACTCGAACGTTCATCTAAGGCAGGCAGAATGCCGGCCCAGGACTTTGCAGTGCCAACCATCCAACGGCCGCCCCACTTGCTTGGGCAGGAGTGCGATTATCCGCGATACTTGAGGGCCATTCAATCATTTTTTAGACTTCCTGGCCGCTAAATCTCGCGCTCCTTGAGCCGTCCCAATCCCGCCCGGCGTGTTCGTGTTATGCCAACAATCCGGCCTGCACCGCCTCAGCTCGCCCGCCGGAGGTGTGCCGCCGCGGCCCGCTTTCCTCTGGTCCCCGTGACTTCCCCACCAAATGATTGAAGGATATCCACCCCAGGGCTAAGGTTGTAAAACGACCGCCGCCACCAACATGCTCACGCCCTATAACCGATCCGTCCCGGGCCGACGAAAGCAATCCTGCAAGTTGAACGCAGAACGTGTCGCGGATAGACCCACCGGAATCGGCTCCGCAGCGTCGTTTACAACTTTAGCAATCTGGGTACTTCGTCTATGACCCCCGAAACCACACTGGAAGCCAGCGTTCGCTCGCTCACTGCCATGGCCGACGAATTCTCCTCGCCGCCGACGTCAAACGAAATCCCGGTCACTGCCAACGGCGCGCCCGGCGAGCATGCTCACTTCGAGGCGCTCTGGGAAGCCAATGCCGCCGCCACCGGGCTCGCCGCCGAAACGGCGCTGCCGCCCGGCGCGCTCTTCGATCGCCGCGAGCTTGGACCGCCGCCGGCCGATCCGGCGACCGACCCCCACGGCGGCCTGTACCTCACGCGCGAAGAACTTTCCGACCTCCATTCGGCTCGCGACTTCATCCAACTGCTTCGCACCAAGTCGCTCGACGTCAACAAGATCAAAGCTGCCGTTGCCTACGAGTACGAACTCGAATCGCTCCAAATCGAGCTAGTGAAACTCCAGCGATGGGTCCAAGAGACCCGCCAGCGCGTTGCCATCCTGTTCGAAGGCCGCGACGCCGCCGGCAAGGGCGGCACCATCCGCCGCTTCATCGAACACCTCAACCCGCGGGCCATGCGCGTCGTCGCTCTGCCCACTCCCTCTCAGGAGGAGCGCGGCCAATGGTACTTCCAGCGCTACATGAAGCAACTTCCCAACGCCGGCGAGATCGTGTTCTTCGATCGCAGCTGGTACAACCGCGCGGTCGTCGAGCCGGCCAACGACTTCTGCACCCGCGAAGAGTACGACCGCTTCATGCAGCAAGTGCCCGAGTTCGAGCACATGCTCGTGGAAGACGGCGTAATCCTGGTGAAGTTCTGGTTCTCGATCGGCAAAGACGTGCAGTTCGCCCGCTTCGACTCTCGCCGCCGCAACCCGCTTAAGCAATGGAAGCTCAGCCCGCTCGATGCCAAGGCCCAGGAACGCTGGGACACGTACACGAAGTACAAAGAAATCATGTTCAGCCGCACGCACACGAGCTATAGCCCGTGGATCATCGTGCGGGCGAACAACAAGCGCAAGGCCCGCCTCGAAAGCATGCGGTACCTGCTCTCGCTGATGGACTACACTGGCAAAGACCAATCGCGCGTGAGCCTCTTCCCCGACCCCAACATCATCATGCGGTTCCACCGCGGGTCGATCAAAATTGATTAAAACTTCGCTCCGCGCTGCGTTGAACGGGTGCCTGGGGCAGAGGCTTTGCGATGCCCCAGATACTGAGCGGGGCGACCTCCTTCTCCGTGGGCCTTTCCCGAGTGCCTGGCGGCAGAGGCTTTGCGATGCCCCAGAATGACGCAACCGGCTCCCTTAGCCTGCAATAGTTCTGGCTTGCCCGACTCCCTTGTCGTCCACTTCGCAGCTCAAATAGCCAACGCTAAACATTGGACGCTCGCAGCGAACTGTGGCGGTGATTTTCGAACGTGCTCCCATTTGTCGAGCCGTCAGCGTCGCAATAGATACGCCATCAATCCGCACAGCGCGGCGGTGATCGCCATCATGATCATCAACGTACGCAGCGTGAATCGCGCTCGATGCTGGATTGCCAATGTGATCCCGCACACCACCGCGTAAACGAAAACGGCAAGCCAGAAGTAAGACGCCTCACTTACCGCAGCAACTGGCCCAAAAGCGGTTTCAAAACCGCGTACCAATGGGCGTTCCAAAAACCTACGTCATTACAGGGCCATGCAGGCGTCGTTCGCAGCGTGATATAATTCGCTCGGGAGCGAGAAGCCTTGAAAGGCAAAGCCGTAGCGACCGCAAGCGAGCTAACGGAACCACGTATGGACGAACAAAGAACTGATCGAGATGGCGGCCAAGTAGCGCTGAATCAATTGGGTGCTATATCGCACGTTGCCGGATGGTGCATCGTTCTCGGTAATGCGATTTCATACGAATTTTACTGGTTGGCAGTCATCTGGTTCATCGCACTTCCTGGCATCTTAAGAAGCTGCTGGCGAGAATTCAAAAAGTAGTTGTCCCACTACTTAAATTACCAGTGCCGGAGTTTTGCCCGTTCGAGTGGGGACCGGTCGTTGGTGCAAATCGTATCACGCGTCCGCCCAACGACTTGCATCAGGCGACGCCCAGAACCCCGATTCAAAGCTCAACCGCACTCGAGATTCACGCGCGTTTGCACTTCGTGCCCATAGGCCACGGCGCAAAACTTGTAGCCCACTGGCCGCCGCACGGTGGCCACGGCCCACCAAGATTCCCGCTCCGCCATGCGTTGCCCGCCGTACGCACGCCAAGTATTCTCAAAGCTTGGACCCGCGCTGTTGAACCAAATGGAAAGGATCGTTCCATGACGCGTCGTTGCGCCGTCTTCTCGTGCCTCGTCCTCACGTTTCTGCTCGGTTGCAGCAAGAGTAGCGACACCGGCGCCTCCGGTGTCATTCTTCTTCGCTACAACCCCGGCAGCGAAAGCACCGAACAGCGCGAGAAAGGCTTCTTGGAAACGTTCACCAAAGAGTTCCCGCAGATCAAGGTGATCTCCTCCGATCAATACGCGGGCACTACGCCGGAGTCGGCGCTCGACAAAGCCAACGACGTGCTCAACAAGTACGAAGGCCGCGTCACCGGCATCTTTGCCGTGTGCGAACCGAATGCTCAAGGCGTACTCGGCGCTCTCGAAAGCACAGGGCTCGCGGGTAAGGTGAAGGCGGTGGTCTTCGATCCCAGTCCCTCGTTGATCAAGGCGTTGAGCGACGGTAAGATCCACGGCATCGTGCTGCAGGATCCCGTCACGATGGGCTATTTGGGCGTCAAAACAATGATCGCCCATCTCGATGGTCAGCCAGTTGAAAAGCGCATCGTCACGGGCGAGCACGTCGCCACGCCTGAGAATATGAACGAGCCCGAGATCAAGAAACTCCTAGAGCCCGAGCAGTTCTCTGAAAGCGGCGACACGCCAGCCAACCCGAAGTACCGCATCGCGGTCATCCCCAAGGGAACGACGCACGAGTTCTGGAAGTCGGTCCATTTCGGCGCGGCGAAGGCGGCGAAAGAGGCTGGTAATGTCGAAATTCTTTGGAAAGGCCCGCTTCACGAGAACGATGGCGAGGGCCAGATTAATGTGGTGCAGGAATTCATCACGAAGAAAGTGAACGGCATCGTGATCGCCCCGCTGGATTCGCAAGCCCTCATCGGCCCCATTCGCGACGCCAAAGACCACGGCATTCCCACGGTGATCTTCGATAGCGCGCTCGGGGACGAAAGCGTCATCGTGAGCTACGTTGCCACCGACAACTTTAACGGCGGCGCCCTCGCCGCCCGCCGCCTGGCCGAAACGCTCGAGGCGAAGAAGCCATGAGCTTCGTTGCGCTCGTTGATTTGAGAAGAATCGAGTCCGCAGATGACGCAGATGAACGCAGATAAGAAAGATTGATTGTTTGTGCATTTGTTCCCATTAGTTTCCTTCTCGCGCAGCGAACGATAATCGTCGCGCTATGAGTTCGAACGGCATCATCTGCGTTAATCTGCGTCATCTGCGGACTAAAGGTTTTAAGGGTTTCGCAGTAAAACTATCTCGCCGCCGCCAATGTCGATGCCGCCGCCATCCGACAGCATTTCTACGGTCCCGCTGCTCCGCATGGCGGATATTTCGAAGCGGTTTGGCGCGACGCAGGCGCTGCGCGGCGTATCGCTCGAACTTCACGCTGGCGAGGCGCTCGCCCTCATCGGCGAAAACGGCGCGGGCAAGAGCACGCTCATGAAAGTGCTGAGCGGCGCTCACGCGCCCGACTCCGGCAGAATGGAACTCGCGGGCGAGCGCTATGCCCCGCGCGGCCCGAATGCCGCTCGCCTGGCCGGCGTCACGATGATTTACCAGGAGCTCAACCTCGCTCGGCACCTCACCGTCGAAGACAACATCATGCTCGGCCAGGAAGCAGCGATCTGCGGCGTTCTGAACCGCACGGCGCAACAAGCGCAAGCCCGGGCTGCCCTCGCCCGCTTGGGTCACGCCGACTTGCCGCTCGATGCCCCCGTTGGCCGCCTCTCCGTTGGTTCGCAGCAGCTTGTGGAAATTGCTCGAGCGCTGGTGAACAAGGCGAAGGTCATCGTCTTCGACGAGCCAACCAGCTCGCTTACCCAGGCCGACGTCGAACGCCTGTTCCAAACGATCGCTCGGCTTTGCCAAGAAGGGCTCGGCATCATTTACATCAGCCACTTCCTGGAGGAGATTCGCCGCGTTTGCAGCAGTTACTCAGTCCTCCGCGATGGCCGCACCGTCGACAGCGGCTCGCTCGCCGACGCCACCGAATCGCACATCGTATCGCTGATGGTCGGCCGCTCGATCGACGACCTATATCCCCAGGTGCCGCACACTCCGACGGAAACGTTGCTCGCTGTCGTCGACGTCTCGGGCGTAACCAAGCCACGCGGCGTATCGTTCGAGCTCCGCCGCGGCGAAATCCTGGGATTAACGGGCCTCGTCGGCGCCGGTCGCACCGAGCTGTTGCGGTCGATCTTCGCGCTCGACCCCGTGCGGAGCGGCGAAGTGCGCGTGGGGCTGGTGAGCCCGCGTCACACACCGCAGGCCCGCATTCGCGCCGGTCTCGCGTTCGTTTCCGAAGATCGCGCCGGCGAAGGGTTGGCACAAAGCCGCTCGATTGCCGACAATATCACGTACAGCCGCATGCGGCCGTACAGCCGCGGCGGCTGGCTCGACTTGAACAAGCGCCGGCGGTCGGTCACAAACTGGATCGAGCGCTTGGAGATCAAAGCGACCTCGGCGGAAATTCCTGTCGAGTCGCTCTCGGGCGGCAATCAGCAGAAGGTGGCTCTCGCCCGGGCGTTGCATCAAGAAGCCGATGTGCTCCTGCTCGACGAACCAACTCGCGGTATCGATGTGGGCACGAAGGCGACGATCTACCGACTCGTGGGCGAGCTGGCCGCAGCCGGCAAGGCGGTGTTGTTCGTGAGTTCCTACTTCCCTGAGCTCTTGCGAACGTGCGATCGCATCGGTGTGATGTCGCGCGGCCGGCTGGTGGAAATCCGCCACGCCGACGACTGGAATGAAGAGTCACTACTGGCCCGCGCGATCGGGAGCGAATGACATGCGGACCGTGCGTACGAAACTGTGGTCGCTGCTGACGGGTCAGTTCGGCACATTGTTCGTGCTGTTCTTGGTGTTCTGCTTCTTTGCGGCAGCCGACCATTATCAACCGGGCGGCGGGCGCTTTCTCTCGCCACGAAATTTCCAGACGATGCTCATTTCGTCGGCGCTCATCGTTGTGGCGGCGCTGGGAATGACAATGATTATCATCGCCGGCGGCATCGATCTCTCGGCGGGTACGGCCATTTCGCTCTGCGCCACCGTGATGGCCTGGGGGCTCAATCACGCCTGGTCGATTGAAACGGCGCTGCTGGCCTGTGTCATCACAGGTTGTGCGGTCGGCGCGGTGAATGGCATGCTCATCAGCGCGCTCAAGGTTGCTCCGTTCATCGTCACGCTGGGCACGATGACTTCGTGCCTGGGCATTGCCAAGCTAGTGGCGGATGAAACCACGGTGCGGCCGCCGCTGAGCGCCGTGCCCGGTTGGATGGACGGCCTCGCAATGCCCGCGCCGAATCCGCCATGGCTATTGGTTGCTCCGGGCGTGTGGGTGATGCTGCTGCTGGCCTTCACCGTGAGCCTGATCTTGCGGTACACGGTGTTCGGTCGGCATGTGTTTGCGCTCGGCTCGAACGAGCAGACGGCTCGACTGTGCGGCCTCAACGTGCCGGTGCTCAAGGTCGCTGTGTATACGCTGGGGGGATTCTTCGTGGGACTGGCGGGCGGATATCAGTTTGCAAAGCTGAAGGTTGGCAACCCAACCTCGGGCGTCGGCTTGGAATTGAAGGTCATCGCCGCCGTCGTGATCGGCGGCGCGAGCCTCAGCGGCGGGCGCGGCACGGTGCTTGGCACGCTGACCGGTGCGCTGCTCATGCAAACGATCGCCAGCGGCTGCACGCAGCTGGGCCTCAGTAACCCGGTGCAGGATATCATCCTCGGCGTGATCATCGTTGCCGCGGTGACGGCCGACCAACTCCGGCAACGCCGCGCAAGTATATAGCCGACCCGTACCGGGTTGGCGTGAAGAAGCCTTCAGTGTTCCGTGGGTGGCTGGGGTCGAGCGCAGCGAGCCCCCATTGAATTGCGAGTTCACTCTGGCAGCTGGGGGCTCGCCTTCGGCTCGAGCCCAGCCACCCTGCGGAAGAAGTTCGAGTCGACTTCACTGCAGCCAGCCCGAGGCTGGCTATATCGCTGGGCTATTTACGCGTATTCGCGGTCGGTGTTGATGCCGGGCATGGGCACCGGGTACTTGCCGTTGGCGTCGGGCATGACGGGCGCGGGGCCTTTGAATGAGAAGTCAGCAATGTTCGGCGCCATCTCGTGGGGGCATTCGAGCATTTGGTCGTACGTGATCTCTTGCGCCGTGTGGGCGGCCATGCGGCCCATGCTGCCCACGAGGCTGGCCTGCACGCCGCGTGGCACCTCGTTGTACGGTTCGTCTTTGATGATCGCGTTGATGAGGTCCTTCCATTCCAGCGCGTAAGGGCTTTCTTCCGGTTGCGGGAACGCCCAAAGCAGCGACTTGCGGTCCTGCTTCTGGGTTTTGAACGTGCGGGTCTTGCCCGGAAAGTGACCGGAGGTGCTCACAATCGCCGAGCCCTTCGAGCCATGCACGACGCTCGACATATCGTTGCGCGCGCCGATCATCGTGCGGCCGTCGAAGAACAGCTTCGTGCCGTCGTCGTAGGTGTACTCGACGGCGTACGAGTCGAAGTTTTGGTCGACGAACTCGCCGCGGTAGTGCCGGCCGCCGAGAGCTTGGGCCTTTACCGGAAACGAGTTCTTCATCCACGAGGTTTCGTCGATTTGGTGGACGTAGAAGTCGTTGAACAACCCGCCGCTCGCCCAGATGAAGCTGTGGAACCGCTCAATTTGCCAGGGCAGTTCATCGCGATCTTTGGGCTTCGCTTTCGAAAAGCACGAACCGACGGGGCCGTGCATGCGGTAGGCACGCATCGTGATAATGTCGCCGATTTCGCCATCGGCAATGCGTTTATGCAGCTCTTGGCGAGCGCGGCAATGGCGGATCATGAGGCCGACCGCGCACTTGAGGTTCTTCTCGTCGGCCCGTTTGGCAAGCTCGAACATTTTCTTCGATGACGGGCCATCGGCCGTGAGCGGCTTCTCCATGAATACGTTGAGGCCGCGCTCGATGGCGTACTCGAAGTGCAGCGGGCGGAACGCGAGCGGTGTGGTGAGGATGACGATGTCGCCGGGATTGAGCACGTCCATGGCCTTTTTGTAGGCATCGAAGCCGATGAATTGCTTGTCCTGCGGCACGTTGACGACTTCCGGCTTCGCCTGGAATTGCTGGGTGAGTGCGCCGATGCTTTCATCGAGCCGATTCTGGAAAATGTCGCCCATCGCGACGAGCTTGATCGGGTAGCTCGAAGCGCCGATCGCATCGGCGACCGCGCCGGTGCCGCGGCCACCGCAGCCGATGATCGCCAGCTGCAGCGAGTGGTTGTTGCCCGATTGGGCGAATGCTCGCGGCACGTTCATCGCGGCGAACGCTGAAACCGCGCCTGCCGTCACTTTCATAAAGTCCCGCCGGCCTGTTTGACGATTCGATTCGCTCACAGTGTTACCCTTTATGTTTGTGCAAGCTCGTGTAAAGTCGCCCTCACCCCGCCCCTCTCCCAAAGGGAGAGGGAGTCAAGCTAACGCTTGCCTGTCGAGCTATTCCAATAGAAGTACATTTCATCGACCGAGGGGATGTCCTTCGGCCGCAGGATCCGAAAACCGAGCCAGGGAGCATCCGTAAGATACCAGATGCTCTTGGGCAATTGGGGGTCTTGTTGTTGCCAAGCGGGTTCCGAGCCGAGCCGGCGGGCGGCGCGAACGTTTTCGGCATCCTCGTTCCAGCTGCCGCCGCGCACGCTGCGCGGGTAGAGCGGGTCGGGCCGCACGAACGGGTTCACGGCATTGGCGCCGAGGCGTTCAAAGTAGTTCGGCACGTATTGGTCGGCCGTCCATTCCATGACATTTCCGTGCATGTCGTATAATCCCCACGGATTAGGTTTCTTCTCGCCGACTTTATGCGATTTCTCGTCGGAATTCTCGTAGTACCAAGCGTACTGGCCGAGCTTGGCGGGGTCGTCGCCGAAGAAGTACGCGGTGGCGGCGCCGGCGCGGCAGGCGTACTCCCATTCGGCTTCGGTGGGCAAACGATAAAAATGGCCGGTCTGGGCGCTGAGCCATTCGCAATACTTATTGGCGGCGTGCTGAGTCATGCAGATTGCCGGGTAGCCCTGCTTGCCGAAACCGAAGGTCATATCGGCGTACGGGCGCGTAGGACCGCTCACGGCGTCGACGATCGTGGCCGTTGCCGGGTCATAATCCTTACGAGCGCCGTTCTTGTAGCGTTCGAATGTGGTGATCATGAACGGCTCGAATTCGTTCCAAGTCACCTCATATTTGCCGAGCCAGAACGGCGAGACCTCGACCTTCGTCTGCGGACCTTCATCGGCGCTGCGGTTCTTCTCGGCCGCGGGACTGCCCATGAGAAATGAACCGCCTTTAAGTGCGACCATGCTGTAGGCCGCTCCGGTTCGCGGCACTTTGGCTGTGTAGTCGGCGTACTTGCCCGCTTCAACTTTAGCCTGGTCGACGATCTTGGCATGAATCTTCTCGACGAGCGCCAGGTCGTCGTAATTCGGATAGATCGAAGATTTCTTTTCGCGGGCCTTCAACGTGACGTCCTTCGGCCAGATCGCGCCTTGGGAGATCCAGAGCCGCAGGATGTCAGTCATTTCCTTGCTGAGCGGTCCGCCTTCTTTCGATGGCGGCATGAGGTGTTCATCATCTTTGGCCAGAATCGTGGTCGCATAGAGCGGGCTGTTGGCGGCGTCGAACGGCTTGATAGCCGGGGCGTTGTCGCCGCTCATGAAAGCGGTGTCGCGGGTGGAAAGGTCGAGTCCCGCCTCGGGGTTCTTCGCCGAGTGGCAGGAGATGCAGTTCGCTTCCAGGATCGGCTGCACATGCTGCACGAAATCCATTCGCGGCTCCGCGACAAGCGCCGCCTCTTTCGGCCAATGGGCGCCTTCCTTGATCCATTCGCGAATGCGGGTGATTTGCGATTCATCGAGTGGCGGGCCGTCGGGCGGCATGCGCTCGTCATCGTCGGCCGGCAGGAGCAGGAGTTTATAGAAGGAGCTTTTCTCCGGGTTGCCGGGAATAATTGTCGGGCCGCTGCCTTGGTCGGCCGTAGCGCCAGCCAGCGAGTCGAGTCGCAGCTCCGATTCTTCGCTGCCTTCTTTGTGGCAATGCAGGCAGGCCGATTCGATGATCGGTTTGATTTCCTTGTCGAAGTCGACGGCGGCTGCAGCGGGCCGGGCGGCCAGCAGCAGCGCAGCCGCGGCGCAGAGAACGATGCCCAACAAATGCAGAACGTAAACTCGCATCACAATCCCGTTGCCGCGTCGTTGCTCGCGGAGCACGACGGCGAATCAATGAAGCTGACTACGAATGCGCAACAGGTCGTCCGGCCTGTCCTTCTCGCGTGGCGGCCGGAGGTAGGCCCGAGTGCCGCCGAATGAGGCAGCCCACAGTATAAGCACGGGACGATGCGGTTGACTACTTTCCGTTTTGGTGCACCAGTGCCGCCGGAGGAGAACTCGTGCTTGGTCGAGTGCTTATGGCACGCCAATGTTCCGCTCGGCACAGGCTCACTGTTGCAGCGCTTGCAGGTGCCGGGCAAAGTGGTCGGCGAGGATTTCTGAGTAGGTGTCGGCGTGTGCTTCGAGCAGGTCGCGAATAAGTTTGCCGAGTTCGGGGTCGGTGAGAATCGTGCCGAACGTGCAGTGGAGAATCTGGCGGCCGGGGGCGGTGAAGCCTTTGCCGGCGGGCACGTCGGGCCAGCATTCGAGGTAGATTTTTTCCAACTCGGCGACGCTCTGCACGTCTTCAGCGGCCGGCAGCTTCGCGACTTCGGCACTCACGTGGTACGTGGCTTTGTCGCGATCGTAGAACTTGCGCGATGTCGTAACGATGCGGCGAAAGAGCGCTTCATCGTGCCGAGCGACGACGCGGATGGCTTCTAGGTAACTGGTGCCGGCCGTCTTCACGTGGAAGCAGCCCTGTGTGGTGTGGGCGAGCGCCGGGTACAGCGAGAGCTTATCGGAGCCGGAGTGCAGGCTCAGTTTATATGGCCCGAGTTCGCGGGCCAGCGCCGCATGGTCGGCCAGCGAGCGTTCGAGTGGGGTGAGGTCGCCTTTGTAGTCGACGCCCTTCTCGAATTCGCCGATGAATTTGGGGGCGAGGCTGATGAGCCGCAGGCCACTCGCGCGGAACTGGTCGGCGATGATGTAATGCTCGGCAAGCGATGTGGGCTGCCGGGTTTCGTCGATGCTGAGTTCGATCTCCGAGGCCCGGCCGGCGGCGTCATTCACATAGCGAATGTACTTTGCGATTTCGAGCGCATGCTCGATGGCGCGGCCGTACTTCACGGCGCAGCGCATCGCGACTTGCTCGTCGATCGTGAACGACCGATTGCCGGGGAGCGAGATCGGGCGGTTGAGGTATTTATCGAACCAGCCGATCGTGCTGCGAATCGTAGAGAAGCGTTCGCGGAGGATGGGTTCGTTGTAGTCGTCGGCGTTGCCGTCGACGTAGTCCGACGGGTCGATCGTGTAGAAGGTGAAGCCGGCGGCGGCGGTGACATCGACGTCGCCCGTGGTTTTGAGGTGGTCGGCGTCGGCGCCGGAGGGACTGGTCCAGTCGCCTTCGATCATGCCGGCGACGGCGGTGTCAATGACGTCGGTCGGCGTGCGGCCGGTGCGGGTCATCTCGCGGATCGACTGCTGCGCGAAGATCGGCGCAAAGCCGGCGCCGGCGCGGCGCATGGCTTCGACGTGCCCGGGCGTGGCGAGGCCGGTGCGGTCGCCGAAGCCGAAGCTGGATTGCAGGCCGAGTGTGGAGAACGCGTAGGTTGCGGCGGTGGTGTTCATCTAATCGACCTCAATCATCGCCTTAATGACGCCGGTTTCCGGTTTGGTGAAGGAATCGAACACGTTGATGACGTCGTCAAAATGCGTGCGGTGCGTGATCCATCGCGAAGTATCGATCTGGCGTTCTTCGATCAGCTTGATGATGCGGTGGAAGTCCTCGGGCAGCGCGTTGCGCGAGCCTTTGAGCGTCATCTCGCGAACGTGGAACAAGCGGTCCGGGAACGTGATGTCCTGCGTCGTGATGCCAACGTACACGAGCGTGCCGCCGTGGGCGACGAAGTTGAGGGCGTGGTTCATCGAGGCGGCGCTGCCGGTGGCGTCAAGGACGATGGGGTAGAGTTCGCCACCCGTGATTTCCTGCATTTTCACGAGTTCGCTGCCATCGCCGCGGCTGAGAATCGTGTTGGTGAGGCCGTAGTTGCGGCGGCAGAACGCGAGGCGTTCGGCGTTCATATCCATCATCGTGATGTTGCCGCCGGCGAGCTTGGCGAATTCGAGGACCGACAGGCCGATAGGGCCGGCGCCAATGATGAGCAGGTGCTCGCCGGCCTGCGGATTCGCACGATTCACGGCGTGGCAGCCGATGGCAAGTGTTTCGACGAGGGCGAGTTGTTCGAACGTGAGCTGTTGCGAGGTGTGGAGCTTGTCGGCCCGAATGATGAAGCGCTCGCGGAGGCCGCCGTCGGTATGGACGCCGAGGACTTGCAGGTTCTGGCAGCAGTTGCCGCGATCGCGGCGGCTCGCGAAGCTCGCTACGTCGTTCATGTACGGCTCGACGGAGCAGCGATCGCCCGGGCGAACATTCTCCACTGCCGAGCCGACTTCCAGTACTTCGACGCCGAGCTCGTGGCCGGGGATGCGCGGGTAGCTGAAGAGCGCGAATTTGCCGAGGTACGCGCTGGTGTCGGTGCCGCAGACGCCCATGAAGTGCGTGCGAACGAGCGCTTCGTGGGGGGCGAGCGCGGGCGGTTCGTCGATCGTGATGCGTTTGAACGTGCGCGGCGATTCGAGCTGGATGGCTTTCATAGTTGTGCCGTAGATATTGGGTCTTCTGACCTCAATGTAGCAATCGCGCCCGCGCGACGAAAGCGCGAAGCGGGCGGGGCAAGCGGGTGATTGCCGGCGCGTGATGGCGTTCGTTTTTCATCCGCACGCGTTTCGCAAATGCGGAAGTATGGTCGTCATTTTGTCCAAATTTTGCTCGCCTGATTTTGAGTGCGCCGACTATAATGCGCGCGGTGGTCCAGTCATTCGCCAATTCACGCGGAGTTCGGTTGGCATGCGGATGAGATGCTCGCGATGCTGCGCGCTTGCGCTGCTGGGAGTCCTACTGTTTAACGCGCGCGGCGCTGCGCAGCTGCCGTCGTTTTCTGGCGCGGAGGGGTTCGGCGGCATGTTTAGCGGTAGTCCGGCGACCACAAATTGGTTTGCCGATGCGAGTGTCTATCATGTAACAACGACACAAGACCTACTCGATGGCAATGGCAAGCCAGTTCAGGGAACGCTGCGCGGTGCGTTCTACGACTACGCGAATCCCAGCTCGCCAAAGCAACAGGCTACGAACCGGATCGTGGTCTTCGATGTCGGCGGAACATTTGATATCTCGGCGAACAGTCTGGATATCAAGACGGTCAAGAACATCTACATCGCTGGGCAGACAGCACCCAGCCCCGTGACCGTGTTTGGCAACACGACACAGATCACCAAGAGCAACAATACGACGACGGGGAATGTCATCTTGCGGTACATGACGTTTCGTAAGGGAACGGGGAATGGCGCCGATGCCCTGACATTCGCCGGCGGCAACGGCGCGGGTGACACCGTTGCCTCGCATATGATCATCGATCATGTATCGGCGTCGTGGTCGGAAGATGAGGTCCTGTCGGTCGCCAATAACAATACGAACGTGACTGTGCAGTATTCGATGATGACCGACTCGCTGACCTCTGGTCATCAATATGGCTCGCTGATTCGGCCGAAGGTCAATGCGCAGGTGACGTATCACCACAATTTGTATGGAAATGACAAGAGCCGCAATCCGCGCGGAGGCAGTTATCTCAACTCGCAGCTCGATTTGGATTTCCGCAATAATGTGGTTTACAACTACAGCGATCGAGCCGGGTATACTGGTGGTGCGAGCGAAGCGGAAACCGAGTATGTGAATGTGAATTACGTGGGTAACTACGTGATCGCCGGGCCAGCGACACCTGCGGGCCAGAGTTCCAACACGGCGTACACGATGGATGTATCGAGCTTCTACCGATTTGCCACGAACTCGATGATTGCGACGCCGAAGGATCCTGTCGCGCTCCAAATCTATCAAGCGGGGAATGTGATCGATTCTAATCACAACGCGACACGGGACGGCGTCGATACGGGTTGGGGCATGTTCCTTGCTTCGGATGGCGTGACGACGCGGCCGTATCCCGATTTCAACTATGGCCCCAACAGTGCGCTGCCGGCGAAATCGGCGACAGCATTCAACTATCCCGCGGTCACCACGCAATCGGCAGCCAATGGCTACGAACAAGTGATGAATTACGTGGGAAACTGGTGGTGGAACCGCGACTCGATCGATGCCCGGATCATTGGGAACGTGCAAAACAATACGCAGCCGGCGGGCGGGATTCCGGCGACCGCTCCGGTGCCCAGCGAGTTGGCGCTCGTTACGAGCGCGGCTTGGCCGACGCCGCCTACCACGAGGCCAGCGAACTGGGACACCGACCACGATGGCATGCCGGACGAGTGGGAGAAGTCGTACGGCTTGAATCCGGCGTCGGCAGTCGACTGGAATGGTGATGCCGACGGCGACGGGTACATCAATCTCATCGAGTACGTCAACGAAGCCGGCGAGTTTCCAGCTCCCGCGCCCATTGTTTTTAACGGCGCCACCAACAGTCGATACGCGCAGATTACGAACTGGAAGACGAACGACGGCGGCGTGACCGCGGGCAGCAACTGGCAGCCGAGCCGGTTTGATGAGGCGCAGATCAACTCTGGGACGGTGGTGGTCGACGCGGTGGGGCAACATGCGAAGGTGTTGAAGATCGCGGCCAATGCGGGCGACTCGGCGACGCTGAACGTGGCCAGCGGGTGGTTAAAAATTGAACAGGATTTGTTGATTGGCAGCACGGGCGCAACGGCCGTGCTGAATCTCGCCGGCGGTGAGTTGAGCGCCGCAAGTTTGAGCAAAGGCGCGGGCGGTTCGTTCAATTTCACGGGCGGCATGCTGCACGTTGGCACAGTGAATTTCAGTTTGACGAACAATGGCGGCACGCTGTCGCCGGGCAACAGCATTGGGCAGACTCATGTGGTCGGCGACCTCACGCTGGGCAGCGGTGCATTGAAGATCGAACTCGCTTCGGCCTCGCTGGCCGATGTGTTGCTCGTGGACGGCGTGCTCGCGCTCGGCGGCAGTTTGGATATCGCTACGCTCGCCGGTTTCACGCCGGCCAGTGGCAGCAGTTGGCAGATCGCGGCGACCGGCGGCATTACGGGGCAATTCAGCTCGATCACGGCGGGCTATTCGGTGCAGCAGCAGGGCAACAACTTGGTCCTGTTCTTCGGAACTCCCCTGCTTGCAGGCGATTACAACAGCGACGGTCTCGTGGATAGCGCCGATTATGTCGTGTGGCGGCATGTGTTGGACTCCGGCGGTTCGTTGGCTAACGAAACGGCGAGCCCAGGTGCCGTTGATCAAGCGGATTACGATGCTTGGCGGGCGAACTTCGGTGCGACGGCCGCGGGCGGTTCCGTGCTTCCTGGCGCCAGCGTGCCGGAACCGGCGATTATCGCGTTTTGTTGCGTTATCGTTATCGTGCTTCTTGGTGCAAGAATTGGACGCAGTGGCCGCGAAACGCCGGTGCGGGTTTTCGGAAGTTTTTTGCAAGAATAGCTGCTTTTCTGAAATGCATGCCGGACTAGCATTGAAAATACGGGGACTCATCTACGACGCCGCTATGTGGTGCGTCTTTGCTTCAGACGGTACACCTTCGAGGTGCCAAAGGAGAGCCTAATGTTGCACGGTATTCGGTTGACTCTTCTCCCAAGAGGCAGGCATCTGCTTCTGTTTTTGCTCGCGCTCGCGGCGATGATGGCGCGAACGGCCGCGACTCCAGCGGCAACGATTGTGAATGATACTTGGCAGGACGGGACAGATGGGGATCCCGCCTCGCCGGCGTATTCGGAAATGGGCGTTGATTCGGATGCGGATGGGGACCTTGAATCGGTGTGGTTCCAGGGCGGCGTCGGATCGCTCGACCCAGTTGGCACGGGCGGACCCTTGCGGGGGAATATGACATCAGGCGGAACGTCGTCGGCAACGTGGACGACGTACTTCACCCCCGAGGCCACGCCGGTCGCGCTTAATAACGTTGGCGACCAAATGAAATTGACGTGGACGTTCCGGCTCACGAACGTGAACTCGACCAATACGAGCCAGAACTTCCGGATTGCGGTGCTCGATAGCCCGAGCGCGTCGCGGATTAGCGCGAATGGCTCGCCGGGCAGCGCGGCGTACACTGGGTATGGTTTGTTTGCCAACATGGGGCAGACGCTGGGAAACAGCAACCCGTTCCAGTTGCGGGAACGTGTAGTCGCGAGTGGCGACCTGCTGTCGACGAGTGGTAATTGGGGCGCCGATGGCGTGGCCAACACCGGACTTGCCAACGGCGCGACAAACGCCGCCACCGGATACGCAGCCAACACGCCGTACACGCTCACGATGACGTTCACCCGCACCGGCGCTAGCGCCTTGAAGGTGGATGCATCGATGGTCGGCGGTTCGCTCAACAACAGCGGTACGGCTTCGGTATCCGTCGTGGATGCTTCGCCGAATGGCTTCCAGTTCGATACATTCGCGCTGCGGCCGTCGGGCGCGACGTCGACCGCGGAGCTGTTCGATACGTCGCTCTTCCGCGTGGAATTTAATCCAGTGCCGGAACCGACGGCGGGTTTGCTGGTATTGGTGGGGATGGCGATGGCCGCGCTGCGTCGCCGGGCGAAGTGAAGCCGTGGATCGGATTGCAGATCAGTTGCAGAGCGCGGCACCTGCCACCGGGTGCCGCTTTTTTTACGAGTGCGGTGGCGAGTTGATTGGTTAGTCGGCAAGTGGTGGGGAGTACTGGCAGAGTGTACCCAGGTTGCAGGAAACCGGCGAGCGAGAGCTTTCACTCCCTTGGAGTTAGCTCGTGGAGATAGACCTCGAGGTTGGTGTATCCATCCTTGCTAATGTTGGTGGCGTTGCCATCGGCCGCGTTGTGCGGGTCGAGGCCGTGGGCTTGTTCGAAGGCATCGCTCATGCCGTCGGTGTCGGAGTCGAAGTTGGCAGGGCGGCGAGTTGCGGGAAGATCGTTGATGCCGGGGAGTCGGCCGGTGGCGTCACGAAAAGTTTCTTGGGAATCGATGAGTGCGCCTGTGCGATGAACGACGGCATTTATCACTTGTCGATCGATTGCATCGCGCGTGAGGCTCGCGCCGGCGTGGGCGATGACGCGGTGGTATGCCTGTTCGGCGGGCAGCACGTGGGCCGCGACGGTGCTGAAGAAGTTGAATGGCTCGCCGGTGTCAGCCGAAACGAGCGTATCGTCGGCGTCGAACTTGCGGAAGGTGTCGGCGACATCGGCGGCAGCGCCGACGGGATGGCCGTTGTGCGCAGCGTTCTGGTCGGCATCGAGCATGTTGCCGGCTTGGTACAGCCACGTTTTGCCGGCATTGCCTTCGTAGAAGATGTAAGCCGAGTCCTTGGCGGGCCCATTGATGTAGTAGTTGCCGACGAGATTGATGCGAACATCGCCCAGGTCGCTGCGATGCGTGGGCCGTTCGCCCCAGCCGTAGACGACGTTGTTAGCGAGATTCACGTCGGTGCGGCGGCGGGCGGTTTCGGCTTGGTTCTTTTCGAGGTGCTGTTGGCCGCCGATCGATGGATTTCGAGCGGCGTGGAAGGCCCAGAGGCAGCCATAGAATGTGTAGCCGCCGATGCCAGCCTCTTGATCGGCGGGC
Source organism: Pirellulales bacterium (assembly GCA_046349975.1). GTDB lineage: Bacteria > Planctomycetota > Planctomycetia > Pirellulales > Lacipirellulaceae > JABDGM01. The sequence goes on from JAXMBH010000008.1 coordinate 142,241, forward strand.
GTAACTTCGCCGCGGATGAGCGAACCGAAGCCGTGCGGGCCCTTGGGATGAAACGAGTGGTTCAGGCTTTCGGCAATGATGCAGTGCTGGATGGTGACATCGCGCGAGAGGGTGACCGAGAGCGTTTCGTCCAGGCCCCAGGCTGCCGACACGTGGTCAAGAATCACGCGCTCACAGCGGCCGACGTCGATGGCGTTGGCGGAGCCGGCGTCGAGATCTGCAGCGCCTTTGCCTTCAGTGGGCGCGTTCGCGTTGCTCGAGTTTGTATTCTTCGGGGCGCGGGCGTTGAAGTCGCCGGTGCGAACGCGGATATAGCGAACGACTACATCCGAAGCGGCTGCAATGTTGAATGGGTAGCCCCAGAGCGTGATGCCGCCCGGGGCGGTTTGGCCGGCAATCGTGAGGTGGTTCTGATGCAACTCAAGCGGTGCGTGAAGTTGGATCGCGCCACCGACGTCGAACACGATCGTGCGCGGGCCGCCCGTAGATTCGATCGCGTGGCGCAGGCTGCCGGCGATTTTGGCTTCGCCTTTGTTGGTGTTGTAGTCGACAAGCTGGGTGATGTGGTAAACGTCGCCGCCGCGGCCGCCGATCGCTTGCGCGCCCTGGCCGAGAGCCCCAGGGAATGCCGTAGGCGGAGCGGCATGTGCAGTGGTCGCACTTATATAAGTCGCTGCCAGGCAATAGGTTGCCACAAGCATGGTTCGCGGTCGACGCGATTGGCAGGGAACGTTCATGGAATTAGCTCGTTGTGTGACTCACGAAGGATTGCCAACGTGCGGCGGCGGGGCGATCTATTAATGAATTTGGCGTTTGTTATAACAAAGAAGCGAGCGCGGCGTGAGCGCGCGGTCGCTGGCTTAAGCCGGTTGGCGGAGCGAGGTGCCAGATGATGTCTCGTCCTAGCGTGCTGATGGTCGGTACTGGCGAGTATACGACCGGCTACGTGCATGACGGCGCGAGCGGATCGGACAAGAGCGCCGGCGTGGTGGCGTTGTCGCTGTTCGACATGCGGCGTCGCGGCAAGGTGGGCCATTTGATGATGGCCGGCACGAACGGCACAAAGTTCCCGGGCATTCGCCGGCATCTGCACAATGTGATTGGCCGGGTGTACAAGGACCTCGACTTGAGCTTTCGGAGTTTTCCGGAAGAGACCGTGCCGCGCGATTCCAAGGCGTACCTGGCGGCGATGGATGCGCTGGAGCCGGGCGACATTGTCACGGTGTTCACGCCGGACGATACGCACTACACGATCGCGATGGAAGCCATCGAGCGCGGGCTGCACGTGCTCATCGCGAAGCCGATCGTGAAGACGCTCGAGGAGCATCTGACGCTCGTCGACGCGGCGCGGCGGAGCGGCGTATTGGTCGCGATGGAGGTGCATAAGCGGTGGGATCCGATCTATGCCGACGCGCGGGATCGCATTCGGCAGCTGGGCGATTTCAGTTTCTTCCAGTCGTTCATGAGCCAGCCGAAGTCGCAGCTGCAAACGTTCCGCAGCTGGGCGGGTCGGTCAAGCGATATTAGCTACTACCTCAACGCGCATCACATTGATTTCAATGTGTGGAGCGTGTCGCACGTAGCCCGGCCGATTTCAGTGACGGCGGTGGCGTCGACCGGCGTGGCGCGGGCACAGGGCATCGATGCGGAGGATACAATCACGCTCGGCACTCAGTGGGAGAATATCAAAAGCGGTTCGCTCGCCTCGGCGTTCTACACGGCCAGTTGGATCGCGCCGAAGAGCGACGTGCATTCGCAGCAGCGGTTTTACTATCTCGGGCAGAAGGGCGAAGTGCAGATCGACCAGGCGCACCGCGGGTACACGCTCGCGACCGATGCGGGCGGTTTCTCGTCGCCGAATCCGCTGTTCATGAAGTACACGCCAGACGAGCAAGGATTCTTCTGTGGCCAGTCGGGCTACGGGTATCGGAGCATCGAGGCATTTGTCGATGCGGCCGAGCAGATTCGCGCGGGGCTGGCGAAGCCGGCGGATTTCCGCGGCGGGCTCGCCACGGTGGAAGATACGGTGCTCGTGACCGCGATTCTGGAGGCCGGTCGGCGAAGCTTGGATAGCGGCGGGCTGCCGCACCAAATTGAGTACGCAGACAACGGCGTGGCGGTGGCGCTGTCGGGGGTGTGAGCTGCGGGAGGTCGGCGGTGCGGAAGACTAGGCTACGGATTGTGGCGCCAGCCCGGCGGGCTGGGCTATGTTTAGCGGGCGTGGGTGCGTTGGTATTCGCGGGGGCTTTGGCCAAATTCTTGGCAGAACGACATGGAGAGTTGCTTGGCGGAGGAGAAGCCGGTGCGTTTGGCGATTTGGTAGATTTTCGTGCCCGGTTCGTTTTCGAGGAGTTGTTGGGCGAGCGTGAGGCGGCGATTGCGGATGTATTGGTAAGGGCTTTCTTTAAGCGCGTCGCGGAAGGCGTATTCCATCCAGCGGCGTGAGACGCCGACGTGCGAGGCGAGCTCCTGCACGCCGATCGGGTCTTCGATGTGCTTGTTGAGGTACTCGATCGCTTCGCAGAGACGCGGGTCTTTGAAGGCGACGGTCTCGGTCGATTCGCGGGCCACGACGCCGAGCGGCGGGATCATTTCCTCAGTGGCTTCGAGCTTGCGGCCGCGCATGAGTTGGTCGAGTAATGCGGCCGAATGGTAGCCTTCCTGGTGATTGTTGCGGGCGACGCTCGTAAGTTGCGGCTGCACGTGGACGCAGATGACCTCCTCATTGTCGACGCCGATGACGGCGACTTGTTGCGGCACGCGGAGATCGGTTTGACGGCAAGCGTCGAGGACCTGGCGGGCGCGATAGTCGGTAACGGCGAACAGGCCAACGGGCTTCGGCAAGCTCATGAGCCAGTTTTCGAGCTTGCGTTGTTGATTGCGCCAAGGCAGGCCTTTCGCGCGGTAGGTCGGCGGCATGAGGAGCGTGGCTGCGTGCAGGCCGGCATCATGAATTCGCGCGGTGAAGGAGTTCTGGCGGACGGTCGAGTAGGCGACGCCGTGGAGGCCGTAGAAGGCGAAGGTTTCGAAGCCGCGTTCGAGGAGATGCTCGGCGGCGAGTCGCCCCACGAGGCCGTTGTCGAGGCTGACGCGCGGCACGGGGGTTTTCGGCAGCGTGCCGGAGATGTTGATCACGGGTGCTTTGAGTTGTTTGACGCAGGCGGCTTCGCTCGGTGTGTTGAGCGCGGCGATGATGCCGGCGCCGCGCCAGCCCCGAAGGTCGAGCACCGACATGGCGAGCGACTCGGGCGAGGTGAGATACGACCAATTGCAGTCGTGTTCGAGCGAGTAGCGGAGCACGCCGGTGATGAACACTTCCTGGTGCGCGCCGCGGGGGAAGGCCAAGGCGATTTCTTTACTGCGTTTGGTGGGCATAATTGAGGAGCAGGCGACGGAGTTTGCTGGCGGCGAACCGTTCGCAAAACGGCCCAAACGAATTTGCGTGATTTCGGCATATTATTGCAAGAAATGCCGCTTGGATGCAATGCGCGGGCGGTTAGAATCAGGATAGGTTGGTCTCAGTAAGCAGCGCGTGCTGGTGGCTGAGTTGGTCGGCGGAATGTGCCACGGCATTCGGGATCTATCGGGTTGAGGCAGCTGCGGTCTGAGCCTTATCACCTGGCGGACTCGTCTTCGACGCGATTGTCGACGGTTCGCTGCGCGGTTGAATTCGGAACCTGACCCGTCGAGAGCGGCTTATCTATTCGGTCACGCGGTTTCGTGGATCTTCACGGGTTGACTCGTTGACGGAGAGAGGTGGTGCCCCATGTTGCATGGATTAAAGTCACGCACGAAAGATCGTCGACCAGCGTTTACGCTGGTTGAGTTGTTGGTGGTGATTGCGATCATCGGGATTTTGGTGGCGCTATTGTTGCCGGCGATTCAAGCGGCGCGCGAAGCGGCGCGGCGGAGCCAATGTGTTAACAACATGAAGCAGATTGGATTGGGTGTTCAGAATTACGCAAGTTCAAGAAAATACCTTCCGCCAATGCGCGTTGCGGACCATCAGCAGACCTGGCTAGTGTTAATCCTGCCTTATCTCGAGGAACAACAAATAGGCGATTTGTGGGATAGCAAAATCGGCTGTTTTTACAAACAGAGTGTGCAGATGCGCACGAGCATCGTTAATGCGTATTACTGCCCGTCGATGTCTCACGAGGCCAAAATCATTGCCGTACAACCAGACAATGTACACAGCCATCCAAGAAACGATCCGGCGGAATCGGGGATAACAGGTTATCGTGGGTCGATTTCCGACTACCGCGCAGTTGCCGGCTCGACATGCTATGTGAGCAAAGAAGGAACCACTATTCATTGGAGTGGCAGCAGCGCACATTCCGATCCACCATTTTCTGGATCCACCGCGCATTTGGTAGACGGCTCCATTCCGCAGTGTCGCAGCAAGGATGTTAGCTTCACAACTAGTCCCACTAGCTACGGTGTGTTGAGCTACACGCCTTTGACCTCTTTCCGAAGCATTACGGACGGGACTAGCAAGACGTTGCTGAGTGGCGAGGTTGGGAAGAAAACGGGTGAGACGGGACAGGCATTCAATGGCGACAACGATTCCGGAATGTGGATTGGCGAGCTGAAGCAATTCTGCGAAAAGTGCGATCGAAATGCGGCCGATGGTGGCGATGCCGGCTTCGGCAGTGTGCATAATGGAGTCGTTAATTTCGTAATGTGCGACGGCAGTGTGCAAAGCCTTTCCCGCAGCATCGACCCGAAGGTACTGGATCGAATGGCGACACGGGCTGGCGACGATCCATATGAGATTGATGGGACGGCAACTGCGTGCGTGCATTAACAGGCTAAATGAAAGTGGAAATAGCCTTGCAGGGTTGCGTTGCCACGGCTGTTTCGTTCCCGGCTCATGTCTAATTGAGGTTTGGTTGGCACCCTGAGAGATTAGAGTTGCAGCTATGGTATACGCTTTTCAAGAACTGTGGCGGCGGGTATCTGACTTCGCGAGCGTTGGCCTCAAATTTGCGTTGATATTATTCGTGGTTGGGGCAGTTTTCGTACCGGCAGTTCAGAGCGCTGTGGTTTGGGACGGCGAGCACGGCACGCAGTGGTGGTTCGATCCATTCAATTGGAACCGCGACAGCAATAATAACACGACGTTGCCGCCCGGTAACTCGACGACTGGAGTAACTGACACGCAGATCAATATAGGCACGGCTTCGCTGCCCGGAGGTGAAGGCGTCGTATTCGACCCGACCAACGACCCTAATTTTCCGCCGCCGGGAAGCATCACATTTCCGACAGGCTTTGGTCCTCAAGACATACGCGAGTTGTATATCTCGCGCCAGACGACTGCGAGTCAGAGCTTGCTGACGATTAAGGGCAGTCTGAATCTCCAGGCCTCGATGCAACTCGGCCGTTCAAGTAATACAGCCGGTCTGGTTGCAACGGGCCGTGTGAACCAACTCTCGGGAACGGTGACAATTCCGTTGAACTCTTTAGACATTGCTGCGACGGATACATCAGCGAGCGTAACCGGCGAAAACTATGGCAATGGCGTGTACGATTATCGAGGCGGAATATTGAACGTTTCGGCGGATGGAGGATCGGGGCTGCGATTGTCGCCGGGAAGCGGCACGGTTGGTGCAGCAGGCGTGGGAAGGTTCATCATGCACAATCCCGCTACTCCGGGATTCGTTCGAGCCTATGACTACAATTCGGCCGCGAGTGCTGGTGCGACCGCCAGATTGGCCAACGGAACGACGACTGGGGTCGGAGTAACCGAATTCCACTTCGAGAATGGTGGCACAAGACCAATTCAAGTCCCTCGCAACTTGATCATCAATAATGGTTTAACCGGCTCGGGTACCGGTGCCGGCGGCATTCGCTCTTCGCGATTGCAGCTTGTTCTGGATGCGGCGCCAATTGTCGACGGCAGTGGCGTACCGCAAAATCTCGGACTGTTCGATGTCGCTTTTTCCGATGTAGCTGGTACAAGTACGACTGGAACCGGTGATTTAGGTGACTTCTTCTCCAGTGCCGACGGGAGCACGTTGTATACGCAGGATGCAATTGTGTCGGCTAACTTCGCTGGGTCGACTTACAATTGGAAGATCAGTTACACAGGAAATATCACTTGGGCGGGAACACCCGGGGTCGACTACGGCAACGCTGGTCAAGTGCTTTCACTCAGTGGCATTGGCGGAAATGATGTGGTGCTAGTCGGCCTGAGTTCGGTGATCGTTCCGCAAGGCGTGCCAGGCGATTACAACAATAACGGCGTGGTCGACGCGGCCGACTATGTCTTATGGCGGAATGGCGGGCCATTGCAGAATGAGGTGGATGCTCCGGGGACTGTCAATGGGGCCGACTACACGGCATGGCGAGCGCGGTTTGGGAATACGAGTGGCGCTGGCGCGGGGCTGGGAAGCGCGGCGGTGCCGGAACCGGCCGCAGTTGTGCTGGCAGTGTTGGGAATCGTGGCGGCGGTCGCGCGGCGGGGTCGGGAATAGGTCAATGGCATGATCCTGGAATGAACGAATCAGCGGCAGTCAGTACCAAATACTGACTGCCGTTTGTGTTTAGTGTGGATCGAGGCATGGCCATGATCAAACAAGCGGCGGCTTGCATTGAAAGTGGTTGGTCGTTGGTGCGGCCGATGTTCGCGTTGACGCTGTTCCTGCCTTTGCTTGTGGTCGAAGCTGCTTGTGCCGTCGAGGTCGAGACCGGCTGGGGATCTGTGCCGGCCATTCTTGAGCGTATTCAGCCGCCGCGGTTTGCTGAACGCGACTTTGCGATTACCGCTTATGGCGCGGTCGGTGACGGCAAGACTGATTGCGCGCCGGCGGTTGAGAAAGCAATCGGTATCTGCAGCGAGCGCGGCGGCGGGAGGGTCGTCGTGCCAGCCGGCGAGTGGTTGGTGCGTGGTCCGATTCACTTGAGAAGCGGTGTCAATCTGCACGTGGCCAAGGGCGCAACGCTCCGGTTTAGCACTGCCCCGGCGGATTATTTGCCGGTGGTGCTCACGCGGTTTGAAGGCAACGAGTTGATGGGGCATTCGCCACTCATCTATGGCCGGGAGCAGGCGAATATTGCGATCACGGGAGAAGGCATCATTGACGGACAGGCGAGCGCGAAGAATTGGTGGGAATGGAAGGCTTCCGGCGGCAAAGACACAGCCGCTCTGCGGAAGCTGGGCGAAACTGATACGCCGGCGGAGAAACGCGTGTTTGGCGAAGGGCATCGGCTGCGGCCAAGCTTTGTGCAGTTTTATCGCTGCCGCGGCGTATTGGTCGAAGGCGTTACGCTCGTTAACTCGCCGATGTGGATGCTCCACCCGGTGCTATGCGAGAACGTTACCGTTCACGGCGTCACGCTGTCGAGCCACGGTCCGAATAACGATGGATGCAACCCGGAATCGTGCCGCGATGTGCTCATTGAACAATGCACGTTCGATAACGGCGACGATTGCATCGCGATCAAGTCGGGCCGTGGCGGCGACGGGCGGCGGATCGGCGTACCGAGCGAGAACATCGTCGTTCGCAACTGCGAGATGAAAGATGGCCACGGCGGCGTGGTGCTCGGCAGCGAGATGAGCGGCGGCATTCGGAACGTGTTCGTCGAAGATTGCACGATGGGCAGCCCGAATCTTATTCGCGCGATTCGAATGAAGTCGAACTCTTCGCGCGGCGGTTATTTGGAGAATCTTTTCGTTCGCCATGTTCGAGTGGACCAGGTGAGCGAGGCGGTCGTGCGGATTAATCTGCAGTACGAGAAGGATCGCGGCGAGCACTACCCGTCGGTTCGCAATATCGAGCTGCGGAATATAACGTCGAACCGGAGCAAGCGGCCGTTTTATCTGGTGGGGCTTCCGGAAGCGAAGATTACGGGTGTGGTCGTGGAAGACTGCATGTTTCGGAATGTCTCGCAGCCGAGCGTTTTTGAGTATGTTGAGGACTTGAGACTGCGAGATTTTCGCTTGCTGCCGGATGAAGGACTGGACGACGATTGACGCAGGCACTGTGGCCCGCGGCTAAATTATTGAGGCGGCAGATTGCCTGCGTCACGAGCGATTTGAGTTGAGGAGTCGGCGACCGCATTATGCATACTGTTCCGCAACGCGTTGGGTCGTACCGCTGGGTTATTTGCGCGCTCTTGTTTTTTGCGACGACGATTAATTACGTCGACCGAGCCGTGCTGGCAGTGTTAGAGCCGGAGCTGAAGACGACGATTGGCTGGAGTGCGACGGAATATGGAGCGATCAACTGTGCGTTCATGGTGGCGTATGCGCTGGGATCGTTGGGCGCTGGTTATTTGATGGATGCCGTGGGGGTGCGGCTTGGCTTTACGATCTCGCTCATCATGTGGTCGTTGACGGCGGCGGCGCACGCCTTTGCCCACAACGTGTGGGAATTTGCAATCGTGAGGTTTGCCCTGGGGATCGGCGAATCGGGGAATTTTCCGGCGTCGATCAAGACGGTAGCCGATTGGTTTCCGAAGCGCGAGCGCGCGCTGGCGACAGGGATCTTCAACTCGGGCTCGAACGTGGGAGCAATCATGGCGCCGGCGATCGTGCCGGTGGTCGCGCTGCACTGGGGCTGGCAGTCGGCGTTTATCGCGACAGGTGTCTCGGGGCTCGTGTGGGTGTTTTTTTGGTGGCCGATCTATCGGTCGCCGGAGGAGCATGCAAGTTTGTCGCCAAGTGAGCTAGCGTACATTCGCAGCGACCCGGGCGATGTCGTCGCGAAGGTGCGGTGGCGAGAGTTGTTTCCGTACCGCCAAACGTGGGCGTTTGCGATTGCAAAGTTTCTGACGGACCCCATGTGGTGGTTCTATTTGTTTTGGTTCGCCCCGTTTATGAGCGAGCGATTCCACCTCAGTTTGAAGACCATCGGAGCGCCGATGGTGACCGTGTACGTGCTGGCCACATTCGGATCAATAATCGGCGGTTGGTTTAGCTCCGCGCTCTTGAATCGAGGTTGGTCGGCCAACGCAGCGCGGAAGACGACGTTGTTAATTTGCGCATTCAGTATCATGCCGGTCGCTCTGGCGCCGAAAGTCGGTCAGGCATGGGTCGCAGTGTTGCTCGTGGGATTGGCCGCGGCGTCGCATCAGGCGTTCTCGGCGAACCTGTTCACGCTCACTTCCGACATGTTTCCGCGGGCGGCGGTCGGGTCGGTAGTCGGGATCGGCACGTTTGCCGGAGCGATGTGCGGGGCCGGATTTCAATTGCTCGCGGGATGGCTCAAGGACCTCACTGGCAACTATACAGTGATGTTCATGATTGCCGGGTCCGCATACATACTGGCGTTAGCCATTTTTCATGTGATGGTGCCACGGTTAACGCCGGTCGAGCTGCGGCCGATCACGAAATCAGCCTGAGGCTTTGCAGCGATCGCAAGATGCGGTTTTCCGCGTGTTGAGGACCGGGTTTATCAGCAGTGACCGGCCCGATAGAATGAGTACCTCGGCGGCCGACACGAAACGTTGCGGTCGCACCGAGCGTCCGTAGCTCAATCGGATAGAGCACTGGTCTTCGGAACCAGGGGTTGCAGGTTCGAGTCCTGCCGGGCGCGCTTGCGCAAGTTACGATTGAACAACGACTTGCGAACGCTCGTACATATCACCGTAATACCTCAAAACTCTCCTGGTACAGAATGCGGTACAGAATCCCCCAGGCAGCGCTAACTACCAGGGGGATTTAGCGAACCTTTCAGCTCGCTCGGTCATGACTGAGCAAATAGTTGGAGGTTCCCATGTCCCGCGATCCGAAGCCGTGGTTCCGTAGTGACCGTGACGCCTGGTTCGTCACGATTGGCGGACGGCGTTTCAATCTTGGCCCCGATCGAGAGGCCGCGCACAAGCGTTTCTATGAGCTGATGCTCAACGGCGGCGATGACCACGCCGACGGTTCGATTTCTGTCTTCTCGCTGTTCGATGAGTTCCTCGAATGGACGAAGGCGCAGCGAGCTTCCTGAGCTTGTCATACACACGTAGCCGCGCGTTTCCTTTGCCAATGTCAAACCCGGTCGGACGGCGGCCGAATCGGTAAGCTTCGATGAACTCATCGACGATGTAGTCGGTGCTATAACGGGCCTGATCCACGACATGGGCTTCGGAATTGCGGATCCACTGGAGGTGGACTTCGATCCCGAGCCGAGGCGGCCGCTGGTGCTGGATTGGGACACCATGAAACCGACGCGCTTGCGGCATGGCTGAGTGGCTCACACAGCTGATTTTTGGTCTCCTAGCAGGGAGACCTTTTTTACATATCGTGTCTCTGTCGACCGCGGGAACGAGCTATATGTCATGACCAGGATCGCGAAATTCCACAACCGGCCCGCCGGTAAGCGGCATGGCACGCAACTCCACTTGCTGCACGATGCGGAATTCATCGCGTAGCGGCCGCCAGTGCTCTCCGGGCTCGGGCCGCTCGTACATCCAGACGCGATCAATCTGATCCGGCGAAAACGGCGGTCGCACGTGCCGCGGAAGTCCCGGCTGCCCGCCGGCGCGGACGCCCGAACTGGCCGCTCGACGCCGACGGCGGCTTCGACGACGTGGATGAATCCTTGCGCGCCGCGGCCAATTGCCCTTCCAATTCGGCGATCCGCGCCAACGCCACAGCCAAGTGACGCTCCAACTCCGCGCCCCCGATGCTCGAGCCGCTGGCAATTCCGACAACCTGACCGCCGCGCTTCCATGTCGCGACAACCTAACTCAACAACCCCATAATCTTCTATGCCGATTCCAGAACTCGTGAACAGCTATCACAAACGACAGACCACTAGGTAGATAGGCGGGCTGGGCGCACTAAGAGTATGAGCAGGACTGAAATCACAGCGGTAGTTGCTGCAAATCCGAAAATTACGTTAAGTGGCACGTGGGCATCGCGAAGTTTGCCGAATCCCCAATCGGCAATGCCGCCGCAACTGATACTTACGAAATTCATGAACCCGTATCCGGTCGCTCTTAAATGGGGGCGCACAATTTGAGAGAGGATTGGCATATTGTTGGCATCAAAGAACCCCCAGCCAACTCCAAACAAGATCAGAAACGACGCGGCGACTGTTAATGTAACCGCGTGCCCGATGCCGAAAATCGCTGGAACCAGCAGACACATGCCCAGCGCGCTCACGTTGATTCGGCCGCGGTCGCTTCGTTTCATCCAGCCATCCGCCATCCAACCGCCGAGTAGTGCGCCTACGATCGCCGCGCTCTGCCAGTACGCGGTGGCGATCACTCCCGCTTTGCCTTGGCTAATGCCAAATTCCTCTTTGAGAATCGCCGGCATCCAATCGCGCACAACCCAGCCGGCCATCGCGGGGAGCGTAAAGTAAAGGACGAGTAACACGAATGACGGATTCGTCAAGAGTTCCGCTAGTCCACGGTGAGCCGCAAACTTTGCCGCTGTGTTCTCTTGGCTCGAATTGGCGGCATCGCGCAAGAGTGCGACAAGGGGGATGGAATACAAGACGCCGAAGAGGCCGCACACAGTGAACGCTCCCCTCCAACCAAGACTCTCCGCGTCGGCGATGTACCCACCAAATCCGCCAATGATTACACCAAAATAGATGGCCATTTGGTGCAGTCCGACCGCGCGTGATCGGGTAACGCCAGAATGAAAGTCAGCAATCAACGCAAGTGCAGCCGGAATATAAAAGGCCTCACTAATTCCCATCAAAGATCGCACCCAAAGCAGCTCGTGATAAGTCGTTGTATGCGCGGTTAACCACGTAATGGTCGACCACACAAACAGGCTGAAGCAAATCACGTAGCGACGACTGAACCGGTCAGCTACGTAGCCGCCGATGAGGCTGAAGACAGCGTAGACCCATTTGAACTGACCGAGCATGAACCCCCAATTCGCGTCATTCGCGATTGTTGGTATGTCCGCCATCAGCGAGGCCTTCATTGAGGCGAGTAACTGGCGGTCAAGATAATTCAGCAGTGCGACCGGCATTAACAAGGCAACGACGATCCAAGCATAGCGAGTTGCCGTCAGCGAAAGGGGAGTTGCGTGCGACACGAAAGGAATACGCCTTTCAAACTGTATAAGAGATGGATTCGCACCTGCTTCGCTGCGATCATTCGCACCCACCACCGGAGAGTGCTCTGCGTGCCACTCCAAGCGTTTTCAAGTTGTCAATCAGCTATTGCTCGACCCGAGTATTGAGCCGCAAATTTTTGCGGCAAGCATGCTCGCGCAATCCTGCCAAGTGCAGGATTCCCATGAACAAGGTGCAAACTGACTTGACGCATAGGTGCGTTTTCCCCCGGGAAACCCAGCACCGATAAAAATTCCCATTACTTTAGGAATATTACTATTGAAATGGTATCAAGGCCGGTTACAATTGTCAACTACGGCGTAAAAGACATGGGGCGCATTGCAGATTATTCGCAGCGATGGTTCAAGCACGGTCGGCAGTTCAAGTCCCGTTGTCGACATGACAACCGGACGAGTCGTACTCGCCTACAATCGCAATGGTGTCGACGCGTATGTAATGCATAGCGACAACAACGGGCTGACCTGGTCAGCACCGACAAATATCACTGCATCTGTTAAGCAGGCCAATTGGGGCGGTATTGGATTTGGGCCCGGGCACGCAATCCAATTGCAGCGTGGCCTCCATGCCGGGCGCTTGATCATCGCGGGGAAGTACATTCGGAACGATGTAAATCTCAACCCGCTAGGTCGGAACGCTTACATTTCCTACAGTGATGACTGCGGTCAAACATGGCAAATCGGCGGTCTGCTAATTAATACGAATGGCGACATCAATCCCAATGAATCCACCGCGGTTGAATTGATTGACGGAAGTATCTACGTCAACTCTCGCAATCAAGGCGGGGCCTATCGACGTCGACTCACCGGATATAGCAGAGATGGCGGGCTGACCTTCGACTCCGCGGCCCAAGTCGAGCAACAACTAGTTGACCCGACCGTGGCGGCGTCGGTCGCCCGATTCTCGTCAATCGACCGCGGGGACTAATTCAACCGGATCCTCTTTTCGAATCCGGCGACGGAGGACTCGAGACTTCGGATGACGATTAAAAGCAGTCTCGACGAAACTCAAACTTGGAATGCCGGAAAACTTGTTCATCGCGGCCCGACCGCGTATTCCGACTTGCTTGCGCTTGGCTCGAGCCGTGGTATTTTGTTGTATGAGAATGGTCAATCTAGTGCCTATGAGAAGATTTCCGCTGCACTGTTCGATCAACAATGGCTGGACGATCCAACGGTGATGTACGTCGACTTTCGCGAACATGCGTTGAATCAGATCATTGCGACGGATGCCATCGAACAGGACCAACGAGGTAACGGTGTTAATGGCGTCCTGCGTGGCAATCCGATCACGTCGGCTAGCACCGGGCGCTACGGTGACACAGTAGCCCTTAACCTTGATGGCCATGACGACATGGTGCGCTTTACGGACAGTTCCAATCACGCTCTTGACTTTGATGCTACCGATAGCTTCACATTGGAGGCATCATTCAAAACCGCTGCCCATGGTTCCGGCGGACCCGACGGTTCAGGGCCAATATTTGCAAAAGCAGGGTCGATCTCAGAACCATCGCTCTCGTTGAGGATCGAGAATGGCCGATTCCGCTTCCTCGCTGACGACGGCGATAGTAGCGTCTTGATGCAAAGCTCAACAAACGTTAGCGATGACCAATGGCATCATGTCGCTGTGGTAGTAGATCGTGAAGCAGCACAGACCAAGCTATACCTCGACTACCGCCTGGACAGCATTGCGCCATTCACGTTGAGTGGGGGATTTGCAAACTCAAGCGACCTGCTTATCGGTGCATACGATGGAGCTGGGTCCGCAAGTTCGCGATACTCGGGTCTATTGGATTTCGGGAGAGTGTCGCTGGCAGCACTCACGCCTGCCCAATTTGCACAACCAATCCCAGAGCCAAACTTATGGATTATTATTGGGGGTGCCCTTGGTACGCTGTCTTGTAACAGAGCTCGAGTAGCATCCCAGAGACGGAATAGGTGAGAGACCTCGCTGGCAGCTTTGGTCTTGCTTGGCGATCCAGGAGAAGGAATTGTCAAACTCAAGGGAGCTACAATGAATGAGCTTATTCTCCACTACGGATGATGACATCTTAACGGCCGCTTGCGCGGCAGTCTGTGGCGAGTCGTTGCACAGCCGTCCGTTCATTCCTAAGCTACGCATTGAATCTCTGCCTGCCGCGTAACGCCCATGTAAAGCGTGCGCCTTTGATCATCAGGTTCCCCTGATATTGTGATCGCCAAGCGATTAGTTGTTTTCGTCAGTCGTGAACGGAAGCCGCAACCGATGAACGTTTTTATGAGATCCATCTTGCGTCAACTCCCGCTACGAAGTTCGAACTGGGGCAGCCATGCAGGCCAGATAGCCGGGCGTTTCCTCTTCACACGGAAGTACGCTGCTGACCTCCTGAACTCCTCAACCGTGACCACACCAATCGGGATATGGGCCATTCCGATTGCCCTTCTAGCCGCTTTGGGGGCGCCGTCCAGGTTATCGGTAGCACAGATGTTAGCCGATTTAGCCCGACCGATCGAAGGCCGCAGCATGCGCGCCACATCGACCCACCGTATTGGACTTGACGGCAAGTATGATCCGCAAGGCAAATTCGATCCCAACAGCAATGCCGACAACCAGAACTTGGCCGCCGGCGAAACACGAGTCTTGCTCCAGGCCGACGGCCCTGGTGTGGTGACGCACGTTTGGATGACCTTTCTCGGTCCTGAACCTCACGCCTGGGCAAAAAATGGCTCCGCCAATCACCAGGAAATGCTGTTGAGAATATATTACGACGGCAACTCCCGACCTGGTGTGGAGGCTCCGGTCGGCGACTTTTTTGCCAATGCGTTTGGCAGGCGATCAGAAGTGATCAGCCTTCCGGTCGTCGTCGAAGATGCCGATTCGTACAACTGCTTTTGGCACATGCCATTCCGCAAGTCGATTCGTATTGAGATCATCAACCAAAGCGAGAAACCAATCAGTTTGCTGTACTACAATATCGATTGGATCAAGAAGCCTTCCCTGCCAGTCGACACTCCGTACTTTTACGCGCAGTACAAACAGGAATATCCGGTAAGCAACGGAGAGGACTACGTCCTGTTGGACACTCAGGGTCACGGGCACTATGTGGGCTCGGTGCTTTCGGTCCGCACCCGCAGCCCATCGTGGTTTGGTGAAGGTGATGAAAAGGTCTACGTCGACGGCGAGACCGAGCCATCGATTTGCGGTACTGGCACCGAGGATTACTTCCTCTCAGCTTGGGGCCTTCATACTTGCAGTACACCGTACTTCGGCACACCATACTTCGACCAGTGGGGCATCGTAGGCGGGCACACGAGTGCCTATCGTTGGCACGTCAACGACCCTTGGGTATTCAACAAAAGCATCAAAGTAACGATGGAGCACTATGGCTGGATATCGCCCGATGAAAACCCAAATCATAAATCGGAGAGTTGGAACGAGCGCGAAGACGACTACTCCAGCGTGGCCTTTTGGTATCAAACGGGGATTCCAACCTTCGTGGCGCGCGCTCCTCATGCAAAAGAGCGAAAATTGCCCAGCTTGGACAAGACCACCATTCACCCGACCGAGCACCTGAAACAATTGAAGCATGGTCCCGGGACGCTGACACGGCAGGATATCATGCAGTATCCTTCAGGTCACATACTTTACCGTCCTCAAGACGAAAAAGGCAACTGGCTCGAGATTCCCTTCGAAGTTGAAAAGAAGGAGCCGCTACGACTGCTGGTAGCTGCAACGCGGGCCGATGATTATGGGCAATACCGAGCACAGCTTGACGGTGTTTCGATCGGGGGTGTACTGGATTTCTTTCACGACGGTATCGATTCATGGGAATACCATCTGCTCGATTTCTGGCCGGAGCCAGGCGAGCATATCCTGCGACTCGAATGCGTCGGCAAGAACCACAAGTCAAGCGGAAACTACCTGGGAATCGAATCCGTGCGGCTGCGCGAACGACGTCCTCGTGTGACACGACTGGGGCATGACGCGAACAAGGATTGGAAGCTACAACCTTTGCTGTACGAGTGAACCCATTCGGCGTGAGCGCGTCTCGAGCCGGTGGCGCAGGGTTTGCCGAAATTGGCGGCCGCCTGTTGTGGATGGCTGCCAATGGAGAACGTTCGCTTTCGCTATGCCAAGCGCGGGTCACCCGCGCCGCGATTCGTTCAACCGAACAAGTTAAGAGGGCCGCTGATCAAAGCTGTTTCAGGCACACGTTGCGAAAGATGATCGGACCGCCGTGATTTTGTAGGGAAAGATAGCCGGACAACGGCTTGTGGGAGGTCGCGGGTAACGAACGCTGGTCGAAGTCTTGGACTACTTCTCCATTGAGTTCCACAACGAGTCTTGTACCTTGGCAGGTGATGACATATCGATTCCACTCGCCGGCTTTCTTGATGGCATTCTTCTGCGGCGCCACATAGCGATACAGCGAACCACTTGCGTGGGTGCTGGGCGGTTGCCCTGCGTCGTCTAGAATCTGCACCTCAAACCCAGCAGTGGATGGCCGCGTTTTCTTTTTGCCAGAGTATTCGATACCTCGAATACCGATGCCGCTGTTCGTATTCGCCACAACCTTGAATTCGAGACTGACAACGAAGTCGGTCAGGCGTCGATTATATCGCAAGTAGCCGAAACCGTGCCCCGCGCACCGGATCTCTCCGTCCACAATTGTCCAGACAGGTTGGCTAACGCCGCACTCTTCAAAACTTATGGTGCCATCCACTTGCCAACCATCGAGGTCGTTCTGATGTACGATCGACGCCATGCCCTTTGCGGTAGCAGTACGCGCTTGGCTGTAAGTGAACAACTGAAATGAAATTGTTAGAACTGCCGTGAAGACGCGAATCCCTCGAACTGAAAATGCTACAACGCGCATGGCACTCACTTATTCTTCAATGGTGAACCGGGGTTGCGACACTTTTCGCTCGACGATGAGCGATTGCTGACTCCGCGTTAACAATGCTGTTCGTATCCAGCTTGGCAACAAATATGCTTCTCTTGCGGCTAAGCGACGAATTAATCTCGTTGGCCGAACACTGTGGCGCACTTGTCACGCACATCAGGAAATGTCGAGGGACCGTGCAATCCCCAGCACTGCAGCACGGAGGATAGTCGCTTCGTGCTACGCTTGTCGTACATGCGGCAAACCGTCTATTTGCTGGCCATCCAACTGCTGAACACTCTCTGGCGATTCACAATGGCCCGATGTTGCACAGCGCAACCAGTCCGCCACTCCCAAAGCATGAATCTCGGAACAGAGCTTTGCTTGAGCTGCCGGCGACAGCGATTCCAACGGCGCTCGGCATGAGCCGTAGTCGATGCCTTTGAGCGTCCACAGATATTTGAGAGCGGCATGAAACGGGTAACGATTCATCAGTCGAACCAAGTTCACCGACTGAAGTTGAAGCACCCGCGCCGAATGCAGATCGCCGCGCTCAAACGCATCGATAAGTGCTCGATACAAACGGCCAGCCACATTGTAAGTGCTGCCAATCGCAGCGCGAGCCCCGACGACCAGCGCGCTCAAAAGCATTTCATCGACGCCCCAGACGATGTCGAATCGACCATCCATCACATTGCGGCACGCCTGATACTCGAAGGCCGCTTGAGACGTGAATTTGATCCCAGCCAAATTCGGGATCCGATTGGCACTGATTTCGAGGAAACTGGGCATGTCGTACGAATGCCCTGATAAAGTCGGGATGTGATAATAATAGAAGGGACGGTCCGGAGCGCCTGCTGCAATGTCCGCCATGCATCGAACCAAGACGTCCACCGATCCCATCTTGAAGTAAGAAGGGGGGACGCTCGAGATCGCATCGGCGCCGACCGCCTGCGCGTGTCGTGCAAGGTCGCGAGCTTCCGAAACGGAGTTATGTCCCACCTGAACGATCGTCTTTAGGCGAGCGCGCGCCGCGCTTATAAATGCCTCGGCGACAGACTTCCGTTCGCTGCACGTGAGCGAGATGCCCTCTCCAGTGCTGCCGCAAATGTAGATTCCCGTGACTCCGTCGCTGACAAGCTGGCTTACAGCCCTGGGGATCACATCTAGGTTGAGCGAACCGTCACCGTGCATAGGTGTACATACGGCCGCGATCAAGCCAGACAGCGGAAAAGACATAATACAAAATCCCGTGTGGACCAAAGTTGTCGAATAGTTGCCGAGATGCGGCCTATTTTCTGAAGCCAAGTTTTCTTCTGGTTGCCCCGCACGCTCTGACACTTAAGAACGCATCTGCGACCTACTTCTAAAAAATTCCTGGTACTTCGGTAATATTCTATTGACGATTGTATTTTAACGCATTAAGCTTATCAATAACCTCGCACAACTTTTCGAGGTGAAATCGAGCTGAAATGACGAAAGCCAACACAATCACCCCCCGAATTGTCCATTTGGCCGACCAATTGGTGGCCGACATTGAAGCCCGGAAGCTCAAGCCTGGCGATCGCTATCTAGCTACCGCTGACGCATCGAAACTACTCGGAGTCGGTAACGGGTTAGCGAACCGTGCGCTCCAATTGCTTGAGCGCCGTCAGATTATTACCAGGCAGCAGCGGCGAGGGGCTTTTGTCGCTCGTCCGGTCGATTCAGACGCTTCACCTAGCTTGCGTCGTATTCACTTCCTCGTGCATCAGAACTATCTGATGTCAGAAGGAATCGGCAACGACTTAGTGCTCCTCGGTATCCAGCGCGAACTGCCTGAGGTCGATGTTCAGATCAGTTTTTTGCCAGTCTCCAACGCCACGGAATATGTGGAAGAGTTGATCGACGACTCGTTCCGTGCCAAAACGCGCGACGGCTTCATCCTGGTGCGAACGCCGTACGAGGTTCAGCAATTGGTAAGCAACCGCGGTGTTCCGGCTGTGGTTTATGGCGAGTTGTATCCGGGTATTTCGGGTTTGACGCGATTCAATCGCGATATGGAAAGCGTCGGCCGGATAGCGGCTGAGTTCTTATTGTCTCGGGGCCATGAACAGATTGGCTACTTGGCGCGGCAGCAGGTCCTTCCCGGTGACCATGCAACGATGGATGCCATTCGCCGCGCGATGGCCGAACGCGGGCTCTTGGCAGACGCCTTGGTCGAACGTTTCCTGCCGTCGATGGCAGAGGTATGTGAGGCCGCCGTCTACGAGTGGTTGAAGGCAGCGAATCGGCCCACTGCTTTTATTTGTCGGTCCCGAATGATGGCGAAAGCAGCATCAAGAGTTTTTACGGAGCTTGGTTTAGTTCTCTATCGCGACATCGATCTCGCACTCTGTGACTACTATATGCTGCCTAGCCACGAGCCGGAATTTGTATATCCGAAGCCGATTTATTCGTCGGAAGAACAGGGAAGCCGGATGGCGGCATTGCTGGCCGCAAGATCTCGAAACGTCGAAGCCGAGGACGTAATTATTCCTGTGGAACTGGATACGTCGGCGGCGGACCGAGAACGATTTGACGGATGCAATGGGGATGCATGACTCAAGTGAGCAGGTTCCCAATTTGTTAGTGATTAGTGGGCATGTTGGTGAACGTTTACGCAAGCTCTCATGGGCGGAGTTGGCGTGACAGCTGTGACGCTGCAAAATCAGTCGGTTGACATAATTCACAACGGAGGGCCTTTCGATGTGTACTCTTAGAAAGGGCGGAGTGTTCTTGGGGTTGGTCTTACTGTGCTGTGGTCGTGCTTCGGCTATTTCGGTGCCAATTGGTAACGCATCATTCGAGGCCACCGCCGTGCCGGCGACTGCGTCGAGCTTGCATATGGCGCGATGGACACTGAGCACCGCAAGTTCTGGAATTTCGCAGTTTTACACGCCAGCAACCGCGATATTTCCTAGTCAGGATGGCCCACAACTCGGGCGGATCGGCGTTAAGCAAGTGACGGGCACCTCACGAGGCACCCTTTATCAGGACGCGACGATTATTCAAGAGGGCACCTACAGCGTCACTGTGGCCGTAGCCCACGAACCCAACTATGACCCTACGACTGCGCCCTTTTCATTGAATTTCGAGTCATTTGGTTTTGGACTGACCAAAATTCTGCTGGCATCGCATGATCTGCCCGTGGGCACATTCAACAGCTCGAACCTGACTGACGTGACCACCACCGTGACCATCCCCGCCGGTCATCCAGCGATCGGACAATTTCTTCGCGTCGTCTTAAATACACAGGGATCGGATCCCGGCGTAAACACCGCCGATCCAAAAGCGTTGTATAACGTCGATAACGTGCGACTCAACTATACGCCGACTGGCGGAATTACTACTGCTGTACCGATGTGGCAGTCGTCATTCGAAGCTGAATCATGGACGAATACAACTTCAGGAAATGCAAGCGCAGGGTACTATCGGCCTACGACACCCATCTCTGGCCAAACAGGAAGTCAGGTCGGTTTTGTTACGGGGCGAAATTTTTCGAATTCACTCGGCGCACTATTTCAGGACATTGCACAACCAATTGCCGCCGGGACCTACACCTGGACGGTGTCCGCAGCAGTTGAGCCAGGTTTCGACCCTACAACCATTCCGCTCAAGCTCAATTTCGAGGCTTATGGGACTAGCTTGCCAAAAGTATTGCTAGCCTCAAATCCAATCTCCGTTGGGACGCTCAACAGTTCAGGTTTTATTGACATAACCGGTACCGTGACAATCCCCGAGGGCGCGCCCGCCATTGGCAATACATTGAGGTTGGTCGCGCTCGCTGAAGGGATGGAACCGGGCACAAATGGGCGTGGAACGTACTTGCTCGACAACATGCGGCTGGATTTCGCCGGTGCTGCTCTTCTCGGTGACTACAACAGCAATGGCGCTGTCGATGCGGCAGACTACGTTATTTGGCGCAAGAACTTGGGCGGCACCTCACTGCCCAATGAGGGCGCGAGTACAGGAGTAGTCGACCAACTCGACTACGACTTCTGGAGAGCGCACTTTGGCAACACCGCCGGATCTGGTACGGCGCTTGGGGCGGGCGCCGTGCCGGAACCGGCTGGTTTCGCAACGGTGATTACTATTCTGGCGTTCATTGTTCCTGGCCTACGACGCCGGTAGTGAAATCGATCGTTGCAAGGGGATCAGAACATCTGGTGGCGATTAAATAAGGGATGACTTCGGTGACTACTAAGCGTACGGTAGCTGGCGGCTTCACGCTCGTGGAGTTGCTGGTTGTCATAGCGATTATAGGAATTCTAGTCGCTTTGCTTTTGCCTGCGATCCAAGCCGCCCGCGAGGCCGCGCGCAGATCGCAGTGCACCAATAATCTTAAACAGCTCGGCTTGGGACTGCTGAACTACGAGTCGGCCAAGAAGCATTTTCCGATCGGTTCACAAGCCGACGATGAGAAAGGCCGAAAGATCGTTCATCAATGGACAATCTATCTTCTGCCTTACTTGGAACTCAACTCGATTTACGATCAATACGATTGGACGCGAGGCGATCGTGGAAGTGGATTCCAAACTACTAACGGCCCGCTCTTCAAGCTGCCGATCAACACCTATCAGTGCCCGACGGATACTCATGGCTTCGTCGCCAACTGGGGATGGTCGCATTCAAATTATGTCGGGTGTTTCGCCGCTGATGGCTCGTGGGTTGAGCCCAATGCTTGGTCGGCCGATACACTCACCGCAAGCGACTTCTATAATCCCGCTGCCAAGTCGAAGAAGCTCGCGATCTTCAATTTCAACTTATCGCGCACTTCACGTAAGGTCGTGGACGGCCTGTCGAACACGTTTGCTTTCTCCGAAGTCATCTCGTCAGTTGATAATGAGCTGGAATTTCGCGGCTGTTGGCCTGTGGATCATGGCGTGGCCTACACGCACCGTCTCGGTCCCAATTCAACATTGCCCGACCTAGACGCATATGGCTGCGGAACGACGAAGCGACCAGAAGCACCGTGTACCAAGTCGCCCACGTTTGGAACTGCGTACTGGGCGGCGCGCAGTTATCACACGGGCGGAGTGAACGGCGCACGCATCGATGGCTCCGTTCACTTCGTTGACAGCTCGATCGATACCATCGTGTGGCAATCGATGGGCAGTATAAATGGCAGCGAGAGCCTTACGCAATGATCTTGGACGTTGTATCTAATCACCGGTTTTGGTGCGTCGTTGCGGTCATGGTGATCTTGCCGAGCGGAGGTTGCCACCAGGCATTAACTCAGCAGGTCGAGGGAGAGATCACGCTGGACGGTGTGCCTCTTAAAGCTGGGCTCATCCAGTTTATCCCAATCGAGGGAACAAATGGACCGACTGCCGGCGCGACAATCGAAGACGGCCGTTATGTCGTGCAGCCGGTCGAGCAAGGCCTGCGAACAAACGGCGTGTACTCTGTGGCGATCACCTCGATGGTTGAGAGCGATCAAATGGTGGCTGACCCAAATGCTCCAGGCGGCAAACGGCGACTGATCGCCAACACGATTCCGGCCAAGTACAACACGGCAACTTCGCTTCGCGTCACTGTATCGTCACGAGCGAATGACAATCGTCATGACTTCAAACTCGAATCAAAACTCCCCTGAGCGCCGTCTGTCGACTGCGAATCATGGACGAGCGCACATCACCGGTCACTGCTTGTCTGGATTCGTGTCCTGCTTGTTGCTGCTTGGCAATGCTTCCCAGACAATCGCGGATCCTCAGCGACCTGTTCTCGAGCGGTGTGGCGAATGTTCGATATTGCTAGGCGGGCATCTTGAAAGCCGCATTAACGCAGTCGTTGAAAATTGGCTGCTCAAGGCGCCGGATGCGAACCCTGCAATGTTAGAGATGTTCGCAGACCGGGATCGCGAGCCATATCGCGACTTGTTACCGTGGTCGGGCGAGTTCGCGGGCAAATACCTTACATCGGCCACGGAAGTGCTGCGTCTATCGCGCGACGCCAGGCTAAAGCAGAGGCTAGCTCGTTTTGTGAGCGATTTGATTTCCAAGCAAGACGTCGATGGATACCTGGGGCCATTTCCGCGCGCGTATCGGTTTACCGGAAAGGCCCCCAACATTGCCCCGAGGAAGAACACTTGGGACGCCTGGGGGCATTACCACGCAATGCTGGGGCTGATTCTCTATCATCAGGAATCACACGACCCGGCAGCCCTGGAATGCGCACGCAGGATTGGCGACATGCTTTGCCGTGAGTTCGCCGACTCGCATCGCGCAGTGTCAACTACCGGCTCGCCAGAGATGAATCAGGCCATCGTGCATTCTCTGGCGTTGTTGCACAAATGCACACGCGAGGATCGATACCTCGAACTGGCGCAAGCTATCGTCCGCGATTTTCAAAGCCCAAGTGCGGGCGATTATCTGCGCGCGGGATTGAATGGAACGCCGTTCTTCCAAACGCGGCGTCCGCGTTGGGAAAGCCTCCATGCCGTCCAGGGTCTTGCCGAGCTGTACTGGATCACGGGCAATGACGACTACCGTCGCGCTTTCGAACATCTCTGGTGGAGCATCGTTCAGTATGATCGTCACAACAATGGTGGTTTTTCTTCGGGAGAGCGAGCGCAAGGGAATCCGTACGATCCTCGTCCCATAGAAACGTGTTGCACGATTGCTTGGACGGCCATGACGATCGACATGCTTCGGCTTACCGGAAACCCTGTCGTCGCTGATGAGCTCGAACTTTCGACCTTGAATCAGATTGTCGGCTTACACGCGCCAGATTGCAGCTGGTCGACGTACAACACGCCGATGGATGGCGAGCGCATTCCCAGCACGGTTGAAATCGCCTTTCAGATTCGGCCCGGTAGCGAGCAGTTGAATTGTTGTAGTGTGAATGCTGCGCGCGGATTTGGCATGATCAGTGACTGGGCCGTCATGCGATCGGCCGACGGCCTGGCCATCAATTGGTATGGGCCATCGGAGTTCGCAACCGTGGTCAACAACGTGCGGGTGTCACTCCAGCAGCGCACCGGCTATCCGTTCGATGGGCATATCAGCCTGATCGTGACCCCGGCGAGTGAAACCCGTTTTACGTTGAAACTGCGCATCCCGCATTGGTCGTGGTCGACAAAAGCCACGGTCAATGGCGAGCCGGTGCAAGCTGTGGCAGGTAACTACCTCGCCATCGACCGTGCCTGGAAGGCCGGAGATGAGATCGTGCTCGACCTGGATATGCGAATTCGCGGCTGGGTCGGAGAACGAGAATGCGAGGGAAAACTGTCACTCTATCGCGGTCCGCTCCTGCTAGCCTTTGAGCATGGCCCCGGCCCGCAGATCTCATACTCGGAGCAGTGGAAAAAGTTCGGCAACAATATGGCAACAGAGTCCACAAAGGCCGTGGTTGATTTCTGGTTCGAGGGAACCGCGATTGAATGGCATGGAGCGTACTTCGATGATGCCGGCAAAGCCTGCATTTCGATCGACGGTGAGGACGTCGCAGTGGTCGATCAGTACGGAACAAAACGTGGCAAACCATTCGTTTGGAAACATGATTCGCTCGCGCCCGGAAAGCACCGATTGCGTCTCGAAGTGCTCGGAGAGAAATCCGCAGCATCGAAGGGAGCATGGGTCAACGTCGATCATTTCGAAACTGACGTTCAACTGCCACAATTAAGCGCAGCGACAGTCTCGGATCCTGTCGAGGTGCGCAGCGATCCTTCCGGGCGTCTTACGATCGTCGTTAACGCTTTGGGCCACGAGAACGTAGAACTGCACGACTTCGGCACCGTTGGGGCAAACAGTCGCCGCTACTCATCTTGGCTACCGGTTAAGAATGTGGCTGCGATCGAATTTAGCCGCCAGAACCCGACTCGATCTGCACCATTAAATCGCTGAGTCCTGATAGTAGGCGATGGAATTATTCCAGATGGCGCACGTTGATCCAAATCTAGCATTTTCTGCAGTCGGTGTGAGCGTGCCGGTCGCCGCCACGACTGAACCGGTCGTCACGGTGCGTGGCCTTTCCAAGACATTCGGCGGCGTACATGCACTCAAGGGAGTCGATCTCGATTTCTTCCCGGGCGAGATTCATGCGCTCTGCGGCGAAAACGGTGCTGGAAAATCGACACTGATCAAAATTCTCGCCGGCCTTCTCCCGCCAGACCATGGCCAGATAACGATCACACGCGGAAACTGCAGCTGTTCCAGCGACGCTGTACGTGAAACTGATGTGGCTGCCGTCTTTCAAGAGTCTGTATCTTGCGACGATTTGACGATTGCCGAAAATGTCTTCGTCGGCCGAGAATTGAAATGGTGCCAGGGCCTACTGTTAGATCGATCGGCAATGCGGCGTCAAGCAGCAGAGCTGGTTTCCCAGCTTGGAGAGTCCGTCTCACCAAACGTTGTCTTGACTGATTGTTCACTAGCGCAACGTCAGATTGTGGGAATCGCACGCGCTCTTTCAAAGCGCTGCCGGCTTTTGATTCTGGACGAACCTACTGCCTCCCTGTCGAGCCGGGAAACTGAGATCCTCTTCCGTCGGATGCGCCGCCTGAAGAGCAGCGGTACGAGCATCATCTACGTTAGCCATCGAATGGAGGAGGTGCTTGCGCTATCCGACCGAGTATCCGTGCTGCGTGATGGAATGCTGATCGCAACGCGAGAGACTATGGGACTAAGCGAATCGCAACTTATCGATCTGATGGTAGGTCGGCGAATCGCGCCATTTAGACGAATGCAGCCGCTTCATTCGACGAGCGCGAGCCGCACGGCCCTAAGCATTCGTGGCCTGACGTCCGAACAAGTGTTCGCCGATGTTTCGTTCGATGTGCGGTCGGGCGAGATTGTCGGTTTAGCGGGGCTGGTGGGTGCTGGACGCTCGGAACTCGCGTCGGCAATCTTCGGAATCACCCACTACGATTCCGGTTCAATCACGGTCGACGGAACTCTCTTACGGCCAGGAAGTGTGCGAGAAAGCATCCAGCATCGCATCGCCCTCGTGCCCGAAGATCGTCAGAAACAGGGACTAATCCTGCCGATGTCGATTGCCCACAATCTGACACTGGCGATACTCCACACTTTGGCTAGATTCGGTCTGTTGACGCGCTCTGTCGAATCCAACTGCATCTTAGAAAAGCAGCGAGAGCTCGATATTCGCATGAATAATCCCCGACTCGCAGTATCAGCGCTCTCTGGTGGCAATCAACAAAAGGTAGTTCTTGGAAAATGGCTAAGTGCCAATCCATCCGTACTAATTCTCGACGAACCGACGCGTGGCGTCGACGTGGGCGCGAAGGATGAAATTCATCGCCAGATTTGCGAATTGACCGATCGCGGTGTCGCCACGTTATTGATTTCCTCTGATCTGCCGGAGCTTCTCCAGTTGAGCGACCGCGTACTCGTGATGCGGGAAGGAAGCATTTCTGGGGAGCTTTTGCGTGACGAGGCAACCGAGCAAGCAGTGCTTCAGCTCGCGTTGCCAGTCACCAGCGCGGCATCGCAAGTGAGCGTCAAGTCGAGCCTGGCGTCATCGCTCTCGAAGCGTGGTTCGAATTGGTCCCGCGATTTTTCCCAAAAGCGGCAATTCTGGCTAGCAGGCCTAATTCTGCTGCTCCTGGTGGTGCTCGCGTCGACGACCACGGGGTTTCTCGCGCCCGGCAATTTGCTGGATATTGCTCAAGACGCTGCACCGGTCGCGATCATCGCTTGCATGATGACACTTGTTATCGCGACGGGCGAAATCGATGTATCGGTCGGTTCCATTGTCGGTATCGCCGCGGCAGTCTTAGGCTTCATGTGTTACGGTGACGCGCCCCTTTTTCCCGTAGTCGTCGGTGTCTCCGCTGCGACGTTGGCGGGGCTCGCTCTTGGCGCGCTCAATGGGCTTCTCATCGCGTACGGGCGAATTCCATCGATTGTCGTCACGTTGGGCATGCTCACGTTTTTGCGCGGGACCACAAAGCTCGTCATGGGCGGAAGCAGCATCTACGGCCGCCCAGAATCATTGCGAAAATTCGCGACCGGCGCCGTGGTCGGAATTCCAACTAGTTTGCTATTGGCCGGGGGCGTCGCCATTTTCGCCTATGCGATCACACGCTGGACGCCTTTTGGCTTGCGAATCTTTGCGATTGGCAGCAATCAACAGGCGGCGCCTTATTTGAGCATTTCACCCCGTCCAGTGAAGTTTTGGACGTTCACTCTCCTGGGGCTTGCCGCGGGCCTCGCCGCGGTCATACTGGCTCCACGCAATTCGCTGATTCAACCCAATATTGGCGAGGGCCTCGAGTTGCTCGTGATCACGTGCGTCGTCGTTGGCGGCACTTCGATTCGTGGTGGTTCCGGCTCGATTTCAGGAACTCTACTGGCAGTTGTCTTGCTGGCGATGATTCCAACGATGCTCACGTTTGTCGGCGCGCCCGCTGAATGGCGATTGGCAATCGAGGGCGCTATCATTCTTTCTGCCGTGCTGGTTGATGGTCACCACCGCCTGCACCGTGGTTTTGAGAAAGGATGATCATGACTGACTTGGCTACTAACGTCCGCACTTCCGCGTCGCCGCCCTTTGCTTACTGGCACGAAGTGGCACTCGTCGGCATTTGGCTATCGCTCGCGATATTGGCAACTGCGGTCGAGCCTGTTTTCATGCAACCTGCAACGCAAATCGATATGGCCGGCGATCTGTGGAGCAAGGCGCTGCTCGCGTTGCCGATGATGATGATCATTATCACGGCTGGCATCGATTTATCGGTCGGCGCCATCGTCGCGCTCGCCGCCGTCGTACTTGGAATGGCACTTGAGGCGGGTATCTCGAGAACAATCGCGATTGTCGCAACGCTTTTTGTCGGTACTACGGCCGGATTCATGAATGGTTGGTTCATCGCACGTTGGCGACTGCATGCGCTCATTGCGACACTTGCAGGGATGGCCATTTACCGTGGACTTGCCCTGGTTCTCACCAAGGGGCGAACTATACAAGTTGATGCGGCGGCGCTCGGCCTGCGCGAAGACTCTTCGCTGCTGGGGCTGCCTGCCCCGATGGTCCTGTTTCTTCTAATGAGCGTCTTGATCGCGATTTTCTTGCATCGCACCGCGTATGGACGCTTTCTTTATGCAATTGGCCTCAACCCCATCGCCGCCCGCTACTCGGGCGTTCCAACGACACGAATTCAGTGGGGTTTGTATACGTTTTCGGGATTTGTGGCGTCGCTCTCCGCCGTCTTCATGGCCGCGAGATACGGCCAGGTAAAAGCCGACTTCGGCACTGGGTTGGAATTGGAGGTGATTACCGCCGTCGTACTTGGGGGCGTAAGCATCTTCGGTGGGCGAGGGAATGTAATCGGCGTATTGCTCGGCCTAGTGATAATCCACCTTTGCAGCAAGTTTATGTCGTGGCATTTCCACATGAGCGAACTGACTTCACTCGTGATAGGTGCCATTCTGATTGGTTCGGTGCTCGTCAACTCGCTCATCGAGCAACTTCGCGGAAGTACCCGTTGATAAAGTCACAGGGAATACTACATGTCAGTTTACGACTGTATACGACATCGTCGCCCGTTCATTAGCATCCGCTTGGCTTTGTGCGCGGTCGTGATGATTTGCCTGTTTCCCCTGGCAGGTTGCTCGCGTAACGGTTCAATCTCAAACTCTGGCGGCGACGGAAAGACGTCAACGAATGAACTCGTCATTGGGTTCTTACCGAAGAAGAAAGGCATTAGCTTCTTCAGTTCGTGTGCCGAGGGCGCGCGCGAGGCTGCCAAAGATCTGGGAAATATCAAGCTTGTCTACGACGGGCCTTTGGAATCGGACCCAACGAAAGCAGCTGAACTCGTGAACCAATGGGCTTTGCAGGGCTTCGACGTGATTGCGGTATCGGCCGACGACGCGCAGATCCTGGGCGATGCCATGCGAAGAGCGCAGCAGCGCGGCGTAAAAGTGCTCTCCTGGGACGCCGATACGCCAGTGGATTCTCGTTCCTTTTTCGTGAATCAAGCGACACCTGAGCAAGTGGGCGTCGCGCTCGTTGATGTGCTGGCAAAAGATGTCGACTCGCAGGGGGAGATGGCCATCATCAGTTCGTCCCAAACATCGGCCAATCAGAACGCTTGGATCGAACATATGAAAAAGCGGCTGGTGCATTATCCGCAGATGAAACTCGTTGCCACCGAGTATCCAGGCGAAGACCAGGACCGCTGCCTGACCACGGCCCGCACGCTGTTGAAGGCCCATCCAGATCTGAAAGGTATTTGGGGAATCAGCACCATGGCATTTCCGGGGGCGGCCGAGGCGGTACGGCAAGCGGGCAAGTCAGGCAAAGTGAAAATAACGGGACTATCAACACCGAATCCAATGAAGAACTACGTTCATGATGGCACGGTGAACTCGGTTGTGCTGTGGGACACCAAAGACTTGGGTTATCTCACTGTTTACGCAGCCGAAGCCCTTGCAACGGGCAAGTTGAAGCTAGGCGACACGGTGCTTCATGCCGGGCGATTAGGCGGTCGCAAGATTGTTGGCGACAACGTGCTGTTGGGCGACATTCTCGTTTTCAACAAAGACAACATAGATAAGTACGACTTTTGAAGCTGTCGGCTACTTGTTCTCGCTCATATTTTCAGAAAGCCATTCCATGCGTGCCCTAGTACTCGAAAAACCGAACGAGCTGTCGCTCCGTCCGATTGAGGTGGTGGAGAAACTCGGTCCGCACGATGTGCGAATCGCGATCCATACCGTGGGAATCTGCGGCTCCGATGTTCACTACTATCAACACGGCCGGATAGGTCCGTTTGTTGTTCGCGAACCAATGATCTTAGGCCATGAAGCCGCAGGCACGGTCGTTGAAGCGGGCTCCGAAGTCAGAGGTTTAACGGTCGGTGACCGCGTGTGCATGGAACCAGGTGTGCCGGATCCAAATAGCCGCGCCAGCCGATTGGGGTTGTACAATCTCGACCCGGCAGTTCGTTTCTGGGCGACGCCTCCCGTGCACGGGTGCCTTCGCCCAGAGGTCATTCATCCGGCCGCGTTCACGTTCAAAGTGCCAGATAACGTAAGTTTCGCCGAAGCGGCCATGGTAGAACCGTTGGCAGTTGGAATTCACGCTGCAAACAAAGCGGCCATTCAACCAGGTGACGTCGCCGTCGTCATCGGTGCGGGACCGATTGGTATGGTAACGGCACTGAGTGCTTTAGCAGGCGGCGCGAGCCAAGTTGTCATCACCGACGTGCAAGAAGCCAAGCTGGCGCTGGCAGCCTCGCTTGGGCCCATTACTACCGTCAATGTTGGGAGCGAGTCGCTGACCGATATTATCGCCAAGCTAACTCAGGGGTGGGGCGCTGACATTGTGTTCGAAGCCAGTGGAAACACTCGGGCGGCCGCCAGCGTTTTCGAGCCGTTGCGGCCGGGCGGACGGGTTGTATTCATCGGCATGCCCAGTGGACCGATTCCCTACGATGTCGTGGGGGCCTCGGTCAAAGAAGCCAGCGTCGAACACGTCTTCCGATATGCGCACGTCTATCCTCGTGCGTTAGCGCTCCTGGCCAGCGGTCGAATCAACGTAAAGCCCTTGATCACGAATCGCTTCTCGTTCGAAGACAGCGTCGCGGCGTTCGACTTTGCCTGCAACATGCCGGCGGCCAGTGTGAAGGCCCAAATCGTCTTGGCCGATTGACATATGGCCAAGCTAAAATGAAGTCCTAAAGAAACCACGGATACCATGATTGATGTAAGTACGCAAACCAGTGAAAGAAACTTGCGGCCGATCCAGATTCAACTCACCGGTCAACGCGCCCTCGTTACTGGCGCGGGGAAAGGAATCGGGCGAGAA
Organism: Pirellulales bacterium; assembly: GCA_046349975.1. Lineage (GTDB taxonomy): Bacteria > Planctomycetota > Planctomycetia > Pirellulales > Lacipirellulaceae > JABDGM01. The sequence continues at coordinate 172,919 of JAXMBH010000008.1, forward strand.
ATCGCCAGACAACTTGCCGCTTGCGGGGCACAAGTAGTCGCGCTCAGCCGATCAAAAGACGACCTTGACCAGCTCGCAACCGAGGTGGGCTGCCTGCCGCTGGTGGCCGATTTGGCAGATCCGGCTGCTGCCGCCGACGCTGCGCAGCGAGCGGGTCCAATCGATTTATTGGTCAATAACGCCGGTATTTCGATACCCCAGTCGTTCCTGACTACAGCCGCTCAGGCTTTCGACCTGACCATGGCAATCAACGTTCGCGCGGTGATGATCGTCAGCCAAATCGTTGCCAAAGGAATGATCGAGCGCGGCCGACCTGGAGCCATCGTCAATCTTTCCAGTCAAGCTTCGATGGTGGCTTTGGCCGATCACGCGGCATATTGCTCCTCCAAAGGCGCGCTCGACCAACTCACGCGAGTAATGGCGCTAGAGCTCGGTCCATATAACATCCGAGTAAATGCTGTAAATCCTACAGTCACCATGACTGACATGGGAAAAATGGCATGGCATGATCCTGCCAAAAGAACGCCGATGCTCGCTCGAATTCCCTTAGGCAGGTTCGCTGAACCGCGTGATGTCGCGCAAGCCGTGGCCTTTTTGTTGAGCGATCAATCCAACATGATTACTGGTGCAAGTCTGCCGGTAGATGGTGGATTCTTGGTGGCCTGACGAGTGCGCATTTGCACAATCGGTGCTCATACCATGTCACCCTGAGCATTGCAGTAAACGTAGCAGGGCGAGTCCCATGCAAATCGAGTGCTGTTTTTCAGCTCTAATGTTCCGTTCACTAAAATGGCTACGGATTTTGCAGCGATGAACATATCGGCGGCGTCTATGTGGTGTATTGGTCTCATTTGCCGACGGCATTATCATGCATGTCTCCTGGCAGCTCTGTGGCCCATTATGCTTTTGCAAAGCCTTTTCGCCCAACCGCTATTTCACGCATCGGTGGTTTTTCCAGCTGCCGACGGCGGTTACCAACAAGTCCGGATTCCCGGTCTAGTGGTTACGCAGAAAGGCACACTCCTGGCTTACGCCGAAGCGAGACATTCACCCGGCAAAGACTGGTCAGACATCGACATTGTTCTCCGGCGGAGCGTGGATGGCGGTCTCACCTGGTCAAAAATCCAAGTGCTCGAAGACGGCAGTTTGTTTGCGGATCAACCACGAAATGCCGTCGCGCCCCGAAGCTTGTCGGAACAGCATTGGGTTACATGCAATAACCCCGTGATGATCTGCGACCGGAGCGGAGCCATCCACTTCTTATACTGCGTTGAATACAATCGCTGTTTCTATCGTGTGAGTTCCGACGACGGAACGACTTTCGGCCCTCCTGTCGAAATCACAGATTGCTTCAATGGTTTTCGTCAACATTACAATTGGAAAGTTATTGCGACTGGTCCCGGCCATGGAATTCAACTCTCCGACGGACGCCTAATCGTTCCCGTCTGGTTGTCTTTGGCCACCGGCCGGAATGCGCATAGCCCATCTCGTACCGCCGTCATTTACAGCGACGATCATGGAAAACAGTGGAATTGCGGCGGGATCGTACCCGACCGAGACTCGATGAATTGTTCCGAGTCTGCTGCCGTTGAACTTTCCGACGGAAGACTCATGCTGAATTTGCGCAACAATTCGCCGAGGAATCGGCGAGCGGTATCGTACAGCAGTAGCGGCGCGACAAATTGGAGCATTCCAGAATTCGTTGAACTCTATGAACCAGTCTGCATGGCGGGACTTGTTCGGAGCCCGAGTTCTCCGAAGGCTGCAAGTGGGTGCCTTCTGTTCAGCAATCCTGATCCGCGGCGCCTTGATAGTAGTGGCCTCGCCAATGCCGCACGGCAACGCACAAACCTAACAATTCGTTTAAGCGACGACGACGGTCAAACGTGGTTGGAAAGCAGAACTATCGACCCCAATCGAAGTGGATATAGCGACTTGGCAGTAGATCGCGATGGCATAATCTACTGCTTGTATGAGCAGGGGGCACCTAGCTCGCTTGTTTGCGCGCGCTTTAATCTTGAGTGGATCAAGAATAAGCAGGTGGAAGGAGACCGCGAAAATTTTGATAACAAGAACTAAATCCTTGCGCTGCGTGAGCGATGCAACGGTAACATCTGAGAGCCAGAGCGATCATTGACAGGGATCGATAGAAGGTCGGCTGTCGGACGTAGTGGGTCCGTGGCTCGGTAAAAGCCGCCCCGAGTTTGGTCTCAAGCCGCTCGATTCAGTCTCCGCGGGACGAGCGATACGACGGTACGCTCGGCCATATTAGCTGGTTTCAATCCGCGCTCCCGCGTGGGGAGCGATGAAGATTCCTTGCGGGCACGGCTGGCCAAGCGCGGCATTGAATTGGTTTCCCCTCATCGAAGGAACCGCAAAAAGCCGCCCACGCAAGGTGGCCGAAAGCTTCGCCGCTACCGCCGACGCTGGAAAATCGAGCGCTCCATCGGCTGGCTGCAAAACTTCCGCCGGCTCGTTACGCGTTACGAATACTACGCTCATTTATTTACGGATTTGTTCAACTTGCCTGCCTCATGGTCGTCATGAGGAGGTTTTGAAATGGCTTCTAGTCAACCGACTGCGTAAAGTAAGAGCTTGAATCATCTTGCGTGCCACCGCCAGGTCAGCGTCGTCAGACATTCGGCCGCGACGACAGCTGTCAATCGGCAGACTGCAAGTTGCCACGTGATTACAAATAGAGAACGAAACACCTACAATGTCGCTTGGAACCGGCTGCTACTCGATAGTGAGGAAACACGATGTTATTCACAAGAATCGCGCGTGCCGATCGGACTCGTGAAATGAGCAAGCTGCGACTGCGCCGCCTCCATCTCGAGCGTCTGGAAGGGCGTTTGGTGTTGAGTGCAACCGCCACTCAGGCGGTGAATCAATTCGCCATGGATGTCTACGAGCACCTCCAGCAAGAGCAAGGCAATCTGTTCTTCTCGCCGCTGAGTATTTCAGCCGGGCTCGCAATGACATATGCCGGTGCCGCCGGCCAAACTGCTGCTGAGATGGGGCAGGTATTGGGGATCGACCCAGGCATCCACGCGTCGTTCGCCAACTTATTGGCGTCGTTCGAGCAACGCCAGTTATCAAATTTGGTCTTCGATCCAACTGACCCCCTTCACCCGTTCAAGTTTGTCGACCGCTTCAAGCTCAGCACCTCGAACGCGATTTGGCCCCAATCAGGTCTGCCGGTCCACGGTCAGTTCATCAACACCATCGAGACGAATTACGACGGCCACGTTCAGAGTGTCGATTATGCCAACCCGCTCCAGGCAGAGGACCTCATCAATGACTGGGTTGCCGATCAAACGAACGGCCGAATTCAGAATTTGGTCAGCGGCCTCTCGCCGGCAACAGCGATGGTGCTGACCAATACGATCTTCTTCAATTCTCTCTGGGACGTGCCGTTTGATCCGCGATTTACCGCTTCACGTTCATTTCAACGCGGGCCTGGAGATGTCATTTCGGCCCCCCAAATGCAGACGCAGGGGAAGTTTGCGATCACGCAGATCGGCGGCTTCCGCGTGCTGGACATGCCGATGGGGAATGGTAACTCATCGATGGTAGTGCTGCTTCCTTCCGACCCAAACGGCGCAGGCTATTTGACCAATGAAGTACTTCAAGGAGTGGAAGGCTGGCTAGAAAGCTCGCCAACGCTGAAGTTGGAAGACGTAGCATTTCCACGATTTCAGACAACTGTTGAGACGGGGCTCAATGAACTGCTGGTGGGGCTCGGGATGTCGAGTGCATTCTCGGCAGCCACCGCAGATTTTTCGTCAATGACGGACGCGGCGGTATTCATTGACAAAGTGTTCCACAAGGCCACCATCGACGTCACCGAGCAGGGGACTCAGGCTGCGGCGGCGACTGAAGTACAAATCGCTATCTGCTTCACCGCAGGGACGCCCATCCTGACACTTGAAGGCGCCAAGCCGATTGAGCTCTTACAGGCGGGTGAATTCGTTCTGGCCCGCGATGAAAAGAACGCGCATGGAGAGATTGAAGCAAAGAAGATCACCGAGACGCATTGCACTACGGCAGAAGTGCTTGAGCTGCACGTGCGCGGAAAGGCCATTCGCACGACGAAACAGCATCCGTTCTATGTCGTGGGGCAGGGCTGGACCGTCGCGCACAAGATCCGCGTTGGAGATTATCTCGCCACGAATCAGCGCGAGCCGGCAGTTGTCGACAAAGTCGTCGAGACGGGAGAAACCGAGAAGGTCTACAACCTGACTGTTGCGGACCATAAGACTTTTTTCGTGGGCGGCAACGAGTGGGGTTTTGCTGTTTGGACGCACAACATCTGCGGCTCTGGCACCGAGTTTATTGTCAACCGTCCGTTTCACTTTCTGATCCGCGACAACGTGACTTCCACGATCGCCTTCATGGGACGCATCAACGATCCTTCACAGCTGCAGAACAATGTCAATCCAACGGTGACCTCGGTGAGTGGCGATTACAATCGCGATGGCAACGTCGATAACCAGGACTACCTGGCATGGAGGGGAACCTTTGGTCAAACCGGGGCGGGTTTGGCGACTGATGGAAACACCAACAGCGTCGTCGATGCTGCCGACTATATTGTTTGGCGTCATAATCAACAGGCAAGTTTATCGCCGCCTTGTTCGGCCTCACAATTACCTGAGTCGGCGCAGTTGACGGCATCATCTGGCACAGCGGAAGTATCAACCGGCATGAACGAGAATCAACTGGTGTCACATTTGGCCGTTGATGCGAGCCTCTCCAGCCTTGAATCCGCATCGCTGCTCGCGCCGCAACTATCTCGTGCTGCGCCGGTGTTCGAAAGTCGGCTGCAATTACCTTTTCGATCCTTGGACGTCGGTGAAGAAGACTTGCTCCTGATCGCGGCGAGTGTCATACAGGATCGATCCGTGAACGCATCGAGCGCTGCGATCACAGCGTCCGAGCTGTCAGAGTCAGGCGCGTCTTGGGATGAGGCGTTTGAGGAACTGGGGAATAATGCCGGCCTGGGCGAATCGGTAGCGGCTCAGCTTTGAAGGTCGCTGCTCATGACGCGCGGGCAGATACGGGCCGCTCGGCACTCGATGCGCCGCCGGATGTAACTGCGGCAGAGATCTGGAATCGCAAGCAGCCCCGATTTTTCCTCAGATTGATAGACAAATCGCGTTCCCCGGCGCATCTTACTAATTAGATGACCGGCGAAAATAACTTCAATGACCGTGTCCGCGATTGTACGGCTCGGCTCCAAACCTGTGGGGTCGATGCCCTGGGGATGTTATTTGACCTCACCTCCAATCGGCTCGTGCGGTTCGCCGTTGCGATTACCCGCAATCAGCACGATGCGGAAGACTGCGTGCAGGCGGCCCTCGTGCGGGTCGCACGTGAGCCCAGCCTCCTGGCCACAATCAACTGCCCGTGGTCGTACTTGCTGCGCATGGTGCGCAACGAAGCTTTGCTCATCGGTCGCAGAAAGCGCGCTCGCCCCATGCTCTGCGATCTCACCGATCTGGTTACGATCCGCCGCGTCGATGAGCTCGAGCAGGAAGAGACGCATCGCGAAGTATGGTTGGCCATTCGCGAACTGCCTGCGGAACAAGCCGAAGTTATTGTTCTGAAGATTTGGGAGGAAATGACCTTCGCGCAAATTGGCCAAATCCTGGAAACTTCACCCAACACTGTCGCCAGCCGCTATCAATACGCAATTGGTAAGCTCTCGAAGCGTTTGTCGAATTCCTATCGAGAGGCCCAGTCGTGACTAGCCGACAACCCTGGGACAATCCGCTGGACGATGTCGAAGCGCTCGTGCGAGCAGCCGGTGGCTATGTGCGCGCATCAGATGACTTGCGGCCGCGCGTGCTCGAGGCCGCGCGAACGCAGTATGCCGAACGACGGACGCAAAGCTGCCTCCGACGCGTGGCAATGTTCGTGGTGTTGCTGGCAGTGTTCACGACTGTGTACCAACCAGATCGCGATGTTTCGCCGTTAAGCGGCGCCGGTCAAGCGGTTATGGCTGACTTCGATGAGTGGATCTTGCCGACCACAAACGCCACACCGCGCAATGGCGACGCTGACTGGCGCATTCTTGACGCCTTCACTAAGCTCCGCCGACAACAAGCACAGCTTCTTCGCTTCGAAATCTAGCGGTCGTTGTGCTCTCCCTTCCCTTTGCTCAGTTCTACCGGCCGTTCAGCACTCTTGAGCCGCCGTGCTCGGAGAGCTATCTGCCCCACTTCATCTCATCGCTTGATCGCCGTGGCAATCCACGGCTGCCTGTGCCCCACTCTCCTAAACAAAATTCTGGCTGTCGCGCATCTGTCATTTAGAAAAGCGCGTTGACTCGCGCCGGAACAGAATCTCAAGACCGCATCGTACCAGGCACGATTGCCTCGTCCTTGTGGTCGCCTCGTCTGCGCCGGGACTGCATGGACACTGCATCCGTCGATGATTTTCAGGCCCTGAACGAGCACTTGGCTGCATTGGTCGCGGCCGGTGTGCCGCTCGATGTTGGACTCTCAGGCGGTGAACATACCGCCGACAATGAACTGAAACGCATTGGTGCGACTGTTTCCCGTCGGCTCCACCGAGGCGAGACCTTTAGTGAAGCGCTCGATGATGACGCCGATATGCCAGCAGCCTATCGCAGCGCCATGCAATTCGGTCTTCGCTCCGGCGACTTGACTTCGGCACTGCCCGGCGCGAGTCTGGTCGCTCAATCGATGGATGATTCACGCCGGGCTGTTGAAACATCGTTCGTTTATCCGGCTATCATCTGCGCGTTGGCGTACGTCGGCCTGTTGGGATTCAGCCGCTACTTAACGCCCGTTCTGCAATCGCTGTATGCGAGTTTGAAAGTCCCCCCTGGCCGTGGCGTGCACGCGCTGCAGGTGATTTCCGCCGCCCTGCCGTACTGGGCGATCGGCCTGCCCGTTGTGTTTGTCGTGGTCTGGCTGTGGTGGGCGCGATCGCGGCGCACCGCCGAAAGCCGCCTTGCTGTACAAGGCCCATTACGTTGGCTGCCGGGCACGAAGAAGATCCTCTTGCATGAGCAGTGGGCGCGTTTTGCCAGCTCACTTGCGGAGTTACTCGCTCACGAAACGCCGCTGAACGAGGCTTTGCCGATTGCGGCCAATCTCAGCGGCGATGCCCGTCTGCTGGCCGGTGCTCTGGCAATTGCAGCGGCCAAACCTACTGAGCAATTGCCGCCGTATGACGGCGATATTGCCCTCCATTTTCCACCTTTCTTGCGGTGGTCACTCTGGCACGGCGATTCCACGACAGGCCTTGTGCGGGCGCTCGAAATCGCGGCCCGACTGTATCGCGAATCAGCCGAGCGCCGCGCTGAGCGGCAGCGCGTGTTGCTACCCATCACGGTGCTCGTCGTAATTGGCGGTACTGTAACATTACTCTACGGCTTGGCCTTATTTGTTCCATTGACTGAACTTCTCCGCACGGTGGCTGCCGCGCCCCACGGAGCGTGAAGGCTAGTATATGCCGACATTTCACTATCACGCGCTCAATGAAGCAGACCAGCCGGTGTCGGGCATGGTTGATGCCAGCGACGTCCAACAAGCTGCCGCCGATCTGCAATCCCGAGGCTTGCGTGTTCAGGCGGTCTCGGTCGCCGCGGCGCCGACAGCTGCAAGTTCAGCCGAGACGGCCTCCCCCGTCGTTCCGCGCCGCAATCGCCCCTCGAATGGGGCCGGCGTCGAGCAAGCCGTTCTGTACGCACACATGGCAACGATCCTTGAGCGTGGCCGCAATATTGCTCCCGCCCTTCGCGCTTACGCGGCAGAGTTGCCGCGCGGCTGGCAGCGCAAGCAGCTCACCGCCGCCTGCGATGTCCTGCAGCGCGGTGACGCCGCGGAAGCTGTGGCAACGCTTGCCGACTTGCCCGAGTTTTGGATTCCGCTCCTTGGCGCCTCGACCACATCGAATGAGCCCGGCCTCGTCCTTAGTGACTTTCTCAGTGAGTCACAGAATACAACTGACCTTCGTCAACGCTGGTGGCTCACGCTCGCCTATCCACTTATTCTCGCGTGCCTCGCGCTCACGGTTATGACGGCGCTGAGTGTTTTTATCATTCCCCAGTTCCGCGACATTTTCGCGGAGTTCGACATGTCGCTACCGCCGTTATCGATGCTTGTCCTCAACGTCGGTGCATTCCTGTCGACGTGGGGTGTGGTGCTCGTCGTGCTCTGCATCGTCATTTTGGTGCTCGTGGTGTTGAACACAAATCGTCTACTGCCGACAACGAGGTTGTGGTGGACAAACGACAAAATGGGCTGGCTTGTATTGGTTGCCGGCTCATGCGCCGTGTGGTCTTTCCTGTTCCTGTGCGTGGATTGGCACTGGTGGTGGATCGGTATTGTGCTGTGCGGTGCGCTGGCCGTGTACGTGTTGCGGTTCCCGTTCACGCGCCGCGCCACTCTGGCCCGCTTTGCCCGCTTTCTCGCCGATTTGCTCGAGGCCGGGGTCGCCACGCCGGATGCCCTGCGCATTGCCGGTTTCACCGTCGAACAGTGGCGCACGCGGCAAGCCGCCTGGCAGCTTGCAAATGATGTCGAAGCCACCGGCACGTTCGCGCCTCAAACCTACCGCGAGGCATTGAGCGCCCCCATCGTTCATGTTCTATCACCGGGCACATCCGTCTCTACGCGTCTGCGATTACTTCGCGAGATCAGCAGTTGTCATGCCGAGCGCATGCGCGTCGGACTGTCCTGGACGAGCGGCATCCTCGAACCCATCGCAATCGTGCTGGTAGGGCTCATCGTTGGGTGCACCGTTCTGGGACTGTTCTTACCACTCGTCAAACTGGTTGAAGGACTCAGCATGTAAGCCGCGCCAGCGAGCGCGACATCCAAAGATTGCTCGCCGATGGACACATTCTTTCCCACATTCCGACGCTGGGGCAGCAACTTCCCTGCCGGAGCCGTTATTCGCGTCTTTCGGCGCCGCGGTCCAGTGCGCGCCCAGCAACGGTCCCTGCTGCGGCTCATACTCGCGGCCCACGAAGAGAAATTGACATTGGGTCAATTGGGCGAACTCGTTGCCGCGTGGTCTGAGGATGAGTCCGGCCGGCAAAGCTTCCGGCTGCTTCGCCTTGCCGAGCTGCTCCAAGCCGGCACACCACTGCCCAATGCGATCGAGCAGGTCCGCGACATCCTCAGCGATGAAGATGTTCTCGCAATCCGCTTCGGATTTCAATCCGGCACCCTCTCCGCCACGATTCGCGATCAACTCGACCAGCCTGTTTCGCCGTTCGAGTACGGTTCGTTGCGTGTCCGGAATCTGTTCCCGTATCTCACGATCGTACTCATCGTGAGCTCGTTTATCGTCACGTTCTTCATGATCAAGATCGTTCCCGTACTGCGACAAATTTTCGCAGAGTTTGATATTCAGGCACCGTCTTCGCTGGCCTGGAATGCCAGTGTTTCAAGCGTCGTGGCTAACTACTGGTTTGTGTTCGCGCTCGGTTTGCTTGGCCTGTGGCTAGTTGTATTTACGCCATGGCCAGGCCGGCGGGTGCGGTTATGGTTTACGAGCAATTTCTTTCGGCCCGCTCGCGACTTGCGCTTCGCGAGCGTGCTGCAAAACCTTAGCGTTGCGGCCAAGGCAGGTCGTCCGATCTCCGGTGCGCTCTCGACGCTCGCTCGCTACCATTTCGATCCAGTACTTCGCAATCAGCTCCTATTCATTCGTAATGAACTCGATCACGGCGCAAGCGTGTGGCACAGCATGGGCGCCGTCGGTTTGTTATCCGATCCAGAAATGCGCGCCCTCGAATCGTCGGAGCGGGTTGGCGATCGGGTGTGGGTTCTTCAACAACTGGCCCAACTTAAGCGACGCCGCACTCGTTGGCGTTTTGCGCGGTGGGCTGAACTGGCCCTGCCTGTGATCGTGCTCATCCTCGGGGCCTTCGTGCTGTTGCAGGCGCTGAGCATGTTCCAAGGTCTGTTAAGCATCGTGTATTCCCTGTTGTGATCGCTATGATCGTTGCATGTTCAAATCCTTCGTGCGTCGCCAAATCTGGAGCTAGTCGCCGTGGCGGTACCGGCTCGCTCGATCTGCTGGTGTCGTTCACGATTCTGATGACCATGATGACAGCCGTCACGCCGCTCGTGGTTCGTTACCATCGCACCGTGAAGTCACACCGCGACTATCGCCTCGCACTCGACGAGCTCTCGAATCAAATGGAGCGGCTCATTGTCCTGCCCGCCGAAAAACTCCCCGCCGCAGTGAAGCAGCTCGCACCCTCTAAGTTCGTTCAGGAGCGCCTCGCTGAACCTCAGCTCACTGGGGAAATCCAGCCGGCAGATGGCGGAACGCGCATCACGCTGCGAATGACTTGGGCCGACACGGAACGCGACCGCGCACCGCTCACGCTTGTTGGCTGGGTATTCGCCGTGCCCCCTGCAACCGGGCCAGCCGCGGCTCAAACGGGGACGCCATGACTCGCTTTCACACGAACAACCACCGCCGCGCGATATCACTTCTCGAACTGCTGCTCGTGATGTCGGCATCCGCGGTGGTGTTGTCGCTCTCTGGCGTGTTGCTGCACCGCGTGATGCTCGTGCAAATCGAATCGCGTTCGCGCACGAACGTCGAGCGCACGTCGTTGCGCCTGGCAGGCCAATTCCGCAGCGATGTCCATTCCGCCCGAGATGCCAAGCCCGACAACGCCCGCAACGAGTCAGGCGTATTCCTGCACCTTACAACCATCGACGACCGCACAATCGACTACTCGCGCGATAACGACGGCCTAGTGCGAGTAGAATCGGGCGGCGACAGACCGTCGCGCCACGAAGCCTTCGAGTTTCCCCCGCAAACGCAGCTTGCAATCGAACAGGGTGACGCCGGCAGCTTGGCGTTGACCCTTCAGCTTCATGCCCGGGAGCAACCACTCGCAGCGAGTGATGTCGCCATCGATATGAATCCCACTCCTGTCAGCCTGCGCGTTGAGGCGACCATCGGCCGTGATTTGCGGCTGCAACTGCCACCTGCCGCGACGGAGGCGACCCCATGAGCAATTCCAAGCTTCAAGGCAGACCGGTACGCCACAGCAATCGTCATCGAGCCGCAACACGCAATGGTTTGATGGTCGTTGTTACACTCGTATGTCTGCTGGTAGTCACCTCGATCGTCGGCAGCATGATTAAGAATGCCATCTTCACACGCCGCGAATTGCTTGCCGAACGCGACCTCCGCCAAACCGAATTAATGCTTCAATCCGGCGCTAGACGGGCGGCCGCCCGGCTTGTTACGACTCCCGACTTCGCAGGCGATTCCTGGGAAATTCCCGCCGCCACCGCTGCCAACACCGGCAAGGGGCGAGTTGTCACTGAAATCACGCGCACAGCATCCGGAATGGCACTTGATATTCGCGTTGTGGCCGAGTATCCGCTCGACCGCGACTTTCCCATCCGTCGTTCCCAAACATTCCACGTTGCCGCCTCAGAAGCGAAGTGATTCTCTCGTTCGGCCGGTCACTCTGCGAGAGGGCCGCCGCGCAAGGGCATCCTTGCTCTGAGATCGCAACAAGCTTACAGGAGCAAATTCCATGAATACCAACTTTAGAGCAATCACACGAGCAAATACGAACGACCTACCGCACCGCGCCTTCACGCTTGTCGAACTGTTGGTCGTCATTGCGATTATTGGCATTCTGGTCGCTCTTTTGCTTCCCGCCATTCAAGCCGCGCGCGAGGCTGCTCGCCGCACCAGCTGTGCGAACAACATCACGCAACTCGGCCTCGCCGCGCACAACTACGAATTCAATTTTGAGACGCTGCCGCCCGGCGTCACCAATCCGAAGGGCCCGATTCGCAACGAGCCCGAAGGCCAACATGTCAGTTGGGTCGTGAAGTTGCTGCCGTATATGGAAGAACGCGTGATGTTCAACAAGTTCGATCAGCAAGCCGGCGCGTACGCCAGCGTCAACGCTCCGGTCCGATCGACACCGATCCAAGTGATGGTCTGCCCCTCGTACCCCGGCGAAGAAACCGTCAAGGAGCATACGATTGCCGTGAGCACTTACGCCGCTTGCTACCACGATGTCGAAGCCCCGATCGACGTCGACAATCATGGCCTCATGTTCCTCAACAGCCATGTTCGTTTCAACGAGATCTTCGACGGCTCGAGCCATACGCTCTTGCTCGGTGAACTCCTTTCTGCCGACAACAGCCTGGGCTGGGTTTCTGGCACCCGCTCCACGCTTCGTAATACGGGGAAGATCGAAGTCGCCAAGCCGGAGTTCGCTGCTCCCAATCCTTCCGAAGAGGAGCAGACGGTGAATAAGAACGTCGCTGAGTCGCTACTCGTGGGCGGCTTCGGCAGTCACCACCCGGGCATCATCATGACATCGTTCGCCGACGGCTCCACGCGGGCTATTAGCGACACCGTAGATCCGGCGGTGTGGCGACAGGCTGGCAACCGTGCTGACGGTGAGCTACCGAAGCCCATTTGGTGATCGGGCGATGGTCCTCGCGGGCGACGAGTTCGGTCAACGCACACGACCTGCCGTGCGAGACGCCTGCCCCAGCGTTTATCGCTCGCTCGCGACACAGTTCCACCACCCAATTCGCTTGCAACAGAGCTGTCAGATCCTATTCGGTCTCCACTCGCAGCGTTGCCAATCCCCGGGCTGGCAGCACGACCGCTCCATCAACCGGTTGGCCCGCTTCTTCAGAAGTGCCGCTGTACGTAGCCTGGCCGACTTCCCTCGACCACGCCAGCTTGGTCGGCTGTTCCTTGTCGCTCACGTTCAAAAGCCGCACGATCATCGCCTTGCCGTCGTCGCTCGGCTTCAAGCCGATCACCACCACGGTTGCGGGCTCAACATTTAGCAGCGGCTTTGCGGAAGGCGCCTGCCCGCGGCCGGGAAACGTCGCAAGCGGCTGGCTGAACCCGGTGGCAAATCGTGTTGCCTCCGCATCGTCGTGCGAACCACGGTGTGGTCGTAGCACAAACCGGAACATCGCCGGGCCCTCTTGGAACGCCCGATAGTTCGTGCCCCAATGATTGTTCATGGCCCACGAATACAGCTTCTGGGTTGGCTCCACTTGCTTTCGCCACACATACGGGTCCGACTGCGAATTCAGAAGCGTTGCCGTGAGGCCGCCAAGTTGCACTAATGGCGCGTCGAGCGTCACCCACGTTGCCCCGTAGTCATCATTGGCCACGTCGGCCCAACGGCCAACTGTGAACCAGTTCTTACACGCGCTGGCAATTTGATCTTCCTCCGGCCGCATCACTCCCAACGGCACGTCCAATCGGATCGTTCCATTGGGTACGTTCAGTGGAAAGGCGAAGTTTAAACTCTCTTTCGCTTCGTGGTAGTTCTGTGCCTCCAGCCGGCGCTTGTCCACGGTGTTCAGCAGCTCGACATAATCACCGTCCGCCACGACCCTCACTTCGCGCTCCAAATTCCAACATCCCGGCGCTTCGGAGGTCACAAGCAGCGACGCAACCAATGGGCCTTTGTCGCGCGGCTTGATCGTAACCTGGCCATTCACCTGGGCATCTTTCGGGTTCTCTCCGACGAAATACAAATAGTCATTGAGTGCGTTGCCGCTCTCCGTATCGGCGAAATTAGCCTTTATCCCATCTGCCTTCAGTTCTGCAATCCCGCCGTGTATGGCGTCGAGTTGCACCCGAATTCGACCGTTGTCGAGGACCGCATCCGAGACCTTGACGGCATCGCCCGCCGGCGCGGCACGTCCCGCGACGATTGCGTACCGCCGCCCTGAGAACGGCGCAAGGTCCTTAACCAGGATGGCTAGCTCATCATTGGCCAGTCGTTGCGACGGCACGGGCTCGCCATCTTCGTCAATCACAGCATCGCCCGCGCGCGACAATTCACGCGGCACGAACGCCAGTTCGGTCCGCGGCCAAGATGTGGTGTTGTAGATGTCAACGAATTTGTCTGTATCGATCGGCTTGTCCTGCTCGCTGCTCGTGGCCGTTGGGCTCTGTGTCGCCGCGCTGAGCAACTGCCTCGACTGCAGATTCGCTGTTGTGGCATACGACTTCTTCACATCCCATTGTTCGAGCGTAAACGGAATCGCGGGGAGCGAAATGCTGCAGTGAGCGCCCCAGGTGTGCTCCGAGTACAACAGCGTGTTCTTCCACGCTTCCTCGAACTTCTCCACCGGGTATCGATGTGGCGCCTGCATTGCCCACAAGGCCTGCGCCTGGGTAAGACGATCGGAGCTGGCCCGGTTTAGCGCGGTCTCTGCCGCAGACGACCCGGCCCCATCTTCCCAGTACGGCGTCCAGTCGCCGCGCACTTCGGGCAGCTTGTCGCCGTATTGTTCTTCAAATGCCCGAAACGCCGTGTCGGTCGAAGAAATAATGAACCGCGGCGATACGTGCGTGGCATTCCAGTCGCGCACGAAGTCGCAGATAGTCGGATCCGGCGCCGCGTTGTCGCCGTGCCCGGCCCAGCGAAGGTACGCTATATTGAACGGGTAATCCAGTTCGCGCAGCCCCTCGCAATACTCATTAACGAATGTCTCCGATAGCTTGCCATACATCCCGGCCAGCGCGTACCCGCGGTATGGGATCCAAACCAACACGCGGCTCTTTCCATCGGGAGCAACCCACCAGAACGGTCGATTCTCCCACTTATCGAGAATATCCCCAATGCGATCGAAATAGTTAGGGCCGGCCGAGAGATAACGGATGCCAGCTTGGTTCAGTGCGGCGACTGTACCCCACGTGTATCCGGGCACATCGCTAATCATCGCGGATTCGATCGGCACGCCCGTTTGACCAGCCAACTGGGTCGCAAACCGAAATAGTTGAATCAGTTCCTGCGGGCGGCACAGCCCGGTCAACTCGTTCAAGTACATCCCATTGAGCGCAACTTTCCCGCTCCGCACGGCTTCAAAAAATGCCGTGCGCTGCGGCTCGGGCATGCGCTGCAGAAATAAATCCGCCGCCCAAGTTACTTCCACATTCCAAACAAACCGCGCCCCCTCTGGATAATTGGCTGTGCGCTCGGCCTCGGCCATGCCGACGAGCAAGTTGTTGACCTGCTTCTCTTCGATGTCTGTTTGAATCGCCGTGTAGCCGATGTCAGTGTGGGAGTGCGGCAGGATGTACACGGTCAGCACACGCTGTGGATCAACCACCGATTCTTTCTGCACCACAACACGGCCGGCGACGCTCACCGACACAGCCAACGGCTCGCTGTTGGCAGGCGATACTTTGCGCGTCACTTCGAACGAATGTTCCCCAAACGCGAGTTGGGCCTTGCGTGGCTTCTCATCGCCAATCTTCACGTCTGCCGAAATCTCCTCGGCATACGGCGAGTCGATCGTGACGTGCACCGGAACCTCGACCTCCCCCTCGCCCCGCTTCACGATGGGATTCTGCCGCATGTCGAGCTGGAGCTTCGTCGGCCGCTCGTCGGCGCCGCCAGCGGCCTGCAAAAACTGGAGAAACTGACCGCCCGTGTTCTTCGATCGCTCGGGCAACACTTTCGCAACTTGCCAGCGAACAAACCGGGCCTTCACCTCGGGAAAGCTCGCAAACGTGACAGCCGCCGGCTTATCAACATGCTCCACCCGCACGCGCTGGATCTCGCTCGCGAAGTCACGCTGATCGCTGAAGATGAGATCGGACTCGGCAATCGTATCCGACGTATCGCGCTGAATGAATTGAAATGCTTGAACCGAGGTCGGCTGTCCAAAGTCGAAGTCGATGAACGTCTTTTCCCCCTGGCCGCGCGTCGCGTACTCTGCCCGCTTGCCTCGCGGCGACCAGGGGCGAAGGATGTTCTCCGCGCGGAAGCCGCCGCCTGGCCAAGACTCCGTCGCTGCAATCACCTTCGGCACGACGGGCGCGAGCTTTGTGTAATGGGAACGGCCAGCGCCGATAGCCGCCGACTCGGAGAACGACGTCAGCAGCGCAAGAATGACCAGCGAATATCGAGTACGTAACATGTGAGACCTCCAATTGAATGAGTCACTTATGTTGCGCCGGTCGCGCCGTGGGCGTTCACTTGGCCCACGACGCTTCAATCTCCTCCAACGTCCGGCCTTTTGTTTCCGGCACCGCCCAGGCAACGAACACCAGCCCAATCAGGCTGAAGAATCCGTAAATCCAAAACGTTTTCCCTGGGCCAATCGCCTTGGAGTCGTTGAGCATCGGGAATGTTTGGGCGACGATGTAGCAGGCCGTCCAGATCGTGAATGTCGCGATCGACATGGCCCGGCCCCGCACGTGATTCGGAAAGATTTCGGAACAGAGAATCCACGGAATCGGCCCCAGCGCCATGGCGAACGCGCCGATAAAGACCAAGATGCTGATGAGCAGCGGCACGCCGCCTTGGCCCGTCTGAAACATCCGTCCGGCAGCCGCCAAGGCGACCACCTGCACGGCAAGTCCCACCAGCAGCAGCGGCCGGCGACCGGCTTGGTCGACCACGGCCAGAGCAACCAGCGTGAACAGTACGTTCACCAGTCCAATTACGACGGACGACATGAACGCGTCTTCCACGCCGACGCCCGCCGATGTGAAAATCCGCGTCGAATAGTACATGATCGCGTTAATTCCACAGAACTGCGAAATCACCATCAACACGACGGCAATCATAAGCGGCCGCCGCGCAGTGCCCGAAATAAGCTCTTCGAAACTACCCTCGCGCTGCCCCAGTGAACTACGTACAGCGTTGATTTCTTCCTCGGCGTGTGCCGCATCGCCTAGGCGCAGTAGCACCGACCGGGCCTCCTCATCGCGGCCCTTCTGAAGCAGCCAGCGAGGACTCTCGGGCGTCTTGAACAGTAAACCGATCAACACCAGCGCGGGAATCGCCTCGGCGGCCAGCATCCATCGCCAACCGACAGCGGTGTTCCATTCATGGCCGCCCAATTGCTGTATCTGCGAATTGAACAGCAGTGTCATGAATATGCCGACAACGATTCCCATCTGAAACAACGACCCCAGCCGCCCGCGCTGTTCAGCGGGCGACAATTCGGCGATATACACTGGGCAGATCATTGACGAAGCGCCAATGCCCAGCCCACTCAAAAATCGCGCCGCCAAAAACTGCGCAAACGTCACTGGAATTGCCGAGAACAATCCGGCCAGCGCGTACAGGGCCGCGCACGCGAATAGCGCCTTGCGCCGGCCGAACCGATCGCTGAGAAATCCGGCAAACATCGCGCCGGGTATGCAGCCCAAGATCGCGCTGGCCCCGGCGAGTCCCTCCTGGGTTGAAGTCAGGGAAAAATGCGCCGTGAGATACTGATTCGCGCCGTTAATCACGGCTGTATCGTAGCCGAACAAGAAGCCGCCCAGCGAGGTGACCAGAATGACGCGCAGCAAAGCCCGCATGTGCCGAGTCGAAGTGCGGTCGGCGGCAACTGCAATCATCGACGCTTCCTCGTTATGAGCCGTCGTCGCGGAAGCTTGACTTCCTCTCAATGACGATTCAGGATAGAACAATGTCTATACATTTAGACAATGTACTTCCCGCCCGGCGTCGTCGCAAGAGGACTGGATAAACAGCTATGAACTCGCTGGCCATCGATCCTCAGAGCCGGTTGCCCTTGCACGTGCAAGTCGAACAATTGCTGCGCGAATTAATCGCCGATCGGAAATATCAGCAGGGCGCACTGATGCCAGACGAGATGACGCTGGCCGCCCAGCTCGGCATTAGTCGCGGCACTGTCCGCTCGGCGCTCGGCCGGCTCGTTGCCGAAGGCCTCCTCCAGCGACGCGCGGGCGTGGGGACACGCGTCGTCCAGCGCCCCGCCGTATCGGCGCTTGTCGCTTGGCGCAGCTTGTCGCGCGAAATGGCTGCCCAAGGGATCACGGTTGAAACGTACCGGCTCTCAGCACAGAAGTGCCCGGCTTCCCGCGCCGCTGCGGCCGCACTTAACATCAGCGTCGGGGCATCGGTCATCCGGCTCGACCGGTTGCGCGGCTGGAACCAGACTCCGGTCCTCCATTCGCGCTCGTGGTTTCACCCCCGGCTCAAGCTCAAAGGCACCGAAAATTTTCGCGAACCTCTCTATGAGATGTTGGAAAAGACCGCTGGAGTCAGTGCCGACCGGGCCCGCGAAGAGTTGCTGGCCGTGACGGCCACGCATCGGATGGCAACCATGCTCAAGGTCGCCAAGGGCAGCCCGTTATTGTTGCGCCGACATGTCGTGCTCGATACGGGACAACGTGCATTTGAATTCGCCGAAGTCCACTACGTCAGCGAACGCTATGCCTTGACAATCGATTTACAGAGAGACGCGTCATGACGGTTTTGGCTTGCGACTTCGGCGGCCGACGAATCAAGGTCGGCATGGTGCGCGATGAACGCGTCGTCGCCTGCGAGGTGTTGCCAGCACGCTCGGAGTTGCCCCTGGCCGATCGCCTGCCCGGGATCGTCGATACGCTCCGCAGCCTGTGCCGCAGTCAAGGTATCGAACCGCGCGACTGCGCAGGACTCGTGATCGCCTACCCCAGCATTGTCGATGTCAAGCACGCGCGCATTCTCGATCAGTTCGGCAAATTCGGTGACGCCACGAAACTCGACCTCCGGGCCTGGGCACGCGACGAACTCCAACTGCCGTTGTGCCTAGAGAATGACGCCCGGCTGGCCCTCATCGGCGAGTGGCAATGTGGCGCCGTTCGGGGCGTCGCCAACGCCGTCATGATCACGCTCGGCACCGGCCTCGGGTCTGCGGCCGTGATCGACGGAGCCCCCTTGCGCGGCACGCACGGGCAAGCCGGCATTCTCGGCGGACACTTCACGGTCAATGTCCACGGCCGGAAGTGTGTATGCGGCAATGTGGGCTGCGCCGAGGCCGAAGCTTCAACCTCCATTCTTGCGGATGTCGTTCGCTCGCTCCCCGGCTATGCCGCGAGTTCACTCGCCAAGATTGAATCGATCGGCTACGACGACGTGTTTCGTCTCGCTGCGGAAGGCGATTCCGTCGCCGTTCGCATTCGTGACCACAGTCTCAAAGTGTGGGGCACGATGGCCGTGAATCTGATTCACGCCTATGACCCCGAAATTGTTGTGCTTGGAGGCGGCGTGATGGCAAGCCGCGACGTGATTCTGCCCGCGGTCGCCGATTACGTTCGCCGCTCCGCCCACATCTCGTGGGGCCATGTAAACGTAGTCGCGTCGCAACTTGGCGATCAGGTGGCACTCATGGGTGCGCCTTGGTGCATCCAGGAACGTTCCTCCTACGGTGTGTGAAGTGAAGTATCTCGGCTACGACAAACATCCCACGATCTCGATTCCTGAGAGCCACGATCGCTGTGTCGCGGGCTGGGACGCCATTTCCCGTCGGCTCACGAACGCGATCGCCGTCCTCGGCCAACCACGCACTGTCGTCGCCGTCGAATGCTATCCGGGAGTTCACATTGAGGATATCGTCGAAGGCCTCCAGGCTTGCTTGAAATCCGCAGTCATCGTTCGCGCCGATGAAGCGATGCACTCGAGTCAGCGGATCGAATCCCTCATCGCGCCATACACCGGCGGCGACGATCCGGTGTTCGGCTACTTGACCAAACTAGCGCTAGCCGACTGGTACGATGCGGAGAAAGTCGCCAACCTACAACGTCGCATTGCCGAACTTCGCAAGCCGGTGGTGATTGTCGTCGGCTGTGGAGCGACGCACATCGTCGAGCCAGACATGCTGGTGTATGCCAACCTGTCACGTTGGGAGGCGCAGTTGCGATTCCGGCGCAATGAAGTCGACAACCTCGGCGTCTCCAATCGGAATGTGCCGGCCAATCTGCAATACAAGCAGGCGTTCTTCGTCGACTGGCGCGTGGCCGACCGCTGGAAGAAGCCGTTGATGCCCAAATGGGACTTCGTGCTCGATGCCAACGATCGCAGTCAATACAAATTGGCCGATGGCGCAGTCGTGCGCCGTGGGTATGAGCTCGCCGTGACCCGGCCCTTTCGCGTCGTGCCGTTCTTCGACCCGGCCCCCTGGGGCGGTCAGTGGATGAAAGAAGTTTGTGATCTCGATCGCAGTGTCGGCAACTTCGGCTGGTGCTTCGACTGTGTGCCGGAAGAGAACAGCGTGCTATTCGACATCGGCGGCGTGACTTTCGAGCTGCCCTCAATTGATATTGTTTTTTCGCAGCCGCGCAAACTGCTCGGCGATCCGGTGCACGCTCGCTTTGGTGACGAGTTTCCCATCCGCTTCGATTTCCTCGACACGATGCAAGGCGGCAACCTGTCGTTTCAGGTGCATCCGCTAACGGAGTTTATTCAGCAAGCGTTCGGCATGCACTACACGCAGGATGAGAGCTACTACATTCTCGATGCCGCGCCCGACGCGTGCGTCTATCTCGGCCTTAAGAGTGGGGCCGATCCCGTGGCGATGGAACGCGATCTCCGCGCAGCCCAAGCGGGAGGCGCATCGTTCCCAGCCGACGAGTATGCCGCGAAATGGCCTGCGCGCAAACATGATCACTTTCTGATTCCGGCCGGCACGTGTCATTGTTCCGGTCGCAATTCGATGGTGCTGGAAATCAGCGCGACTCCCTATATATTCACGTTCAAGATGTGGGATTGGGAACGTCTCGGCCTCGATGGCAAGCCCCGCCCGATTCACCTCGATCACGCGCTCGCCAATATTCAATGGGACCGCGACGAGCGTTGGGCGGCCGATGAACTGATCAATAAGGTCAAACCGCTTACCGAAGGCGACGGTTGGCGTGAAGAACGAACGGGCCTGCATCGGCGTGAGTTCATCGAGACCCGGCGTCATTGGTTTACGAAATCGGTTCCTCACTCCACCGGCGCCTCGGTCCACGTTCTTAACCTTGTCGAGGGCGAGGAGGCAATTGTCGAAAGTCCCGAAGCAATGTTCCAGCCATTCCTCGTACACTACGCCGAAACGTTCATCGTTCCGGCAAATGTCGGTGCGTATTCCATTCGCCCTGTGGCTCCCAGGCCCGATCGCACGTACGCGACCTTGCAGGCGTCCGTGAGGTATTAGTTCGCAAGCCCTCACCAACTTCATCCAGATTCATTGAGACGCTGCGGACGGCCAAACGGCGTGGTGAAACCGTAGCACCAGAGTGCGTGCCGGCGATGCGGTCGATTGTCGCGGCTAGAATTGAAATCCTTCATCAGTGCCGTACCAAGCTTTCGGGGGCAAATCCGGCGTTTCCGCGCGCCAATCCCGTCGCGGCAGTATGTCGAATGGAATAGTCAAAACCATGCCACTTGGCATTTTCATAAACGCGCACCCATGAAAAAATGGAGTGTGTCATCTATGAAGACCACAGGCGCGAAAATAACAGACCCGCCGATCCTACCGATCGGCGATATTCCGGCTGCGCGAGAGGTTCAGGACCATTCCATACCGGAACGGCCGATTGCGGCGGAGCGATTGCGGACCGGCGCCGGCGGGCCGGCCGTGGCGGCGGAAGATCCTGATCAACCGGCCGCTGCGAAGCTGCGTTGGTTGTGGACGCTGGTTACCACGATCGTTGTCGCCGCCGTTGTCTACTACTGTTACCCGCAATTGAAGTCGTCGCTCGGCTTGGAGCGCGCGGCGGCGCCGGCTCCGCCGGTGCGAGTGATTCCGGTGGTGACTGCCCCGGTCGGTCGCCAGGATATAAGCCTGTACCTGAACGGGCTGGGAACCGTGACCGCGTACAATACGGTTATGATTCGTAGTCGTGTAGAAGGGGAATTGAACAAGGTCGGGTTCACCGAAGGGCAACTCGTCAAGCAAGGCGAGCTCATTGCGGAAATCGACCCGCGGCCGTTTCAGGTGCAACTCGACCAGGCGAAGGCCCGGCTTGCGGAAGCTGAGGCCGCGCTGCAAAAGGCTCAGCACTCGCAGGCACGCGAAATGGCTCAAGCGCAGCTCGCGCTCGATGAGTCGCAACTGCGGCTGGCTCGCGAGGAGGAGCGGCGGCTGCGCGGATTGGTTGCGACCCGGGCCATCACAGCCGATGAATGGGACGCGGCGATCGCGAATCGCCAAAAATGCGAAGCCCAAGTGCAAGCCACGAAAGCCAGTCAGAAGCAAACAGAGACCGATTATGGCATCAATATTCTCTCGGCCCAAGCCAACGTGGCGGCCGCGAAGACGGCGGTCAAGAACGCCGAAATCGAGTTGAGCTATTGCCGCATCATTTCGCCGATCACCGGCCGCGTGGGTTTGCGATATGTGGATCAGGGGAATATGATCCGGCCGACCGATCCGAACGGTCTCGCCGTGATTACGCAACTGCAACCGATCGCGGTGGTCTTCACGATTCCACAAGATGAGATCGCCCCCGTGCAAAAAAAGGTGCTCTCGGGCGAGAAGCTGCCCGTCGACGCCTTCGACCGCAACTTCCAAACCAAGCTGGCCTCCGGCACGCTGGAGGCGATCGACAATCAAGTCGACGTCGCCACCGGCACCGTACGTTTGAAGGCCGTGTTTGCCAATGAAAACAATTTGCTGTTCCCTAATCAGTTCGTGAACGCGCGATTGTTGGTGGAGACGTTCGAGCAAGCGGTCACCGTTCCGGCGGCGGCGATTCAGTATGGGCCGGGAATGACGTACGCCTACGTTGTGAAGCCCGATTCAACCGTCGATTTGCGAATCGTCGTGGCGGGCGCCAAGGAGGGCGATGTCACGGTGGTCGAAAGCGGGCTGGCGCCGGATGAAGTTGTCGTGATCGACGGGGTCGACAAGCTGCAAAAAGGCAGCCAGGTGACGGCGCGCGAGCGAACTGCTCCGGGCAAGGCGGTCGGCGCCGAGCGGCCAGCGCCGACCGGTGCCGGCGGCGCCAAGAAAGGCTCGTGATGAATCCCTCCCGGCCATTCATCCTGCGGCCGGTGGCGACTGTCCTGCTGATGGTCGCGCTGCTGTTGACCGGCATTGTGGCCTACCGCGAGCTGCCGGTGTCAGCTTTGCCGCAGGTCGATTATCCCACGATTCAAGTCATCACGTTCTACCCCGGCGCCAGTCCCGATGTAATGGCGTCGTCGGTCACGTCGCCACTGGAGCGGCAGTTCGGCCAGGTGCCCGGCCTCACGCAGATGACTTCGAGCAGCTCCGAAGGGTGCTCGATTATCACGCTGCGATTCTCGCTGGAACTTGATATCGACATTGCCGAGCAGCAGGTGCAGGCGGCGATCAATGCGGCCGGAAACTATTTGCCAGCCGATTTGCCGAATCCGCCGATTTATAGCAAGACCAATCCAGCCGACACGCCGGTGCTGACGCTCGCGCTCACGTCCGAATCCCTGCCGCTGACGAAAGTGCAAGATCTCGCCGACACGCGGCTTGCGCAAAAGATTTCGCAGCTGCCCGGCGTCGGCATGGTGTCGATCAGTGGCGGGCAGAAGCCGGCGATTCGCGTGCAGGCGAACCCTTCGGCGCTCGCCGCACGCGGGCTCAGTATGGAGGACCTGCGAACAGCCCTCGTGCAAGCGAGCGTGAATCAGGCGAAGGGAAGTTTCGACGGGCTGCGCCAGGCGTTTACCATCGGGGCGAATGATCAACTGCTGACGAGCGATCAGTACCGCGACTTGATCATTGCTTATCGCAACAACGCCCCGGTAAAGCTTTCAGACGTGGCCGACGTGGTGGATGATGCAGAGAACGTTCGGCAGGCCGCGTGGATGAATAACACGCCCGCCGTCGTGCTCAATATCCAGCGGCAGCCGGGAGCGAACACGATCGAGGTGGTCGATCGAATCAAAGGCCTATTGCCGCAGCTGCAGGCTTCATTGCCGGCGGCGGTTGTCGTGCATGTGCTCACCGATCGCACGGAAACGATTCGCGCTTCCGTCGAGGACGTACAGGCCGAGCTGCTCATGACCATCGGCCTGGTGGTCGCGGTGATCTTCGTCTTCTTGCGCAACGTGCGAGCCACGATTATTCCCAGCGTGGCCGTGCCACTGTCGCTCTTGGGCACGCTCGGCGTGATGTACCTGCTCGATTACAGCCTCAACAATCTCACGCTGATGGCCCTCACAATTTCGACCGGCTTCGTCGTCGATGATGCGATTGTGATGATTGAGAACATCATGCGGTACATCGAAGAGGGCGAACCGCCGCTCGCGGCTGCGCTGCGCGGAGCGGAGGAAATCGGCTTCACCATCGTGTCGCTAAGCCTGTCGCTCATCGCGGTCCTCATTCCGCTGCTCTTCATGGGCGACATCGTGGGCCGGCTGTTTCGTGAGTTCGCAGTCACGCTGAGCGTGACGATCTTCGTGTCGGCGATTGTCTCGTTGACGCTGACGCCGATGATGTGCGCCACGCTGTTGAAACATCGCGATATTTCCGAGCACAATGTGTTTTATCGTGCGTCAGAGCGAGTATTCAACTCGATCATCGCGTGGTACGGCGCGACGCTGCGAGTCGTGCTGCAGATGCAGCCGGTCACGCTACTGGTTGCCGTTGCGACCTTGGCGGCAACGTTGTACCTGTATTGGGTCGTGCCGAAAGGGTTCTTTCCCATCCAAGATACGGGCGTAATCCTCGGCATTTCCGAGGCGCCTCAAAGCGTGTCATTCGCGGAAATGGCGCGGCAGCAGCAGGAGCTAAACCGAAAAATCCTCGCGGACCCGGCGGTCGAGAGCTTGTCTTCGTTCATCGGTATCGACGGCGCCAACACGACGCTCAACACGGGCCGCATCCAGATCAACCTGAAGCCCCTGGCCGAGCGACGCGTCGCGGCCAGCGACGTCATCCGCCGGCTGCAGCCAGAGCTGGCAAAGATTCACGGCATCACCTTGTTTATGCAGCCCGTGCAAGACCTGACGGTCGAAACGCGGGTGAGTCGCACGCAGTACCAATACAGCTTGGAGGATCCCGACCCGCGCGAGCTCAATGACTGGGCGCCAAAGTTCGCGGCAAAACTGCAATCGCTGCCACAGCTCCGCGATGTGGCGAGCGACCAGCAAACGGAAGGGCTGCAGGCCCACGTTGTGATCGATCGCGACACGGCCTCGCGGTTGGGAATCACGCCGCGGATGGTTGACGATGCACTTTATAACGCCTTCGGACAGCGGCAAGTCTCGATTCTGTTCACGCAACTGAATCAATACCGGCTGGTGCTCGAGGCGAAGCCGGAGTTTCGCAATGATCCGCAAGATTTGTCGAATATCTATGTGCGTTCGAATCGCGGCGAGCGGATTCCGATCAGCACATTCACCACGGTCGAACAAATCAGGTCGCCGCTGTCGATCAATCATCAAGGACAGTTTCCGGTCGTTACCGTGTCGTTCAATTTGGCGCCAGGCGTGTCGCTGGGCGAAGCAGTCACGGCGATCGATGCCGCGAAGCGCGAGATCGATCTGCCTCCCAGCATTCAGGCTGGGTTTCAAGGCACTGCCGAGGCATTTCAAGCGTCGCTGCGGAACGAACCGATGCTCATTCTCGCCGCGCTCGTCACGGTGTATATCGTGCTGGGCGTGCTGTACGAGAGTTACATTCATCCCATTACGATCCTCTCGACGCTGCCCTCCGCCGGCGTCGGCGCGATTCTCGCCCTGCTGCTCTGCCGCGAGGATCTGGGCGTGATCGGTTTGATCGGCATCATTTTGCTTATCGGCATCGTGAAGAAAAATGCCATCATGATGATCGACTTTGCGCTCGAAGCCGAGCGGAAGGAAGGCAGGACGCCGCGCGAAGCGATCTATGAAGCTTGCTTACTGCGATTTCGTCCCATCATGATGACAACGATGGCCGCGCTCTTCGGCGGCGTGCCCCTCGCGCTCGGCGGCGGCATGGGGTCGGAATTGCGCCGGCCGCTCGGCATTACGATCATCGGCGGATTGATCTTCAGCCAGTTACTCACACTGTACACAACGCCCGTCATTTACCTGGCGTTCGATCGAATCGGAAAGCTGGTGCGCCGGCGTCAGCCGCGGGCCGAGCGCGTGAAATACCGGGAGCTCGCACCGGTATGAGTCTCTCGACGCCATTTATCAAGCGACCGGTTGGCACGACGCTGCTCACGGTGGCCATCACGCTCGCCGGCGTGTTGGGCTATTTCATGCTGCCCGTGTCGCCGTTGCCGGAAGTCGATTTCCCCACGATTCAGGTGAGCGCGGCGCTGCCCGGCGCGAGTCCGGAAACGATGGCCTCGGCCGTCGCCACGCCGCTGGAACGCCAATTTGGTCGCATCGCCGGCGTCACGGAGATGACCTCGACCAGTTACTTGGGCACGACCAGCATCACGCTGCAGTTCGACTTGGGGCGCAACACCGATGCCGCCGCCCGCGACGTGCAGGCCGCTATCAACGCGGCCCGCGGGCAACTGCCTTCGAATCTGCCGAACAATCCGACGTATCGCAAAGTGAATCCGGCCGATGCTCCGATCTTGATTCTGGCGCTCACGTCGGATATCCACACAAAGCCGCAAATGTATGATGTGGCGTCCACGATCTTGCAGCAGAAACTGTCGCAGGTATCCGGAGTGGGCCAAGTGTTCGTCAGCGGCGGTTCGCCGCCGGCCGTGCGCGTCGAAGTCAATCCGACTGTGTTGAACCACTTTGGGCTCGGTTTGGAAGACATCCGCAACGCGTTGTCGAACGCCAACGCGAATCGGCCGAAAGGACAGATCGACAACGAGCGCCACAGCTGGGCGCTTGCCACCACCGACCAGCTACTCGCGGCCAAAGAGTACCAGCCGCTGGTGGTCGCCTATCGCAACGGAGCGCCGGTGCGGTTGGCAGATATTGCGAACGTGACCGACGGCGTCGAAGACTTGCGCGCGACGGGTTACTCCGATGGCAAGCCCGCGATTACGATCGTCATTTTTCGGCAGCCCGGTGCAAATATCATCGCGACGGTGGATCAGGTCCGCGAGATTCTGCCGCAGCTCAAAGCACAAATCCCGGCCGCGATGGATCTGGAAGTCGTCATGGACCGCACGACGACGATCCGGGCATCGGTTCACGATGTGCAGTTCACGCTGACGGTCTCGATCGCGCTGGTGATCCTCGTCGTGTTTGTCTTCTTGCGCGATCTCCGAACCACATTCATTCCCAGCATCGTTGTGCCGGTGTCGCTCGTCTCCACGTTTGGCGTCATGTACCTGCTTGGCTATAGCGTCAACAACTTGTCGCTGATGGCCCTGACGATTGCCACCGGGTTTGTCGTGGATGATGCGATCGTGGTGATCGAGAATATTTCGCGACACATCGAAGACGGCATGCCGCCGCTCGAAGCGACGTTTGTCGGTGCGAAGGAGATTGGCTTCACCGTCCTGTCGATCAGCGTCTCCCTGGTGGCCGTGTTCATTCCAATTCTCCTAATGGGCGGCATCGTCGGCCGGCTGTTCCGCGAATTCGCCATGACACTCTCCGTGGCCATCTTCATTTCGATGCTCATCTCACTCACCACCACGCCGATGATGTGTGCGACTTTGCTAAAGTCGAGCCACGACGAGCGGCACGGTTGGCTGTACCGCGCCAGCGAGCGATTGTTTCAGCGACTGCTGCAACTTTATGAATTTACCCTGAGCAAAGCGCTGCGATTTCACAGTGTGACGATGGTCGTCATGCTCGCTACGCTCGTCTTTACCGTGTACCTCTATGTAATCATTCCGAAGGGCTTCTTCCCGCAGCAGGATACCGGCCGCCTGGTCGGCAATATCCAGGCCGATCAGGGTACCTCGTTTCAAGCAATGAGCCAGTTGCTCATTCGCTTTGCCGGCGCCGTGAGTGAGGATCCGGCAGTTGATAATGTCATTGCGTTCACGGGCGGCAACTTCGGCGGGGCCGCAAATTCCGCCCGCATGTTCGTGAGCATCAAGCCGCTCCGCGAGCGCGACGCTTCCGCCGAGGCGATCATGGTAAGAATCCGGGCCAAAACCTCGAAAATGGCCGGGGCGACGCTCGTGCTCCAGGCCGTGCAGGATTTACGCATCGGCGGCCGGGCGAGCAGCGCTCAGTATCAATTCACGCTTCGCGGCGACGACCTGAACGACCTCAACCAATGGGCGCCGCAAGTGCTCAGCAATATGCGGAAGTCCCCGGAACTGGTCGACGTGATCTCCGATCAGCAAACGCGCGGCCTGCAGGTGTCGCTCGTGATCGATCGCGCCGCCGCCGCCCGACTCGGCGTAACACCGCAACGCATCGACGACACGTTGTACGACGCATTCGGCCAGCGCCCCGTATCAACGATGTACAAGTCGCAAAACCAATATCGCGTGGTGATGAGCGTAGCACCAGCGTTCTGGCAGAACCCCGATGCGCTGCGTTACTTGTATGTGCGCGGGAACAACAACGCGCAGATTCCGCTCAGCGCCGTCTGTCACTACGAACAACAGAACACGTCGCTCTCGGTGAATCATTCGGGGCAGTTTCCTTCCGTCACGATTTCCTTCAATCTGGCGCCCGGTGTGTCGCTAGGCGATGCCGTCAGCAAGGTGCAAGCCCTGACCAATGCCATGGGCATGCCCCAGACGATTCACGGCAGCTTCTCGGGAACAGCCCAGGCCTTCCAAGCTTCATTGGCCAACCAACCGGTGCTGATTTTGGCGGCGCTCGTGACCGTGTACATCGTGCTCGGGATTCTTTACGAAAGCTATATTCACCCGATTACGATTCTCTCCACCTTGCCCTCGGCCGGCGTCGGCGCACTCATCGCGCTCATGGCCTGCAACACCGAATTGAGCGTGATGGCGCTCATCGGCATCGTCTTGCTGATCGGCATCGTAAAAAAGAACGCCATCATGATGATCGACTTCGCACTGGACGCCGAGCGGCGCTTCAATCTCGCACCCGATGAGGCTATTTTTAAAGCCTGCCTGTTGCGGTTCCGGCCGATTATCATGACGACCATGGCCGCCCTGTTGGGCGGCCTGCCGCTGGCCCTCGGCGCTGGCAACGGCTCGGAACTTCGCCGGCCGCTGGGCATCGCGATCGTCGGTGGGCTCATCTTCAGTCAAGTCCTGACGCTCTACACCACGCCGGTTGTCTATTTATATCTTGACCGGCTGCGGCTTTGGTTTCGTCCCAGGTCGCACGCAGCGGATAGATTCCTCCTCGAAACAGGGCCAACCACCCTCGTTCCGGCCACCTGACATTCGCCCCAGCCCGACCAAGCGTGCCGCTTATCAGCAGTGCGGTTGACAGCCAACAATTTCGGGATGGGCGAAAGTCGTTTGACAAGCTGGCCACTGCCTGATCTTTGCGGTCCTTTTCGACTATACTGTGAGGTCCCGCTTTGTCGCGGTTGGATCCAACGCTAGCGGTTCGCGCGCCCGGCTCTCTGCTCTTGTCGTTACAGGCCCATGCAAACTATTCGCCGTCTGCTCATCGCCAACCGTGGCGAAATTGCCATCCGCGTATTTCGCAGCGCCCATGAATTGGGCATCCGCACGATTGCGATGTACTCGCACGAGGACCGCTATGCGCTGCATCGCTTTAAGGCGGATGAATCGTACGTCGTCGGCGAACCGGGCAAGCCGCTGCAAGCGTATCTCAATATCGCGAACATCATCGCTCTAGCGCAAGAACGCGAGGTTGATGCGATTCATCCTGGGTATGGATTCCTGTCGGAGAATCCGCAGTTCGCGCGGGCCTGCCGGGAGGCGGGCATTATCTTCGTCGGCCCGCGGACCGACCTTTTGGAAAAGCTCGGCGACAAAATCGCCGCCCGGGCCGTCGCCAAGCAGGTCGGCGTGCCCGTGCTCGGCGGCAGCGACAAACCGATTGCCAATGTGGCCGAAGGACTCAAGACGGCTGAATCGCTGAAATTTCCGGTCATCCTGAAAGCCGCCCATGGCGGCGGCGGGCGTGGCATGCGCGTTGTTCAGCAAGCAAAAGAATTCGCGAACGCCTTCGAGACCGCGCGCCGCGAGTCGCTCAGCGCCTTCGGCAGCGACGAGATCTTCGTTGAGAAATTCATCTCGCGCGCCCGGCATATCGAGGTTCAACTGCTCGGCGATAGCCACGGCAACCTCGTCCACCTGTGGGAACGCGATTGCTCGGTCCAGCGGCGACACCAGAAGGTGGTGGAGATCGCTCCCGCGCCGAATTTGCCAACCGATGTCCGCAAAAAGATCTGCGCGGCTGGCGTCGCAATCGGCCGCGCCGTCGGCTACGACAACGCCGGCACCGTCGAGTTTCTAGTCGATGCGGACACGAACGAATTGTATTTCATCGAGGTGAATCCGCGCATTCAAGTCGAGCACACGGTCACCGAAGAGGTGACCGGGATCGATGTGGTGCGCTCCCAGATTCTCATCGCCCAAGGCGAACGGCTCGATGGCCCCGCCCTCGGCCTCCCGCCGCAAGACCAAATCGCTACGCACGGGTTTGCCGTGCAGTGCCGCGTGACGACTGAAGATCCCTCGAATAAATTCATGCCCGACTATGGCAAAGTCACGCACTACCGTTCACCCGGCGGCATGGGCATTCGACTCGATGGCGGCACCGCGTTCTCCGGCGCCGTCGTCTTTCCGTTCTACGATTCGCTGTTGGTGAAGGTGACCACCTGGGGCCGTACGTTCCGCGAAGCCATCGGCCGTACGGAGCGTTGCCTGCAAGAGTTTCGCATCCGCGGCGTGAAGACGAACATCCCGTTCCTGATTCACCTGGTACAGCACCCCACGTTTCTCGATGGCAACAGCACCACGCGATTCATCGACGAAACGCCGGAGCTGTTCGAGTTCACGCCGCGCCGCGATCGCGCGACCAAGCTGCTGCAGTATATCGGGGATGTTGTCGTCAACGGCCACCCCAGCGTGAAGAATGCCCAGCGTGCTGCGCGGCGAATCCCGGCCCAGGTGCCGCAGTTCGATGCGCGGGCGCCGCTGCCCTCGGGAACGCGAGACAAACTCAAGGAACTCGGTGTCGAGAAATTCTGCGCCTGGATCCGCGAACAAAAGCCGCTGTTGTGGACCGATACAACGATGCGCGACGCGCACCAGTCGCTGCTCGCCACGCGGGTGCGAACGTACGATTTACTGGCGATCGCCGATGCGTACGCCCACAACTGTGCAGGTCTATTTTCGTTGGAAATGTGGGGCGGCGCCACGTTCGACACCTCCATGCGGTTCCTCAAAGAGTCCCCCTGGCAGCGGTTGGAGCAACTGCGCGAGCGGATTCCCAACATTCTGTTTCAGATGTTGCTGCGGGCTTCGAGCGCGATGGGGTACGCGAACTATCCGGATAACGTCGTC
Organism: Pirellulales bacterium; assembly: GCA_046349975.1. GTDB lineage: Bacteria > Planctomycetota > Planctomycetia > Pirellulales > Lacipirellulaceae > JABDGM01. The sequence continues at coordinate 204,023 of JAXMBH010000008.1, forward strand.
CGCGAGTGCGTTCGCGAAGCGGCTGCCGCGGGCATCGACGTGTTCCGGATTTTCGACGCCCTGAACTGGACGCCGAACATGCGCGTCGCGATGGAGGCCACGCGCGAAGCGGGCGCGATTTGCGAGGCTGCGATTTGTTACACCGGCGACATCCTCGATCCGCAGCGGCCGAAGTATCACCTCGAGTACTATGTGAAGCTGGCCCGCGAACTGAAGTCGCTCGGTGCGCACATCTTGGCGATCAAAGACATGGCCGGGTTGTGCAAGCCGCACGCCGCCGCCAAACTTGTAAAGACGCTCCGCGACGAGACCGGCCTGCCGATCCATTTTCACACGCACGACACGGGCGGCGTGCAGGCCGCGGCGATTTTGAACGCCGCCGGCGCAGACCTCGATATCGCCGACGCCGCGATTGCCGCGATGTCCGGAGGCACCTCGCAGCCGAATTTGAATACGCTGGTCGAAGCCTTGCGCAACACGCCGCGTGCCAGCAGCCTGGATGGCGCCGTGCTCGACTCGATTTCCGAGTATTGGCGCGAAGCACGCGAGTTCTATACGCCGTTCGAAAGCCCCGTGCTCGCCGCTGGTTCTGATCTGTACCAGCACGAGATGCCGGGCGGGCAGTACACGAACCTCTTCCAGCAAGCGCAGGCGCTCGGCCTGTCATCGCGGTGGCCGGAGGTGTGCCGGCTGTATGCCGATGTCAACCAGTTGCTCGGCGATATCGTCAAAGTCACGCCAACATCCAAAGCCGTCGGCGACATGGCGCTGTTCCTGGTCGCGAATGATTTAACATGTGACGATGTCAGGCGCGGCGATCGCGAGCTCGCGTACCCCCGCTCCGTGCTCGATTTACTAAGCGGACGCATGGGGCAAGTCGAGGGCGGCTTCCCCCGCGATGTCCGCGACCGCATTCTGCGCGGCGAGAAACCGCTGGAAGGCCGCCCCGGCGAGAGCCTGCCGCCAGCCGATCTGCAGAAAACGCGGGCTATCGTAAGCACGATGGTCGAAGGGCAGCCGACAGACCAGGACGTGGTTTCGTACCTGATGTATCCGCAGGTATTCGAACAGCTGGCCGAGCACCAGCGGCAGTTTTCGGATGTCAGCGTGCTGCCCACGCCGATCTTCTTTTATGGTATGAATCCCGGCGAGGAAATCTCCGTCGATATCGAGCTCGGCAAAACCCTGATCATCAAGTTTCTCACGATCGGCGAAGCGCACCACGATGGCACACGCAGTGTGTTCTTCGAGCTCAACGGCCATCCGCGCGAGGTCACCGTCGCTGATAAGTCGCTGCAAACCCAAGTCGCCGAACGGCTCAAGGCCGATCCCAAGAACCCGAAACAAATTGGGGCCAGCATGCTGGGCATGGTCGTCACCGTGGCCGTTCAGCCAGGCGACAAGATCGTCGCGGGCCAGAAGCTGGCGACACTCGAAGCAATGAAAATGGAAACGACGATCCTTGCCGAAGCCGACGGCGAGGTCGGCCAGGTGCACATCGTGGCCGGCACGCAAGTCGAGGCCGGCGACCTCCTGATCACCATGGCGTAATCGCTCAAGAGCTGTGTACTTCTCGTACTCGGCCTTGAGTCTTGCGGCGTCCCACCGCTCGCGATGCACGACGAGCCGATACCGTATCACCAGCTCTTCGCCTGCCTTCAGCCACATTGGCCGCGACGACAACAGAGCCGCGTTGGCGTAGCTCATGTCGTTTTTGATGAGATACCAGTCGGCCGGATGGCGTGGATTCTTGGGGTGATCGAGGATGGCAATGCCCGCCGCTTGACCGGCGATGACTCCGCTGTAATCGATGCCAATGCTCTGACCGCGGAAGACGCCGTTGGAAAACGTCACCGGCCCGCGGTCAACGGTCGCCTCGCGCTCGCTGAGCTCTGTGGCGAATCGAAGCGACAGGCCCGCATATCCGCCCCACGGTACGCCGTCCTGGGCCGGCGGAATCGGTACGCAAGATAGCTCGACGTCCTTCTCAACTGCGCGAAATGTGGAACGCCAGTCGATGGTGTAACGCCCAAACTCATCGGGAGCACTCAAGGCAATTTCGCGATCCTCGCGCAGCACGGCGGCATCGCCAGCCGTAATGTATGCGAGCTGGAGCGCGATTGTGGCTGAGAAATCTGCGTGCAGCGTAGGTTTGACATCACTCCACGCGGTGCGCCCCGGCGATTTGCCCGTCTTCGGATCGGGCTCCCAGAAGTTCACACCGTTAAGGAACTTCCACGAGAACCACAACCCGTGATGCCAGGGATGGTCGCTGGGGCGATCAACGACGAGCGACGGCCTTGCGGGCAGGCACAACGGAAAGAAATTCGGCTTCGGTTGCTCGGAGCCAAAGTTGAAGCGCCAGACGACTGCGTCGCCCTGCACCAGCGCTACCGAACGGCCTTGTTCTTGAACCCAGCGAAATGCCGTCGATTCTGCTAGCGGCGCTGCGCAACACACAGATATCGCGGCCAGTTGCACTAGCAGCGACGAACTCGCCAGCAGCGCCAGGAATTCGCGATGCCAGCTCGACACGCTACGCAACTTGGAACCCGTTGAACTTTGCGTCAAATTTCACCACCTTGCTCTCACGATGCGAAATGATCCCCATCGACAGCGGCGCTTGAACTCGCACGGCCAGTTCGATGTTGCACTTCGGCTGCCGGCGGGTCTTTACGCAATCCAAGAGATCGAGCCACAGCCGGCTCGTGTCGCCCTGCCCCTTCCACGGCAGGCGAATCTCCTTCTTGTCTTTGGCGAACGGCACGATGCGCACCCCCGCATCGGGCTGCGACGGGCCATCGAGCATCGCCCATTTGATGACGCCGTCTGTTCCGCGAATGACCGTCTCCATCGGCACGTAGTTGGACAGTGAATTGGTCAGCACCACGCTGGGGCCGCCGGGATAATCGGCAATGATGTTGCACTGGTCCGGCACCTCGCGCTGGTATTCGAACGTGCCGCCGCCGCCGAACACCCGCTCCGGATACTCCAATTCGAGCACACAGAAAACCGGCGTAAACATGTGCACGAGCAGATCGGTCGCAGGGCCCCCGGCGTAGTCCCAGTACATGCGCCATTGGAAAAAGCGAGAAACTGAAAAGCCGACATCTGGCGCGTCGCCCAGAAAGCGTTTCCAGTTGAGGTCCGGCCCCGGCTTGGCGTTTCCATCGGGAATCGGCATCCGTTCGCCCCAATCGCCGCGGCGAAAGTAGCCGCACATCGCGTGCACCGGTTTGCCGATGATCCCGTCGCGAATGAGCCGAATAATCTCGGGATAGTTGTCGTCGGCCATGTACTGCGTGCCCACTTGCACGAGGTGACTCGTCTCCGCGGCCGTGGCGGCCACTTTTTTGGCCAGTTCGAATTGCGACCAGTGCGTCAGCGGCTTTTCGCAGTAAACGTCCTTCCCAGCCCGCAGCGCGTCGATTGTCTGCGGAGCGTGGTGGCGATCGGGCGTGGCGATGCAGACGACGTCGACATTCGGATCCGCCAGCAGCGCCTCGTGCTCGGCATACTTTTTCGTGACGCCGCAGTACTGCGCCGCATCCTCTAAGCGCGGCTTGTACACATCGCACACGGCGACCGGCTCGGCGATCCCTTGCTCCTTGAATTTGAGCACAATGTCTTGGTGCGCGCGGCAGCGGCTGCCCGTGCCGATAAACCCCACGCCGATGCGCTCGTTCGGACTCTGCGACGGCTCGCTGGCCGCCGAAGTGTGCGGAGTTAATAGGGCGGATGCTCCTGAAGCTGCCGCCAGACGCAAGAAAGACCGCCGATCAGTTCCGCCAGATTGTGCCATAATGCGGCCACTCACAATGTGAAACGTCATCTCGATTGCTGCGCTCGCCGACCGCAGCTCGGAGCAACTGTCGAAGGAAGCGCTCCGCTACGCAACCGATCGTAGCTTGGCGGCCGAGCAGTCTCCATCCCGTTCAAACGGGGCATAGCAATCACGCCGATTCGCTGTGGTCAACCACGGCGGCGTTGCCCTCGGCGTGGCTTCGGTGCGCTGCCGACTGTGGGAGAGTGGCACCCGGCGCGGCGCGGTAGTCTGTAACCGCTCTGCCGAAAATAAAACATAGCACTGTCTTTCCGCCGAAAATCCGGACGCGGCTGCTAAATCGTTATTTGCGCCGGCAACTAAACCGGCCCGAAAGAAGATAAATTAATGGCAAAACCGAAGCGACTATGGAACTTGGTTCTGGGACAGTGCGGTAAAGCATTAGGCCATTCGTGGGACGACCAACGAAATCGTCCAGCGACGGCACAAATACTCCAGCTCGCGGACCTTGATAAACGACAAATACATCTACTCCAAGCTGAAAACCGGATGAGGCATCGACTTCGTTGATCAGTGCGACCGACCTCATAGTAGATGCTGACTGAACTGTACTTCCAAGCAAATTAATGAGGTTCTCGATAGCCGCTCCGTTGATTGGGTAATCACTCGTAGATATCGCAATACCCGCCGATTGCAACAGGCCAACTACATCCGTTCGTTGCGCCCAAATGAATCCCTCAAACTTTCCACCGGGCGCAATTTGCGAAATTGCGTTTTCCAGTCGAGGATCGGAAAACTGATCAAGACGCGACGCTGATAGATCAAGCCATTCGCGCTGATTCACGTCATCGTACGTCAACAAACCGTCGCCCGGCGTCTTCCAGTCACGTTGAAATACGGCAGCATCCAGGTGGGCGGGCAAAGATACGACCCATACTACGGCAGCAGCGATAAGCGTTCGGTTCATGAGCCACCTCCAAAGGAAATTGGCCGCACTTGAAATACCACCTCAAGCAATAACAACACTCTTGCGTCCATTTTAGCAATGACCGACCAAATCGCTGCTATTTGCGGCTGTCCTATGCCCTGTGCTAACGCGGGCAACATGAGGAGTCAATAAGTGATTGCTTCAATCGATCGATAGTTCCCGACAACTTCCGCAGTCTGGCCGCGATGATCTGAAATATGCGTATACCAACCGCACACTCTTGGTCTTCATGGGGGGTGCTGTTTGGATTACCTGTGCCACCAAAGAGCACACACGTCGCTGATCGATTGCCGCCACAACTCTTGGTGTATGTGCCGAGCTGTTCGTATGGTCCACGGTGTCCGGAATCATTGTGCGACTTCTGCGGTCGGTCTGCGCGGGGGTGTCACTGGCTTTGCCACTGGTCTCGCGAATCGTCAATTGCCCTCCATCGCATGTGCAAGCAGGAGCTTGCCGTCCCTATGATCACTCGCGGTGGGGCGGATGGCTGCAAATAATTACGGACATGTGTTCAGAAAGCAACTGCTGCTGTATTCCGCCGTCGGCGGCGTTGTCCGTTGCCCAGCCACCCCAACTTCGGCCCGGCGGCTAATTGTCGGCGCCCGAATTCTTAACTGTGAAGAGCACTAGAAGCAGTTTCAAAACCGTGGGCTAGCGCCCTGCGGCTAATCGGATTAGCCGCAATGCGCTAGCGTCCGGTTCGCGTTGCTAGTTTTGAAACTACTTCTAGTCTTTCTGCGCACGGCGTTCTTCGAATTTCTATGCAGCAACTGCGTCACCCATACCACCGGGGCGTTAATTATGCCTCGCAGGTATTGCGACGCGTGCAGTGAGCACGGTGGTACAAAAAATGCCCGCCGCGCGGCGAATTGCTCTGGGCCTGTTGGTATGTCAACATGAGTGCGCTGAGGAGTGTGTTCGGCCAGATTCATTTCCTTCTATCGAAAGTGACTGCTTTGGGCGCTCAACATTCGATCTCACGGCGGGAGTTTGTGGCGGGAGCATCGGGGCTAGTGCTCGCTGGCTCGGTAGCGAATGCGGCGACTGCGAATGCTGCGAACGGCGGCGAAGCTTTAGCCATCGATGGCGGCAAGAAGGCCGTTACGACGAAGTGTGCCGTTCAGCCGCGGTGGGGCGAGCCAGAGCAGAAGCAGCTCGAAGCGATGCTGCGGCAGGATTCGCTCTTCTATTGGCAGGGGCCGCAAACGCGGCTGCTGCTGGAGCGGTTTCGCGAAGTGTGCCCGCTGAAGTTTGCCTTCAATTGCTCCTCGGGCACGGCGGCGCTGCACATCGCCGTGAACGCGGCCGGAATCGGTCCGGGCGACGAGGTGATCACTGCGCCGGTGACCGATATCGGCACCGTGATCGGTGTGCTCTATCAACAGGCCGTGCCGGTGTTCGCCGATCTGGGCGAAGGCACGCACAATCTCGATGTGGCCGACGTCGAGCGCCGCATCACCGACAAGACCAAAGCCATCATCGCGGTGCATTTGGCCGGCAATCCGTGCGATCTCGATGCGCTGCGCGCTCTCGCCGATAAACACAAATTGATTTTGATCGAAGACTGCGCCCAGGCTTGGGGCGCGAAGTATCGGGGCCGGCCGATTGGATCGGTCGGGCATCTCGCGTGTTTTTCGCTGCAGAACACGAAGCACATCACGTGCGGCGACGGCGGCATCGTCGGCTCTAGCGATGAACGCTTCGGCCCACTGCTGCAGCCATGCGGCGACAAAGGCACCGACCGCGCCGGCAAACGCACGTTCCCGCTGTTTGCGACGAACTATCGCATGAGCGAACCGCAGGCCGCCATCGCGGCAGTGCAGTTAACGCGGCTGGAAGACATCGCCGCCAAACGCAATCACCTGGGCAATTTGCTCACCGAGAAGATTGCCGGCGTGCCGGGAATTGTTCCGCACGAAGTGCATCGCGACGATCGGCCCGTGTACTGGTTCTACTACTTCCGCATCCGCCCCGAGGCATTTCGCTGCAACCGCTCGACGTTCGTCAAAGCGTTGGCGGCGGAAGGCGCGGCCGTGCAGGGCGGGTACATCAAAGTACCGTTGTACGGCGAGGAAGTTTTCCAGAAGCATGCGTTCTTCGCCGGTCGCTGGCCTATCAAGGAAATGGGCCTCACGACCATGGACTTTACGAAACATCGTTGCCCGAATGCCGAGTCGATGTTGAGCGACGGCATCCGCGTGCCGATTTTCGAGTACATGACGGAGGAGTATATGCTGCAAGTGGCCGATGCCATTCGCAAAGTGGCTGCTCACTACGCTGTGTAATTAACGCTACCCGCCGACCATATCAGCCGCCGGGCGCTAGCCCCCAGTTCTTATTCAACCCGCAACCAACGATAATCTCGAACTCCTCAAGACTATGAACAACAACGAACTAACGCGGCGTGATTTCGTGCGCACCGCAACCGCGACGGCGGCAGCCGCGACCTGGTTGGGAAGCACCGGCAGCGCACCTGCCGTCGCTGCCGCTGCCGACAAGCCCGCCGCGCTCGGCGGTACGCCGGCCCACGCGGGCGACTGGCCCGGCTGGCCGCAGTGGGACGAAGCGTGGGAGCCAAAAATCGTCGACGTGCTCCGCAGCGGCGCGTGGTCGCCCGCCGGCGACGATGGCGGGCCGGTCAACGACTTCGAACAAGCCTATGCCAAGCTGCTCGGCGCGAAGGATTGCATCGCCACCTCCAGCGGCACCGCCGCGCTGCTCACCGCGCTTGCGGCAACGGGCATCGACGCCGGCGACGAGGTGATCGTGTCGCCGTTCACGTTCATCGCGACCTACAACGCCGTGCTCGCGCACAAAGCACTGCCGGTGCTGGCCGATACCGACCCCGCAACGCTGACGATCGACCCCTCCTCGATCGAAAGCCGCATCACCGAGCGCACGCGGGCGATTGTGCCCGTCCATATCTATGGCATGCCGTGCGACATGGACCCCATCAACGCGATTGCGAAGAAGCACAATCTCATCGTGGTCGAAGACGCCTGTCAGGCCTGGCTTGCCGAGTACCATGGCCAAAAATGCGGTACGCTCGCCGATTTGGGTTGCTTCAGCTTCCAGAATTCGAAGCATCTTCCCTCGGGAGAAGGCGGCGCGGTGACGGGCACGAACGCCGAGTATTTGGATCGCGCCCGTTCCTATCATGATTGTGGCCGGGCGCACGGCACCCACCAAGGCCGCGGCAACTTCAGCCGCGGGCTCAATTACCGCCTCACCCACTATCAGGGCATGATGCTGCTCGAGCAACTGGAGAAGCTGGTGTCGGATACGGAGCTCCGGCGTCGCAACGCCGATCGACTAACGGCCGGCCTCAAGCAGATTCCCGGCATCGAGGTCGTGCGTCTCCCCGGAAATAGCCGGGCGGTCTGGCATCTCTATGCGTTCCGCTACAACCCCGAAGCGTTCCACGGCCTTCCGCGCGTCAAGTTTCAACGCGCCCTCAATCGCGAAGGCGTCCCTTGCAGCAGCGGGTACACCGAACAGTATTTCGATGGGCTGTTCGACGAAGCGATCGGCTCGCGCGGTTTTCAGCGCCTGTTTCCGGCCGAGCGCCTCAAAGCCTACCGGGCCAGCTTCGATGAACTCAAAGGCAACAAGCAGGTGTGCGAAACCACGGTCGCACTGTCGCAACGACTGTTGCTCGGCGAGCCGGGTGATATCGACAATATAGTTGAGGCAATTCAAAAGATCAAAACGCACAGTGCATCGCTGGTGTGAATGGCCCTACAACAGCTCGTTCCATCGGTTGCGGCGATTGCCAACCATAAGTGCCCCACGAGGAGACTTCCATGACCAGAGAGATTTCCAGGCGTCGCTTGCTCGGCCAGGCAGTGGGAGCAGCGACAGCTGGAATCGTCTTGCCAAGAGCCTTGGCGGCACAGGGAACGCCGCCCGCGTCCGCACCACTGGTGATCAAGAAATCGCCGGTCAGCCCGAACGACCAGATCGGCGTCGGCATCATCGGCTGCGGCCGCCGCAACAGTCAACTGGCCGTCGGCGTGGGCGGCCAAGGCGCTCCGCCGAAGAATGCCCGCATCGTCGCCGTGGCTGATCTCAATACGCGCCGGGCCGCGGCGTGGGGAACCTATCACAAGTGCCCACACTTCGACGACTATCGCAAGCTCCTCGACCAGAAGGAAGTCGACGTCGTCGTCTACGCCACGCCCGAGCATTGGCATTATCTGCCTTGCATCCACGCGGCACAGGCCGGCAAAGACATGTACGGCGAGCAGCCGCTGTCGCACACGATTCGTGAAGGCCGCGTCATGGTCGAGGCCGTTCGCAAGCACGGCGTCGTCTTCCAAGTTGGCGAGCAGCAGCGCTCGAATCCCAAGACTCGATTGGCCGCGGAGCTCATCATCAATGGCCGCATCGGCAAGGTGCATCGAGTCATCGCATATAACTACCCGAGCCCGTTCGAGAGCAATTTCCCCGGCCAGCCGGTGCCCGCAACGCTCGACTGGGACCGGTGGTGTGGCCCGAACGAAGTGGTGCCATACAACGTGAACCTCTACCTCTCGCGCGTGCCGTACGAACCGGAGGCCACCTATCCGCCGGAACCAGCTGAGCAAACGGCCACGGGCCCCGGCTGGATGTCGTTCCGTCCGTACTCCGGCGGCGAGCTGCTCAACTGGGGCTGCCACGGCCTGAGCATGGTGCAATGGGCGCTGCAGATGGACAAGAGCGGCCCGGTGGAAGTGTGGGTCGAACCGGCCGAGAAAATGGGCAGCTACGTGCAAGACTTGCCAGGCAAGCGTGACCATGGCGATGCCGTCGGCAGCCGCCCAGTCATCAATTACCGCTACGCTAACGGTGTGGTGCTCACCTTGAGCTCGCTCAACCCGCGTGTGGGCGGCGGCGCCACATTCATCGGCGATAAAGGCGAGATCACGATCATTCGCGGCAGCTACGAGTGCAAACCTAAGGGCCTCGACAAGGACCCGTTGCCGCCCAATGCGATTCGCCTGTACGAGAGCGACAATCACATGCAGAACTTTTACGACTGCGTCGTGTCGCGCAAAGACCCGATCATGAAGATCGAGAACGCCCATCGTGTCGCCACGCTTTGCCACCTGGGCAACATCGCGCGCTGGACCGGTCGCCACTTACGCTGGGATCCCGAGAAGGAAGTCTTCCCGGGCGATGACGAAGCCAACGGCTACCTCGACATTCCGCGACGCAAGGGCTACGAACTGCCAGATAAAGTTTAAGTGGCAGCGATCGCCAAATTATTCGTACTTAGCTGCTGGGCAAACATGCTCCACAGGAATTACCCATGATACGACGACTTTATATATTCAGTCTCCTTGCGAGCGCCCTGCTGGTGCTCGCTGCCGGGCATTGCACTTTCGCGGCCGAAAGCAAGAAACCAGCCGCTGCTGCCCAACGCCCGGCCGTCGAATACGTGCCGCTCGATGCCCCCGCCGGAACTTCGCGAGCGGTCATCGTCGATGGTCAGGCTTTGGCCTACACGCGCCAACTGCTGCCGCTCGCCGCCGATGGCAAACTGGTCGGCAAGGACGCTGTCGAAAAACAGGTCGAGCAAGTTCTGGATAATCTCGACGCAGTCCTGAAAAGGGCAGGTGCGGATCTCAATCAATTGGTGCGTGTGAATGTCTACGCACTCGCGCCATCGACTACCGACCTCGTCCGCGAGCAGCTGAGCAAGCGACTGAAGCCATCGGTTCGGCCAGCGCTTACGTCCGTCCTCACGCCACTGCCGCACCGCGATGCCCTGGTGGCCATCGACGCTGTTGCGATCGCGCCCGCGAAAGGGGAGAGCGTAACGTTGCTGCGTTGCCCACAAGTAAGCGGTGAACAGGACTTGGCCGATGTCGCGATCTTGCCGCACGGCGGCGTGGCGTACATTTCCGGCATGCCAGCCGACGCCGGCCTCACCGAATCGGCCGTTGACGGCTCCATGACTGGACTCGTAAAAATGCTCGACAACTTGAAGATTTCACTCGCCCAAGTTGCCCACATCAAAGTCTTTCTGCGACCGGCTTCTTCAGCTGCCGATGTGTCGCAGAAACTGCACGCGTACTTTCCCAATCAACGCACTCCGCCCGTGACCTTTGTCGAATGGCTCGCGCCGCCGCCAGTCGAGATTGAGCTCGTCGCGCAGCTGCCCGCCGGCGACAAGGATGCTCCCCACGTCGAGTACTACAATCCGCCCGATGTGAGCCCAATGCAAATCTTCAGCCGCGCCGCGCTCGTGCACGCCGATCGCCAGATATTTGTCGGCGGCCTGTTCGCCGAGAAGGCCAACGGCGGACAAGAGCAGGCACTCAATGTCTTTGAGCAATTGCAGACGATCCTCAGCAAGACGGGCAGTGATCTGCAACACTTGGCCAAAGGCACGTACTACGCGGTCGACGATGGCTCGGCCCGCGGTTTGGACCGCGCACGCCTATGGCTGTACGATCAAGATCGTCCGCCGGCCGCGTCGAAGTGCATGGTCCACGGCGTTGGCCAGCCAGATCGCACGCTCACGATGGACATGATCGCCGTCGAAGCCGACAAGTGACCGCTGCTGGCACCCTGCCCTTTGTAGACGTCTCGCTCCGCGAGACGTATTCCCTCGCGCGGAGCGAGAGGTCGACTATCGCTGAGCAAACCTCTGTCACCACTCCGGCAGCCCACCCTATTAGCAACGGCTCATTGCGGGTATTTTGGTCAGAATTGCCGTCGCCCGAAGACGCCCGCCCTGCCGGCGTTGTTCGTGCGTTCGTGGAGGCTGCTCGGAGATTGCGTAGATGCGTATTTGGCTCGCGATTGTCAGTTTTTTCAAGGTGCTATTTAATGCCGATTTCGCCCGCCGCGTGCAAGCGCTGGCTGAGCCCGCGGCCGCAGAACGACTACCAGGCAAGCCAGTTGCCGCGCCGCCGACTCCAGCCGTTCCCCAGCGCAGCGACGCCGTCGCCCTCCTGGCCGCGCTGCAGCGCGAGGCCCGCTTTGTCGACCTCGTGAGCGAAAGCCTCGATGGCTACGCCGACGCCCAAATCGGCGCCGCCGCTCGCGACGTGCTGCGTGACTCAAAAAAAGTGCTCGAACGCTGGTTCGCCCTCGCCCCCGTCGTCACCACCCAGGAAGGAACGCCGATCGACGTGCCCGCGAACTACGACGCTGGCCGCTATCGGCTCACGGGTAACGTGTCGCGTCAGCCGCCCTTGAGCGGCGAGCTGATGCACGCCGGCTGGCAGGCGACCAAGTGCGAAGTGCCGGCCTGGACCGGCAAGGCCGAGGCCGCATTAATTATCGCACCAGCCGAAGTGCAGGTTCGATAAGCGAGGGAGCGAGCGAATGACGGCCACGTATGTATTGGGAATCGACCTGGGGACCACGAACAGCGTCGTCGCGTACGCGCCGCTGGATGCCAAGTCGCCCGAGGTCGAGCTGCTGGAGCTTCCGCAACTCGTGGCCGCGAACACGATCGAGTCGCGGAACTCACTGCCTTCATTTCTGTACGTCGCGCCGGAGCACGAGGCCGCGAGCGGCGCGCTCGACTTGCCCTGGCAGAGCGGCCAGCCGTTTGCCGTCGGCGAATTCGCCCGCCGGCAAGGCGCAGAGATGCCCGAGCGCACGGTGGTGGCCGCCAAGTCGTGGCTCGCGCACAGCCGCGTCGATCGCCGAGAGCCGATCTTGCCCTACGGCGCGCCGGCGGAAGTCGAAAAGATTTCGCCCGTCAGCGCCTCGCAGCGGTATCTCGAACATCTCATTGCCGCGTGGAATGAGAAGTTCCCCGATGCTCCCGCTGCGCAACAGTTCGTCGTACTCACGGTGCCCGCATCCTTTGATGCCGCGGCCCGCGAGCTCACACGCGAAGCGGCCCTCGCCGCAGGGTTGCCGAAGGAACTCGTGCTGCTCGAAGAACCGCAGGCGGCCGTCTATTCCTGGCTAACCGCGCGTGGCGACCGCTGGCGCAAAGATCTCACAGCCGGCGACCGGTTGCTGGTCTGCGACATCGGCGGCGGCACGACGGATCTCACGCTGATCGACGTCGCCGAGCAACATGGCGAGCTCGAACTGCGGCGCCTCGCCGTGGGCGATCACTTGCTTGTCGGCGGCGACAACATGGACCTCGCGCTCGCCCATCGCGTGGCCCAGCTATTCGCCGAACGCGGTATGAAGCTCAACGCGTGGCAGTCGATCTCGCTGTGGCACTCGTGCCGCGATGCCAAAGAATCGCTGCTCGGCTCAACCACCAAGGAGACCTACCCGGTATCCGTACTGGGCCGCGGCAGCAAGCTCATCGGCGGCACCGTCACCATTGAAGTTGCCCGCCAAATGGCAACCGCTCTGCTAGTCGACGGCTTCTTTCCCGAGTGCGCACTCACCGACAAGCCACAGCGCGGCCGGCAATCGGGCTTTCAAGAAATCGGTTTGCCGTTCGAAACCGATGTCGCCATCACCCGCCACCTGGCCGCTTTCCTTACACTGCAAGCGAAGTCAACCGGCGAAGCAGTGGCCCCCACGCACGTGCTGTTCAACGGTGGTGTCTTCAAGGCCGACGTGCTCCGTTCGCGCATTTTGAACGCGCTCGGCCAATGGTTTGCGGCCAGCGGCTCGCCCAGCGAACTACCCGGTCAGCGCGATCTGGAATTTGCCGTCGCCCGCGGCGCCGCCTTCTACGGCTGGACGAAACAGCACGGCGGCATGCGCATCCGCGGCGGCGCCGCTCGGTCGTATTACGTCGGCATTGAAACCGCCGGCCTCGCCATCCCCGGCGCTCCGCGCCCGCTCCGCGCGCTGTGCGTCGTGCCGTTCGGCATGGAAGAAGGGACGAGCGTCGATGTCCCTTCCGGCGAAATCGGACTCGTACTCGGCGAGCCGGCCAGCTTCCGATTCTTCAGCTCGAGCGTCCGCCACAGCGATCGACCGGGCGACGTACTTCCCGAAATCGACGAAGACGAACTCGCCGAAACCGACTCGCTGGAGACGCTGCTCGATGCCGGCGGCGATGAGCCAGAGACCTACGTGCCGGTGAAGTTCCAATCGCGAATCACGGAACTCGGTGTGTTTGAACTGTGGTGCGTGAGCACGACTTCCGACCGGCGCTGGAAGCTCGAGTTCAGCATTCGCGACGACGGCCAAGATGAGATCGAGCCGTGACGAGCGATCAGTCGACAACCGATCGCGACGAGCCCAGTCGATACATCGTCGGCATCGATCTTGGGACCACGAACTCAGCCGCCGCGTATGCCGACATGCGCGAGTCGCCGCGCCGGCTGCGGACGTTCGAAATCCTGCAGGTCGTCGCGCCGTTTCAACTCGAAGCGCTCGAAACGTTGCCGTCGTTTCACTACCAGGCGACGTCGGCGGAAGCCAAGAGCGGCGCCCTGAGGCTGCCGTGGAACGACTCCGCGCCGGATCACGCGGTCGGCGTCTTCGCCCGCGACGAAGGCACTGCGAAACCTGGCCGATTGATCGCCTCGTCCAAATCGTGGCTCTCGCATTCCGGTGTCGACCGCACGGCCGACCTGTTGCCGTGGCAAGGCGACGATGATGTCGATCGTTTGTCGCCGGTCGAAGCTTCGTCGCGATATCTCGAGCACGTGCGGGCTGCCTGGGATCACAGGTTCCCGCAGCATCCTCTCGCCGAACAGGACGTCGTCCTCACGCTGCCGGCATCGTTCGACGAAGTCGCTCGCGAGCTCACGGTCGACGCCGCTCGCCGCGCCGGAATCCCGCGCGTCACGCTCATCGAAGAACCGCAAGCGGCGTTCTACGCGTGGTTGCAGCGGCACGAAGGCGACTGGCAGGAGCAGATTTCGCAAGGCCAGAAGATTCTCGTGTGCGACATCGGCGGCGGCACTTCCGACTTCACGCTCATCCGCGTACGGCCCAGCGACACTACGGGTGAAGTGCAGTTCCATCGCATCGCCGTCGGCGAACACCTTATTCTTGGCGGCGATAATCTCGACCTCGCGCTGGCCCGCCACATCGAACAACGCATCGCCAGCGGCGACAAACTCTCTGCCCGGCAGTGGGACACGCTCGTCCGCACATCGCGCCGCGTGAAGGAAGCACTGTTGAGCCCCGACGCCGCCGAATCGCTCGCCATCAATCTGCCTGCGAGCGGCTCAAAACTCATCGCCGCCGCACTTCAAATCGAAGTCACGCGGAGCGAAGTGCAACAGCTGCTCGTCGAAGGCTTCTTGCCGCGAGTGGCACTTGCGGATAAGCCGGCACGGCGGCAATCGGGCTTTCAAGATTTCGGCCTTCCCTACGCGGCGGACCCGGCGATCACGCGGTACCTCGCGGCGTTTCTCGTCGCCCATCGCTTCTCGGGTGATGACTCTCGGCCGAGCGATTGGCAACAGCCACGCCGACCGGATCCCGCCCGGCCCGATGTCGTCCTCTTCAACGGCGGCTTCTTCGCATCGCCAATTCTGCGTGAGCGCTTGCTATCGGTGTTATCGTCTTGGTTCTCAACCGCAGAAGCACCATGGATGCCACTCGTTCTCGATAATCCGCGGCTGGATCTCGCCGTTGCCCACGGCGCGGCCTATTACGGGATGGTCCGGCGGGGCGAAGGCGTCCGCATTGCCGCCACGCTCGCTCGCAGCTACTACATCGCTGTCGCCGGCGACACGCCGCAGGCCGTGTGCCTCGCGCCCGGCAATGCCGCCGCAGGTCAGGATTTCGAAATTCGCGATCGCGAATTTCAACTCACACTGGCTGAACCCGTTGAGTTTCCGCTCTATGTGTCGAGCACACGGCTAGTCGATCCGCCGGGCGCAGTTGTCGCCGTCGACCCGGAAGAGTTCACGCCGTTGCCGCCCATTCGCACCGTCCTCCACGGCGGCCACAAGCGGCAACCGCAAACGGTTCGCGTTCGGCTGCAAGCGCACCTATCGGAAGTCGGCACGCTCGAACTCTCGTGCCGCGAAGTCGATGCCAAACGCAGCTGGCGGCTGCAATTCGATGTGCGCTCCACGACACAGACCGATATCGCTGCCCACCAATCCGACGCTGAGCGCGAGGGCTTTGTCGACGAGGCCGCGCTCGACTCGTGTCGCCACTTGATCGAACAAGTGTTCGGCCCATCGGCGGATGAGAAGCCCAGCCGATTGATGCCGGGTCTCGCCGAGATTCTCGAACGGGATCGCCATCGCTGGCCGACTTCCGTGCTGCGGCGACTATGGGAATTCTTGATGGAGGCAGAGGACGGCCGACGAAAGTCGCCCGCCCACGAAGCACGGTGGCTGAATCTGCTCGGCTACGCCCTGCGCCCCGGCTACGGCTTCGCCGTCGACGACTGGCGAGTTGGTCAAACCTGGCGGGCCGTGAATGGCAAATTGGCATTTTCTGCCTCGCAAAACGAAGCGCTCATCCTCTGGCGACGCATCGCTGGCGGCATGGGCCGCGGCCAACAAACGGCGCTCGCCGAACTAAGTCTGCCCGCCATCCGCGCGCTGTACCGGCGGCTCGTCGGCGGCAAATCAACCGCCGCGACCGCCTCGCTCGATCCCAGCCAATCGGCCGAAGTGTGGCGGCTGCTGGGGTCGCTCGAACTGCTGCCGGTATCAACCAAAATCGAACTCGGCGACACGCTCATCGAGCTACTGCCCAAGCGCAAGTTGGAAAAGTGGCGATCCACCATGTTCTGGACACTCGGCCGACTTGGCCAACGCGTGCCGCTCTACGGCCCGCTGAACACGCTGGTCCCGCCCGATCACGCTGCTCGCTGGCTGCACGCCGCCCTGCGGTTCGCCGGCGACGACCCTGTCGCTCCCCTTGCCGTCATGCTCCTCGCCCGCCGCACCGACGACCGCCATCGCGACATCGACCACCGTCTGCGCGACGAAGCCGCCGCATGGCTGCAAGCAGCCGGTGCCCAGCACCACCTGGTGGATCTCATCCGCATTGGAGGCGCGCTCGAGGAATCCGAACGCGGCGAAGTCTTCGGTGAATCGCTTCCCAGCGGTTTGCGGATGGCCTAACGCCTGCCGGCAAATCGCAATGCAGGTGCACATCACAAGACCCGCGATCGGCGTCACTGCGAGTTGTTGTTCGGCAAACATATTGGCACTCACCACCGTTTCCATAAATAATGGTTTCGTCTATGTGGCCCAACCAAGACGAGACCATCGAATTACTCAACGGAGCCCAGCAGGGCGATTCCGCGGCCGTTAGCCAGTTGCTCGATCGCCATCGCGATTCGCTGCATCGCATGGTCGCGTGCCGGCTCAATCCGCGAGTCGCCTGCCGGGTCGACGCCAGCGACGTCGTGCAGGAGGCGCTCCTCACGGCGAGTAAGCGGCTGGCCGAATACCTTCGCTCGCCGAGCATGCCATTCCACGCCTGGCTGCGGCAACTTGCTCGCGACCGTCTCGCCGACGCCTTCCGCCACGAACTGGCCGACAAGCGCAACGTCGCCCGCGAACAACTGCCCGGCCCGGCGGATCATTCTTCATTAGACCCCCGTGCGCAGACGCCTGACGGACAACTCACGCCCGCCGCGATGCTGCTGAAGAAGGAATTCGCCGAGCGGTTCCGAATCGCAGTCGACCAGCTCGGCGAAGACGCGCGAGAAATTATCCTCATGCGCCACGCCGAGCAGCTCACGAACTCGCAGGCGGCCGAGCTGCTCGGTCTGAGCGAAGCCGCCGCTGGTATGCGGTACCTGCGAGCGCTGCGGCAACTGAAGGTGATCCTGGGTGAATCGCCGTCCGTGTGGTTGTCGTAGCAGGGCAGAACCATGACCCACAGCGAGCGAATATCGATGCGGCACGATCCCGCCGACCAGTCCGACGACGTCGTCGCTTCTGCGGCTAGCGCGCGCCTCGTCGCACTGTTCGAGGAGATGCTCTCTGCCGCGCGCCAGGGCCAGCCGGTTGATGTCGAACGCGTCGCCGCTGAGAATCCCGAACTGGCTGGCGATCTGCGCGAGTTGTGGGCCGTGGCTTCGCTGGCGGAAGCCTTTGGCAGCGAGGTTTCGTCTGAGCAAGTCGGCGGCGATGTGTCGATCTCGCCTGCCGGACAATCCACTGACGGCCGCACTCGCCCTCTGCCGGCCGGTTTCGCCGACTTCGAGCTGCTCGAAGAGCTGGGCCGCGGCGGTATGGGCGTCGTTTACCGCGCTCATCAAAAGAGCCTCGACCGCATCGTCGCGTTGAAGATTGTGCTCGCCGGGTCGGCTGCCACGCGGGCCGATCTGGCGCGGTTCCGCGGTGAAGCGGAGACGGCTGCCCAGCTCAATCACCCGCACATCGTTCCCGTATACGAGGTCGGCGAGCACAACGACTTGCCGTACTTTACGATGCGTTATGTGCAGGGCAGCACGCTTGCGGAGCGGCTGGTTGACGGTCCACTCCCCGCCCGCGGGGCCGCGCGGATTCTCGCGCCGGTGGCCCGCGCCATCGCCAAGGCCCACGAACGCGGCGTGCTGCATCGCGACCTCAAGCCGTCGAACATTCTGCTCGACGCCGATGGCCAACCGTATGTGAGCGACTTCGGCCTCGCGAAGCGGCTGCTGCCCGATTCTAGCGACGGCCGCACGCAACCGTACAACCCGCTCACGCAAACCGGCGCGATCATGGGGACGCCGGGCTACATGAGCCCCGAACAAGCCGCCGGCAGCCGCGGTACGGTTGGCGTGAGCACCGATATCTACAGCCTCGGGGCGATCCTCTACGCCATGCTCACGGGCCGGCCGCCGTTTCAAGCGGCTTCGCCAGTCGACACGGTGCTCATGATTTTGGAGCAGGACCCAATTTCGCCGCAGATTCTCAACCCGCGCGTCGACCGCGATCTGGAAATGATCGCGCTCAAGTGCCTGCAGAAGCCGGCCGAGCTGCGGTATGCTTCGGCCAACGAGCTTGCCGATGACCTGGAAGCGTTTCTCGCGGACGAACCGATCTCCGCCCGCTCGGGCCGGTTCACGCAAGTGATGAACCGGGCGCTGCGTGAAACGCATCACGCCGGCGTGCTGGAGAACTGGGGTCTGTTGTGGATCCTGCATTCGCTCGTGCTGCTGGTGCTGTGTGTGGTCACGAACGCATTTCAACTCAGCGGCGTGGAATCGCGGTGGCCGTACCTGGCACTGTGGACTGTCGGTCTCGGCACGTGGGCCGCGGTTTTCTGGAACCTGCGGCGCCGGAGCGGGCCGATCACGTTCGTCGAACGCCAGATTGCCCACGTGTGGGCGGGCAGTATGATCGTCGACACGTTCATGTATGCGATCGAATTCCAGCTCGGCCTGCCGGTGCTCACGCTGTCGCCGATGCTTGGCCCGGTGGGCGGCGCCGTGTTTCTGGCCAAGGCGGCGATGCTCTCGGGCGTGTTCTACATTCAGGCGGTCGTGTTGTGCCTGACGGGACTCGTCATGGCCTGGCTGCAGCGGCAGTCGTACATTCCGAACGTCGGCGTCGGCCTGTTCGGCGTGATGTCGGCGCTGTGCTTCTTCGTGCCGGGTTGGAAGTACTATCGCCTGGCCCGCCGGAACCGCCGCGATGCCGATGGGATGGCAGGTTAGGTTTGGCATTTCCAGTGTGGCGGGTGGGGTGGCGATTGGAATGGTGCGTATATCCCGCGAGAGGACACGTTTCTTTTCGGGGGACAAGTTATTTTGGGGTGGCCTGTGGTGAGAGCCAAGGTCGCATTGCGAGCAAGGTGCGCAAAACTCCTGCCTCGGGATTTTGCGCATCTTGGCGCCAATGGTTCGTGTTGGTGGTCATATGGGCGCGCAGCGGTAGCGCGGCAGAGTTGGGTGTTGGTGGGGAGGATGCGGGGTCCCAGCCCGGAGGGCTGGGCTATGTGGGCACGCCGGCGGTCTGTTCGGCGGAGCTGGTGCAGCGCGGTAAATGGGGTTCTGATAGTGGATAATTGATAGTTGCTAGTTGCGGTGGTCTTTCGCGATGGTTTGGCTGACGGCTGAGAGCTGACAGCTTCTTAAATAAGAAAATGGAGAGCTTCCTGAGCCGGGATTCGCGCGTCGCGCGCGCAGCGGCGTACGTGGCGCGGCTGGCCGCGTCACGACTTTGAAACGCAGCTGCCTACGCAAATCCCAATCTCGCCCGTGCGGCTACATGGCCTGTTCCCAGGGACCAGAAGCATTGGATGCGGTCAGCCCCCTTAGTGGGCAGGCTACGACTTTCTACGTGTCATGCCCAGGACCGGCGCGACCATGAGTTTCTGGCGAAGACGCCTTCTCTACAGACACTGCGCCCGAACGGTCATTTACCGGGGCAGCTTAGCAGATTACGTATCAAATGTCCATTAGTCAAATATGGCCAATGGCGATTGTGTGGAGCGGGGAAGAATTGGGCGACAGGCGGGGTGGGGATGTGGGATAGGCCGGTGCTACGACCCCTTCTGGATCGTAGAGAATCGCCGGATCCGCTACCGGTGGTGTCGTCGCTGGCGCGACTTGACCACCGGCTAAGGGCTGGGGCCCCTGCGGGGTCGTCGGCGCTGCCGGGGGCGTGGGGCGCAGTTGGGCACGTGGTGCGGTGGGAAGATAAAAGGTGTCAGGAACCAAATCGATTGTTTAACAGCTGCAGCGGCTGCGCGAGACCTATGGGGGGTCTCGCGGACCGCCAGCCCTACACGTTATCCCACCTTGTTACGCGCCCCACGAATGGGGTCCACCTCAATCCGTGCTGTATAGCGCGCATTACTACGTGATTGTTTGCTTTTCAATCAACCAGTTCTCCGGTGGACGTTTGCATCCGAAGAATCTGCGGAATTTGTTTGCCAAACAAATGCGAAAGTGTTAGGGTGGCGCTCTGTGAGAGAGCTTGAAACCTATTGCCTGATGCAACAGAGAACCGTTGTGAAAACGCTCTGCATTTCGCTAATTGTTGTGTCAGCTATTTGGTGTCAGTCGGCGACAGCCGAATCGCCTGTCAAGCAGGCAACCGCAACAAAGACAATTCCGCTAGATCAAGTCTGGGCATATAAGATGCCCGGAACGAAAGACGTGCGGGAGCTTGAACCAAAGCTTGACGTACACGATCCAAAATTCAAAGAACTTTGGGAGCACTCACTTATTCGGCAAATCGTTTCGTTCCTATCATCTGGCGCACCACGCGAGGGAGAGAACGCGAGGTCAGGCTTTGTGGTGATCGGCGCTGGCAAGAAAGCGTTGAAAGAAGCTCACGCCGTTCTCAAAGACAAAAATAACGTGGATTGGCAGCAGCAATTGCCAAAGGACACTGAGCTTTCATTGGTGTTCTTCCATTTTGCTACAGGTTGGCACCCAGAATTAGATTCCGTTGAGCAGTCTCATGACTCAATTGTTGTCCGATATAAGTTCATTCAACCTGAGCAGCCATCATTCGGCGCTGCTCGGTTTGCGCTTATCCCGTTAGGGAAGCTATCGCCCGGAACTGTAAACGTGAAGTGTGAGCAACTACCGCCGAGGGACTATCGGGGGCTAAAGATCAAAGAGAAACCGGCCCTCGAAAGATTAGTTTGCGATTCGTTTTCATTCGAGGTCAGATGAGGGAGCATACCATTGCGATATTGTGCCATATTGCTGATGTCTGGAAGATAAAAGGATAAAAGGTGTCAGGAACCAAATCCATTTGTTGTGCAGCGGATCCGCCACCCTTTCTCTCTCCGACAATCTTCGACGCGCGATCGCCAGCCGTAGTAACTGTGGTCTATAGGCGAAATGGCCGCTAAGTGGTCTAATTGTGAGTGTGGCGCGGGTTTGTTCCCAGCGATGTCGACTATCACTGGGAAGCAAAAAGAGTTTACCCAGAACGCAAAGCCGATGTGCAACGCGACCGACGGTTCGGCGCGTGGATTGGCTGCGAAAAAATCGGTGAGGACTATCGCGCCGTCGGTTTGTAGAGTGACCTTGCCCGATTCAGCCTGACGGGGACGCTACCCAGTTCTAACACCATGCCCGCTGGCGGCAGAGCAACGGCCGTGCGGTCCGCAATCGAGTCAGGCTCTTTTCCAATGAACTGGTTCCACGAAACGACTGCCGGTGCATTTATTGCCTATAACGCTACGGTCACCGCTGATGTTGAGCTGGGGCGCGAGTGCAGCGTGTGGTTCGGCGCGGTGGTTCGCGGCGATGTGGCCCGTGTGACGATCGGCGAGCGTGTGAACATTCAAGATGGGGCCGTCGTGCATTGCGACACGGGGTACGCGAACACGATCGAGGCGGATGTGACGATCGCTCACCGGGCGGTGGTGCATGGCGAGCGCGTGGGCCGCGGTTCGCTCATTGGCATTGGCGCGGTGCTATTGGGTCACACGCAAATTGGTGAAGAGTGTCTCATTGCCGCTGGCGCGGTCGTTCCGCCGGGCACCATTGTGCCGGACCACATGCTCGTCGTTGGCGTGCCGGGGAAGATTGTGCGTGCGGTGAATGAGAAAGAGCTTGAGTATATGCGCTGGCTGAGCGGGCGGTATGTCGAGCTGTTGCGCAAGTATCAGGCGGGTGAATTTGGGGAGCGGCCGAGTGGCTCTTGAGCGCGGCTACTGCAATGGTTGGCACGCCCTGAGGCTCAGCGAAGGCGTGGTCGATCGCGAGGTGATTCACCACGCCCTTTCCGGGCATGCCACGTGTCGGGGTGTGCCGCGGTCGGTGTCTGAGCGCTGCTGTTATTCTTCAGGGTTGGCGGTGGGGGGTGGAAATGATTCGCGGCTGTCGCGGTCGCGCTCGGCATCCAGCGACACCGATCCGCCGACGGCGCGATTCAGTTCCGCCAGCCGGGCGTGATAGGCGGCTAGCGCCTGCTCCCGCTCTTCGTGCAGCGAAATGAGCTGTCGTTGCGCGTTGGCGAGTTCGAAGAATGTGACCTTGCTCACGTCGTAGTTGTCGCGGGCCGCTCGCACGTTCTGCTCGGCGGCCGGCAGCAGTCGGGCGTCGTACAGTTCGAGCAGCTTGCGGCTTTCCTCGAGTTCGTCGTAGGCGGAAGCGACTTCGTATTGCACGTCGAGCAGCAGCTGGTCGAGTTCGGCGCGTCGCTGGGCGACATTCGCTTGCGCTTCGCGGACGGCGGCGTTGAGCCGGCGCTGGTAGATCGGCATGTTCATGTTCACGCCGACGGCGGCCCGGAGCGGCTCTTCCTGCCACATTGCGTCGTAGCGGCCGAAGACGTCGACATCGGGATAGTAGTCTTTGCAGGCGAGGGTGACGGCCGCCAGCTGCTCGCGTACGCGGGCCCGCAGCGCGGCGACATCGGGCCGTTGGCTGGCGGCGCGTTGTTGCAGCGCGAGTTCGTCGAGCTGCGTGATGGGGACGGCCAGGTGTTGCGGCGGGGCGGGCAGCGGCGCGGTTGGGTCTTGCCGCAGCAGCGTGTTGATGCGCGCTCGGGTGACACGTTGCAAGCGGTCGAGCTCGATTTGACGTCGTTCCAGCCCGGCGAGTTCTACATCGGCCTGCAGTACATCTTGCTGCGTCACCTGGTTCGACTCGTACCGCGACTGTGCCGTGCTGCGAAACTGCCGCAGCACGTCTAGGTTCTGTGAGTTAAGGTCCAGCTGCCGTTGTGCGAGGTAATAGTCGTAGTACGCAGCGAGCGTGATTTCTTCGAGCCGCAGTCGAGCGTTGGCCACGTCGAAGTATGCCGCGCTCGCGCCGGCTTGGGCACGGCGACCGCGCGCGGCCCGCTTGCCGAACCACGGGAACTTTTGTGAGCCTTGCAGCGTGTAGCCGGTGCTGAGTTCGTCGGAGCCGATCGAGCCCGGGGCGATCATGCCCATGAACATGGGGTCTTCGAGGGAGACTGCCTGGGGGTAGCGCTGCACGGCGGCGCGCCACGCGGCTGCGAGCGACTGCAGGTTCGGATTGCGGGCCACCACATTGGCGACTAATTCGTCGGCCGATAATTCCTCCGCGGAAGGTGCCTTGGTGGTATTGCTGGGTGCGTTTGCCGGCGCCGGAATGGTGGCATTCTCTGTCGGCGCCTGAGCCGCGGGCTCGCTGTACGAAACCTTGGCCACGGCGCTGGCAGTCGGCGCAATTTCATGTGGCTGTTGTACGGCCTGCGGGATTTCGAGTTGCGAAATCGCTTGCGTGCCGCCGGCTGAAATGTGCCCACCATGTGTCGGCAGCCATGCTGGCAACGCGTGGCAGCCGCTGCTGGCGACCAGCGCGAGAATCGCACACCATCGTGATGTTCGGGCGATCGACATGGAACTTTAGGGCGGGTGCGATTGTGGGGAACGCGGTGTGAGCCGCGTTGCGCTATAGGGGGCTTCATCGGAACAATCGACATAGCCGCGCTGGTCCTGCCAGTACTCGCGGCACGGCCGGCAGCAAGTCCGCGACCCCAAACGGCCACCCAGATTGCGCAATTTGCCGGGCGCGAACAGTCCGCCGCATAAACCGTCGCTGGATGCGCCAGAATCTCGCTGTCAGAGGGAAAACGACTGGATTTTTGCGAATTCGGCAACAGGGCAAAGCCGTGCGGGCCGTGAATCGAGTTTGACCCAAGCAGAGAAAAACGCGTAAGATTGAGGTAGGACAAGCCCACCCAAATGTTCGGATTTCATTCAACCCGAGCCATCCGGCGGCGATGCCATCAGGCGATCGTCTGGGCGATGGTGCCGCTGGCAGTGTTCAATGGCCGCACGCTCGTGGCCTGCGGGTGCACCGGCCAATTCTCTTCAGTCTGCCACTGCCAGGCGTCCGGCGCTGGCCAGGTTAATGCACAGGCGAAAGCCGCAACGTGCGCGAAATGCGCGGCCCACGCCGCGACGGCGGGCGCAAGATCGACGAGGCCGCACAGTTGCTGCATGTTGCGTCCGACGGCGGCCGGCAATGACAAGGCAGACGCCGCTCGTCACGTTGTTGGCCACCATTGCCGCAGTGTGGCAACGTACGAAGTGATTCCCGGCACTACGGTTTCGTCGCACGCTGATGACCAGCTTACGGCTGCCGATTCTCTCGCGATCGCGTCCGTGCAGCCCCGCGTGTTTGACCAAGATCGAACCGCAGCCTTACCGAGCCCCGAGGCGCACCCGCCCGACGACCTTGTCGTCGTATTGCATCGGCTCGTCATTTGATTTTCTACGGCCAACGTCATTGGCCGACGCCATCGTTGCGTTGACGCGCGCTGATATAAGAGCTTTCGGCGCGCATGCGATTAGCTCGTAAGAATCTTAACGTCCCCCCATCAAATTCGGAGAACCCTTCCATGTTGCGCATCATTCTGGCAGCTACAGCAATCGTCGCCGCGGTGGCGTCGTTCGCGATGGTCGGCTGCGACAAACCGAAATCGACCGCGCCAGCCGCACCTGCTGCGGCAGCAACCGACAAACCGGCTGCTTCAGAAACCACGACAGACGCAGCGCCGGATCCGAAAATCGCCGCCGCGCTGGCGACATTGAGCGCCGCAGACCGGGCACTCGCCGAAAAGCAAAAGATCTGCCCGGTGAGCGGCGAACCGCTGGGCGTGATGGGCACGCCGAAGAAGCTGGATGTGAAAGGCCAGGCGGTATTCATTTGCTGCGAAGGTTGTGAAGAGAAACTGCTCGCGAATCCGGATGAGTATCTTGCCAAGCTCAACAAGTAGTCGAGGACTAACTCACATAATCGTGCAGTTGCATTAATAAAAAGTCTGGTCCCCTCCCCTTCGACGGGGAGGGTTAGGGAGGGGTGAGGCCGCGAGCTTTGGCGGTGCTGCCCCCCCCCAACCCTCCCCCCGAAGGGGGAGGGAGCCAGAAACCTTCAGAAAATGCAAACATCGCCGCGAGTTGCGTTAGCACCCTCCCTCATATGGACTCGTCCATGAACACCGAACACACCCACAACCCGATCCCTCACTTCGACGACGCGCCCGCCGATCTCGACGAAGGCGGTCTCCGCGCCCCGCCCGATCTCCATGGCCTCGCGAAAGCCTGGTGGTGGTTTCACTTCCTCATTCTAGTGAAGCTCGCGCGGCTGCGTTTCATCGGGATCCTGATCGTCATTGGCGTCATCATCACGCAGTGGGATACGCTCACCGCGTACTACGAACGCTGGACGCGGCCGGTGGGTCAAGCCGCGGCGGTCGAATCGGGCATCGAATACTTCTGCCCCATGCACCCGACGATCGTGCGCAGCGACCCGAACGAAAAATGCCCAATCTGTTTCATGCCACTATCGAAGCGCCAGCAGGGTGAGAAGGACTCGAAGCCGCTCCCGGCGGGCAGCGTGAACCGCGTGCAGCTGTCGCCGTACCGCGTGGCGCTGGCGAACGTGGCGACCTGGCCGGTCGATTACCAGGAACTCACGAAGAACATCAACGCCGTCGGCTTTGTTGAATTCGATGAACGCAAGCAGCGGACGGTTTCGGCGCGCGTTGCCGGGCGGATCGACAAGCTGTTTGCGAACGAAACCGGCCAGATGGTACATGAAGGCGACCCGCTTGCGCAGCTCTACAGCCCCGACCTGTTGGTGACGGTGCAGAACATGCTCGATGCGAAGCGCGGCGGCAATCAGAACTTACTCGCGAGTGCTCGCGCCCGCCTGAAGCTGCTCGGCATCGACGACACGCAGCTCGACGAAATCCTGGCGTCGAACCAGGCCGACACCCGCATTAAGATTTCCTCGCCGATCAGCGGCCACGTCATTAACAAGTATGTCCGCGAAGGGCAGTACGTCGCGGAGGGGAGCGCGCTCTACGATGTGGCCGATCTGTCGACCGTGTGGATCCAGGCTCAAATCTACGAAGACGACCTCGCGTTCCTCCCGGCCCAACTGCAACGCGAGGGGCAATCGCATGCGATGCCGAGCCTCGAAGTGAGCGGTACGACGCGGGCCTTCCCCAATGAAGTCTTCCATGGCAAGCTCGCGCTCGTTTATCCGCACATCGATCAGCAAACGCGGACGGTGACCGTGCGATTTGAACTCGACAATCCAGATCACAAACTTCTCCCCGGCAGCACCGCGACGATCACGCTGAAAGTGCGGCCGGCGGATGTGCGCTCGCTCGCGGATGCGATCACCGATTCGACCGCGCAGGCGGCGCTCAAAGAAGGCCGCGTGCTGGCTGTGCCGGAAGTTTCGGTGATCGACACGGGCAGCCAGAAGATCGTCTATCGCCAAACGCGGCCGGGCGTTTACGAAGGCCGCAGGATGACGCTCGGCCCGCGGATGACGGCCGCCGACGGCAACCTGTTCTACCCCGTGCTGGCCGGCCTCAAGCGGGGCGACCTGGTGGTCACGAGCGGCTCGTTCCTGGTCGATGCCGAAACGCGGCTCAATCCGGCGGCCGGGTCGATCTACTTCGGCGGCAGCGGCGGCGGTGCGAAGGAAGCGGGCGTGATCCGACCATCGACGCCCGATGATCCCGACGCGAAAGTCATCGAGGCACTCGCCAAGCTCTCGCCCGAGGATCGCCAACTCGCCGAGGAGCAGCGGTATTGTGCGATCTTGCCGAACAGCCGGCTCGGTGCGATGGGCCCGCCGATCAAGCTCGTGGTCGACGGCCAACCGGTCTTCGTCTGCTGCAACAGCTGCCGCGACGAAGCGCTGGCGAATCCGCAGCAAACACTTGAAAACGTAAAGAAACTGAAAGCGGGCGAAGAGATCGTCAAACCTAGTAGCTACCAGCCGCGCTGATGGCATGTTTTGGAAAAGCAGTGAGTCCGCAGATGACGCAGATGTTCGCAGATGAAAACAAGAGATGCACATACGTCGTCCACCTCGCTAATGGAAAGGCAATTACATTTGCATTTTGTCATCTGCGTTTATCTGCGTCATCTGCGGACAAAAGCAAATAAATACAGCACGCAACGATTGGTGGTGCGAGTTTCGGAGAGACTCGGCTACATCACGCGATTTAATATGAGAACAGTCCGCAGATGACGCAGATGCTCGCAGATGAAAAACAAGAAATACGTATGTGTTCACCGCGTCTCCGATGGATTGGAATCATTTGCAATTGGTTTTTCTTCATCTGCGTTTATCTGCGCCATCTGCGGACTAAAAAACCGGTCTGCCTACAAACGATCAACCGTCGCGATGAAATAGGCCCCGCTCCATGATCGAACGCATTATTGAACTCTCGATTCGCAACCGCTTTCTGGTGCTGATCGTCGCGGCTGCGCTCACGGTGGTCGCGATCTATGCCACGCTCAATACGCCGGTCGACGCCATACCCGACCTGAGCGAGAACCAGGTCATCGTCTTCACCGATTGGATGGGCCGCAGCCCGCGCGAGATCGAGGATCAGATCACCTACCCGCTTTCGCGCAAGCTGCAGGGCCTTGCTGGCGTGAAGGCGGTGCGGTCGTCGAGCGAGTTCAATTTCTCGATGATCACGATTATCTTTGGCGACGACATCGACTTCTACTTTGCCCGCCAGCGCGTGACCGAACGGCTCGACCAGGCCGCGACGTTCCTGCCGCCCGGTGCCGTGCCCTACCTCGCTCCCGACGCCACCGCGCTCGGCCAAATTTACTGGTACACGGTCGAGACCAGCCCCGAACACCCGATCGACCCGGGCCGGCTGTGGGCGCTCAATAAGTTTTACATTGCCCCGCAACTCAATTCGGCCGCGGGCGTGGCGGATGTCGCCGTTGTTGGCGGCACGCCGCTGGAATACCAGATCGACGTCCGCCCCGAAGACCTGCGCGCGTACGGCATCACGATTGGCGAGGTCTTCGCCGCCGTGTCGAAGAGCAACATGCCGGCCGGCGGCGGCGTCGTGCAGAAGAACAACGCCGAGTACATCGTCCGCGGCGTCGGCTGGATCACAGACAAATATGACATCGAAGATACCGTCGTCAAGGAAGTCAACGGCACACCGATTTACATCAAGACCATCGCCACGGTGCAACTCGGCACGCAATTTCGCCGCAGCGTGTTCGAAAAAGACGGCAACGAAGTGACCGGCGGCGCGGTGCTGATGCGGCATGGCGAAAACCCGCTCGCCGTCACCGAGCGCGTGAAGCAGAAGATCCAAGAGCTGCAACCGGGGCTGCCCGAGGGCGTTCACATCGTCGCGGCGTACGACCGCACGCGGCTCATTCACGGGGCCATTCACACGCTTACCGAAGTGATGATGCATGAAATGATCATCGCGTCGCTCGCGATCCTGCTGATTCTCATGCACTTCCGCAGCGTGTTCGTGATTTGCGTCACGCTGCCGCTCGCGGTGCTGTTTTCGTTCCTGTTGATGTGGCTCTTGCGCACGCTCCGCATCATCGATATCCAAGCCAACATCATGTCGCTCGCCGGCATCACGATCTCGATCGGTATCCTCGTCGATCAGGCGATCGTGATGACGGAAAACGCCACGCACGCGCTCAAGCAGCATTTCGGGGACCGCAAAGTCAGCGGCGACATCCGCGAACTGGTGATCGAACCGTGCCGCACCGTGGGCCGGCCGATTTTCTTCTCGGTGATGATCATGCTGCTGTCGTTCATCCCAGTGTTCATGCTCAGTGGCCGCGAAGGCAAGCTCTTCCATCCGCTCGCGTTCACCAAGAGCTTCGCGATGATCGGCGTGGCGATTATTTCGATTACGCTCGTGCCGGCGCTGATTCCCACGTTCATCAAAGGCCGCATTCGCAGCGAAGAAGAGAACTGGATCGTTCGCAGTTTCATCAACATCTATAAACCGATGCTCACGTGGGCGCTGCCGCGGCGGAATTTGGTGATGTGGCTGTTCGCCGTGCTGCTCGTGCTGGCGGCCGGCATGTTCCCGCTGCAAGCCGTGTTCGGCCAAGGAGCTTCGATCACCGCGTGGCGATCAACGTTCGTACTCGTGTTCGCCTTGGTCACCGGCGTCACGGTGATCTTCACGCGCGGTTTACACTGGCAAGCTCTCTCGCTCGCCACGCTCACCCTCCTCGGGCTGTGGGCCTATCACTTCCCAAAAATTGGCGTCGCGTTCATGCCGGCGCTCGATGAAGGGGCGACGCTCGATATGCCCGTCACGGTTCCGCGGGCGAGTGTGACGCAAACCGCTGACGACCTCAAAGCCCGCGACGCGCTCCTCCGCGGCTTTCCCGAAGTCGAAAGCGTCATCGGCAAATCTGGCCGGGCCGATACGCCGACCGACCCCGCTCCGCTCGACATGGTCGAAACGTTCGTCAATTATCGCCCGAAAGAATTGTGGCCCAAGCGAGTCCTCCGCTACTCCGATGCCGAACAACAAACCCGCGCCGTGCTCGCGGCGCTCATCGAACGTGGCTATGTCGATAAGCCGCAAGAAGCGACCGACGAAAACAGCCTCATTGCCGACGCCGGGCAGCACGCCCTGCAGCGCTACGATGAAACCATGCGCGAACTCGCGTTAGGTAAATACCAGGAGTTCGAACGATCGCTAGCTCCCGCGCTCACTCGCTTGGCCGTCGATTTCGTCATCGAGCAAATCGAACAAAACGGCCAACTCGTCTGGCTGAAACAGGCCGACCGTCAAGCAGAGATCGAGCGACTCACGACGGAGTTGACGCCCAAGTACGGCCGCTGGCTCGTTGAAGCACCCGCTCTCGAAGACGCCACGCAACTCGCGCAGGACGTTGCCAATCAGCTCGCCAAACGCGGCGCGATCACAGACGCCGCCACCGCGCTCGAACTGCGCCAATCCTCCGCCGCCGAACTGGCGAGTGGTGTCCAGGAACTCATTGGCGGTGAGCGCAAAACACTCGCCGGCGAGCTGTTCCGCGCGCTCGATGGCGAGCGCACCAAGCGCTGGCGCGAACAGGTTCACAGCATCGACTACGAGCTGTTCGACCGCGGCACCGAAATCTTCACCTGGTATGCCCTCGAAGAAGTCGCCAAGGCCGCTCAAACCGCCGGCCTCACCGCCCGCGCACCGCACGGTAAGCAGACGACAAAATTCGCAGAGCAAGCCGTCGAGTCGCAACTTGGCCGCAAGGTCGATGCCGCGGCACTCACACCGTTCGTCGCGCTTCGCGCAGAACTTGAAAAGCCGTTTCAGAAATCCGTGTTCCTCTGGCCACGCCAAACCGGCCCGAAGGGCGACCTCGTTGATGATGAGATGGGCCGCGTCCTCCAAGTGCCCGGGTGGAGCAACATCTTCACGCAGCCGATCATCAATCGCATCGAAATGCTTTCGACGGGCGTGCGCACCGATATCGGCGTGAAAGTGTTTGGGCCCGACCTCGATACGATTGACCGCGTGGGCAAGCAAATCGAATCGGCCCTCAAGACCGTGAGCGGAGCGCGCGACACGATCGCCGCGCCGATCATGGGCAAAGGCTACGTGCAGATCGACATCGACCGCGAGCGGGCCGCCCGCTACGGCATCAGTGTCGAAGATATTCAGAACGAAATCGAAGTTGCGCTGGCGGGTCGGGCCGTCACGTTCACGGTCGAGAAGCGCGACCGCTTCCCGGTGCGCGTGCGCTACGCCCGTGACAACCGCAACGACGAAGAGAGCATCCGCCGGTTGCTCATTAGTGCCGGCGGCATGAGCGGCACCGCGTCCGTAGCGGCGGGCGGCTCGCCTGGCATCAATCAAGTGCAAGATTTGACAGGCGAGCGGGCACCGATCGAAGGGTGGTCCGCCGCTACGCCCAAACACGCGGCCGCCCCAGCGCACGCCGCAACCGCCAACCCGCTTATTCCACTGAGTGCCGTTGCCGATGTCCGCATCGTTGAAGGCCCCGCGATGATCCGCAGCGAAAACGGCCGGCTGATGAACTATGTGACGCTCAACGTCCGTGGCCGCGACATTGTGGGCTTCGTCGACGAGGCGCAACGCGTCGTCGCCCAAAAGGTGACGCTCCCCGAAGGCGTTCACCTCGAATGGAGCGGTGAGTTCGAGCACCAGGTTCGCGCCGCCCGCACGCTGCGGTTCGTCTTTCCGGCGGTGATCGTGCTGATCTTCATCATTCTGTATCTCACGTACAACGACCTCGCCGACGCCGGTCTCATGATGCTGGCCGTGCCGGAGGCACTCGCCGGCGGCGCGTTCTTCATGTACTTCTTCCCAAAGATCATGCACGGCAGCTGGAGCACACCGCCCATGGATTTCAGCGTGGCTGTGTGGGTCGGGTTCATCGCCTGCTTCGGCATGGCCACGGAGACCGGCATCATCATGCTGGTGTACTTGCGCGAAGCGATCGAAAAACGCGGCGGTCTGGAGAATATCCACTCGCTCGAAGAGTTGCGGCAGGCAGTGATCGAAGGGGCCGTGCATCGCCTGCGCCCCAAGCTGCTTACTGAAGGCGTCGCAATCATTGCGATCTTTCCGATGGTCTTCGCGAAGGGCGTCGGCGGCGAAATCCTGGCGCCGATGGCCTTGCCCGTGCTCGGCGGCCTCCTCATCTCGGATGAAGTCGTCGACCTCTTCCTCCCCGTGCGGTTCTACTGGGTCCGCCGCGCGCGGTGGTTGAAACTGCACGCCCACAAACAAGAGGCTCTTCCGAATCAAGCGGCGTGAAGGCACATGCGCTTCATCATGCCTTCGTAGCTCAATTCGTAAGGATTCAGAGCCCCAACACCGAAGCGTACGCCGCAGAAAGCTCCTTTCAATTACGAATCCGCAGATGACGCAGAGGTGCGCAGATACGAGCTGCGAAGCTATTGCGCCAGTGCACAGTGTGTAGGTTTCGATTTCGTTTTCGTTCGAAGTTCCTTATCTGCGCTAATCTGCGTCATCTGCGGACTTCATTGCCTGTCGATGCTTTTGGCAGCGCTCAAAAGAGTTTGAAATGAACTTCGCAACGCGACACGGAGCGCTAGCATGGGCCT
>JAXMBH010000009.1:0-236304 GCA_046349975.1 Pirellulales bacterium
TTACTACAGCCGCGGCGTTGCTGAACGCATGCTGGATGAATACGGGGCGGCCGTCCGCTCGTTCTCGCGCGCCATTGAGCTCAATCCGGAACTAGGCGAGGCCTATTTCCGCCGGGGCATCTGCTTCCACCTGCTCAACGAAGATAAGATGGCCATCACTGATTTTCAGCAGGCCGCGCACATTATGTTCGACGACCCGCGCTGCAACCTCTGGGAAGGTTTTACGTATTCGAAACTCGGCGACTACAACCAGGCGGTGCGAGCCTATGGTGATGCCATCGCCGCCAGCGACCGCTACACGCCGGCATACGCCAATCGCGCCCGCGCGTACATGATGCTCGGCGAATTCGACAAGGCCGTGAACGACTTCAATCAGGCGATCCGCCTCGCGCCGACGAATGCCGAGTACTATTTTCAGCGTGGCGTCGCCTACGAGCACATGAAGGACAACAAACGCGCGGCCGACTCGTTTGCCAACACGATCGAGTTCGACAAGTCGAACGCGGAAGCTTACCGCCACATGGCCGCCGTGCAACGTGCGCTCGGCCACAATGATCTGGCGAGTGAATACACGAAGAAAGCCCAAGAACTCAAAGCATCTGAGAAGAAAACCCAGGCATCGCCAGATAACTCCGGCGGTTGATCAACGAGCCAGGCCACGTAGCGCAGCCCTCTGGGCTGGCGCACGTCAAACACACTCATTCAACTCGCCGCGACCGCGCGCCCTGGCAGGTGCTCCTTCGCCCACCGCGTGAGCCGCACTGCCTGCGACCGCCATGAGGCTGCTGGCATGTAGGTGAGCCGGTAGGTCGCTTCTTGCCGAGTCCGCAGCCGGCGTTTGTGCTCGCGTTCACCCGGGCCGAAGTCGACCACGTGGTCGCCGCGGCGGCAACTGTTGCTGATCATCTCGAGCATCAGGGCCGAACCCAAGCCGTCGCCGGCCGTCGAATCAAACCCGGTCCGCAGTGCGATGACGTTGCCCTGGTGATGATAGCCGTACAAGAACGCGACCGGCTTACCGTCGATCTTGAGCAGATTTACAT
Organism: Pirellulales bacterium; assembly: GCA_046349975.1. Classification (GTDB taxonomy): domain Bacteria; phylum Planctomycetota; class Planctomycetia; order Pirellulales; family Lacipirellulaceae; genus JABDGM01. The sequence continues at coordinate 1,044 of JAXMBH010000009.1, forward strand.
CAAGCATGCCCAGCCGCGCGGCCGCGGCGTGCGAAGCGTGGAAGTACTCGCGCACCCGGTCATGCGTCAGCGTGTTGCCGTGCACGACGTGCGACTGCCAACTCGCTTGGGCAACCGACTCGCAGGCGGCGTAAACGTCCCAGCCCGGTTCGCCGTCGCCCTCAGTCGCCGGCGCGGGCCGGTGGCGAATGTACTCGCCCTCATGATCCTGAAAGATCGACTTGAGCGTGCGTTTGAATTGCCGCCGCATCGAATGCGACTTGCTCGCCATGAACTCTTCGAACGTGGCCGGCAGATCGACGAGCGACGTCACTTGATATTCCTGTTTGCTCGTAAACATGTTGGCCGCCCGCAGCGCCCGGGCCGTCTTGCCGCCCTGGTAACCTTCGTCGGCCACCCAGCGGAGTTCGAGCATGTCCCAATCGCGCGGCGTCTGGCGCAGGTGCTGCATGGCAGCCATCATCGTGGCGGCCGGATTGGGTCCGATCGGACCGTACCACGTGCTCCAATTATCGAGCGGATACCCGAGCACCCGCACCTTGCTCACACGATACGCTTCGCGGCGCACGCACAGCGGCACGATGCCGATCGGTTCATCCGCGCCGTACACAACGAGGACGCGCATCTTTTGATAGTCCCCAAAATGCCGCCAATACGTTTCGAACCAATCGTAGGTGAGGAAGAACGTGGCGTTGGGAGTCGCCGCGAACAGCGAATTCCAAACGAGGCGGTAATGAGCCAACTCTTCGACATCGTTGATTTCGACGACTTCGATCATGGCGAGAAGAACCCAGCGGTGAGACGAGTATGCGATTGGCGTTGAGGGTTCCCTTTCGCAACCGGCATGCCCCGCCCTCAATCACCCGTTTCCCCCCGCGTTTTCAGCCATACTAGCTTTCCCGCGCTGCCAAAACACAACACCACAAGTCACCACAACACCCCCACGTGGCGAGAAAGCAACGCCCAACTTCGCAAAGATGCTGCGGCCGTTAAACTGAACTCCAGAACGCCACCTAGGCCTGTACCAGCTTGCCCTGGTCAGATGCACTGGCTCAGCCAGTGCTCTGACCCGTATCGCTTGACCTCTAAACCCTGAACGCGAACCCTCGTGACTCCCCCCTCCCTAATCGCCCACATTCATACCTCCGGCCACCCCATGGTGCTGTGCATCACGGGCGGCAGCAGCGCGATCGCCGCGTTGCTGGAAGTGCCCGGCGGGTCGGCGAGCGTGCTCGAAGCCATTGTTCCCTACTCTGGCGCGGCGCTCAACGAATGGCTCGGCGGCCCAGTCGATCACTACTGCTCCGAACGCACGGCCCGGGCGATGGCAATGGCCGCATTCGAACGGGCAAGACAGCTTTCGACGGCAGACTCGCACACGCTCATCGGCATCGGCGCCACCGCGAGCCTCGTATCGAACCGGCCCAAGCGCGGGCCGCATCGTATTTACGTCGCGTGGCAAACGTCGCGACGGACCGCTGCCGCTTCCTGCGAGTTGACGAAAGGCGCTCGCACGCGCGCCGAAGAGGAAGGCGTTGCCACTCAACTCATCATCAGTGCAATTGCTGAAGCGTGTGAACTGCATCACCACGAAGTTGAACTGCAGCAAGCGGGTGACTCATTGAGGCGCCGCGACCAAGTCGCGCTGCCCACGTGGACGCAACTGCTGCTCGGCGAGCGGGCGCACGTCGATGCTGCATCGCCGACTGGCGAATTTGAACAACCGCCACATGTGCTGTTCCCAGGCGCCTTCAATCCCATCCACGACGGCCACCGCCGCATGGCCCGACTGGCCGCATCGCGATTGGGCCGGCCGGTCACGTTCGAACTCTCGATCGCGAACGTCGACAAGCCACCGCTGGATTTCCTCGAAATCGCCGATCGCCTCTCCCAATTCACTGGTGAGCGTGTCTTGCTCACGCGCGCCCCGCGCTTCGTCGAAAAGGCGCGTCTCGCGCCCGCTTGCACATTCGTCGTGGGCGTCGACACGATCACACGCATCGGCGATGCCAAATACTACGGCGGCGGCACCGCGGAACGTGACGCCGCATTCGCAGCCCTCGCGGCCTCGGGCTGCCGCTTCCTGGTTTTTGGTCGCCACATGGGTGGCCAATTTCTTACGTTATCGGCGGTTGCCATCCCCCCCGCGCTTCGTCAACTATGCGACGAAATAAGCGAAGAAGATTTTCGAGAAGACGTTTCATCCACGTCGCTGCGGAAGGCGTAAACGGCTCTCAATTGCCGCGTATCGGCGAGGGACTTATACTCCGGATTGCCCGCATTCTCCCATAACGACGTCAATTGAACATGTCCTCTGCCAATATCACCGTCTCAGTCTCCGCCGCCAAGAAACCATTCTTCATCGGCCTTGATGTCGGTGGCACGAACATCAAGATCGGCATCGTCGATGACGCCGGCGAAACGCTGGCCTACGAATCAATTCCCACGGAACAAGACCGCGGCGCGGAAGATGCTTGCGTTCGGATGGCCGCCGTCGTCCGCCAGCTCATCGCGCAGCACGCAATCCAAGCGCGCGAGATTGTGCGTGTGGGCATTGCGACGCCCGGGCCAATGGACATTGCCAAAGGGTTCATTCTGCGGCCGGGCAACCTTCCGGGCTGGTGGGACTTCCCAATTCGCGATCGCGTGAGCCACCACATCGGCCTGCCTGTGTCGTTCGCTAACGATGCAAACGCGGCCGCCTACGGCGAGTTCTGGTCCGGCGCCGGCAAGCAATACCACAGCCTCGTGCTGCTCACACTCGGCACGGGCGTTGGCGGCGGCATTATCATCGGCGATACGCTCGTCGAAGGCGAACACAGCTGCGGCAGCGAGTGCGGTCATATTCTTATTAATCCCGCCGCCGATGCCCCGATGGATTCCCTCGGCAAACGCGGCTCGCTCGAAAGCCTTTGCAACGCGACGGCCGTCGTCGATCGCGCACTCGCCGCTCTTGGCAACGGCACGGTTACATCGCTCGCCGAGCGCCGCGTCGCCGGCGAAGAAATCACGCCGCGGATCGTGGCCGAAGAGGCGGAAAAAGGCGACGAAGTCGCCCGCCGTGTGATTATGGAAACCGCCCACTGGCTGGCAATCGGCATCGTTTCGTTCGTTCACACGATCGATCCCGACGCGGTCGTGCTCGGCGGCGCGATGACGTTCGGCGGCTATGACACCAACACCGGCCGCGCGTTCCTTAAGCGGATTCAAGACGAAGTCCGCCCACGCCTGCTCGAACCCCTTCGCGACGTTGTAAAAATCGAGTTCGCCTCACTCGGCGGCGACGCGGGCTACATCGGCGCCGCCGGCTTGGCCCGCCTCGAATATCAAAAGAAGCGCTAACCGCACCGGTGGCGACAGACATCCGCGTCTATCGGGTGTTGAATACTACCACTACAGGCGAGCCGGCCGTCGCCACGATTTCAGCTGTCGACATCATGGAACTCGACGACGAACTCTGTCTCTGTTTCCACGTCACGCGCCGTAAAGTGCAGAACTTCCTACGACTCGAGCGCCCGCAGCGCGAAAGCCAGTTGGCCGAGTGCTACGGTGCAGGCACCGGTTGCGGCTGGTGCCGCCCGTTCCTCCAGAAGCTCTTCCAAGCCTCTCAATTAAAAGAGACGGCGGCAGAGTTACCGCGCGCCGAGGATTACGCCCACGCCCGTGGCGACTATATTCGCGCCGGCAAAGGCACGCCACCCGCGGGCGCTACGCCGATCGCTCCAAAGTAGCTGCGAATGGCAGCGCACTGCCTGCGTCCGGGGCCAGCACGAATCCGCTGCCAATACACCAACGCGCCGCGCTCTGTTGCACCAGCGACGTCTTTTGCATTTCGCTATTCAGGCACTTCCGGCGCTGCTTCCACCTTGCCTGCGCCATCCTCGGGTGGCGCCGGCGCATCGTTGGCCTCTTCCGTCGCCGAAGCCTGAATTACTTGGCCCGCCTCGTCGCCACTGGTCGCACTCACGTTATCGCCAGGCGGGCCCAGTAATTTCTTGAGCAGTTCGCCGAGCTTCGGCCCGCGCGCGTTCGTCGACACGACTTTGCCCTCCTTGTCGACGAGCATCACGCGTGGGATCCCGGTGACACCGTAATACGTGACCATCGGCGAGTTCCAACCGTTCGCCCCCGGGTCAGCGCTGTAGAGCGTGGGGAACTTGGCCCCCGTCTCTTCCATGTATTTTTCGGCGAGTTGCGGTTCGGTATCGAGGTTCACGCCAACGACTTCAAACCCCTTGTCGTGGTATGCCTCGTACGCCTTCAACACGTTCGGGACTTCCGCCCGGCACGGTCCGCACCAGCTCGCGTGAAAGTCGACAAGCACCACTTTGCCGCGGTATTTGTTCCAGTCGAACGGCGTACCATCGAGCAGCTTGCCTTCGAGCACCATTGGCTTGCCTATGGAGTCAAAGCGGCGCACGATTCCTTCCAAACGCGGAGCATACGCTTTCGACGAATCACCGCCCGGGCGACTGGCTCGCGCTGCATCCAGCGCTTTGAACTTGGGCAGCAGCGCCGTGATCGCGATCGATGCCAGGCGGTTTTTGTCGCCGTCATCAAGGATGTCCTGATAGTTCGCCAACCGCGTCAGCAACTCCGCATGCGAAGGGATCACGTCCACCTTTGCCATGCCGGCGACGAAATTATGCACCGCCTCGGCCCGTTCGGCAGGGTCGAGCTGCTGCCACATGCGTAGCCGCATTTCGAATTGCGTGCGGACGATCGTCTCGATTACGGATGGCCGCGCACTGGCGCGCAGTTCATCCATCAACTTCGCCATTTGCGTTTCTGTACTGAAATCGCCGAGCTGCCCGATGAGCCGAATCGCCTCGAACGACTGCTGGGCTTTCACTACGGCCGTCTGGTCATCTTTCGCCGCCGCGATGCTGGCCTTGGCCGCCGCGATCACTGAATTCACGGCCTGATCGAGCTGAGCCTTAACCTGATCGTGGTTTGCCGCCGCCTGCGGAGCGCTCTGCCCTTCTGCCGCATTCGTGGGGCTGCGACACGACGCCGCAGAAGCCACAATTGCCAGCAGCAGAGCCATTCGAGTCAACGATTTCATCATCGTGTTTCCTGCTTGGAAGAAGTCGCTTAGAAGCGACCCATTATAGAGGTGATTGCCGAACTCGCGACAGAGGGGCCGCTAGCACACGAATCGAATAACCGGGCAGTGCTCGGGGGTGACACAGCCTTGAAGGGGCGTGGTCATCAAGCGTCCAGCCGCTTATGCGGCACCGAGCGCGGCATCATTTCTCTTCGACCCACTCGCCGCGCAACCAATCGACGATAAGATTCAGCTCACGCTGCGACAAAACATTCTGCTCCGGCTTCTGCGGGTCGCTCGCGAAAGCGGGCATGCGATCATTGCGATCGTCGGGATAGAACCGCTCGTGCTGCGGATTGCTGATAATGCCCACGAGCCACTCGCGTGAACCATATCCCGCCAGGTCCGGCGCTGATCCGAGGTCGCCCACTTCGCCGTGATGATGGCAATCCGAGCACCCCAGCCCTTCCTCGATTAGCTTCGCACCGTCGGCAATTTGCTGGGCGTCGCGCTCGTCGGCGGCGGCCTGGGAATGTAGATGCGCATCGGCCGCGAGCGCGCGGGCAGCGAGGTCAAGCTCGTGGCGGAGCTTCGCTCGATCCTCGGCGCCTTCAAACATATCCTTCAGCTTGGCGGCCATCTCGCCGTCGACGAACTTTGTGTGGCCGAAGTATTGCGGCGATACGTATTTCTCAGGATCCAGCATGTCGGCGATCCATTTCGTCGTGCCGAAGCCGTGCAGGTTCGGCGCGGAAGTCGTCTCGGGTTTTATGCCGTTGCCCTGCTCGTCGATGTATGGATGGCACGAAGCACAATGCCGCTTGTACAGCGCCGGCCCCTGTGTCTTCGGGTCATTGCGCAACAGCGTAACGCCTCCCTCGACGGACAAACCCTGGCTGTTCGCCAACATTCGCGCCCGCGCTGCCAGGTCGGCGCAATTCTTCTCCGAAGCTTGGAAATCGGCGTCTTTCCAATCGCGCGCGAATGATGCCCAAGTCAGGCCGCCGACCGCGCTGATGCCGATGCCGACCGTAACCACGCGCAGGATCAAGCTGGCGCCTCGTTTAAGCTTTCCATCGACCATCGGCAGCAACAGAAAGTATGCGAGCACGATGAGCGGCAGAATTACCGTGGCCAAGAACTCCCACTCGCCGGTGAGGTAACCGCGCAGCTCGAATAGCCAGCGAAAATACCATTCCGGCCGCGGCATGTGCGGCAGGCTCGCGTCGGCCGGCGCGTTAAGCGGCGCGCCACTGCGCCATGCCAGGTAGCCGATCACGCCCAAGACGACCGACAAGACGGCCATGTTCCGCGCCGTCTGGTTCGGCCAATAAGGCTCCGCCCGTCCATCCACCTCTTCGCCATCCGGCCCGTTGAGCGGCGTGAGCCCGTGTTTGTAAACCTGGCTGATGTGGAATCCCAGCAGGGTGAGCACGACGAGCGGCAACAAACCCACATGTAAGAAGTACAAATGCGTGAGTGTTAAATTGCCAGGCTCGTTCCCGCCGATGAGCAGCCGCTGAATCGTCGGCCCCACGATTGGTGTCGAAGCGATAATTCTGCCCTCGACATCAATCTGGGCCATGCCCTTGACGTTCGCCGACAAGGGGTTGCCCGTCACCACCCACGCGATCGTGAGCGGGATCAGCAGCAGGCCCGTGATCCAAATCAATTCGCGCGGCGGCCGAAACGCTGCTGTCAGCAAGATGCGAATCAGGTGCACGATGAACGCCAGAATCAGCGCGTGCGATGTGTAGAAATGAATGCCGCGCAAGAACCTGCCGGCGTCCGACTGGTCGATGAAGTGCACGCTGGCCCAGGCACTCGTCATCGACGGGCTGTAGGCGACCATCAGCGCGAGGCCGGTCACAATCTCGACGACGAACAGCCACAGCAACACGGTGCCGCTCGTGAGCCACCAGCTGGCCCCACCCGGCACAGCGCGATGCCGAATCGGCGCAAGCAGCCGCCGATAGTCAGTCCGAGCATCCAGCCATCCAAAAAACCTACTCACCTACTCACCTACTCACTCGTGCCGGTGACGCACTCACGTTACCGCCTTGCTCACTGCCAGCCCCTGCTCGAACAACTCGTACTTGATTTCGACCCACCACTCCTGACTGGCGGCATCTTGCACCACCCGGTACGGCAGCGGGTCCATGCCGCGCGGGGCAGGGCAGCGGCGGCCGGTCTTGGGCTCAATCTTCTCGCCGGCGAGAGTGAACATTGCGTTATGGCACGGGCAAATGTACTGCTGCCCGTCGCCTGTGAGTTGAATCGCGCAGCCCAAATGCGAACACAACGCCGAGTGCGCCGCGAGCTTCGTCTTCTTGGGGTCGGCCTCGTCGATCGCGCCGCGCGCCAGCCACGCCCGGCCGATTGCTTCGCTCGCGTGGCGCGTCCAAGCATCCTGCTTATCGCCGATGATCGGGACCATCACCGGCTTGTCTTCGGGCAAGTCCTTCAGCCGCGCGACACGGCGAAACGCGGCTTCCTGCCCATCTCGTTTTTGCAATGAACTGACGGCATAAGAAATCGTCGGTACGCCAACGACGGCCGCATTCCCTGCGGCCAGCAAGCCGCTCACCCACTTCAGAAACGATCGGCGGCCGGAGTCGTTCGATGTCGAACTCATGACACAGCGTAGGTGCGCACTATGGCGCGAGTGGGCAAAAATCGGGAACTCGCGCTGACCCAGCGGAGCGCGCTACAGAAAGCTGCCGGCAACGCCGACTAGCCAACATCTCTCTTTGGAAGAAGGCGGAGAAATTGGGGCGAAAACGCCGGCAACGGATTCATCCCCGGCCCCCCGCCCTCTTCCAAACAGAGCGTGCTGCAAGTCGTCTGGCGGCGTTGTCGCAACAGAAAGCAAATGATGTACCGCGACTACCGCCGCGCGCCTCGCGCGGCACCCGCAATGTGTGGCAGACACGCGCAACACTTTAGCTGCAGGCGAGAAGCGCCCGAAAGCAGGCTCAGCAAACAATGCGAACATTTTTGGTGGATGCGATTTTCATGCGAAGATCGCCCGCCAAAGTGTGCTGATACGCTCACTTCACTGTGCCCGGTAAGCCGAACGCACGCTCCACGTTCGGGGGGGGCACGGTCGTCGTTATAGACTTCTTGCAAATCGGCGGCTTGAATTCGGGCCGTACAAACCGCAGCCAGCAGCGATGTGTCGAGGTATAGAACTTGCAACCGCCGACTAATTGCGTCTTGCGAATGTCGGGTGCCACTCGCCGCCGCGAGTGCGAAATTGGCGCAAAGATAAAACGAATCCATCCAAAATGGGTTGGCGCTAGCTTGTCCTGGGCCTTCGATGTAGAAACACGTGCCGGCATCCGCACGACCGAGGAGATTCGCTCCCATGTTTGCTGTTGCTCTCATCGTCTTGGCGTTCGCTGTCTTGGGAACTTTCCTCTGCTGCTTCGCGGTGTTCCTGCAGGAAGCGTTCGCCGGTGACACTTATGATGCGCAGAGCCAGTCGCGCGTGCCGTTGAGAGACCGCCTTCTTGATCGCGTGCCCAGTTCGGCGGTCGGCTCCTTGCAGCCCACTGCTGCGGTCACATTCAGCATCTAGCTAAGAATCGGCGTCACAATTTTGCCGCCTTGGCCGTCGAAGAGCGAGCCGGCCTCTGCGGGTCGTTCGAATGAGGCCTGCTCGCCGCTGCTGCCAATTAGGTGTCGCAGCGTGGCGTGATAATCGTGGTGCGTGACGACAGTCACCGCATGATGCCCGAACTCAGCCGCTTTCCGAGGCAGGCATCCGCCGCGAATGCCGCTTGGGTCATTCACGTCGGCATATTTCCCCAATCGCCGCTCCCAGCCCCGCTACTTCTCCGTCTGCGCCCGATACGTGCTCTCAAAAATCTTATCCGCGCTTGCGGTTTCGAACCCGTCGCGGCGATGCTCCCGCCGCAACTCCGCGCGCGGCAGATCGGCAAATCGCGGCAGCGGCCGCCGTTCGGCAAACTCCACGTATGAGCCCGAAATCCGATGCTGCTCCACGCCGCCATCCGGACGCGCAAACTCCGCATCGACCATCTCGGCCACCGTCGAGCTCTGTAGCAACAACCCATCGCCGCTCACTTTGATCTCGCCGCCCGAGTCGTTGAGCTTGAACCCTTTGCGCTTTAAGAACGTATCATATTTATCGAGCGCACCAAAACTGGCCGGCAAGTTGTGAACGCTCACCGTGAAGTGATTGAGATAGTAGCGATTGTAAATGACCCACGCCGCGTACTCGCTCTCCTCGGCGAGCCGTTCATAGTCGGGCCAAGTCGGAGTCCGCCACAGAGGCGTGTGCAGAAACGCGTCGACGGCCGCACCGTCGTCCAGGTCGAGTGCGTCAACCGGGTCCGACTTTACCTCATCGGTATACGAGCCAATGATCCGCTGCGCTTCGGTGCTCAAGTCGCCCACTCGCAACTCGCTAATGAAAATCCGCGGATACTTCGGCTCCGGCGGCGCGTACCATTTCGCGTCGAGTTTCTTCTGCTCGAACTTATACTGGTCGCGGCGTTCGTAACCCAAGTGCAAAAAAATCTTCTCGAGCGACTTAATGCCCAGCTGCGGCACGCCCATCGTGCGAAACGCGATGTGATCATTTTCGATGTCGTCGGCCGTAGCGATCATCCCTTCGGCAATCATGCAGCGAATCACGCGCTCTACATCCGGCACGCGCTCGCGATACCGCCGCATCAATCCAGTCATCACAAAATCCAGCGTAGCGGTCGACACACTCGCAGAATTCATCGGCGCACTCTCTTCGGTAGCGACGGGCGGCACTCCTGTCACCCATTAGCGATAATGCAAATCACATTCGCGACAAAACACGGCAGCTGAGCCGCCCGCCGTGCGACAACCGCCTACTTGGTCCCCAGCTCACTCGCCTGTGGAGTCACCTTGTCAATATTCGGCGACGTGTTCGCTTCTTCCTCGCGAACCGCCCACGAAATTCCGCCAACCACTAAATTCTGGAACTCGGGGCTTGTCCATACGTCCTCGCGATGCCCCATCGATGTGTAGAACACACGCCCGTCGCCGTAGAGCCGAATCCAACTGCCTGGGTACGCCGGCCGTTCGTACATCGGGCCGTTCATGCCTTTGGTTTCGTTGACGAGCACCACGTGCAAGTTCTTGCCGAAGTTCTTGAGCGCATACCACTCTTCATGCTTCGTGAATCCGCCATCCAAACTTTCGCAGCCCGGGAACTTCGGATCGGCCACCGACATCGTCGCCTTCTGTTGCGCACCGTGCACGATGAACTCGCCGCCCAGCATGTTGATATATGGATCCCGTTTATCCTCCGACTGATTCTCATTCGCCGGCCCAGGCGTGTGGAAGGTATCCGATGCGCAGTGGAATCCAACAAAGCCCTTGCCGCCCCGAATCGCATCGAGCAACTGAGCTTTGGCTTCTTTACTCATCGGCGCACTGCCATCCGTCGCTTTTTCGGCGGTGAGGTCGCCCGTGGTGTAGAACAAAAACGCATCGAACTTGGCGATGTTCTCGGGCGTGAACACGCCGCCATCCTTCGTGCTCGTGAGTTCCCAGCCATGCTTCTCGCAAATCGGCCGCAGCACATTCTCGGCATAGCACGGCTGGCCGTCCTTCTCGGTTACGACCGAATGCTGAAAGCCTTGCGACCGATGATAGAACAAGAGCTTATGCTTGGCCTTTGTCTCTTCTGCCCGCGCGGCCCCCATGGACGACGCCACGAGCGCAATTGCACTCATTCCAACCAATGCCGCCTGCCACACTCGCACTTGCATACGTCGCATGATGTTCCCTTTACGCCCTCAGGCAAAGAATGACTCCGGGCCTATCCCGCCGGCCAACCCCAGCGAGCCCATTCTAATCGCCCCACACCCCCCTGGAAATGCGCGCAGGCCAAGTTCCATCTTCCTGATAGAAAGGGAGGTTTCGCTAGTCGGCAGCGCCCGTTGCGAATCAGCGACCCGTCCTTTGGCCGCTTCCGCGGGGCGGCGGCAAAGTCGCCGCAGTCGGTATAAGTGGAGTTGCGTACGTGGCGGTGTCTATCGCGGCGGTCCTTCAGCAATTCAGACCAAGCACGTCATGCCGACGTAATCACTATCGAACCGCGCGAAACGATCTCAGTCCCCCGAACGCTCCCCGATTGCCGTTGTCCGCCATGACCGCACTTACCGTCGGAGCGCGTGGCGTTGATCACGCACTCTGGCGAAATTACGAACAGAACTCCGATCGGGTTAACGCCTCGATTGAGCGTCTTTCCACGGGCAAACGCATCAACCGCCCGAAAGACGATCCCGCCGGCTTCGTCGCCGTCGCAGAACTGCGCAAGGAATTGCAGGACCTGAATACGAAACTGAAGGGCATTTCGCGCGAGCGGCAACAAAGCCACGTGCAGCAATCGGGCCTCGCTAACATTCAGACGGCGCTCTTGGACCTGCGCGGCCGCATCGAAGACGCCGCCGACGGGTTCATCACGGCCGAACAGCGTTCTGCTCTCGAAAGTGAAATCGACCTCGCGGCCGACGCCGTCAACCGCGTCGCCAAGCTCACGAATACCAACGATGTCGTTTCGATTGATTCCAACACGCTGCAGGCGCTGCTCCCGGCCGACGCCGCATCCGCAGCGGTGATCGAAGAAAAGTCCGACGCCGTGCTGCAACAGCGCACTGAATTGGCCGCATACGAACATACGCATCTCGCCACGTTCGAACGGATCTACCAAGACCAGGTTGTCATCACGACGCAAACGATCAGCATGATCGAAGACGTCGATTTCGCCGCCGAGACAGCGAACCTCGTGCAAGGGCAGATTCTGCAGCAAGGGGCGATGGCCGCACTCAGCTATTCGAACCGCGAGCGCGTCGATCAGCTCAAACAGCTCCTCGACAAAATCGCGTAGATCTCAGGGTAGCGCAGCCCCAGCAGCTGAAATCGCAAGAATTCCAGTCGCGTGCCAGCCGGCGCCGGCCCACATTCATTGACGCCGCCCCGCCGCCGACTACACTTGTGTATTAACGCCTCGGGCCGCCATCTTCCGCATTGCACCTTGACCTCTCGATGCCGCTCTCTCCTCAACTTCTAATTGCGGTGAAGGCAGGCAATTGGCCCGATGGCATCGACCAGGTCGTCACGTTCGGCTACATCGCACTTATTCTTGGCGTGCTCGCCGCCGGCTATATCTGCATGGTGCTCGATATCCGCGCCTACTTGCGTTCGCTGCGCCGGGCGCTCGTTGTCATCACGCACTATCGCGTTGAACTACCCGCCTGGATCCGCCGCGATACGCCCCGTTGCATTCAAGCACTCGGCCTGCGGTTGCCCTGTTCTGCTGCTGACGTGCTCGATGCTTATCGCCAAAAAGTGAAGCTGTTACACCCCGACCGGGGCGGCAACAAACGTGAATTCCTCCGCCTCCAGCAACACTTCGAGCAAGCGATGGCGCTGCTAACCAAGGACTGATCACTCCGCAGCGGAACGCCTCGGCTAGATAGCCCAGCCCTCCGGGCTGGCGCCAGCCTCATTCACGTATCGTCTTGCGAACCATCTGCTTCTGCGGGACTTCATCCTCGGCCTTGTCGTTCCCGCCATCTGTCTCGTTCTTCCCGGGCTTCTGTTCCTCGTTCAGCGCGTCCTTATCTGGCGGCGGAAGCGGGTCACCTGCTCCGTCGTCCATCTTTTCTCGCTCAGCTTTTCCGGGCTCGCCCTGCGCGGCTTCCGGTGTCGCCATGACTTTCTTGCCCGCGCCATCCTTCGCAGAGCTTTCTGCCGGCTGCTCCTCAACGACCTCCGGTCGTGGCCCGGTATCAACCAGCAGATATCCGGCCCAAAAGAACGGATGATCCGCCTTAGGCAAGTCGCCCGTTTCGTCCGACCGCTTCAGCCGCGGCTCGCGCGACATGTCGAGCGGCGCTTCGCGCGCGAGCAGGCACGCCCGTTGCCAAGCATCGGACGCAACCGAGGCTGCCGACTCCTTGGCAAACTCTCGCACCAGATCGAAGTTCGTCCGACCGCCGGTGCGCCACCGCGTTATAAGAATCGTGCGGGCGCCGCCCGACATCAAGTTGCACAGCGACTCGAAGATTTCGCCGCCCGGCTTGGCGTGTTTTGCTCCACGCTTCGAGATTTTCAAACCCTGTTCGGCTTCCGTCGAAAAACCCGTAAGCACGATCTGCTCGGGGCCGCTGCTCGGCAACGTCACCCAATTGTTGAGTGCGTCGCGATTGCCCTTCGTGCGTGGCATGATCGACGCCGCCTCGCCCACCTCGGCGTTGGCGGCAACATCGTCCATGACGACGAGTTGCTCAAACAGCGCGGCCATCAAATTAGCCGGCTGCGACAGCGACTCGCCGAGCACCACCGGCCCCGTCAGATCGCTCTTGAGTTCCTGAACAAGCGCCTCGCGATCCGCGTTGTCGCTGCCAAACTTGAGGTCGTTTGCCACGACCGCCGTGCGTTGCGCGCGTCGCAACGGTTGCGGCCGCGCGACGGCGAGCGCCGCCGTTGGCCCGTACCGCATGGGGAACAAGTCGGCCAGCAACTTTTCGCCGGCTGTTCCGCCCGGCGTAAGGCACTCGAACGGCAGATACCATAGCAAGTCATCCGGCACGATGATGAGGCCCTTCACTTTCGTGAGATCGAGCTTCGCGTCGGTGAAGATTGCCTCATACGCTTGCTTCGAGGTGACTCGCCACGCATCGTCCTTCAATTCGGCGACCGCGATTTGCCGATTGGCGCCGTAATTTCCCAGCGCCTTCAAGAAGCCGCTTAAACCGTTGCGCAGCTTTCGTGATTCGGGAAGCTGCCAGATACGCGTTTCGGTCGAAGTCAGCACGAAACCATACAGGTTGCCAGCCGCGGTTTGAAATTCGACGAGTGCCTCGCCGGGCGCGAGCGACTTCTGCAAATCCGCCGTCGATTGAAACGGCGGAAACTCAGACGCGGTTGGCAAACGACGAACGGCCAGTTGAATCAGCATCCCTTGGCGATCGACAACATTCCGCCCCCACGTGTCAAAAAGTTGTCCAAGCGACTTGGTCTCCGCCGCGGTGCTCGGCATGATTGGGCTGGACGCCAATTGATCGTGAACCTTCTGCGCGGCATCCGCGAGGGTTTGGTAATTTGCGAAGGTCGCTAGAATCTTTTGCCGCTCGAGCAGCGCCTCCGACGAAAGCTCAGCGACCGGTGTCTCGAGGATGGCCCGCAGCGCCAGCAGTCGTCCGCCGAAAGGCTGGCTCGCCAAATATTGCCGCCGCTTCGTCCGTTCCGCAACCTCCAGTGCGAGCGCCGGGTCTTTGCGCTCCAATGCCGCCAGGAACCAGCGCTCAAAGCCCGCTGATTGATCGGTCTGCAGCACGGCCATCGAGTCGAGCGGGTCGCGCATCCAATCCACCGGCGAAGGATCGGCCAGCAGCGCTTTGTAGAAGTCGACTGCCAGCCGCGGCGATGCTTTGCCCGCGTCATACAGCTGGCTCGTCAGCTGGATCTGAAAGTTCCGTTTCGACATGCCAGCTTGCGCAGCCAGCGCCCGTGTCAGTGCTTCGCCGCCGGCTTCCAACTTGCCCTGCAACAGGAACAGCGCGGCCTGCACATACAAATGATGCACCGCGGGCACGCAGCCACGCATTTCGCCCATGCGCCGCCCGGCGTCTTCGATTAACGTCGCGGCGCCGGCTAGTTGGCCCTGCCACAGCAAGCTCTCCGCTTGCGCGAGCCGCAACTTCACCGCCGTGTGCTGCATGCGGTTCGTTTGCGCCCAGTTCGCCATCGGCTCAAGTGGCGGATACACGCCGCCGACCCCCATCGCCATGTGATTGATCCAACCATGGAGCGCGCTGTCGGTCAGCACATCCCAATCGTCGAAATAGAACGCCGAGAAGCCGGCCTCTGCGAACAACTGCGCCGCCCGCCGCTGGTCGCCCTTGAGAACCGCCACGCGACCTTGCTCAAGCAGCGCCGTCGGCGTGAGCGGATGATCGAGCTGGCCGCTCACGACAAGCGCCCTGCCAAGCAGCGCTTCGGCCTCATCCAATTTGCCAACGCTTTCCTCCGCCAGGCCGTGCAGCACATCGATCCACGCATTCGACCAGTGATTCGCGGGCGCGAGGCCGCCGCGCGCGAGCACGAGTGACAACTCTTTCGAAAGTGAATCTTGCGGCGAGAGCGGCCCCAGGATTTCGGTCCGGCGGCGAATCGCCAGCGCCGTGGCCCGCATGATCTCGACGACATTCACCCGCCAAAACATCGGCTCGCGCACCACGCCGCCCTGCTGATACGCGCGCTGCGCATCCAGATCGCCGACCAGGACTTGTTCGTTGTTCGGAAATTGCCCCAACACAAAGCTCCGCGAACTCTGCCCCCACGGCGGCGCTCGGCGCGCGCGGCTCGGATCCGGCCGCGGCCCGTTTGCCCCCGCTTGAAACTTCACCTGCAGCAGCCAGTTTGGGTACGCCAGAAATTGCTGGCAGGCTTGATCGAACTCGGCGAGAGCATCGGCATTGCGACCTTCCTGGTACAACACCTCGCCGAGCATCGCGTGGTAACAAATCGAGTCGATCCACCGCGTTTGCGCGGTGCGAACGCCACGCTGGGCCTCGCGGCGCAGTTCGCGCTCCGCAGTCTTATATTCGCCGCCATGAAATGCTTCCACGGCCGCGTAATATGGAGCGTGCGGAATTTCATCCATCAGCTGAGCAAATGTTGACGTCGCCGATAGCAACGCCAGCAATGCACTCACGCCGCAAACGCGCGCATTCGAACGCATGGCCCGATCTCCCATTGATGAGCGTGGAGCAAGGAGCCTAGAGCGACGAGCAAGAAACCGGATCTGCAGGTCTTACTCGCTGCCCAGTTGTCTCTGTGCCCAGGCCGCTATCGCGCCGCCGGTTGGCCTCTCTCGTATCGCGCTAGCGCACCACTGCATTCTATCAATTTCCAGACTTAAGAGTGGCACGAGATCAATCAAGGGGTGGCTGGGGTCGAGCGCAGCGAACCCCCAGGCCACCACGATTGACGTAGCGCACTGGGGGCTCGCAGAACCTCGCCCCCAGCCACCCCACATGACGTTTCGATCCCGCCAGCACTGCCGCCATGCTGCCGCTCGTCCCGCCGCTTTGTGACAAACTTTGAAACTTCGCAAAGCTTTTCCGGTTATGCAGACGATAACGGTTGTACGGTGGAGCCCAGCGAGCCGGCGGTCCGGCGTTTCGCCCTGAACCTCTGCCCTCATGATGGCAGATACAACCATGAACCAATCCAAACCCAAGCTCTCGGCCGCGTGGAAGATCGCACTGGTCCTGGTGTGGCCGGCCGTCGCGTTGTTCACAGGTTGCCAAGTTGAAGTCGCAGGGCAGACACTCCCCAGCCCGTGGTACCTGACCGACGACGTTCAGTACTACCCGCCGGGCTCGGAGTTCAAGCTCGCTCGCGAAGCGGCCGCCGCTCAGGAGCAAGCTGAAGCCGTGAAGAGCCAGCCGCAACAGGCCCCGGCTCCCTAAGCCGCCTGAACGCTACTTAATACACTTAGCCGCGGCGCGCGCTTTTTATTGCACCTCCTCGGCCGCGAGGCTGACCACATCGGGTGCCGCCGAACCGCGCGCACGCCTCTCCGGCGCTGGCTGCAATGGGATTATTGCGCCTCTCTACGCTTTGCTTGACAAACTAAAGCACGATCGCACCTTCGCGCGCTGACAATAGACGGAAGCAGCCCAATTCTGGCCAGCCTGAACGTTCCTTTCACTGGGATTCCTGGCGCTGCTTGCTTTCATGACGGAGGCCGATCGCCCGCCCTAGCCGCCGTAAGCCCGGCGATTCAAGACACCGGGTTCTATCACGCTGGGACATCGTGGGTACAATGCAGGAGGCTTCGTAAGAGCCAGCCTGCGCTGCGTGCTGGCGATCCGTGATTGCTGGCATCGCTTCCCACAACCGTTTCGGGCAAAAGGAACATCGAGATGAAGTCGTTCATTTGCGCATTGGTCGTAGTGCTCTCTGCCACACCGGTCTTCGCTCAGTTCGGCGATCGACTTCGTCCGACGCCGCCCGCCAGCGACGACACGAAGCCTGAAAACAAATCAGCCGATCCCATTCCGGCCGACCCGAACGCCAACCCGCCAGGTGCGCAGGCTGGCGCTTCCGACGCACTCTTCGCTGCGCTCGACACCGACGGCGACGGCACGATCTCGAAGACCGAGTTGAAGAAGGCCATTACCGCACTGAAGAAGCTCGATGCCGACAACGATGGCAACATCACGCGCGCCGAATGCAGCCTCGGTGCAGCAGTGGCTGGCGGACCTGCTGCCGCGAACTCGAACGCGAGTGCTGAAGCGACGCAGTGGATGGACCGCATCCTTGCCAAAGACAAGAACAAAGACGGCAAACTCGCGCCGAACGAGCTCAACGACAACGAAAAACAGATGCTGCAAAATGCCGACGCGAATAACGACGGCTTCATCGATCGCACCGAACTTCAGCTGTTCGTGAACAACCAAAACGCCATGAATGCCGCCGCCGGCGCGCTCAATGGCCTCGGCAACGCCGGCCCAGGCGGCCGCGGCGGCAACAACGACGCAATGGGGTTCTTCTTGCGATACGACGCGAACGGCGACGGCAAGTTATCGCCCAACGAACTGCCGCCGCAGATGGCCCGCTCCATGAGCGCCGCCGACCTCAACCACGATAATTTCATCGATGCCCGCGAATTCCAAGCCTTCGGTGCAAAAATGGGCGATCGCATGCGGATGATGGGCGCCGGCCTCGATCCGAACAACCCGGCCAACGGCCGCGGTCGCAAGCCATAATCTCGCCCGCCCTTCGTATTATTCACATCGCGATCTGTCGCTATGACGCTGAACGCAGATCGTTCATGCGCGCACCGCGGACGCGGCACTCCCTTTGCTTTCGGTTATCGCGATCAGGGTAGCAGCGTGCTACCCGTATGCACGCGGACCCTCAAATAAAACTGAAGGAGTGACACTATGTCCGCATTGTTTCGAGTAAGTATTGGCGCCATCGCGATCGGTCTGTGCTCGCTGCCGCTGGGCACGGTCGTGGCACAACAATCAGCCGGCACTCGTGGCAGTTCAGACTTCAAAACAGGGCAGTCGCAAAGCCCGGCAGCGAACACCGTCGGCACCGCGCAGTCGACCCAAGGAAACCTGCCAGGTTCAAGCGAATCACGCGCTACGAACAACTCCGCCGCCCCGCAAATTGATCGCGCACAATCGGGCCGCTCGACAACCGCTCGCCAGTACAGCGCCAATTTCCGCGGCCCGCAGGCGAACGCCGCTGGCGCGAGCCAAGAGTCGGATAAATTCTTCGCCAATTGTCTGCTGACACACAATCAAGGCGAGGTGGAGTTGAGCGAAATCGCTCAGCAGAAAGCTCAGAATCCGGAAGTCAAACAATTTGCCCAGCAGATGATCAAAGATCATCGCCAGATGATCGAGCAGCTACAGCAAGTTGCCGGTACGCAGGCCGGTGCCACGCACAATAGGTCGAGCGAAGCCTCGAGTTCGACCTCGACCAATTCCAACAACGACTCCAGCAGCGCAGCTCCGGGTGCGGCCACTGGCACTGAATCAAACAACGCCAATCGCACGAGCGGCGACCTGCCGGGCTCATCGGGTGCCAGTCGCACGACAGCCCAAAGTGGGACCGCCGGCTCAGCCGCGGCAACCGAGGCTGCTGATTCAACACGCTCGTTGACGGCCACCACTGCGGGCGACAGCGGCGCGGTCAGCCACATCGGCCAGATCGAGCAACAGATCGCTCAACGCTGCCAGCAGATGGCGAAGGACGAACTTCAGCAAAAAGAGGGCGCTGAGTTCGACAAGTGCTACATCGGCAATGCGGTCGGCGCGCATATGCATGCCGTTGCCGCGCTCGAAGTGATTGGAAAGAGCTCGCAAGGCCAACTCGCCCAAATCGCGCAGGCCGCGCAGCCCACGGTCCAGCAGCATCTCGATCGCGCGAAAGAGTTAATGAAACAACTCGAAGGCGAAAAGGGCAGTAACGCGACCGCCGGCACCCGTTCCGGCAGCAATGACAATAGCCAAGCCGAACGTTCGTCTTCCTCGGGCACGCAGCGGCAATAACGATTGTAAAGCGCTGGTAGGGTAACGCTTGGAGGCAAGCGTTACAGCGAACAGCCCTGGGCGAAAGTGCAATATGCACCGTCGCCCGGGGCTGTTTTTGTTCGTAGCAGGCACGCTCCGCGTGCCGTCGCGGAATGTGGAATGTACGTTGCGATGGATTACAAATGGAAGCTCGAAGTGAGTGCCGCTGCGGCACACGGAGTGTGCCTGCTACAAAACAAGAGCATCGCAAAATCTTTAGCTGGCTTTGACAGCTTTAGACCGAATCCGTGTGGCGCCTTCCATTTCATCCAGCTTTGTCAACTAGGCCTAAATCACCATCACACCCCACGATATTCCCGCCCCATTCCGTCCGCAACGTTCGCTTTTTCCCGGCCATTCTGATTTTTCTACTTTTTTCCAATAAACGGCGAACCAAGCTGCCGAACAGGGTGTCTTAGGGGCGGATCCGCCAGGTTGCCTAGCAATTTTCGCCGCAGGTTCACGTTAGTCTCGGGTCTTCCGACCCCAGCCTCCGGCAGCTTTGCTTGACTTCACTCCGGAACCGTGAGAAGCTTGAAGAGGCCGCCGGGGTCGTTAATCCCGGTAAAACTTACGTAATCCGTGGCGTGCGACGCCCCTCCGCTAGAGGCGGTCGGGTTCCCGCAAGCCGCTTATATTTGGTCAGGTTTTCTTTGAACCGGCGCGCGAGCGCAGTGAGGCTACGATGTCTTTCATTAACTTCGACAGCACGATTCTTGGCTCCATTAATTGCGGCCAGGCGATTGTCACGAACGTCGAAGGTAAGCGTCGTACGATGCTGCGCAGTCTTAAGAGTTACGCGCGCCATCTTTCGTTGCTCGCCAGTTGGCGCCACGCATTGCGTGGCGCTGCCGGGGCTTTCGCCATGTTTGGCGATATGACGCCGGCGACGTGTCCGACGTACGGCACGCGTCGCCAACCGCAACAGCGCCAAGAGCGCTGGTTGTCGGGCGTCGTAGTAGACCCCGGCACAGTCGGCGTCTGCTGAGGACCGAGGTCGCACGGGCGACCCCGATAACTCAGCAAACAAGATCCGCCGCCGACTGAGCCAGCCCTCTGGGTGCTGACGCACGGGCACACTGCCGCGCGTTCTCCACTCACCGGGTCGAGTGCTTCTGGTTACGCATTTCCCCGATCGCCCGAGCCGCTCGGCGATCGATCACGAAAGTCGAGAGAACCATGTCCGCCACCCTCTTTGCCTCGGAAACTGAAGAAGACACCACACTCGAGTACCTCGTGGTCGCCGCGCAGGCCGGCGACCGCGAAGCCTTCGGCGAACTCGCCACGCGGTTCGAACCGATGGTCTACTCGATCGCCGTTCGCCGGCTCGGCAACCACAGCGAAGCCCAAGAGCTGTGCCAGGAAGTGTTCGTCAAGGCGATGCAGAAGCTGGAACAGCTGAAGGTGCCGGCTGCGTTCGCCGGTTGGTTACGGTCGATCACCGTGCGGATGGCCATCAACCGCCAGGTGCGGCGCGCCCCGGTCGTGACGACCGAACCGCAAGCGCTCGAAGCGACCTGCTTCGAATCGTCCACGCCGCTCGATGCGATCCTCGCGAACGAGCGAGCGCGGCAAGTTCGCGGTGGCCTCGCGCGGCTCGGCGACCTCGACCGGAACACGCTGGAAGCGTTTTACGTGCGAGGCGAATCGCTCGCCGAAATGAGCAATTCGTTCGCCGCCCCCATCGGCACCATCAAGCGCCGCCTCCACGTCGCCCGCAAGCGACTGGCCCGGCAACTAGAAACCGCCGCCGCCGTGTGAAGTAACAGATGAAACTCCCTCTCCCTCCGGGAGAGGGCCGGGGTGTGGGTGCCTTGCGTTCGCCCCTGACGCCCTGACCACTGACCCCTATCACTCGATCTCCTCCGCGCCCCAGGGGCGCTCCCGCTATCCGCTGGCGTGGGCGCCCCCTCTTTTTTCACGAGCCAACTGCAAGGAATGGGTGCCACTCGCCGCGGCGAGTGCGTCTTCCGACCGAAGGCTTGTTCGTCATCCCACAACAAAAGCTCCCAAACCACTCCTTTCACAGCAAGTTCTTTGCCCGAGCACCACTGTCTTCACCAGTGCGTTTTCATAGGCCGTGCATGAAGTGGCTGTATAAATTGTCCAACGCCTTACTGCCATGCATGAGCAAGACCCAGTCTCATCGTAAGCTCGATGGGTTGGTCGAGCATCAGCCAACCAGCGCAATCCCGCGCCGCGCGCTCGCGAATGAATGCACGACCGTTTAGTGTCCCCGTCGTTCTCCCATCACCGCCGAAACCGCCCCGCGGCCACATTTCTTGCTTGCAGTTCCCGCCCAATCCGCTATAGTGTTTATATGTTCACATAACGAATCGACGGCAGCCAAACTTTGTTTGGTCTGGCGCCACTGCTGCTTGTCGACGGTAGCGCTAACGCTGCGCGCTCATGGCGCAAATTCCTCGTAACACTAATGATTAACTTACCCGTCACCAAGCCCCCGTGCCGTTCGCAAAATTCACCGGATTTTGCAACTCACACCCAAACCATGCCGGACGTCAATTCCATCCAAAGTCAAATGCCACGAATCACTTACATCATCGCGACGAGCTGCCATCCATCCGCCGCGAGGCGCCAAACTCCCCGAGTTCTGCAATAGAAAATGCGTTTGACCCGGAGTCGCAAAATTCCAACATCCGTTCGACGCGCTGGCTCGCCGCGGCAAGAACCCGATCAGTCTCGCGGCCACCGACGATGGCTCTCCACAATGCCGCCGATCCACGCGACGCCAAACCATACCTCCCGAGAACTCGAATTCAGCACACCGCTTGGTGAACCGCGTTCGCGGGGCAAGCCGCGTTGATCACGAGGGCCGCCACGCGGCGCGCAACATCAGCGATCCCTTTCGTTCCCGAAACGTGCCGCGTTACGTACGCGCCTTCCATGATGAGGCACAGCTCGCGTGCCAAGCGGCGCGGATCCGAAGCACCTGCGTCGATGGCGATGCTGCAAACCAGGTCTTCAATCGTCTGTTTGCTTTGTGCAGCAGCTCGATGGGCTGGTTCGTGCAGAAGGGGAAATTCGATGGCTGCGTTCACGAAGATGCAGCCTTGAAAGTCGTCAGTCTCGATGAAGTGCTCGACCACGTCGAGGAGCGCATGCAGCTGGCCGAGCGGCGAGTCGCCGCCGCGCTCGAGCAGCATGGCGCGGAAGACCGCTTCCATTTCGCGATGGTGGTCTTCGAGAGCCGCGAGCATCAGGTCGTCTTTCGACTCGAAGTGCTTGTAGAAGGCGGTCTTGCTAATGCCGACATCGGCGAGAATTTGGTCGATGCCCACGTTGCGAAAGCCATCGCGATAAAAGCGGCGGCCGGCAGCATCAATGAGTCGCTGTTTTGTCGAGGGTTTTGCCATAACACCGTCACATGAATCGATTGCGATTAACCAACGCGTGGCAGGTGTACCACGAGTCAACTATTCGCGAGCCGGTAACACCCGATAATGTAACCCGTAAGAGCTAACTGACTACCGTGACTCGGGGTATTTCCCCGTTTTAGGGCCATTTCGAGGTTTCCATGCGACGCTGGTTGTTTTTCTTGTACGGGGCGGCATGCCACGTCATGTTCTTGCTGCTATTTGCGTATATGGCGGGGTTCGTCGGCGATTTCGCGGTGCCGAAGACCATCGATTCGCCTGCAGGTGGTTCGGTACCTGCCGCGGTCGCTGTCGACATCCTGCTGCTGGCATTGTTTGCAGCTCAGCATTCAATCATGGCCCGGCCCGAGTTTAAGCGGGTGTGGACGCGGTTCGTTCCGGAACCGATCGAGCGGAGTACCTATGTGCTGGCATCGTGCATGGTCACCGCGATCTTGATGTGGCAATGGCGCGGAATCGATAAACTGATGTGGCATGCTGAGCAGCCGTGGCTACGTGCAGCGCTGTGGTGCCTGTTTGCCTTGGGGTGGCTGCTTGTTCCAGCAGTGACGTTTCTCATCAGCCACTTCGACTTGCTCGGAACTCGCCAGGTGTGGCTGTACCTGCGGGGCGAGATGTATCGCGCACTGCCATTCCGCGTGCCGTCGATCTACAAGCACGTGAGGCATCCCCTGTACATCGGCTGGGGAGTCGCGTTCTGGGCAATCCCGACGATGACCGTCGGCCACTTGCTCTTCGCGACGCTGCTCACAATCTACATGGTCCTCGCCACGGTGCTGGAAGAGCGCGACCTGGTCGCCCACTTCGGCGAGCAATACGAAACGTATCGCCGGCGCGTCCCCAAGTTCATTCCACGCTGGAGCCAAGCGGGAAGTTCGCTCCACCTGAGCGACAGCCATCTGGTCGAGGCAAGCAAAGAAGGAGTGTGAGAGTGGGCGATGCAGGACTCGAACCTGCGACCTTCTGGGTGTAAACCAGACGCTCTAACCAACTGAGCTAATCGCCCGGGATGCTAATATGCGATATCGGTAAGCATCGATGCATCGTGCCGCGCCTGCTGTATCGGCGGCGCGGCCGGTTGTCTTGGTCGGCTTCATATTCTACAACGACGTGCGGACTAGCGACAACGGACAAAGGGTGCTTTCGCGATGGCGGCGGAAATAATTGAAATTGTCGATCAGGCCAGCGGATCGGCGGGGCGGGTGCTGGTGAGCCAAGGTTTCAACTGCTTCAGCTGGCGGCCAGCGCTCGCGGATGGACCGCGTGAGATGTTGTGGGCAGCGCCGGCGATTGAAAGCGGCAGCGAGCGGCCATCCGGGAGTGGGATTCCGCTGCTATTTCCCTTTGCCGGCCGCATTGGCGGGGCGCGATATGAGTTCCGCGGCCGCGAGTATCAGCTCGAACCGGGCGATGGGTTGGGCAATGCAATCCATGGGTTCGTGCTCAATCGGCCGTGGCGCGTGGTGGAGCGGCAGACGGAACGAGTTGTTGGCGAGTTTCAGGCGTCGGTGGATAATCCGGCGATACTCGAACATTGGCCGGCGGATTTTCGGATTCGGGTATCGTACGAAGTGCGCGGCGGTAAGTTGCTAAGTGAAATTCGTTATGACAACCCGAGCGATCGTGTATTGCCGTGCGGGTTTGCGACCCACGCCTACTTTCGCTTGCCGTTAGCTGAAGGTGGGAGTGCGGGCGAAACGGTTGTGACAGTGCCGGCGGAAGCGTTTTGGGAATTGGAGAATATGATTCCGACCGGCCGCGTGCTCCCCGTGGCGGCGCACCAGAATCTACTTCGCGGACGGGCGCTCAAAGACAGCCAGTTCGATACCGTATTCACGAAGCTCCGGCCGGTGAAGGAGGGGCTGATCGAAACGAAGTTGGTTGACCCCGCGAGCGGACGGACGCTGACTCAATCGTTTGACACGGCATTCACGCAGTGTGTCGTGTACACGCCGGGGCATCGCGAGGCGATTTGCTTGGAGCCGTACACCTGCGTGCCGGATGCGATTCGGCTTTCGGCCGAAGGGCACGAGACGGGTCTGCAACTGCTCGAGCCGGGCGCGTCCTTTGAAACGACGATTCGGATAGAACTTAGCTGAGAGTGACCGACCGAATTGAACCACCAAGACGCGAAGGACGCCAAGGAAAAGCAAATTGTTGGAGTCATCAAGTCTGAATTCTTGCGAATGCAGCGACGGGCAGGTCATTCGACAAAATGAAAAGCCGGTTGCGTTGCTTTCCGCACTCGCAACCGGCCACACGTGTTATTACAGAAGATTTGAGCTGTGAGACTGAGTCTCGTTACTTCTTCTCGTCGCCTTCGGATTCCTTCGAATCCTTCGGCTCTTTCTTCAGGTCTTCGAGGTTGCCGCCGGGCCATTTGCTGGCCTTGATGCGATCCATGTAGGTATCGCTCTTCTCATCCTTCGGGTCGACGTGGGCGGCGAGCGCCTTCTTGAGCGACGCGGAAATTTTCTCGGTGTCCTTCGCGTCCTTCTTCTTGTCGAGCAATTTGCCGACTTCGACCCCGAACGCGTTCTTGTTCTTCTTGCTCTTGGTGCCTTGGTGGCAGATGAGGCACTTGTTTTGGCCAGACGTTACTTCTTCGACGAATTTCTTGTCCGGGTGATCGTCCAAGAAGTCTTTCTTGAATTGGTTATAGAACGGCAGGATAGCGCTGGCCGGGCGAGTAACGCCGAAGGCGATGACTACGGCGGCGGCGATCAACAAACAGCGATAGCGCATTGTCGAACCTCGGGGGGGTGAAGCGGCGGGAAAGTTTGGGGTGGGGTAGGGCGTTCGCGTCGCAACCTTCCAGCGGTGTGCGAACGCAGCGATTGGCGCGAGCCGGGGCGACTCGACCCCTAACAAGAAACCATGAATCGAGTGAAATGTCAAGCAATTTGGTGACGATGAAGTATACGGCGACGTTTGCAGGCATCTCGCTCCGCGAGATGCAAATCCCTCTCGCGGAGCGAGAGAGCGACAATCGATCGCCGCGATTTATGCCTGCTCTTCCGCGTCCAAATGCATCCAGCGAGTCAGCAGCGGTGATAAGAGGAAGCAAATCACCGCGGCGGCAAATGCCATGAGCGCGATTTTTCCAAAGACATCCGCGTAGACAGGCAACGTTTGCCGGGGCACGGGGATGACTTGAGGCCCGCTCGCAGCTTCGCCTTCGATGCCGGTAAAAGATGCAATGACCGACGAGAGCGCATTGGCGATCCCCATGCTCACCCACCAGGCGCCCATCACGGTGCTCACGAGCACCCGCGGCGCCAGGTTTGAGACCATCGACAAGCCAATTGGTGATGTACATAGCTCGCCGGTCGTGTGCAACAGGATCGCGAAAAGTAGCCAGGGAAGCGCAACCATGCCGCGCTCGTCGGCAGCATAATAACTGGCATACCACAACACACCGAATCCGAGGCCGAGCTGCACAAGTGCTAATGCGAACTTTACCGGAATGCTCGGCTCCAGGCCGCGGGCTGCCAAGAACGACCACAACGCTGTGAAGACCAAGCCGAATATAAGAATGTAAATTGCATTGGCGGATTGAAGCGCCGGTGTGGCGACCTCGTTGCCGCCGATCCCCATTCCGACGTTGTCCGGCGCAACTTTCCAATCTAAGGTTGTCAGCGATGGGGGCGCGTTTTTCAAACTCGCTGCGTCGCGGAGCGAATCCAGTCCCGTCAGGACGAGTGTCTTTGAGCTGGTCGTACGGTCGATGAAGTCATCCAACTCTTTCTGCGAGAGTTGCTTCTCCGCCGGCTTAGATGCGTTTACCAGCCGCATGGCTTCGGCCACTCTTTGGCTCATCGAGGGATCGTCATTCTGCTTGCCCAATTGTTCCTGAGTAAGCCGCGGCAGAGGTGTGATTCCGTCTGCACCGTGGGGAGCCGTGATACGAAAGTGCAGTGTTGTACCGACGTCGCTCTGAGTTACCGTGTTTTCTTCTGGTACGCGGTCGACGTTGCGATCTGCGAAATTCCCCATCGAACTGCCGGCCTGCTCGAAACTCGCCCAAAATACGACCGAAAAGAATGCCAGAATGATGATCACAAACATCCGCTGGCGCTCGACCTTTGTTCGTCGCGCCACATCGAACAGTAAGTACGCGAGCGCTACGACTCCAGAGCCGTACAGCATTTGTTGCGACAGGGAGTCTCGCTGCAAAAGGAGCGCGAACAGGGGCACACTGAGCAAAGCGGCGACATAGATAAAAACGTCGAGTCGCAGGGGGCCAACTTTGCTTCGCAGACGATTAACATCAGGCGGACCGCCGACGGTGGCCGGCAAGCCGCCGCGCCCCAGCGCGACGAAGGCGATGATTCCGGCCGTCAAAAGGGCGAGGGCCACAAAGGAATTGACCAGCAATTCCGCCGTGCTTTTCTGAGCAACCAACATTCCGATGCCCGTCGCCACTGCTCCCGATAAAATAAGCACTTGCGTAATTCGAATCGGCGCGACAAACACAGCTAAGCCGATCAGCATTCCGATTGTCGCGAGTCCAAATCCGTAGTGCCAACCATATCGATCAGCCAGGTACGCGCACAGGATCGGCGACAGCGCGGCGCCGAGGTTGATCCCCATGTAGAAGATCGTGAAGCCGCTGTCCTTTTTCGGGCTGCCGGGCGGATACAACGTTCCCACCGTTGTCGAAATGTTGGGTTTGAAGAAGCCGTTCCCCACGACGAGCAGCGCGAGCGCGCCATAGAACGCATAGGTCTGTTCGACCGTCATCATCAAGTGGCCGGCCGCCATCAGCAAACCGCCGAGTACAACAGCCCGCCGCGTTCCCAGGATATTGTCGGCCAACATCCCGCCGACGAAACCAGTCACATAGACCAGTCCGCAATATGCTCCGTAGATGCCGTACGCCTTGTCGTCGCTGTAACTGAGGAAGCCCTTGATCATGTATAAGACCAACAGCGCCCGCATGCCGTAGTAGGAAAATCGCTCCCACATTTCGGCGAAGAACAGCGTGAACAGGCCGACGGGGTGGCCGAAGAGGGTTTCGTGTTGGACCGTCGATTCATCGTGCATGGGAACGTCCTTGGGGCGCCGGCGCGTGATGGACGGATGTTAACAGATTTGGACCGGGGGAATCAGCCCCTGGTGAAGAGGTCGCCGCAGTCGATGCGCGAGAATCGAATCGGCTCGATCGTTCGGAGTGTCGCTGCCCGTTGCCGCATCATGCATCTCGCTTGACGCAGGTGGCGCAACAGCCGGTGGCGAGGTAGGCGTGGCTCGGTCGTTCTTGGATGGAACACTTGCCGGCGGCAACGATCGTGGCAGCCGCAGCTCTGGAAATTGTGGTTCGGTGACATCGCGTCGCCACGCGACGGCCAAGCTGGCGACGATGATTACGAGCAGCGACAGCGGCACCACCCAAAACGCGTTTCGCCGCCACCAGAACGAGGGTGGCGACCATGTGCCGATGTAGGCGGGCAGCGCGGCGGGCGGCGGCGAGAGACCCAGTTGATCGATGCAACTGGTGAGTGCGACAGCGGCATCGAGCGGCGTTTGAAAACGGTCTTCCGGCCGCTTGGCGAGCATCATTCCAATGACATTGGCAATTGTGTTGGGTACGTCTGGCCGGAGTTCGCGAATATCGGGCGGCAGCGCGCTTTGGTGAGCGAGCAACTTCTGCACGATGTTGCCCTCGAGGAACGGCGGGCGGCCGGCCAGCATGAAGAACAACGTGCAGCCGAGCGAGTAGATGTCGCTGCGTATGTCGGCATCGCGGGGATTGCGCGCTTGCTCGGGACTGATGTAATCGAACGTGCCGAGCGTCACGCCGGTCGCGGTTTTTTCCTGCTCCGCGTGGTCGAGATGCTCCAGCCGCGCGAGGCCCATGTCGACGAGCTTCGCGAGACCATCGGGCGTCAGAATAATGTTCGACGGTTTGATGTCGCGGTGAACGACCTCGCGTTCCCAGGCGTGGCCGAGCGCGCCCGCGATTTGGAGCGCGATGTTGAGCGCATCGCCGAGTGAGAACGGACCATTGCTGTAGACGAGGTCGCGAACGTTTGTGCCCTCGATGTACTCGAACACAATGTAGGGCACGCCGCGGTCTTCACCCACGTAGTGCGCCCGCGCGATGTTCGGATGATCGAGCCGCGCGGCCGAGCGGGCTTCGGTTTGAAAGCGGCGTTCGCTGTCGCTATCGTCGGCGCGCAGTGAGAGCACTTTCACCGCCACGGTGCGGTGCAGATTCGTGTCCCAGGCGCGGAACACCGCGCCCATGCCGCCGCCGCCGACGAACTTCTCGAGCAGCACATGGTCGAGCTGCTGCCCTTCAAGTGCCTGGCCAAGTTGGCGCGGATCGAGCATCGCGGTCGCGGCGCCCATTTCATGCGGCGGCGCGGTGGAGATCACGGTGATGTCGCCGACCGGCGCATCGGTGGCGCTGGGGTCGGGCACAGGCTGCGACCGAGCCGACAGATGAGAACTCGATTCTGGAGGACCGTTGGACATTGATTGGCCGCAAGCAGGACCGCGCTGAGCGGTCAGGCGAGCCGGAGATAAACGACTTGCCGGAGCAACATCTCCATTTTAGGCAGGCCAACTGGGACGATAATAGTCGGTCAGCCCATGTGTTTCACGATCGCGTCGCCGAATTCGCTGCATTTGACTTCCGTGGCGGCGGGCATCATGCGGGCGAAATCGTACGTGACGGTTTTCGCGGCGATCGCGCCTTCCATGCCGCGAATGACGAGATCGGCGGCCTCGTTCCACTTCATATGGCGGAACATCATTTCGCCGGAGAGAATCACGGAGCCGGGGTTCACTTTGTCTTGGCCGGCGTACTTCGGCGCGGTGCCGTGCGTGGCTTCGAAGATGGCGTGGCCGGTGACGTAGTTGATATTCGCGCCCGGCGCAATGCCGATGCCGCCCACGCAGGCCGCGAGGGCGTCGCTGATGTAATCGCCATTGAGGTTCGGCGTGGCGACGACATCGTACTCGGCCGGGCGGGTGAGAATCTGCTGCAGGAAGGCATCGGCGATGACGTCTTTGATCACGATGCCCGCGCCCGGTTTGCCGTCGGGAATTTTGCACCAGGGGCCGCCATCGATTGGCTCCGCGCCGAACATTTCGCGGGCGACTTTATAGCCCCAATCGCGGAAGCCGCCTTCCGTGAACTTCATGATGTTGCCTTTGTGCACGAGCGTGACGCTCTGGCGTTTGTTCTGGATCGCGTAGCTGATCGCGCTATGGACGAGCCGTTCGGTGCCGAGATAGCTCATGGGCTTGAAGCCGATGCCGACGTCGACTTTCAGGTCACGCTTCGGTGCACCGATCGATTCCAGCTGCTGTTGCCAGCCGTCAATTTTCTCTTGCGTGCCGAAGCGCACTTTGTCGGAAAGCTTCGGAAACTCCCGCACGAGAAAATCAAGAACCTTCTGGCTCTCGGCCGAGCCGCCGGCGAACTCGATGCCGGCGTAGGTGTCTTCGGTGTTTTCGCGGAAGATGACCATGTCGACGAGCTGCGGTTCTTTGACGGGGCTGGGCACGCCTTGGAAATAGCGTATGGGCCGCAGGCATACGAACAGATCGAGAATCTGACGCAGGGCGACGTTCAGCGAGCGGATGCCGCCGCCGACGGGCGTGGTGAGCGGGCCCTTGATGCCGACGCGCAGCTCGCGGAAGGCATCGAGTGTTTCATCAGGCAGCCAGTTGCCGGTCTTGTCGAACGACTTTTGGCCGGCGAGCACTTCGCGCCATACAAGCTGGCGTTTGCCGCCGTAGGCTTTGGCGACAGCGGCGTCGAATACGCGTTGGCTCGCGCGCCAGATATCGGGGCCGGTGCCATCGCCCTCAATGAAGGGGATGAGCGGCCGATCGGGCACGGCGAGGCTGCCGTTTTGCATTTTGATGGGTTGACCTTCGGTGGCGGTGGCCATGTGTGTGCTCCTGCTGCGGTGTGTCAATTAGTTTGTGCGCTGTGGGCTATCGGTGGCGGAGTGCTATCGAATATTGCAGTGCTGGTGATGGTGTGCCCCAGTCGTGCCGGGGTCGCGTACCGCGCGAATGTGCCGTTTGCGAACCCCCGGCAGAGCCGGGGGCTGACGGCGGGTCGCGTCGCCGTGGTGAATGGGGTACGCGAAAAGGAATCCGACGATTGTCGATTCTGGCTCCTGCGCGGTCAATGGTTGCAGTGCCTGCCGCCGTGGGCTTGTGGGCGTTTCGCGCCGCGAACGCCGACTCTCGCGGAGCGAGAGGACTGCAATGAGCCAGCAATCGTTGCTTGAGCACGGATTGTCACCCATAATTGGGGCGCTCCCGGCATCGCGGTGCGGTCAGTCTTGGAGCAGATCAGCTTTCTCGTTATCGTTCCCCCACAGCGGAGGTTTGCACATGAGCGGCTCACTTGATCGGCGTTCTTTCCTGAGGACAACAGCGGCAGCCGGGGCCGCCGTGGGACTTAGCTCGTTGCCGCACTCGGCAGCCCTCGCTGCACCTGCCAAGAAAGCGGAGCCGTTGTTCAAGATTTCGTTGGCCGAATGGTCTTTCCACAAGGCGCTGTTCGCCAAGAAGATGGACAACCTCGATTTCCCGGTCGTCGCCAAACGGGATTACGATATCGACTGCGTCGAATGGGTGAACCAGTTCTTCATGGACAAGGCCAACGACGGCAAGTACCTGAAGGAGATCATCAAGCGGTGCGACGACCACGGCGTGAAGACCGGCCTCATCATGTGCGACAGTGAGGGTAATCTCGGCGACCCGGATGCGGCCAAGCGAACGAAGGCGGTCGAGAATCACTACAAGTGGGTGGAAGCGGCGAAGGTCCTTGGCGGCCATTCGATTCGCGTGAATGCCCGGTCGGAAGGGAAGCCGCAGGAGCAGCACAAGCTGGCGGTCGATGGCCTGCGGCGGCTGAGCGAGTTCGGCAAGAAGCACGATATTAATGTCATCGTCGAGAACCACGGCGGCATCTCGTCGAACGGCAAGTGGCTGACGGGCGTGATTAAAGAAGTGCGGGACGACGGTTTCCAGAACTGCGGCACGCTGCCCGATTTCGGCAACTTCCGGATCAGCGATAAGGAGCAGTACGACCGGTACGAGGGCGTGGCTGAGATGATGCCGTACGCCTACGGTGTGAGTGCCAAGAGCCACGTGTTCGACAAGGACGGGAACGAGTCGGAAATCGACTACTTTAAGATGATGAAGATCGTCCTCGATGCGGGTTACCATGGGTATGTGGGCATCGAATGGGAGGGGGCGACGCCGGACGAGCCGGAGGGGACGAAGTTGACTCGGGATCTGCTGGTGCGGGTCCGCGACAGTTTGGCTAAAGCGTAAGGGGGGGTGAGGGGCCAGAGGTCAGAGACCGGGGAAGAACGACCAGCGGTGTCGGCGAGAGGTCGGTTTTCATCGGTTCGTCAATTCCCGCGAACGCGTTGGACTTCTCGCCAGAGCTATTACCAAGAGCCGGTGCCAGCAGGCTTGGCTGCCAGCTGTCGCCGGTTTTTTGTTGATTCGGTTGGCAAACTTTCAAGTTTTTCGGGAAGCAGCCCGGAAGGACACCTCACAATTCGGGAAAAAGAGCGTTGCCTACGAATTAAGCACGGCAGGGCCGCTCAATTCTTAAGCAATGACTGCCCGGTTATAGGCATTTGCCAGCTGCTAGCGTAAGTGCAAGCAATGCAAGGACATGCATGACTGCACTTGCCGTCGTTTGAAAATGCCACTACATAACGACCCCGATTCGTGGGCCGATGGGCCTCTTGCATTCCGCACGACCTGGAAGGAGACATTCGCCGTGCTTACCCAATCGACGGAGAAGTACCAACAAATCCTGCAAACCGCCAGCCAGCTCTTCAATTCTGAGCCGGACTGGGTCACGTTCTTCCGCGAGATTCTCGGTGTGGACGGCATCGTCCGCCGACACTTCACGCGGCTCGAAGACCTCACCGCCTTCGAAAAGAGCCCGGAGTTCGAACAAATCCAGAAATGGCTTGTGAAGCTCCGCGAACAAAAGAACGCCACCGACACCGAAAGCGAGCCGACCCGGGTGATCACCGTGCGGCTGCCGAAGAGCATGCACGAATACTTGCGGACCGAGGCTCATGACCTGCGGACCAGCATGAACAAGCTGTGCATCTCGAAGCTGCTGCAAGTGATCGAGCAAGACCTGATCCCGACGGAGCGCACGAGCGCCCCGCCGAGCCGGCTGACGAAGCCAGCACTGCAGCCGATTGCCAGCAGCAGCATTGGCAGCATGGGCAGCACCAGCCTGAGCAGCACCGGCACCTACGGCAGCAGCTCATCGACGCCGATGAGCACCAGCCAGCCCACGTTCCGCCCGGCCTCGGGCTTCTAAGATTTAGAAGCCAGCATTGCAGTTAGCACAATCGCCCCGGCCATTGCGCCGGGGCGTTTTCGTTGACGAGCAGAGAGCAAGGAGCGTGGAGCAGGGAGTGGCGACACTCAAACTCCTTACTCCCAGCTCCGTGCTCCCCGCTCCCAGCTAAAAATCCGAAGAGGGCCTGTAAGCCGGGTTCTGTGTCGGAGCGCTTTGCGGCGCGCCGCCGGCGATCATTCCTCTACGACGGCGATTGCTCGCCGCCTTTAGCCGCCTACCCGAGAGTCGTAACGAGCCGGACCGGCTCATGCTCTCTGTTTGGCGTTGCACCGGGTGGGGTTTGCCAAGCCAGGCGAGTCACCCCGCCTGCTGGTGCGCTCTTACCGCACCGTTTCACCCTTACTGGGGCTGTCGGCTCTCGGCTATCAGCTGTCGGGCAGAACCGGGGTCGAGGACGACCCGGCCCACTGTTTACCGAAAGCCGAGAGCTGACAGCCGACAGCCTCAGCGGTTTACTTTCTGTTGCACTTTCCCTGACCTTGCGGCCGGTGGACGTTATCCACCACCCTGTCCTCTGGTGCCCGGACTTTCCTCCCGCGCGGCTCGGTGGACCAAGTCCACAAAACCACACCGGCGATCACCCGGCCCTCTTCGGAAGTGTCATTATAAGTGCTGAAGACACAGTTCACAGTAGGATCGGCCGCTATAATAGAGGTGCTAATCCTGCAAGCGTTCGCGAAAGTCCAAGAAATATATGAGCACTTCAACCATTTCGATCGAGGTAGATGCCGATGCCGCGGAGGCCTACGCGGCGGCATCCAACGAAGATAAGCAAAAGCTGCAGTTGTTGCTGAACCTGCGCCTACGCGAGATTGTGGCAACACCGTCGAGGTCACTCAAGATCATCATGGACGAGATGGGTGCCAAAGCAGCTGCACAGGGGTTAACGCCCGAAAAACTCAATTCGATGTTGCACGATGCCTGAGCTTCGAGTTGTGATCGACACCAGCGTCGTGGTAAGCGCGGCGTTGTTGCCAAATTCAGTTCCGCGTGGCGCCATCGACCATGCACTCGACCGCGGCCGCTTGCTGCAATCGATCGCGACGCTGGAAGAATTGGAGGAAGTGCTCCGGCGGCCTGGCTTTAATCGATACATTTCGGAAGGTCTGCGACTGGAGTTTCTCGGCGCGCTTGTGCAGCAATCGGAAATTGTGGAGGTTTCCGAGCGAATTGTTGCTTGTCGCGACGAAATGGACAATAAGTTCTTGGAGTTGGCGGTGTCTGGTGGAGCGACCCACGTTGTAACTGGCGATAATGATCTACTCGTTTTGAGTCCGTTTCGTGGAATCGCGATTTGCACTCCAGCCCGATTTGTCGAGCAGTGCGGCCATGAGCAAAAAGAAAAAGAAGCGTAGGCTGCCGCGTGAGTCGGCGCTGAAGAAGGAAAGTGATCGGGCGCTCACTGAGCAGATTCGCCGGTTGCTGGCGCTGCCGATGAACAAGCGGACGCATTTTTTGCGCGTGCGGCATCCGGGTGGTGGGTCGCACCTGTGAGTATGACTTTGCGTCACGTGAGTGACGGCTAAGGGCACTGACGCGAGCGCCATGTTCTCACAATTACAGCGACGCCGCCGACTGTTCCGACTAAATAGCTCACGTTGTGTGCAAACAGGTCGGCGATGAACGCTGAATGTTTATCGGCCGGCACTCGCGCGGCCAATGATCCATATAGTTGTATCCATCCAGCCGTTGCCATTAAGTATCCAATCACGCCGGCAATGGCGGCAAGCGCCGCGGCGACGGCCAGCAACACGAGAAGCGGAATGACGACATCGCGAGCCGCCTTCTTGGGACGGCTACCGAACCGTGCCGCGATTGCCAATGGAATGCCGAGACCGAAGCCCACCCACCAAGTGGCGATGATTCCCCAAACAAGCCCCAGCAACGTGGGCGATGCCGTGGGCATTTTCAGGATTTGCGGATGACCGATCGTGAAATATTCAATGCAAACGCGTGCCGTGATTTGATCGTGGAAGATGCCGTAGCTGCACGCAGCCAAGACGCACAGGACGGTGATTGCGAGCCCATCGATCATAATCGTTTGCTGTAGAACATGCTGATTGAATTGGGGGAATGGTTATTCAAAGCCGAGTGTTTTTCCTTGCCACGACCCGCGCCGCGTAAACTCTGCGAGCACGGCGTTTCGCACGGCCGATTTATCTAGGCACCAGGTGGGGCCGATGAAGTAGTCAGGAGGGGCGTCGCCGCTGATGCGGTCGACGATCATCGTGGGCGGCAGGAGCTCGATGAAGTCGACGAGCGTCTCGACGTACTCGGCCCGTTGCATGAGTCGCACTTCGCCGCGGGCGACCTGGTCGGCGAGTGGTGTGCCTTTCACGCAGTAGAGATTGTGGATCTTCACGGAGTCAATGCCGAGGCGGGCGACTTCGCGGGCGGTGGCCATCATATCATCGTGCGCTTCGCCGGGCAGGCCGAGCATGATGTGGGCGCCAATTTCGAACCCGCGGCCGCGGCTGTGCTCGACCGCGTCGATCATCGCGGCGTGGTGATGTCCGCGGTTCATCCAATCGAGCGAGCGGTCATGCATGGTTTGCATGCCGTATTCAACGGCCACGTAGGTTGGTGCGCTGATTCCCTCTCCCTTTGGGAGAGGGTAGGGTGAGTGTGTATTGGTTTCTGGTGCGTCGCCCTCACCCCGGCCCTCTCCCAAGGGGAGAGGGGGATTCGTGTTCGCCGTGGTCTCGCGTTTGCAACTGGCAGTGGGCGATTGCGCGAATTCTTCGATGAGGTCGAGCACTTCGTTCGGCACGCAATCGGGACGCGTGCCGATGACGAGGCCCAGCACTTGCGGGTGCGAAAGAGCTTCCGAGTAAACGCGGCGTAGTTTTTCCACCGACCCATAGGTATTTGTGGCCGGCTGGAAATAAGCCAAGTAGTCGTGGCACTTGCGGTAACGTAGCCGCATCCGCTTGATGCTCTCGTCGATCTGCCCGCGGATGCTGGTGCGCGGGAGGCGTCGACTCGGGCTGAAGCTGCGGTTGTCGCAGAAGGTGCAGCCGCCGGTGGCGACGGTGCCGTCGACATTGGGGCACGTAAAACCGGCATCAACGCTAACTTTTTGCACCCGGCGGCCAAAGAGCTGGCGAAGATAATAGTTGCAGGCAAAGTACGGCAGGCCAGCCGCGCGCCACGCGAGGCGGGGGTCATCGGCATGAACTTCGCGTGTCGTAAGTCGTTTGGTTGACGCCAATTGGGTAGCTACGTAGAGTTAACGGTATCGGTCTTGTTTGGCTCGAGGCATCATAAATTCCATTCTCAGCCAGTTGCAAGTGAGCGTCATTATGTATGGTACCCTAATTCCACTTGGCGGCGGTGATCCGATTCCGCTGCCCAACCCGAAGCAGAAGCAAAAGCTGCTCATCGGCCGCCGCGAAAGTTGCGACATCGTGCTACGGTTCGCGAACGTGTCGGCGCATCATTGCCAATTGGTCTGCGACGGCGGCTATTGGTATGTGCGCGACTTGCAGAGTAAAAACGGCATCAAGATTAACGGAGTTCGGATTCAGGATCAAAAGCGGCTCGATCCGGGCGATGAGTTATCGGTATCGAAGCATAGGTATCGGGTCGAATACGATCCGATTGAACTGGGCGCTGTCGGCCCGCCGCCATCGGATAATCTTTCGCAGGAAGTGATGCGCGAGTCGCTGCTCGCGCGGGCCGGGTTGAATCACCGCGATATCGGCCGCGATCGCATCGGCCGCGACCCCAGCACGACGAAGCGATACGATCCGACGAATAATAAAGCCGGTCAGATCGAGTTGCCGGATGATCCGGTGTGACGAATGAGGAGCGAGGAACGAGGAATGAGGAGCGAGTCGAATATAGGTTGGAAGACTCAATTGGCTGCATTGGCTCTCGCTCCTCGATCCTCACAACTCACTCTTCTCCATGTCTAAAAAGCGCAAGTATCGCGCCGACTTTCGCAAGAACCGCGTCGTTCGGGCGCGCGACAAGATTCGAGTCGAGCAATTCGCCGATGACGACTCGCCGGAGGTTGATCATCCTCGCGACGAGCGGGTAAGCGGCAAAGGCGATATCAGTCGCAAGCGCACGGTTGCGGGCGCCGAGATTGTCGAAGGTGATTCCGGCACGATGGTGTTGCCGGATATCGATCGCACGATTTGCCGCCTGGGCCGGGTGTTGCGCGTGCAGGGGCTGATCAGCCTCGTTCGCGACGACCACGGCGCCGAGTTTCAGTGCGCGACGCGGCGGTTGCTCAAAACGCTCTCAACCGACCAGCGGCATGTCGTCGCGGCCGGC
Organism: Pirellulales bacterium; assembly: GCA_046349975.1. Lineage (GTDB taxonomy): Bacteria > Planctomycetota > Planctomycetia > Pirellulales > Lacipirellulaceae > JABDGM01. The sequence continues at coordinate 38,247 of JAXMBH010000009.1, forward strand.
GACATCGTTTGGTTTCGGCCCGAGGGGGCGAACGAAGGCATTATCGAGCGCGTCGAGCCGCGGCGGGGCATCGTCAGCCGCACGAGTCGCGGGCGGCAGCATGTGCTCGTGGCCAATGTGGACCAACTGATCATCGTGACGAGCGCGGCCGAACCGCGGATCAAGCCGAATCTCATTGATCGATTGCTTGTGACTGCGGAGAAGACGGGCATCCGTCCGGTCATCTGCATCAACAAGATCGACCTCATCGAGCCGGCAGATTTGATGCCGCTCACCGGAGTGTATGCTCAGCTGGGCTACGAAGTCTTGTTTGTGTCGGCCGCGACCGGGTTCGGTGTCGATCGCCTGCGTGCGCAGTTGGCAAACCGTGAGAGCGTGGTCTCCGGCCAGAGCGGCGTGGGAAAGTCGTCCTTATTGAATGCTGTTGAAGCCGGCCTGGAACTTCGCGTGCAAACCGTGAGCGAAGAAACGCAGAAGGGCCGTCACACGACGACGACGGCTGAGCTCATTCCGCTTTCCTTTGGCGGATATGTCGTCGACACGCCCGGCATCCGTCAGTTCCAGTTGTGGGATGTCATTCCCGAAGAAGTCGCCGGGTTCTTTCGGGAACTGCGACCCTACGTGAGCCGCTGTCGTTTTCCCGATTGCACGCACACGCACGAGGCCGATTGCGCGGTGAAGGATGCCGTGGCCGATGGGTGGATCGATGTCCGCCGCTATGAAAGCTACGTGCAGATTCAAGCGGGCGACTTGGTTTGAGCTGGGTTCGAATTCGCGTGGAAATAGTCGCATCGAAACGCCGAAGGCGTTCGACTCCGAAGCCCAGCGTCGCGGCTCGCCGCGCACGCTGGGAAACGATCGCCGTCGCGAAGATTACTCCGAAGGAGTTACACCTTGCGGCAATGGTTGTGTTTAACGCCTTCAGTGTAAACGATCAGAACACAATCTCGTCACCCAGGGTGCGCCGCTGTGTGGCGAGCCTGGGCTGTGGAGTGGAACTGCTTTGCAGTTCGAGGGATTGACATGTCAAATCGGCCCCGCTGCCAGGAAACCGCTGCCCGTTGCGTCAAAACGTCAACCGATTGCGGTAAAACGGATGTAGGCTCCGCTATAATGCAAGTGCATTTCGGGCAAAGTGCCACTCCTCAGGCGGAACCGAGTCATGCACGTCCGGCGAGTTGCGAGCCGCGCGCTCGCTATCATTTTCGTTGTGTTTTGCGGAAGCGCGAGTGACGCCGCGAACACCTGGTACGTTGCGCCGACGACGAGCGGCACGGCCAACGGCTCGATCGACCACCCGTTCACGTCATTCTCGACCGCGATCAACACGGCGGTGGCGGGCGACACAATCTATGTGCGCGGCGGCACGTATAATCTCAACTCGACCGTGAATATCAGCGCGGGGAAGAGTGGCACGGCGGCGAACCCGTATAGTCTGCTGGCATATCCGGGCGAGTCGCCGATTCTCGACTTCCGCGGCGAAGTCTATAGTGCGACAAATCAGGGCCAAAAAGGGCTCAACCTCAACGGCAGCTATTGGCGGGTTAAAGGCCTCACGATTCAATACGCGGCCGACAACGGCATCGCGATCGGCGGTTCGAATAACATCGTCGAGCAGGTTGTAGCGCGGCAGAATCAGGATTCTGGGTTCAGCATTGCCGGGAATAACGCGTCGAACAATTTGCTATTGAATTGTGATTCTTATGGCAACTTCGATTTCGGCGCTGGCGGAGAAAACGCCGACGGCTTTGCAGTGAAGGAGCGCGGGTTGGGGTCCGGCAATGTCATTCGCGGCGCCAGATCGTTCGACAATGCCGACGATGGCTTCGACTTTTGGCAAGCGCCGGCGGGCGTGACGGTAATCAACTCCTGGTCGTTCCACAACGGCGTGGCTTCGGTCTTCAACAACCCGGTCGGTTTCACGGGCGACGGCAATGGCATCAAGCTGGGGCACGACAGCGGCACCCATGTGCTCGAGAATATGCTGGTCTGGGGCAATCCGGCGAATGGCGTTGACGTCAACGGGAATGCCACGGCGCTCGAGGCCGATTCAAATCCCGCGTTGATTGCTCACGGGGTCAAGGTTTACAACGTTACGTCGGCAATGAATGGCACCTCAAGCGGCAAGAACTTTCAGTTCGACGAGAACCCCACACTCGCATCGCCGCCGACGAATCACATTCTGCGTAACAATGTATCCTACTCGGGCAGCGTGACAATCACGACGGGCAACACCGCCGATCACAACACGTTTGCCGGACCAAGTGGCGTGCCTGCTGGCCTTGGCGTCACGTCCGCTGATTTCTTATCGACGGTCGTGCCGGTGACGAGCTACGGCAGTTATCATCCGGCCGGCACGGGCGCGGATCGCAGCGGTGTGACGACCCCGATCTATGCAACTGGCCTTGCCGTCGGCCCGCGGCAAGCGGATGGCAGTTTGCCCGCGATCGATTTTCTGCGCCTCGCGCCGGGAAGCCACCTCATTGATGCCGGCGTCGATGTTGGACTGGCCTACAACGGCGTGGCGCCGGATCTGGGTTGGTTCGAAACCGGCACTGCGCCGCCGGCGCTCCCCGGCGACTACAATGACGACGATGTGGTGGATGCGGCCGACTATCTTGTGTGGCGCGCAAACGCTGGTGCCACGGTAACGCTTCCCAATGATGTGACCGCTGGCACGGTCGATCAAAGCGATTTCGACATTTGGCGGACTCACTTCGGCGAAGTGCTGGGCGGTGGTTCGGCGTTGCCATCTGCGGCTGTGCCTGAGCCCACTGTTCTGGGTACATTGTTCGCTGCTCTGTCGTGTTTCGCGTTCCCCTGGCGTGCCCGCCGAGGCAGTTGACTAGCCTGCACAGCAATTCGCGTTTCCCGTTAGGACCGGCATTCGGCGGGTCGGCCGGTGCGGTTAATCCGGCCGTAACGGCTGCTCCATTGCGCTGGGGCGAACCGGTCTTTTCGCAGGCCGTTATCTTGTTAAGTCCTGCCCTAGAGTTAAAGTGGAAGCCTAACGCTCTGTTGGAACTTGGTTTCGGATTCGCCGCCGGGCATTAGCTCGCGGCTGGCAATACCGGGCGCTAGCGTCCGCCGGGTAGTTGCTTGTCTCCAAGCTCTCCGCTGTGGCAGAGCATTAGCACGGGGTTCCGCTAGCCATTTTTAAGGCGTCTCACTGGGTCACGAATCATGACAATTCCTAAATTTCGCGGTTGCGCTTCGTTTGCACTTCTACTGGCATCGTTTGCGGTGACGAGCACGGTTTTCGCTCAGACTCCGCCGCCGCATCCTGTCGCTGCGACGCGCACCCCGACGACGACCAATGCGCAGGAGCTCGCGAAAGAACGCGATCAACTTTGGAACAGCGCCGATATGCTTCGTGCCCGTGCGTGGCTCAAGGATTACTGCAGCAAGAGTGCGAAGGTAACGCCGGAAATGGCTCAGCAGTACGAAACCGAGCTGCAGAACATGTCGCCGAATCAGATGCGGCTATGGCTGATGAAGTTCGATGCTGAGGAGCAGGAACGCCAGCAGCAGTACGCGATGTTTCAACAGGCGAACCAGGCCGGACTGCAACAGGCAATGGCCGCTCATCGCCAAACGCAGCAAGCGTATTCGGCAATCAATCGGGCGGAGTCAGCCGCGGCTCAGAATGCTCAGCAGCAGATCACCGAGCAGCGCGAGAACGCCCAGCAGAATGCCGATGATCGCGCGCTGTATCAGTCGCCGAATCCCTACGGTTACGGCTATGGGTACGGGGTTGGCCCTTACGGTGGACCGATTCAGTATCACTTCCACTTGTATCAATAAGCGGGCGCGCGATTACGGTTCGTCGCGGTGGACCGTCGTCGGCGAGAACGCCGGCAGGCACACCGCCATGTACTTTGCCCCCTCGGGCGTGCTGTAGCGCACCCATTCGCATGGCATGCAAACGATTGATTGGCCGGCATGCACATCCAACGCGCCGCCCGCGTACTCCACGTGCAGCACGCCCTCGAGGACGACGCTGACTTCGAGAAACTCCGGTCGCTGACCAGGTTCAACCCAACCGGGCGGCGAAGTCATTTGCGCGATGCTGATCTCTTCGTGCTTCGAGTTCACGCGGCCGACGATTTCTTCGATCAGTTTTGGCTTGTTGCCGGCGGCGACAATTCGCGAAGGGTGCGGAATGAGTGTGGGCATGAATCACCTGCGATTCTGAACCGGTAAGAATCCAGATTGTGCTGTTTTTGTTTTGGTGGGACGGACATATCTGTCCGGCCATTGATGCCACCGGCCGACGGACAGAATTGTTCGTCCCACGGAGGGGGCTCGGCGGACGGACAGTTATGTGCGTCCCACAAAGGCTCACGCTGCTATCCGCACCATCCGGCTGAACAATGCTTCGTAAACCAGATTAGTGACATTCGCCGCCGCGCCGGGTCGGGCCATGCGGCGCATGCAGGAGGCCATCTTCGCGCGGCGTTCGTCGCTTACGAGCAGCGGCGCAAGATGCTCGACCAATGCGACATCGAGCGGGCTGATGATTTCCGTCTCGTCGATGATCGTTGCCGCGCCGGCTCCGGAGTACACTTCGGCATTCGGCAGTTGGTAGTCGAGCACCGCCGTGTTGGGCACGAGCACCGCCGGCAGGCTGGCGAGGGCCAACTCGGCCAGCGTAGTTCCGCTCGACCGGCAGACGATAAGATCTGAGGCGAACAAGATCGGGGCGAGCTCATCGATGAACGACACCACAACCGCCTCGACACCCGTGCTGCGATAGCGTTGCTCTGTTTCCTGTAACTGGCCTTCCCCCGATTGATGGATCACCTGCCAGCCTGCCAGTTCGTCGCGGAGTTTCGAAAGCGCGAGCGGCATACTCAAGTTGAGTGATTTGGCTCCGCCCGCGCCGCCAATGACCACGAGCCGCTTCTCGTGGTGCGGCCGTTCGGCTAATCGCGTGTGGCGATAGAGGTGCTCAAACGCAGGCCGAGCGGGGTTGCCCGTCACGACGAGCGGCACAGCGGAAGGAAAGTAGCCGCGTGTTTCCGTGAAACCTGCGCACACGGTCGACACCGACCGCGCCAGCCACCGCGTGACACGGCCCGGCACGACATTCTGTTCAAGCATCAGCGTTGGCAGCCCGCACGAGATGCCTGCCCGCACCGCCGGAGCACAGGACGCCCCGCCCAGGCCAATCAATGCCGAGACATTATTCTCTTTGAGAAACCAGCGGGCGGCCCAGTAGCCGGCGACGTTATCCGTAACAAATCGCACCGCATGCAACACGGTTTCCGGAGCCGGCTGTGATGGCACGCCGGCGAACTTGAATCCCGCGGCCCGCACAACGTGGCGGTCAATCGACCGACTTCCGCCGATGAACGTGATGATTGCATCCGGAATGCGCTCGATGAGATGCGCAGCGATCGCGAGGCCGGGATGCAAATGTCCCGGCATCCCACCACCGGCAAAGACGATATGCGGGGGACGCGGCATGGAAGTCAGAGGGGGAATCAGCGAGAGGGAATGATCGGGAGATGCGAATCGTTAGAGACTTGCAGCGCGGGTGCCTACCGCACGTTTCCTTGTCTCCCACTCTCTCCACCTGCATTCAATCCGCTGAGACACCGGAGCGGCGCGATGCGCCGCCCCGGTGCTCAGACATAGGCTTCATCGTGAAGCGCTCGCCATGCGCGGTTGACCCAGAAACCGCGTTGCACCGCAAGCTATATGCTCCAACCCAGGGAGGGTGGCCGCACGAAATCCCGCAATTCCGCGCAGCCAACGATGAAGCCTCAGCGTAAACGATTCATGTTCGAGTTGTGGGGATAAGTTCGCTGGCGACCATGGCGGTTGCCACTGCGATATTGATTCCAGTTGAGTTCAGTTGAGTGTTAACAATTTGCTCCTCGCTGGCAGCGAATCTCACGCAGCCAGGCGATGTGGCACCGGCGTCGGAATGGCATGCAATGCGGCTCGCACGAGGTCGCTGTCGTTCACCAGCACTCCGGCCGAGCCCAGCGGTGTGTGCGGCTCTTCGCCCATGCCGGCGATCACCACGGTGTCGCCTTCTTGCGCTTCACACAGCGCCCATTGAATTGCTTCCTGCCGATCGAGGATGACGTGCACTTTGCTCAAGTCAGCAAACCCACTCCGCACTTCCAGGCACGAGCGATGCGAACCCGTCGCGGCGATGTGACCGTTGGTGATCGCAGCGGCGTCGGCCATCGCGCCAATCACGCGGCCGATCGCTGGTAATTCGTTCGCACTGTCGTTGTCGGCGGCGCCAAATACGCAGATCACGCGGCCAGTCGTCGTACGCCGAGCTGCCCGCAGGCAATTCCGCAGCGCTTCGGGCGAGTCAGCTGAGTCCACCAGCACGGCGAACCCCTGGCCGCACATCACGCGCTCCATCCGGCCGGGGAGTCGATCGACCGACTCCAGGCCCCGGGCAATCGTCGTGAGTTCGGCACCGAACGCAAGGCCGACGGTAGCGGCAGCAAGGCAATTGTAAATATGATGGTCGCCGACAATCTCCGTCCGCATGCCGATCGAATCATCGCCGGCCGACACGAGGAACAGTTGCTCGTTGACGTGTTGTTCGATGACCTGGGCTGAGATTTCGCTCGCGCCTTTCATGCCAAAGGTCAGCACGGGCTGCTCGAGAATATCGAGAATCTTCACCGATTCCGGATCATCGGCATTGAGCACGACGACCGACTGGTCGCTGAGCAAATCGAGAATTCGCCGCTTGGCTTCGCGGTAGTTTTCGACCGTGCCGTGCCAGTCGATGTGGTGCTTGCCGATGTGCGTGATGCACGCGGCATCCAACGACACTCCGGCAAATGTCTGCTGCGCCAAATCCTGGCTGGAAACTTCAACGACGGCGTGCGTCACGCCGCTCGCGACCATTTCGGCCAGCGATCGGGCGAGCACGGGCGGCGACATCTCTTTGCCCGCTGGCGGATGATCTTCGATGCCGTCCCAGTATCCGAATGAATCGAGCGTACCGACGCGAGCGCCGTTTTCACGCAGCACCGCGGCGAGTAAGCGCGTGACGGTCGTTTTGCCGTGCGTGCCGGTGACGCCGATGACTTTCATCTGCCGCGAAGGATCGCCGACGAGCGCCTGGCACAACCGGCCATACGCCACGCGGCTATCTTCGACAACAAACTGCGGCACCTTGAACACGGGCAGAGGTCGTTCGCAAACCACGGCTGCCGCGCCGCGGGCGAGTGCTTCGTCGGCGTAGTTGTGGCCGTCTTCCTCGGTGCCCACGATGGCGACGAATACGTCGCCGGGCTGAACTTGCCGCCAGTCGCTGGTGCAACTGGTTACGCGGAGATCGGGTGGACAGTTGCCACCGAGATCATTCGCCAATACGGCACGGAGCGGGATTCCGGCTGTAGCAAATGATGCTGGCTTCACGCGAGGCCTCCTTGCCGTAGCGCGAGTCGGGTCTGGATCAGTGGTAAGTTCGACCGGGCCGCGCACTCATTGAGCGGTTATCGGTCGAAGCGGACGGATGTTCGTGAAATATCCACCCCGCGTCAAGGCGGGTTTTCCACGAGGAAATGGCTGTTCCGCCTGTACGCTCGGCAAAAAATCTACTATACGCCAGGAGGGCATCACTCAGGTCGGCGCGTGGACTAACAGTCACATAGCCCAGCCCGCTGGGTTGCGGCCGTCCCACCCGCACATGATGCGATTCCGCCACACCGGAGTTCGTCTGATACAATCGCAATATGGGGGAACCACACTTCGATATCGCGCGGCTGGCAGACTATCTGCACATGTCGCCCGCGGCCGTAGTGAAACTGGCCGAGCGGGGCCGCCTGCCTGCGCGCCGTGTGGGCGGCGAGTGGCGGTTCTCGTCGGCGGAGATTCATCATTGGCTTGAAGACCGCATCGGCGTTTCGGATGACGAAGCGCTCGTGCAAATGGAAGGCGCGCTGGATCGCGCTTCGCGCTACGATGACGCCGAGCCGATTTCGATCGCAGACCTGCTAAAGGTCGAAGCCATCGAAGTGCCGCTCGACGCCCGCACCCGCGGCAGTGTCATTATCCGCATGGCCGAACTGGCGGCCCGCACCAACTTGCTGTGGGACCCGAGCAAGATGGCCGACGCCGTGCGAGCCCGCGAAGACATGCACTCCACGGCGCTCGATAACGGCGTCGCACTCATGCACCCGCGCCGGCCGATGGCCAACATCCTCGCCGAAGCCGTGCTCGCTGTGGGCATCTCGGCAAATGGAATTCCTTTTGGCACTGGCGGGCAACTGACGGATATCTTCTTCTTGATTTGCTCGACCAGTGATCACGAACACCTGCGGATCCTCGCGCGGCTGAGCCGGGTAATCAATGATGTAGGGTTCCTCGCTGATCTTCGGGCTGCCGACAGCGCCCGTGCGATCCATCATTTGATCGAAGACCGCGAGTCGGTCATCCGCGACACGTAATGGAATGCGTTTATGCCCGCACGGAAGCCAAACTCACAGAATCTGACTGCCTTCACCTGGACTCGCGCTCTGGGTGCGTGGCGTCACACTCCGGGTGCCGGAGGGCGAGCGCTAGCGAGCCCCCAGCACGCTCGAGCTAAGAAAATAGCCACATCCAGAGCACAGCCACCACTCGTCCAAATCCTTGGCGACATCGACCACGCCGATTTCCGCGACGCTTGCGAACTTCTGCAAGGCACAGCGCAGATCGCCGGAACTTCCACCTCATCAGCGGAAGTAATCATCATTGCCCAGAGCCGCCCCGGCCCCCTGCCACATTCTCAGATCGACAAACTCCGCCGCACATCGCCACTCGCCGGCATCATTGCCCTTGCCGGCACTTGGTGTGAAGGCGAGCCTCGCACCGGTCGACCGTGGCCCGGTGTCGATCGCCTTTATTGGTACGAATTTCCTGCCTGGTGGCGCAGGCAACTCGCTGCACGCGCCGCGGGCCGTTGTCCGGAATGGTTACAGCCCGCGGGTGGCGGATTGCGGATTTCGGATTGCGGATTGCAGGTGGCCGATACCAAGCCCAAGCGCCTCGCCCAGGTTTGCGCGCAGAATCGGGAAACATCGGCTGCGCTGGCTGATGTGCTTCATTGCGCGGGCTACGCAACGTTTCAGCAGCGGATGGATGTACGTCGCACAACCCAGTTCGGCGCCACGATCGGAATTTGGGAAGGGAGCCAGTTCGGCGACCGCGAGACGGAAAGTCTCAACGCCTTCTGCGAGTCACTTGGGGCCGATCGGGCGCCGGTGATTGCCATTCTCGATTTCCCCCGCCGCGATCGGGTGGATGTCGCACTTCAATGCGGCGCGTCGGCGGTGCTCGGCAAGCCGTGGTTGAATGCTGATTTGCTCGCGACAATCGAGCTGCTCGTAAACCAAGCGAATCGCCGGGCTGCCGCATAAGCTCTCAGGCTCGCTTGGATTGAAGCACGAAGCTCATCAAAGGCCTGCGGCAACGGAGCGCAGTTCACGCTTCCACCACCTCACTCCGCAGAATCTCGCGCTTCCACTCTGGCTCGTGTACCGCCCAGGCCCGTACGCGCTCAAGTCCCGTCTCGCCGTCGATAAACTCCTCGGTCGCCAGCCCGGTCGAGTGGCACGCCTGCCACGCTGCCCGCTCTTCGTTCAACAGCTCCGGTGGTCGGCAGGTGATGTTACTCCGCCGCCACGTGATGCGGCCGCGATCACAAACGGTGATGACAATCGGCGGCCGCATATCGAGCATCCGCCGGACGATCAATTCATGGCTTGCCGTGCAGAACCGATCCTTCAACGCCAGCAAATCCCAATCGCACTCACCGCCCTCACGGGCAAACCAGCGCTGGGGTAACAGAATCGAATTCGCCAGCCGGTTGGCCACGTGCTCGCGGGCGGTCGGCAGCGACTCATCAAACGCGACGCCCAGTCGCTCAAATACACGATAAGCCACGCTCTCACCAATCTCGTGCGCGACGGCCCATTGCTCGCGCTCCGGCCGCTCGGCGGCGCCGACGACGATCGTGCCCTGGCCGCCACGATCTCCATCATGCTCGGCCAGCCGGACAAATCGTCCGCGATACGGCATCGCATAATCGCGAGCCACGACAAGTTGTAGACCCGCGGCGACTACCAGTGCATCCACCGGCGGCTCCCCGACACCAGCCTCCCAGAGGACCTCCGCGGCGCAAACATCGACGGCCGCGGCAAATTCTTCGTCAGAGATTTCAGAGAACATCGTCGAACTCCAGACAAGAGGGCCATTTGCTGCTGGAGCGGATCTCGGCCCTGCGGCCAAGCAGGCTCGACTCGGGTCCGGCCCAGCCAGTTCTTCCCCGGCTCCTCGCAGGCCATTGTGTTGATATATACCAATGTACAGTTGCCGCGCCAAAATTCAACGTTTCCCACGGCGTTTGCGGCCGCCAATTGGCCTGCTACCGCGCGCTCGCTAGAATTAGTGGTTCGCCGTTCTATCGCGCACCACGGCTGGTGTGTCGCGCCGCTATCCCGTCCCCCTCGCTTCCGGAAACGATTTCTCTCCGTGCAAGACACTTCTTTCACCGATAAACTTGCGCGCGGCGCTTCAAAAGGCCGCTATGCTTTCGTCAGCCTCGGCTGCCCCAAGAACCTTGTCGACAGCGAGCGCATGCTCGGCCTGCTGCGGCTTGATGGCTACGAGCTGGTCGACGACCCGCGCAACGCCGACTTCGCTGTCGTGAACACGTGCGGTTTTATCGAAGCGGCTCGTGAAGAGTCGTTCGAGGCCATTGACGAAATGCTCGAACTCAAACGCCGCGGCGCATTGCGGGGCGTCATTGTTTCCGGCTGCCTGGCCGAGCGGCAAAAGGAGTCGCTGCTCGAATCTCGCCCGGAAATTGACCACTTGGTCGGCGTCTTTGGTCGCGAGCACGTGACGAAAGTGGCCGACCGGTTGCTCGGTGGGCTTGAAGAGCAGCGGATGGTCTTCAATCCGGCGCCGACGCATCCGCTGCCCGATACCTCGCGGCTGCGAATCACGCCGCGGCATTTTGCGTTCCTGAAAATCTCCGAAGGGTGCGACCGGCTGTGCACGTTCTGCGCGATTCCGAAGATGCGCGGCAAGCACTACACGAAGCCAATGGAAGAGGTCGTGGCAGAAGCCCGCGAGCTTGCAGCCGATGGCGTGCGCGAACTTGTGATCGTCGCCCAAGATACGACTTACTACGGTCTCGACCTGTATGGCGAAACTCGCCTGGCCGCGCTGCTTCGCGAGCTGGAGAAGGTCGACGGACTGGATTGGATTCGGCTCATGTACTTCTACCCAATGTACGTGACGGATGAGCTCATCGACACAATCGCCGACTCGAAACGCATCTTGCCGTACATCGACATGCCGCTGCAGCACATCAATGACCGCATGCTGAAGCGGATGCAGCGCCGCGTGAATCGCGCTGACACGATCGAACTCCTCACCAAGCTCCGCGACCGCATTCCGAACCTGGTCATGCGGACAACTGCCATTACCGGTTTTCCCGGCGAGACCGAGGAAGAGTTCGAAGAGTTGTGCGAATTTGTGGCCGAGCAGCGTTTCGAGCGGCTTGGTGTGTTCACGTACTCGTTCGAACCCGATACGCCGGCAGCCAAGCTTCCCGATCAGCTTCCGGAGGACGTGAAGAATGATCGTCGCGATCGGCTCATGGAGGTGCAGCAACAAGTAGCGTTTGATTGGACGGAATCGCAAATCGGCCGCCAGGTCGATGTATTGATCGATGCCGCAGAACCCGAGCAAGAGGGCGTCTGGATCGGCCGCTCGTATGCCGACGCCCCGGATGTCGACGGCGTCGTGTACGTGACGGGCGAAGACCTCGCCGTCGGGAAAATCGTGGCCTGTGAAATCGTGGCCACAAGCGATTATGATCTAGTAGCCGCCGCGATTGGCGAGCCGCGATAGTTCTTGGCAGTCCTGCATTTCAAACATCGTTCGAAGTGGACTCACTCGTCAGCCCCTGGCTTTGCCGGGGGTTTGGTGTAATTGCGTATAAGCGTGGCAATGCAAACCCCCGGCCGAGCCGGGGGCTGACAGCAAGTTCTGTCTGTGACGTAGAATTCAATTATGGACAACCAACCAGCCCCAGCCGTCGCTACAGAACCCGCTTCCGGCATCGTGTGGAACGTGCCGAATATCCTCACGATCGCCAGGCTGATCCTTTCGGTCCTCTGCTTTGTCTTTTTCGTCGTCGAATGGTACTTGCCGGCGCTCATTTTCTTTGCGATTGGCGCCGGCACTGATTGGGTCGACGGCTTCTGGGCCCGCCGCTATGGCCAAATCACGCAACTCGGCCGAATCATGGATCCGTTCGCGGATAAAATCATCATTTGCGGCACGTTTATTTTATTGGCCGCGGTGCCACCATTTGTAAGCAAAAAATCAATCGCCGAATCCGCATCGCAAATCACCGCTTGGATGGCCGTCGTCGTCGTAGCCCGCGAACTGCTTGTGACCGCCTTGCGGGGGTTCCTGGAAGAACACGGCCGCGACTTTTCGGCCAAATGGTCGGGCAAATGGAAAATGGTGTTTCAATGTGCCGCAGTGGCCGCGAGCCTCGCGCGGCTGTGGATGTATAACTACTATGCCAGCGCTTGGCATCCGACGCAGCCACCGGAATGGACGACGTGGGGGCTCCGAATTCTCGTATGGATCGCCGTGTTGTTGACGATCTACTCGGGCTGGGTGTACGTTCAGCGGGCGATCCATATGCTGCGCAAGTAACGCGCAATTGATGCGCTCGCCGTTGCGACAACATCGAGCCAAAATCAGCACACGTCCATTCCGCTTCGCCGCTCCAGCTGACGTCCCATGTCCGAGCAACCTGATGACCTGCTGCTCATCATTTTCGCCGGCGTCTCGCTGCTCATTAGCCTGATGGTGTGTGTCGTGCTCGTGGGGCTCCGCTCGCGAGGGCCACTCGTCGCGTTTCGCCCGCGCCGGCCGGTGCCGTGGAATGTTTTCGGGGCATTGTTGGCGCCATTTCTCGTGCTGCTCTCCATCCTGGCGGTAGCGATCGTTCCTGCGGAAAACTCGCCGCCGGTGACTAGCGAGAAAGCTGCTGAAACGGCGGCCGAATCGAAATCCGAGGAGCAGCCGCACGCGAAAAAAAATTGCCACTCCGCGATGACGGACGCCGGCACGACGCTCTTTCTGGGCGCGGTGCAAGAGGTCGCGATGGTCGGCGGCGTTCTGATTCTCATCGTCGCCTATTTCAAGGCCACGCCGGCCGATCTCGGCATCGACCTCAAGCCCGGCGTGTTTGCTCGCGATGTGGCCATCGGCGTCGTCGTTGGCATTGCGGCGCTCGCGCCCATCCGACTCGTGCAATGGTTGCTGCTATTCCTGGCCGGCCAAGACGACATGAGTTCCGGGCATCCGCTCGTAAAGATGCTGCAACAGAACCCACCGAGCGTCATCGTGCTGTTATTGGCCACATTGATGGCGGTCGTGGTGGCGCCGCTGTGCGAAGAGATAACCTTCCGACTGCTGCTGCAGGGCTGGCTAGAGAAATGGGAGTTCGGGAAACTCCGGCCGCCCGCTGAAGAATCGGCGGACGGCGAGACCTCGCTCATTGAACTCCAACCACTGTCTTACAGCTCGGACGGCACAGTCGTCGCCGAACTAGTTGCTGAAGCCGCGGAGACGGTGCCGACGATCATCAGTTCGCCGCCGCCGCACGGCATCGCCGGATGGAGCTTTGGCATCGTGCCCATCTTTGTCTCTTCGCTGCTCTTCGGGCTGGCCCATTTTGGCTACGGCCCCGAGCCAGTCTCGCTATTCTTCCTGGCGATCATGCTGGGTTACGTTTACTTTCGCACGCACAGCATCGTGCCGACGATCGTCGCACACGCCGTGTTTAATTCGTTCACGATGCTGGTGTTGTGGCGATTGTGGTTCATTGCGGCAGGGTGATTGGGTGAAGAGCGAGCCACGGCATGATCCAACTCGAACCTCATGTCCAAGGCGTCGTTCTTCTCGTGCGAGCCCACGCCGGCGCTCGCCAGAATGCGATCCTCGGTGAGCGCGAAGGCGCACTCCGTGTCGCCGTAACCGCCGCTCCGGAAAAGGGGAAGGCCAACAGCGCGATCATCGCGCTGTTGAGCAAAATGCTCGGGGTGAGCAAGTCGAGCATCGAACTAATCGCCGGCGACACCTCGCCGCAGAAACGCTTTCTGATCCATGGCGCAGAGCCGAAATCACTGGCTGCAACGCTGAGCGAGCTACTTACCGATTAACGGCCCTGTCGCCGCGAACTCGCAGCACGCCCCACAGTCGCGATGCTACGCTTCGCCGGCCGCAGGCGGCGACTCAAAAATCCGCGGCTTCACGCCGCTCGCTTCCCACGTATGGCGGAACGTGGCGTTGTCGCGAATGTCGCCGCTGAAGTCTTCGGCCAGTCGCGGGTCGGTAAAACCCCATTTCTGCTTAAGCTCGATGAGCTCGCGAGTCTTCTCCTCCGAGAGATAGCGAATCGGCCCGATCTGTCGCGCGAGCAGCAGGATTCGGCAATACGCATCCAGCACTTCCGTCCACCAATACGCCCGCTGGACCGACTCGCCGTAACTCACTGTGCCGTGGTTCGCGAGAATGATGACGTTCGATTGGGCGACAAACGGCAGAATCGTTTCGGCAAACTTCTTGCCGCCCGGCGTTTCGTACGGTGCGATCGGCACCTCGCCCAAAAACACTTCTACTTCGGGCAGCACGGCCTGCGGCACCGGCTCGCGGGCCACGCCGAACGCCGTGGCATGCGGCGGATGGCAATGCACAACGCTTTGCACACCCGGCCGGGCCTTCATGATCTCCAGGTGCAACAGCACCTCGCTCGACCGCTTCTTCTTGCCGGCGAGCTGGTTGCCCTCCATGTCGACCAGGCAAATATCCTTCGGCTTCAAAAAACCTTTACAATGCATCGTCGGCGTGCACAGCACCTCGCGCTCATTGAGCCGCACACTGATGTTCCCGTCATTCGCCGCTGCGAACCCGCGCTTGTAAATTCGATCGCCAATCTCGCAGATGGCTTTTTTGAGTTTTTTGACTTCGCTCATGGGTTGCCAATATTCAAAGAGATTTAACCACGAAGGCACGAAGGACACGAAGGAAGGCGTTGAGCGAGTTTCTGCTGACCTGTGTGATTCGAGTTCTTTGTGCCCTTTGTGGTAAATAAATGGATTAGATTGCTATTCGTGTCCATCCTCCATTTTCGCAAAGAACTGATTGCTCCGCCAGTCGCGCCGCGTGTGGCGAATGTCGCCGTTCGGGCGATGGACGTGCCGGCCGACATGGCCGCGTGGCTCAGGCTACGCGTGCGAGCGACGTCTGAGCTGCATCCCCGTCCGCGGGAGTGGAACGAAGCCGATTTTCGCACGGAAATGCTAGGCAAACGTTGGTGGCGAACCGAACACTGCTGGGTTGCGGTCGCTGGCAATCTGTCGAACGGGCCGAGTGAGATTGTCGGTTCCGTAACGCTCGCGTTACGCGAGGGTGAAGCCTCCACAGTGCCGGTGGTGCACTGGCTGCTTGTCGACCCCGCCTGGCGTCGCCGGGGCATCGGCCAATTGCTCATGTCTCAACTGGAACAAGCCGCTTGGCACGCCGGCTGGCGGGAAGTTCAACTCGAAACGCACGCTGGCTGGGCGGCCGCCATCGCGTTCTATCAATCGATGGGGTACGCGCCGGTCCGCGACCGTTCGCCGCGCTGACCCTTCACGAACTTCACGCGGCCGCCCTCGAGCCGAATCTTCGCCGCCGCGAGTTGCCGTAGCACGTGCGGATACGCTTCCTTCTCGCACTCGAACACGCGCTTGCCGAGCGTATCGGCCGTGTCGTCTTCAAACACCGGCACGGGCTGTTGCCAAATGATCGGCCCGTGATCGTACACGTTGTCGACGAAGTGGACCGTGCAGCCGGTCACGCGCACGCCGGCGTCGATCACTGCCTGATGAACGCGGTCGCCGTACATGCCGGGCCCGCAGAACGAGGGAATCAGCGCCGGATGAATGTTGACCACGCGGCCTTCAAAATCTGCGGGCACCGGCGCGAGCTTCATGAAGCCGGCCATCGCGACGTAATCGACGCCGGCCTCGCGGCATGGCCCGAATATAGCGTCGCCAAATTGGGCATCGCCAGTAGCGCCCGCGGCGAACAAATTGCGGGGTATCACGACTGACAGAATCCCGGCATCGCTCGCAAACTTCAGCCCGCCCGCCTTGGCCGAGCTCGAAACCACGAGTCGGATGTCGACCGGCAGCTTCCCCTCGGCTGCAAGATCAATAAAGTTCTTCAGCGTCCGGCCACTGCCGGAAATGAGCACTGCCAACTTAAGTGGGGCTTTGGAGCTTTCGCTCATTTCACCACCCGCACGTAGATGGCAAGATCGTGGCCTAGGACTTTGGCCTGTACAGGTTCGACGCCACTGATCGGCTTGTCGACGATGCTATCGGCGAGCGTCTCGCCGGCGATATAGTCGCGATACTTGGCCATCGCGGCTGCCAGGTCGGCCGAACTCGTCACGAAACCAACTACGATCCGGTCGGTGTACTCGCACGCCGTATCCTTCCGCTGATCTTGAATGAGCCGCACGACATCGCGTGCCAGCCCTTCAGCGATCAGCTCCGGCGTCAATTCTGTCGACAGCACGACGACCACGCCCTGGTCGTTCGCCGAGGTCCACCCCGCCTTCGGCTTGATCCGCACCTCAACCTCTTCCGGCGAGAGAGCGATTGCCTGCGACTCGAGCGTGAGGTCAATCTTGCCGTTGTCGCGGATGTTTGCGAGCAGCTCCGCGCCGGTCTGCTTGCTGAGCCATTGCTTCACCTTCGGCAGGAGCTTGCCCAACTTCGGCCCCAGCAGCTTGAAGTTCGGCACCACCTCGTGGTCGACGTACAGCGACGGATCATCGCAGAACTCGAGCGACTTCACGTTGAGCTCTTCAGTGATGACATCTGCATGCTCTTCGAGCCACGCCTGGTGTTTCGTATCCGCGAGAATTACCTCCACCTTCTCGAGCGGCTGCCGCACCTTGAGCGTTGCCGCGTTGCGAGCATTGCGGCCCAGCGACGCGATAATCCGCACTAAATTCATTCGCTCGGAAAGCTCCACATCGACAACCGCCGCATCACCGGGCGGGTAGTCGCAAAGATGGACACTTTCGCTCGCTCCTCGCGCCTCGCTCCTCGCGCCGCGCGCCAAGTTCCGCCACATCGTTTCCGCCACGAATGGCACGAACGGCGCGACCAATTTCGCGGTGGTCACGAGCGCTTCATACAGCGTCCAATAAGCAGCGAGCTTCTCTACGCCGCGCTTGTCGGCCGCCCAAAATCGATCGCGACTCCGCCGCACGTACCAGTTCGAAAGCGCATCGACAAACTCCGCAATCCGCTGGCACGCCCCGAAGTTGTCATAAGCATCCATCCGCTCGACAACGATGGCACACGTGCGATTGAGCTCACCAAGTATCCACCGATCGAGCTCGCCACGATCCTTGATCGGCCGATACGACTTCGCCGTCATCAGCGATTCTGCATCCAGATTCCTGACACCCGACACCTGACACCCGACACCTTCCACTGCCGGATCAAATCCGTCGATATTCGCGTATATCACAAAAAACGAGTACACATTCCATAGCCGCAGCAGAAACTCGGGAATGCTGTCTTTGATCGCCTGTTCGTTGTAGCGGATCGAGGTCCACGGCGGCTGGTTTGCGAAGAAATACCACCGCAATGCATCGGCGCCGTAGCGTTCGAAAATCTCATCCGGCGGCAGGTAGTTCCGCTTGCTCTTACTCATCTTTTGCCCGTCCTCGCCCAGCATGTGGCCGAGGACGATGCAGTTGCGGAAGGGGTGGGGATAAGGCGCGAGGAGCGAGGAGCGAGGATCGAGTGAATTTGCATCGGTGTTAGAGTTTTCTCGCTCCTCGTTCCTCGATCCTCGCTCCCCAAACATCAACGTGCTGATGGCAAGCTGGCTATAGAACCACCCGCGCGTTTGATCGATCGCCTCACTGATAAAGTCGGCCGGAAACTGCGAATGGAATTTCTGCGCAGCCGCTTGCTTGGCTTTCTGGTCGGGTGCGCTCTTCTGCATTTCCTTTTCGGCTCCCTCCCCTTGACGATCACCATCAGCCTTCCTTCCGGCTCCCTCCCCTTGATGGGGAGGGTTGGGGAGGGGTGACTTCGCGCGCCCTCCAGTCGCTGACGCTCCCGGCTCGCCTTGGTAGCCCCATTGTGCGAACGGCATTGCGCCGGAGTCGTACCAGCAGTCGATCACCTCCGGCACGCGCTGCATCCGCGCACCTTTGGCGAACGGCGAATCGTACGTCACTGCGTCGATGTACGGCTTGTGCACCATGAGATCATCCGGCAGCTCCGGATTCTTCTTCTTGGCCGCGGCCCACACCTCGCCGCCGGCGGCACCCGGCTTCGCCAGCAACTCGTCGTAACTCGCCACCGCCTCCATCCCGCCGGTCTCTTCGCACTTCCAAATCGGCAGCGGTGTGCCCCAATAGCGCTCACGCGAGAGGGCCCAGTCGACGTTCGTCTCCAAGAACTTGCCGAACCGCCCGGTCTTGATGTGCTCCGGCAGCCAGTTGATTTTCGCGTTGTTGGCAAGCATCTCGTCCTTGAATTGGCTCGTGCGGATGAACCAACTCTGCCGCGGATACTGGATGAGCGGATCCTGTTCGGCCCGCCAGCAGAACGGATATTCGTGCAGATACTGCTCCTGATGAAACAAGAGGCCGCGCTGCTTCAGGTCACGGATGATGTCTTTGTCGCAATCCTTCACCCACCGGCCGCGGCAGTATTCGGGGGCTTCGTTGGTGAACTTGCCGTCGGGGGCGACAGGATTAATCAACTCGGGACCATCCTCATTGATGAAACGCTGTCGCTCGGCGATCAAAACCTCGTAGTCGACTTCGCCGAAGGCAGGCGCCTGGTGAACGATACCGGTGCCGCTGTCTGTGGTCACGAATTCGGCGCCAACAACTCGCCAAGCAACGTATTCTTCATTGTCATCTTTGAGCGTCGAGGTAAGCTCACTATGCTTCTCAGGCACCCATTGGTTGTAGAAGAAATCAAATGGTGGGTGGTAACGAATCCCAAGTAAGGATTTACCACTGCATTTCGAGTAAACCTTTAATTCTTTCTTGGACTTTTCTGCAAGCGTTGCCACGAGATCACTTGCCACAACAAACTTTTCGTTTGTCTCAGGGTCGTAAACAACTGAATATTCAATGTTCGGATGAACGGCAACGAATTGATTGCTGGGCAGCGTCCACGGTGTTGTTGTCCAGACTATTAGAGATGCGTTGTGTAGTTTGCTGAGTTCGTCTTTGACGAGCAGCGGAAACTTCACATACACACTCGGGTCCGCCACCTCGCGATACCCGAGCCCGACCTCGCCCGCCGATAGCGCGGTGCCGCCTTGAGCCCACCACCACACGATTTTGTGGCCTTGGTACAACAGCCCGCGGTCGAACAGGTTCTTGAGACTCCACCACACGCTCTCGACGAAGCTGCGGTGGTACGTGGCGTACGCGTTCTTGAGATCGACCCAAAACCCGATCCGCTCGGTGAGCCGTTCCCACTCGCGCATGTAGCGCCACACGCTTTGTTGGCATTTCTGGATGAAGTCCTCGATGCCGTGGGCTTCGATCTCTTCCTTCGAGTGGATGCCCAGCTCTTTGCAGACCTCGACTTCCACGGGCAGGCCGTGCGTATCCCAGCCGGCTTTCCGTTCGCACCGATAGCCGCGCATCGTGCGGTAGCGCGGGAACAAATCCTTGATTGCCCGCGTGAGGCAGTGCCCCGGGTGCGGCATGCCGTTGGCCGTCGGCGGGCCTTCGTAGAATACGAACGCCGGCGCGTCGGCCCGCTGCTCGAGCGACTTCTCGTAAATCCGCTGCTCCTTCCAAAACTGGCTGACCTCCAGCTCCTGTTTCGGAAAGTTCACACTGCCTTCAATCGGATTGAACATGACACCCGTATTAAACAGCACCGCGGCCAGAGGCCGCGTAAGAGACTTGAATTACACTTCCGCCGACCGCCGTGCATCCAGCACTCAAAGACTCCGCGGGTACCGTGGCGGTTCAGGCGATAACAAACCAATTTGTCCGCAGATGACGCAGATGAAGATTTAAGACAGATGTGTGCCGTTCGATTGTTGCCCCGTTGCGAGGGGATTTTGAAACACATCATCTGCGTTTATCTGCGTCATCTGCGGACTAAAAACTTTTATGGCGACCAGCCGTCCGCCGTCTTACTCCTCATCCTCAAAATCCGGCTCTTCCCCAGGCTCGGCATCGTCATCATCGTTGATGGGCACTTCGTCCGGCTCGAACGTATCGGCATCGCCCGGGAGCTCTTCATCCCACTCTTCTTCGAAGTCATCGTCGAATTCATCGTCGAAATCGTCATCGTCAAAATCTTCAAACGGATCGCCCGAGGAACAAGTGACGACTTCCTCCGTGTCATCGCCCAACGATTCTTGTTCCGATTGCGGATTTCGGATTTCGGATTTCGGACTGTCGAACTCGACCGCCTCCGAAATTCCCCATTCCCCATTCCCCATTCCCAAATCCCTCTCGGCCTCAACAACCGCCGTGCCGCCGCCCATCTCCCACGGCGATTCGGCGCCCGCCCACGTTGTCACTACATCGCTTTGCATGAAAGAAATCCTGATAAACTGTTCCCCAACTACTGAATCCCTACAATTTTATGACACAACCGCACGCCGAGATAGGGTGCGGCGCCGCGGCTAATTTCCCGCCGTATGCGGGATAGCGTAGTGATAGTATCTCGGGCGGCATGCCCAGAGGTTTAGCGATGGGCATGGGGGCCCTTTCAAACGTCCCGCAACTCGACCACACTACTCACACCCCTAGCAACGGGCGGTTGGCCTGTTGCGTTAACCTGATCTATTCGCCTCCGCCAACAGCCCACACCCGACCGGCGAGCCGCCGCTACGAATAACAATATGAGCACCGCCGCCACGCCCGCCTACCAACCGCTCGACGTCATCGCCGTCGGCGCGCACCCCGACGACATTGAAATCGCCTGCGGCGGCACGCTCGCCGCCCTGGTCGACGCCGGCTACAAGGTCGGCATCATCGACCTCACCGACGGCGAACCCACGCCGCTCTCGCCCGGCCCCGACGTCCGCCTCGCCGAAGCCAAAGCCGCCGGCGAAGCGCTCGGCGTCCACATCCGCACCCTGCTGCACCTGCCGAACCGTCGGCTGTTCGATTCGTTCGAAGCCCGCGTGAAGCTCGCGGTCGAGTTCCGCAAACATCGCCCGCGACTCGTCATCGGCCTCGGCGACAAAACGCCGATGGCCTCGCCCGACCACTACCAGGCGATGCTGATTACCGACGCGGCCGTCTTTTACTCACGGCTCACCAAGTGGGACGAGCAGTTCGAACACCTGCCGCCGCACATCATCGGCAAGCAGCTCTACTGCATGCTCGGCGCCCCACTCGCCGGCGGACCGAACCCGGCGAGCCAAATCGTCGTCGACATCTCCGGTACGCTCGGCCGCAAGATCGATGCCATCCGCTGTTACAAAACGCAGTTTCCTCCGGAGAAGGAACACCTCTTCGACCGCGTCGACGCCGCCGACCGCTACCTCGGCCGCAGCGCCGGCGTGTTGGCGGCCGAAATGCTGATCAGCCCAAGGCCGGTGGTGACGAAGAACTTGATGCAGTCATTATTCGATTGATCGCACTCAAAGGCGCTCAGGGTTCCACATTTAGCCCCCGGCCAGTGGCCGGGGGCTAATTCATGCGTGTCTTGCCATTTGGTGTCACTCTCACACCGCGCGCTTCTTCAACTCATCCCGAATCTCGCGCAGCAACAACACATCCTCCGGCGGCGGCGGTGCATCGGGCTGCAGCCCCAAGCTTAGTTTCGACTCGGCGGCGTTCATTGCTTTCACAATCATGAAAACCGCGAACGCGATGATTAGAAACGAGATGACGTTGTTGATAAACGCTCCGTATCCCACTTTCACCGGTGGCAAATTGGCCACTGCCGGAATCTCCCAAATCTTGTCTTTGAAATTAACTCCGCTAGTCAATGCGCCAATCGGCGGCATGATAATGTCGTCCACAAGTGACTTCACCACGGTGCCGAACGCCCCGCCAATGATGATCCCCACTGCCATATCCATCACACTGCCGCGTAGGGCAAACTTCTTGAATTCCTGAATGACACCCATCGATTCGCTCCTTCAAAAGAATTACCACGACGACACAACGTTCACGACGACAATGCAAAGCTATCGTCACTCCGTCGTGTTCGTCGTGTCGTTGTTGTTAGTTTTCGTAGACGGATATTAACGTTGCCGCCACTTCCGCAACGCTTCGAGCGTCCGCTCCATGTCGGCGGCGAGCGGTGCTACGAACTCCATCCGTTCACCGCTTGTCGGATGCGTGACGAGCAAACGATGCGCATGCAGACCATGCCGCTCCAACAAAGGCGGCGAATTGGCTGCCGTCTGTGCAACAGCTGCATCATGCCCCAACTGCCCGCGCGGAATCAACTCCGCTTCCGTTAGCACGGCCCGCCCGCCGTATAATCGATCGCACAATACCGGGTGACGAATATGCGCCAAATGCAGCCGAATCTGGTGCGTTCGCCCGGTTTTGGGCAACGCCCGCAGAAATGCGAAGCCAACGAACCGCTCGATCACTTCATAATCTGTCACGGCCGGCCGGGCCTCCGGGTCACTCCGCCGAATCGCCTTCTTCTCGCGCACTTTGGGATGATCGCCAATCGGCACATCGATGCGCTCGCGATCCATCTCCGGCACGCCTGCCACGATCGCGAGATACTCTTTTTGCACCTTGCGAGCTTTGAATTGTGCCGCGAGCGCATCGTGCGCTATGTCATCTTTCGCCACCACGATGACGCCGCTCGTATCCCGATCGAGCCGGTGCACAATTCCCGGCCTTGTCGGCCCGCCCCGCCCACTCAACGGGCCGAAGTGATGCGCGAGCGCACTCGCGAGCGTGCCTTCCCAATGCCCCTTGGCCGGATGCACGATCATGCCCGCCGGCTTGTCGACGACGATAATCGCAGCATCTTCGTGCAGAATCGTGAGCGGAATCTCCTGCGGCACCGGCCCCTCGCGCGGCACATCGATCCGCCGCACTTCAATCGACTCGCCGCCCTCGAGCCGCAGCGACGCCTTCGCCGCTGCACCGCTGACCAACACATGACCGGCCTCAATCGCCCGCTGCACATTCGCCCGACTGATCGGCGCGAACCGCGCTGTAAGAAACACGTCCAGACGCCGCCCGACGTCTTCATCACCAACAACAAAAACCCGCGGCCAATCGTTCACGGAAATTCCACACCCTAAGCCCCGTCGCCATTCCTTTAGCCCGTTGCTACTCGGCATTCATATCAGCCGCCGGCTCTGCCGGGGGTTCGCTATGCAGGGATTGTTAATTCCACAAAAAACCCCCGGCAAAGCCGGGGGCTGACTGTTGAATCGTTACGCACGGCTGCACCATGGCGCGGCGAAGATTTTACTTCGCCGCCTTCTCATCGTTCGCAGCAGCCGGTGGCGCACCGCCACCGATCGCCCCGTCGCCTGCCTTCGGCTCCGCCGGATTCGCTGACGCACCTTCACTTGGCGTGCCCGCCGGCGGAGTTGCCGGCGCGTCCGACTTCGTCTCCGCACCTGCCGGCTGCTCGCCCTTCGGCGCTGCATCAGCTGCCGAATCCTTCGTCATCGTCTTGAGCAGGTCATCGAGCGTCTGCGACGCGTTCTTCTCAGTTTCTGGCGTTCCCGCCGCGCCAGTTGTTCCCGGCAATGCAATTTCGCCGGGTGTGAACTCCGGCTGCTTGCCCGGCACGCCCGGACCCATTGGCGCCCGCGAAACGGGGGCTTGTGCCGTCGCCAGCCACGCGTAGGTTTCTTTTGCTTCCGGCTTCGACAGCCGCTCGGCTTGTTCCTTGGCGTACTTTTCGAACGGCCCCGTTACTTGATCGTATTGGCCCTTCGCCTTATCGAGTTCGTTCTGCATTTCGTACACGCGCGCCAGGCCCAGGTGTGCCCGGCCGGTGATCATCGGATCACTCGAAGTTTCCAGCACGCTTTGATATCTGCCCGCTGCTTTATTCAGCGCCTCGTTCGCGAGCGTGCGATTGGCAATGTATGCCCGCGACGCCAGGAACACCTGCCCATCAGCCCAAGTGAGATCGGCCATCCGCTGCATGCCGGTGCCCTGGTTTTCCTCGGCCGCTTGGCGAAGCTGCTCCAAATTCGGCGGTACTGCCGCGACCGCCTGATTGAACGAGTCCCAAGCCTCGCTCTTCTTGGCAGAGGACATGTTCGACAGGTACGACCAGAGGAATAGAATCGCAATCAGCGCCACGCCGCCGAACGCCGCCTTCGCCAGGTACGGCTTGTACCGCTCGATGTAGACTTCGAGGTTGTGCGCGAGCGCGTTCGTTTCCAATTCATGCCGATGGGCAGATTTCATCGCTACTTTCCAATCGAACCAGCAGTAAACGGTGACACGTCCATGCCACGCATGAACACGATGCGTAGCGCAATTTAAGGATGCCTGCGATACCTTTGCGCAATGGCAAAGTGAGGGGCGAGCGTGCCTCGCCGGCACGACACCATACAATCGACAAAACCGACGTATCTTCCTTACTGCCTGAAGTTTACGGCTCATGGCGAATTATCGCAAGGGCGGCTAGCAGGTCTCCGATTTCACGATTACGTTGAAGTGCCTCGCAAAAACAAAGCCGCCAATGGTAGTTGAACTCGCCCGAGTCTGCCGCTGCCGTCGACGCAAAATCCCCTCGCGATCGCTCGCACCAGAAACGGATTTCCATGCCCGCCGATCTCAATCCGCCGCAACTTGCCGCCGTCCGCACGCTGAGGGGCCCGCTGCTGGTCCTCGCCGGCGCCGGCACCGGCAAGACGCGCGTCGTCACATACCGCATTGCCGAGCTCATCCGCCACCGCACGAAACCCGAGCGGATTCTCGCCGTCACATTCACCAAGAAAGCCGCCGGCGAAATGCAGGAACGCGCCAGCGCGCTGCTCTCCAAATCGCGCACCGGCATGCGCGGCAAGGCTCCTTCGAAATTGGCGTCAAAATCGCGCAAAGACAAAGACACTCCGCGCCCCGAAATATCCACCTTCCATTCGCTGTGCGTCCGCATTCTTCGCCGCCACATCACGCATCTCGGCTTCCCCGAGAAGTTCGTCATCTGCGATCGCAACGAACAAGAAAGCCAGGCCCGCACTGCGCTTCGCGAACTCCGCGCCCCATCGGCCGCCCTCGCTCCGGGCGACCTGCTCTCACTCGTGAGCCGCTGGAAAAGTGCCTCGGTGCGCCCGCAACAGGCGATGGAAGCCGCCCAAACCGAACGCGATCAACTCGCCGCCGCCGCCTACCGTCGTTACCAGGAGAATCTCAAGCGCGTCGGCGCGGTCGACTTCGACGATCTCCTGCTCCACACCGAAGAACTCTTCGCTAAATTCCCCGCCGTGCGCCGTGCCGAAGCTGGCCGCTTCGACCACGTGCTCATCGACGAGTATCAAGACACCAACCGCAGCCAGTACGAAATCGTGAAGGCCCTCGCCAGCGGCCATCGCAACCTCTGCGTCGTGGGCGACGATGACCAATCCATCTACGGCTGGCGTGGTGCTGAGGTGACCCATATCCTCCGCTTCAAGCACGATTGGCCCGACGCCAAAGTCGTCCGCCTCGAAGACAACTACCGCTCCTCCGCCGCGATCCTCGCCTACGCCAACACGCTCATCGCCTTCAACCGCCAACGCCACGACAAAATCCTGAAGCCCGCCAAACCCGGCGGCACGCGGCCGGCCATCGTGCAGTGCCAGGACGAAACGCAAGAAGCCGAGCGCATCGTAGCCGACATCCGCCAGGCCATCGACACAAAAAAACGCCAACCACGCGATATCGCTATCCTCTGCCGCACGAACGAGCAGCCACGCTCGTTCGAAACCGAGCTCCGCCGCGCGAACGTGCCTTACGTGCTCATCGGCGGCATGTCGTTCTTCGACCGCAAGGAAGTGCGCGACATCCTCTCGTACCTCAAGGTCATCGACAACCCGCACGACGAGCCGTCGCTCATGCGGATCATCAACCAACCGGCCCGCGGCATCGGCAACAACGCCCAGAAACGGCTCGTTGAAGAGGCGACTACGCGCGGCAAATTCCTCTGGGACGTGCTGCCCGACGCCCTCGTCATCGATAGTGTCGACGCCAAAACCGCAGCGGCCGTGAACGAGTTCCGCCACCTCATCGAACAGCTGCGCCGACACCCCGAGAAGCTGTCAGTCGCCCAGCTCACCGCCCAAGTACTCGACCGCACCGGCTACCGCGACGCGCTCATGAAGCAGTACCCCGACCCTGCCGAGCGCGAGACTCGCCTCAACTCGCTTGAAGAAATCATCAACGCCGCGGCAAACTACGACAAGAAAACTCGCCGCTCCTCCCACAGCCTCGGCGGCTTCCTCGACGACATGCTCCTCAACGAGCGCGACGACAGCGACGAAAAAGAATCGCAACTCGCCCGCAACGCCGTCGCGCTCATGACGCTTCACAGCGCTAAGGGCCTGGAGTTCCCCAGCGTTTACCTCGTCGGCTTGGAAGAAGGCATCTTGCCGCACAAGCGCAGCGTCGCGGCCGAAGACGACACCGCGATCGACGAAGAACGCCGCCTCTGTTACGTGGGCGTCACCCGCGCCCAGGAGCATCTCACACTCTCGTTCGCCCTCACGCGCCGCAAATGGGGCAAGCCGCAAAAAACCATCCCCAGCCGCTTCCTCTACGAAATGACCGGCCAGGCTGAGAACTTCCCGCCAAAAAGGGAAGAAGATGAGCGGCAGCTGAAGAAGCGTGCTGGCACCAAACAATCACGCCGTACGGCTCGACGCTAGCACCACAATCTACACACGGCCTGAACAGACCAGATACTATCGCATTCCGGCGAACCACATCAGCCGCCGGGCGCTAGCCCGCGGTTCTCGGCGTCGCATCCACCTCTCCCCGCTAGCACCCGCCTGCACCGCAAGCTGAAGTTGGTGAAATTCCGCCAACGGGATAAACTGGCTACCCAAAGGCTACTTATTTTATCCGCGCAAGGAGGCGTCGATGACCCAGCCGCTGCGCCTGGTTCACGCCAGCGATTTGCATCTCGAGCTGCCCGTTCACGGGCTGGCCGAGGTTCCCGATCATCTCCGCGAACTTCTCGTCGAAGCGCCGTATCACGCGGCCGAGCAAGTTTTCGAAACCGCGCTCGCCGAAGACGCCGATGCCGTGCTGCTCTCGGGCGACGTCCTCGACGTCGACCGCGCCGGTCCGCCCGCGATCGTGCTCTTGCTCGATCAATTTGCGCGCCTCGCCGAACGCAAGATCCCCGTCTACTGGGCCGGCGGCAGTGTCGACGTGCCCGACATGTGGCCGCGCAGTGTCGCGCTGCCATCAAATGTGCACATCTTCCCGATCAATCGCGTCGAATCGCTCGACCTGGCCCGCGGCGGCGAAACCGTCGCGCGCATCCAAGGCATCAGCTGCCCCGAAGGCGGCACCGTCGATGTCCGCGGCTTCCACCGCGACGCTCACGGCCTCTTCACCGTCGGCGTCGCCTACGTCGTCCCCAAAACGAACTCGAACACTGCGAAACAAACGGCAACGCCGCCCGTTCCTGCCGACAACACCCTCGGCGACCGCGGCCACTACATGGCCCTCGGCGGCCGGCACTTGCAACAAACCGTCGACGAAAACCCCGGCATCGCCCACTACTGCGGCACGCCGCAAGGCCGCGGACCTGAGGAAACCGGTCCGCACGGCTGCACCGTCGTCACCGTCGACGAAACCGGCCGGGCGAAAACCAAGTTCGTCGCCACCGATTCGATTCGCTGGATCGAACAACAACTCGAAGTCACCGCCACGACCAGGCAAGAGCAACTCCACGACCGCATGGTCGAACGTCTCGAAAAACTGCAAGCCCAGCACCCCGGCGTCGACTTATTCGTTCGCTGGACGATCCGGGGCACCGGCCCGCTCGTCAATCGCCTTCGTCCAAACAGCCTCGCCGACGAGCTGCTCGTCGACCTCCGCCGCCGCTTCGGCCAGCGTTCGCCGGTCGCTTACAGCGCGTCGATCACGTGCGACTCGCCGCTCAGCGTGCCGGCCGAATGGTACGACCAGGAAACATGCCTCGGCGATTTCCTCCGCGTCGTCCGCGATTTCGAACTCCACGAAACGCCGTTCGACCTCCGCCCATTCCTGCCGCCCAACGTCCGCGATGAGTTTCTCGAATCTGTCGCCGAAATCGACACCGACGCCGCCCACAAAGACCTCCTCTGCCGAGCCTCCAAACTCGGCATCGACCTCCTGACCCTCCCCCTCGAAGAAGGCGACATCCCCGCCGACGTACTCGCCAAGAAATAACCACATCGACCGCCGACGCGGCTTCAGTCGCCTTCCGGCCCTCGACCTTCGACTCTCGACCTTCGACCATGAAAATCACCGACCTAAAAATCGACGGCTTCGGCGTGTGGCACGACCTCACCCTCCGCGGCCTGTCGCCCGAGCTCACCGTCTTCTACGGACCCAACGAAGCCGGCAAATCGACACTCATGCAGTTCATGCGCTCGGTCCTCTACGGGATGACGCCCACACGGCGCGAGCGCTACCTGCCCCCCGTTGTCGGCGGCCGCCCCGGCGGGTGGCTCAAAGTTGAAACTGAACACGGCCCGCTCACCATCAGCCGTTACGCCGACCGCGGCCCGACCGATGTCGGCAAAGTCACGATCATCACCGCCGATGGCGAAGAGCAGGGTGACCGTCTGCTGCGCGAATCGCTCGAACATGTCGACGAGCCCACGTACCTCAACATCTTCGCCGTCGGCTTGCGCGAGGTGCAGGAACTCAACTCGCTCAGCGACACCGCTGCCGCCCAGTGGATGTACCGCCTCACTTCGGGCTTGGACCGCGTCTCGCTGTACGATGTGATCCACATGCTCGAGGGCACGCGCCTCCGCCTGCTCAATTCGTGGGAAGAGAAATCGGAACTCCGCGCCCTCATTTCGAAGCGCGAAACATTGAACGGCGAACTCGAAGAGCTCATCACTAAGGGCCGCCGCTGGGCTCAATCTGCGGTGAAGCTCCGTGAGCTCGCCGAGGAAGTCGAAGCTCGCCAGGCCGAAGCCAAGTCACTCACCGCCCGCGCCCGCCGGCTTGAAGTCGCGATCAGCCTCAAGCCGCTGTGGATCCGCCGCAACAAGATCGACGACCAGCTCGAACGCTTCACCGGCCTGCAGCCGCTCGAACCCGATACACTCGATACGCTCGACGAATTCACCAAGCGCATCGCAGAACACGAACGCGAACGCGACATCCTCAAGGGCCAGCGCAATCAGCTTCGCGACGAAGCCCGCCGCCTTGGCATCAACGACGCCCTCATCCGCAACGGCAAACGCCTCGAGGCCCTGTTGGAGCAAGTCGACTGGCTTCAAGCCGTCGAACGCCTTGCCGCGGAACATGCCGCAGAGGTGAAGCATCTCGAAGCTCGCCTCGAAAGCGAAAACCAGCGCCTGGCGCACGAGTGGACCGGCGCCAGCAAGATGCCGCCCCGCATAACCAGCGACATCGTTGAACAACTCACGCCGCAAGCCCGCGCGCTGGAGTCGACTGCCCAGCTCGTCGAAGCCGCTCAGCATGAGCTCGAACTCCACCGCACCGGCGAAGAGGAATACCGCTCGCAAATCGAAAACGCGAAAACGAGCGGTGAAAAGCTCGGCCTGCCCGCCGACGCCGAAGCCGCCGCCGAGCTCGTCACGCATCTCCGCGAACGCCAGAAGGTCGAACAGAAGATTAACGCCACGCAAGGCGAAGCCGACGCCCTGCAAACGCAAGCCGAAGACCTCGTCGACGAGCAAGTCATCCCCATTGAACTGTTCGTCTTCTTGCTGATGCTGTTTGCGCTCGGCATTTCTCTGGTTGTGGCCTGGTGGCTGCCGGGCCAAATTCTCGGCCCCTATGGTGGTGTCGCCGCGATCGCCGGTCTCGTATTATCCGTTGGCACCGCGATGACCAAATTCCTCCGCGAAACCTCCGCGACCGACCGCTTCGACCAATGCCATTACCAAATCGAATCGTTGCTCGACAAAGTCGTCGCCCTCGAAGATGAACAAACCGAACTGGACCGCCACCTCGGCCTCACCGGCGGCAGCGTCGCGATTCGCCTGCAACATGCCGAACGCCACCTCGCCGAGCTCGAGCGCATCATTCCCGTCGAAAGCCAACGCCGCGAAGTCGCGCAAGCGAAGGACTCCGCCGAGCGCCGTGTCGAGCTAGCCCAAGAAAAGCACGAAGCCGCCGAGAATAACTGGAAGTCTCGTCTCCGCGCCCTGGGCCTGCCCGACACGATCTCGCCGCAAAACATCGCCGCGATGGCCGGCCAATGCGATCGCCTCGAAGAACTCGAAGCCCGCATCCAAAACCGCCGCGACGACGCTCACCGCCGCCACCGCGAATTCACCACTGTCTCCCAACGCATCTTTGCCCTAGCCGAAGAAACCGGCCTGCGCCTCGGCGCCACCCCCACTGCAACCCCATCCCATTTAGCCGCCGGCGAGGCGCCGGCGGTCGACCGCACCAAGGACCTCAAAGATTCCAACGACCCCAAAAAACCTCGCGACCGCGACCGGGACCGTGATCGCGAGAAAGACCGCGACCGCGACAAGGAACGAGAGACCCATACAACTTCCCAGCGCTCCACGCCAACCGCGCCCCCGCGCCAACCCAGCCCCCTCGACCAACTTGACCACCTCCGCGCCCAATACCACACGCACATGCAGCGCGTCGAGCAGCGCCAAGGCATCCGCGAACGTGCCAAAGCCCTCCGCACCGAAGCGGTGAAGCACGCCCACGCGGCCATTGGCTATCGCCGCCGCCGCGAAGCCCTGTTTCAAAAATGCGGCGTCGCCGACGAGCCCGAACTCCGCCAACTCGCCGCCAAGCTCGTTGAAGTGGAAGAACTGCGCGAAAAACGCGCCGCCACCACGCGCGAAATCACGGCCGCCATCGGCAAGCACGGCGTCGAAGCCGATTTCGCCCCGCTTCTCACCGACGAAAACATCGGCCGCATCGAGCACGATTGGGAAACGCTCTCGTCCCAGTCCGAAGAGCTCGACCGCAAGCTGAAAGACGCCCTCCAACGCCGCGGCGCCATGGTCGAACAACAGCGCGCCGCCGCCGCCGACCAGTCGCTCGCCCACAAGCAGGTCGAACTCGACCTCGTCGAACAACAGATTCGCAAAGCAATCGACGCTTGGCGTGAACGCGCGGCCGTTAGCTCGTTCCTCGAACGCATCCGCGAAGACTACGAACAGCATCGCCAACCGGAAACGCTCCGTGAAGCCTCCGAATACATGAGCCAACTCACCGGCGGCAAATACACCCGCATCTGGACGCCGCTCGCCCACGACATCCTCTTCGTCGACAATGCCGAAGGCCAATCGCTCTCGGTGCAAGTCCTCAGCCGCGGCACGCGCGAGCAACTCTTCGTGAGCCTCCGCCTCGCGCTCGTCGCTGCCTACGCCCGTCGCGGCATACACCTGCCGATGATCCTCGACGACGTCTTCGTCAACTACGACGCTGGCCGCACCCGCACCGCCTGCGCCGTCCTCCGCGACTTCGCCAAGCAAGGCCATCAGCTCATGGTCTTCACTTGCCACGAACACGTGTGGCAGATGTTCAAGGACATCAGCGTCGATTGCCGCCGCATCCCCAATCGCCACGGCGAAGAGGAAGAACTACTCGACGCTCCGCAACCCGAACCGGTCCCCGAGCCAATTCCGGAACCAGTTCCCGAACCAGTCGTTGCCAAGGCCGAGCCCCCAGCCCCCAGCCCCGAGCCCCCCAAGGTCAAATCACAGCGCAAGCCGCCGATCGTGGAAGAACTTGTCGAACCCGCGCTCATCATCGAAGAGCCAGAAGAAGTCCTCTACGAAGAAACCATCATTGAACCCGCCCCCACCTACCGCGAAATCGAATATTGGTGGGACGCGCCGGCGCCCAGCACTAATGGCCATTACCACTACGAGCCAGAAACTCCGGCTACGCATCTTCCAGAGCCTGAGATTCACTGGTAACGTAGGCGAGTCTCTCCGAGACTCGCACCGGAGACCGTTGCCCAAAAGAAAAGTTGTCCGATCCGAATCGCCCTCGGAGCGAGTTTCGGAGAAACTCGCCTATAGTTGCTTGCGGTAATGCCGATAAAATTCCACCGCCAACCCCGCCTTAATTGGGTTGTCAGCAATATATTGCCGGTAGTGTAAGAACTCTTCTTCACTCCGCACCAAGTGATCAAACTGGTCTACCTGCCAAAACTCACCGTGTCGGGCTAACGCCTGGTGAATGTCGCGACTCGTAAAGCGCTTCCAAGAAGCACACTGCTTTGCCAACATTTCTTCCTCATGGAAAGCAACAAGCAGATGCACATGATTCGGCATTACGACGAAATCGGTCAGTTCGTGGCGTTGGCCGTCAAAGTGCAGCAAACTATTGGCAACGATCAGGCTCAATTCGGGCCGTTTCAATACGCATTCACCAGCAGCGCGATCCAACTCGCCATCCCAAGCAGCAAACAGTTTCCACTGCACTGAATCCCGTTCCTGTACCGGCAACTTTGTCAATTCCCGCCGCCAATCTCCGGCCACGTTCAGCCCAACATCGCTTAATACCTTCGCACGTTCATCTGCCAACCGCCGTCGAACATCCACCGGCAACGAATCCGCTGTTCGCCACGTGATGAAGCATAGCGTCCCAGCCTGCGCCCAATGCGGCAACCTCTTCCAAACAACCGTATGGTCTTGTTTTGGATCAAAGAACTGCATCGTCGTAGGCGAGTCTCTCCGAAACTCGCACCAGAGACCGCTGCCCAAAAGAAGAGTTGTCCAATCCGAATCGCCCTCGGTGCGAGTTTCGGAGAAACTCGCCTACGTTCGCCGCAACACCAGATGCCCCAGCATTTCGCTGTAATAAACAGCCAGGCTCGCGTCGTCCCAGGTTTTACTGCGAACGTCACGATCAGCCGCTGCTTGCTCGGATACTTCCACAAATCATCGGCCCCGTACTTGCATATCGTACGCGGTGTCTGCCAACGCCCGCACAAAACCAACACACCGAAAGCCCATTCGGTCACTCAAACTCGCATCACCAACAGCACCGCGCACGGCGGCATTTCACTCCACATGGGTCGCAGCACGGATCGCAGCGTTCAAGTCGTTTCAGCAGACCGCACCGCGGCGGACAGCACGGATCACAGCACGGCGCCGGTTCGCAGCACGTTACTGGTTCACAGCATGGCACCGGGCAGACTGGTACGCAGCAGCTAACCACACACACTGGCGCGCAGCGGTCACGTCCCCCGAAACAGGCGTTCGCTGGCGATGGCTGACTAAGCCACGCCAACCCGACAACCACTGCGGCTAATATCAAGAGCTTTTGATTCATCCCAGTTTCTCCTTTCTTGTCACTAACACAGGCCGAATGGGCTATTCGACGTGTCAAACTGACCGCATTTTGCCCTGGTCCGCGCGCACAAAAAATAACCAGAAAGAGTGTCCCATCGGTGGTGGACGACAAGGCCCCCATATCGCGCTAGTTGGCGTGCGCCCCCAGATTCACAGTCGACCGTTGGCCACGTGGTCCGGAGCGAGTCCTCGAAATCGGCTAAGGAACGACTCAAGAATAGTTTTATTAATGCCTGCGCCGAAGGCCTGACACTCCAAAGCCAGCGATGCGGCGGAGCCGCGCCCGCTGGGTAACTCGTTGTTTTATTGCATCGTTACAGCGGCGCCTTCGGAGTTTAACGCTTTCAGCGTAAGAGAATGGGAAGGCCGATCTCGTGACCCAGAGTGCGGTCGCCGCGGCGACCGCACTCTGGGCTTTGGAGTTGAACACCTTCGGTGTAATTGCCAATTCGTAGCAGTTGCGTTGCTGGAAAATCCGAAGTTGTTTTTGAGTCGTTCGTAAGTCCGGCCTCTGCGTGGCCGTGGGCGTTCAAATCCGTTCGCGTCAAGGACGAGAGCGCGCGACCGCTGACGTGCGATTTAGCCCTGTCCGCAGCGTACAAGGGCTCAGTTCGTGCCGATTGAATGTGGACGCGCGGCCTTATGCCGCCGCCTTCACGCGCCGGAATGTCTCCGCCGTCTTCCGCACCAGCGATTGGTACTTTTGGCGAGCATCGAGATAGCTCACACCCAGGTAAAGATTGGCCGCGAGTGAGAACGCCATGACAAGTACCGCCGCCACAAGCGGCACCCATGGTTGGGCCGCGGGGCCGTTGCCCATCTGGCCGTTGCCATTCAAGTTGCCGCTGCTGCCCATTTGCGAGGTGCCGATCGTGTTGCCAGCCAAGTTGTTCGTTGGCATCGGGTTCGCGCTCATCTGACCGCTCGGCAGCTGCCCGCCGGCCATCTGCGTGTTCATCATCTGCGGATTCGGCATCGGCGAACCTGCCATTTGGCCGCTCGGGCCCTGAGACAAGCCGCTGTTCATCGGCGTATTGAATCCGCTCATCGCCGGCCCAGCGGCCTGCGAGCCCATGTTCGACCCGCCCGCATACTGGCCATTCGCTTGATTGCCGATCGGCTGGCTGCCAAACGGCGAAGTCACATTCGAATTGCCCGTTCGATTCGACGCCGAGTTAATCGTCGCCGGTGGTGAGTTCCCTGCCGACTGTCCCCAGTTGTCGCTCAAGTTCTCCGTCGGCCGAGCTGTCGTTATGCTCTGCGGATCAGCGCTCGACCCATTCGCACCCTGCAATTGCACGAGGTTCGAGTCGCGCACCGTGCTGCCCATTTGGTTTCCAGTGCGCCCGATCGATGGCGGCGCATTCGACTGATTGTTCCAATTGCTCCAGTCATACGTGCCGCTGTTCGATGACGAATCCGATCGCGCCGGATCGGTCAACACGCTGTGCATCGCTTGTCCATCGTTGGCTGTCGCGATCGGGTATGTCGGCCGAGTCGTCTGCGAACTGCCCGAGTTGCCAAAGTTGGTCATGGTGTTCACCGTGTTCGTCATCGGCGATTGCGGAACCAACAGCGGCGGCGCCGCGATGCCGGTGCCGATGCTCGTCCAGCCGCCATTCGCCGCCATCACACCCGATGAACTTCGCGGCGCCGCCGGATTGCTCGCCACCGTCGCCGTCGAACCATTGTTCGTCCACGGTGACGAAACACCGCCGCGCGAAGACGAAGCACTCGGAGTTGAACCCGCTGTGGAATTGGTGAAAGAGTTCACCGCTTGTTCCGTGCTCGACCGCAAGCCATTGGCCGCGGAGTTCGACCAGTTCTGCGCCTGCTGATTCAGTTGCGTGCCCGCCCCGCTGGCTGTGCGGGTGATTTGATCGTTCGCCGAACGAATGCCGGCCTCAACGCCGTCGCGAATCGCAGTGCTCGAATCATTGAATGCGGTCTGAGCTCGCTGCGAGACCGACGGCGCCGTATTCGTAATCGGCTGCCCGTAGCGATCGTATGACGTCGCCGGTTGCGTTGCGGTATTGCCCGACCACCCTGACTGGCCCGCGGCCAAGGCATGCGAAGCAGAATCGAGCGACGATCCCATGATCGTGCCCGCGATGACCAAACCACCAAGCAGCCTTGCAGCGTCCATTGCGATCCCTCGACTGATAGACTTCGGCATCCGGCGGCGACGCTGGTTGTTGAATCGACAGCAGTATGGAGGCAACGCATCGTCGCGCCGCCCGCCAATTGCCAACGCCCGCACAGGTCGCACATTCTACGCGACAGAGGCCAAAATCACCTAGACAAGTCGTGCCAAAATGAGCCGATTCCGCCAACTCGCCTTACGCCGAAGATCGGCCGTTCGTTCGGCAGATATTGGGTGAAAGCGGCGGTCCGGGCCGTCACTTCTTCCGCTTCGATCGCCGCCCTAGTGCCCGGCGTACCGCGCCGGTCACTTTGCCGCCCGCAGCTGCCGCTCCAGCGGCATTCGTCTCGCCGCCGGCTGTGGCCGAAACCACTGTATTTGCCGTGGAAACTGGAGGCGCGGCTCCAGCTGCGGCGACTGCTAGCGGTACGCCTTCAACCACCGGAGTGCTGAATGAATCGAGTTCCTTCCGCAACATTTCGAGCAGTGCTTGGAGGAACGAAACCAGCATCGGGCCGACCAAAATGCCCACCGGCCCGAGCACCTGCACCCCACCCAAAATGCTCAAGAGTGCTAGCAATGGATGCAGTTTCGATTGCCCATGGAGAATGAATGGCTTGATGACATTGTCGATGCCTGACACGACAAGCGTGCAGTAGACGGCGAGAATGATCGCGGTCTTCGGATCGCCATGCAGGACCTGTCCGCCGGCCGTATGCTCGCCATACAGATAGATCCAACCGCACACACAAATCCAAGTTGCCGCTGCTCCGACGAACGGCACGAGCGCGGTGGTCATCGTCACTGCAGTGAGCAAGAACACCGGTGCCCCCGCCGGCAGTGCGATGGCGTACCCCACGCCGGCGAGAAGTCCTTGCACAACTGCCGAAAGCAGCGTCGCGACCACGACCGCACGGCTCACATCGCCAAACCGCGCGAGCAGCTCCTGTTCGTAGTGCGAGTCGAGCGGCGAGAGATCGAGAATGGTCTCGATCATTCCAGGTCCATCGGCGAAAAAGTAGTACAGCGCAATGACCATGATTGCCAAGCCGACTAGGATACCGATTGCCGTTTGTGCGCCAGCGATGGCTTTTGTCGCCACGAAGCGCTGGCCGTCCCTGACGATCGTCCGAACATCGTTGTCGTCGATGCTGATGTTTGTGATGCGCTTAAGATCTTCGCGCAATTTAAATGCAATGTTCAGCACGTTCTCGTTGAACGACCCCGATTTGGCATTTCCAACCGCCGCTTCATCCGGTGTCGATTCGGTGATTGCGTTAGCGCTAGGATCAACAGAAGCCGGTGCGGCCGGCGATGCGGAATCGGCGGCAGCATTCTTGAGAATCAAGTCGTGCAATTCACCATACGCATTCCAACCTAGCCACGCCAATGGCAACAACACGGCCAGCAGAATAAGCGCGGTCGTGATCAGTGCGGCGATCCGCGGATGACCAGGCATGCGCCGCAGCAACCATTGGTAGCGCGGCTGAAACATGACGAGCAGCACGCAGGCCAAGAACAACGGCACGATGAACTGGGCCATCACCTGGAAGAAAACTGCCCCGACCAACAGCACGATCGCGAGCAGGACGATGAACGAAATAAGGCGGGGCACGAGAACCTCCTTGACGGTCGAAACGCTCGTTACCGAACGGGCTCGCATTCCTATCGACCGCATTCTAACAAACCTCTTTCGTTCTCTCAGCCGCAATCTTGCCGATGAGGCGCCGTTTCAGGGACAATCAATTTGGCATGCTACGCGCTTCAAACCGCTATGCGGGGAGATAGCGATGTACTGTTCTGCAATGAGCAACAAGTGACACGATCCGCCAAAACCCATCGTCGGGCCCTCGTTTGGATTCTGCGAATCGGCGCGCTCTTGCTCGTTGGTTGGTTCGTTGCCGGTTCAGTGCGTGGAGCGATTGGCCAGCTACGGCAGCATGAATGGGACCTCCATCCAGCGTGGCTCATTTTCAGCGGCGCGCTGTATGGCATGAGCTTGCTGCCACAAGGTTGGTTTTGGGACCGCACGCTCGCCGCGCTGGGGTATCCGACGCCGCTCATTGCGACGCTGCGAGCGTATTTGCTGGGTCATCTGGGGAAGTACGTGCCCGGCAAGGCGATTTCGATCATCTTGCGGGTCGCCGGCATCCGGCGTTGGGTGCCATCGATGCGCATTGCGCTGCTCAGCGCGATCATCGAAACTCTTACGATGATGGCGGTCGGAGCGCTGCTGGCGGCCGCGACGACCGGGCTGGTGCTGCACTTGGACCCGATCATCTGGCTAGCGGCACTCGGTATGGCTGGCGTCTCACTCGTGCCGACACTCCCGCCAACGGCGAAGTTGCTCGCGCGAATCGGCAACCCTCAGACGTCTGCAGTACATGACGACGACACCGAGTCAAGCGCTACCGACGAACCGAATATCGAGTTGGCTGGAGTCAACTATCGGCTATTGGCCAGCGGCTGGGCAGCCGCGTGCGTT
Organism: Pirellulales bacterium; assembly: GCA_046349975.1. Lineage (GTDB taxonomy): Bacteria > Planctomycetota > Planctomycetia > Pirellulales > Lacipirellulaceae > JABDGM01. The sequence continues at coordinate 76,397 of JAXMBH010000009.1, forward strand.
TGCTGGTTGTTCATCGCGCTAAGTCTCTGGGCCACGTTGCGAGCGCTCGGTATCAGCGAGTTTAGCCCGGTTCACGACCTGCCGCTGCTGATTGCGGCCGTGACGTTTTCCGTTGTCGCAGGGTTTCTTTCGCAGCTGCCCGCCGGCTTGGGCGTACGCGATGCCCTGCTCATGCAACTGTTGGTGCCGGTGTGCGGCGAGGCCAATGCCTTGGTTGTGGCGGTATTAATGCGGCTCGTGTGGCTGGTGTCGGAGATTATTGTGTGTGGTATTCTGTATATAGGGAGCGGGCGGCAGAAAACGACGGCGTAATGACCTTGAAGGTCAGGAGTTTTCGCTAAACCGCCCACGTCGCGGCGAAATAATTGACGCGGGTAGCGTGATATGCTGTCGGTCATCATTCCAGTGTTGAACGAGGCGGAGAGCTTGCCGCAGTTGGTGAGCGAGCTCGATCGCGCTGCCGTCGCACACGGGTATGAGTTGCAGATCATCATGGTCGACGACGGTTCGCGCGACCGAACCTGGCCGGTCATCGAGCAACTCGCAACGAACGACGCTCGCATCCTGGGAATTCGTCTGCGGCGAAATTTTGGCAAGGCGGCCGCCCTAAGCGCCGGCTTTCACGCGGCCGATGGCGAGCGCATCGTCACGATCGACGGCGACCTGCAAGACAATCCGGCCGAGATCGCCAAGCTGCTTGCCAAACTCGACGAAGGCTTCGACGTGGTGAGCGGCTGGAAGCGCGAGCGGTTCGACCCATGGCACAAGGTGTTGCCATCGCGAGTATTCAACTGGCTTGTGAGTCATCTCATGGGCGTCCACCTGCACGATCACAATTGCGGCCTGAAAGCCTACCGCCGCGAAGTGATGCACGAGATTCGGCTCTATGGCGAATTGCATCGGTTCGTGCCGGTGCTGGCTGCGGCGAAGGGCTTTCGCGTGGCTGAGGTCGTGGTCGAGCATCGGCCGCGGAAATACGGCACGTCAAAGTATGGCGTGTCGCGATTGTCAAAGGGCCTGCTCGATTTGCTGACGGTGAAATTCATCGTGGGCTATGGCCAGCGGCCGCAGCACATGTTGGGGACCGTCGGGCTGTTTGCGTTTCTGCTCGGCGGCCTGGGCATGAGTTGGCTGGCCTTTGAGTGGGTCGCGTCGCGGATCATTGCCGGAATGAAGCCCGTGAATCTGCATGAAACCGCGGCGATGTACTATTGCCTCGGATTGTTTATCATTGGCGCCCAGTTCCTCTCGGTCGGCCTGCTCGGCGAAATGATCGCGGCTCATTGGGTGCGCGATACCGACACCTATTCAATTGCCGAACACACCTCACCAGCAGCGGGCAGCGCAGGGCAGGGGAGCAGTTCCACGGCGAATCTAGCCGTGCCTCAAGCGGAAGCGAAATGAGCGACGATCTACAGCGCCCGGCGGTCCAACCCACAAATCGGTCGAATGACTTCGTCGCTGAAACCTCAGCGATGTCGGCCCAAGCGCGGTGGGGCGTCTATCTGCTGCTGATCGCGATGGCGGTCGGGAATATGACGGGCCGGCTCTTGTCGGTGAACTCGGTCGACAAGATCCAGCTTGAGTCCACACGCATCAAAGAGCGGCTCGCCGCTAAGCAGAAGGAGATCGAAGCCGAAGGGGTCAGCGGCGAGCAGCTGCAGGCGCGACTGAGCGTTGAAGCAGCACGGCTACGCGATGACCTGCGTCTACAACGGCCGTTCTTGAGTGCCAACGACCGCAGCCGGTGGATGACGATCCGCTCGCTGGTCGAACGCGGCAAGTATGAGATCGACGACATCGTCGGCCAGCCGACGTGGGACACGATCGACATGGTGCAACATCGCGGCCGCGATGGCGAGCTGCATTTGTATTCGAGCAAGCCGCCGCTGTTGGCGACGATCCTCGCTGGCGAATACTGGCTCATCAATCGCTTCAGCGGCGCGACGCTGCGTGACCATCCTTACGAAATCGGCCGCACAATGCTGCTCGTTTCAAATATTCTGCCACTCGGACTGATGTACGTTCTGCTGGCACGGCTCGTGGACCGTTTCGGCACAACCGATTGGGGGCGAATCTTCGTGATGGCCTGTGCGACGTTCGGCACCTTCCTCAATACCTTCGCGATTGTCCTCAACAACCACATCTTTGCAGCGGTTAGCGCGACGATCACGATCTACCTGCTTGTGCAGATCAGCGGCGCAGGTGAACGACGTTGGTGGTACTTCTTTGTCATCGGCCTCTCAGCTGCATTCACGGCCGCAAACGAGCTGCCGGCGGCAACGCTATTGGCATTCACCGGACTTATTCTGCTCTGGCGGGCGCCGCGCCAGACGGTGTTGTGGGGTTTGCCAGGGGTCGCCATCGTGGCCGCGGCGTTTTTCGGCACGAATTGGATTGCTCACGGGCGAATTTTGCCCCCCTACGCGTTTCGCAGCGATTCCGATCCGCAAGACAATTGGTATGCCTACACGTATACGGTGAAGGGCCGAGAGATTAAGAGTTATTGGCTCGACCGCCAGGGAATCGATCGTGGCGAGCCGTCGAAAGCCATGTATGCGGTGCACACGCTTATTGGCCATCACGGGGTCTTTTCGCTGACACCGATTTGGATCTTAAGTTTTGTTGGCGCAGTCGCGTGGCTTGTGTCGGCCGATTGGCAGCGTCGCGAGCTGGCCATGTTGATGCTCGCAATCAGCGTCATCTGCCTGATGTTTTTCATCGGCATGCGGCCGCTGGAGGATCGCAACTACGGCGGCATGACCAGCGGCTTTCGCTGGCTGTTTTGGTGCGCGCCGTTGTGGCTGATCGTGATGATCCCGGCGGCCGATTGGTTGTCGGCCTCGGTTGGACGGCAGGCCCTCGGGGCGGCACTGCTGTCGTTCTCGGTGTTGTCGGTAAGTTACCCCGCCTGGAATCCCTGGGTGCACCCCTGGCTGTACAATTGGTTCTCGTGGTGCGGGTGGATTGCGACGTAAGGCGGCCGTTTTCCACCTCGACGCTCTGCTGCGGTCGTCGCGAGCGACGACCTAGCACCGCGGCTAAACGAATTTCCCCAGAATTGAATTCTTCCCTGTTCCCCGTATCCCGTTTCCTGAATCCTCTGCTCATGCGCTGTCCTGTCTGTAAACGTGAGTTTGACCCGAAAACTTCCCAGGCGATGCCGTTCTGTAGCGAGCGATGCCGGACGATCGATTTGGGACGGTGGTTGGGAGAGGTGTATAGCATGCCGGTGGTGCCCGACCCGGAGGCGGATGAGGCCCCGGAGGACGCTTCGGTAGAACCGGGCGAGGATGGGGAGGATTGAGTGATCGGACGGCCGCTCGATTGTGAATCGTAGAGTTCCTCTGAGGCGGACGGACGGAATTGTCGGTCCTCCCTGCTTGCGGGCGGCGGAGTAATCGGGCATTTGGGGCCCCGAGGCGCTCCTGGCGTTGGCGGGGTGGTTGTTTATAATCGGGAGCGGTTCGCCCGAAATGTGCAGATACCCCAACCCCCTATAAGTAGTTATGCCCGACCAACCCACGAAGATCCGCGATGTTGCTTGGAGCGAGATGTTTCCGTGGCTACTCTTGATGCGGTCGGTGCGAATTTCGCTGCTCGCCCGGGTGCTCATTTTGGGGGCGGCCGGACTGCTCGCCACGTGGCTCGGCTGGCTCGCGATTTTACAGCTGTTTCACTACAGCACTGATCCCGTGGTGGTCGAGTGGGGACACTCCGAGTTGCGGCAGTGGGAGAACGCGTTTAAGACGGGCGTACCCAACCCGAACGATGTGAACGCCACGGCACAAAGTGCTGGCGAGGTGTTCGAATCGGCGTCAAACGCTCTGTGGCAGGCGCCGATTTCGATTTTTCTATATATTACCCGGCCGTTCATTCAAATGTTTGACGGGCGGTTGACGTTCGTCGGTTTTGTCTTTCTTTTCCTATGCGGAATCTGGGAGCTCTTGGTGTGGGGGCTTTTTGGCGGAGCCATTACCCGGATCGCGGCGTTGAAATTCACGCGCGACGAAGCCCCCGGCGTCGTCTCGGCGCTGCGACACGCCGCGGCGAAACTGCCATCGTACAGCTTGCCGCCGCTGATCGCGATGATTGGCACGGGTGTGTTTGCGATTCAATTGGTCATACTCGGATTTGCCATGCGGGTATCGGTACTCGCATTTCTCGCGGCACTCGCATGGCCATTTGTTATTCTGTTGGGACTGCTGATGGCCATTTTGCTGCTCGGGGCGCTCGCGGGTTGGCCGTTGATGTGGGCCACGGTAAGTGTCGAAGGCACCGACGCTTTCGATGCGCTGAGCAGAAGCTATGCGTACACGTATCACCGCCCCTGGCGGTTGCTGTGGTATGTGTTGTTTGCCGGATTTCTGGCCGTTGTCAGTATGTTCGTCGTAAAGCTGTTCGCAACATCGGCCGTGACACTGGGAAACTGGGGCATTGATTGGGGGGTCGACGATGTGACAATGCGACACGTCGTGTCACCGCTGACAAAAAGTGATCGCGAGCCTGCGACGCCGGCTATTCCGGCTATTTCAACGTCCAAAACCGATGAACTGCCCGCACAAGATATTGCGACCAGTCCTGCTGCCGACGCCACGGTCCAGGAACCAACTGGCATTCTCAACGCCGCGCGGCTTGTCATCTGGTTCTGGAAGTCGCTAGTGAAGATTCTCGTGGCGGGCTACCAAGCGGGTTTTCTGTGGGTGTCGGCCGTTGGGATTTATTTGCTGCTGCGACGAGACATTGACGGTGTGCAGATCAACGAAGTATTCGTCGATCAGACGGATGAATATGGGCTGCCGCCACTGGCCGATGATCCAGCGACGGGCGTGCCGGAAGTGGTGCCAAGTGCGGCTGCCGTTCCTGCGGATGCTCGCGACTGACGGTTAGCCGGCAGCGTTGGCGAGCAGTGCATCGATTTGCGACCAGAACGCGCCGCGGCTGAGGACGACATCGCATCCGGCAGCTTCTGCCGCCGCCAAACGTGCTTCGTGCACGTGCGGACCGAAGGCAACGATGCGCGGCGACTTAATCGCGTCAGCCTTCAGCTTGTTGATAAATGACAGCTCGACATTCGGCATTGCGAGGTCGATGATCAATATCGCCGGCGTATTCTCGCTGCATAGCTCCTCAGCTTTGGCGACGCTGGCTGCCGAATGCAGCCTGGCGCCGATCCGCGAGGTCGCGCCCTGCAGTCGCGAGCTAATCGTGAGATCGTTGGCGAGCAGCACGATATCCCAAGCAGTGCTGGCCACTCAAATCGCTCCCTTGCCGCGGTAGCCGTCACTGATTTGGATGGCCTGCTCCATTGGTACGACGAAGATCTTGCCATCGCCGATGTGGCCCTCGGCGCTGGTGCGGGCAACGTCAATGAGGCAATCGACGGTGCGGTCGACGAAGTCATCGTTCACGGCGATTTCAAGGGCGACTTTGCGGAGCAAATTCGTCTTGTATTCAAGACCGCGATAGGTTTCCAGCTGGCCCCGCTGCCGGGCATAGCCCATCGCGTCGCACACGGTCATCCGCGTCACATCGAGCCGCGCAAGGGCCTGTTGCACAGCGTCGAGCTTAGTGGGCTGTATTACGGCAATAATCATCTTCATGGCGCGCTCGTCAATCGACTCCGCCTCGCGATAGGTGCGCAGCGTGGATTGTACCAGAAGAACTGACTGGCGAGGAGGACCGAAGCCGACTGCGAATGAGTGCCTTACGGCATCACCAGCATCCGGGCATCCAAAACCTTCGCAATGCGTGCTGAGGTCTCTTGCAAGTGAGCCTTGGTGTAGCTATCGAGCTTGGCCTGGCCGCTGACGAGCGAATCGATGCGGCCTTTGAGTTTGCCAAGCTCGGCATAGGCCACCGTTTGACAATCCTCAGGCGCTGATGTTTCGCCGAGGGCCAGTTGCGACATGCGCTTCAAATACGCACGCTGTAGGTTTCGCCGCAGGCTGGAAATCGCCGGCTTGCGATTTGTGTATTCGCCTTCCTTCGCGGAGTCGACTTCGGCATACACGGCTTTGGTGAGCCGCTCGAGTAGCTCCGCGGTGGTGAGCGCATCAGCATCGCTTGTCACCTTAAGTTCGCTGTCGTGGAGGCGCGTAAGTGTGAGCGGCGACATGAGCTTCGCCAGAATGCGGTCCTGCCACATGAGGATCACGTCGTGGGCCGGATAGTCGCTACGGTCGGGCGTGTTGGTGCCCCAATGATCCCAGTGCGACGCAGCGAGCTGGTTGTAAAGATCGGGCGGGAAATTGAACGGCTTGTCGTTGAAGACTTGCTCTTCGAGCAGACCGAGCGCGGCACGTTGGCGATCGGCGGGCACCACTTCGAGCGGCTTCGGCGCTTTGTCATCGCCACGGTGGCTGCGGCTTACGTATAAACCGCCAACGTACCGCGAGGCATCGAACATGACTTCGCCGTAGCGCGCGAGCAGAATGCCGAACATCCGGCGGGCACGTTGGTAGCCATCGCCCTCTTTCGTGGCGTCGTCGATGACGTGTGGCAAGCTCTCCGATACGAGCTTGGCCTGCGACTTGGCATATTCCACCAGGTCGTTCGTGAAGTCGAATCGCATGCTGTGCGGGTCGGGGTCGATGCCGCGGGTATCGCCATCGGAGGAGAAGGCAAGACCCGGCTCACCGCTGCGCGAGGCAATTTTCTTGAGCTCGGGCTGCTCGGCATCCGGGGCCCCGGCTTTCATCGGCGTGTAGCCGTAGGCGATTGCCCACATGTCGTATGGGCCGATGGTGGTCGAAAAGTAGTCGCCCTGCGTGGCCCCCTCGGGCATGATGTTCACCGGATTGTAGTCCATCACCGAGGCGCCGAGCCCCGTTTCCCGCGTCTTCTCGACGTTGTTCATATCGGCGAGCGAGTACAGCGAACTGGCTTTGAAGTTGTGCGCGAGGCCAAGCGTGTGCCCCGTTTCGTGCATCGTGACTTCTTTGAGGCCTTGCATAATGAGCTTTTCCATGTCGGCGTCGGTACGCTTGCGGGCCGACATGACTGAGGCCCCCAGGGCGAGCTGCCGCGACATGCCGCCCAGCATGTTGCACGTACAATTGGCGCCGTGCATCTCTTGCATGTTGGCGGGTGTCTTCTTCATTTCGGCATGATATTCTTCGATGCTGATCGGTCCGCCCGTAAGCATGGCGACGCTCGCAGGCGTGAACGTTTCATAATCTTGCTTCCACACCTGGAGGAAGTCGGAGTCGAAGATGATATCAGCATCCAGAATCTGGCCGGTCGTTGGATTCACGCGCGACGGGCCCATGGCGAAGCCGGCTTCGGCGGTCATCCAGCGGAATGTGTTATAGCGGATGTCGCCCGGGTCCCACGGGGCGTCATCGGGCTGCTGGCGAACTTCGATGGCGTCGTAGAAACCCGCCTTGGCGAAGGCTTTGTTCCACTCGAGGATGCCGTCGCGAATCGGTTTGCGGTACTTGAACGGAATTGTCTTCTCGAGCCAGAAGATGATCGGTTCTTTCGGCGTCGACATCTCGGCGCTCGGGTCCGATTTTTCCAAGTTCCAACGGTTGATGTAGCGGACGAAGCGGTCGTCTTCGCCTTCCTTCTTCGAGAAATCTTTAAGCGCGGTGACGAAGTAACCGACGCGGTCGTCGGCCAACCGCGGGCGGTACGATGTTTGCGGCAGTTCGCTGATCGAGTAGTGAATGTTTACGGTCACGCCGCGGGTATCGGGCACCGAGTCGATGTTGCTCATGCCGCTCGAGGCGTACGTGGCGTCGACGCCGAGCTCGATGTTCTTGGGCAGCACATCGACGCCAGACCAAGTCGACTTGTTCGAAGCGAACGAGAAGCCGGGCAGCACGAAGCCGATTTGCGGCAGATCGCTCATGAACACCGGCGTGAGGTCCACGACAAACGCGCCCGAGGGGCTCACGGTGCGAATTGGCAAGCTGAAGAGAACGCTGTCGGTGTAGGCGACCTTCACGGCGCGTTCGGTCGGGCTGCCTTTGTCGGCGGTGAAACGCACATTGCGGCGAATGAGTTGGATGTTTTCGCCGGCCTTGCGGAATTGCCACACGGCGTCGTCGCCGAAGCCCCAACTGAAGCCGCCGACGAGCGGCGCCTGGCCGATGCCGCGGGCGATGGTGATCAGCACGATGTAGTCGCGATCGAGCTGCCGCGGGCCGAGCTCGGCGAAGATCGTGTCATCTTTTTGTTGGAGCGTGATGAGTCCCTCCATTTTTTTGGCTTCCTTCAATAGCTCCGCGTAGGGCGGGTACTTTGGCTTGGGCTGCGCCGCGGGGGGTTCGGCGGCCGGTTTCGCGGCGGGTTTGGCAGAAGTGTCCTCGTCTTTCTTCGCGCCGTTGCCCTCGTCTTTGGCTTTGTCGGTCTTATCGCTCGTCGCTTCGGCGGGCTTGTCGGATTTGTCGGTCTTATCCGCCTCTGCGCCCGATTGCGCGTTTTCGGCGGCCACGGTTAACAGTTGATCCAAATCTGCCGCTCGTAAGGAGGCGGGTGGCGTGGCGAACGCGAACGTGCCGGCAGCCGCAACGAGGAGCCGAGAGGTGGCGCGGAAGGAGAACAATCGCATGTTAAATACCTTGCCTACAGAGACTTGCGGCCACGGCGGGCGCGCAGGGAGGGTAGGGCGAGTAATATCAGTATAGAATGGCCCAGTCGAATATACCCCATTTTTCGCACTTTTCGGGATCAGTAAAGTCCGTAATTTCGACGGCGCTCAAGCAGCGGCTGACTGCCGAGAAAGCTGTCGGTTAATTCGCCATGGATCAACTCCGCGACGTTCTCGCGAGGTATGCCGCCGACTTCCAGGCGGCGGTGGTACTGCCACTTGGGTCGGCCGGGGGGATGAGCGGTGCGCTATTCTGGCGAGTCGAACCGGTGTCAGGAACGTACATGCTGCGACGCTGGCCGCGCGAACATCCCTCGCCAGAGCGGCTGAGGTTTATCCACTCGGTTCTGCGACACGCCGCGGCACGGGGCTGCGATATGCTCCCCGTTCCCGTTACGACGCGGACGGGTGAAACGTTCGTTGAACTGGCCGGATATTTGTGGGAACTAGCCCAGCTGATGCCGGGAACTGCCGATTATGAGCGGGAACCGACCAGCGAAAAGCTCCGGGCGGCCATGCGGGCTTTGGCGACGTTTCACCGATGCACATCAGATTTTCCGCCGCAGCCGCACCCCCGCGAAAGTGCTCCGCTGCGTCACCTGGCCCGGCTTCGCGAACTGAGCCCAGCGAAGATTGGTGAACTTGCTGCCGTGGTTCGCGACGAGGTTTGGCCGGAGCTCGCCGCCCCGGCGCGGCAGTTTCTCGCGGCTCTGCCGATGGCAATTCCGCGCGCGATTGCACAGTTAGAGCCCTTCGAGCGAGTGCCGCTGCCGCAGCAGCCCTGCCTCCGCGATATTTGGCATGACCACGTGCTATTCACAGGGGACCGCGTGACGGGCCTGGTTGATTTCGGCGCGGTCGATTTCGATACCCCGGCGACGGATATTGCCCGCTTGCTCGGCAGCCTCGCCGACGCACACGACGATGCAGTTCGAACATGGAGTGACGGAATCGCGGCTTACATCACTGTGCGACCATTATCGAACGACGAGTTACGCGCCGCCTATGCGCTCGATGCAAGCGCTCCAATTCTCGCCGGCTGCAATTGGATTCGCTGGATTCACCGCGAAGGGCGCGAGTTCGAGGATTACGCCCGCGTGTTGCTGCGGTTTCAACGGATCTTGGCGAAGGCACTGCGTCGGTAGGCAAGAAATACGCCAAACAGCACTACGCTTTCGCACTTGAAAACTTCAGCGGCAAGTTCCGCAGGCGGATGCCAGTGGCGTGGAACACGGCGTTGCCGATTGCCGGGGCGATCGCGATGATCGGCGTTTCGCCAGCGCCGGCGGGGTCGACATCGGTGCGGTTCAGGGCGTGAACGTCGATCGTCGGTACGTCGCGGAACTTAGGCACGCGGTACTCGCGCAAGTTGCCGTTCGTGATTTCGCCGTCTTTGAACTGCACTTCTTCGAACAGCGCGGGACCGAGACCCATCGTGATCGCGCCCTGCATTTGATTGCGGAGGTTCTCGGGATTGAGCACCGGGCCACAATCGAAGACCTCGGTCACGTGCTTCACGCGAATCTGGCCGCGCTCACGATCGACCTCGACCTCGCAGCAGCAGGCGACGAAGCCGCCTTTATCTAAGCTGCACGCGAGGCCGACGCCGTGGTTTTCTTCCTTCTTCTTGGACCGTGTTGCCCAATCGAAGCGTTTCGCCGCTTCTTCGAGCACCGGCCGCAGCCGCGGGTCGGTGAGCTGGGCCAGGCGGAAACCGAGCGGGTCGGCGTTAGCCGCGGCGGCGAGTTCGTCCATGAACGACTCACGGCCGAATGTGTTGCCGGTGGATGCGAGCGCACGATACGCACCGTGCCGCAGCGGCGGCTTCGAACCGACGGCTTGCGACTTTTTGTTCGCGATGTCGTACGGCGACTCAATCGAATTGCCGCCGGCATTGATGTTCACGTGCCACCAGTTGGCGATCTTGCCCTTGTCATCTAACGACGCTTCGAGATCGATGACCGCGGCCGGGCGGAAGTACGCGAACGCGAATTCCTCCTCGCGGCTCCACCGCAGCATGACTGGCTTCTTTGCGGTTTGGGCGAGCCGAGCGGCTTCGACCGCGACCTCGCCGGTGTGTTTGCCGCCGTAGCCGCTGCCGAAATCGGGCACCATCACGCGTACGTCGTCGTCTTTCAGACGAAACGCATCGACCAACTCCTTGCGGACGCCGAACGGATTCTGCGTGCTGGTCCACACAGTGAGCTTGCCGTCGGCCCATTCGGCGAGCGCGGTCCGCGGTTCGAGCGGCGTGTGCTGCACGTACGGAATGGTGTACGTAGCACGAAGCGACTTCGCGGCTTTGGCCACGTCGGCGGCAAACGGGTTCTTCGGCACGCCGCCCTCGGCGTTCTTGCGAAGATATTCGGCCAGCTCATCGCTGTTGGGCATTTCGACGTCGCCCCATTTGGCTTTTTTGGCCACCGCTTCGATTGCTTGCTTGGCGGCGAATGCCGTGGGGGCAACAGCGCCCATGAATTCGCCGTCGCGCACCGTGATGACTTCTTTCATCGACTTGAGCGGCGCGAGGTCGACGTCGGTGAGCTTGGCTCCATACTTGGTGGGGCGAAGGACACAGCCGTACATCATGTCGGGCCGTTTGGTGTCGGACGGATACTCGTGCTTGCCCGTGATCTTGTCGCGAGCCGTAGTTGCCGGGTGGGCTACGCCGAGCGTCCTCCATTCGGTGGTCGGCGTAAGCTTCGCATCATCGCCGGCTGGTTCGCCCAGGCGTTTGGTAAGTGCCTCGTCTTTGGCGAGTTCGAAGTAAGTCGCTTCCTTGCCCGCCGCTTTGAGCTTGCCTTCGGCCACTTCGATCGCGGCAGCGTCGACCGACCACTTCTCCGCTGCGTGTTCGGTCAGCAGCTTGCGAATGGCGGCGGCCGCCTGGCGAACGGCGGGAATCGTGCGCGGCGTCGTCTGGCTGCCGGCGGTGACGCCATCGTTCGGGCAAAGAGCCGTGTCGCCGAGCACCATCGTCACGCGCTCGAACGGCACGCGAAGTTCTTCGGCTGCCGCTTGAGCGATCGCAACGCGAGCGCCCTGGCCGGCGTCGACCTTGCCCGAGAACACGGTGATCATGCCGTCGTCGGCAAAGTGAATGCGAGCGGCCAGCGGCGCGGGCGGGCCGCCGAAAAATCCGCCGCCACCGCCACCCCGGCGCTGCGCGAGCACCGGCCTGCCAATCGCCGTGATGAGCACGCCAGCGCCGAGCACTTGCACGAACGAGCGGCGGTCGAGCGCGAAGCTGAAGTGGAGCGGCTCGATGAGTTCGTCGTAGTCCACGTCCACCGAATTTCGGATTACGGATTTCGGATTGCGGATTTGCGAAACCGATTGCGAAGCGGCATTCTTCGATAGATCGTGACTCATTTCTGGCCTCCGTTCGCATTGGCTTTGGCGACGCTTTCAACCGCTTTCAAGATTCGCACATACGTGCCGCAGCGGCAGGTGTTGCGGTCCATGGCGTCGCGAATTTCGTCGGCGTCGGCCGTGGGCTTCTCGCGAAGCAGCGCGACGGCGTTCATGATCATGCCGGGCGTGCAGTAGCCGCACTGCAACGCGCCTTCCGCGAGAAAAGCTTCCTGCACGGGATGCAGTTTGTCGCCGTCGCTGAGACCTTCGATCGTCTCGACCTTTTTCCCCTTGGCCGAGCTGATGCGGGTAGCACACGCGTACGTTGGCCGGCCGTTCATCAGCACGGTGCACGCGCCGCATTGGCGCTCGCCGCAACCGAACTTGGCGCCGGTGAGGCCGAGGTCCTCGCGCAGCACATCGAGCAACGGCCGAGCGGGGTCGGTCGTCACGGTGTATTCTTTGCCATTAACCGTGAGTTTGATCTTCTCTTGCATGGTCCAGCGCCTGGTTTTTTGTCAGCCGCTCTAGAGGCCAGCATCGCCAGCATGCGCGGCTCGGGACGGCAGCAGTGACTTCCTGCATCGCTGCGTCGCTTCTGAGCCCAATCTAGCCGTCAGCCGGCGCGACGTCCACGATTCCAACCGCCCGGCCGTATTACACACGTGCCGTTTTCACGCGGCGGAATGCCCAATTTGCGGGGTGGTGGTCGCTATCAACGCCTCGCGCAGCATCGAACCCGGGTAGGCTCATTTTTGCCAAGCGGGTAGAATTAAGCGTCTCAGCGCCGAAACGTCGCAGACTTCTCGTGTCCGCGATTAGAATTGCGAGATTGCAGTCCGCGCCGCCGCGGCATATTCGGCACCAACGGATTTCTCAACGACTCGCGCGAACCCGCTGCAGGAACTTCACGTGCGACATATCGTGTCACGCCTGGTCGTCATCTTGATACTGTTTGCCGTGTGCAAATTGGCACATGCGCAGGGGCGAACCCCGAACTTGCCGGGGGTGCCCAACCAATTGCTGGGGCCCGGGCTGGTGGGGCAATTCGATAGCTCCGCGGCGGGTGGCGAGGCGGCCACGATTACGACCCGCTTCACGCCAGCGACGAGCGATCAACCTGCGATCCTGATGATCACCGCGCAAATTGCGCCGGGCAAGCACACGTACTCGCTCACGCAGCCGAAGGGCGGACCGCGGGCGACCAAGATCGAACTCGATCGCTCAACCGACTACCGATTGCTCGCGCCATTCCGCGCGGAGCCCGCGCCCAACTCGCGCATTGAAAAAGGGCCGATTTGGACCGGGCTTAAGATCGAAGAACATCAGGGCACGGTCACGTGGTACGCACCGATTGAAATTACCGCCGGCGTCGACCCACAAAAACTCGAGATTCGCGGCGCGATTAACCTGGAAGTATGCGAGGACGGCGGTTCGTGCGAGCCGGTCGAACGCGAATTCGTCGCCCGTGAAGAAGCAGCCGGCGCGGCGAGCGGTATTCATGTCGCCGATTGGCCATTGCCGGTGGTCGACGATCATGCGCAAGCGACCGTCGCCAGTTTTCAGTTCAAAGGTTCGGCGGTCAAATTAAGCGGCCGGTTGGTGCCAGCCTCGGTGCGGCCAGGCGAGTCGGCAGAACTGCACATCACGGCCACGACACCGCCCGGCGGACATATCTACGCGTATGCCGAACGCGATGCCGCGGCCGGTACGAAACCCGTGCTCATCGCGATCCAAAGTGCCGGTGGTCTCTTGCCGCAACGGCCCACGACCGACGCTCAGCCGAAGGTCGACAACTCGGAGCCCGTGTTCGGTCCGATGAAGTACCACGAAGGCGACGTCACGTGGACGCAGCGGATCGAAGTCCCGAAGGACGCGCCGGCGGGCGATTATCCGATATCCGGGTTGCTCGGCTACCAGATGTGCGATTACAGCGGCGGTCAAGGCGTGTGCGAGTTGCCGCATGCGGTGCGATTTGCGGCCACGCTGAACGTGGGACCCGAGCGGAGTAAGGCCGAAGCGCACGTTAGGTTCGCCCCCGGCGAGAGCTACAGCAAAGTGGCGGCGGCTGCGGCGTCGCTGGCTGATTTTTATGGCGCCGTGTCACCACAGCCGGCGGGTTCAGCCACAGCCGGCGCTCAGCCTCCAGAGCCGCCCGTTACCCTGGCGCAACCGCCCGCGACGGCGGAAACCGCATCGGCGGTCGCTAGTAGCAGCGGCGCCTACGATCTCAGCCGTATCGAACTCGAATCGTCGGCGGGCGGCTCGCTTTCTTATTACATTGCCATCGCACTGGTTGGCGGTTTGATTCTGAATCTGATGCCCTGTGTGCTCCCAGTGATCGGGCTCAAAGTAATGAGCTTTGTCGAACAATCCGGCAAGAGCCGGTCGCACGCATTCGTGCTCAACGTGTGGTTCGCGGCCGGCATCATCGCTGTGTTCCTATTGCTCGGTATCCTCGCCGCGACCATTGGCCTTTCATGGGGCGGCCAGTTTGGCAAAACTTCATTCAACGTGACGATTGCCGGCGTGGTGTTTGCGATGGCCTTGAGCCTGCTCGGCGTCTGGGAAGTTCCGATCCCCGGCTTTTTCGGCAGCGGCTCTGTGCAATCGGCGGCCGCCAAGGAAGGGCCATTCGGCGCGTTTCTCAAAGGCGTCGTCACCACGGTCTTGGCAACACCGTGCACCGCACCCCTCATGGCGGCTGCAATTGCTTGGGCAGTAACGCAACCGATCGCCACAAATCTCACGGTGTTCGCGTCCGTCGGTCTGGGTATGGCGAGTCCCTATCTACTCGTCGGCGTTTATCCCGAGTTGCTGCGGTTCCTGCCGAAGCCAGGTCCCTGGATGGAGACCTTCAAACAAATTAGCGGCTTCGTGCTCCTGCTGACCGTCGTGTTCGTGCTGTCGTTCATCGAACCGGCGGCTGTGGTGCCCACAGTTCTATTGCTGCTCGGTATCGCCGTGGCATGCTGGTGGGTGGCGCGCACGCCGCTCACGGCGGAGTTCGGCACGCGAATGAAGTCTTGGGCCTCGGCCGCGGTGATCGTGCTCTTATTCGTCGGAGGCTCTTTTGGAGTCATGTATCGGCTAGCCGTTGCGCCGGTTGATCAGTCTTGGCAGCCGTTCTCGCTCGAACGGCTCCAGCAAGTGGCAGTCGACGAAGGCAAGACCGTAATCGTCGATTTCTCAGCCGAGTGGTGCTTTAACTGCAAGGTGTTCGAAAAATCGGTGCTGCACACCCGTCCGGTCGAACAGGCCATTGCCAAGAGCGGCGCGGTTACGATGTACGCCGATTTCACCGAATACCCACCGGAAATCGATCGCACGATCAAGGCGCTCGGCGCCAACGGCGTGCCGGTGATCGCGATTTTCCCCGGCAGCTCGCCGTACGAACCGATCGTGTTCCGCGGCGGCTATCGGCAGCAGGATCTTATCTCGGCGCTGTCACGCGCCAGTGCTCGCGGCGGAGCAGCACCGGCCGCCGCCTCGACGGCCGTAACGCGCGAGTTACAGCCAGCCTCGATGCCGGCGGTGATGCGGTAACGACGGGGTGCCTGGGGCAGAGGCTTGGCGATGCCCCAGACTGTAGTTCATCCGGGGCGTCGAAGACTCAGCATGGGTGCCTGGGGCAGAGGCTTTGCGATGCCCCAGACTGCAGTTCATCTGGGGTGTCGAAGACTCAGCATGGGTGCCTGGGGCAGAGGCTTGGCGATGCCCCAGACTGCAGTTGATTCGCGGCGTCGAAGACTCCCCTCCAGGCACCAACATTAAGTCAGCCGTCATGTCCCCGGTTCGTGGTCGCGTTCACTTGGTCGTCACCATCTCCTGCAGCAAGCGTGCATCTTTCGGCGCGGCACTCTTCTGGTCGTTGTCGAAATAACAGTAGACGTCAATCCGCTGCCGCCGCCATTTGCCGATTATGCGGTGCCATTTCGTTAGCGTCGGTTGCGGATACCGGCTGTGGTATTCTCCCGTGGGCCCGTGACCGCGGACGTAGACGAAGTCGGCGGTCACTTGCCATGGCGCCGGAGCATCGACGTGGTCTGAGATGCACAGCGCCACGTTGCGATTGCCGAGCACTTCGAGCAATGAATCCTCATACCAGCTCTTGTCGCGAAACTCGAATGCATACCGGTAACGCTTCGGCAGCAACTTGAGAAACGACGCCAATCGCTCACGGTCCGCTTTGAAACGTGCCGGCAATTGGAACAACACGGGGCCAATCTTGCGCCGCAACTTCTTGAGCCGCGTTTCCATGAGCTCGATACTATTGACACTCTTCTCGCTGAGCCGTTTCCAGTGCGTGATGAACTTTGACGCTTTCCAGGCAAACACAAAGTCCTCCGGCGTTTGCTCGTGCCAGGCTGCGACCGCTGCGAGCGACGGCGTGCGATAGAACGAGCCGTTGATTTCGGTCGAGGAGAATTGCTCGGCGTACCAACTAAGCCAGTCCTTCTTGGGCAGTTCGGCCGGATAGAACGGGCCGCGCCACCCATCGTACGTCCAGCCGGAGGTGCCGATGTGGACTTGAGTCATGCGATGCTCCGGCCGATGTGGGGCGATGCCGCAACGTGCTGAAGCATGCAAGTTGTATGCCGGGAGTGTTGCGTCGCGAACCAGAGATAGGCGATCCACGCGCGCCGGCGACCTGTGAAGTGGCGGCAGTTAAACACTTGCGATTTGACGGCAAGTGAGTTGCGTCGCAGTCGAGCGCTGTCGACGCACGGTCGTGCGTTTCTACGCCCACGCCACGGTTTGATTACCGCTCACGGCGCGGCCAATCAGCCAGCTTTCGAGGCCGCAGGTGGCAAGTTGCTGTTGAATACTCTCCGCGTAATACGGGCTCACGAGAAGCGTGAGGCCGACGCCCATGTTGAAGACGCGGAACATCTCCTCGTCGTCGACTTCGCCGAGTTGTTGCAGCCATTGAAACACGGGCGGCACCGGCCAACTGCCGCGATCGATCGTGACGCCAACGCCCGCGGGCAGGATGCGGTCGAGGTTTTCGAAAATGCCGCCGCCCGTAATGTGCGCGATCCCGTGGACGACGCCCTTCACTTTGTAATGGTTGAGCACGCCGCGAACCGCGCGAGCATAGATAGTCGTCGGCCGCAGTAGGACGTCGCCAACCGTCGTGGCGACAGATGTTCCGTCTGTCGTGGCTGCAGGCGAGCCGCCCGCAGCTACGTGGGGAAATGCGTCATGAACGCTGAGGCCCGCGCGGTCGAACACGATCTTCCGCACCAGGCTGAAACCATTGGAATGCACGCCGCTTGACGCGACACCAATGACGACATCGCCCGGCACAATCGCAGTGCCATCCAGTACTTTTCCCTTTTCAACGACACCAACGCAGAAGCCGGCAAGGTCATAGTCCTCGGCCTGATACATATCGGGCATGATCGCTGTTTCGCCGCCGATGAGGGCCATATCGCTCGCGACGCAGCCGTCGCTGATGCCCTGGACTACTGCTTCGAGCAGCTTGGGATCATCGCGCCCCATGGCGATGTAGTCCAAAAAGAACAGCGGCTCCGCGCCGCAGCATAGCACGTCGTTCACGCACATCGCCACGAGGTCGATTCCCACCGTGTTATGCCGGTCGGCGAGTTGCGCGACTTTCAGCTTGGTGCCGACGCCATCGGTGCCGGAAACCAGCACGGGGTCCTTGTATTTGCGGCTAAACAGGCCGTTCGCAAAATCAAGCTGAAACAGCCCCGCGAAGCCGCCGTCGTTGGCGATCACACGCGGCGAGTGCGTGCGCCGCAGCAGTCGCGGCAGTCGCGACATCGACTCGCGATAGATATCCAGGTCAACGCCCGAATCTTTGTACGTTGCTTTGGCCATCTACTCTCAAACCGAAAAATCGTAACGTGAAGTGCGACGTAGGACACGTAGCGCACGGCAGAAGTGCTCATGCTGCAAGTCGCACTTGCCCGAATATAGCGAATAGACAGCAGTTCGCTCAGCCCCTCGCGAGGCGATTTCGAAGGCGTAGCGTTCCGGCGCAAGGTGAACCGGCTATTCTGATTCGAGCGGCGCGACGACCGCATCCATCTCCGACTTCTGCGGGTGGATCAGCTCGAAGTAGCGGCGGATTGTTTGCCGATGGCCCAGCGGAATCGGCTCGGCATCAAGCGCCGACTCGGCGAGCTGTTCGTACTTCTTCGCCTGATCGCGGTACTGCCGAACGGCGTTCTGCTGCTGCTCGGCCGCTTCCAGCGTTTCGACATCAGACTCGCCCGAGACCGACTCCTGGCCGGTGAGCTTCATTTCCTGGCCGGTCTTTAGCTTGGGCGTCTTGTCGCCGGGCTGATTGCCGCTCCGGGCGAGGCCCCAGTTCTTGCCGCCTTTCTTGTTGCTTTCTGAATCGTTCTTGCACTCGCACTCGCATTCGCTCTTACACTCGCACAGGCATTGGCACTGCTTGCGGAGCAGGTCGGTGAGCTTCTTGCGTTGGCCCTGCTTCTTGCACTCGCTGGCGAGGCCGTGCATGCCATCTCTAAACTTGCTGCGATCACCGCTCGTGAGACCTTGCGAAACTTGCTCGGTCGCTTCGCGCAAGGCTTTTTGGCTGCCGCCGCCGGCATTGTTCTTGGCCTGCTGGTCGAGCTTTTCAGTCAATGCCTTCTCCGTCTTACGATCGAGATTGGGCATTTCGGCTTTGGCCAGCTCGGCGGCGGCCTTTTCCATGTTACCGTGCGACATCGCTTCACCCGCGGCCTGCAATTCCTGCGCGAGGCTTAGCGTCTCGCCAACTTCTTTCAGAGACGTCTCCGCATTCTGGTCGGCAAGTTGCCGTTGCTGCTCCTGTAGGGCGGCTTCCATTTCCGATAGCTTCGCGAGCGCTTCCTTCGGATCAACGCCGGGCTGCTTTAATTCCTCCACCATGGCCGCCAGTTCTTTGAGCAGCTTTTCGACCTCGGGATCCGCACTCTCGTGCTGGAATTCCTTCAGCTTCTCCAGGTTGCTAGTCACGCGCACCGCCTGCGCGGATACGACGTCATTCACAATGACGGTGGCTTCGGCCTTCGGCGGCGCCGTTGTCATAAAGGCGATCACGAGCGCCGACGCACTCAGCCCCAATCCCCACAGCCATGATTTGGGCGCTCGCACCGGCACGATTTGCTCGGGATCGACTCGAGCGAGATGCTGCGCCGCGTCCTTGATCTGCAGTTCCCGAAACGGTGTAGCCGACGACGATTCGCCGACAAAAACCAGTGCCGTGGTCACGCGATCCTTAAGCCCGCAACTGCGATCAATCGCAACCGCCGCTTCGCGAAGGGCCCGCGGCCGTAAGATTGCGTACAACCAACTGGCGGCCGGACCGGCGATCATTGCGCCAAGGACTGCCACCCACGGAAAGGAATCGTTCGATACGGCGCGGAAGGTCGCCAGTAGGCAACCGGCGAGGCCGCCGATCACGAGCCCCCAAGAGCAGCACTGCCATACCCATTGGCGTTGCTGTCGGCTGCGGACGGCCTCAAGGCGTGCCCGAATCGAATCCATCGAAATGCCCTCCGTTTATCGCAAACCGGCCGGCCTGAATCACTCTATGGTAGGGGGGCCGTGCGGACCTGGCTACCACGTTTCAATAAAGTTTGCTTGACGCCGTCGCCCGTCGCCGCCAGTTGCTGATCCGCCACCGCCGGCAGTTTCTTCGCCCAATCGCCGCGGTAAATGACCTTGCGAATGCGGCATTTCATCGAAGTTGCGTAGCGGAACAACCCGAACAATCGCTCCGCCGGCGGCTCGGCCACTTTCCACTTGGCAACTTCGGCGTCGTTGACCGTCACGACAAATTGGTCTCCAACGAGCGCCAGCTTCACGCGGTTCCAATCACTGGGCTTGAGAGGAACGGCCGATGCCGCGCCTTCGAGCGGCGTTTCATTGTCTGGCTTCAGGCCGCTCGTTTCCCATTCGGCACGGGTGAGTTGATGGCGCTTCACGCCGTCGGGATGCAAGAGCAGGGCCGTGCGACCGATCGCGGGGTGAACCTCCATTTCGCCGGGCGTGTAGAAGAACTCGTATTCGATCGTGCCATCCTCGAGCATGGGCCGCTGATAGGCGAGCAGCGCTTCGAGCGGCTTGGCCGAAGCATCGCTGCGGAGCCCGCCTATGATTTCCTCGCCGGCGCGGCGCCACACGGCGCCGTCCTGGTTCGCGTCGGCAGTCACCGATTCGCCGTACAAGTCGGCCTGCCAGCACGCGACGCTGAATGTGTCGACGAGATCCAATTCGGTCGGAATTTCGACGTCGCCGGTGATCCGCAAGTCGTCGATCGTGCCTTCGTTGCCGATCGAACTCGCGTGCAGCACGAGCCACGGCGACGGATTGACGATCGTTTCTTCATGTACCTTTGCGTCGTTCGCGAACGTGGTGATCTTGCCGCCGTCGACCGTGACGCGGAAATGCGTCTTCGCGCCAAAATTTGGAATCGCGAGTTCGCCCGTCACCTTTTTGTTGCCGTGCGGCAGCGTGAAAACGTGGCGACTCTTGAGGCCGGTCTGTGGCGCCGCGGCATGACCACCATACGTGGCGACTAGTTCCTTCGCTTCGCCCGTGGTTTGCACGCCGGCGATTTCAAATGTGCCGCGAAGCGGCGACTGGAAATATAGCCACGAGCCGGTGCCCGACGGACGATACTTCACCCCGCCGCGATTCATCGCCCATTGGTCAGGTGTCGAGGTGGGCCGGCGAACGCTCTGATTGCGTTCGGCAACCATCGTCCACTGCGGCGGCTGCGAATCGCTCGTCTTGGCCGCGGTCGCATCGGCTTGGGCCAGCGCTGCCTGAGCCCGACCGGCGACCGTGTTGATGATCCGCCGCCAATCGTTGTCGTTCGTGCCAGTCTTCTTATCGCGCTCAATCGCTAGCATCGTGGCTGCCAAATCGGCGGCGCCCTTCTGCAAGGCGGTTCGTTCGCTCGCTAGCCAGGCCACGATCACTTCCGGCGATCGGGCCCGTGGCTGCGTATCGCTTCGCGTGTGCTTTACGATCAGATCCTGCACCGCGGCGAGTGACTTTTGCGCACCGTCGTCATTGCCATCGACAATATCGACAATCGCGAGCAGACCGAGCTTGCCGCGTTCAATGACCTTGTTCTCACTCTCGATCTTCTCAAATTCAGCGCGCAGCTCGGGCAGTCGCTTGAGCTTGGCGGCAGTCTCCACCAATTCGACTGCCGGGCAAATTAGCCCATCGTGCGCGAGCTTAGGCGACCCCTGGTTGTCATCCGCGGCAACGTGTGAAGCGAAGTCAAAGAACAACCGCGGCTTCACGTGATCAGGCGACGGCATCACCCACTTCTTAAGCGCCTCAAGCCGCGCTTCCTCGGCAAGCGATCGCGCTTGGCGGACCACGGTTGCCGCCTCGTACTCCACGAACAAGTCATTCAGCAAGCCACCGACGATCTGCCGGTCGGCGTCCGACGGATGTGCCGCCGTCGCGAGCAAGTCGCGCTGCAGCTCGGCCGAAAATTGCTCAGGCCACGGCCCACTGAGCGTAGCGGCACGGACTTTCGCCGTCTGCCGCTTGTCGCGATAGATGCCAATCAGCCGGCTATTCTCGGGTTCGAGTTTCCGCTCGCAAATCACCGTGTCGTTGAGCTTGATTTCAATCGTGTCGCTCTTCAACGTGACCGCCACCGAGTTCCAATCCTCGGCTTTCAGCGGCAATTTTTCCGGCCCGCGGCGGTTTGCGGCCTCTCGGACCCGATTCGTCGGAGCAATGCCGAGCACTGCATAGTCCCAGTTCGCGTTGCCGATCCAATGTACCGCCACGCCATCCGGCTCCAGCACGAATGCTGTGCGGCCAATGGCGGGGAATGCCGCCGCGTTGCCCGGCGAGTAAAAGAACTCGTACCGCAACGATTCCTGGTCGCACAAAGGCCGTTGGTAATAGACCCAGCTCTGAGCATCGTCCGCCGCCACGTCCTTCGCGTTGCCGATGAGCATGCCATCTTGCACGCTCCAGTCGGGCTGCTGCGGTTCGTCCCGTTGTTGATAGTAAATGTAGTCGTTCTCATCCTTCGGCTTCTGCGCCATGAGTCGATGACGCGGCTGCGACTCGCCGAAGAACGTGCAGTTCCAGCCATCCATGCGGTTGGCCGCAAAGAGCGACACAGAACGCGGGATCACTGGCGAACCAGAGATCGCTACGTTGCGGTATGCGCTCACCCGCGGGCCGTGACTCATGAGCAGTGGGAACGGGCTTGTGAGGCTGGTTTTCTCTTCGTACACGAGGTAGTTGTTGAGAAAATGCTTCACCCTGCCGTCGGCCACTCGGATCTCTACCCGGTTGTAGCCGGGGTGTCGTAGCGCCGCGCTTGGCCGCAAGGACTCGTGCGCCGACAGTGGCGCCACCACGACCGGTGCGTGCGTTTCGAGCACTACGCCGTCGTATCCCGCTTCGCCCTCTGCCGACTGGCCATCGAAGACATCGACCGCGAAGCTGAAGCTCCCGGTGAGCGGATACTTCAATTGCAGCGTGTCATTTCCCGGTCCCGGCAGGTGCGTGATGTTGCCTTCATGGATGATCCACTGCGGCTTGAGTGGGCTCGCGATATCGCGCGGCGACACGGCGAGCCAATGCTGCAATTGCGAAGGTGCGTTCGGTCGGAATGCCGCTTTCGAATCCTCGGCTTGCCGCAGCAGGTCGTCATTGACGACGTGCACGTACATATCCATCTGCCGCCGAGTGCGTAGTGCCGCCTGCAAAGCCTTCAGCATTTTGCGGCCCGTGGCTAGCCACTCGGGTGACTCGATGCATGTGTGGTAGATAAGATAGTCGCCCCACAAGTCCGAGGGCACTTGATTCTGTTCGACCTTCGCTCGTTGCGGCAGCGTCTTCACGAGATCGGCCACGATCGGTTTCAATGCCGCTTCATCCTTCGCATGGATCAGCACCAGCGCCTGCAACACATTGGCGTTCGTCAGCTTCTGGTCGAACGCCGCTTTCGCCTGTTCGCGCAGTTCCTCGAACTTACCGGCCGCCGCGGCTGCGTCGATGAGTTCTGTGAGATTGCATACGTAGTCGCCCGTGAGCGGCGCGAAGTCGTTAGGCAAGAATGCCGCTGGCGTGGTCAGCGGCGGCGTCCATTCAGCGATCAGCCGCACCGACTGCCGACCGGCGGCAGGCAGCGTCCAGTCGCGCCATGTTTCGTAGCGCTTCTGAGCATCTCCCGCGCGGAGGAGCCGCGTCGATGCCGCGAGGGCGGCAATGACACTTGGCCGCGAGTTGTTCTGATAATGAAAATCGACGACACGGCCCATGTAGTCGAGCGACAGCGATGCCACGCCGGCCTTCGCAGCTTCGTTGGCCACGTTGGCCCAATCTTGCCACTGCAGGTACAGACCGTAGTCGCCGCCGTAGCGGGCGTATTGCGCTTGCCGCCCGGCCATGAACGTGTCGACGAATTTCTTGACCTTGTTGGGCTCGTTTTTCAGGTGCCGGCTCACCATTGCGGCGAGTTTGCCCAGCGACCGCTCTTCGTTCCCGTTGCCGTTATTGTTCGCGCCTTGCGTCTGTTGATTGACGGCCACTTGCAGGATTTTGAATGCTGAGTCCTCCAGTTCGGGCACGTCGTTGCCAGCCAGTGCGGCAATGCACGCGAGCTGAACCATTTGCGGCAGCGCGCCCTGTTCAACCACTTTGCCTAGCTCGTCGAGATGCGACTTGGCTTGGTCCTTCTTCTCGGCGGCAAGATCGGCGAGTGTCTGCAGCACGAGCGCGGGAACGAGCGATTGACGATTCTTCTTACGGGCCTCGACCCGCTCGTTGAGATCGGCGAGCTTGTCGGCACGGCGCGCCCAATCGACCAGCGTCTCGCCCAGGCTTTTCACCGTGCCATCACGCAGTTTCGAAGTATCGGCATACAGCATGATGTCGGCCGGTCGCGACGCGGGCAGCACGACGGGATGCAACAGATCGTAGACTGTTTGCGGCGCGTACGCGTCGCCCTGCCACTTCGCAATGATCTTTCGTAGCGTGGTCGCCACCTCAGCTTCCGTGGGATTGCCTTCGTCAGGCTGTTGCCCGTTCGGCGTAACGCGAACGACACGCCGCTGCTGGCTTAGTTCAACCTTCGCGGGATCGGGAACGGGAATGCCGCCAGCCAGCGCTTGCTGCACCGCTCGCTGCGACAGTGCGGGCATGCCATTTTCGGCGGCCGCGAGGGCTACTTCCGCCGCCATGCGAAATTGCGAGATGGTAAGCGGCGGCGTGACATCAGCAGCTGCAGCCCCCTTCGATTTGGCCGCAGTTGCCGGCGGCGCTTGGGCAGCAGGACTTGGTGTTGCCGATGTGCCCGCAGGTGCCGGTGCTACAGCCGGCGACACGGCCGCGCTTGGCGTGGGGGGAACGGCGCCAGTGGCATCGATCGCTGCAAAGGCCACCAGCAATGCCGCCGGTGGAGCGGCAGCGCGAACCATCGACGACTGCACGAATCGGTTCAACATCTTGAGCGGAAGCTGTGCCCGAGGCGCCGCAGCCGGCGTCGGTGCCGGAACTGCTCCCGGCGGCGCCATAATTGGCCGCGCCGGCTGCGCGGGCCTGTCGCGACGCTCCGGCCGCTTGGTGACGGTCGTGAGCAGCTCAGTCCATTTCTGTTCCGCCGTTTCTCGGTCGCCCGCGTCGATCGCCAACTTGCCCCAATCGAACAGGATTGCCGCCGTGTAGGTGTTATCCACCTGCCGGCGAGCCGCTTCGAGCGCGGTCGTCGCCAGTTTCTCGGCGACTTCCTTCTGTTCCTTGTCCAGAAGATAGTCGCGGGCCACAATCCATACGGCGGCACGTTCGAGCGCCTCGCGCCGTTGCCGAGAGTTCGGCCGACGGCCTGCGGGAATCTCTTCCAGCGGCTTCGCCTCGAGCGCGGCGACCAGGCTCTTCAGTGATTCGACCGCTTGGTCGCTCTTTGTCTCTCGACGGAACGCCGCCAACGCAATTGGCGCGGATAGATCATTCGGCCGTTCCGCCGCCAGCGTCGCCAGACGCTCGTCAATCTCCGGTCCCAGCTTGGCCTCGCGCGAAATCGATTCCAGGAGCGTCGCCAAAGAACTTTCGATGTGCTTGGTACGAATCGTCTTGGCATCGGGCACCGACACCATCAAGTCGAGCGCCGGCCCATCCGCATTCAGGTCGCTATTTGGCGTGAGTAGCTGCTTCACCGCCTCCTTGGCGTCGCCTTCCTTAATTGACCCCAGCGCTTTCTTGAGGCCCGCTTGTGCCTTGCTCGCAAAATAGTCGGGCCGGTTGCCATACCAATTGCCTGCCTGCTCCAGGCCATCGGCGTCGTCGATCAATTGGCGATAGAGTCGAATGGCGTCGACTGGGAATCCAAGGTCCAGAAATTGGTCGCCCGCCCACACCGAGTTCTCGATTCGCATGTATGACGCGTATTGGGCATCGTACTGGGCGTTGGGGCTCGTGCGGAGCTGCTTAAGCAGCATTTGCCGCGCGTCCTCCTTGCGATTCATCTGGCCGTACAACTTCACGAGCCTTGAGAGCGGCGAATACTGCAGCTGATTATTCCCGCGATTCTGTGCGTTGTTTGATGCCGACTCGAACAACTGGAGCGCGACTGCCCGCGTATCCTCGAATTGGTCGAGTTCCTGGCCGATGATCCAGCACGTATCCGGCGGCATCGATTTGAGCACTTCATCCTTCGCCACGAGTTTCTCGAACCGCTCTTTCGCGGCGTCTTTCTTGCCCTGTTTCAAATCGATGAGTGCGAGCATGGCCTCGCCGCCGTACCAGCCAGCGTTTTGCTTAATGCTTTCCTCGATTGCCGTCCGCAGATCGGCCATCTTATCGGTGCCGTTGATGCCGCTCAGCAGCTGGTGAAACATTGCGTTCACGGTGCCGCCGGAGCTATATGAATAAATGCTCTCCAACCCGAACCAGGGCTGCGAATTCACTTCGCTAGCCGAGGGCAGAATGCCGCGTTTGGCGAGCTTGTAGATGCGATCCTTCTTCCATAACTCTTGGTTGTAGATGCGCGAAATGAGCTGATTGCGATACGTTGGGTAGGCCTCAAACACGCGTTCGAATAGCGCCAGCATCATTTCCATGTCGCCGTCCTTGGCCTTGCCCCCGCGATCTTGCATGAGTTCGCCGACCAAATCGATGATGTACCACGGCTGTCCCATCGATTGCAGGTTGATCGTCTGCAGTGCCTGTACCAAGTCGAGCGAACGCTGGGCTCGCGTGAACGTGTTCCGCACTTCCCAAAAGTTTTCCCCCAGCAGCGCCGGCTTTTGTTTCAGCACTTCGAGATACTGATCGCACGCTTCCTTAAGCTTGCCGCCTTGCTCATATTGTTTGGCGAGTTGTAGCCGCAGCGTGATGGCATCCGACCGCTGCGAGATCGCCTTTTCGAGGACGCCTTGAACTTTGTCGCGAGCACCGGCTGCTTGGTAGTACTCGATCAGTTGCTCATAGAGCCGCGGCGAATTCGGCGACTTCTCAAGTTGCTCCTCGAGCCGCGCGGTCATTTCCTTGAGAGCGCCCGTTTGCTGTAGCAGCTGGAGTGCCTGCATCCGCGTGGCATCGCCCTGGTTCATGCCGCCGCGCATGATCAAGCGGGCGTTCTGTGGACTCGATTGCGCCGTCGTGCGGCGGAGAATCGTATGCGCGATTTGCTGAGCCAGGTCGCTCTTGCCTTGCCCCTGGTACATGGCCATCAGCGTGGCCAGCGATGAAGTCTGGTTGCCGGCTCGCCGCTGCACGCGCGAAACGACCGCTTCGGCCATTTCATTGAGGCCGAGTCGCCGCATCCGCTCGACGAGCGCGAGCTGTGCGTCGTTATCGAGCCGCAGGCCGAAGAGCCGCTCCGCCGCCTGCCGGGCACGCTCGATATCGCCCAACCGCTCGGCGAGTTGCAGCGCCATCGTCTCCCGCTGCTGCACCAGGTTCTGGTCGCGCGGCGCAATCGAGTCCACAATCTCGAGCGCGCGGTCCACGTCGCCCAGCGATTCGTGCAGCTTCGCCGTCTCCAGCCGGAACGCGGGATCATCGGGCAAGCCATCCGCCGCGGCACTGAGCACTTGGGCCGCCTCTTCTTGTTCTTCGTTCCACCACAGCACGTAACCGAGCATCAATTGATCGTACGTCTTGTCGTCGTCCTTGGCCTCTTCGAGCCGCTTGCGCATGTGCTTCGACAAGTCGGCAATCACATCGTTGCGCTTAAACACCTCGAATACTTCGCGGAGCAGCATGAGCGAGGCCTGATCGACGTACTCATTGGGGCGCGGAAACTCCACATTGACGTAAATCTGCTCCTTGCCGTATTTCAGATTGAATTGGTTCCCATAGTAAACCTGTTGCGATGACGTCGGCCGCTTCGCGCGCGTCGCCGCGTTGAGCCGGCGCTTCTTGGCTTGCGCAATCGAAATATCGAGTGCCGGGTCGAGAATCGTGAGAATCTTGGCGTTCTCCTCCTCGGGGCCGAGTTTGCCCATCCATTCCATGAGCGCGTTGACTTCGCCGGCGAGCGGCTCGGCAGCCTGCGACCGGCCAGTCTGCCGCGAGGTGTTCACCGGCGTTTTGGCGATCTCATCCTTGGCCGCTGCAACCCATTTCTCATACAGCGGCTCGAGCTCTTCGGGCTTCTCTTGCGAGAGCTGTAGGTTGAGCGCGCTGGCCAGTTCCTGGTGCGTCTTCGCACGCGACACTTGCGCGGCAAGCATTTCGTTCGCCTTCGCGTCTCGCCCCGCGGTTCTTAGTTCCTGCAGCACCGTGCTTAAGTACGCGCCGCCGAAGCCGCTGGAAACTTGAATCCAATTGCCGCCAACGTTCACATACATTTGACCATTCGAACTGTACGCGACTTGGCCGCCATACATTGCCGCGAGGTTTGTTTTCGATGCGTCATCGACCGAAATGGCCTCGAAGCACTTGAGCATGAGCTCGACTTCATCCTCCGTGAGCGGGTTTTTCTTCGCTTCTTCGTTGCCTGAACGATAGACATTATTCTGCCGCGAATTGACGTTCCGCGTTGTCAGCGAAGTCAAATAGAACCGCTGCTCTTCCTTGCCGCCGGACGCAGCCAACTGTTTGGCCATGCGAAAAACCAAATCGCTGTTCCCGCGCAGTTGCTCGACGTACATCCAGTCGTACAGCGTATCGCGATCGGCGTTCTTGTCTGCCGCCGCCTTTGCCAGCGGCGCAACAAAGGACTCGTCGTCGCTCTTTGGCTTATCGTCGCCCGTCGTTTTGCTGCGCTCGTCTTCTTCAAACTTCAGCTGCCAGCCATACGCCGCCATGCGGGCCAGGCCGAAAGCTTCTGGCGCCCACACCCGCTGCGGGCCGCTGTTGCCGTAATACTCTTGTTGATTCAAACCAACCGCCTGGCGCACCTGGTACGAATTGCCCAGCATCACCAGCGGCGACTGACGTTGCGGCTGCTGCGATTCGATGCCGCGAAGCTTATCCGACTTGGCCTTCTTCTCGGCCTGCTTCATCTTCTCCGCCGCCGCAACGCCGAGCGTGTCATGCGGCAGCTTGATCGCGAGCAGCCGCTGGCAGCGGGCCCGTGCTTCGGGAATCTTATCGAGCGAAGCCCACGCCACGATTTCGCGGTACAGCAACTCCCAATCGTCGCGCTGCTGGCTGAGCCGCGGCTCGGTGATCGCGATCACGCTATCGAAGCTGCCTTGCGTGAGCAACGAATCGAGACTGCGCAGCAGCCTCCCCTGATCCTCTTCCCGCTGCGTCAGCCGCACGTAGATTTCGCTGGCCTCGTCCCGGTCGCCGCGCGATTGCAGCAGCGTGGCCAGCCGGAACTCCGTCTCCGGGCCAGGTGCGATCTGCGCAAGCCGCCGCTGGTAATCGACCGCCGCATCGATATCTGACGCCTGCTCGCAGAGCTTCGAAATCTGCTGCAGCAGGTTCGTATCCTGCGAATCCTGGTTCAGCAGGCTCTCCATTTCTCGCCGGGCCATGCCGTAGTCGCCCGAAGTGTTGTACGCCTGGGCGAGGCAGATCGTCATCTCACGATGCTTCTCATCCTCTTTCCGTTCGCGCTCGAACCGCTCGACGAGCTTGTCGAACTGGTTCGTCTGCAAATACAGCTCGGTGAGCTTCGCCGTGAGGCTGGTCTTGTCGTCGAGTTCCTCAGTGCGATCGAACGCCCGCCAATACACTTCAATGGCTTCATCTGCGCGGAACTGATCGGCGAGGGCAGCGCCGAGCACGGTCGTCAAATGCGGTTCCGTCGGATTGATACGCGCGGCCTTGCGCAGCGTATCCAAACCTTCTTCCTGCTTGCCGAGTCGAAAGCAAAGTTGCGCATAGAATTCATAGTTGTCGGTGTTGCCGGGCGCGGAAGCGATCAAGTCCTTGCCCGCCTGCATCGCTTCTTCGGCGCGGCCCAACTGCGACTCGAGCCGGGCGACGTTCGTCAGATGGTCGCTGCGCGAACGGCGATCCACTTGCGCCAGCTGCCGATTCATCTCGGCCGCTCGGGCGAAATCACCTGAGAGTTCGGCAATTCGCGCTGAGGTCGAGAGAATCGGGATCGCCTTGCCGTCAATCGCGATGGCCTTGTTGATCGCCTCGGTCGCTTCGTTCCAACGACGATCGGCTTCGTAATAACGCGCGAGCAGGTTCCAATCCTGTGCCGAAGCTTTCGGATCCTTCGCGACCTTCGCCGCCATTTGTTCGATCTCATCATCCAGCTGCCGGCTGCTTTGCAGCGTGTCGATGCGGGCCTTGATCGCGGCATCACGCTCATCGTCATTCGCGGCGAGCTTCTCGGCAGTCGCGATCGAAGCGAGTGCATCCTCATATTTCTCGGCGTGCGACTGATACTCCGCGGCCTTGAGCGCGTAGTTGAACTCCTTGGGATCGAGCTTGCTGGCGGCCGTGATCTCGGCGATCGCCTGATCCGCATAGCCGAAGCTGTTGTAAACTTCGGCGAGCCGGGCGACATTCACTGCCGTACGCCGTGGCTCTTCCGCAATCGCCTTCCAAGTCGCGAGCGCCTCATCCGGCCGCTTTAGCACGTGATAGAACTCGCCCAGGTACTCGCGATACTGGGGTTCCTCCGGCGCAAGCTCAATCGCCTTTTTGTACAGCTCGATCGCCTGCTCATTGATGTTGGCCTGTCGGAACAGGTCGGCCACTTGCGAGAGCGTCACCGCATCTTTCGAATGGGCTGCCACAATCTCCTGCCAAATCCGCGTCGCCTCGGCCTTGCGTTTTTCGATGTCCTGCGACTTATCGCGCAGCACCAGCTTGCCCCACTCGCGCAGTAAATCGCTGTTGCCCGACTCGGCTTTGGCAAGCAGTGCATACTGGGCAATTGCGTCGCTGAATCGCTGCTCGTCGACCAGCTGCTCGATAAACGCCCGCCGCAGCTCGATCCGTTTCGGCGCGAGCTTGAGCGCCTTCTCCATCCACTGCATCGCTTCCGGCACGCGGGCTGCCGACGCCAGGAACTTCGCCAGCCGCGCCATCGCATCGACATCTTCCGGGTGCCGCCCCGCCCACCTCTCGTAGTACTTCACGAGCCCGTCCTGGTCGCCCGTGCGCAGGAACACCTCCTCGATGCGACGCCGCACGTCGTGATGCAGCCAGCTATCGGGATTCAACTCGGCGAGGATGTTTTCGAAGTCCGCGAGGCCTTCGTCGCGGCGATTCTGCCGAATCTTGAGCTCAGCCACTTCGATCTGGAACATCGTCCGGCGGTAGTCATCGTGCACAAGCTTCACCAGCTGCTCATACCGCGGCAGCGCGACCGCATATTGGCCTTCCTCAACAAGTGTGACGGCGATCTGCTCCTGCACCCGCGGGTCGTTCGGGAACAACGACTCCAACCGCTTCCACACCGCGAGCGCCGCATCGTTTCGCTGCGCCCGCTGGTGCACACGGCCCAACTGCTGGAAGATTTCGAGAAGGTCCGCCCGCGGCGGATTTCGCGCAATCGCCCGCTCAAACGCCTCCACCGCCTGGTCTGGCTGGCCAACGAGCAGCAGTGCCTGGCCCAAATAGTATGAAGCCAGCGCATCCTCCGGCCGATTCTTCTCGGCCTCGCGAAACGCGTCTGCCGCCTTGGCATCTTCGCCGCGATGGGCTTCGAACAGTCCCAGCAGCATCCAGCCCGCACCGTCTGTCGGTGATTTCTTTACGCGCTCGTGCAAGTCGTCCAGGAATTTATCGAGCGTACCGAACTCCACGTGATGGCCATATACCCGGTCGAGCGCCGTCCCACGACGTGGGCTTTTCTCGAGCACGGTCATAAACCTCGCGGCAATCTGTGCCTGCCGATTCTCATCCCCCGCGCCAGCAGTGGAAGGTTCGTCTTCGGCTGCCAGTCGCCGGGCGGGAACAAAACCCGCGCAAACGACGACTAACACGCATACCCGGCACCAGCCCCACTGCGATCGATCGCTCAACATGGCCGACCTCTGAGTACTCAAAAGGCAGACTCGCGCGGCAATGCCACGAGTTTCGTAGTAGCTTGAATCGCTCGCCGCCCGGCAAATAGAAAATTGTGCCGTGCCATTTACGTCGCCCGTGCGTACCACGTTCGCAACATGATGAACGACTCGTATTCGATTCGCGAAGTAATTCCAATTCCCGAAAGGAAATATCGTGCCGATGCACGACGAATAGCCCCTGGTGGCAGCCTCATCCATAACCCATTTCACGCGCCAAAGGTAGACTCTGGCTCGCCGATTTTTTAGGATTTCCCCGTGCGAATGCTAGTAGCAATTTCGTCGCTGCCAAGCCATCATTGGTGGTTGAAGAAAAAATCGGCATGCCGTCGTTGCCATTCATCGCGGAACAAAGTTGATCACCGAGTTGAGGCCTGCATGAGCGTCACGGATGAAACCAAGCAGCAGTTGGACGACTTTCGCCGCGATTTCATTCGCCTCCGCGATGAAGTTTCCAAAGTCATCGTTGGCCAGCGCGCAATCTTGGATGACACACTGATCTCGCTGATCGCTGGCGGCCACGTGCTGCTCGAAGGCGTGCCCGGTCTCGGAAAAACGCTGCTCGTACGCACGCTCGCCGACGCGCTCCATTTGACCTTTCACCGCATTCAATTCACGCCCGACCTGATGCCGGCTGACCTCATCGGCACGAACATCGTGGCCGACGCCGGCGACGGTCGAAAAGTCTTCGAATTTCAACGCGGTCCGATCTTCGCCAACGTGCTGCTGGCCGACGAAATCAACCGCGCCACACCGAAAACGCAGTCCGCTCTGCTCGAATCGATGCAGGAGCACTCCGTTACGGTCGCCGGTCAAGCGCACCGGCTCAGCGAGCCATTCTTCGTGATGGCCACGCAGAACCCGCTCGAAATGGAGGGCACCTACCCGCTGCCCGAAGCCCAGCTTGACCGTTTCTTCTGCAAGCTAATGGTCCGCTACCCGCTTTCGAGCGAGCTGGAAACGATTCTCGATCGCACGACCGAGGTCGTCGACTGCAAGGCTTCGCCGGTCCTCAGCGGCGAGCGGATTCTGCAAATGTCGCACATCGCGCGACAAATTCCGATCGCCGCCGAGGTCCGCCGTTACGGCATCGGCATCGTGCTCGCCACGCACCCCGATCAGCAGCTCGCCCCCAGCCTCACGCGCAAGTACGTGCGCTACGGCGCAAGCCCGCGCGGCCTGCAAGCGATCATCCTCGGCGCGAAGATCAAAGCCATTCTTGATAGCCGCTACCACGTGGCCCGCGACGACATCCGCTCCATGGCGCTGCCTGTGCTGCGGCATCGTCTCATTCTCAATTTCGAAGGCCAGGCCGAAGGCGTCAGCACCGATACCGTGATCGATAGCGTCGTGAAGGAGTTGCCAGAGGATACGCTCGCTGCCGCTTAACCGACCGCTGCGCGACGATGTTTTGACGAACCACTTTGCCTTCACCTCGCTTGATTTCCCACAACGTTCGCGATTGCCCTCACATGCTCTTTCCGCCCGATTTTTTGACGCGCATCGAATACCTGTCGATCGTGTCGAAACGAGTATTCCGCGGCAAGCTGCTCGCCCAGCGGCGGACGATGCAGCTCGGCTCCGGCATCGAGTTCTCCGATCATCGTGAGTATGCCGCGGGCGACGACTTCCGCTACCTCGACTGGAACGTGTACGCCCGCCACGGCGACCTGCTGCTCAAGCGCTTCGAAGAAGAACAGGACCTGCACATCTATCTGCTGCTCGATTGCTCGCGCAGCATGGGTTTTGGCAACCCGCCGAAGTTCGACCTCGCCCGGCAGCTGACGGCAGCCCTCGCCTACATCGCGCTGTCCGATCTCGATCGCGTTGCCGTGTTCGCGTTTGCCAAGGGCGCGGTCGCCGAGTTCCCGCTCACTCGCGGCAAAGCCCGCATCCTGCCGCTCATGCAGTTCCTCGAAAACCTGCCGCTCTCCGGCGACGACACCGACCTCGGCACTTCCGTGCGCGACGTGCTGCGACGCAGCAGCCGCAGCGGGCTCGCCGTTATCGTCAGCGATTTGTTCGATGAGCACGGCTTTCAAAGGGGGTTCGATCACCTCCGCTATCGCCGCTTCGACGCCCGCATCCTGCAAGTGCACGACCCGCGCGAAGCCGACCCGGCCCTGCTCGGCGACGTGGAATTTGTCGACGTCGAAACCTCCGCCGAGCGCAAAGTTACCGTCTCCGAAAAGAACATTCGTCAATACAAGCGGTTGTTCGCTGCCCATCAATCCGCCGTGCGCGCGTACTGCCGCAACTACGGCTTCGGCTGCGTGCAAAGTTCCACGACAGCGACATTCGACGACGTCATCCTTCGCATGATGCGCGCGGCCGGTCACCCGAGCATCAGTGGCTCGCCCATTGGAGCGGCAGAATCTACAACCTGATAGCACACACCGGCGACCACAATCGCGCTCGACAAATCGCGCGAATTCGCCGTCTACATTCCACTTCACCACCCGCCGCCGCTCGCCACGCCAATGTCATTTGCGTTACCCAGTGCATTCTGGCTGTTGGCGTGCACCGTGCCGATTGTCGTCTTTTACATTCTGAAAGTGCGGCTGCGGCGGCAGGCCATTTCCACGAACCTGTTCTGGAAACAGATTTACGACGAGAAGCCGCCACGCTCGATCTGGCAATTCCTGCGGCACATGCTGTCGCTGTTCGCCCAACTGCTGCTCTTGCTGCTGCTCGTGCTGGCAGTGGCTGATCCACACTTGCCGTGGGAGCTGCTGCAGGCCCGCCGCATTGTCCTCGTGATCGACCGCTCGGCGAGTATGCGCGCGGCCGACGTGCTGCCTTCCCGTTTTGAAGCCGCTCGCAATGCTGCGGCCGCGGTCATCGAAGGCCTCCGTTATCGAGACCAACTTGCAATCGTTGCCGCCGGTCCGCAGCCGGAGGTCGTCGTCGGCATGAGCAGCCACGTGCCAACGCTCAAGCGCGCCCTCGACAAGATTGCAGTCACCGACACGCCGACCGATCTCACGCCCGCCGTCGCCATCGGCAAGCAACTAGTCGGCAACCAACCGCATGGCGAAGTGCTCGTATACACCGATGGTTGCACCGCACAGCCCGTCGCCGAATTGAATGCGAATCCATCGACGGATGCTGCACTCGCAACCGTCAATGCGCCGCCGACTCCGCTCGTGCAAATCAGCACGTTTGGAACAAAAGCGAGCAACGTGGGCATCACGCAGTTCCAAGTTCGCCGCAGCCTGGTAGACCCGCTCGGCTACGAATCGCTCGTCGCCGTGTCGAATGCCGCTGTAACGCCCGTCGACTGCCGGCTCGAGTTGGAACTTGAAGGCGTCCCGGTCGACGTCGTTCCGTTGCACCTGAAAGCCGGCGAGAAATGGCGTCGTTCGCTCCCCAAGACTTCCCTCGACGGCGGCAAGTTCACAGCGAAGCTTACCCAAATCGAATGGCCGCACGCCGATGCTTCCGACGCAACCAAATTGCAGCCGATCGAAGACGCTTCGATCACGCCGACACCGAACGCGCTCACGGTCGACGACACCGCCTGGGCCGTACTCGCGCCGCGCAACGCGCAACCGGTGCTGCTGGTGACCGCGGGCAACCTGTTCCTGCAAAAGGTCTTGGAAGCCAACCCCCTCGTGAAGTGCACCGTGGTTAAAGAGCCGCCCACTTCTTGGCCGGCCGACACCACGATCGTGCTCCATCGCCAGGTGCCCGCCGAATTACCGCCGGGCGACGTCCTCATTATCGAACCAACCGGCAACACGAGCGCTTGGGATATCGGCGACACGATCGAGAATCCGCTCATCACCCAGCAGACGTCCGACTCGCCGCTCATGGCGCATGTGCGACTCGACAACGTGCTGCTGCCCTCGGCCCGCCGGATCACCTTCAAAACGCCACCCGACATCTTGGCCGGCGCCATCACCGGCGAACCGATCTATGCGGCCGTCAAACGCGACAAGGGAAAGTGCCTCGTGCTAAGTGTCGATCTCGACCAAAGCGACCTCGCCTTCCGCACAGCGTTCCCGATCATGGTCACCAACGCACTCAACTGGTTCCGTGGCACGTCGGGCGAGCTCGAAAGCGCGGTCGCCACCGGCCAACTCGTGCACATGCCGCAACTGACCGATGTGCCGGCGAACGCCAAATTCGTGATGCGCTCACCCACTGGCAGTGAGACGCCGCTTAACGCCGAGCAACTGCAGCTGCCAACAACTCCGACGTCACCGACCACCGACAACGAAAAATCGAAGGCCGCGACCAGCCAACCATCGCCAACTGCCGTCCCAGCGAATAGCGCTGGCTCATCAACCCGCGAACTCACGTTCGGCCCGTTCGACGAATGCGGCTTGTGGACGCTCGTCAAGAAGGATGCGACCGATCAAACCAAAGATACCGTGGTCCACCAATTCGCCGCCAATCTCGCCAACGAACACGAGACCGACCTGCGCCCGCATCAACCACCCGATGACACCGCCATCCACCCAGCAGTCGCCGCCGGCTGGTTCGCGCGACCGCTGTGGTTCTATCTGGCTGCGTGCGCTTGTGTGCTCACCATAACCGAGTGGGTGCTCCACCAACGCCGAGTGATCACATAGCAAGGCTGACCGTATGAATGCGTCCGGAAATCCCGAAACGGGTGGCACGCCCTGAATGGGCGTGGTTACGGACCCACGAACCACCCAAACAGGCCTCACCGACTTAATCAATCCCTTTAATTGCCGCCGCGATGATCGGACTCGAACTCACACGCCCCTGGCTGCTCTTGACCTTGGTGGTCGCCATGCCCGTGGTCGTGTCCTACTTCTATCGCAGTCTCAGCGACTTCCCGCGCGCGCAGCGCGTGGTGTCGCTCGTCACGCGGCTTGGCATCGTAGTCCTCCTCGCACTTTCACTTGCCGGCCTTACCCTGCTGCACGCGACCAGCGAACGCTTCGTGATCTTCATTGCCGATCAAAGCACCAGCATCGGCGACAACGCCGCCCAAGTCGCCACTCACTTCATCGACACGGCGACTCAAGCGCCCGGCAACAACCAAGTAGCCTATCTCCCGTTCGCCGCCCGCAGCGGCGCCGTGCAGAGCGAAGCGATAAAGTACGGCGAAGAACCATCGATTCTTGGTACAACACGAGCGCAGCAGGCCGATGCTGCAGCACCGGCGAAGTCGCCATCTCCCGAAACGAAAACGGAACCAGCAGCGGCCGCGCAAGCAGATGAATCAAAGCGCGACGCCATATCACCAGCGCTGGCGGCTCCCACAATCACGCCGCCTGCCGATGACATTCGCAATGGCTCGAACCTCGCCGCCGCGATCGAAACCGCAGCCGGATACCTGCCACCCGGCTACGTCCCGCAATTCGTGTTGCTCAGCGACGGCAACGAAACCGCTGGCGACGTGAAGGCCGCCGCCGCCCGCGCCCATGTACCGATCACCACGATCCCGCTGCCCGCTCGCGCCGAGCCGGAAGTGCAGATCTCTAAAGTTTCGGTGCCCGCCGCAGTGCGCCAGGGCGAACCGTTCTTCGTCGAGGTCACAGTTGACTCGAACCACGAAGACGAGGGCCTCATCGAAGTCTACCGCGGCGATCACAAAGTCATCGGCGAGAAACGCAAGCTGAAAGCCGGCGAGAATACGTTTCGTTTCCAGCAGTCGATCGACCGCGAACGCCTCGCCGCGTACAGCGTACGCATCTCGCAACTCGCGACAGACACGCTGCTCGACAACAACATGGACACTGGCCTGGTGTTCGCCGCCGGCAAGCCGCGGGTGCTCATCATCGAGAGCGACCCCAAATTGATTCGCGACCTCGCCTACAGCCTTGAAGACGAAGGCATTCAGGCCGACGTCCGTCCGCCGCAAGGCATGCCCGAATCGCTCGCTGACCTGCAGAACTTTGAGCTCATCATCCTGTCGAACGTGCCCGCCACCGCGCTCAGCCAACGCCAAATGGAAGTTGCCCGCACCTACGTGCAGGAGCTCGGCGGCGGACTCATTATGCTCGGCGGAGAACAATCGTTCGGCCTCGGCGGCTACTACAAAAGTCAGCTCGAAGAGATCCTGCCCGTCCGCAGCGATTTCGAAAAGGAAAAGGAAAAACCCTCGCTCGGCATGGTGCTCGTGATCGACAAATCGGGCTCGATGGAAGGCGACAAGATCGAAATGGCGAAGTCCGCCGCCCGCAGTGCCGCCGAGTTACTTGGCTGCCGCGATCAGGTGGCGGTGCTCGCCTTCGATGGCGACACGTACGTAATCTGCGAGATGCAGTCGGCCAACAATAAGGCGAAGATCAGCGACGAGATCTCCCGCATCGATGCCGGCGGCGGCACCACGATGTACCCGGCGATGGAGATGGCCAACGACATCCTCATGCAGACGAGCGCCAAACTGAAGCATGTCATCATCCTGACTGATGGCATCTCATCGCCCGGCGACTTCGAAGGCATGGCCCAGCAGATGGCGTCGAACAAGATCACGCTCTCGACGGTCGGCGTCGGCGAAGGCGCCGACACGAACATGCTGGAGACCATCGCGCACGTCGGCAAAGGCCGCTATTACTTTACCGATGATCCCGCGCAGGTGCCACAGATTTTCGCCCGCGAAACGGTCACCGCCAGCAAGTCGGCGATCGATGAGCAGCCTTTCATGCCGCAAGTCGTGCGCGCTACGCACGCGCTCGCCGGCATCGACCTGCAATCCGCCCCATTTCTATTGGGCTACGTGATGACTCGACCCAAGCCCACGTGCGAGGTGATCCTCGCCACGGAGAAGGGCGACCCGCTGCTTGCATGGTGGCGCTATGGCCTCGGTATGACCGCCGCATTCACGAGCGACGCCAAAAATCGTTGGGCCGCCGAATGGATCACGTGGCCCGGCTTCGGCAAGTTCTGGACACAGGTCATCCGTCAAACCATGCGCAAGAGCGATGCCCGCGGCATTAGTGTCGAGGTCGCCCGCCATGGGGACATGGCGGAACTTGGCGTCGACGCCGTCGACGAGCTCGGTGAGTTTCTTAACGATGCCAACGTAGAACTCACCATCATCGACCCTCAACTGAAGCATGACAAATCGACCCTCAAGCAAGTCGCCCCAGGACGATATCTTGCGAATTTGGCGACGGCAAAGCCAGGCGCATATCACATGGAAATCGCGGTCATACACAAGGACCAAGTACTCTATCGCCAGTCGCGCGGCATGACGGTCGGCTACAGCGATGAGCTGCGCATCCGCCCGACGAATGAAGAGTTATTGCGGACGGTCGCCGCCTCGACCGGCGGCACGTTTTCGCCCGATCCGTACGAACTTTTCAAGGATGACGGCCGCACCGCGACGCGTCCCACACCGCTCAACACCGTGCTCCTCACCGCGGCCGCGCTCCTGTTCGTCTTCGATGTTGCTCTCCGCCGCATCGACTTCAGCCTACACTGGCCATTCCGGCGAACGGCGCAGTTCAGCGCCGGATAAATTCGCTGCTTGCCAATCGAGTTTAGCGACGAGCTACCACCCACGGTCACCCTAGCTCCGAATCGCAACGAGGAATCGCACAATTTGCATGGAATTCTTCTCCAGCTCGCACCGTCTAACAGGCAAAGGAAATGTCGCGCTTCGACGCCAGCGACTCAGTGGCCAGCCGCTGTGGCAGCCGATGGCCAAAAACATTGCGACGAACAGGGCTGCCGATGATGGTTCGGGAACGGTGACCGCGCCGAGTTCCAGAATTGAACCAGCTGCCGTCGCCCGGCCGGCGACCGTCTTGCCGAAGTTCGCCCGCCACTGCGAGTAACTGGCGGCGGTAAGGGTTTCGTCGACGTTCTCCCGCCAGAACACATAGTCGCGGGCGTCGACGACATCATCCAAATTGAAGTCGCCCGCAAGGTTCGCAAGGCCCGCAACCCGAGCTGGCGGCCCGACATCGATATGCAGATGGTTCTGATGACCGCCCGAGGTGTCATAATACAATGGCGTATTCGGGCTGGCGGCGTGGATCGCATCGTAGATGTCGTCGTTCGACGTGATGAAGCGAATCACGCGTCCCTCGGCATTCGCGTTGACGAACCCAAGCGCGTGTGAGACCACGATCTGTTCTTCGTTGTCGAGCGTGCCGTCGCCGTAGTCCCACGTGGAGGAGTCGGTGCCGAGGTCGATGTCCGTGCCAACCAGGTGCGTGCTGTGGCAACACGTGGAAGCGTAGCCGTCGGATCGCGAGATGGCGTTGATGCGCTGCGTACGACCAGTGGAAGCCTTCGCGAGGGCCGAACCCTTCTTGATCAGGTCGAACGTCCAACTGATACCGAACCGCTCGGTTTGCGGCGTGTTGCCGGTGCGGGCGCCAGTGCCAGGATCGGGGCTGGGGTAGATGTCGAAGTTGCCGATCATGCGATTGAGCGAGAACGTGCCGGCTGGCTGCGGATCGGGATCGATGAGTTCGCCCCACGTCGGTGCGTTGGCGGCGTTGAGCCAACTGGCGGTGGTGGGGCCGATGATGCCGTCGGCGTCGTCTTGCGTCGTGTTCACGCCGCCGATGAAGCCGGCTTGGAACGTGCGTGTGGCTTGGTCGGTCGCGTCGTTGAATGTTCCCGTCACTGCGACAGCGCCACCGCCTTGGGCAACGTAGCCGAGGTAGCGCAACCGCTGTTGTTGCTGGGCGACATAGAGCGGGTTGTTGGTCGCATCGCCCAAGCTTTCGGAACTCTGTTGCACCGAGCCAGCGCCGCTTCCGGTGTAGCCGGGCTGCACCTGAACACTGAACGTCGTGCTGACGCCGTTCACAAGTACGCTGCCGCTGAGTAGCCCTTGAAAGCCGCGGGCGGCAGCATTGGTATCGCCGCTGCCGCGGCCTTCGAGCGTTGGGTTAGGAAAGACCCACAACCGTCCCGTAGACGAAAATGGCTGCAGCGTGAGCGTATCGCTCGTGAGAACGGTGTGGTTGGCAAAACCTGTGATGTTGAGATTCGAGAAGGAGGATCCTGCCGCGACACCCGGGATCGCTCCCAGGTTGATCTCGATAGCATCGCCGGAGCGGCCGAAGAAGTTGAAGTCGGCTGCTCTGGTCGAAGTGGCAATCATGCTCAGGCAAATGGCGACGAGCGCGCATCGCGATGCATACTGCCGAAAGGATTGAGAGCCGAGCGTCATTAAAATCGGCTTGCGTTGGTAGTAAGCCCGCAGATCATTGTAATCGAAATTGGCACTAACGAGCCAATTGTAGCTGAATTGTCAAGTAATCGGTTTCGTAGTGCGGCGTCAAAATTCAGCGGCGATGCTCGCTGCCTCAAATTATTAATTCGTCGGAAACCAGCCCGGCCGATATTCGCACGACCATAAAGCTTGGGCCGCCGGATTGTCCTTGATGTGTCCGGTCGTCGGGTCGACCTCAATAGTCTGGCCGGTGCGCATGGCCATGTTGCCGAGGTGGCAGAGCATCGTACTGCGGTGGCCTTCTTCGACGCTGCAATTGACCTTCGCGTCGTTGCGGATGGCGTCGAGGAAGTTGGCGAGGTGCTCGGCCTCGCTGCGGTGCCCAGACTGCTCTGCGACGACCTTTCGTTTGAGGTCATAGATTTTGTAGCCGCTGTCGTCGATGTACAGGGTGCCGTTTTCGCCGCGGAGCGAAACGCCGATGCCGCCATTCTCGACGTATGCCGGCGACCAGCTGACGGCTTCCCACGACATGCCGCGGCCGTCGAAGTCCCAGAACACGTTGTAAGTATCGGGAGTTTCCTGATCGTCGTCGTAGCGGAGCTTGGTGCCGCTGGCAACGACGCGTTTGGGGAAGTCAACGCCGAGAGCCCAGCGGCAGAAGTCGATCGTGTGGACGCCGTTGTTGCCGAGTTCGCCGTTGCCCCAATGCCAGAACTGGTGCCAGTTGTAGGGGATGATGTTGTCGCGATACGGCTGGGCGGTCACGGGACCTTGCCACAGATCGTAATCGAGGGCCGCCGGCGGCGGCACTTCTTTACCGCGGCCCAGCGAGGGGCGATTGTTGTTATAGGTTGAGTTCGCGTAGAGTAAGCGGCCGATCGCGCCAGAGCGAATGCGTTCGACGGCTTCGACCCAATGTGGATTGCTGCGACGCTGCAAGCCGACCTGCACGACTTTTTTTGCATCGCGGGCGGCGGCGATCATGCGTTCGCCTTCGTCAGCGGTGTGCGAACAGGGCTTTTCGCAATACACGTGCTTGCCGGCGGCGAGACCGATGATCGTTCCGGCGGCGTGCCAGTGATTCGGCGCGGCCACGAACAGCGCGTCGACCGACTTATCATCGAGCGCCTGGCGGAAGTCTTCGATGGCCTGGGGCCTTGGACCGCCGGCCGAAGTTGCGGCCGCGATGCCTTTCGGTAGCGAGCGTTCATCGCAATCGCAGACATATGCAATCCGCACGCCCGGCAGCTTTACGAGGCTCGTCGCCAACTGCGAGCCGCGGTTGTTGACGCCCATGATGGCGACAGCGACAGTGCTGTTGGCATCGACTGACTGGGCGACACCGCGCGTGGCGGCTGCCAGGGTCGCCGCGGTCGCACCAGCCAAGAACGTTCGTCGATTGAGTCCGCTCATCACTTTCCTCCTGCCGCGGTTGCGCTAGTGGCTGCCGCTTGGTCTTGGGCCGTCTGGAGCACGTCGCTGAGTTTGACGGGTTTGCCATCTTGCCGTTTGCTTTCGTCGGCGGCTTCCATGAAGGTGTAAATCTCGATCATCGTGTCGCGGTCGACCGGCGGCTTGCCGCTGGTGAGGAATTTGCAGATTTCATTCACGCTCTTGTCATAGCTGACGGCGACGTTGTGCTGTGAGGCGCCTTTGTCGCCGAACACAGCGAGAGCGAAGGCGTAGCCCTTTTTCAGGCCGCGGTAGGAGCCGATGCGGCCGTCTTTCCACTTGCCGACGACGACGCTGGCAAGTGGGGAATCGGTGCGGCTGACGCTGTCGCAGCCCGGGCCCATGATGGTGTAGAGCGGCTCGACGCCGTGGATGCCGTACCAGAACAGATCGGGGTGATGCGATTCGGTCGCCATCGGGCCGACGGTCTCGCAGCCGAGCAGGTTGCCGATCGATTTATTCGCGGCGGCGTCTTCGACTTCGGTGCAGAACCGCAGCGCTGATGAAGTGTAGACGGGGGTGTGCGTTTCGTCAGCCAACTGGAAAAGCTTGAGTACATCAATCAGCGACCCGGCGGCCGGTTTGTCGACGAAGATCGGCTGGCCGTGAGCGACGGCTCGGAACTGTTCGAGGTGCGGGCGGCCGTCGACGCTTTCGAGCAGCACGACGTCGCACTCTTTGGCGAGTTCAGCGAGCGAGTCGACGATCTTGATTCCTTTCTCCTTGAGCTGTTTTACATAACCTTCGACGCGGTCCTGGCTCTCGGGCAAGTCGGGGCTGCCGCCGGGGTACGCGACAGTGACTTCCACGCCGCCGCGAGCATCGGCGGCGGTGGGGTCATTGATGCGTTTGGTGAACTCGATGGCGTGTGAGGTGTCGCAGCCAATGATGCCGGCGCGCAGCACGCCGTCTTTCGCAGCGGCGGGTCGAGGAAAGGCGACTGTTAACAGCATAGCGACG
Source organism: Pirellulales bacterium (assembly GCA_046349975.1). Lineage (GTDB taxonomy): Bacteria > Planctomycetota > Planctomycetia > Pirellulales > Lacipirellulaceae > JABDGM01. The sequence continues at coordinate 119,313 of JAXMBH010000009.1, forward strand.
CCGACCAGAAGAGATTGAAGGTGAATCATGAGACCCCTGAAGTGAGAGCGGTGGAGTGGTGTATCTGCCGAGTGCAGGAAGGTGAGATGCTTCACTTGATAAACCAGTGATTTGTTGATGTCAATTTATGTGACGTATTGTGTTGATTTCGGTGCGCTAGGTGTTGAAACTCCGCCGTAGCTCCTGTGGTTAGCGCGGTGTGATTCGCCGGGTGGGGCTGCCTGGCCAATGGCGGGCGGTATTGTTCTTGAACGTGTCTTTCATTCAAAGGGAAACGTTGCATCGAGTTTCGCATTGGCAAGTTCGACGAAGAAGCTGGCGAGTTCGCGAGTGACGGCTGCGAATATTTGAGCACCTTTTTCGGCGGTTGCGGCGCGAGGGTCGCCGGCGCCGGAATCTTGTGTGAACTTCTCCCAGGGGCGTGGTGCGCGGGCCCAGCCCGCCCGCATGCCGGCGAGGCGGTACTTGGCAGTGTTTTGCGGGCCGGCTTGCGACATGTCGACCAGCTCCGGCCGCAAGTGAAGGATGACGCTGGTCTCCAGGTCATTCGCATGGTCGCCGCCGGTTGTGAACAGCTTGGCTTGTAATTCGCGGCAGGTGGCGAACCAGTTGACCTGCACGATGAACATCTTGCGCTTGCCATAAAGCTCTTTGAGATGCGTATAGAAGTCGTTACCGCCGTGACCGTTGAGGAGGACGACTTTTTCGACGCCGCTGTTCTCAAGCGACTCGGTGAGGTCGTTGATGATCTGGTTGAGCGTGCTAGGGTATAGATTCATCGCGAGCGGATAGGATTGCTGCGACGTTTGCACGCCGAAGGGTATCGTGGGCAGAGCAGCGACAGCGGCGCCTTGTTCGCGGGCGAGTTGGCACGCGCGGTTGGCGATGGCGTCGACTTGGAAGATGTCGGTGCCGTAGGGCAAATGATGGCCGTGAGGCTCGGTCGCGCCGAAGGGGAGGATGACGAGCTGCGGAGTGTCGGCTTTTAGTTGCGGTAGGTTGGCTTCGGCGATTAAGTGTGGTTGGCGTGCGGGCATTGGTTGGTCTCTGGGTGATTGTGGTGATTTTAGTCGATGTGAATGGCGAGCAGCAGCGCCGCCGCGGGTGGGGCGGTCCGGTGCCCGCGGCACTTGCTTGCGCAGCCACTCTGGACCGATCGAGGCAGATCGCCGGAGAGGCGAGCGAGGCCCCTCAGCTAGGAGCCGTGACCGCAAGAGTGCTGTGATACGACGGCACTATCCGAGCCGGTGGGGCTGGCCGAACCACACCTGGGCGCATTTCGCGTGGAAACGTGAAGATGCGCAAAACTCCCACCCGGGATTTTGCGCATCTAGGGGAGGAGTGTTCGCCCTCTTGCGATGCGCGCAGGGGTAGCGGCCTGCGCTGGTTTGCAGTCAAGCAGCGAAGCTTCATACCGCGGCGACGGCAATTCGAATCAAGATGTCAAAGAACGGCGGCTGGCAGATTGCAGCGTGTCTCGAGCATAGCAGACTTTGTACATGTGTCCACAACGATTTGTAGCCACCTACTGGTTTGCGGCAGTGGCCAGCCGGGAAGCCCACGGGCGTTTCAATTCTCTTCGTAATGAGCGGCGGTGATGGCTGGGCGGCAGCGGAGGCGTTCATCGTTTGAATGCGCGCGGCATCGAATGCGAGGGGGCGTTAAGAATTCTCCTGAATGTGGCATTCCTCTCTGCTGCCAGAGTCGAGCGAGACACAAACGGGGATGAAATAGCCCCGGTCGTCCAACCATATCGCAATTGGTGCGTTTGCGGGTGGCGACCGCCTTCTCAGGTATTTATCTCTCGGTACGTCAAACCGTCCACGTGCCAGGTGCGTGAGCGGGCTTGTTGCGAATACAATGAACCGCTGGAGTTGACTTCACTTGATGGAGGAGAGTGCATGGCCTTGTTGCTCGCGGGATTGCTGCTAGTTACGACGGAGGAAGGCTTCCAGCTTTCGAAGAACGAAGCTCGCATGATTAAGGCGATCAATGAGTATCGGGCGGCGCACAAGCTGCCGCCACTGCAGATGGATCCGACTCTCATGCGCGTGGCGCGTTACCGAGTTCCGTACTACACTCACTGTCACGAGGGGCGTTGGATTTGGGATGAGTGCCGGCGGTTTCACTTTGACGGCTTCGCAACGGACGATCTGGCCCAGGGACAGCAAACGCCCGAAGAAGCGGTCGATTGTTGGGCCAAGTCCACCGTCGGACACGCGAAACAGATGCGAGGCTTGTTCAACATGAACAACCGCTGGGTCGACTACCGCTTCGATCGAGTGGGTGTCGCTCACAGCGGCCGTAACTGGATTGCGATCTTCGGCAAGCGGGATCGATCCAAAGGTGAGTGAGCGAATCCGGTGGCCAGCACGTAGACAAATTGTGGAGGCTCGTGGACTGTGCGAGCTTCGGCGTGATGTGCGAGCGGGATGGGCCCGCATTGCCTTCTCAGGACTCATCGCGCGTACCAAGGGACATTGGAGTGAGGTCCGACGGGCGTGTTCATCTTTTCGATCGCAGCGGCCTCTATCTTCTTGTACATCTCCACTAAATTGGCGAGTAATTCCTGATCCGCTTTCGCAAGTGGATTCTGCTGCAACTGCTCAAAAGCTGGGATGACTATCAGCTTTTGATGAGAGAGGTCATCTCCCTTGATCGTCAACAACTGCCAGTCAGACCAAATCCATTTCGTCACGACGCTGATATCCTTTTCAGTACCTTTCACCTTACCGACGAGCAACAGATAAGTATCGATATCTTCCGATGTCGGTAAGTAAAGGAATGCCGTACGCGCATCCCGCCCGGTCGTTTTCCAGATTCTTCCAACCTTCTCGACTGACCGAACACCGACTGCCGTGTAGTGCATCTGAAAGTAATACAATTTCGGATGTATTATTTCCCCACTCGTAAGCCGAACGAAGCAGGCAATCCTGAGTACCGGATCCGTTTGCTCGACCGAATACTTCGCAACGTGCCCCTTACTCTCTCGGAATTCGCCCGGAGCGTCGGCCGCTGCGCAGCCTATCGGTATCAATATGAAGACGAAACAGAAGATAGAGAACGCGGCGTCTTTCACTCTTCGGCAACGAAAGCGATACATGACCATGAGCTTCCGTCCTTCAAATAGGTATTTACCTTGAGCGCAATTCAGCGATTGGGATGCGGTTCCCGGTTTTCGGCGAACTCATTCTACGATTTTGTCACTGCCAGCAAAAAGCTGGGCTTCAACGGGTCGAAGGACAGGCGGTCGAGTTGGTCGGTGCCGCGGGCGAGGTTGATCATCCAGACGCGGACGTCAGCAGCTTCGCTGCGGGGGCTGGGGGCTGGGGGCTGGGGAGTTAGAGCTCTCTCACCCCGGCCCTCTCCCGGAGGGAGAGGGGGCGTTGCGGCGCGGAGGGCGTCGCGGAGTTCCATGAGGTGGTCGATGCTGGTGGTGTTGACGACGAGGCGGCCGCGGGGGCGGAGTCTTTGGTAGGCGGCCTGGCTGATGCGAGTGACTTCGCGGCCGGCGCCGGCGACGAAGACGGCGTCGGGGTCGGGGAGTTCTTCGAAGATTTCGGGGGCGCGGCCGAGGACCGCGCTGACGTTGGCGACGCTGAAGTGTTCGGCGTTTTGCTTGATGAGGCCGTGGTCTTCGGCGTCCATTTCGATGGCGTAGACTTGGCCGTCGTGGGCCATTTGGGCAGCTTCGATGCTGACCGAGCCGCTGCCGGCGCCGATGTCCCAGACGATGCTGCTGGGGGCGATGTCCATTTGCGCGAGCGCGATCGAGCGGACTTCGGCGGGCGTGAGCAGGCCGAGCTTCGGCTTCGATTGCAGGAAGGCTTCATCGGGGTTGCCGAACAGGCGTCGGCCGACGGCCTCGCGTGGGCGGTCGGGCGCGTTCGGGTCGCGCACGAGGACCATCACATTGAGCGGGTCGAAGGTTTTCTTGGCGATCTCGGCGGGCGTGCCGCGGGTGACGCGTTCGTCACGGGCGCCGAGATTCTCGCACACGTACACGGTGAAGTAGTCGATGTGGCGGTCGACCATCGACCGCGCGACTTGGGCGGGCGAGCATTGGTCGGTGGTGAAGAGGCCGACTTTTTGGGCCGTGCGGATTTTTTCGAGCACGGAATCGAGCGGGTGCTTGGCGAGGTCAGTGAGATAGGCCTCTTCCCAGGTTTCCATGACGCGGGCGAAGGCGAGCTGCATGCTCGAGACATGCGGCACGACGACGAAGCGGTCTTTGCCGAGCTTGTCGCATACGTAGCGGGCGAGGCCGTAGAACATGGGATCGCCGTAGAGGAGCAGGGCGACGTGGCGGTCGGCGGCTTTCTCGATGGTGGCGACGAGCTGGTTGAGGTCGCTCGAAATGGTGTGCCGTTCGGCCTTTGATTTGGGCACGAACGAGAGCGTGCGGTCGGTGCCGAGGAGGACCTCGGCCTCGGTGATGATTTGGCGGACGGTGTTGGGGAGGGCTTCGAGGCCGTCGTCGCCGATGCCAATGACGTGGATGAGTGAGGGCACGGTAGGTGTCGGGTGTCGGGTGTCAGGTGTCGAATATTAAAAACTAGTGACCTGCCGATGGTCGGCGCTTTTGCGGAATTAGCTTGATCAGTGAACGTAGCGCTTCATTCACTGAGTCCGAGTCTCCGAAATACTTACGGACATCGGGCGCGAGCAAGACTGCGCCATCGGCAAGAGTGTAATGTTGGACCGACGTCGTTCCATCGGCTTTCCGAATCTTGACGGCATGACCGCGTTCAAACTGCCGCGCGTGCTTGCCGCGCTGGCCGCGAGAGAAGTCGTACTCGGGATGCATCTCGTCGTTGGCATTGGCTTTACGCTTGCTCATACGTCTTTTGTTCCGCTTTCGTTGCCTTTCGGCAACTAATGATGCGAATATTTGGAGGGCGATCGGTGTAGCAAACAACAATTAGCCGCCCACGTGACGAAAGACCAACGTCAATAGTGCGCTTCATCAGCAATGGTAAGTGACTGTGGATCGCTGAAGACTGTCTTGGCTTCTTCGAAACTGATGCCATGCTTCTTCTGATTTGACAGGTCCTTTGCTTCGTCCCATTCAAAAGTCAGCGCCATGCGAGCTTATTCTAAGGAATTTTCCGTCTGCCAACCAGCATGACGCAAACGTGCAAGGGCGTTGCGCAAAAAAAACCGCGAGGGGCTTGGTGGCCGGGCTCGCGGGGCGGGGTGGAGGTTGGGTCATTGGCAGTAGATTCGGGCTGGCGCCCGACGCTAGTGCGATGCTGAGGATTCTCGGTGAGTTGTTTTGGTTTCCTATTCCGCTACGTAGCAGCGGAGGGTGTGGGATTGGAGTGTGACGGGAGTGCGGCCGAGGGGGGGGCCATCGGCTGCGGGGTGGATGTCATCGGGCGGTGCGGCGGCGGTGTCGATGAACTGTCGCCAGTTCAAGTTCACGACCGCTGGCGGCGCGACGAACTGTTGCGGGCTCGCGCCCGAGTGGAGCATGATCAGCACGGCGCGGGCTGCCGGGTCGGTGAGGCCGCTGGTGCCGAAGACGCACGTGAGGCTTGAGCCGACGACGCTCCAGTTGACAGGGCTGCCATCGGGGTTGTACCAGCTGACATCGGGGAGTTGGCCGGGCTGGGCGGTTTTGCCGGTGAGGAACGCGCCGCGGCGAACGTTGGGTTGGCGGCGGCGGAAAGCGTTGAGGGCCTTCACGAACCGCAGCATCTCGCCGTTGCGTTCGACCAGTTTCCAATCGAACCAGCTGATTTGATTGTCTTGGCAGTAGGCGTTGTTGTTGCCACGTTGGGTGCGGAGGACTTCGTCGCCGGCGAGGATCATCGGCACGCCCTGGCTCAGGAGAAGCGACGCCAGGAAGTTTTTGGCCTGACGTTGGCGGAGCTCGACGATGCTGCGGCGGCGGGTGGGACCCTCAACGCCATAATTAGCGCTGTGGTTGTTGTTGTCGCCGTCGCGGTTGTCCTCGCGGTTGTCGAGGTTGTGCTTACGCTCGTAGCTGGTGAGGTCGTTGAGCGTGAAGCCATCGTGCGAGGTGATGAAGTTGATGCTGTGATATGGCCGGCGGCCGCTGGGTTGGTAGAGGTCGCTGGAGCCGGCGAGGCGCGTAGCCATCGGACCCGTCATGCCCCAGTCGCCGCGCCAATAGCGGCGGATGTCGTCGCGGTAATGGCCATTCCACTCGGCCCAACGCTGGTTGGCGAAGGAGCCGACCTGGTAGGCGCCGGCGGCGTCCCAAGCTTCGGCGATGATCTTGGTGTCGGCGAGCATAGGATCTTCGGCGATCAGTTCGACGAGCGGCGGGTTCGGAACGAGCTCGCCCTTGCGGTTACGGCTGAGAATGGAAGCGAGATCGAAGCGGAAGCCATCGATGTGGTAGTTGTGCACCCAGTGGCGGAGGCAATGGAAGATCATCTCGCGGACGATCGGGTGATTGCCGTTCACCGTGTTGCCGCAGCCGCTGAAGTTTTTGTAGGTGCCGTCATCATTCAGCATGTAATAGACGCGGTTCTCGAGGCCCTTGAACGCGAACGTGGGGCCGGCTTCGTTGCCTTCGGAGGTGTGGTTGAAGACGACGTCGAGAATGACTTCGATGCCGGCGGCGTGGAGTTCGCGGACCATCTCCTTGAACTGCCGCACCTGGTCGCCGGGTTTGTTGCCGCTCATGTAGCCACGATGCGGCGAGAAGAAGCACATGGGGTCGTAGCCCCAATAATATGTGCGGTTGGGCTTAGAGCCATCGGCTTCTTCGATGGGGAAGTCGTTGATCGGCATCAATTCGACAGCGGTGATGCCGAGCGCTTTTAGGTAGGGAATTTTCTCGATGATTCCCAAGTAGGTGCCGGGCTCTTTCGCGCCGCTGGATGGGCTGCGCGTGAAGCCGCGGACATGCGTTTCGTAGATGATGGTTTCGGAGAGCGGCCGGCGGAGATGGCGGTCGCCGCGCCAGTCGAACGCATCATCGACAACCACACACTTCGGCGGGCGGATGACGCCATCGTCGGAGGCCATAAAGCGGCCAGCGAGGGCGCGGGCGTACGGGTCGATGAGCCGGGCGTTTGAATTGAAGCGTTGGCCGTGGCTCGGGTCAAAAGGGCCGTCGGCTTGGAAGTGGTAAAGTTGCCCGGGCTTGAGGCCGGGGACGAAAACGCTCCAAATGTCGCCCCAGCGGTCGGATTGTGGGTTGAACTCGATCAGTTTGTGCGGGTCGCGGTCGGTAACGCGATGGTAGAGCAACACCCGCATCGCGGTTGCGCTCTTACTATAAACGACGAACTGGACGCCACCATCGCGCAGCACCGCTCCGTAGGGCAGCGGGTAGCTGAACTGGGCGGGCGGCGGCGGGGTGGGTTTGCGGGATGCTTTGGGCATAACCACAAAAGCATGGCGTGCAAAAAAGTTCGAGGCGGTCGTAAACATGGTGCTCCGGCCAACGGGTCGAGAAGATTGGGACGATTGTGACTAGCGCGACTGAGGAGGTAACCGGTCATGCCGGTTACACCAGCCGATTCGTGGCAACAGACGTCCCAGTCTGAAGAGACCATGGGAGTTTGCAGAAGCTGCAAGCTTGCCCATGGGCCATCGAGCGGCGTGGATCGCGCTCACAAGGTGTCCTTAACTTCGACACGGTTCTGGAGAGCACTTCAATGGGAAATCATCGTACCGCAGAGCTTCGCCGGGCAGAATCCTTGTTTTGAGCGGCAAGACTGGCAGGAGAATGCGAGAGCGTTCAAGCCGCATGATGCTGTCGTCTTAACGGCAGTCGCGTGGTGAAATTTGCGGTGTTTTCCGTGCATGAGCAGCGGTGCGTAACAAGGCTCAACTCGTGCGTACTAGCGAGAGACGGTTCGTCATTGTTACAGCCAAACTCTCACTACACGGAAAAATGGTCATGAGCTCGATCGTTTGTATTAAGGACATTGCTAAACGCTACGGCGAATTCGAAGCGGTTCGCGGGATCACGTTGGAGATACCGGCGGGTGGGATTTTTGCGCTGCTCGGGCCGAACGGGGCCGGGAAGACGACGCTCATCAAGATGCTCATGGGGATGCTGCGGGCGACGAGCGGGGAACTCACGGTCGATGGGCTGTGTGCGTTTCGCGATGGCGTGGCGGTGAAGAGCATCGTTGGTTACTTGCCGGATGAGCCGGTGTTTTACGACTATCTGCGTGGCCGGGAAATTCTGCGATTCGTCGGCGAGTTGCATGGACTCGACCGGGCGGTGATTGAGGCGCGCAGTACGGCGATGGCGGAACGGCTCTCGCTCGCGGATGCGATGGAGGAATTTGCCGAGAACTACTCGCGCGGCATGAAGAAGAAGCTGGGGCTCATGTGCGCCTTGCTGCACGAGCCGAAGCTCGTGGTGCTCGACGAGCCGACGAACGGGCTCGATCCGCACGGCACGATGGTGCTGCACGAGATGATGCGGGAGATCGCAGCGGCCGGGCGGACCGTGTTGTTCTCCACGCACTTGCTCGATCAAGCCGAGCGGCTGTGCGATCGCGTGGCGGTGGTCAATCAGGGCCAGCTGGCGGCCGAAGGGACTCTGGCCGAGCTGCGAAGTCGGTTTGGCGCGAGCCAGAGCTTGGAGTCGTTGTTCTTCCGTCTTACCGAACCCACGAATAAGGAAGCTGCCTAAGCGCACGGCGGCAATAGAGCAGGGAGCATTGTCATGAATCAACTTTCTACGATTTCAACGTTCAAATTGTTTGGACGAGTGGCGCTGCGGCGGCTCGTGAACCGCAGCACTACGATGCGATTCGATCGGTTTGCGAAGGCGCAGGGCGAAGAAGCGGCAGCGACGACGCGCACGGCGACGCAGCATCGGTCGGCGCAGATATCGCTGCTATTGCGCACGGTGGGACTGTGGTTCCCGCTGATGACGCTCATTGGCACCGTGGGGCTGTCGTTGGCATCGATGTTCGCGCTCATAGGCGCGGTACAGCTCGAAGACTCAAAGTCGGCCGCGGTGCTGACGGTTTCGCAGAGCCAGTACGACCAACTCAAGAAAGCGACTGAGATCCCCAACACGGAAAACCGCCTGGCGGCGATTGACAACGCGTTGGCGTCGGTGTTTTCGGGGGCAACGATGTGGGAATCGAGCGCGGGACGAGCGATGGCGAAGGAGCGGTTCGACACGCAGGGCCTGGCTGGGTTTTCGCCACCGGTGGGAAAGTCGCAGTTTGCCGGAGAGTTGAAGTATTTGTCGCCGGCGGGTCGCCAGACGGCGATGCGGGCGGTTGGTGTATACCTGGCGTTCCTGAGCCTGGCGACGTTCTGCGTCGCGTTCGGTCTCAATAGTGCGCATTTGGGCAGAGTTGATCCGGCGCTCACATGGTTGTGGCAATTTCCGGTGTCGCGAAGAGTGTTGTTTTCATCGAAGCTGGTGGAGTACCTGTTCGACAGTCCGGTTCTGGTCATGTTGCCGATCTACTATGCGAGTTGTGTTTGGCTGTGCGGCGCATCGTTTCTGGCCGGGCTTGGGCAGGGCGTGGTGCTCGGGGTTTCGGCGGGCGGGACGATTGCCGCGCTGCGGCTCGCGGCCGAAACCTATCTCGCGCAACGTGTGGCGCGGCGGACGCGCGGCATGGTTGTGGCGGTGATGTCGGCCGTCGGCAGCCTGGGCGTGCTGTGTGTCATGTTGGGTAGCAACGCGCAGTTCGTTGTGGAGTCGTTCATCAAGATCGCCAATTCGCTGCCGGCGTGGGTGTTCTGGAACCCGTTCACGGCAGGCGTTGGGTCGGACTTGATGTTGAGCCGCGGAAATCTGTGGTGGTTGGTTGCGCCGGCGGTCGCACTAGTGGCGGCTTCGGTTGCGGTTTGGTCGAGCGTCGCGCTCACGCAAAGCGGTTTAGCAACCGCTCAGGATTCGGTGCGTGGCAGTAACCAAGCTGCGGCGGTTGCCACTGGATCGGCGCGGCGGTCGCACTTGAGCACCTTCGTGTGGAAGGAACTGCTGCAATTGCGGCGGGAACCCGAGATGCTCGGGCAAGTGATCGCGACGCCGTTCGTCATCGGGCTGCTGTTGTACTTCAGCGGCTATGGCCGGGTGATTGACTTCGCGACGAAGGGCGGCACGAACATTTCGATCGCGATCCTGGTTGCGGTGTCGTACCTGCTGATGGTGGCGGTCGCCCAGACCCTCACGAAAGAACTAAAGCACTTGCAGCTATTGCAGTCGCAGCCGCGACCGCTGGCTGATGTGGTGCGGAGCAAGGCCCGGGTGTGGGCGACGATTGCGATTGGCATCAGCGTGCCATTTATTGGAGCGGCCATCGCCTTCATGCCGAGCGAGGCTGGGGCAATCCTGCTGCACGTGCCGTTCTTGTTTGCGTCGCTGTGGTTCCTGGCCGAGCTGGTGTTTGGGCTAACGGCCCTGGCGGCAAGTGTGACAAACGAGCAGACAGTTCGGTTCCGCCGCACGGCCATGTTACCGGCGCTCGTGATCAGCAATCTGTCGATTGCGATCTACAGCGGTAGCTTGTGGGTGCAGTTGGGGGCGTTCGTAACGCTAGTGATTCTCAACGCGGCGATACGCGAGCGACAGCTGGTGGAACTCGCTTGGTTAAGCGAACCAGTGGAAGCGCCGCCGAAGCAGGTGTACCCCATGCATGCGATTCTCGCGATCATTAGCTTTGAGGCAATCATGGGTGGGATCAGCGGCGCGCTGCTCAAGTATCCGGAAGTGAGTGCGGCGGCGAATTTGGCGATCTCGTATATTGCGGCCGCGGTGGTTATCGCCCTGTTGTGTTGGGAATGGATGCGACGGAACGGGCTGAGCACGGCGAATGCGAACATCGTGAAGCATGAACGGCCGCTCCGGCCGATATTCTTCGGGCTGTCGGCATCGTGCTTTGCCGGTCTCGCGGTCACGGTCGTGTTGTCGCACTTTCATCTCACCCATCAGTTGCCGGCGAATCTCACGGTGCAAAATCTGCATTCGACGGTGTACGACAAGTGGTGTTTGCTGGTGATGTGGGTTGTGGCAGCGCCGCTGTTCGAAGAGTGGATCGTTCGCGGAATGCTGTATCGCAGCCTACGGCGGAGTTGGGGCGTAGCGGCGAGTGTGGCGTTATCGGCAGTGCTGTTCGCAACGCTACATCCGGCGGCAGGTTGCGTGGCGCTCGTTACGCTGGGCGTTATGACGGCACTCGCAGTGGAGAAGACGGGGCGGCTGTGGCCGTCGATCGTGATTCACGCCGGGTACAACTTCATGATTTGGGCGCTGTGGGCGATGTGATGGCAGCGATCACGGGAAACGGTGCGGGTCGAACCGCGAATTTTGTAGTTTTGCCGGTTCGACCGCCCTACTGCATGAATGCCGACGGCGAAACATGGAATCGCTGTGCCAAAGTTCGTAACTGATCGACCGTGAGTTCAGTTTGGCCGCTAAGATATTGAGAAACCTTGCTGGCATCGCCGATATCGGGAAGATCGTTAAGCGACAATCCATGTTCGTCAATGAGGTAGCGCAGCACATCTGGGCCACTGGCATTCGGAATTGCGTGATGTTGCGACTCGTACGTTTGGATCAACGTGCCGAGCGTATCCAGCACGCCATACAGTGGGTGCTCCTGGTTCGTGCCGATTTCATCAAGCAGAGCATAGAGGCGAACGACCGCGGCGTCATATTCTGCCTCGCTACGGATTGAGAAGAAGGCGGCGATCGGGGGCCAGTGAGTCTGGAGATCGGTTATTTGCGTGGTCATTGCTTCCAATCTCCGCGGTCGTACTCCGAATGCGTGAGGACGTGGCGAATGTAAATTTTGCGCCGATTGTAATGAATCGAAGTAACCAAACGAAACTTGTTGCCGCCGATGTTGAACACTGTCAAACTGCCAACGACATCCGCCGTCGGGAAGGTCTTCCGCAAAGTCGCGAAATTCACAAAGTCCGTCGACTGTACAATGGTGTGCCAACGGCGCAGCGATTGCTCACTTTCAGGATGAGCACTCCAAAAGCTGCGCAGCGCTTTTTGGGAAATGACGTGCATTTCCTTGCTAATTATAGATTGCCCGGCAAGAGTTGTTCAACTTGCAGGCGTTGACTGTGCCGTGAACTGGCTTAAGCCTGGTCGGCGCGTGAGTCGGCGTAGATTGCTTCTTTGGCCGAGGGCCGATGCGTGGTTTCGACTTCGTTGCCGGCGGGGCCGATTTCGACGAGCTTGTAACCGCCGATGGCACGGAAGTAGATGAGCAGCAGGAGGTAGCCCACAGCCATGGTGGCGGGGATGGCGGCGGTGATTTTCAGGGCGCGCTGGCGTCCGTAGCTGGTGGCTTCTACGACGTCTTTGGCGGCAGAGCTATCGGCCGGCAGGGCGGCAACCTTAGCGCCGTCCAATCCTGCGACAGGCGGAAAGAAGAGGAACCGGTTGAGTTCGCTCGATTTGACCTGTTGATAGACCGAGGGATTGAGCTCGTTTAGTTTGGCAGTGATGTTGACGTCTTGGGTGTAGCCGATGCCAGGGCCGCCAAGCAGGCCGGCCGATGCCATGCCAATGCCGCCCATGGCGCCCATCGCGAGGGCGCCGCCTTTGGGAAATCGTTCACCGACGACGCCGAGCATCGTGGGCCAGAAAAAGGTTTTGCCGATGCCATAGATCGTGGCGGCCCCGAGGATGCCGAACGCAGAGGCGGCAGCGAGCATGCTGCCCATCGAGAATAGCCCGATGCAGGCGAGCACGGCGCTGCAGAACAACAAGCCCAGCGGGTTGATGTGCTCGACAATAGGTCCGGCGAAGAATCGCAAGATAAACATCAAGCCAGCGGTATACACGAGCAGCAGGACGCTGCTGTTGGGGAAGAAGCCGGCCATGATATTGGGAATCCAGCTGTCGGTGCCTAGTTCGACATAGCCCACGAGCGCGTGCAGGAATAGCAAGAAGAGCAGCACCGGGGCGGCGAACTCGGCGAGCATTTCGCCGAATTTGATGCCGGCGGCGCGAGCTTCAGAAATGGGGAAGCGTTCTTTGATGATGATGATGCCGTACCAGAGCACTGGCACGAGAAAGAACGCCATTGGGATTTCCCAGCGCAGCTGCATGATCTTGGCTTTGTCGCCGACGAAGCAATAGGCGAGCACGCCGCCCAGGATCAGGCCGCCGGGCCAGCCAGCGTGCAGAATATTGAGGTAGTGAGTTTTCTGTTTGGGGTAGAGCGTGGCGACGAGTGGGTTGATGGCCGCTTCGCACATGCCGTTGCCCAGCGAGAACATGAACATGCCGACATACAGGCACCAGTAGGTGGCGTCTTTGCCGGCGGCGTGGAAGACATAGGTTGCGGACAATTGCACAATGGCCGACAAGACATGCAGCAAGAACGCGCCGATGAGTATGGCCTTGTAGCCGACGCGATCGGCAAACAGGCTGAAGCCGATGATGGTGAAGGCCATGCCCACGAGGCCGCCGCCGGTGATGGTGCCGAGCTCGGTTTTGGTGAAACCGAACAGGCGACTCCACTCGGCCAGCACATCGCCGCGAACGGCAAAGCCAACGCCCGCTGCAATCAAGGTCATGAAACTGGCAAAGAAGATCTTTCCGTTCGACTGCATCGCCTGAATCTCCGCGAATTGAACCGAATTGTGTAGGGGGTACGCTGCGAGCTGACGGAAATACCGACCCACCATGGTGCGGTGGCGCTAGACTTGTTTCTGAACAGACCGCAAACGAATCGACTGCTGTTAGCTGGGAAGAGAAACGCCGGCCGGCTGTTGATGCGACGTCGCGATTGCAGACCAACTGGTCGAACGCGGAAGTCGCGGGCCCAGGTGATATCAACGCACGCAACCCGTATTTGGGACGCGTCTCGCGAACATCCCGAGTGGGACGGCCGCACATAAATCATGGGAGTCGTGCGCTTTTTATCATTCAACAGCGGTGGAGCGTTGGCTAAATTAACATGAGGGTTGACAGATAGCAACCGGATTCGAGGGCAGGCGGTTGCGGACGGGATGATGAGACTGAGGCGCGGAGCGGCCTGTGCTCAGTCGGCTAGGGGTTAGATAGTCAAGGGAGACGCCGCTGAGCGGCCGGGTGTTGCGTTCGGTTATTCGGTTCATGAGGGCGTGTATGGGAAAGACGATATCGCCGCCGGTTAAAGTTGCGATGGTTGGGTTGGGTTTCGGGGCGGAATTCATTCCGATCTATCAGCGGCATCCCCAGGCAGAGGTCGTGGCGGTGTGCCGGCGGAATGAGGGCGAGCTCAACAAGGTGGCCGACGCCTTCAAAATTGCGAAGCGGTACACAGAGTACGCCCAGGTGCTCGCGGACCCGGGGATTGATTTCGTCCACATTAACAGCCCGATTCCCGACCATGCCTGGATGAGCATGGAGGCGCTTAAGGCCGGCAAGCACGTGATGTGCACGGTGCCGATGGCGACCAACGTGGCCGACTGCGAAAAGATTTGTCAGCTGGTGGCCGACACAGGTCTCAAGTACATGATGGCGGAAACCGTGGTGTATAGCCGCGAGTTTTTGTTCATCAAGCAGATGTATGAGCGGGGCGAGTTTGGGAAGATTCAGTATCTGCAGGCGTCTCATCCGCAAGATATGGACGGCTGGCCCGAGTATTGGGAGCGGATGATCCCGATGCACTACGCGACGCACGTGGTGAGCCCGGTGTTGGGATTAATGAACGGGCTGGCCGAGTATGTGTCGTGCTTTGGCTCGGGCACGGTGCGGGAAGACATTCAGAGGAAGTCGGGCAACCAATTTGCGGTGGAGTCATGCCACATCAAGATTGCCGACAGCGACGTGGCGGCGCACATTTGGCGGTTTCTGTACGATACGGCGCGGCAATATCGCGAGAGTTTCGATGTGTACGGCTCGAAGAAGTCGTTCGAGTGGACACTCGTCGAAGGCGAATCGCATATTCTGCACACGGCGAAGCGGCCGGAACCTGAAATCGCCGAGCGAGTGGAAGTGCCGGATTTTGCGCACTTGTTGCCGAAGGAAATTCAGCAGTTCACGCGGTCGATCGTCGATGCCGAGCATTTATCGTTCGTGCAGGGCGGCGGACATGGCGGGTCGCATCCGCACCTGGTCAACGAGTTCGTGAGCGCGCTCGTGGATGATCGCGACCCGTGGCCGAATGCGCCGACGAGCGCGAATTGGACATGCGTGGGCATCTTGGCTCACGAATCGGCGGTGGGGGGCGGGGAAATCAAGCGGCTGCCGGCGTTTACGTTGAAGCGGTAACGCTTTGCATTCGGTTTGGGTTTTGTTTTTAGTCTCACGCAAACGCGCTACAGCGCGAAAGAAAACCGATTTAACCACAAAGACACGAAGAACACGAAGAAAAACGCGGAAGCGATTAGCCATAGTTGGTTTATTCCTCTTTGTGGTCTTCGTGCCCTTTGTGGTTAACCTACGTCGACTTTCTTAGCGACTTGGCGGCTTTGCGTGAGACCTCTCCTGATTGGAGTATCTTGATGAGCAGAAAGTTCTTGGTGGGTCGAGTTTCTCTGCTGCTTATGGTCGCGATGGCTTCCAGCGCGACAGCAGAAGAGAAAGGGAAGAATCTGCTGCATTCGTTCAAGCGGCTGCAGCTTTCGGACAAGTTCTATTGTGAAGGCGCGCACTTCGGCGACTTCAACCACGACGGCAAGATGGACATCGTCTCCGGGCCGTGCTGGTATGCCGGGCCGGCGTTCACGGAGCGGCACGAGTATTACGCGCCGCAGGCATATGACATCGCCGTGTACTCCGAGAATTTTCTCACGTTCACGCACGATGTGAACAAGGACGGTTGGGACGACATCATTGTGATCGGCTTCCCCGGCAAGGAAGCGTTGTGGTACGAGAATCCGCAAGGGAAGTCGGGGAATTGGCCGCGGCATGTGGCGATCGATGTTTGCGACAACGAATCGCCGACGGTCGTCGACATTACGGGCGACGGCGTGCCGGAACTCGTGTGCGATAGCGGCGGCAGGGCCGTGTACGCGGAGATTCCTAAGGACGATCCCACGAAGCCATGGACCGTGCACGCGATCACCGACAAGCGCGGTTATGAGCGGTTCACGCACGGCATGGGCGTGGGCGACGTGAACGGCGACGGCCAAATGGACTTGCTGCAAAAGGAAGGCTGGTTCGAGCAGCCGGCGGCAGGAGGAAAAGAGAGGCCGTGGAAGTTCCATGCGTTCAACTTCTCGGATCCGGGCGGGTCGCAGATGTTCGCGTTCGACGTGGACGGCGACGGCGACAACGACGTCGTTTCGAGTAAGGCCGCGCATGCCTACGGACTCGCCTGGTTTGAGAACCAGGGTGCAGATGGCCAGGGCGGCGTGAAGTTCCAGGAACATAAGTTCATGGGCGAGAAGCCGGACGAGAACGAGTTTGGCGTCGCATTCTCGCAGTTGCACGCGGTGGCAATCGCCGACATGGATCACGACGGCGTGCCGGACATCATCACCGGCAAGCGATTCTGGGCACATGCCGAGCATGACCCGGGCTCGCTTGACCCGGCGGTGTTGTACTGGTTCAAGACGGCGCGCGACGGCAAGGAGGTGCATTTCATTCCGTACTTGATCGACAAGAACTCGGGCGTCGGCACACAGGTGACTGTCGGCGATATCAACGGCGACAAGTGGGACGATGTGGTTGTCGGGAACAAGAAGGGCACGTTCGTGTTCACGCACGAAGTGGAGCCGGTGGAGCGCGCGAAGTGGGAAGCGGCGCAGCCCAAGGCTGTGAAGAAGGGGGAACCGGCGGCAAGTGTGCCGCCGGCTGTTGACGCAAAGAAGGCCGCGAGCGCTGCGGTGAATAAGGAGGAGGGCTTTGCGGCGACGTCGGCGGATGGGCGCGTGCTGAATCTCGATTTCGAGAAGGGCGATCTTTCGGATTGGACCACTACGGGCGACGCGTTCGAAAACCAGCCGACCGAAGCTGACACGATGCACGCTCGACGTAAGGAGGCGTCGAGCGGACATCAGGGCCGGTTCTGGGTCGGCAGCGGCGAGGGCCGGCGCGGCGAGAGTGCGCAGGGGACGCTCACGTCGGCGCCGTTCAAGGTGACCCATCCTTACGCGACGTTCATGGTGGCTGGCGGCGCGGGCGGGGCGCTGCGGGCGGAATTGGTGCGGGTAGACAACCAGAAGGTCGTGTTCAGTGCAAGCGGACGCAATCAAGCAGAACTGCGCACAGTGGTGGCCGATTTGCACAAAGTGCTCGGCGAGGAGATCTTCATTCGCCTCATCGATACGGGCAGCGCGGGTTGGGCGTTTATCAGCTTCGACAATTTTCGCTTCTTCGACGCGCCCCCGCAGATGAAGGCGCCGGCCGGAGCGGGAGCCGATGATTTGTATCCCTACGCCGGCCTGAGCGGCGAAGAGACGGCGAAGGTGATGAAGTTGCCCGAAGGATTTTCGGTGACGCTGGCCGCCGCGGAACCGGATGTGAAGCAGCCGATTGCCATGGCGCTCGATGATCGTGGTCGCCTGTGGGTGGCGGAAGCATATGAGTACCCAGTGCGAGCGCCCGAGGGACAAGGCCGCGACCGGATTCTGGTTTTTGAAGACACCGATGGCGATGGCAAGTTCGATCGTCGCCGGGTGTTTGCCGAGAAGCTGAATCTGGTAAGCGGACTGGAGGTCGGTTTTGGCGGCGTATTCGTCGGAGCGGCGCCATATTTATTGTTCATTCCCGATAAGAATGGCGATGACGTTCCAGACGGCAAGCCAGAGGTGTTGCTCGATGGTTGGGCATATCACGACACGCATGAAACGCTCAATGCGTTTATTTGGGGCCCGGATGGTTGGCTCTATGGTTGCCATGGCGTATTTACGCATTCGCTAGTGGGCAAGCCGGGTGCGCCGGAGTCGGAACGTACGCCGCTCAATGCCGCGATTTGGCGGTATCAGCCGGTGACCAAGAAGTTCGAAGTGTTTGCCGAGGGGACGAGCAATCCGTGGGGTGTCGACTTCGATGACCACGGCCAAGCGTTCTGCACGGCGTGCGTGATTCCGCATCTGTACCACATCATTCAAGGAGGGCGGTATCAGCGGCAGGCGGGCAACCACTTCGAGCGATACACGTATGCCGATATTCAGACAATCGCCGATCATCGGCACTACCTTGGCGACAATCCGCACGGCGGCAACGGGCGGTCGGACGATGCGGGCGGCGGACACGCTCATGCCGGTGCGATGATCTATTTGGGCGGCGCGTGGCCGGACCAATATCGCCACAGTATTTTCATGAACAACATTCATGGGCAGCGAATCAATCAAGATCTACTCGAGCAGCAGGGGTCGGGGTTCGTCGGCCATCACGGGCAGGATTTTTTGCTGACCGGTGATCTGGCGTCGCAGATGCTCAACTTGCGGTATGGGCCGGATGGCGAGGTGTACATCATCGATTGGTACGACATGAATGCGTGCCATCACACGAACGCCGAGGGGCACGACCGGACGAACGGGCGGATTTACACCGTCACATACGGCGAGCGAAAGCATAATGCGGTCGATTTGAAGAAGCTGAGCGATGCCGAGCTCGCGGATTTGGTGCTTGAGAAAAACGACTGGTACGTGCGGCATGCGCGGCGGCTATTGCAAGAGCGGGCGGCGGCGGGAAAGTTGGATCTGGCCGCGCGGAAGCGATTGGGAGAAATTGCGGCGAAGAATCCGAATGAAACGCGGCGGTTGCGAGCACTATGGGCGCTGCATGCCGCGGGTGGCGTGCCGGGGGACCTCATGCAACGGGCTCTGGCCGACAAGAACGAGTATGTGCGGGCCTGGGCAGTTCAGGTGTCGCTCGATTCACCGCAGCCCAACCTTGCAGAATTGCTGCCACAATTTGCGACGCTCGCGGAACAGGACCCGTCGCCCGTCGTGCGATTGTATGTGGCCTCGGCGATGCAACGGGTGCCGGAGAAGGAACGTTGGGAAGTGTTAGAAAAGCTCGTTGCCCATGCGGGTGATGCGAACGATCACAACCTGCCGTTTATGTACTGGTATGCCGCGGAGCCGTTGGCGGCGGTCGATGCGGACCGGGCGCTGTTGCTAGGCCTCGCGTGCGGCAAGACGATTCCACAGCTGCGTGAATTCATGCTGCGGCGCATTGGCAGCTTGGAAGAGAATCGCGGAGTGGCGGTCCTCCTCGATGGCTTGAGGAAATCCAAGAGCAGCGATGAGCAACTGACGATTTTGCGCAGCCTGCGATCCGCGCTGGTAGGCCGGCGGCAAGCGACAGCGCCCAAAGCTTGGGAGGACATCTACGCAGAACTCGCCAAGAGTGACAAAGCCGAATTGAAATCGGAAGCCGACGCGCTCGGAGTGGTTTTCGGCGACCGGGCGGCGATGGGTTCGCTGCGGGCGATCGCCGGTTCCGCAACGGCAGATGAGGCCGCGAGACGCGATGCGCTCAAGGCGCTGCTCGCAGTGAAAGATCCCAAGTTGGCTGCCACGCTGCTGGAGCTGTTGGGCGATGCAAAACTGCGCGATGCGGCGATCGTCGGCCTGGCGGCGTATGACGCGCCCGAAACGCCGGCGAAGATTCTTGGTATGTATGAGCAAATGACGGCGAGCGAAAAGCGTGCGGCGCTAGCGACGCTCGCCGCACGCAGTTCGTACGCCACGGAATTGCTGCAGGCGGTCGCGGGAAAACGCTTGCCGGCGAAGGATTTGTCGTCCGACGTCATTCGCCAACTGCACAATCTCAAAGACGAATCGATCAACAAGATGATCGTCGACGTGTGGGGCCAGGTGCGCAGCACGCCGGCCGATAAACTGGAAATGATTGCGAAGTTCCGCGATCTCATCAAGCAACATGCGGACGAGCCACAAGACCTGTCGCTGGGCCGCGCGGTCTTCGGCAAGACGTGCCAGCAATGCCACACGCTGTATGGCGTCGGAGCGAACATTGGGCCCGATTTGACTGGTTCGAACCGGGCAGATGCAGAGTACCTGCTCTCCAATGTGGTGGACCCGAGCGCCGTGATGGCGAAAGAGTATCAGCCATCGGTCATCACCACAACGGACGGCCGCGTGATTACCGGGATCGTGTCGAAAGAAGACGACAAGTCGGTGACCATCCGCAACGCGACGGAGACGATCGTCCTGCCGAAAAATGAGATCGGCGCCCGGGAGCTGAGCCAGACATCGATGATGCCGGAAGATCAGCTTAAGCAGTTCTCGACGACTGAGACGTTGGCATTGTTCGCATACCTGCGTGGCAAGGAACAGGTTCCCATGTTGGCCACGACCGACAATGCGGCCAGCTTCTTCAACGGCAAAGACCTCACGGGCTGGACTGGCGACAGCGGGTTGTGGTCGGTCGAAAACGGCGAGATTGTGGGCCGTTCGAACGGGCTGTCGCACAACACGTTCTTGCTGAGCGATCTGTTGGGTCGTGACTTCAAACTTGCGTTCGATGTTAAGCTCGTTGATGACCGTGGCAATAGCGGCGTGCAGTTCCGCACCGAATCGATCGACGGCTGCAAAGAAGTGCGCGGGTATCAGGCCGACATTGGCCCTGGTTGGTGGGGGAAGCTCTACGAAGAGAATGGCCGCGGGCTTTTGGCGGCCGAAGGCAGCGAGAAGTTTCTCAAACGCGGCGATTGGAATCACTACGAGATGGAAGCCATCGGCACTCACGTTCGCACGTGGCTGAATGGGCAGCCGTGTGTGGATCTCGAAGATCCGGCCGGAAAACGGCAAGGCTTGTTCGCCCTGCAGTTGCACGCCGGCGAGCCGACGGAAGTGCGGTTTAGGAATTTGGAGCTGGAGGTGAAGTAGCAAGGTGGTCGCTACTGTCCGACGTGCGTTATTCGATTTGGCGTCAGCTTTTGAAGCAGTTCGAGTAACTCTGGCAAGAGCGGTCTAATGTCTTGTAGCTTGTTTGTGGGCGCATGCAGAACAACGACCGCGATCGGTAAGTCGACCAGATTGTTCTCATATTCAAGATTTGCATCTTTGGTCAACAACGCATCAAATTCTGCCGCACCGACGGCTTAGGAGTTCGCCGTTTTCGATTCCTGCCATCCGGCATACGCGACGGTCACACAGTCGTGACCGGTGATTTCGTGGCGGAGCGGGTGAGGAAGGTTCTCGTCGAGCAGCAACTTCATACGGTCGCGTCTCGCTCCAACGTCACGGCCTTCGCCTCATCCAAAAGAGCTTCCGCTTGCTCTCGCTTCACCGTCGGAAATTGCTCAAGAAAGTACTCGATCGTATAACCAGCCCGAAGGTGATCGAAGAAGGATTCCACCGGAACTCGCGTACCAGCAAAAACTGGTGTTCCGCCAAGGATCTTCGGATTGCGAACGATGACGGTATTCATACTGAATTTATAGCGTTCGGCTCGGTGTGAGACAGCGGCACGGGACTCCCTTGCGCTCGTTCCTGAAAATGCCTGCAGAAAACGACGGACGGACAGATACGTCCGACCTACGGGGTGTGCGTCAAGGCCTCAACTGCAATGCCGCCGGCGGATCGAGGAACAGCGTGCATTGGCGATGCTGTTGCAAAATCGACGCCGGGACTTGTGGCGAAACGGCTCCTTCGATGGCGCCTTTCACCGCCTGGGCTTTCCGCTCATCGGGCACGGTGCAGATGATCGCCGCGCTGTTCATGATCTGCCGCACGCTCATCGAGATCGCTTGCTTGGGCACATCGTCAAGCGTGGGGAACCAGCCTTCGCCAAGTTGCTGGCGGCGGCAAGCGTCGTCGAGTTGGACAACGAGGTAAGGTTCTTCGGTTGCGAAGTCGGCCGGCGGGTCATTGAAGGCCAAGTGGCCGTTTTCGCCGATGCCGACGAACGCGACGTCGACCGGATGTTGCCGCAGAATATCACCGACCCGCTGGCACTCGGCTTGAGGATTCTCCTCGGCATTCAAGTAATGAAAGGCTCGTAGAGGCAGCGGCAATTGGCTGACGAACCTTTCCCAAAGGTAGCCGCGGAAAGAAGCAGGGTGATCAATCGGGAGACCTACGTACTCATCGAGGTGGAAGCCAGTGACGCGATTCCAGTTGATGTGGGGTTCTTTCACGAGTTCGGCGAGCATTTCGAACTGCGAGGCGCCAGTGGCCACAATGATGTTCGCAACGCCGCGGGTTTTGAGGGCATGGCGAATGTGCTCAGCGCCAGCCGCGGCGGCTGCCTTTCCCATGGCAGCTTTGTCGGGCATAATTTTTATTTCCACTGCGATGACCTCCGAATGGACGGCTGGGTAGGTTAGGCGGCACGCGCTGCGCCTCGCGGTCAAACGGGAAACGCGAGCGGCGAAACATTGGAACCGCGATTCGTGCGCGATTAGTTCATTCACGTCTGGCTTCGAATTATGAATGCTCGTTCTGGTTATGTCGACCTGCAAGTGAACGGATACGCAGACGTCGACTTCAATGCCGATGCACTTCAACCGGAGCGGGTGTCGGCGGTGTGCCGGCGACTCCAGGCTGAGGGCGTGGCGGGCATTCTCGCGACCGTGATTACGGCCGATCTTGAAGCGATGTGCCGTCGGTTGAGCAATATTGTTCGCGCGCGTGAAGCGGATGCCGCCGTCGCGGAGATGATTTGGGGCATCCATATTGAGGGGCCGTTTCTCAATGAGGAGGCCGGCTACATCGGCGCGCACCCCAGGCAGTGCGCACGCCCGGCCGATGTGGACTCGATGAAGCGGTTGCTCGAAGCTGCCGATGGCCTGGCAACGATAGTGACACTGGCCCCAGAGAGGGATCCGGGCAACGAAGTGACAGCGTATTTATCGAAGCTGGGCATTCGTGTAGCTGGCGGGCACTGTAATCCAACGATGGAAGAGTTGCGTACGGCGATCGATGCGGGGCTGTCGCTGTTCACGCACTTGGGGAATGGTTGCCCAGGACAATTGCCGCGGCATGATAACATCATCCAACGTGTGCTCAGCCAGTCGGAGCGGCTGCTCATTGGCTTCATTGCCGACGGCGTGCATGTGCCGTTCTTTGCGCTCGCCAATTACTTGAAGTGCTGCGGAGTCGACCGGGCGTTCGTGATCACAGATGCGATTTGCGGGGCCGGTCTAGGGCCTGGCGAGTACACGATCGGAGATCAACGGGTTGTCGTCGACGAGAATCTGGCCACATGGTCGGCCGATCGTAGTCATTTGGTAGGTTCAGCAGGAACGATGCCGCGAACCGCCGAGAATTTGCGAACTGCTTTAAAGCTAAGCGAGGCAGAAATCCGCGGCTTGCTGTGCGATAATCCGCGAGTTGCGATTGGCAAATCCAGCCAATAAGCG
This sequence comes from Pirellulales bacterium, assembly GCA_046349975.1. Classification (GTDB taxonomy): domain Bacteria; phylum Planctomycetota; class Planctomycetia; order Pirellulales; family Lacipirellulaceae; genus JABDGM01. The sequence goes on from JAXMBH010000009.1 coordinate 142,508, forward strand.
GCGGGCCTCTGTTCAAGATGGCCCCGGCCGGAAGCATCATCGTCCTGGCATGGGCGTGCCGGGCGGGGTGTTTTCCGTTTCAATAGGTGAGTCGCGCTCGAAGAACATGAGATGCTGCCAAGGTAGTTTGTCGAACTCCTCGACGAGCTTGAAGCCGTTCGGCGGAAACTCCTTAAGAATTTGTGCTTTGCTCATTTTGTGCAGCGGTTTGATCGGTACAGCCGGGTCTTCGCCGCGGAACTCGACGAGGGCGACGCGTCCCTTCGGCTTCAGGCTTTTTCGAATTGCGGCGAGCATTTGCTCAGGATGCGAGAACTCGTGGTACACGTCGACCAGCAAGACTAGGTCGACTGAGCCGGCGGGCAGTTTCGGATCAACGACAGTACCGAGCACCGGTTCGATATTGGTAATCTTCTCGTCGGCCGCACGGTCTTTGAGCAGCTGCAGCATCTCTCGTTGGATGTCGACCGCCAGTACGCGGCCTTTCTCGCCCGTGAGTTTGGCGAGCTGCAGCGTGTAGAAACCATTACCGCAGCCGAGGTCGCAAACGGTGTCCCCTGGCTTAACGTGCAGGGCGGCGAGCATTGTCTTGCAATCCTCTTCGCGGTCGCGCGACTCGCGGGTGAGCCACGGCGCGCCTAGGTAGTGCATCGTTTGGGCGATTTCGCGGCCTTTATATTCTTTGGCAGGCGGTGGAATCGCGGCGTCCTCGGCGGCGGCAGACGGCAGCAAAGAAGCGTATAGGCCGAGTTGCATCGTCAGAAGGAATCTCGTCAAGGCAGCTGCATTCTTGTATGGCATGATGATCTTACGACAGCAGTAGGACGATGCAGTGCAAAACACGCGGTGTCACATTATACTCACGTTCTTGTGATGCTAACTGCGAGAGGAGTCAACAATGATCAAGCGGGCGATACTATTTCTATTTTATGTGGTTGCAGGCTCGTCGTTGTGGGCGGCTGAAGGCGGTGATTTCTTTCCGATCATGGCCTGGGACGGGCCGCCGAACGACCCGGCCGTGTTCAAGAAAATGCACGACTGCGGATTGACCGTGGCTGGTTTCGTGCCGCCGGCGGCGCTCGATGCGTGCCAGGCTGCCGGGCTCAAGGCGATCGTCTCCGATGCCCGCGTCAGCAATTACGATTGGGCAAATGTGGATCCGGCGATTGCCCGCAAGCAAGTCACCGAACTGGTAAATGAGGTGCGCCATCATCCAGCCGTATTCGGATATTATTTGCGTGACGAGCCGCCGGCGGGGTTCTTTCCCGGGCTTGCCATCGTGAGCGATGTCATCAAGGAGTTGCACCCGGGCGTTTGGCCATACATTAATTTGTTTCCAAACTATGCGACCGCGGAACAATTGGGGACGGTTTCGTACGACGCGTATGTTGACAAGTTCGTAGCCAGTTGCCATCCGCCGGTGATCAGTTACGATCACTACGCGATCATGGAGGGCGGCGGGCTGCGTGGCGAGTACTTTGCGAACCTGGAATCGGTACGACGGGGCGCGGTGAAGAGCAACGTGCCGTTCTGGCAGATTGTGCTCTCAGTGGGGAGCCTCAGTTATCGCGAGCCGACGGCGGCGGATATGAATTTTCAAGTTTATACGTCGCTCGCTTACGGCGCCCGCGGATTGGCATATTTTAAGTACTTCACGCCGGCGATTGGCAATTATCGGGGCGGGCCAATCGATCAGTTCGGCAACGAAACGCCGATGTGGAACACGATGCGGTTCGTCAATTTGCAGGTGGCGAAGCTCGCGCCGACACTGCTCAAGCTGAAGTCTGATCGGGTGTATCACTTTGGCGACGTGCCGGCCGGTTGTTCTGGGCCGGATGGTGAATCGCTGGTCGAGACTATCGCCGGGCCAATGTTAGTTGGCGACTTCACCCATGAAGACGGCACACGCTACGTAATGGTCGTCAATAAATCGCTGGCCGGCTCAATGGGCTGCTACCCGAAGTTTCGCAAGCCGCCCGCGCGCTTGGAAGTGATTTCTGCCTATACCGGCACGCCGATGGGGTTCGAAGGCGAGCAGGCCGTGTTGGCGCCGGGGCAGGGCGTGCTGTTGAAATTGACTGCTGCTGGCAAGTAAGGGCGACCTATGCGTGTGATCCTGATAGCAGCCGGGCGCGGAAGGCGCCTCATGCCGACGACCGCGGATGCGCCGAAGTGCTTTGCCAAGGTCGCCGACAAGCGACTCATCGATTGGGCCATCGAGGCGTTTCGCGCGAACGGCCTCGAGGAAGTGTGCTTTATTGGCGGCTACCAAATCGAAAAGGCCCAGCAGGAGTATCCGCAGTTCACGTTTCGCCATAATGCCAACTGGGAGAATAACAACATTCTGGCATCGCTGTTCTGTGCGGCCAATCTCATGGACGACGGGTTTATCTGTTGCTACAGCGATGTGCTTTTTACGGCCGACATTGTCGGTCGATTGGCCACTGCGCCGGGCGACATGGTGCTGGGCGTCGATACGGGCTGGCTCGAGCGGTACGAGCATCGAACGGAGCATCCGCCGGACGATGCGGAGAAGGTGACGGTGTTGAACGGTCATGTCACCCGCGTTGACCGTCGCATTCCCGAGCAGGACGCACACGGCGAGTACATTGGCGTGGCGAAGTTTTCCGCCGAGGGAGCGGCGAAATTGCGCGAGTATTACTGCCGGCGGCAAAGTGAGTTTGCCGGCCGGCCGTGGCGCGACGCCAAGAGCTTCGAAAAGGCGTACAAGATTCTGCTGTTTCAGGACATGATCGAGCAAGGGGAAAAGTTTGCGCACGTCGACACGCCCGGCGGATATATCGAAGTCGACACCCAGCAGGATTTTGAGTATGCGCAGCGATATTGGGTGACGAAGCATTTGTTGCGGTGAGTAAGCCGTGCGCAGAGCGAGCGGACCAGTTGCAATGCTCTTGGGGGCCTTGAGAGGCGGGTGGATATGGGAATGTTGTTTCCAACGTCGGTCATCGGGTCGTTGCCGCGACCGCAGTTTGTGAAGGATCTCATTGACGATAATTGCCCGAGTCAGGGTGATGAATATCGCCGGCTCATGGGCGAAGCCATTCGAGCCGCCGTGGCGATGCAGGAGACGGCGGGTCTCGATTTCGTGTCCGATGGCGAATGGTGGCGGAAGAGTTATATCGGCGTCATTGCGGAGCTGGCGCATGGGTTTGAACTTAGTCGCAATCCGGCCGATGGTCGGCCATGGACCGTGGTTGTGGAGAAGCTCGCTCCGAAGAAGCCTGGGTTTATCGCGCAGGAAGTTGCCTTTCTGAAGAAACTTACGAAGCGAAATATCAAGGCGACCGTGCCCGCGCCCGCTCTACTTGGCGAACGGATGTGGGATCCGATAAAGTCGGCGAAGGCATATCCGAAACGCGAAGACTTCGTGCGCGACTGTGTGCCGATTCTGCATCACGAAGTCGAACTCCTGCGCGATGAGGGCGTGGCGATCGTGCAGGTCGACGATCCGCACTTGTGTTTGTTTGTCGACCCCGCGGTTCGCCAGCAGTATGACAACGCCGAACGAGCATCTGACTTCGCCGTCGACATGGACAACGACGTGGTGAGCGGCATTAAGGGCGTGAAGCTCGCCGTGCATTTGTGTCGGCGGGCCGGTGCAAGGGCGCGTGGCGAGGCCGATCATCGTGGCAGTTATGATCCGATTCTCAAACAGCTTGGCCGATTGAAGGTGGATCACATTACGATGGAATTCACGTCGCCGGGCGCCGGTGATATGTCGGTGTTCCAGGAACTGCCTGAGCACATTGAAATCGGCTTGGGATGCGTGAGCTGCCAGCCGGGCCAGATCGACTCGGTGGAGACAATCGTCGAACGCGTCGAAGCGGCGTTGCAACACGTTGCGCCGCAGCGGATCACACTTAATCCAGATTGCGGCTTCGCGCCGGGCTCGGCGGCTGAGGTCAGCCTCGACGATGTCTACACGAAGCTGAAGAACGAAGTTGCCGCGGCGCAGCGGCTGCGAGAAAAGTACGCATAACGCCGCGGGCAATCTTTCTAGGCATCCGCAATTGCGAATATTACGGCCGCGTGACCTGGTACGGGCCAATTCTTGTTGTCGAATGTCGGAGTGCCGAGGCCGTCGTAGCGCGGGTCTTCGCTCGACCAGATGAGCTTCCATTGCTTGCCGAGGGGTGTCGCGATGAGCGGGTCGGCGATTGGGTGCCAGTCGTAATCGCGGCCCAGGTTAAACAAACCGAGCCGGTCGTCGCCATCATCGCCGAACCAGCGCAGTGCGAACGCTTCCTGGCCGATAAGCGAGCCCTGGATGGCGAAGCGGTCTTGCCGCGCGATGACGGGGTCCTTTTTACGCAAGCGCAGCAAATCGCGGTGCAGCCGCACCATTGGCTCGTGCGCCTTCCACTCCGACCAGTCGAGTTTGCATTTCCGAAATGTCTCGATTTCAGCGGGGTGCGTGAGGTCGGTCTCGCGGTCGAGCGATTTGAGCCGCGGGAATTGCAGCATGAATTCGGTGCGGCCCTTGTGGACGAGCTCCGCCAGCTCTTCATCGTGATCCGCAAAATATAAGAACGGGTTCGAGGCGCCGAATTCCTGGCCCATGAAGAGCATCGGCGTTTCGGGCCCAAGCAGCAGTAGCGCCGTCAGCGCGCGGTGCCGACCGGGCGACGTGAGTAAATGAGTGCGCAGTCCACGAGCGGAGTTGGCGACCTGATCGTGGTTTTGCAGATGATGGATAAAGTGGCAAGCCGCAATGTCGCGCGTGGGATAGCCGCGCGAGCGACCCTGGCGAATGTTCCATTGGCCTTGGTACAAGTGGCCGTAACGCACGGCCGACAGCAGCTCTTGAGCAGAACCCGTATAGTCGCGGTAGTACGCTTCGTTGTTCCCGGTGGCCGCGACGCGGCAGGTGTGGTGAAAGTCGTCGTTGAACAGGGCATCCGTTGCCCAGCCACCCTGGTCGACGGGCAGCACCTGGTGGCAGCGGTTTTTTTCGTCTTCACTGACGACCACGATCGAACGCTTGCCGGCAGCGGCACGCGCGGCGCGTGTGAGTTTCGCCACAATATGGTCGTCGGAATCATCGACGATGGCCTGCGTGGCATCAAGCCGAAGCCCATCAATGTGGAACTCACGTATCCAGTACGCGGCGTTTTCGGCGACGAACTCACGCACTGGGCCGCAGTGCGGCGCATCGTAATTGATCGCGCCGCCCCACTCGGTGTGATGTTTCTCCGAAGCGTAGTAGGGCGAGAACTTCGAAGTGTAGTTTCCGGCGGGACCGAAATGGTTGTAGACGACGTCGAGTATGACACCCATGCCCAGCGCATGAGCACGGTCGACGAAGGCGCGGAAGTCTTCGGGCGACCCATATAGCTGCGTCGGCGCATACCAAAACACGCCGTCATATCCCCAACCGAAATCGCCTGGAAAGGCGGCGACGGGCATGACTTCGATGAGCGTGATGCCAACGTCGTGCAAGAGGGGCAGTTTGTCGATCGCCGCCCGCCAAGTGCCCTCAGGCGTGAAGACGCCGATGTGCAGTTCATAGAGAACCTGGCCGTGCAGCCGAACGCCCTGCCAGCTCGCATCGGTCCACTCGAACTGGCGATGGTCGACGACCTGCGACGGACCGAAGACGCCATGCGGCTGAAAGCTGGAAGCGGGATCCGGATATTTCTCAGCTTCATCATCGAGCTGGAACAAATAGAGGGAACCCGCTCCCACAGTCTCAAAGGTCCCAACAAAGTAGCCGTCGCTGCGGGCGTCGCGCTCGAGAGGACAAGATTCCAGCTCGTCTCGATTTGAGTTAACGAGCACCACATCGACCGCGCGGCGTTCAGGCGCCCAGACACGAAATGTCACGCCAAGGTCGGTTACGGTTGCACCAGGTCGAGCCGGCGCGAGCACAGTGGCAGTCATTCTTTTGGCACATCCTTTGCTTTATGGCATCGCCTTCCAACCGGCCACCGCGTGACGCATCTTTCATGCCGTGCTTGCTAGTCGGCAAAATCGAATTTCTCTGTGCTGGGGTCGAATTAAGCGACCTGCACGCGTTTGTTTGCCGGCCTCGAATAGCAGGGGGGCGGTGGGGATCATTGACTGCAATCAGGATTGCGCCATGACGGAACTAACGGCCACCAAACCAAGCCCTGCGCTAAGCAGCCCCAAGCTCAATCGCATACCGCTGGCAACCTATCGCCTGCAGCTAGGATCGGACCTCGCGCTCGATCAGGTTACCGCACTCCTGCCGTATTTGGAAAGGCTAGGCATTAGCGACGTGTACTTGTCGCCGCTGTTTCGAGCGCGGGCCGAGAGCAGCCACGGGTACGATGTGGTCGATCATGGCACGATCGACCCGGCGATCGGCGACATGCAATCCTTCGCGCGAATGGCTGGGGCAGCGCGCGAGATGGGGATGGGCGTTCTGCTGGACGTGGTGCCGAACCACATGGGCATCAATGATCCGGCCAACACGTGGTGGAACGATGTGCTGGAAAACGGCGAGGGCTCATACTTTGCCGACTTTTTCGATATCGAGTGGCATCCGCACGCTGCGGCCTTGCAAGATAAGATTCTGCTGCCGTTCTTGGGCGACCCATTCGGAAAAGTGCTCGAAAGCGGCGGATTCAAAGTCGTGTATCGCGAGCGTCGGCTGCAGTTGGAGTACGGTCCGCGGCGCTTTCCGCTCACGCCGCCATCGTGGCCAATCGTGCTCGAACTCGCGCGCAGCGATGAAGCATTGGCCGGCGACAACAACCCGTCGGCGCGGAGTGATCGGGCCGAATTGAGCAGCATTATCACGCAGCTGCGGAATTTGCCGCCCGGTTCACAACGCGACCCGGGTTCGATGGACGAGCGTTACCGGGAACAGAAGATCGCGGCTCGCCGATTGGAACGCCTCGTTGCCGAGTCGCCCGAAGTGCGCGATGCCCTCGATCGTGCATTGAGCCTGATCAATGGCGAGCCTGGCAACGCGCGCAGTTACGATCGGCTGGAGCGGCTGATCGACGAGCAGTGGTATCGACTCGCGTACTGGCGTGTGGCATCAGACGAAATCAATTATCGACGCTTTTTCGATGTGAACGATCTTGCGGCGATTCGTGTTGATGATCCGCGGGTGTTCGAGCAAGTTCACCGCCTGGTGGGCCGGTTGCTTGAAGCGGGCTATGTGACAGGGCTGCGGATCGATCATCCCGATGGCCTACGCGATCCGCTGGCGTACTTCAAGAGTCTGCAGTCGCTGTATCGCACGTCGAAACCGGGCGACGACCCGGCGAACAACGTATATATCTTGGCTGAGAAGATTCTCTCTGGCGAAGAGCCGTTGTCGACAGATTGGCCCGTTTCCGGCACAACGGGTTATGACTTACTCAACATCGTTGGGCGAGTGCAAGTCAGCGGCGAAGGGCTAAATGAGCTCCGATCGATTTATGGGCGGCTGACCGGCATCACGGCGAAGCCTGCCGAAATCGTTTACGAAAGCCGCCGTACGGTGCTGCTGACAACGATGGCGAGCGAACTCCAGATGCTGGCGGTGCAGCTGTACCGGATTGCCCGGCAGCATCGCGCTTCACGCGATTTTACGCAGCCGGTGCTCGAGCAAGCCTTGCGCGAAGTGCTGGCGAGCATGACGGTGTATCGCACGTACGCCCGCGGCGATAGTTGGGATATCAGCGAAAATGACTATCGCACCGTGAGCACAGCCGTGCGAATGGCCAAGCGGCGAAATCGCACGATGTCCTATTCGGTGTTCGATTTTATCGCGTCGATTCTGCTGCTCGAACATCCGCCCACCTTGTCGCCCGAGCAAGCCGAGGAGCGGCGCCGTTTCGCGCTCAAATTTCAGCAAGTGAGCGGGCCAGTGGCGGCAAAGGGCGTCGAAGACACGGCGTTTTATCGCTACTACCCGCTGGCGTCGCTCAACGAAGTCGGCGGCGAGCTCGACGCCAAGGCGCTGGAAGCAGAGGAGTTCCATCGGCTGATGCGACACCGTGTGCAAGCCTGGCCGCACTCGATGTGTGGGACCTCGACGCACGACACCAAGCGGGGTGAAGACTTCCGAGCGCGACTGCATGTGCTCAGCGAAATTCCGCACGAATGGGAACAGGCGTTCGCTCGCTGGCATATGATGAACGCAGCCCGTCGCGGCGAATACGATGGCGAGCCAGTGCCTGATGCCAACGAGGAATACTTTATCTACCAAACGCTCGCCGGTACTTGGCCGCTGGAGCCGTTTACCGACCATGAACGCGAGTCCTACCGCGACCGCATTCTGCAATACCTGGAAAAGGCGATGCGCGAGGGAAAAGTTCACACTTCGTGGATGAATCCCTCGGAAGCATACGAGAACGGCCTGAAATCGTTTGTGACGGCGATATTGTCTCCCGATCACCCGTCGTTCGCGAACGACATGAGCCAGTTTGTCGCTCGAATTGCGAACGCTGGTTTCGTAAATTCGCTCGGCCAATTATTGCTGAAGATGTCACTGCCGGGCGTCCCCGATTTTTATCGCGGAACGGAGCTGTGGGACTTTAATCTCGTCGATCCCGACAATCGGCGGCCGGTCGATTACGACACACGCCGTCATCGCTTGAAGAGCCTTTGGTCGGAAGCCGAGAAGGACCTGTCCGCGTTTGCCCAAGCCCTCGCGGCGCGCTGGCCGGATCCGGATATTAAACTGTGGATCACATCGAGCGGGCTGCAACTTCGCCGCGAGCTTAATGAGGTGTTTTCGTTGGGCGGTTACATTCCGCTAACCGCGACCGGTCCGGCGGCAGACCATGTGCTGGCTTTCGCACGGCAGACGGCGGATCTGGTGGCGATATGCGTTGTCCCGCGCCTGGTAGCCCAATTCGCTCACATAAACAGTATCGGCAGACATTCGCAAGAGTTTGCTGCCGACTGGGAGGGCACCCGGCTTTTATTACCCGAGGGCTTCCCCAGCGAATGGTCAAGCTGGTTTACGGGCGAGTCCTTCACGGGGGCAAATTCCGCCAATTCCGGTCAAGAAGGCGGCGGTACCGCTTTACAGGTTGCCGATTTGTTCGCTATTTTCCCGGTGGCGTTGCTGACCTCTCGGAATCCATAAAAGGAGATACTAATGCGTGTTTGGCCGGGACGTTCTTATCCGCTTGGCGCCAGCTGGGATGGCCGCGGCGTCAACTTCGCGCTGTATAGCGAGAACGCCACCAAAGTTGAACTGTGCTTGTTCAACTCCGCGGAGGATCAGAAAGAATCACAGCGCATCGAACTCACGGAGCACACCGACATGGTGTGGCACATCTATTTGCCCGACTGCCGGCCGGGGCAACTCTACGGTTACCGAGTGTATGGGCCGTACGAACCGCAGAACGGCCATCGGTTTAATCCGAACAAGATCCTGCTCGATCCGTACGCCCGAGCGATTGGGCGCTCGCCGAACTGGACGGAATCGGTTTCCGGTTATGTGCTAGGACACAAGGACCAGGATCTTTCGTTCAGCGAATCGGACAGCGCGGCCGACGCGGCGCTCGGTTGCGTGATCGACGAGGCATTTACTTGGGGCGACGATCGTCCGCCCAATACCCCGTCGCATCGCACGCTGATCTATGAGATGCACGTGAAGGGCTTCACGAAGCTCATGGAGCAAGTGCCAGAGGAGTTTCGCGGCACCTACGCGGGGCTATCGTCGGAGCCGGCAATTCGGTACTTGCGAGAACTTGGCATCACGGCCGTCGAGTTACTGCCGGTACATGCGCACGCGGACGACCCGATTTTGCTGGGCAAGAAGCTCGTAAATTACTGGGGCTACAACACGATGTCGTTCTTCGCGCCGGAGCCGCGCTATGCATCGGCGAAAACACCTGCGGAGTCGATTCAAGAATTTAAAACGATGGTCCGCAACCTGCACGACGCAGGCATCGAAGTGATTCTCGATGTGGTTTACAACCACACATTCGAGGGCAACCAGCTCGGCCCGACGATGTCGTTCCGCGGCATCGACAATGCCAGTTACTACCGCTTATCGCCGCAGGACCAGCGTTATTACATGGACTTCACTGGTTGCGGCAATACGCTCAATATGCGGAACCCCCGCGTGCTGCAGTTCATCATGGACAGCCTGCGGTACTGGGTCAGCACGATGCACGTCGATGGCTTCCGCTTCGATCTGGCCAGTACGCTCGCTCGCGAGCTGCACGAAGTCGACAAGTTGGGCGCATTTTTCGACATTATCCATCAGGACCCGGTGCTCAGCCAGGTAAAGTTGATTGCCGAACCGTGGGACTTGGGCGAAGGCGGCTACCAGGTCGGCAATTTTCCGATCGGCTGGTCGGAGTGGAACGGCCGCTACCGCGATACCGTGCGGCGTTTCTGGAAGGGCGATGGCGGCATGGCCTCTGAGTTTGCCACGCGGATCAGCGGTTCGAGCGACTTGTACGAATGGAACGGTCGCCGGCCGCATGCCAGCGTGAATTTCATTACCTGCCATGACGGTTTCACGCTCAACGACCTCGTTTCATACGATCACAAGCACAACGAAGCCAATGGCGAAGATAATCGCGACGGCGCCAACGACAACGACAGTTGGAACTGCGGCATTGAAGGGCCGACCGACGAGCCGCACGTCGTGGAGCTGCGCGAAAAGAAAAAGCGGGCGTTCCTGGCGACTCTGATCTTCTCGCAAGGCATTCCGATGCTGCTTGCCGGTGACGAAATTTGCCACACCCAAGGCGGCAACAACAACGCGTACTGTCAGGATAACGACATCACGTGGCTCAATTGGAAGCTGAACGAGCGGCAGAAGAGCTTGCTGGACTTTACGCGCCGGCTGATCTCGATTTACAACGAAGAGCCGACGCTGCATCGCCGCCGGTTCTTCCATGGCAAGTCGCTGCACGGCGATTCGCCGGAAATTGCTTGGCTTGATCCGACCGGTAAAGAGATGTCGGCCGAGGCATGGCAGGCGTCGCACGTCCGCTGCCTGGGCGTGCACCTGATCGGCGGCAATATCGACGTCGACGAGTATGGCACTCCCATCATCGGCGATCACTTGTTGATCTTATTTAACGCCGATCACGAGCAAGAGATTCCGTTCAGTTTACCTAAGCTGAAAGACGCCGGACCATGGGAGCGGTTGTTCGATACGTCGCAGGGCGTGACGGACGTCGATACGCCAAAGGCGGCCGGTAAAGATGTTTCCATAGCCGAGGCATACAAACTCTCATCGTGCTCGATGGCCGTGTTTCGCGCGGCGGTTCCGAAGGATCCGGAAACCAATCTTCCGAGCTGACGATGTGAGGCGAGGACCGTTGCTTGCAGCCGGATGGCGACGCCTCCGGTTTTTTTATTCCAGCACCGGGTGCGATCGTCCGAGCCATCGATGGCTCAAGGCACGACAATTGCTCACTCCAACATCAAAGTATGCCGCACCAAGTTGATTCAATAAGGCACGGCGCCTGGGCATCTGGAGTTGAAACATGCCGACTAATCGCACACCCAATCTGCTCACGTTTGCGCTGGCTGCGACGGGAACTTACTTCGCGGCAAAAGCTGGCTTGGCATTCTATCGGCGCTACGACTTTCGCAACCGCGTAGTGGTCATCACCGGCGGCTCACGCGGATTAGGCCTCGTGACGGCCCGGCAACTTGCCGCGGAGGGCGCCGTGATTGTTCTCTGTGCGCGCGATGCGACGGAACTCGACTATGCAGTCGACGATATCCGCAAATTGACGCCGACCGTGGAGGCCTACACCTGCGACCTCACCAAACCGGCGGATATTCGCACGCTATTTCAACGAATTCGCCGCGAGATCGGCTCGGTCGACGTGCTCATCAACAACGCGGGCATTATCCAAGTCGGCCCGCTGGAAACGATGACCCTCGATGACTTCCACGAAGCAATGCTAGTGCATTTCTGGGCGCCGCTCTTCTGCATGTGGCAAGTGCTGCCGGATATGCGTCGCCGCAAGCATGGCCGCATTGTGAACATCTCGTCGATCGGTGGGCAAATCGGAGTGCCGCATTTGGCGCCATATTGCGCGAGCAAATTCGCGCTGAACGGCCTCTCGCAAACGATGCACGCCGAACTCGCACAGGATAGCATTTATGTGACCACCGTATGCCCGGGGCTCATGCGCACCGGCAGCCCGCGGAACGCCCTCTTCAAAGGCGAGCACCGGGCGGAGTACGCGTGGTTTAGCATCGGCGATGCCTTGCCGTTCGTGACGATGAGCGCTGAAAGCGCCGCGCGGCAGATCGTGAGCGCGTGCCGCTATGGTCGTCCGAAAGTCACGCTCTCCTGGCCGGCGAAGTTGGCGGCCTGCGCCAGTGAACTAGCGCCCGACTTGACGGCCGAACTCTCCGCCACAGTCGCCGGCTTTTTGCCGAGCGCCGGCGGCATCGGACGCAACTCGGCCAAGGGACACCAGTCGCAGTCGCACTGGTCGCCTTCGGTGCTCACGACGCTCAATGAGCGTGCTGCAGCACGCAATAACGAGCTCTAAGTTGCAGCGAGCGCGATCACGTGTGGTAGTCGGCATTGAGCCGGACGTACTCGGCCGTTAAATCCGTTGTCCAGAACCGCGCGCACGCTTTTCCCTCTTCAAGAATGAGCACGATGCTCGTGTCGCGGTCGCCGGCGATTGACTTTGAAACGGCATCGGCATCAAAATCCACCGGCGCGCCTCGCTCGTAAAGCAGCAGCCCATTGAGGTGCAGCGTGACCTTCGACGGATCGAATGGCACGCCCGCATAGCCGGCTGCCGACACGATGCGACCCCAATTGGGGTCGGCGCCGGCGATGGCCGTTTTCACGAGCGGGCTATCGGCAATCGTCTTACCGATCCGCAACGCGTCTTGCCGCGAGCGGCAGCCGTGCACTTCCACCGTGATGAGATGAGTGGCGCCTTCGCCGTCGGCGGGAATTGATTGGGCCAGGTCCTCGCACACTTCGAACAACGTGGTGCGGAAGTCTTCGAGGCCCTTGCCCGACAGCGGCACGACGGTGTCATCGATGCGGGCCGCGTCGCCGCCAGCCGCCGCGGCGCCGTTGGCAAGCAGGATGACCGTATCGTTCGTGCTCATGTGGCCGTCGACACTGATGCAATGGAACGACTCATCAACGGCATCGACGAGGGCCGCTTGGGCGTCCTGCTTGCGCAGGCAGGCGTCGGTCATCACCACGGAAAGCATGGTCGCCATGTTAGGACCGATCATTGCCGCGCCCTTGGCGATGCCAGTAATGCGCGTGGGAATGCCGCCGATCGCAACCTCCCGGCCACGGAGCTTCGGAACGGTGTCGGTCGTCATGATGCCGCGGGCGGCTCGGTCCAGCGACTCCTCGTCGTGCCCCAATTGCTTCGCCGCGGCTTCGATGCCGGCGCGGATCTTGTCCATCGGCATCATGGCGCCGATAACGCCCGTCGACATCACCAGTGCCTGTTCCGGCCGGGCGCCAACCGCCTCGGCAGCCCACGCGGCCATCTGCTGTGCGTCCGCATCGCCTTGATCGCCCGTGCACGCGTTCGCACAACCGGAGTTGATCGCAACGACACGAATCGAGTCGCTCGGCGTGCGCTCACGATCGAACTTCACGGGCGCGGCACACACCAGGTTTCTGGTGTACACGCCGGCCGCCACGGCAGGCCGATCGGAAACGATGAGCGACAAATCGAGCTTTGAGTCGTTCCGCTTAACGCCGGAGTACACACCAGCGGCTCGAAATCCTTGAGGGAGTCGGAGTGACATGAGGCGGGAGAGAGGGGGGCTAGGGGCTGGTTAATACTTTGGCGAGCCGGAAGCGTAAGCGGCGGGAGTTTCGCTCGCGCTACCTCAACGCCGTCGTTTCCTCAAATCCGTACATCAAATTGAAATTCTGCACGGCGGCGCCGCTCGCGCCTTTCACAAGATTATCGATTACGCTGATGGCAACCACGCGCCCGCGAACGCTGCGGACGGTAATGTTGCAGAAGTTCGTATGGCTCACGTGCTTCGTCGCCGGCAGGTTTTTCGAGATGCGCACGAACGGTTCGTCGGCGTAAAACTCTTCGAAGATGCGCAGCAACGAAGGTTCGGTGAACTCGCCAGTCGGCTCGGCGTAGCACGTCGACAGGATGCCGCGATCCATGGGAATGAGGTGCGGCGTGAACACGACGCGCACCTCAGCGTCGGCGACATCGCTCAGCACTTGGTCGATTTCCGGCATGTGGCGGTGCGTGCCGACTCCATACGCCGATACGCTTTCGTTGCACTCGGGATAGTGGAACGCCGGCTTGGGCTCACGGCCGCCGCCGCTCACGCCGCTCTTGCTGTCGATGATGATGCCGCGCGGCAGAATCGCGCCGGCCCGCAACAGCGGAGCCAGAGCAAGGATTGCGGAAGTCGGGTAACAGCCGGGATTCGCCACGAGATCGGCCGACTGAATTCGCTCGCGATAGATTTCCGGCAGGCCGTAGACGGTCGTCGGCAATCGGGCTGGGTCTGGGTGCTCGGTCGTGTACCATTGTTCGTATTCGTCGACGCGGTTGAGGCGGTAATCGGCGCTGAGGTCGATCACTTTCTTGCCGCGAGGCAAGAGTTCGGCAACAGCCGCGGCGCTGGCCCCATGCGGCAGGCAGCAAAACACGCAGTCGGCCCGCTCGGCCACTTCAGCGGCCGAGAGATTCTCCAGGGCAAGGTCCAAACGGTCCGCCAGCGACGGATGCACTTCGCCAACCGGCCTGGCATCGGTTTGGCGGGTCGTGAGGGCCGTGATTCGCACTTCGGGATGGCGCAGCAGGAGCTTCATAAGCTCGAGTGCCGAATAGCCAGATGCGCCAAGAATGCCAACGCGAATCATGATGGTAGGTCGGGTAGGGTGGGCACCGCCCACCGGCGGGAATGGAAATACTGCGGGCAGAAGCCACTCACAAACTGTGCGGCAGCAGAGCCTCGCATTGTAGCGGCGGCGATGCTTAACCGCCATGCCCTGAACGCCTTGCGGAAAGAGACAGCGAGGGTTCTAGTGGGGTTCGCCCGCCCATTGATACGCGTTTGGGCGGGGGTGCACATTGAAGCTCTTTCGGCCAATCGGACGCTTCGTTTGATGCTCGAAATCCTGTACGACCATGGCCCCTGCCTCGTAATCAACAAGCCGGCCGGCATTCTTACGCAGGCGCCCGCCGGCATCGATAGCCTCGAAGTGCAGGTGAAGGCGTTCTATCGCGCGCGTGAGCAAAAGGAGGGCGATATCTACCTGGGTCTGCCGCACCGGCTGGATCGACCCGTCTCCGGTGCGATCGTGTTTGCGCGACACGTACGGGCGGCGCAGCGACTAAGTTCGCAGTTCGAGAATCGTACGGTCACCAAAATCTATTGGGCCGTGGTGGAAGGCGAGGTTGCAGACGACGAAGGTGTGTGGACAGATCACCTGCATAAACGCCACGGCATGCCGCAATCGATCGTCGTGCCCGCAGATGACCCGCGCGGGAAGATCGCGATCATGCGCTACAGGGTGCGTGGCCGCTACATCGCCGACCCGTTCCGGGCCGGCGGAGCTGAGGCAGTGCTGACCGCGAACTTCGGGGGCACGGAAAGCCGGAATGTCGGCCCCAGCCCGGAGGGCTGGGCTAGGTACACATGGCTCGAAATTGAACTTGAAACTGGCCGCACACACCAGATTCGCGTGCAATGCGCGTCTCGCGGCCACGCCGTGGTCGGCGATGCACAGTACGGTTCAACGCGGCAATTTGGCGAACAATTCGCAGACGAGCGGCTGCGGGCAATCGCGTTGCACGCGCGACAACTTGGGTTCAATCATCCGATGACCAGAGCGCCTGTCGATATCCTGGCGCCGTTGCCGCCGGCGTGGAGCGAACTGCTGGGCCGCGAATTTACCGAAGGTTGAATGATTTACCGAAGGATGAATGAAGCCAGCCGCTGATCACTTCTGCGGAGACTTCTTATCCGATTTGCTCTTCGATGGCGATTTTGAATCCGCTGGCTTCGATTCGGTTTTGTTCTCTGACTTGGATTCACTCTTCGATTCGCTCGCCGGCTTATCTTTCTCGGCCGCTTTCTTATACGATTCGCTGCGGTAGTCGGTCTGATAGAAGCCAGAACCTTTGAACACCACCGCGGCGCCAGTGCCGAACAAGCGGCGGAGCTTCAGCTTGCCGCAGTCTGGGCACTTCTTCTGCACCGGCTCCGAGATCGATTGAAACAGCTCGAACTTGTGGCCGCAGGCATCACATTCGTAGTCGTAGGTGGGCATGGCAGGGAGCAGAGAACGGGATATAGGCGACAGGGACGAAGTTGAAGTTCTTAGCGTCGGCGACACCGCCGAACGTGCTGCCGGCAAACTCGGCATCTCTGCAAACGCAGAGTTGACACTATCATGACGGCGGACCACTCGACACGATGACTTGCGCCGGCCGGACCACGCGCTCATGAATTTTGTAGCCGGTCTGTGCGACGAGCGTTACATGGTTCGCCGGCACTTCGGCCGAAGGCTGTTGCAGGATCGCTTGATGGAAATTCGGATCGAACTCCGCGCCGAGCGCTTCGATCGGCTCACACTTGTGCTGCGCGAGAATCGTGTGCAATTGCTGCTTCACGAGTCGGAAGCCCGCAAGCAGATTCTCGGCTTCGCCAGCTTTCTCTGCAGCTTCGATCGCTCGATCAATGTTGTCGACCACCGGCAACAAATCGCGGATTACGGGAAGCGCAGCATACTTGCGCTCGTCGGCAATTTCACGCGAGGTGCGATTCCGCAAGTTTTGCATTTCCGCCTGGAGCCGCAATAGGCGATCGTTGGCAATCGCCAGTTCGCTGGGTGCTTCACCGGCGACTTCAGCTTTATCAATTACACCATCGTCCGGATGAGCTTCAGCGGTTGCGCGCACTTCCGCTTGATCGTCCGACTTCGGGTCGTCTTCTTGATTAGTTGGCATTGTGTAATCGTCTCACTTCAATCGGCGGCGTTCGCAGATGCGTCTTCGTCGGCCGTGAAATAGTCCTTCAGTTTGGCAAAAAAACTCTTCCGTTCCGGAGCCACGTTCTTATGTTCCAACTCCGCCAACTCGCGAAGCAAAGCCTGTTCCTCTTTACTGAGCTTCTTCGGCACCTCGATGACGACTTGCACAAGCAAGTCGCCAAGGCCTCGGCGGCGGGGATCGGGCATGCCCTTGCCGCCGAGCTTGAACACGGACCCCGATTGTGTGCCGGCCGGAATATCGACGGTGCCGCGGCCTTCGAGCGTCGGCACTTCAAGCGTCGTGCCGAGCGCAGCCTGGGCATACGTAATCGGCACTCGGCACACGAGATTCTGGCCGTCGCGTTCAAAGAGCGGGTGCGGCAGCACCGAGATAAAGCAGTAGCAGTCGCCGTTCGGCCCGCCGTTGGGGCTTGGTTCGCCTTCGCCCGTGATGCGAACTCGCATTTCATCGTCGACGCCCGGCGGAATCTGGACCTCCGTCGTCACCTTCTTGAGCACCTGGCCGCTGCCACGACACGCCGTGCAGGGGTGCTTGATCGTGGAACCCTCGCCGTGGCAGGCGGGGCAAGTGGTCTGAATGCGAACAATGCCGGCGGCTTGAATGACCCGTCCTTGGCCGCGGCAGTAACCGCAGACCTCGCGGCGGCTGCCCTCGGCGGCGCCGCTGCCGCTGCATTTTTCGCAGCGACTGTGGCGTTGAAACTCGACAGTTTTCGTCACCCCGTTGGCTGCTTCCTTGAGCGTGAGCGTTACGTCGCAGCGAACGTCGCGGCCTTTTTGCGGGCGGTTGCGTTGGCGTCCGCCGCCGAACAGGTCGCCAAAGATATCGCCGAACGTGGAGAAGATGTCTTCGACGTCGGTAAAGTGATGCGCGCCTTGAGCGCCGTTCAGACCGGCGTGGCCGAAGCGGTCATAGCGAGAACGCTTCTCGGCGTCGTTGAGAACTTCGAACGCCTCGGCGGCTTCCTTGAAGCGTTCAATCGCATCTTCATCGCCCGGATTGCGATCTGGGTGATATTTCACGGCCAGCTTACGATACGCCGAAGCGATCTCGCCGCTGGTCGCGGTGCGTTCGACGCCGAGAATCTCGTAATAATCGCGCTGGGCCATTGTAGTAGACACGCTCCGCGTGCCGTAACGAATTTACGTGAGACGCAAGAGTTAGCGATCGATTGGAAGTCCGTCGCACTTCTGCAACGGCACGCGGAGCGTGCCTGCTACATTATTGCATGCAAGCGGGCCACTCGTCGGAGGACGAAGTGGCCCGCTGCGGCTGTCAACCAGTTGTTAAATGACGAATTCTCGAATGTCGAATGACGAATGAAAAGAAACGTAGAACGACCGCTCTCCGTTCGTCATTCGGGAACTGGGCATTCGTCATTCTCTTATCGAATGCTGCCGATAACAGCCTTCTTGTTTTCATCCTTCTTGTCGAAGTTCGTCACCAAGGCTTCGGTCGTGAGCATCAGGCTGGCAATGCTCGCGGCGTTCGACAGAGCGGCCTTCACCACTTTCGTGGGGTCGAGAATGCCGGCTTTCATCATGTCGGTGTACTCGCCAGCGTTGGCGTCGTAGCC
Source organism: Pirellulales bacterium (assembly GCA_046349975.1). GTDB lineage: Bacteria > Planctomycetota > Planctomycetia > Pirellulales > Lacipirellulaceae > JABDGM01. The sequence goes on from JAXMBH010000009.1 coordinate 161,018, forward strand.
GATGTTCGTGCCCTTCTGGGCGACTTCGTCAGCCACGACACTGCCGCTGAGGCCGCAGTTGTCGGCGATCTGCTTCAGCGGAGCTTGCAGGACGCCCAGCACAATGTCGACGCCGATCCGCTCGTCGCCCTTCGCGCCCGAGCGGGCCTTCTCAACCGCTTCCTGGCAACGCAACAGGGCGACGCCGCCGCCGGGCAGAATGCCTTCCTCGACGGCCGCTCGCGTGGCGTGCAGCGCGTCTTCAACCCGGGCCTTTTTCTGCTTCATATCGGCCTCGCTCGAAGCGCCGACCGAGATAATCGCCACACCGCCGGTCAGCTTGGCGAGCCGCTCTTGCAACTTCTCGCGATCGTAATCGCTGGTCGTCGCTTCGATGCCCTTGCGAATCTGTTCGATCCGCTTCTGGACGTCTTCCCGCTTGCCGGCGCCCTGCACGATCGTGGTGTTATCCTTAGTGATGGTGATCTTCTTCGCCCGGCCAAGCTCTTCGAGCGTGATATTCTCGAGCTTCTTGCCGAGGTCTTCGCTCATCACGGTGCCTCCCGTGAGCACGCCGATGTCGGCCAGCATCGCCTTGCGGCGATCGCCGAAGCCTGGCGCTTTTACGGCACACACGTTAAGGATGCCGCGAAGTTTATTGACGACCAGCGCAGCGAGCGCTTCGCCTTCGACGTCTTCCGCGATGATGATCAGCGGCTTCGCCTTCTGGCTCACTTGCTCGAGAATGGGCAATAGCTCGCGGAGGTTGCTGATCTTCTTCTCGTGAATGAGCAAGTAAGCGTCTTCCAGCACGCATTCCATCGTCGCCGGTTGATTAATGAAGTACGGCGAGAGATAACCCTTGTCGAACTGCATGCCTTCGACGAGCTCGAGCATGGTCTCAGTCGTCTTGCCTTCTTCGACCGTGATCACGCCATCTTTGCCGACTTTTTCCATGGCGTCGGCCAGCAGATCGCCGATCGTGCGATCGTTGTTTGCGCTGATCGCGCCGACGTGGGCGATTTCCTGCTTGCTGGAGACCTTTTTCGACATCTTATCGAGTTGCTCGGTTGCGGCGGCAACGGCCTTCTCAATGCCGCGGCGAACGGCCATCGGATTGCTGCCGGCCACGATATTGCGGGTGCCTTCGCGCAGGATCGCGCGGGCGAGCACGGTGGCAGTCGTCGTGCCGTCGCCGGCAAGCGTCGAGGTTTTGTCGGCCACTTCGTGCACAAGCTTCGCACCCATATTCTCGAACGGGTCTTCGAGCTCGATTTCTTTGGAGACTGTGACGCCATCTTTGGTGACGGTCGGGCCGCCGAACGATTTATTGATAATCACGTTGCGGCCGCGGGGGCCGAGCGTCACGGCCACGGCGTCGGCCAACTTATCTACGCCAGCGAGCATCTTGGCCCGCGCGGCGTCGTCGAACATGAGTTGTTTGGGCATGTTGGAACCTGATTAGGAATGTGTACGGGTTTTGATTGTCCGTTGTCCGTAGTCAGTAGTCCGTTGCAAGAGGGCATGTCCAATTCTGCAACGGACGACGGACTACGGACAACGGACAGAAAGTGGTTTAGCTGACCACCTTCGCGAGGATATCGCTCTCACGAAGGATCTTGTACTCTTCGCCATTGACTTCGACTTCGGAGCCGCCGTACTTGCCGTAGATGACTTCGTCACCCACTTTTACGCTCAGCTCACCGCGGCTGCCCGAATCGAGCAGCTTGCCCGGGCCAGTGGCGATGACCTTGCCCCGCTGCGGCTTTTCCTTCGCCGCATCCGGCAGCACAATGCCGCCCGCCGTCATCTCTTCGGCTTCAAGGGGTTCGACAACGACACGATCGTCTAGAGGACGAAGATTAATCTTGGCCATGATTCGTTCGACTCCTGATATGTAATTTGTACTTGTGTGGTTAGTCGTGTCCGTTGTCCGTTGTCCGTGGTCCGTTGCAAATAGGTTGAAAGTTTCATGCAACGGACGATGGACGACGGACAACGGACGAGTTTGTTACATCATTCCACCCATGCCGCCCATGCCCATGCCGCCCATTCCACCCATGCCACCGCCGTGATCGTGGTGGTGGCCGCCGGCCGGCTCTTCGGCTTCCTTCGGAATCTCGGTGACGAGTGATTCCGTCGTCAGCAGTAATGCAGCTACGCTCGCCGCGTTTTGCAGGGCCGTGCGAACGACTTTCGCGGGATCAACGACGCCGGCGGCCACGAGGTCGCCATATTCGTCCTTGTCTGCGTTGTAGCCTTCGGTCTTGCCCTTCAATTGGCGGACGCGATTGACGACCACGTCGCCGTCCACGCCGGCGTTCTCGGCAATGTACCGCAGCGGATAGTGCAGCACGTTGCTGATGATTTCCGCACCGTGCTTCTCGTCGCCCTCAAGGCTGAGCTTGCCCACGACTTTCTCGCAACGGAGCAGGGCAACGCCACCACCAACGACGACACCTTCAGCCAGGGCGGCCGCGACGGCACTCTTGGCGTCGTCGAATAGCGCCTTCTTTTCCTTCATTTCCGACTCGGTAGCGGCGCCAACCTTAATCTGCGCCACTCCACCGGCGAGCTTCGCCAGCCGCTCTTGCAGCTTCTCGCGATCGTAGTCGCTATCGGTGTTTTCGATTTCTTTGCGAATCTGCTCGGCACGACCTTGGATGGCCGACTTGTCGCCGGCGCCGCTAATGATCGTGGTATTTTCCGAGCTGACCGTAATTTTCTTCGCCTTGCCAAGATCAGAAAGCTTCACGCCGTCGAGCTTGATGCCGAGATCTTTGAAGATGGCGGTCGCACCGGTGAGTGTCGCGATGTCGCCGAGCATGGCCTTGCGGCGATCGCCGTAGCCCGGAGCCTTTACGGCACAAACTTGCAGAATGCCACGAAGTTTGTTCACGACGAGCGTCGCCAGGGCTTCGCCTTCCACGTCTTCGGCGATGATGAGGAGCGGCTTGGCGGCCTTCGAAACCGCTTCGAGGATCGGCACTAGGTTCTTGGCGTTCGAGATTTTTTCCTCGTACACGAGAATGAAGCAGTTATCGAGCTCGGCGGTTTGCTCGTCCTGGTCTGTGACAAAATGCGGCGAGAGGAAGCCGCGATCGAACTGCATGCCCTCGACAACTTCCACGGTCGTTTCCGAACCGCGGCCTTCGTCAACCGTAATGACGCCGTCTTTGCCTACCTTGGTGAAGGCATCCGCGAGCACATTGCCAATCGCGGGGTCATTGTTGCCGGCGATCGTGGCGATTTGCTGGAGGCTCTTCTTGTCTTTGATATCAACCTTTTCAGCCTGCTTGGCAATCGCTTCGTCGACGGCCTGCACCGCCTTGTTGATGCCGCGGCTCAACGCCATCGCATCGGCTCCCGCGGCAATCATCTTGAGCCCTTCGCGGAAGATACCTTCGGCGAGCACCGTGGCTGTGGTGGTGCCGTCGCCGGCAACATCACCCGTCTTGCTCGCGGCTTCTTTCACGAGCTGAGCGCCGAGATTCTCGAACGGGTCGTCGAGTTCGATATCCTGGGCGACCGTGACGCCGTCTTTGGTGACTTTGGGAGAGCCCCAGCCTTTGTCGAGCACGGCGTTGCGGCCACGCGGGCCGAGCGTGCTGCGGACGGCACGGGCTAACTTCTCGACGCCAGCCGCCAACGGGGCCCGGGCGTCGTCCTCAAATAACATCTGCTTTGCTGCCACGCGACAGTCCTCCGAATGATTGCGATAAAGTTACGAGGGTGGCTGGGGTCGAGCCGAAGGCGAGCCCCCAGAGCGCTGACAGTGATCCATCGTGCTGGGTGGTCGTCCCATTGACCCCCAACTCGATTCACTATTGCGCTGGTGTGCGGGTTAGGCGGTCGCCGCACAAAATGGCAGCGCGCCGCGAGGTTCCGCAGTATTACGCAACGGTTGTGCCAGCGATAGGGGCCCAGCTGCAAATTGCCAAATAGCAAGATGTTACGACGAATTGGCTAAATTGCAGGAGTCGTAATGCGTTGGCCTGAATGCCAATTTGGCAGCAGCCATCGTGGGGGACAGGCATTCTTCGCGTCAATTTTATGTTCCTCCAACGATCCGAATCGACAGGCACAATGCCTGTTGCCACGAACAAAAAAAAGGGCCGGCTTTCGCCGGCCCTCTCGTGATCCAACCAATTCGCTAGTTGCCGCTACTCTTTCTTCTCCTCGCCATGCTTCGCAAACTGCGGCAGTTTCGCGAGATACTTCTCCGGGTTCTCTTCAAATGCCTTCGGGCAACCCGGGCAGCAGAAGTACACCTTCTCACCTTGGTATTCAACAAACGCTTCGGGGTTGATCGGCTTGCCGCTCACAGGGCACTTGGTCTGGTGCGTGAAACCTTTCTTGAACGCCGCTTCGCTGAAAACTAGGTCGAGCTTCTTATCGTCGCTCGCTTCCTTGAACTCAGCGAGGCAATGCTCACAGCAGAAGCTGATCTTTTGCTTGCCGAATTCGGCCGTAGCGTCTTTGTTCAGCGGTTTACCAGAGAGCGGACACGCCACTTCTACGACTTGACCGGTTTCGAGTAGTTGGCGGTTGACCTTGGTGGCGTATTTATCAGGATCTGCCTTGTATGCCTTCGGGCAGTTCTCGCAGCAGAAGTACACTTTGCTGCCATCTTTTAATTCGACGCTTGACGTTTCCTTGGCCGGCTTACCCGAGACGGGGCAGGTGGCTTCGAACTTCTTGTCGCCTTCTTTTTCCTTGTCGTCGGCCAGCAGTCCCTTCGTGGCAAACAACAGGGCGAGGCCAAGCGGCACGATGATCCAACGCGATTTCATGGCACGACTCCAAAGGTGAGAGCGGAAAAGTCTCTAGATGCCGCCAGGGGCTTAGGCGGCAGCGGCCCAATTGTAGGGTGGGGATGAGGCGGTCGCAATATTGGGGGCGGGAGGCTGGGGGCTTTGGGCTGCGAAATCGGAGTCGTGAGGTCGCACGCAACTCACCCGTAGCGGCGAAGGAGGCGGTCGACAAACCGCGGGCAGAGGCGGTCGAGAAGCAGCCACAAGCGGCTACGCCAACCGGTGACAAGGAACGTGCGGCCAACTTCGATGGCGCGGACGATTTGGACCGCCACGTTGCGCGCGGGCATCCGACGCGGTTCGGGCCAGGGAAGGCCTTTGTCTTCGAGCAGCGTGTCGAAGTGTTCGCTTTGCGTCGGGCCGGGGGCGACCAGGAGCAGGTCGATGCCGAGGCGGGCGAATTCTGGCCGAAGTGCTTCGGTGAAGCCATGAAGCGCGTGCTTGCTCGCAGAATAGATGCTTTTGTGCGGTGCTGCCCGTTCGCCGAGAATCGACCCGATGTTGACGACGATCGGGTGTCGGCCTGTGCGAAGCAGGGGGATGGCCTCGCGGATCAGTGCGACCGGCGCGAAGAAGTTTGTGTCCATGATCGGCCAAACGCGGTTCGGGTCCGATTCGGCGAAACGGCCGTGCGCGGCGACGCCGGCGTTGTTGATGAGGATATCGAGGCCGCCAAGCTCATCGCGCGCGGCCGCAAGGGCGCGTTTTCGATCGTCGGAATTGGTCACGTCCCCCACAGTGCACACAGCGCGGCCGCCAAGCCGCGAAACTTCTTCAGCCACGCCTGCGAGCCGATCCTCCCGGCGTGCGAACAGGATGAGATCGACGTTGTGTCGCGCGAGCTCGATCGCAAGTGCGCGCCCAATTCCGCTGGATGCACCGGTAATGAGTGCGCGGCAGCGTTTGAGGTTCCGGTACGCCATGCCCCAAATATAGCCGAGCCCTAGGGGCTCGGATGCGCTGGGCTAGCAGCGAAAGCGTTTTTGCGTTCCAGCCGAAACGGCGGGGCTTTGTGAATCACCCAGCCGAGACGATTGGGCTATTTATGGGCGCCGTTCGTTGAGTGGCCGTTTGTTTGCGCGTGGCCATTGGTCGACGAGTGCCCGTTGCGCGGGGTCCAGTCGTCTTGGTCCTGCCCGTCGCGAATCCAATCCTGGCCGTTCGCACGGAGCTTGATCCGCGCTTCGTTCGGGTCCAGCGTGCCCAAGTACTTCTTCGGCATCCGGCAGTGCACGGAAACGCGGTCTTCCGAGTACGTTCGGCTAAGGACCTCGCCGTGTTGTGCGAGCCCAGCGAGCAGGCGGCCGTTCGCGACGCCCGTTTCGACATCGACATCCAGGAAGTGGTGCGTGAGCGCGCCGCTCACGGCCGATGCCAGCCGGTTGAGGCCTTCGCCCGTGCGGGCGCTAATGGGAACCGCCGAAGGATATCGCTCGAGCAGCCGATCGATTGTGCCATGTTCATCGGCCGGAATCGCGTCAATCTGGTTGAGCACCAGCAGCGTGTCCTTCTCGCGAATCCCCAACTCTTCGAGCACTGTATAGACCGACGCGATCTGATCCAGCACCGTGGGATTGCTGGCATCCGCGACATGCATCAGCAAATCGGCCTGCCGAGCTTCTTCCAGCGTGGCCTTGAAGCTCGCGATGAGACCGTGCGGCAAGTCGCGGATGAAACCAACCGTGTCGCTCAGGAGCACCGGGCCCCAACCGGGCAGTTGCCAGCGGCGGGTGCGGGTGTCAAGCGTGGCGAAAAGTTTGTCCTCGGCCAGCACGCCTGCGCCGGTAAGTTTGTTCAGCAGCGTACTCTTGCCGGCATTCGTATAGCCGACGAGCGACACCGTCATGCGATCGCTGCGGGCGGCCACTTCCCGCTCCTTGCGACGCTGTACCTGGCTCAGCTCGTTGCGCAAATCGACAATCCGTCGCTCCACTAACCGGCGGTCTGTTTCCAACTGCTTTTCACCAGGGCCGCGCATGCCGACGCCGGCTTTAATACGCGACAAGTGGGTCCACATTCGCTTCAATCGCGGCAGCGAGTATTCGAGTTGCGCCAGCTCCACCGCCAGCCGGGCTTCATGTGTGCGGGCACGCGTCGAGAAAATATCCAAGATCACTTCGGTGCGGTCGAGTACCTTCACACCCAGCTCGCGCTCCAGGTTGCGAACTTGTGCGGCAGAGAGATTATTGTCGAACACGATGGCGTCCGCATCGGTGGCGCGGATCATCAACTCTAGTTGTTCGACTTTGCCCTTGCCGAGATAAGTGGTCTGATCGGGGACCTGGCGGCGTTGCGTAAGACGGCCGACGACTTCGGCCCCGGCGGTTTCCACGAGGCCCGCAAGTTCATCAAGATTGTCGCGGGCAGTTTGCTTATCGGGCAGCTCGACGCCGACCAGCACGGCCGACTCGCTTTGCACACCCTGCTTGCGATCAAGTTCCTTCACTATGAATTGCAACTCCTGGTGAGTGGTTCCAGCCCAGTATGACCGTCTTATCGGAGGCGTTTCCTTGGGCGGCGTCTATCCTGTTCCATTATACCTCTTTGTCAAGTGGCGCGCCGTCGCCAAAGGTTCGCACCGGCAGCGAAAACTCGCCCGTAGGACCGACAATGCTGTCCGTCCGCACTGTTAAGAATTGGCAAGCCACGTTTGTGTTTCGGCAGGGGAATCGAGCATTCCATAAATAAACGTAGGACGGACAAAATTGTCCGTCCTACGCGGATGGCGGTTCTTGCTACCAGATAAATTCGAAGCCGACGTGGCCACCGTGGTAGAACAAGTGGCCGTCGTTATCGACGAACGGCACCCGGTCGCCTTGGTTGCCGTACGGCGAAGTCTGGTTGAAGTTGTTGCCAGCCAGCACGAGCTGGTTCATGTACAACATTTCGTAACCGGCTCGCAGCGACAGGCTCGGCAGAATGTCGGCCACCACGTCGACGCTCGCTTCGGTGAGCAGGGCCACGTTGTCGTCGCGGAACTTCTCGGTCAGCGCCGGCGGAATCGTGCCGGGCGGCGTCGTGGAGATGCGATTCGTCAACACCGAGTGGTTGTTGTAGATACCAACTTTACCCTCGGAGCCGACCCGCAGACCTTGAAACAAGCTGATCCAGGCGTCCGCACCGGTTTGGAAGCCGGCCAGGTTGTTGTCGGCCTGGGTGCTATAGCGAAGGCCGGCGAGCGGACCAAACGGTTGCGCCGTGGCTGGTTCCGAGCCGAACGTTTCAAATAGGAAGTCATCGTCTAACCGCGTGTAGCGGAAGCCGCCCAGCAACGTGCCCGAGATCCGCGGGCTATAGCCCAGCCAATAACGGCGGTAGCTGATTTCCGCGGTCTGCAGATCGCTGCGGGCTTTGATCGTGTGCTGCACGGCGCGTTCGCTTTCGGGATTCGCGCCGCCAGGCAGGTTCACGCCTACCGGGCTCGTGCCGAACAAACCGAATTCCGGCGCTGGCCGCGAGAAGAGTGAGTACAGGTTTCCCGTGGGGTCAACGACTGTCTTCTGATCCTCGAAGTCATAGATGCCCGTATAGCCAAATTCAACGACCGACAGTGGGCCGATGTCATAGCGGCCAATCACGCGGAACCCGGTTTGATCACGCGCGTCCAAGTCCTTCGAGTCCAACACCACCGTGTTGCCGACGTTGAGCGACGTGAATTGGATATCTTGATTGAATGTCGTATCGCGACGTAGATACACAGCCTCAGCTCGCATATCGAAATAATGCGGTCCGCGCTGATCCGCCAACTGGCCTTCTACGCCGACGTCTTCCATCAGCTGATAGCCGACGGCCGGGTCGGTGCCGCCGCAGCCCATCGGCATGCAACCGCCGAAACCGCCGCCGCAGTACGGGCCGTTGCAGCCGCCGCAGCCGTCGCTGTAGCAGCCACCGTCACAGCCGCCATTGCAATCGTTGCACCCGCAGCCTCCGCAGCCGCCATAACAGCCATTGGGATCGCCGTATTGCGTCTGCATGATCATTGGACGGCCGTTGGCGTCGGTGTACGACGATTGGCCGGCCATCGCGGCACCGGCGGGCGCCGTGTAGTACGCCTGGCTCGCGCGGCCGTTCGCTGGAGCAGCCGGCCGCCCGCCGTACGCGAAGTCACCGTACGGCCCCTGGGCGAATGTGAACGCAGATGCTGTGGAAATCATCACCGCCGCAGCGGCGAGCGCAACGAGCTTAGTTCGTGTTCGAGCAAACTGACCGACTCGCATCGTAATCCCCCCCTCGACAAGATCTGATTGCCGATTTCGAAGGGCGGCTTGTGGAGGCCCTCGCCACAGAACCCGCCGTTCGAAATCAGCAATCTTGGTCGTGTGCGGCGGCTCGCGGGCGGCAGAACCTGGGTCCGCCTGGAGTGCCGGCACATTGCCACGCAAAAAACTATCGGACCGCTATCCGCGGAAAAACCAGACGTTTCGTCAAATGCCGCACTTCTTCGCCAACCTTCCCAATTTGCAGCAGCAGCGCGTGACAGTTGGACCGGCCACCCGGCCCCTCAGGGCAAGGAGCTGGATCGATAATTGCTTAGCGGCCATCGAGTTGCGGCAGGCGTGGCCTGGGCGAGGCACTTCGCCTTGCCCGGCCGGTGGTGTGCATGGTCGCCAGCGATTCGCCGCAGATTCTGCGGAACCAGCGAAGTCTACGGAAGGTTTCAAATCTACTTAACCAATTAATTTGACCGGTTTTCCTGGTCGGTTTACGATGGAAAGATTGGAACGGCCACAACGATAGCATCGTCGAAAGCGATTGGGTGGAGGCACGGGAACCACCCTTTCAAGCGTGCGAACGCGCTCATGGGAGCAGGGGGATTCGTACGGGCCATGGCCGTGATTTAGCAGCGCGGACGCTGCGTACGCAGGCGGTAACCATCTTTTCGAAAAACAGCTTTGCGCGGCGATCGGAACCGCCCGCTTGGCTGCCGCGATTCGGATCGAGCCGGAATTCAGTGAAGGGGAATCTACTGTGAAAAGACGCAACCGGAAGGGTCGGCGTTTTAGTGCACTTGGTCGCAAGCCGCTGGGCTTGCTCAGCATCGGCAAGCAACGCCAGCGTCGCACCTGGACGATCGAGAAGCTCGAGGACCGGATGGTCTTCTCGGTTTCGCCTTTCAATCTCGATGTCCAGACGACTAGTTTTGGGAACGACACGGCCGCAGGCGCCGCCGCGACACTGATGCGCGAAATCGAGTGGCAAGTCGCTCAATCGGCGGCTGCGGCCAATCTACCCGCCCCCGACTACGTGTTGTACTCACTGCCAAACGACCCCTTGTTCCCGAATCAATGGCACCTGCTCAATGTGGGGCAAGAGGTCGGAAATCCTGACTTCCAGCACATCTATGGCGTGGCCGGCCAGGATATTAACGTGGTTCCGGTGTGGAACATGGTACGCCCCGATGGAGGCATCGGGTACACCGGTGCCGGCGTGATGGTCGCGGTCATCGATAGCGGCGTGCAAACCGATCATCCCGATCTGGCTGCTAATATTTCGCTGACCTTGCGGTACGATGCAATTGATGGCTCCGCGAATGTGGATCCGGAAGGTCTCGAGTTGGTTACCGATCCCACCGGCGCAGCGCACGGAACAGCGGTCGCTGGCTTGATCGGCGCCGTTTGGAATAACGGCGAGGGTGGCGCCGGCGTGGCCCCGGGCGTCACACTCGTGCCGATCCAACTGGTTACAGCCGGACAGACCGACGAAGCGACCGTTCGCGCATTGCGGTATGCAATGACACACGGCGTTGACATCACCAACAACAGTTGGGGCCCGGCAGACGTTCGTCAAATCGCAACGCTCGACCCGACGATTTATGACGCGCTGCGTGATTCGGTGATATTTGGCCGCAACGGCTTGGGCATGATCAACGTGTGGGCTGCCGGCAACGGCGGCGGGCCCAGCGTGAGCGCCGGCTTCCAAAGCTTCGGCAATTGGGATAGCGCATCGTACGATCCGTATATCAATTCTCGGTACGTGATCGGTGTCACGGGTGTCGATCATGACGGCCAATACCGCAATGCCGATGGGACGTTTACCTCCTATCCGGAAGCCGGGGCAGACGTCCTCGTCGCGGCGCCCACCGGTTCGAATGCAGCCCAAAATGTCGCTGAAGATAGTGGCCAGGGCAGCGGTTTGTGGACGACTGACTTGACCGGCAAGTACGGCTTCAACGCCGCGCCGTTGCCCAACGGCTTCGATGCCGATCGCGACTTCTTACCCAATCCGGATTACACTTCGCGCTTTAATGGCACGTCGGCGGCTGCGCCGATTGTCTCGGGTGTCATCGCGCTCATGCTCGAAGCAAACCCGAACCTCACGTACCGCGATGTGCAAGAGATTCTCGTGCGGAGTTCACGCACGAATGCGTGGTATGAGTCGCCGGAAGCCCCCACGACGATTTCTGGGGGTGCCGTATCGGGAGCAGCGACGGGTAGTTCGGCTGTCGGGATCGCTACTGGATCCGCGGCTGGATCAAACACAACGTACGTTTATGCAGGCGGCGGCTCACTAGCCAGTGGGGCCGCAATTGAGTACGACTTTGGCGACGCGCCAGCCATCTACGGCAGCGCTCAACACCGCACTGACGATAACAACCTTACGCTTGGCCCAGTTCGCGACTCAGAAGGGGCTGGGCAGCCTACGCCGAACGCAGACGGAGATGATAATAACCCGCCTACCAATCCGCTAATCGATGACGAAGATGGAGTAATCCTCCCATCGAGCGGAGGTGTAGCTACCATCAGCCGTGGTAGAGTCGTAAACGTTCAGGTTAATGCTCCGCAAGGAGGCGTACTGAATGCATGGATTGATTTCGATCAGAATAATTCTTGGGACCAAAACACGACGGAACACGTGGTTTGGAACCGCTTACTCACGCCAGGTTCCAATCTAGTTACTATCACCGTTCCTGCGGGAGTGGCTGTCGGGCAGACATACGCCCGTTTTCGTTTGACTTCGCAGTCTTATATCGATTCACTGATTAACAGTGGACTGGATCTGGGCCCTGTGGGTATAGCGCCCGATGGTGAGGTAGAGGACTATCGCGTAATTGTTCAAAGTGGCGGTGGTGGTGGAGGCACTGGGGGAATCTCCGGGGTATCAAATTTCTATACCACTTGGCAGACAAATCAGCTCGGGCCTTTCCGTGATCCAGATCCCTACTATCACAGCGCTACGGGGGCACCAGTTGGGTACTTTCCAACTTCGGGAGCGGCACTATTCGATCCGATTGCGAATCCTGCGGTGGTTGGTAACGCACCCGACGCCCGCCAATCTACTTCCGCCTCTCCATTAAGTGGAAATGATGCGGCCAGACGAAACGGGCGCTACGAGTTGATGCCGGCCCTGTTTGCGAACGGTGCTGGTTATACTGTTAGCCAGGGATATGGCTTCTACGGTGAGTCAGTTGGCTACGCTCATGGCATCGTTGACGCAGAGCTTGCAGTGCAGTTGGCTAAGCAGTGGCACGCACTTGGGCAAGATATCGCGCCGAATACTGAAAAGACGTACACTACGTTTGTTTTGGAAGAAGGATTGAATTTGCCCGCCGCTGAGAAAATGGCGAACAATGGCATGCTCGTCCCTGGTGGCATCGGCGGTCAGTCTGGCTTTATTGGATATTGGGATGAGTATAACGCTGATCCCCCTGCTCCATTTGACCCGGCGAATAGTGATAGCTGGCCGGATGACTCCCGCGGCGCGTCCTATATCGATTTCGCAGTTACTCCTAATCAGCAAATAAGTGTCGAGTATGTTGAAGTGAAGGTCTCAGTTTCGGGGCCTCCCTCGAACTTAGACTTTCTGCGGATCATGCTTACATCGCCGGATGGGACCCAGAGTGAACTGAATCATTATTATTCGGACCCGTCATTTATTCCGCACTCAAGTCAAGTCCTATCGCAGCCCCATTTTTCGATTGATCCGGTGGGGGATATCGCAGGCGGCACGTTTGTATGGACATTTAGTTCAAACCGGAATTGGGGTGAGACCACAAATACTTCGCTAATCCTCAATCCAATTACTGGCGAGCCAGTGGTCGGGCCTGGAGGTTTGCCCATCTTTAGAAATTGGGAACTCCACATCGAGAATTGGGGGTCTGCGGCAATGGGACTAAATGCCGTTGAAATTGTTTGGCATGGAAAGCCTGTTGACGCTCCATCACAAGTGCTAACGTTTGACCCCGCGTTTCCGAATTCGCCCGGGACATATAAGGACTTACAAGGCGGACAAAATGCATGGGATGAGCGATGGTTGAAGGATCAATCGACTAATAACTCAGATCCGTTGAAGGGCTGGCAAATTCCGATGGCGCAGCGGATTCAGGGGTCAGTAGGCATCGATAACAACGGCGATAACGCGTTCAATTTCGACCGCTATCTTCAGGAAATTAACGGAGGTCGATCCGGCTTTGGAGCATACAATGCGTCCGCGCCACGTACGGATGACATTATTCGTAGGCCAGATTATGTAGACGTCAACGGTGACGGCGTTTTCAACGCAGGTACAGATATCGCGAATCAAGAAGAATTCGCCTCCAACGTCATCGTGTCACTTTTCAGAGTCAATAAAGCTTCCGGTGCCGTTGACACGACGCCAACTGCTTATTTTCTCACCGGGGCGGATGGCAACTTTTATTTCGACGTAGATCCAACATACGAATGGGTCATTCGGATAAGTGATCCTCTACAACGGGACAAGCTGAACGATGTGAATACATCCTCTCAGTTTATGAAGAATTACCAATCGGAATGGCGAATTACCCCAGACTGGTTCTTTGCACCCGATCGTGTCAATGATTTTGGTACTAGTCCAGGAAGTTTCTACGACCCGAATCCAAGCAATCCAGGAGATGAGCAGCAGTTCAAACCGGCGGAGATTTTATGGGGTGCAAACGATGCGAACGGAGACGGCGTTTTCACCAACGGACCCATGCCATTCACAAGCATGGGGGCACCAATCCCGATGGCGGTCAAGAACATCAACTTCCTGCTCAAAGCTACGCCGCCGGCCCAGCAATTCGTGGTCACCGGCGATGTGTTTGCCGATACGAATTCCACCGGCGTGTTCGATGGCACCGACGCCCTGCTCCAGAACGTGACGGTGTATGTCGACGCCAACAACAATGGCGTGTTCGAGAACACCGAAACGTCGACCGTGACCGATGCCTCGGGGCACTACTCGCTGCAAATCCCATCGACTGTGGCCAAGACGTACTCGATCGGCGTGGTGCGTCCGGGAGCTGATTGGCAGTTCAAATCGCCAGGTAACGGCATTAACCAGGTAACGCTGCCCTCCATTCAGGCAGTTGCCAACTTCGCTCTGACCGCGCCGGCGAACGCTTTCCCAGCCAACCTGCCGCCAGAAGCGCTGGGCCGCGTGTTGGGCGCCGTGTTCAACGACCTTAACGGCGACGGCACTCGCCAATTTAACGAACCAGGCGCCGCCGGTTTCCGCGTATTCCTCGATGCCAATAAGAACGGTGTCTACGACGCCGGCGAAATCAATAACATCACGGCCAGCAACGGCTCGTTCTCGCTCGACCAGGTTCCAGCCGATGGCAGCGCGCAAATCGACGTCGTGATTGAGAACGAAGGAACTGCGGCCGCGGTGTGGCGCATGTCCACGCCCACGCAAGGTTATCGCGTCACCGCGCTCGGTCCTGGCGGCACGGCAACCAGCATTTTCTTCGGCGTCGATAATCTCGCCGACAACGATTGGGGCGATCTGCCCGATTCGTACGGCACCTCGGCCGCCGCCAACGGTCCGCGCCACGTTTTGACGCCAGGCTTCCAACTGGGCGGAACCATCGACGGCGAAGCCAACGGTTTCGTTTCGATCGATGCCTCGGGCGATGGCAGCTCCGACGACGGCGTATCAGTTCTCTCCAACAGCGGCGTGCTCGTCAAAGGCGCCAACACGTTGCGGGTCGCCGTGCAAGGCGTCGGCGGGTTGCTCACCGGCTGGATGGACTTCAACGCCGATGGCCACTTCGACGAGAGCGAACGCTTGCAATGGTCGCTCAATGGCAGCAGTCTCGGCGGCGAAGCCGATATTAACCCCGGCGTTTACGATCTCCAGATCACCATTCCGAACACCGCCGTCGATGGACCCATCGCCGCGCGGTTCCGCTGGGGTGAACCGGGATTGTCGTTCGTCGGCGCTGCGGCGATTGGCGAGGTCGAAGACTACTTCCTCGGCCTGAACTACATCTACGGCGACTACAATCGCAACGGCGCCGTCGACCAGGCCGACTTCAGCATCTGGCTGAAGCAAAAAGGCCAGTCGGTTGCACCGTACTCGGGCGCCGACGGCAATGGCGACGGGCTGGTCAATCAGATCGACTACGACGTTTGGCGTGCCCATTTTGGCAACGCGTTGCCCGCTCCCGCGGCGGGTTCGAGCGCATTGCTGGCGAGCAATTCGCTTTCGGGCAGTGTCGTCGCGGTTGGCGATCATCCGGCAGCCGCGGTTGGCCCGGCGTTCTCGCCTGCCTTCGCGGCCGCGTTCTTCGACGATAGCTCGGTGGCGTCGACTCAGCCCACGACCGTTGTGCTCGCGACGACCACGCCGCTTGCGTCTGGTGCGGCCGATCCCCTGCTGTTGGATTTGGTGTACGGCGACTTGAATGGCGTGTCAGCCGGTTCGGCTGATGGTTCGCTCTACGAAGTTGCCCACCACGACGAGGCGAATGCGAATGATCTCGCGCTGGCGGCGGTTCTGAGCGAAGATGGCGATTGGTGGAAGGCAATCTAGTGGCTGTCCAGCCGGATTTGATGGGTGCCAAATAGCCGGACGGCCACGCCGTCCGGCTGCGCGCCACCCGTTACTTCCCATCATTCCACAACTGACAGACCACTAGTGCCCGATTGGGCAGCGACATTGAACTGGATAACCGGACGCCGGCGAGCGCTTCGCCGGCGTCCGGTTTGTTGTTGCAATCGGTCGCTGTGCCACTCACGCTACGGTGGCGGCCGGCGTTTCAATCACGCGCATCGCCCGCCATTTTCCCTGGCGAAAACGCAATACGTAAGTCACCGCTGCGATGAGGCACCAGAACACGATCAGCGTCCAGCACCCAAAAATGCTCAGCTTCCACACCTGCACGCTGAGCACGCTAAACGCCGCGAGTAAGAAAGAAAGCACCAGACTTACCCACAGCAAGAATCGCGTGTCGCCGGCCCCTTTCAACGCTCCGACGAACACCATCTGCGTTGCATCGAGCAAGTTGTACGCCGCGACAAATTGCAGCAGCAATGCCGCAAGATCACGCACCGCTTGCGAATTCGTCGCGGCGGAATCACTATGACTGAAAAAGCCGTGGAGAAAAATATCGGGCACGAGCACATAGAGCAGCGAGATTAACAACATATACCCGAGCGCAATTTGCAGTGCCGTAATCGTGACTCGTCCCGCCAACTCATCGCGATTCTCCCCCAGTCGTTCACCCACCAGCACGGAGACGGCAATGTGCAGGCCATAAATCGGCATGAACGCTAGCGAGCTGACACTGAAAGTCACGGTCGTCGCTTCCGCCGCGACGCCGCCAAGTCGATCGACCAGCAAGATAAACGTCGTGAAGCCCGTCACATCCAGCAGCATTTGAAATCCGCTCGGTCCGCCGAAATACAGCATGCGGCGAACTAGCGCGCCGTCCCAACGCAGCCCTTCCAGCATGCCGAATTTCTGCCGATACCGCGGCAGCAAAATCAGCGCCAGATAGATCGCGGCCTTCATCCACAGGCAGAAACTCGTCGCCGAGGCCGCGCCGGCCACCTCCCACCGCGGAAAACCAAAGTGGCCGAAAATCCAGCAGTAGTCGAGACCAATGCAGAGGATGTCGATCGTCGCCTCGACGATCATCATCACCCAGGTTTGCCGCCGGCCGCTGTAAAACGACGCCAGCGATTGCGCCACCAGCAACCCCGGTCCACCGATGCACATGATTTGATAGAACGTCACCTCCGCGGCAAACGTCTGCTCGTCATGCCCGGCGAGCGCGAACAGCCACGGCGCCAGCGGTGCGGCCGCGGCAAACAGCAAGATAAACCCGAGCGCAATCCACACCGCCTGCCAGATCACCACGCCGATCCGATGCTGCTGGCCCGCGCCATCGTATTGGGCGACAAACGTGCTCGCGTACGTGCACACCCCGAGCGGTAGGGCTGCAATCGCAAACCAGGCGACCGACGCCGAAAACGCCCCGCTCATTGCCGGGCCACTTACGTGGTTCAGCATCATCCGGTCGATGAACGTGAGTATCGTCCACGACAGACTCGACACCACGAGCGGCGCCGCCACCCGCAACACTTCGCGCCCGCCGCTCGGCTTGGACCACCAACTGTCGGCGCTCGCGGGTTGTTCAGAAGTCACGTACATCCTTGTTCGATGGCCTTTCCCAAACGACCCCATAGCTGCAGTCAGTAGAACGACCTGCTCGCCTTCGTCCACAGCAGATGATGTGCCGAGTAGGAAATCTATGGCACCGCGATTCCCGTCGTGACAAGACACCCGGTTTGAAGAACAGGTTCGCTCTGCGGATCCAGGTGCAAGTGACGGGCATCGCCTGCGTCACTGGTCGATCATCACGTCCGTCGATTTGATGACGGCCGTAACATGGTCCCGACTTTGAGCCCTAGCCGCTCGGCCGATAACCGCCTACATAGCGGCCGCGACGTCCACAGCGCCGCCCGCAACCGCCACGTCCGCCATCACATTGCCCAGTTCGATTTCTTTGACTATGCCTTGAACCTGATTGCGGGCAGAAAGCATCCACTTCAGCTTTACAACACCGCCGGCCACTCGGCCCCAAACTGTTAATTCTTAAGCATTTTCAATTGACTCATAAAGCGGTTGGGGAGGGATTCGAACCCCCGGTACGGTTTCCCGTACGCCGGTTTTCAAGACCGGTGCCTTAAACCACTCGGCCACCCAACCTGTGCAAATATGTTACTGTTTTGGCGGCTGTTGCGACAGTTCTGCGGCGCCCAGCCGTGCCAACCCCGCTTTTGTATTTCGCAGGCCCACATCGCGGTATCACGTGGTGCTCTTCTCGCTGGGCCGCCAACTCGCACAGCCGCTCGCTATTCACCCCAAGATTGCTGTTTGTGCTGTCACCCGCCGGGTGTAGACTTCCGGCCGAATACGGGCATTTCCCTCGCCGAAGCCTGTCGTCGGCCTTGGGGTTCGTAAATTAAGCCGCGTGCGCTTGCGAGTTCGGCCTGCGAAACGCTCGTTGTCAAACGGAGGGGATTTCACCATGGGCACTCAACGGTTGCGATCTCACCGCGACACAGTTCGATGTGGCGATGCCTCGGCAGAACACTCGAAAGATGCGCATTTTCTCGCGCGGCTCCAAGCGGAGTTCTTCCAAAGTGTGTTCAACAACTTTGGGAAACGCAATTTTGATCTGCTGCGATTCGGCGCTTATCCCCGCCGGTCGATCGGGACGCGCGTACAGAACCACTTCCGCAAGCGAGCGATCCCAATTGGCGAACTGAGGGAGTTGCAGCAAACCTACGATTACTATGCTTCGACCTACGCAGACGACCTGACCGAAATCTATCAGCACATCGACGAACCAAGTCGTCATCTACTCATCAAGCTGATTGCTTTTCGCGCCTTAGGTTTTCGCCGCGTGATGCTGCCCGCCAACAACGCCAAGTATTGGGAGGCATTGCGGACAGCCGAAGGATTAAAGGACCCGCACGACACGATCGATCCCAAGTTCATGCACTTCCTGCTCGCGAAATTCGACCTTCGCGAGATCGGCTACCACATCTCGATGTATCACACCGATTTGGGCGTAGCTGTGGATTTCCTCCTCGAGCAATACGCCTACAAAGCCGACGGCGAGACGATCGTCGAGGCCGTCGAGGGCGACACGGTTATCGACTGCGGCGGCTGCTGGGGCGACACGGCCCTTTATTTTGCCGAGAAGACGGGCGCTGCCGGGCGCGTATATTCATTCGAATTCATCCCGGGCAACATCCGCATTTTCAAGACCAATCTCGAGCTCAACCCAAAGCTGGAACAGCGGATATCGCTCGTCGAGCATCCCGTCTGGGAGACCTCTGGCCGAGATGTCTTCTTCCGCGACCATGGTCCCGGCAGCGCGGTAAGTCTTACGCCGCTGGAAAATCAAACCGGTAGCGCCACCACGCTTTCAATTGACGATTTGGTCGAACGCGAAAAGATCGCCAAAGTCGATTACATCAAGATGGATATCGAGGGCGCGGAACCGCATGCTCTGCGCGGCGCCAGCAAAACGATCGAGAAGTTTCGGCCGAAGCTGGCCATCGCCATCTATCACAGCATGGATGACTTCATCAACATCCCCAAATGGCTGATCGGCCTCGACCTTGGCTACAAATTCTACCTCGGCCATTACTCAATTCACGCGGAAGAGACCGTAATATTCGCCTCGCCGGAATAAGATCGCGCCTAAGCGGGCGGTCCCTTTTCGCCGCCCAAACTTCGGGCCCGATCCGGGCTTTTCGACGCCGCGTTGACGCTCCCCGCCACTGCTGCTACAAAGGAACGTTCGTCATAATCCAGGCGTCAGCGGCCTGTCCCTGACCCCCGACCTCCGACCCTCACGCCGCCCCATGAGCATTAGCGAACGCAAGAAAGAAATTAAACGCCGCCGCAAGCGCAGCGAGAAACTTACCAAGCTGAAGAAGCGCCTGCCAAAGGCCACGAAGAGTGAGCAAGTGGAAATCGCCCGCAAGGTGCGCGATATGACCCCCGGCGCGGAAGTCGTCATTGCGAATTGGGGATTGGTAGCTGTCGACCGCTAGTGCGGAAGGCGGAGGCGGCTCGCCCGTGCCAGTCGTTTCGGCTCATTGGTAATTTGTCAACGCGTATTCACAGGCGACTCACCTGTGAATACGGTCACACAATCTCGGCCGAAATAATCTCCTCGCCGCGGTGCTTCGCGCCCTTTCGGGGCGTACCATTGCTCCCGCTGATGGCAGCAAACGTAAATTCCGCCCCATCGTAGTCGATGCGGATCGTGCTGCCCTCTTCGAACGCGCCCTTCAATAGCTCCGAAGCCAGCGGATTCTGCAACTCTTGCTGCACCACGCGCTTGAGCGGCCGAGCCCCGAATGCCGGATCGTAGCCGCGATTCGCCAGCTCGTCACGCGCTTGGTCCGTCACATCGAGTTCAAAATCGCGCTGCTCAAGTAGCTTGGCCAGATGCGCAACCTGCAGGTCGACAATCCGCCGAATCTGCGAACGATCGAGCGGCCGGAAGACGATGATCTCGTCGATCCGGTTGAGGAACTCCGGCAAGAAGCGGGTTTGCAGCGACTCCATCACGCCGGATCGCATGTCCTCGTACGATCCGCCCGCTTCGAACGATTCCTGAATCATTTGGCTGCCGATATTCGACGTCATCACGACGATCGTATTCGTGAAGTCGACCGTATGGCCGTGGCTGTCGCTCAGGCGCCCGTCGTCGAGCACTTGCAGCAGGATATTGAACACGTCACGGTGCGCTTTTTCGATTTCATCGAGCAACACCACGGAGTAGGGCCGCCGCCGCACAGCTTCGGTGAGCCGGCCGCCTTCTTCGTAGCCCACGTATCCCGGCGGCGCGCCGATGAGCCGGCTCACCGTGTGCTTCTCCATGTATTCGCTCATGTCAATGCGGATCATGGCATGCTCATCATCAAAGAGCACTTCGGCGAGTGCCTTGCACAGTTCCGTTTTGCCAACGCCCGTCGGCCCGCAGAAAATGAATGACCCAATCGGCCGATTCGGATCCTGCAAGCCACTGCGGCTGCGGCGCACCGCGTTCGCGACCGCCGTTACCGCTTCGTCCTGGCCGATCACCCGCTGGTGCAACCGCTCTTCGAGCACCAGCAGCTTGGCCCGCTCTTTTTCGAGCATCCGCGTCACGGGGACGCCCGTCCACGCGCTCACCACTTCGGCGATTTCATCTGGCCCCACTTCCTGGCGCAGCAGTCGGCGGGGGCCACTCGCTCCGCCAGTGCCATTTTCGCCGCCAGCTTGCTTCGCCGCAGCCTCTTCTAAGTGCTTGGCTAGCTTCTTTAACTCCTGGTCGAGTTCATACAGCTTCTGAAACGCTGCTTCGTCGATCCGCCCCGTCGCCTGCTGCTCCTTGATTTTTGCCAACTGCTGATCGTAGCGCACGCGGGCTTCATCCAAACGACGCTGCACATCAGCCACGTCGCCGAGCCCCATCTTCTCAGCTTCCCACTGCTCGCGCAGGCTGGCGAGCCTCTTCCGCTGCTCTTCCATTTCCTCCTTGATCTCATCGAGCCGCTCCTTTGCGTGCTCTTCCGTTTCTTCTTCCAATTGCCGTGCAGCCAGCTCCAACTGCATGAGCCGGCGTTGCACCTGGTCGATCTCCGTCGGCACGCTCTGCAGTTCCATTGCGAGGCGGCTGGTGGCTTCATCCATCAAGTCGATGGCCTTATCCGGCAAAAACCGATCGGTGATATATCGATTCGCCAATTCCGCCGCCGCAACCAGCGCAGAGTCCTTGATTCGCACCCCTTTGTGATGCGCCTCATAACGCGGCTTGAGGCCGCGCAGAATCGCGATCGTATCCTCAACCGTCGGCTCGCCAACCAGCACCGGCTGAAACCGCCGCTCGAGCGCCGGATCCTTTTCGATGTACTTGCGATATTCATCCAGCGTCGTAGCGCCAATGCACCGCAGCTCGCCGCGCGCGAGCGCCGGCTTGAGCAAGTTCGCCGCATCGTTGCCGCCTTCTGCCGCGCCCGCGCCCACCACCGTGTGCAGCTCATCGATGAACATGATGACATTGCCGGCGTCCATCACTTCTTTAATGACCGCCTTCAGACGCTCTTCAAATTCGCCGCGAAACTTCGTGCCGGCCACGAGCGCGCCCATGTCGAGCGCGACCACGCGCCGATTCTTGAGACTCTCCGGTACGTCGCCCTGGAAAATACGGAGCGCCAAACCTTCCACGATTGCCGTCTTGCCCACACCCGGCTCGCCGATGAGCACCGGATTATTCTTCGTGCGCCGCGAGAGCACCTGAATCACGCGGCGAATCTCCTGATCACGGCCAATTACCGGGTCCAGCTTGCCCGCCCGCGCCCGCTCCACGAGATCGATGCCGTACTTCTCGAGCGCTTGGTATTTACCTTCCGGCGACTGATCCGTCACACGCTGACTTCCACGCACCGATCGCAACGCCCCCAGCACCTTGTTCTTATCAATCGCGTTGAGCTCAAGAATCTCCTGGGCCTTCGACTTCGTGCCCGCCAGCGCCAGCAGCATGTGCTCGGTCGACACGAACTCGTCCTTCATGCCATCGGCTTCCGCCTGCGCAGCATCTAGCACTTTGGAGAGCGCCGACGAAATCCCCGGCGGTGATCCACCGCTGGACCGCGGCAGATGTTTCACTTCCGCCTCAACGATCTTTTCGAGCTGGCTAATATTCGCGCCGATCTTCTCTAGCACCGGGCGCACAATCCCCCCATCCTCTTTGAGCAGCGAAGCTAAGAGATGCACCGGCTCAATCTGCGGATTCCCGGCATCCGCGGCCAACTCCTGCGCGCGGGCCACCGCCTCTTGAGCCTTGATCGTCAATTTGTCGAAACGAAATGCCATAGGATTAGCTGTCGGCCTTCAGCGATCGGCTGTCGGCCAAACAATAAGCTCTACGTTTTTGGTTGCTAGCGAAACGAAAAAAGCTGCCGGCCAGCTACCGGCTTCTCGCCGATAGCTGAAAGCCGACAGCCACTTGGTTCATCACACTTACTTCTTGACTTCAAACTCCGCGTCAATCGCATCATCATCCGCGCTCTGGCCGCCAGTCGAGGCACCATCGGCGCCGCCAGCGGCTGCACCAGCGCCCGCGGCGCCGGCGCCGGCCGATGCCTTGTACAGCGCCTCGCTCATCGCGTGTGATGCCGCCTCGAGCTCGCCGATTGCGCTCTTGATGCTGTTGACGTCTTCGCCCTTCGCGGCTTCGCGCACTTTCGCGATCGCCGCTTCGATTGCCGACTTGTCGGAGTCGCGCAGCTTGTCACCTTGCTGCTTAATCAACTTCTCGAGCTGGTAAGCACGTGACTCGGCTTCGTTGCGCGCTTCGACCAGCGCCCGCTTCCGCTTGTCTTCGTCGGCATGCGATTCGGCGTCTTTGCGCATCTTTTCGATTTCAGTATCGGAAAGACCGCTCGACTGCTCGACACGCACTGTTTGCTCCACGCCCGTGCCAAGGTCCTTGGCCGACACGCTCAGGATGCCGTTCGCGTCGATGTCGAATTTCACCTCGATCTGCGGCACGCCACGCGGCGCGGGCGGAATGCCTTCCAGGTTGAACTGGCTCAGGAGCCGGTTGTCGGCCGCCATTTCGCGCTCGCCTTGGAACACGCGCACAGTCACCGCCGTCTGATTGTCGTCGGCCGTGCTGAAGACCTGCTTCCGTTCGGCCGGAATTGTCGTGTTGCGTTCCACGAGCTTCGTCATCACACCGCCGAGTGTTTCGATGCCAAGCGATAGCGGCGTCACATCGAGGAGCAGAATGTCCTGCACTTCGCCGCTGAGCACGCCGCCTTGAATTGCAGCGCCGACGGCTACGACTTCGTCCGGGTTCACGCCCTTGTGCGGCTCTTTGCCGCCGAACATTTCCTTGACGACCTGCTGCACCTTCGGAATACGCGTCGAACCACCGACGAGCACGACTTCGTTGATCTTGCTGGGGTCGAGCTTCGCGTCCTTGAGCGCCTGTTGCACAGGGCCCTTCACGCGATCGATCAGGTGATCCACCAGCTTCTCAAACTCGGCCCGCGTGATCGACATCTGCAAATGCTTCGGGCCACTCGCGTCGGCCGTGATGAACGGCAGATTGATGTCGGTCGTCTGCGCCGAGCTAAGCTCCTTCTTCGCCTTCTCACAAGCCTCAGTCAGCCGCTGCAGGGCCATGTGGTCCTTACGCAGATCGATGCCTTGCTCGCGCTGGAACTGCTCGGCCACGTGGTTAATGAGCACTTCATCGAAGTCGTCGCCGCCGAGGTGCGTATCGCCGTTCGTGGAGATCACGCGGAACACGCCGTCGGCCACTTCCAGCACCGACACGTCGAACGTACCGCCACCGAGGTCGAACACGCAGATCGTCTCTTCGCCCTTCTTATCCAAGCCGTAGGCGAGCGACGCCGCCGTCGGCTCGTTGATAATGCGCGCCACTTCGAGGCCCGCGATCTGGCCGGCGTCCTTGGTCGCCTGCCGCTGGGCGTCGTTGAAGTACGCCGGCACCGTGATGACGGCCTTGTTCACCTTGTGGCCCAAGTAGGCCTCGGCCGATTCCTTGAGCTTGCGAAGCGTCAGCGCCGAGATTTCCGGCGGCGTCAGCTCTTTGTCGCCAGCCTTCACCTTCACATAATCTTGCGGGCCGCCGACCACTTCGTACGGCACCATCTTTTCCTCGCTCGCCACTTCATTGTGGCGCCGACCCATGAACCGCTTGATCGAAAACACGGTCCGCTTAGGGTTGGTGACCGCCTGGCGCCGCGCGGGCTCGCCCACCAGCACATCACCCTTATCCGTGAACGCAACCACGCTGGGCGTCAGCCGGTTGCCTTCGGCGTTCGGAATGACCTTCGCCTCTTTGCCTTCCATAACGGCGACGACCGAGTTCGTGGTACCCAAGTCGATGCCGATGATCTTTTCCCCAGCAGCCATTGGTTTACGCTCCTTGGTAGTTTCAAAACGCGCGGCTCTTGCCGCGATGAGAATTTATGGGTTTGATTCGT
This sequence comes from Pirellulales bacterium, assembly GCA_046349975.1. Classification (GTDB taxonomy): domain Bacteria; phylum Planctomycetota; class Planctomycetia; order Pirellulales; family Lacipirellulaceae; genus JABDGM01. Next base: position 185,562 of record JAXMBH010000009.1, read on the forward strand.
TGTGGTTTGCAGTTTTAAAGGCGGGTAGGAACAGAATTCAGTGACGCAGCCACCGCGCAGCACAACCCGCGTGGCAGAACTCCTGCCCGCCGGGCCGATGTAACGCAAAGGATGTGCCCGGCAGCAATCACTTGGGTGGTTGGACGGCCTGAATTGCGTAAGCTATTGTAAGATAGCGGCTTACGGCGAAACATGTCGATCGCGGCGACCGTCGACGCCCAAGAGAATCAACGACACTGGTGCCAATTTGGCCCCGACGCTGCATCAAGCCAGCAAACATCGAAATCGCCGCTGTCATATTGGCAGCCAATTTTCAGCAAGTTTTTTCCCCACAGCGGGTTATGAACTGAACGTAGGGCGGGCAATTCTGTCCGTCCGTAACAAGTCCTTCGCCCTCATGCTCAAAGAGAGCTGCAAACCAGCCAGCACCGACAGACAGAGTTGTCCGTCTTACCCAATATTCAAGCCATGGCCAAACGCAAACGCTCACTTTCGAAGACCGCCAAGTCACTGCGTTTCGCCGCGCCCACCGAAGGCGAACCTGCCGACAATAACCCAGCCGTCTCCGGGAACCAATCGCTCGCTGACCTCCGCTGCGAGCTTGACGACATCGACCGCGAAATCCTCGCCGCCATCAACCGCCGCGCGTCGATCGCTCAGCGCATTGGCCGGCTAAAGGCGCAAGACGGCTCGCCGGTCTACGACGCCGTCCGCGAATGCGAGGTGCTCGAGCGGGCAATCGAAAGCAACAGCGGCCCGCTGCCCGCTGAAGCCATCCGTTCGGTATTCCGAGAAATCGTGAGCGGCACTCGCGCCCTCCAAGCCCTCCTGCGGGCCGCCTACCTCGGGCCCGAATTCACGTTCAGCCACCTCGCAGCGATCGAACAATTCGGCCATTCCGCCGAGTTAGTGCCGGTCGGCACAATTGCCGCCGTCTTCGAAGAGGTCGAACGCGGTCAGGTCCAATTTGGCGTTGTGCCAATGGAAAATTCCACCGATGGCCGCGTCTCCGACACACTCGAATGCTTCGCCAAGTCGCGCGTGCGCATCTGCGGCGAGCTGCCGCTGCGGATCCACCACTGCCTCTTGGGCACCGGTTCGCGCGACACCATTCGTACCATCTTCAGTAAACCACAGCCATTGTCCCAATGCCGCAACTGGCTGGCCAAGCACATGCCGAAGGCCACGCTGGCGGAAGTCGGCAGCACTGCGGCCGCCGCGAAGGCAGCGCAGGATGACCCGCACGTTGCCGCGATCGCCAGCCGCCAGGCCGGCGTCGAGTACGAACTGAACTGCATCGTCGCCAACATCGAAGACAACGCCGACAACATCACGCGTTTCGCCATAATCAGCAGCGAAATCGGCCCGAAAACAGGCCGCGACAAGACCTCGCTCATGTTCGAGATCGCCCACGAGCCTGGCGCCCTGGCCGACACCATGGCCATTTTCAAGCGAAACCAGCTCAACATGACCTGGATCGAATCGTTCCCGATCCCCGGCCATCGCGGCCGCTATCTGTTCTTCGTCGAATTCGTCGGCCACCAGGACGAGCCCCACGCCCGGCGTGCCATCCGCACGATCGCGAAGCGGTCATTACGGCTCGAAGTCCTGGGCTCCTATGCGCAGACGGAGCCAGTGGGGTAAATTAGTCGAGAGCTTAGAGTCAAGAGTCGAGAGCCGGAGCTTTCGAGCTTGGATTCTTCGCTCATGCGTAAGTTTTTTTCTGGCTCTTGACTCTCGACTCTTAGCTCTTGACTCTACCATGCTTCGCAAACTAGTCGCCGGCAATTGGAAAATGAACACCGACCGCGCCGCCGCGGTCGCCCTCGCCAAAGGCATCGTCAACGGTGTCGACAAATACAAGGAAGTTGACCTCTTGGTTTGTCCGCCGTCGGTCTACTTGGCCCCGGTGGCAGAAGCGCTCCAGGGCTCGGCCGTCGCGCTCGGCGCCCAGAACATGTACCACGAGGCCAACGGCGCCTTCACCGGCGAATTGAGCGCCGCGATGCTTAAAGACGTCGGCTGCACCTACGTCATCCTCGGCCACAGCGAACGCCGGCACATCCTCGGCGAAACCGACGCCGCCGTGAACAAGAAGACGCTCGCCGCCCTCGCCGCCGGCCTCGTGCCAATCGTCTGCGTCGGCGAATTGCTCGCCGAACGCGAGGCCAACCAGACCGCCGCCGTCATCAAGCGGCAATTCGACGGCTCGCTCGCGGGCGTTTCGGCCGAGCAGATCGAAAAGACGGTCATTGCCTACGAGCCGGTGTGGGCCATCGGCACCGGCAAAGTCGCCACGCCGGCCCAGGCCGAAGAAGTGCATGCTGATCTTCGCAAGCTTCTCACCGAGCGATACAATGCCCAATCTGCCGCAAAAGTACGAATTCTGTACGGCGGCAGCGTGAAGGCCAGCAACGCCGGCGAACTCCTCGCCCAGAAGAACATCGACGGCGCACTCGTCGGCGGCGCCGCCCTCAAAGCCGACGAGTTCCTCGGCATCGCCGCGGGAGCGATTGGTTAGACGGCGGTGTTCGAAGCGACGCCATCGGGTCCTCGCTTGCGAGCGAAAGCGTTAGTCGACAAAGAGTGGGAGAGGGGGAGATCGGGAGACAAGGAGAGAATGCAACTGAGCAGTCTCCCCATCTCCCCCTCTCCAATACTCTCCCTCTGGCCGACCGAATCACATAGCAAGTCCGAAAAAATAAAACAGAAGCGTCCACACAAATGGGTCCAGTCTTCGCCATCGTCCTGTCGCTGTTAGCAATCTTTCTGATTCTGCTCGTGCTCGTGCAACGCGGCCGCGGCGGCGGGTTGGCTGGCGCCCTCGGCGGCATGGGCGGCTCGAGCGCGTTCGGCGCGAAAGCCGGCGACGTCTTCACTCGCATTACGATCGTCACCGCCTCGATCTGGATCGTCCTCTGCCTCTTCGCCCTGATGTGGGCCAAGCACCGCGGCGACGTCCTCGGCAACGCACCCACGGCCGGAACCACGACCACCGCGCCCGGGTCCTCTGGCCCACCAGCGGCAACCAAGGCGGGAGCAGAAAAGGGCGGGGCCACGAGCGGCGCCACCGGTACGACCGACTCAAAGAGCACGCCCGCCACTGGCGCCACGCTGCCCGAGAATCCGCCGGCCGCTGCAACCTCTGCGCCCGCTACACCGCCCGCGTCGACCACCGCGCCCCCGGGCACCAACACTCCGGCAGGCCCAGCCGGCGATGCCACCAACAAAGAAGCACCACCGGGCAAATAGCCCACTGCCGCTGGCAGCCTTATCGGAGTGACGAGCCTTGCTTATCAGCATGACCGGCTTTGGCGAAGCCCGCGGCCCGGCGGGCGGCATGGCCATTTCGGTCGAAGTCCGCACGATCAATAGCCGGCATTACAAACTCTCGTTTCGTTCGAGCGAAGGCTACGCCTCCCTCGAATCGGATGTCGAGACTCTCACGCGCGAATCGATCCGCCGCGGCACCGTGCAACTGAACCTGCGCGTCGATCGCCGCTCGTCGGTCGACGACTACCGCATCAACACCGAGGTCGTCGAAAACTATCGCCGCCAGTTGCAGCAATTCACCGGCAGCGAGTGGAACAACGCCGACGACTTGCGCCTGCTGCTCTCACTCCCCGGGACCATCGACGAGAAGTCGCGCGGCGAATACGACCCACGCGAAGATTGGCCCGCGATCGAGCCCGTCATCCGCGATGCCCTCGCCGCCCTCGCCAAAATGCGCGCCGAAGAAGGCGTCGCCCTGGCTGCCGATCTCGCCCACAACGGCCGGCAAATCTCCGAACTGCTCGACGCCATCGCCCGCCGTTCGCCCGAGGTGACGCAGTCCTATCAATCGCGCCTCACCGGCCGCGTGCAGCAGGCGCTCTCGGAATTAAACGTCACGGTCGAGCCGGCTGATTTGCTCCGCGAAATCGCCCTCTTCGCCGACCGCAGCGACATTTCCGAAGAAATCGTCCGTCTCCGCAGTCACCTGCAGCAATACGAAGCGGCCCTGCTGATGGCCGAAAGCTCCGGCCGCAAGCTGGAATTCATCGCCCAGGAAATGGGCCGCGAAATCAACACCATCGGCTCCAAAGCGAACGACGCCGAAATCTCCCGCCTTGTGGTCGACATCAAAACCGCTCTGGAACGGATTCGCGAGCAGATCCAGAACGTCGAGTAAGGGGGAAGGCGGAAGGGGGAGGGCGGAAGGCAAACCGTCCGCCAGTTTATGAACAGCGAAATATCCACTCCGCCTTCCCCCTTCCGCCTTCCCCCTTCGCGACTGATCATTTTGTCTGGGCCTTCTGGCGTGGGGAAATCGACCGTCCTTCGTGAGCTGCTGGCCCGCCACCCCGATCATCTCCGCCTCAGCATCTCCGCCACCACCCGCGCCCCTCGCCCCGGCGAGCAGGACGGCGTTGACTATTATTTCCTCACGCCTGAGCAATTCGCCCGTCGCCGGCAATCTGGCGAGTTTTTGGAATGCTGCGAAGTTTTCGGCCGCGGCCACTGGTACGGCACCCTCCTGAGCGAGGTCACGACTAGCCGCGGCGGCCAAAAGTGGGTAATTTTAGATATAGACGTGGACGGTGCGGAGAAGGTACGTGCCCAGTTTCCGCACGTGCCGACCATTTTCTTGCGGCCGAGTTCCGAGGCAGAGTTGGAACGCCGGCTGCGTGCCCGCGGTACCGAATCGGAAGCGGCGATCCAGCGTCGGCTCGAAGTCGCCCGCCGCGAACTGGCTCGGGCCGATCAATACAAGTACCAGGTCGTCAACGACACGGTCGAGCGTGCCGTCGACGAAATCAGCGACATACTAAAACAGCTCAGCATTATCCCGTAGCTGAATTCGCCAGCATTCAGAGTTTTGGCAAGCCCAGAGCGTTAGCGACGGGACCGCCTGAATTCTCGCGAATCCAGCTACAAGACAAAACGAGGAATCGAAATGATCGAGGCGCTCAAAGAAGAAGCGATTGTCAACAAGGTCGGTGGCCGGTTCAAGCTCTCGACCCTCATCCAAAAACGGCTCGTCGCGCTCAACGCCGGCGCTCGTCCCCTCGTCGATATCGCCAGCAACGACAAGCTCGAGATCATCGTCCAGGAAATTCTTCAGGACAAAATCTTCCTCGACATGTCGAACGAGCTGAAGACCGTCGCCGATCTCGGTCCCATGTCCGCCGGCCCGCCAGAATTCGATTTCGCCTCTCTCTAAGAAAGCGAGGAGCTGGGAGCGAGGAGTGGGGAGTCGGAACAAGGCAAGGTTTGTCGCTTTGCTCCAAGCTCCCCGCTCCCTGCTCCCCGCTGACACGTGCCCAATGAACTGATCATCGGCGTCACCGGTGGCATCGCAGCGTTCAAAACCGCTGCGCTCGTAAGTTCGCTCGCCCAGCAAGGCCACGGCATCACGGTCGTGATGACCCGCTCCGCACGAAAGTTCGTCGGCCCCGCCACCTTCCGCGCCCTCACCGGTCGCTCGGTTGTGTGCGACAGCTTCGACCCCGGATTCCCGCTTGGCCCGCACATCGAACTCGCCGATCGGGCGCAGCTCATGTGCATCGCCCCCGCCTCGGCCGACATCCTCGCCAAAGCCGCCCACGGCATCGCCGACGACCTGCTCAGCACGCTGCTCCTCTCCTTCACCGGCCCCACGCTCTTCGCCCCCGCGATGAACACCGCCATGTGGGAGAAGCCTTCCGTCCAGCGCAACCTCACGACGCTCCGCGAAGACGGCTTCCACTTCGTCGGCCCCCAAGTCGGCTGGCAAAGCTGCCGCCGCCAAGGCATGGGCCGCATGTCGGAACCAGCCGACATTCAAGCGGCGATCGAACAGCTGCTCAAATCTAAATAATCCCACCACAGAGAGCACAGAGGGCACTGAGCGAAATGAGGAGAGGCATTTGTCATTTTCAATTTGTCATTTGAAATTGGCCATTGCTGAAATGGCCCAATGACAAATGACAAATTTGCAATGACAAATCGTATTCTTGATCGTTATGCGCTCTGCGTCCTGCGTGGCGAAGAAATTGTCACGAATCCTCATCACCTCCGGCCCCACCCGCCAGTTCATCGACCCGGTGCGTTATCTAACCAACGCCTCCAGCGGTCGCATGGGCCGCGCACTCGCCGAAGCAGCGTTAGCGCTTGGCCACGAAGTCGTCGTCGTCACCGGTCCGGTCGAAGTTGAATATCCATCAAGCGCCCGCATCGTCCCAGTCGTCTCCACCGAAGACATGCTCACCGCCGCCGCCCGCGAGTTCGAAACCTGCGACGGCCTCATCGGCGCCGCCGCTCCTTGCGACTATCGGCCGCAGCGCGTCGAGTCGCACAAAATCGCGAAGACTGGCCAGCCGATCGACCTGCACCTCATCGAAACCGACGACGTCGTCGCCACACTCGGCGCCAAGAAAGGCCGCCGCTGGGTCGTCGGCTTCGCCCTCGAAACCGAAGACCACCGCCTCCGCGCGCTCGCGAAACTCGAAAAGAAGTTCTGCGATCTCATGGTCTCCAACGGCCCGCAAGCCATCAGCGCCACCGACAACGAAGTCGAAGTCCTCTCGCCCACCGGCGAAGTGCTGGCCGCCATCTCCGGCAGCAAAGAAATCGTCGCCGACCGCATCCTGGCCATCATCCAGACCCGCCTCATTGCGCCACGACCTGCCACGTGAGAAATCCGCTTCGCACTGGCGGAACCACACAGGTACCGGTGCGACTCAATTGCGGGGCGGTTCACCGCCCTTAGTTCGCGCGAGCGATATTAGGCCCGCCGTTTACGGCGGGTCCGGGGAAACTCAAAGCGTTATTAATTCCAGCCCCATTTATGGGGCTTCTCGCTGAATAATCGCCGCCGCGCCGCCTTCAGCTCCCAACCACTGAGCTCCGCGATCGCGCAGTCCACCATCTCGACATCGTTGCCGCCAGCCTCACCCTGCGTCCGCCGCGGTGCAATGTCGCCGTCTTTCACTCGCAACCCGCGCACCAGCGTGGCCGCCGACAACAATCGCTCACCAAGTCGCTCGCTTATTACCTCCCTGATCGCTTCCCTTGTCGCAGACAGCTTTCGGCCGCGATCCACCGTCGTCACGTCATCATCCAGCCCAACCCAATCCCCGGTCGCTTGCGGCCTGGTGACAATTCCCTCCGCCGCTACCACCGCCGCCGCACGCACAAGGTTACTAACCGCCGGCGCAGAGGCCACCGCCGCAACCGTCTCCCCAAAATGCGCCCGCCAAACCCCATAATCCTCCGGCCCAACAATCCCATTTCCGCTGCCATCAGCACCTTCATACGCAGCCACGATATTTCCAAACGACTTTCGCCAGACCGAATAGTCACACGAATCGACCCTGCCGTCGCGGTTGAAGTCACCAGCGAGCGCCGGCACACGAATTTGATGCTCGACAGCTCCCATGTCGATCCGTCCGTTGACGACGCGCCCGTACGGTTCGCCTCGCTGGTCGAACGCCGGAGTGTCGCCTGTTCCAGGAAGCATCGCCGCATCGCCCGCGTTGATTACCGGGCTGTCGGGAAGTGGTGATTGCGTTGCCGTTGACCCGCCATTGTTTCCCACCGGCGTCAGGCGCGGATCGATCACACCATTCTGAGCGCCGCCGACGAGATTGCCGTTCGCGTCAGGACTGCCCACAGGCGCTTCGCTGAGGATGTTTTCGATGCCGCGGTTTGTTCCCACGAGGCTGTAACGAACGTCGTACTTGACTCCCAGCTCTTCTGGCGTCACCTCGGGGTGATAGATGACCATGTAGCTGTGGTAAGTTAGGTCCTGGCTTCCAGCTGAATCGCTATTGCCAGCGATGATTGAACCCTCGACATCAATCTTATTCCCATAAAACCCGCCGACGCTGCCCGCGGTATTGCCTGAGATTGTGCTGCGACGGACCTCAAGCGTTCTAAAGCTGGCGATCCCACCGCCGCGGCTGCCTGCTTGATTTTCAGAAATTGTCGAGTCCGTGATATGGACCTCACTCGAAATAAACAATCCGCCTCCGTCGTGGCCGGCCGTGTTGTTTGTGAAGCTGCATTGGCGGATTGTGGTAGCTAGACCCAAATCCCAACCATCGATATGCAGTCCACCTCCGTGCGCTCGGGCTGTATTGTGGTCCACTTGGTTCTCGACGAGCGACACTTCGCTAGTAATGTCATAGCGGTAGCCGACACCAATTCCACCTCCCTCGGCAGCTTCATTTCCGCGAATCTGGTTTCGCTCGACAACAATAGTACTGTCTGCATATCCAAGCTTCAACATGAGTCCGCCGCCGCTGGCCGAATTCCCGCTGATGTAATTCGCCGCCAGCATGTTGTCGGCAATGCGAATATCTGAGTACCCAGCCTCAACGTTGATTCCGCCCCCGGCCGTCCAAGCCGCCCAGCATTCGTTCTCAGCGAACACATTCCCTGAAATGATAACTGTGGCAGCGTTGGCCTCAACCGAAAGACCCCCGCCCCATGCCCACGTCCCTTCAGCGCGATTGCTAAAGATGCGGTTGTTAAGAATCTGCGCTTCGCCGTCACTCTCCACATACGCGCCGCCACCCCAAGCCCATCCTCCGGGCAAAGTATCACTGCCGCCGAAGGCGTAGTTGTCGTAGATCTCGCAGTTGCGAAGTACTAAGTTGCCGCCGTCCTCCGAAAGCAACGCAACGCCACCACCACGGCTCCGAATCGCACTTGCCAAATTGTTGCGGATGATGCAGTCTTCGACGATTATTTCTGTTTCGCCGTAGCGCGCTCCGGCATATAAACCACCGCCGCTACTTCGAGATGCGTTGTTTTCAATTACGCAATCTGAGATTCGCACATTCCCGTTAGAGAAAATTGCACCGCCCGACCCCGCCGCGTCGCCTCCCGTGAGGCACAGCCCGTGGATCGCCACGTCAAAGTCATCCGGACTCCAGGGATGATTCACGGCGAAGATGCGGCTGCCATCGCCGTTGTTTTCGTCGGGAGTCGGATCGCTTCCACTGGCGTCGATCGACAACAAACCGGCGCCTAGGCCATTGATCGTTAGCCCATCGGAGATGGAGAGTGCGCCCTGCTTCAGTAAGATCGTCTTACCGGCCAGCGATGCATCAAACTCGATTGTGTCCGCGCCGGCCACAATGTTCGTGGCGAACACCGCCTCCCGCAGCGATGTGACACCATCGGCGAAGTCGATCGTGTCGAGCTCGCTCGTGACCAAAACGACCGCCAGCATCCGCCTCTCTTCCAGCACCTCCACCCGCGGCCGAAATCGGTAGCCCAGAGTCCTCCGTCTCCGTCGCCCACTTCTCGCCGCCATTGTCTCTGCTCTCAATGTTCACGCTTCAGAATCCAGGAAACTGCACCTTGTAGCGCGGCAGGAGCTTGACTCAATGTTCCTCGCCCCAACCTCGATAAAGCTGACCAAATCTATGAAAATTGCGGAATTTGTGGAACCGCAGTCCGACCCTGTCCCCTCTTCCCTGCATCCGGTATCCTCAATCGCATGTCCACCTTCGCCGTAATCCTTCCGGCCGCGGGGCAGAGCCGTCGTTTCCACGATAAGGCCTACAAGAAGCCGTTCGCCCCGCTCGGGGGGCGGGCTGTGTGGCTTCACTCGGCCGAGCGGTTCATGAACCGCCCCGACGTAAAGCAAGTGATCGTCGTCATTTCAAAAGACGACCGCGAACTCTTCAACATGAAGTTCGGCGCGAACATCGCGATCCTCGGCGTCGAGGTCGTCGAGGGCGGCGAGCACCGCACCGACAGCGTTCAAAAAGCCCTCGAACGAGTGAAGCCGGAGATCGAGTACATCGCCGTGCACGACGCCGCCCGGCCGTGCGTTGCCGATCCCTGGATCGATTCCGTCTTCGCCGCCGCCCAGAAAGACGGCGCGGCCATCCTCGCCGCACCCGTGCAGGCAACGCTCAAACGCGCCGACGCCAAAAAACGCATCGCGGCGACAGTCGACCGCGAAGGCCTGTGGGAAGCCCAAACGCCGCAAGTCTTTCGCCGCCAGCTCTTGATCGAAGCCTACGCCAAACGCGGTCGCGACCCCGTGACCGACGACGCCCAACTTGTCGAACGCCTCGGCAAACCCGTGACGATCGTCCCCTGCTCGCAGCTCAACATCAAAATCACCACCCGCGACGATCTCAAACTCGCCGAGCAAGTCCTCAAGGTGCTGCCCAAGCCCAAACTCGACGCCTTCCAAAATCCCTTCGCCGGAGACGACCTGTGGCGCTGAAGTCGATTTCGGATTTCGGATTGCGGTTTGCGGATTTATGATGGTGACTCCCTTCATTCCGCATTCCGCAATCCGCAATCCGCAATCCGCAATCCGCAATGCTCCTCGATGACCTCCGCTGGCGTGGCCTAGTCCATCAAACCACCGACGACGCCAATCTCTCCACTTGGCTCGCCGCCCAACCGCGTACCGTTTACGCCGGCTTCGACCCCACCGCCGATAGCCTCCACGTCGGCCACCTCCTGCCGCTCCTCATGTTGCGGCGCTTCCAAGCCGCCGGCCACAAACCAGTCGCCGTTGTCGGCGGCGCGACCGGCATGATCGGCGACCCCAGCGGCAAAAGCCAGGAACGCAACCTGCTCTCCAAGGCCGACCTCGACCGCAACATCGCCGGCATGCGCGAGCAAATGCGCCGCTTCCTCGATTTCGACTCCGGCCGCCATGCCGCCGAACTCGTCAACAACTTCGACTGGGTCGGCCCGTTCAGCTACCTCGAATTCCTCCGCGACGTCGGCAAAAACTTCCCGGTCAACGTCATGCTGGCGAAAGACTCGGTGAAGGTTCGCCTGGGCAGCGACGCCGGCCTCAGCTACACCGAATTCAGCTACATGCTCCTGCAGGCGTTCGACTTCGTTTACCTCTTCGACAAGTACAACTGCGAACTGCAAATCGGCGGCAGCGACCAATGGGGAAACATCACCGCCGGCATCGACCTCGGCCGCCGCATGCGCAGCGCACAACTTTACGGCCTCACCTGCCCACTGCTCACGAAGTCCGACGGCTCGAAGATGGGTAAAACCGAATCGGGCGCACTCTGGCTCTCGCCCGATCGCACCAGCCCCTACCAGTTCTACCAATATTGGATCCGCGTCGAAGATGCCGACGTGAGCAAGTGCCTCCGTATGCTCACATTCCTGCCGCATGAAGAAATCGAATCGCTCGACGCCGCCCGCACAGCCGATGCCGCCAAACGCGACAGCCAACGCCGCCTCGCCGAGGAGCTCACTCGCCTCGTCCACGGCGATGCCGGCCTCCGCGCCGCCCAGCGAGCGACCGAGATCTTCTACGGCGCTGAGATCGCCGACTTGAACGACACCCAACTTGCCGAAATCTTCGCCGACGTCCCCAGCCAACAACTCAGCCGAGAAGTCCTGGCGACCGATGGCGGCCTCCCGATCATCGATGCCCTCGTCGCCGCCGGTCTCTCGAAGAGCAAGGGCGACGCCCGCCGCACCACACAACAAGGCGGCGCGTACGTGAACAACCGCCGCATCGACAGCGTCGACACCCGCCTCACCGCCGCCGACCTCGCCAGCGAAACCGTCATGGTCCTCCGCAGCGGCAAAAAAAATTACGCCCTATTGCGATTCGAATAATGTAGTCGGCACGCTCCGCCGTGCCGTAACCGCAGCGGCACCCAACAAACCACGCCTGATACTCGCAACGATCCAGCGAACTTCAGGCGACGGCACGCGGAGCGTGCCTGCTACAATATTGCTCACCAAAGAGAACGGCGGCTGCGCAGGCGGGCAAGGTTTGATAACGCCGAAGGCGTTAAACTCCAAAGCCCAGCGTCGACGCGGAGCGGCGCACGCTGGGTAGCGTTACAAAAAAGGCGGTAGTTACGCTGAAAGCGTTAAACACTTCCGAGGCGTTGTGTGCAACTCCTTCAGAGTAGGAGTTACCGTGCGGATCGATCATCCCAGGCTGCGCGGCTACGCCGCGACCCTGGGCTTTGGAGTGAAACCGCTTCGCGGTATGGAAGCGATCTCCATTCATCCGATGACTGCGCGGACGTTGAACATCCTCCAATTTCAAGCTACGGCACGCCGAGCGTCCTTACTGCACAATAGGGCCACTAGGAATACACCCTTGGGTGCCGAATTTCATCGAATGCCGCGGTTCTCCCTCAGGCGTCTCCTCGTAGCGATAACGTACATAGTTCTCGGGGCCGGGGTATTCTCCGCGGTCGGCCAGTCTGGAGTTGCCGTACTTGATTATCCTCTCATTCTCGTGCCGCTAGTCGGTTCGGGGGCTTTGATCGGCGCGGGAATACTACATCCGTTTCGTCGTGCATGGCTTGGCGCGGCGATTGGGGCCGGCGGGATGATCGGCCTTCTGTTTTACGTGATATTCACTACCGAGATTTAACTCGCTCGTCTTATATGCATGCCGCCGCACAATGCGACGAGCGCTCCCCTGCCGCCGCTTGCGGCGCGCCCTAAACCCATTTATAGTTAACAGTTTAGGCGATTATCCCAAGTGAAAGTTTTCGCTCATCCGCGCGAACCGGCCCGCCGCTGCTAGCGTAGCGTATCGGGGGTGAACTGCGACTGGGTGGCGTGTGAGGTAGTGCATGGCGGGTGAGACTGTCATCGAAACGCGAGCGCTCTCGAAGACGTATCGCGATTTCTGGGGCCGGCCCAAAGTTCGGGCTTTGAAGGCCCTCGACTTGGAAATCAAACAGGGCGAAATCTTCGGCCTGCTCGGTCCCAACGGATCGGGCAAAACAACGACCATCAAACTGCTCCTCGGTCTCCTGTTCCCGACCGAAGGCCAGGCCCTTATCTTCGGCAAAGACGCGACCGATGTCAGCAAGAACCAGCGCATTGGCTACTTGCCTGAAGAGTCCTATCTCTACCGCTTTCTCAACGCCGAAGAAACGCTGGACTTCTACGGCCGGCTATTCGATATCCCGCACGACGTGCTCAAGGAGCGCATCGACAGCCTCATCAAAACCGTCGGCCTCGAACGCGCCCGCAAACGGCAACTCAAAGAATACTCGAAGGGCATGACCCGCCGCATCGGCCTCGCCCAGGCGCTCATCAACGAGCCGGAACTCATCCTGCTCGATGAGCCCACGAGCGGCCTCGACCCGATTGGCACCCGCGAGATGAAGGACATGATCCTGCGTCTGCGCGAGCAGGGCAAAACGGTCGTCATGTGCAGCCACCTGCTGGCCGACGTGCAAGATGTGTGCGACCGCATCGCGATCCTGCACCAGGGCGAACTGAAAGAACTTGGCCGCGTCGATAGCCTGCTCACGCAGGCCGATGTCACGCAGATTCGTGCGAAGAAGCTGCCCGAGCCGTGCATTGAAGAAATTCGCCAGGTCATCGCCCGCCACAACGGCGAGTTGCTCACCGTCGAGCACCCGACGACGACGCTCGAAGAACTATTCCTCTCAATTGTCCGCGACAGCGAAGCCCGCCCCGGCCGCCGCGCCGTGCAAGACGAACCCCTGAGTGCTGCTTCGCGCAATTAGTGTCACCAACCTATCAACTCGAACCGAATTAGCCTTCACTCTGCGACGACGCCCAACGCGACGCTTTCCATAACTTGATATCGATCCTCGTCGTGTCCGTCGTGCCGTCGTGGTAAATGCCGGCTTCCATCCATATCCGACGCCGGTTGCATTCATTCATACCGATTAATCGATGGTTCTCGAAAACCAACCCATTCCATTCCTGACTTGGCTCCTCGGCTATCCGTCGAACGAGTCGTACGCGTTCCTGCAAAGCGCACTTTTTCGCTTCGCGGTGACCGGCGTCGTGCTCGCGGTGATCGCCCTCGTGGTCGGCTTTCTGATCGCGCTCGTCCGCCACGGACCGCTCAAGGCTGGCGACATCACTTACCGCGTGGTCGTCAACGGCTTCGCCGAACTGCTCCGCACGTCGCCCCGCCGGGTGTGGGCCATCGCCCGCCTCGCGATCAAAGAGTCTATTCGCCGCCGCGTCGTGGTCGCGCTCGTTATCTACGTCGTCATCTTGCTGTTCGCCGGCTGGTTCCTCCAAACCGGCTACCGCGAACCCGGGAAGTTGTTCTTCAGCTTCGTGCTCACTGCGACCACGTATCTCGTGCTGCTCATCACGTTGCTGGTCAGCGCTTTCAGCCTGCCGACCGACTTCAAAACGAAGACGATCTACACGGTCGTCACGAAACCCGTGCGCGCCGGCGACATCGTCCTCGGCCGCATTCTCGGCTATACAATCGTCGGCACCGTCCTGCTGGCCATCATGGGCGCCTGCAGCACCCTCTTCGTTTGGCGGATGCTTGAGCATACGCACACGGTGAAGCTCGATACCCTCGAAAACGTCACCGACGCCTCGGGCAAAGTGGTCCTGAGAAAGGGCTTCACCACCAACAACCAACAGCATTCGCACGAAGTCGAAATCTACCCAGATGGCACCGGCCTCGCCCTCTCCACGAATGAGCACGAGCATGCGATCACCAGCCGCCAGCAAGGCGGCGAAACGGTCTACGACATCTCCGGTCCAGAGGGCTTGCTTCGCGCTCGTGTGCCGTATTACGGAAAGCTCAGCTTCCTCGATCGCAAAGGCACGCCGGTCGCCAAAGGCGTGAGCGTCGGCAGCGAGTGGACTTATCGCAGCTTCATCGAAGGCGGTACTCCCGCGGCCGCCATATGGACATTCAGCGGCATCAACGAAGACAGCTTCCGCCGCGATGCCAACGGCGCCGAGATTCTGCCCCTCGAACTGGTCGTCCGCGTGTTCCGCACGTTTAAGGGGAACATCGAGAAAGGCATCCAGGGCATCGTGCAGCTCCGCAATCCCGATAATAAGGACATCAAAAGCGAGCCGTGGACGTTCACTGCCAAAGACGCCACCATCAACTCGTTCGACTGGTCCCGCAAGCTCAACGACGCCAACCAAAAGCCGATCGACCTGCTCGCTGATTTGGTTTCGAAAGACGGCCAAATCGAAGTTGTCGTCCAGTGCCTTGATCGCGCGCAATACTACGGTTTCGCCCAGCCCGATTGCTACGTCCGCCTGCCCGATGGCAACCCGCTGTGGAACTTCGTCAAAGCCCAGGCCAGCATTTGGATTCAGATGGTGCTCGTGATCGCGATCGGCGTCACCTGCAGCACGCTGGTGAATGCTCCGGTGGCGATGATGTTCACGATCTCGTTCATCACGCTCGGTTTCTTCCGCGGCTTCTTCGTCGATGTCGCCGTGGGCAAGCAAGTCGGCGGCGGTCCGCTAGAATCGCTCTACCGCATCGTCACCCAAATGAACCAGGTTTCGCCGCTGCCCGAAAATTTCGGCACGCACCTCATTCAGTCGATCGACGTAGTACTGAAAGCAGCCATGCAGAGCCTGGCCGCGATCTTGCCCGACTTTAATTCGCTCAGCACCGTCAATTACGTCGCCTCCGGCAACGACATTCCCATGAACGTGATCGGCCAGGATTTCCTCGTCTGCTTCGCCTACCTGGCGGGCCTATTCGTCTTTGGCTATTTCTTCTTGCGGACGCGTGAGGTGGCGAAATGACCGAACGCTCTTCCTTCTATCACAAGCTCGTCTACCTCGCCGGTATCGTCGTCCTGGCGTTTCCGATCGTGTTGCTCAGCCAACCGGCGACTGCGACCAAGCCGGGCGGTCAGCTCGCAAAGCTCCGCAAAGACTACAAGCTGTCGCAAGTGAACCTCGGCGAAATCGACCCCGCGAGCGAAACGATCAAGCTCGCCACCCTCGGCCTCCGCGGCGTGGCGGTGAACTGGCTCTGGGAAAAGGCCAACGGCTACAAGAAGACCGAAGACTGGACCAACTTGACCGCCACGCTCGAGCAACTTGCCAAACTTCAGCCGAACTTCGTCACGTTCTGGAAGTTCCAGGCCTGGAACCTCACGTACAACGTTTCGGTCGAGTTCGACGACTATCACGACCGCTATTATTACGTTCGCCGCGGCATTCAATTCCTCGAAGAAGGCGAGCACTACAACGTCGACAATCCGCAACTCCTGTGGGATATGGGCTGGTTCATCGGCCAAAAGATCGGCCGGGCAGATGAGTACCTGCAGTACCGCCGCCTATTTAAAAACGACGATGAGTTCCATCCCGCGGATCGCACGCCAGATGAGCGCGACAACTGGCTCGTAGGCAAGGAGTGGTACCTCCGCGCCATCGATGCGGTCGACAACAAAGGCCACAGTCTGGGCCGCAAGAGTCCCCGCGATCTTTATTCGAGCCCGGCCAAATCGCAAATGAACTACGCCGAGGCCATCGAAGAAGAAGGCTATTTCGAAAAGGCGCGCCGCGCGTGGATGAAGTCGGCCGAAGAGTGGCGCCAATTCGGCAACGTCTTCATCGAACACTCAACCGGCGTCCGGCTGCAGCTCGGTTCGCAGCCGCGGCTCGAAAAAGAAGTGGCCGACCTGCGCGCCAAGCTCGAAGCTCTGCAGCCCGGCACGCACACGAAGCTGGTTGATGAAAAGAAGGCAGCGCTAACGCCGGAAGACCGCCAGCTCGTCGGCTTGCCGAAAGACAAGGTCCCCGCCGAACAATTGGAAAAGTACTTTCAGCTCCAGCCCAAGCTCGCCGTGACCGATCGTGAAGTTGCCGAACGTATCGCAAAGGTTGATCCTGCCAAGCAGAACGAGGCCCTGCGGCTCGCCAGCGAAATCGAGCGCCAGGATCGCCTGCTGCAATACACGATCAACTACAAGCGCGACGCCAACTACGACTATTGGCAGACCCGCGCCGACTTCGAGCAAACCCAGAACGCGCTCGACGCCCGCAAAGCCATGCAAGATGGCCGCAACGCCTTCCGCGCTGCCGATCTGCCCAAGGCTAAGCAGTACTATCAAGAAGGCTTCGCCAAGTGGCGGGCCGTGATCGACCAGTTCCCAGCCATCCTCGATGAAGAGGAAACCACCGGCGGCGACATCGTCGACTTCATCAAGCGGTACCGCCAGGTGCTCGATCAGCTCGATGAGAAACTCGGCGACGACTTCCCGCTGTGGGATGTCCTGGAGAAGTTCGACCGCGAAAGCGACTTCACCACGGAACTAAAAGAGTACCGCGAGCGCCACGGCATTCCCACGGCCAAGCCCGGCGAACCACCGGCCGCGCCAACTCCAACGCCGACCGAAGCGGCGCCCGCCGCTGCCACTCCGGCGCCGACCGATACTGCCCCGAAGGCAGACGGCAATACGCCGCCACGAGCGACACCGACTCCAGAACCTGCTCAGGCAGCCGAGCCCGCGCCAGCCACGCCAACGCCGCCCGCCGATAGCAGCAAGCAGTAACTGCCAGCACTCGTAGGACGGACAATTCTGTCCATCCCTCGCAGCTAGCGCTTCTCAGCGGACGGACAAATATTGTCCGTCTTACTCTAACTCGGGCCGCTAGCTCGAATTCTCCTTCGGCAAACCCACCGCTTTGGTCGATACATTCCCGAAGAACCGGTACCCTCGTCTGCATTTTGCCCAAGTTCAATCGCAACACTCAGTCACACGTGGACTTCTACTTGGGGTGGCTGGGGTCGAGCTGAAGGCGAGCCCCCAGGGCGCTACCATTAACCGCAGCGCACTGGCGGCTTGCTACCGCTCGGCCCCAGCCACCCCACGAAGAACAACATCCTCCTCATCCTGAAATAACCGTGAACAACTCCCTACACCAAATGACACGGCGCATCGCAATCGCTCTCGCGATCGCGACCTGCGCCGTATTAAACGCATCGAACGCCGTAGCCGCTGAGCCTACTGTGTTGAAAGCCGCTCGCGTCATCAAGTGTGGCACAGGCCCCAACGAACATCCCACGGTCGTCACCGGCGTCACACTTA
Organism: Pirellulales bacterium; assembly: GCA_046349975.1. Classification (GTDB taxonomy): domain Bacteria; phylum Planctomycetota; class Planctomycetia; order Pirellulales; family Lacipirellulaceae; genus JABDGM01. Next base: position 203,357 of record JAXMBH010000009.1, read on the forward strand.
CGCCCGATGGCCACACCATCGCTGCCGCCACCGACGATCACCGCGTTTCCATTTGGGACGCCGCCAACGGCGAGCTCAAAACCGAGCTCGAAGGCCACGCCGACTGGGTGCACTCCGTCGTCCTCTCGCACGATGGTGCCACGCTCGCCTCCGGCGCGGCCGATCGCTCGCTCTGCATCTGGGATCTCAGCAAAGGCCAACCGATCTTTCAGCTCCCCGCCTGCAAGAACTCGATCGCCTCGGTGACGATGCACCCGAACAACCAGCAACTCGCGGTCGTCGGATTCACCAACGCCATCGAAATCATCAACATGTCGAACGGCCAGTCCTCGCAAGAGATGAGCGGCCCTTGCGTCGATGTCCGCACCGTCGTGTTCGCACCGAAGGGCGACCGCATGGCCGCCGCCGGCCGCAACGGCGTCATCCGCGTGTGGAACGTAGCCGATGGCTCCAGCCAGCACGACATCAAGACCGATGGCCGCCGCATCCGCGCCCTCGCCTTCTCGCCCGATGGCTCGCGCCTCGCCGCCGCCGGCGACGGCCCCGCGATCAACGTCTTCGACGCCGCCAGCGGCGCGCCCGTCATGCAGCTGGCGATTCGACCCGCGAAGGCCTACTCGCTCGCCTTCCTCGATAGCCAGCACCTGACCACTGGCGGCAGCGATAACCGCATTACCGTTTTCGATTTAGACAGCAAGGAAGCTGTCGCCACGCTCGTCGGCCACACCGGCACCGTCGCTGCCCTGGCGTGCGATGCCACCGGCCGAACCCTGGTTTCCGGCAGCTACGACACCACGCTGCGAGTCTGGAATTTGGACGATCAAAAGAATCCAACCACCGCCTGGCGCAAAGCGTCCGGCGCCGCTCGCTAGTTTGGCATCGCAGGTCCGTTCGCAACTCCAGAAGTGCATGGAGGCACCTCGTGGGAATACTCGGCACCCTTCGCCATTTGTGCTTTGGAAGTAACCGGTCCGCTCAAGCGGAGCGAATCAACCGCAACTTCAAGCAGCGACCGCGCGGCACCCGCCGCTGCCAAATGGAAGAGCTCGAAGCGCGGCGGTTGTTCGCGACGGATGTCGCGCCGCACGTGCTTCTCGGCGCGACCTATTTCGAAGAAGCCACCGGCGACGACACCAAGCCCGATATTCTGCAGGTCAGCTTTACCGGCGGCGCCGCCGGCACCACGCTCAACCAGATCACCATCAACGGCGACAAGCGTAAAGACGGCCTCTCCGATGGCGACGTCTTCTTCGATACCGCCGCCGGCGGCCTCGGCGCCTTCTCCTACGACGGCCTCAAGATCGTGAGCGCCGACGGCTTCACGGTCAACAGCGTCACGGTCGTCGATGGCGGCTCGCAAATCATCTTCGATCTTACCGGCTTCGACGCCGGCGAGAAGCTTGTCTTCTCCGTCGATGCCGACGAAGCCCAGTACGTCGACGGCGCGAACGTCGACGCCAATTCGCTCGTCGAAGGCGAAGAGTTCCAGCGCTCTTGGCTCGAAGGCAAATTCACCGCGGTCGGCTATGTCGACCTCACGATGACTGCTCAATTCTGGGATAACTTCGACCCCAACTTCGCCCAGGCCCAGCAAGAAACCGGCCTCACGCTGAACCTCCCGAACGACCAGTACGCGCCCGACCACGACTACACCGACCGCACCGCCGGCGCCGTCGTGCACCAGGCTCAAATTCCGCTTGCCACGATCTCCGGCTGGGTCTACCACGACCGCAGCGACGACGGCATCTTCAATCAGGGCCCCGAGGAAGGCATCGGCGGCGTCACGCTCGAATTGCTCGACGCGAACGGCAACGGCACCGGCATCACGACCACCGCGTCGACCGATCCCTCGAAGCTCGGCTTCTACGAATTCCGCAACCTCGTCCCCGGCACGTACGGCGTCCGCGAAGTGCAGCCCAGCGGCTGGCTCGATGGCAAAGACACCGCCGGCGACCACGGCGGCAGCGCCGCCGCTGAGCCTGCGAGCACGATCATCGACAAAATCACCGGCGCGTCGCTCAACTACGGCGACCACGGCCTCAATTACAACTTCGGCGAACTGCTGCCGAGCTCAATCAGCGGCCGCGTTCACGCCGACAACGGGCCCGACTGCGACTTCGACAACCCAGATAACCACTGGCTCGCCGGCGTCACGATCGACCTCCTCGATGGCCAGGGCAAACTCGTCGCCACGACCACGACCGACGCCAACGGCGCGTACCACTTCACCAATTTGCGCAAGGGCACTTACATCGTCCGCGAGCACCAGCCGACCGAGTACTACGACGGCGGCGAACGCCTCGGCACCGTCGGCGGCGCCGCGCACGATGAGCTTCCGCTCTACAGCTTCTTCACCAGCATTGTCCTCCCCTCCGGCACCGACGCCATCAAGTACGACTTCTGCGAAAAGGTCGGCGTCAACCTCGAAGGCAACGTCTATCACGACCGCGACGACGACGGCAACTTCGATCGCCCCGGCGAACCGGGCATCTCCGGCGTCGTGCTCAAACTGCTCGATAAGGACGGCAACGACACTGGCAAGCGGGCCACGACCGACTCGAGCGGCCACTACAAATTCACCAACCTCGCCGCGGGCACGTACACCGTCATCGAAGTGCAGCCCAGCGGTTGGCTCGATGGCAAAGACACGCCCGGCAACTCCGGCGGCACGGCCGAAACCGCGGTCGGCGCCGACAAACTCAGCGGAATCAAACTCGTTTGGGGTGTTGACGGCATCGAATACAACTTCGGCGAACTCTTGCCCGGCTCCATCGCTGGCCGCGTCCACGCCGACCCCGGCGATGACTGCGACTTCGATAACCCCGATAACCACTGGCTCGCCGGCGTCCCAATCGACCTGCTCGATGCCCAGGGCAACGTCCTCGCCACCACCCACACCGACCAGGAAGGCAACTACAAGTTCGACGGCCTCCGACCCGGCACGTACGGCGTGCGCGAGCACCAGCCGCCTGAGTATTTCGATGGTGGCGAACGCGTCGGCTCCGAAGGCGGCGCCTCGTCGGACATCGGCACCCAATACAGCGTGTTCACCGGCATCTATCTTGGCTCCGATATCGACGCCGTCCACTACGACTTCTGCGAGAAGCCGCCGTCTTCCATCGCCGGCCGCGTCCACGCCGATCCCGGCGCCGATTGCGACTTCGACGATCCCAACAACCATTGGCTGGCCGGCGTTACGATCGACCTCCTGGATAAAGACGGCAACGTTATCGCCACGACCAAGACTGATGCGGGTGGCGCGTACAAGTTCACCGGCCTGGCGCGCGGCCAGTATACTGTTCGCGAACATCAACCCACCGAATACTTCGACGGCGGCGAGCGCGTCGGCTCCGTCGGCGGCCACTCGTACGATCAAGGCGAGGCCTTCAGCTTCATCACCGCGATCACGCTGCCGTACGGCACCGATGCGGTCCACTACGACTTCTGCGAGAAGCCGCCGTCTTCCATCGCTGGCCGCGTCCACGCCGATCCCGACGCCGACTGCGACTTCGAGGATCCGCACAACCACTGGCTGGAAGGCGTAACGATCGACCTCCTGGATCAAGACGGCAACGTCGTCGCCACGACCAAGACCGATGCTCTCGGCGCCTACAAGTTCACCGGCCTCCGCGCCGGCAACTACACCGTGCGTGAGCACCAGCCCACCGCGTACTACGACGGCGGCGAGCGCGTCGGCACTGTCGGCGGCAACTCCTTTGATGTTCTTCCGACCTACAGCATCATCACCGCGATCGCGCTACCCTTCGGCACCGACGCCACGAAGTACGATTTCTGCGAAAAGGTCGGCGTTATGCTCTCGGGCTACGTCTATCACGACCGCAGCAACGACGGCATTTACGATCGTCCGGGTGAGCAATCGATTGCCGGCGTCACGCTCAAGCTGCTCGATGCCAACGGCAACGACACGGGCCTCCGCGCCACGACCGATGCGACGGGGTTCTACAAATTCACCAATCTCGCCGCTGGCAAGTACAGCGTGATGGAAGTGCAGCCTGCCGGTTGGCTCGACGGCATCGACACGCCGGGCAGCCTCGGCGGCGTCGCCGACACCGCGATTGGCGCCGACATGCTCAGCCAGATCATGCTCACCTGGGGTACCAACGGCACCGAGTACAACTTCGGCGAACTCCTGCCCGGCTCGATCGCCGGCCGCGTCCACGCCGATCCCGGTGAAGACTGCGACTTCGACAACCCGACCAACCACTGGCTCGGCGGCGTCCAAATTGACCTGCTCGACGGCGAAGGCACGGTCCTCGCCACGACCTACACCGACGCCCAGGGCAAGTACCTGTTCGATGGTCTCCGCCCCGGCAACTACACCGTTCGCGAACACCAGCCAACGCAATATTACGACGGCGGCGAACGCGCGGGCAGCGTCGGCGGGTCATCCTCCGACGTGAAAGGCGTCTTTAGCATCATCAGCGGCATCGGTCTTGGGTCCGGTGTGCATGCCATTCAGTACGACTTCTGCGAGAAGCCGGGCGCCGAGCTCTCCGGGTATGTGTTCATCGATCAGCCCGTCATCTTGTTCGTCGACACGCCGCCCACGCTCGAACAAATCGCGGCCATCCGCAACGGCACGCGCACGCCCAACGACCTGCCGCTGGGCGGCGTCACGGTCGAGCTTCGCAACGGCGAAACCGGCGCGCCGATCCTCGTCGGCGACGCGCTGCCCGGCTCGTATCCAGGATTGCCCACCGATCCGATTCGCGTCGTGACCGATGCCAACGGCTACTACCACTTCGGCGGTCTCAAGGCCGGCATTTATGCCGTCGTCGAAATTCAGCCCAATGGCCTGACTGACAACGTCGACACGCCGGGCACCACCGGCGGCCACGCTGCCAATCCCATCGGCATCTGGACGAGCCACGTCTCTAGTCCGACGCCCGCCCAGCAAGCGGTCATCGATCGGTTCCGCAATACGCACGGCACCGATGCCATCGTTAGCGTTCCGCTCCAGTACGGCCAGCACTCGCAGGAGAATAATTTCAGCGAAGTGATCGTCGCACCCGAACCACCGAAGCTGCCGCCACCACCGCCGTCGCCGCCATACCCGCCGCCGCCGCCGCCGGAACAGCCGCCCGTGTTCGGCTTCCCAGGCATTCCCTACACACCGCCGCTTATCTTCCTGCCCGGCGCTCCGCCCGTAACTCCGCCCGATATCTTCGGCGGTTCCAGCGGCGTCGTCGGCTATACCTGGCACCTCAGCGTGATGAACGCCGGTTGGCCACGCAGCGTCACGCCGGAAGAAGTCCGCGTGCTGCTCACCTCGTCGACGATCGACATCACCGGCTGGAAGAACGCACCGATGGACCAGGCCAACTGGAAACTCGCCGTGCTTGATGGCAACCAAGTCAAGGTTGTCCGCGAAGACGTCTTCGGCACTGCCAACTCGCAGCCCGTCACCGGCGACTTCAATGGCGACGGCGTCACCGACATCGCCGTCTTTATCGATGGCCAGTGGTTCATCGACCTCAACGGTAACGGCAAGTGGGACGAAGGCGACATGTGGGCCCGACTCGGCTCGCAAGACGACCAGCCTGTGACGGGCGACTGGGATGCCGACGGCAAAACCGATATCGGCATCTTCGGTCCCGCTTGGACGCGCGACCCCTGGGCGATCGACCGCGAACCGGGCCTGCCCGACGCGGATAACTTCCCCACGCGGCCGCTCGGCAAAATGAAGAACATGCCGCCCACGCCGGAAGACGCCACGAGCGGCGGCCGCATCCTCAAACGCACCGTGAAGGGCACGAACCGCGCCGATCTCATCGACCACGTCTTCCACTATGGAGAACCGGCCGACGTGCCGGTCGCCGGCGACTGGAACGGCGATGGCATCCGCCAGATCGGCATCTTCCGCGACGGCCAGTGGGTCCTCGACACCGACGGCGACGGCCGATTCACCGACACCGACGTCCAAGCGAACTTCGGCCAGAAGGGCGACCTCCCGGTCGTCGGCGATTTCAACGGCGACGGCGTCGACGACCTCGCCGTCTTCCGCGCCGGCAAGTGGATCGTCGACACCAATGGCAATCACCACATCGACGCGCAGGACCGAGTCTTCGAACTCGGCGGCGCGGGCGACAAACCCGTCGTCGGCGACTGGAACGACGACGGCACCACCGACCCCGGCGTCTTCCACCCCGGCACGAAAGTCGACACGGTCGCCCGTCGGGCGAGCTAACGAGTGCAGCGGCTGCTGCGCAGCTTTACGTAGATGTCCAAAACATCCCCCTGGGGTTTTTGGACATCTACGTGCCAAAGGCAGGGTGAGTGTGGTCCGCTTTGCGCGCACCGGTAGCGCTCTCGTTACGTCCTGGGCCGACTTACGAAGTGGCGAGCCGCCCGAATAGGCGGCGCTGGAATTCGAGATGTCAAAGAACGATGCCGGCGTGATGCGTCGTGGTGGCGATGTTATCAGAATTTGAAACATTTGTCCACTATTATTTATAGCCACCAAATTCGACGGTGCTTGAGGTGAAGAAGCACCCGTGGACGCGGCGTTGTCGCGCGTCCCCCCACCCCAGCCCTTCCCGCCGAGGGGAGGGAGCCAGAAGAGCGTTGTTGTGCCGGGTGGCTGCGGGCACAAGCACGCATTGCGTGCCACGCTACTCAGCAGGACGGTCGTTACTGTCCGTCCGTCGTGACACCAGCGCAGCGTTGCGCCGTAATTCCGAAATGGATCGACCACGCCGAATGCGGTGGTTTGCTTCCGGTCCCGTCCTCTTTGTGGGGATTATGCATGTGCTATCACGGTTTCGAATTGGAGGTAACAGCCCCGGAGGGGCGGCGTCGTGTAGCCAGGGCCGCGAGGCCCTGGAACGCCAGGCAGCAGTACCTGTGAGCCCCGGCGGGGCGACATCCAATGACGGATCGACTCGATTTCAATGTCGCCCTGTCAGGGCTTGGCTAGCTGAACATGTCGTCTATCCAGGGGCTGCGTCCCTGGCTACACGACCTGGCCCCTCCGGGGCCCCGATAGCACATGCATAATCCCCGTCGAAGGGGAGGGGACCGGAAGAGTGAGTGGGCGAGCTAAAACCGGGTCAGGCCGGGCGGCGGTGGTGCGGTTGGTGCGAAATGCGGAAATGGGGTGAAAGATTTGGCCGCGGGCCGTGTGTTACTATTAGTGCACATCCACCCCGATGTGCCGATCGCGGTGGGCTGGGGGGTCTGAGTCAAGCCCCAATTCTTCCCAACACTCGACCCCAGCCCCTCATTTCCACGCAGCAACCTCGCCACCGAACCCCTGACCCCTTGGCCTCTCCGCGTGTCCCTTCCTCCCAACACCCGCGCCAGCTTGATAGCCCGCCTCGCCGATCCGTCGGACGCGGCCGCTTGGGACGAGTTTGTGCAGATTTATCTGCCGTTGCTCTACCGCTTGGCACATCGCAAGGGTCTACAACACGCCGACGCTGAAGAACTCGCTCAAGAAGTTCTGGCCGCCGTCTCGCGCGCCGTCCACCGCTGGGAACCCGATGCCGAGCGCGGTCGCTTCCGCGATTGGCTGTTCCGCATTGCCCGCAACCTGATCATCAACTTCATGACGCGCCCCAAGCATCGCCCGTGGGGCGGCGGCACGGAAGTCATGCAACTGCTCCACGAACAACCGGCCGCCAGCGCCAGCGAAACAGCATTCATCGATCTCGAATATCGCCGCGAAGTCTTCCGCTTCGCTGCCGCCCGCGTCCGCACGGCCGTCAGCGACAACACCTGGCGCGCCTTCTGGCTCACAAGCGTCGACGGCCAGCCGAGCGCCGACGTCGCCAAATCACTGCGGATGACCGTCGGCAACGTGTACCTGGCGCGCAGCCGCGTGATGGCCCGCTTGCGTAAGGAGGTGGACCGGTATCGCGCATCCGACGAGTCGTCGACCAAGTTGGCAAACATGCCGGACATTATGAACCGCCAAGACACCAAGATCACCAAGTAGTAACGAGACATGATTCCAGGCACCACTTGTTGCGAGGCCACGTTCAGGCACGAGTGTGCAATTTGCCATCAACGAAATCGCCAGGCTTGGCGTCCGTCGCGTCTTCGCGGTTCAAATCTCAATTGACACAGCCACAGCAATGAGAGCAATTAACCAAAAATTTGAACCAGCCGAGCACTTGTCGCGTGCCGACTTGGAACTCCTCGTCGCCGACGACGGCAGCGACGTGCGGCGGCTCGTCGCGCATTTGGAACGCTGTGACGCGTGCCGGTCACGCCTGACCGACGCGGCCGCCAGTGCCGATGATTGGGACTCCGCTCGATTTCTACTCGGCGGCGACGACCTGCCGCGGTGGGAACCCGATCCATCCGATGGCGGCCTCACGATTTCGTCGTCGCAGCTGATTTCCTCCGCGATCCACGACCAAATCGAACGGCTGCTCGGCACGCCAAGTCATCCCGAAATGCTCGGCCGCCTCGGCCGCTACGACATCGAACGCATCATCGGCAGCGGCGGCATGGGCGTCGTGCTCAAGGCGCATGACAGCGAACTCAATCGCCCGATCGCGATCAAGCTGCTCGCGCCGGAGCTCGCCCACAACGGCCCTGCCCGCGAGCGATTCGCCCGCGAGGGCCGGGCGGCAGCCGCAGTTGTGCACGAGCACGTGGTGGCGATTTACAACGTCGAATCCGGCGGGCCGGTGCCGTTTCTCGTCATGCAGTATGTGCCCGGCCGTTCGCTCGAAGCCCGCGTGGCGGAAGATGGCCCACTCACGGTCGAGGAGCTGCTTCGCATCGGCGCTCAAGCCGCCGCTGGCCTGGCTGCCGCCCACCGGCAAGGCCTGGTGCATCGCGATGTGAAGCCGGCCAACATCCTCCTTGAAAACTCCGTCGAACGCGCCGTGCTCACCGACTTCGGTTTGGCCCGCGCGATTGACGACGCCAGCCTCACTCGCACGGGCATCCTCGCCGGCACACCGCATTACATGTCGCCCGAGCAAGCCCGCGGCGAACTCATCGATCATCGCTCCGACCTGTTCAGCCTCGGCGCCGTGCTGTACTTCATGGCCACTGGTCACCCGCCGTTCCGCGGCTCGACAGCCATGGGCATTCTCCACCGCATCTGCCAGGAGCTGCACCGGCCGGTGTGGCAGGTGAACAAAGACATTCCCGACGAGGTTGCCGATCTCATCGATCGCCTCCTGGAAAAGAAGCCTGGCCAACGCTTCGCCACGGCCGACGACGTGCAAGACGCCCTCGCGTCGCTGCTCAGCCGCGTGCAGCGCGACGGTCTCCGCCGCAGGCGATTCCGCGGTTGGTCGCGCATCGTGAGACGCAAGAGCACGATCGTCGCTGCAGGAGTGGCCGCTGTGGTCTGCATCGCCGCCACAACTTGGTGGTGGAAAGAGCGGCCGGTGTCCACCAACACCAATACCCCGACAGCGGTTGCAGCGCCACAAGTTGCGTCTCACGACGCTCCAGCGAACGGCATAACCGACGCCGATAAACACGAACTGCAACTACTCCGTGCGGATGACACGTACTTCTTAACCGACCTCGCGTCAGCGCGCACGCAGGTGACCACCGAGCCGCTGCCGCAATATCGCTTCGGCATCACCGGCGATCGCTGGCAGCAGGATCTGAAGGAAGCTTCGCGCGCGCTCGACCAACTGGAAACAAACAACGGCCAACCAACCCCGTAAAGGACCAGATTATGAAAATAAAATTCTGGATGTGTGGCGTCTTGATCATCAGCTTGTTGGGGGTCGCCGCCAGCAAGTATGCGGCCGCTCAATCTTCCGTTCCGATCGAAGTTCCTCCGCCGGTGTCGACGGCGGTACCCGCGCAAGCGCCCCCGAACGTTCTGTGGGCGCAGGCTCCGGCGGTCATCGCCGCACCCCAGTTGAGGTTCCAATACCGAACAGCGGGCGTATCGCCGGCAATCGATGCCGCCGCCGCTGAGCTTCGCGATGCGACGACCGACGAAGCCAAGTCGGCCGCGCGGAAGAAGCTCACTGCGCTGCTCAACAAAACATTCGATGAAGATATGAAAGGCCGCGAAACCGAACTGAAGAAGGTCGAGGAGCGAGTCAAGAAGCTGCGGGCCCAGTACCAAAAGCGCATCGACAAGAAACAAGAAATCGTCGACCTCCAACTCAAAGTGCTCGAGAACGAAGCCGATGGACTGGGCTTCTTCAATACGCCCGTGCCGGGACCGAGTCCCTTTGGGGCAAACCCATTCGGCTTTCCACAACCTGCGGGCGTATACGGCCGTACTCCCGCGCACGACGGGCTGATTATCGAGACGCAGCCGCCAACTGCCACAGACCATGTAGATCCAGAAACTGGAGAGCCTGCACATACACCGTTCGAGGAACCGTCCCCGAATGCCAAGCTAGAAAAGACAAGTAAATCTCACGTCGACGTCGATGTTCAGCCATTTGACCCGCCCAGGCGTGCACCAAAACGAACAACAGCATCTCAGCCCGCCGATGTGAAAGAAAGTGGGTTGGAATCGCACCCGGAGTAGCGGATTAATCACGACGCTTTGAGCTTCTCGATCTCGGCTTTGGCAGCGGCGAGGTCGGCTTCGAGCTGGCGAACTTCGGATTCATCATCCATCTGTTTGCGAGCGCCGGAGAGCCGCTGCTGAAGATCGTTCATTTTCTTGTGAAGCAGGTCGATGCGTTTCTTGGCTTTTTTGTCCATGAGAAGTCGTCAGTCTTCAGTGGCCAGTCGTCCGTTGTCCGTCGTCCGTTGTCGCATGTCGCGAGTCGTCAGCCCCCGGTTCGGCCGGGGGCTAACGTTTAGATCTCAGGAGAGAATTTCTAAAACAGCTACGGCGTCGCAGTGTTTGCCGGGGCAACCAACTGTGGTGCGGCGTTGGCATCGGCTTTTTTCACCCGCGGATACGTCCGCAGGACGCTTCCAAACGTGACCGCAACGATCCCGAGAACGACGCACAGTGTCAACCACGTCCGCCACTTTTGGCGAATCTTGTCGGCAGCCGACGTGCGTCCGGCGAAGAGCGCCGCCAGCAGAAACACGCCGATTGCCGCCAGCATTTTGAGTCCCATGAGCATGTGATAGGACGGATCCAGCCGCTCGTGCTGCTTAATGATCAGCACATAATTGAAAATCCCCGCCACGAGCAACAGCGCCGTCGCGATGCCGGTCCACTTGGCCCACACGGCCCTGCGGCCACCGAAGAATTGATCCGCCGGCGCGATGCCATTGCTCGCACTCGGCGGCACGGCAACGGAACGGAGATAGAACAACCCACCCAGCAAGATGATGGCCCCCAGGATGTGGCTGAGCCGCGCGACGAGCATCAACACATACATGCTATCGATTTGCGGCTGCGTGGGTTGTTGGGCGAATAGCAAAAGAGAGTGCAGCATTGAATTCTCACATTACGAAAGCCTGGCATGAACACTTAAATAAAGCGGCACGTCACTGGGGGCTCGCCTTCGGCTCGACCCCAGCCACCCACTTGCGATTGGGGCAGGGATTCGAGTGCCACTATCGTAACGTGTGGGAGGAAGCACGCAAACGGTCGACCAGGGCGATCGCCTCATCGGCGGTACTGATTTCGCCGACCAGCTGCGCATCGCGAACCCGCTCCAGCAGTGTTGAGAACTCGGGGCTGGGCTTCAGACCGTGGCTGATTAGCGCGCCGCCGTCCAGCAGCGGGGCAGGGTTAAGTAGTTCCGGTGTCCAAGCCAATCGCTCGCGGCAAAACTTAACGGCCGCATCGCCGGGGCCCGCCATCGCTTCGTGGAGGGCGACGATTTCCTCGGCGCCGTCGTGGATTAGCAGTCGCTGGATCGTTGGCCAAGGAAGCTCATGCGCCTTCGCCAAGACCGGCAACTTTTGGAGGAGCCACGCGGCGCGGTCGCCTTCGTGCTTCGTAAATCGCAGCCGGCGAGCAGCTTCTTGCGCTTGCTGTGGCCGTGCTTGCGGCAGCGCGACACGAAGAATCGCCGCCATGATGACGGCAATCGTGGGTGTGTCAAGTCGCTCGAGAACGGCGAGAACGTCCTCGAAAGTCACGTCCGCGAGGGCGGCGATTTCAGGCAGCACGTACCGGAGCAAACCAGACTCGCGCAGCAATGTCATCGCCCGCGAGCGGTTCGCGTCCAGCAGCATCCGCCGCATTTCCATGCCGCTGCGCTCGGCACTTACGGCACGGATCTCGGCGGCCATCGACTGGATCGCCTGCATTGTCATCGGTTCGATCGCGAAGTTGAACGTGGCTGCGAAGCGCACCGCGCGCAGCATCCGCAATTTATCTTCGTGCAGTCGCTCGCGCGGGTTGCCGATCGCGCGAATCGTGCGTGCTGCGAGGTCATTTTGCCCCCCCACGAAGTCGACAACCTTCTCCGCAATCGGATCGAAGAAGAGGCCGTTGATCGTGAAGTCGCGGCGTTGGGCGTCGTGTTCGGCGCTGGTGAACGTCACACTGTCGGGATGCCGGCCGTCGCTGTACGCCGCGTCCTGGCGAAACGTGGCAGCTTCGATTTGGCCGGCGGCCCGCGGACCGAGGACTGTGACGACGCCGAACGCCGCCCCGATCGGCAGCGTGCGCCGCCGGCCGAACAGGTCGCGGATCTGGTCGGGCGTCGCGCTCGTGGCGACGTCATAGTCCTTCGGCGTAATCCCGAGCAACTGGTCGCGGACGCAACCACCCGCCCAGAGCGCCTCGAAGTTCGCCGCGCGCAGCTTGCGCACGATCTCGAGAGCGAACGTGCGTTGAGCGGCGGGGTCGGGCATGCGAAGAGGATAGTTGATAGTGGATAGTCGTTAGTTGATAGTTGTTAGTTGATAGTCGTTAGTTGATAGTCGTTAGTTGGGAGGATGTGTCGGCAGTCGCTGCAGCCATCAACTTGTTGATGCGTGCTGTGGCTTCCGCGCGGGCCGCGTCGTTCCAGGGGATGATAATCTCGCGGCCGGCGCTGAGCAGTTCGAGCACCAACTCGGTCGGCGGCGTGCGGAGGGCCTGTTCGGCGGCGAGGGCGTAGACGTAAAGTTGTGGTTTGTAACGTTCGGCGAGTTGGTTGATGCGTTGGACATCGTTGGCGGCGACTTCGTTCGTCTTGTAGTCGATGATGCGCCACTCGCCGGCTTCGTTGGAGTAGAGGTAATCGATGTAGCCGCGGATGTAGCGGGTGTCGGCTGGAGTGGTTGGTTCAATGAGGGACGTCTTCTTTTGGCGGCGCACTGGGGGCTCGCTGCGCTCGACCCCAGGCACCCCGCGCGCTGGGGGCTCGCTGCGCTCGACCCCGGCCACCCCGACCGATGTCCAGGGTAGCAGGAATTCCACTTCATGATGTACAGCGGTGGCGTTAGCCAGTTCTCGGCCGCGTGGCGAGGCGGCGAAGCGGGCAATCATCGTAGTGGCCGCTGCCGCCACTGTGGCTGCATCCTGATCGACATATTCGGGGGCCAAATGTTCGCACCACGCGGTGATTTCGCCAGAGAGATCCTCATCGTTCAGGCGACAGTCGAGTCGGGCGAGCACGTCGTGGACGAGCAAGCCCAAGCCAATGGCCCGCTGCGAGCGGCTGTCGGCGACCAGTATCGCTGCTGGCACTGCTTCGGCATCCGCGCGAATTTCGGCGTTGGCTTCGACCCGAACGTTGTCGGACGCCAGGCTGGAGAAGGAGAATTGTCGACGCCGGATGGAGGCGTCCGCAATCACGTCAGCATGTGGCGGAACGATGCCGTCGCCGTCGGCAGCCATGGCGTGCGCGTCGTCAAGCATCTTCAGCAGGTCGCGGCCCCGCGCTTGGCTCACCGCCTGCGGTGCATTTTCACGCGGTGGAGCGATGTGGACACGTGGTGCTTCGTAACCGTTGGGAAGCTGCCCGATGCACTCGCCGGTGGTGAGGTCGAAGTGAGCGGCGATGAGCTTCATCCAATCGCTCTTGGGTGTGTCGAGCGAATCGATGCTGGTCGACAACAGCAAATAGTCGGCAGCCCGCGTCGTAGCGACGTACAACAATCGTTTGCGTTCGTCGAGTTCGGCAAGGCGTTCCGCAGCGTCGAACAGCAGCATGCCGGTGGCCGTTTTTTCGTCCTGGTCGTCGTTTGGCAAGCGGACGAGCGGGCCGAGTTTGTCGTCGAGCGCGGCGTCGGGGCCGACCGGCCGCGGCGGGCGATCGAGGTCGGGCACAATGACGAACGGAAACTCCAGGCCCTTCGCGCGGTGGATGGTCATCAAGCGAATCACGTCGGCGGCTTCGGCGCTGGTGGAAGCGAGTGGTTCTTTGGGTGGCCGCGAGATGAACTCGGTGAGTTGCGTGATGAACTCGTTCAGGTCGTTGCCGTTGGCGTCGGCCGTGCGGGCTTGTTCGACCAGCTTGTAGAGGTTGGCGAGTTTGCGCTCGCCAAGGAATTCGGCGACAAGCACGGCATCGTAGCCGGTGAGGTCGAGCGCCGTGTTGAGCAGCGTGGTGACGGGCACGACGTCTTTCATTGCGCGGAGTCGGCCGATTGTGCTCGCGGCGGCGACCACGCGGGCCTGTTCTTCGCCGGAGAGTTCGCGTGGCGGTTCGCTCGCGAAGAGGCCGGCGTTGAGCGTGCCGCCATGCTCGACGAGCCAGAAGAGCGACTCATCGGTGAGGGCGAAGAACGGGCTGCGGAGCACGCCGGCGAGGCTGATGTCGTCGGCCGAGCTGGCGACGCTGCGCAGGAGGTTGAGCACGTCGAAGACTTCCTGCTGGGCGTAGAACGCGTGGCCGCCGACCAGGTAATATTCGAGGCCTTGCTCGCGGAGCGCTTCTTCGTAGAGCCGCACGTCGCTGAGGGCGCGAAAGAGAATAGCGACGTCGCCGGGGCGAAGTGGGCGCGGCGCGTTCGTGTGGCGATCGATGACGGGTGTTTCGCCGGTGGCGCCTTCGATGAGCTCGCGCAGACGCTGGGCAATCGCGGTGGCTTCGCGCCGGCGCAGTTGTTCGGTGGTGGGTTTGGCGGAGGTGCTGTGGGGGGCCGGGGATGTTGCACGTGGCGAACCCTCCCTCGCCACGGCGAGTCCCGAGCGACCTAGCCCCTCCCTACGAGGGAGGGGAGAGTTTGTTGTCCACAGAAATTCTACGGCGGGGGCTGCGGTGGCTGGTGGGCGGTGGGCGGTGAGCGGCTCGTAGCCGTCGAACGCGTCGTGGAAAAGAGCGTTGACGAAGTGCAGCACGCCGGGTTGGCTGCGGAAGTTGCATGTGAGTTGCAGGCGGCCAGGATCGGGGACTTCGCTGCGGAGCTTAAGGAACTCGGGCGGCACCGCGCCGCGAAAGCGGTAGATCGATTGCTTGAAGTCGCCGACGAAAAACAGGCGGCCTTCATCGAAACCGGCGCCGCAGATCTTCTTGATGAGGTCGACTTGCAGCGGATCGGTGTCTTGGAATTCATCGACGAGCAGTAGCCGCAGGTCGGCCGATAGGGCATCGCGTACGGCCGCGTTCTTAGGATCGGCGAGCAGGCGATGCGCGAGCGTGAGTTGGTCGTCGAAGTCGAGCTTCGCGAGCCGCTGTTTGCGGGCCTGATACTTGTCGGCGACGTCGGCGGCGAGGCGCAGTAATTTCACGCCGAGGACCGCTGCATTGCGGGCGGCGGTTTCATCCCACACGGGCGGCTTGCTCTTGGAAATGACATCGCGCACTTTCGTGCAGGCGGCTTTGTATGCTTCGAAGTCTGCCGGCGTCGCCCAGTCGTCTTTCTTGCATGTGCCTTGCACGCGGGCGCAGCTGGCGATCGATTCCAAGTCCGAGATCGTGACGCGCTCGGGCGATTTCTGCAGGCGGTCGAGCAGTTCGCTCAACGTCGCAATTGCGGCGGGGAAATTCTTGCTGGCCGCGCACGGGGTTGCAGCGGCGAGCAGCCGCTGCATATCGGCGAGCGGCGCCTGCTCCACGACGTTCTGCACGGCAAAATGACTGGCGTCGCGATCGTAGCGGGTCTTCCAGGCGGCGACCATTTCTTGGGCGAGCGCTGCTTCGCTCGTTCCCTCATGCGGGTCGGCGCACCAGCGCGCGAATGCTGGGCGATGACGTTGTTCGACGAGTGTCGCAACGCGGTCTTTCAACTGCGAGAGCCGGCCAAACTCGGCCGCCAGGTCGAGCGTATCGGCGTCGTGCTTGGCCAGTCGCTCGCGAAGAATGTCGTCGAGAACTTCTTGCAGCAGCATGTCGGCTTCGCCCGGCTCGAGCACGCCGAACGTGGGATCGAGGCCGGCCTCGGCAGCGTGCGAACGGAGCAGGGCCGTGCAGAAGGCGTGGATCGTGCTGACCCGCGCCGAATCGATTTCGCGAAGCAATCGCAACCAGGCGGCGCGGTCGGTGTCGCTGAGCGAAGCATCTTCGAGGCGATCGTAGCAGGCGGCGCGGATGCG
This sequence comes from Pirellulales bacterium, assembly GCA_046349975.1. GTDB lineage: Bacteria > Planctomycetota > Planctomycetia > Pirellulales > Lacipirellulaceae > JABDGM01. The sequence goes on from JAXMBH010000009.1 coordinate 219,696, forward strand.
GGAGCGCATTTCGCGAGCCGCCGCGTCGGTGAACGTGATCGCGATCAATTGCCGCAGGTCGATTGGCTGCGCTCCGTCGGCCGGCGCGGGATCGAGGTGCGCGAGGAATCGCGACGTGAGCACGTGCGTCTTGCCGCAACCGGCGCCGGCGGAGAGCGATACCGACACGTCGCGCGTGTCGCGAGCAAGCTGCTGTTCGGTGGTTAAAGTGGCTGGCGGCATGCTAATTCAACTTGAGCCCTTTGGTCGTTCCATTCCAATAGCGTTCCATAGCCGCGATGCTACGCATCGCCGGCAGGCTCCCAAATCTTCCCGACGCTGCGAACCTGCGCCACTCGGCACACAGTGCGGAAGTCGCAGTAGCTGGCGCAGTGAACGTCGCGGCTGGCGATCGGAAAATCGCCACGGCGAGCAGCGCGAACAATCTCGCCGATGCGGGCGATCACCTTCGGCTTCAAGTCTTCCCAGGCGTCGGTCGCTTCGCCGGATTCGACCGAGCAGTGGAGCGAGTAGCTCTTGTGCGTGGTGACGCCGTTCTGCATCGACCAATAGCCGGTCCACAGCGGCGTGGCGGCGTCGTCGCCGAAGACCAGCGCTTGGGCGGCCATCACGTACAGTGCGGGCTGCAGGCGCTCGCCGGATTCGATCTTGTCGCCCGTGAGCGTGGGGCGGCGGCCCGATTTATAATCGATCACGTTGAACACGGTGCGGCCGCCGGCGCGGCCGACGTCGATGCGATCGATGCGGCCGGCGATGTGAATCTTCTCGCCGCCGATATCAAGCCGGAACGAGTTGTCGACGGAGTTCGGATCTTCGATTTCCTCTTCGCCAGCGTGCTTACGACCGAAGCGGAGTTCGAAGTGAGTGGGCGTGAGCGGTTCGGCGAGCTTCGACCAGGCGGCGTGGTATTTTTCGTGTTGATCGCGGTAGGCGTCGGTCCATTTGTCGATTTGGCGGCGGTCGAGCTCCAACAGCGCGGCGTCGATGCCCTCGCGCGGCGAGCCGGCGAATGCTGCGGAGAGTGCCCGCTTGAGCTCCGCGGAGAACCGCGCTTCATCGCGCCACACGGCCGACCAGTCGCTGGGCGACGCGCCGTACTTGCGGTGGAATGCGGCGAGCACCCGGTGCATCAGGCTGCCGCGGCGGGCGAAGTCGGTTTCGAGCGTGAGGTCGCCGAGCGGTTCGAGGCCGAGCACCGATTGCAGGAAGAATTTGTACGGGCAGGCCGCGTACGTTTCGAATTGGCTCGGGCTCCAGGTGTGTTTGCTGCCGAACCGTTTGGCGAGTCGCGCCGCGACGGCGGGGCTGATGAGCACGCCTTCGCAAGCGCCGAATTTTTCGCCGCGGGCGCGGGCGTGAATGATGCGGATGCCGGAGTCGATCGCTTGGCCGAGCCGGCGGGTGGTGTCGTTTTTGAACAGTCCGGCGAGCAGGCGGGCGTCGCCGTCGGTTTGGGCCGCTTCACTCGTCGCGAGGATGCGCCAGTCGGCGATGCTAAAGATTTCCGCAGTCGGCAGGGCAGGGCGAGTGGCGGTAGCAGCCGTGTCGGCCTTTCCGTCGTCGCGGGTTGCCAACGCGTGGGGTATTGGCGAAAGCTGCGGCCGCGCCCGGTGGATCTGGCGGTCGCTATGGCGGAATAGTCGCTCGAGTTCGATCACATATGGGCTCGGCGGCAGCTCCTGAGCCTTGTCGTCCATCGCTGGGTAGCTGAGCGTGAGCGATTCGCGAGCGCGCGTGACGACCTCATGGAAGAGGAGCATTTCATCTTGCGAGTGCGTGGATGCGGGCGCTGCTTCTGGTGACGATAATTCGCCGCGCGAGCCTTTTTTTGAACGCGGCGAGCCGGAGAGAAGACGATAGTCGCTGTCGCTGGCGAGCTGTCCGGATTGCGGAGCAGCAGGAAAGGCCTGTTCCGACAGGCCGGCGAGGAACACGTGGCGCACCGAGAGCCCGCGCACCGATTGAGCCGAAAGCACGCGCACGCGGCCGGCCTCTTCCTGGAGACGCGGCAGCGATTGTTTGTTGCCGAATTCGGTGAGTAGCGTCAGTAGCGCATCGCGATCGATAAGCCGCGGGCAAGCGCCCAGCGAAGTATCGAGTTGTTCGAGCGCGCGCAGATGCGCCGCAATGCTTTTCCACGCGATTGGGTCGATGGAGAGCGATTGCTCGGTGCGCTGCCCGGCGGCGAGGTCGACACCGAACGGAAAGAGTCCGAGTTCTTTGCCAAGTCGCTCCAGCGCCGCGGCCCAACTCAACGCTGTAGCCGCTGTCGGCAGTTGAGCGAGTGCGGTCGCAAGTTTCTGCAGCACGGTGATCGCTTGGGTGGCCGCCACGACTCGGCGTGCCTCGTGTTCGCTGAGTTTGTCGACGTCCGGTTGCTGCGCTGCTAGCGCGGCCACAGTCGCGAGCAGCGCCTCGCGGCCACTGGCGATTTGCAAGTCGCGAATGAGCCAATCGGCGTCGCGGCGGCCGGCCTCCTCGATGGCCGTGAGCGTGTTGTTTGTCACGACGCCCACCACGCGGCGAAACGGCCAGTCCTCGATGGCGAGCAATAGCAGGTTTCGCAGCGTGCGAAACACGGCGGCCGTGGCGACGGGCGGCGCCGACTCGATCGCGTGCGGAATGCCGAACCGCGTGAAGACCTCAGCGACACGCGGCGCGGCGTCGGCAACCGACCGGAAGACCACAACGATGTCGCTTGGTTGCGTTGGCGAACCAAATGGTTGCGCTGGCGATTTCGCCGGCCGAGTGAGCAGCCGCTTGATGCGGCGGGCGATTTGCACGATCTCGTCGTGCGCGCTGGCGGCGGCGACGATTTCGACCGCGGGCAGGGCGTCGAGCACCGGCTGCGGCGGCTCGACCGGCGGATGACGAAAGATCTGGTCGGCGAGGTAGCCGAGCGCCGCGTTCGCCGCCGGACGGCGGGGGAGCGTCTGCCGGCTGAGCTGCGGAAACACGCGTTCGAGCGCGTGCAGCGTGGCGGTGGGCTTGGCAAATAGTTCAGCCCGCTCGACCGAGAGCGTTTCGCTGCGTCGTTTGTGGGCAGTCGCCGGCGCGCTGTCGCATGGCAGCGAAATGCACACGGCTCGCGCTCGTGCCGCCAGTTGGCGGAGTGTGTCGAACTCGATATGCGTGAAGTCCGTGAACCCATCGACCACGAGCAAGTCGAGGTCGCGGTACAGCGGGCACGTTCCGGCGGCGAGGGCGTCGCGGGCCGCGATCGGCACGCCCGGCGCGTCAAGCAGTTGGTGCTTGTCGAGTTGTTGCATGTAAAGAGCGTACAGCGCGGCGAGTTCGCGTGGGCGTGCCGCGGCGCCGCGCTGGGCGGTGGCTTGCGAGTAGGCCTGTGGGCTTACCGCGCGTTGCCGAAGCTCGCGAAAGTGCCCCATCAGCAAGTCGACGAAGCCGGCGCGCTGGGCGGCGGCGGCGAAGAAGGCGAGTTGTCGGGTTTCGCTGGCCGACGCCACGACTCGGCGCAGCAGTTCGCGCTCGAGTGGCCGCGAGATGCGCCGCCGGCGCTGGGGGGCTGCGGCCACGATCTCGTCGGCGAGGCGGATAAACGTTGTGACGCCGGGAGCCAGGCAGGCCGAATGCAGGCGGCCGGCCAGCTGCTCGCGAATGTGCTCCGCCGCACGACCGGTGGGCGCCAGCCAGAGCGACCGGCCGAAGCCGCCGGGGCCTCCCCCATTTAGGGAGTGGCAATAGCGTGTCAGGAGTTCCTCGGTCTTGCCCGAGCCGGCTGGGCCGAGGAGGACGTGGATTTGGGTGGTCACAAACGTTCGCGGGGGTTTGCGGCGGAGCGCGGACTTCGACCGCGTAAAATTGCGGCTGAATTGAGCTCAAATAGGAATTCTGGCCCTAAGCGGCGTGGCGTCAAGGAGCGGGCGGAATCGCCGTTGTGTCGGAGTTAGACGCGCCCCCCGAGTTTATTGGGAAACCGCGGGCTAGCGCCCGCCGGCTAATCGGATCAGCCGCCGGGTACCCACTGGGTGGCTAGCCCCCGGTTCTCAAATTGCTTCTGGTGTCCAGGCATGTGCGATTGCTTGGTCAAACGGCTCGAATGTCTCCGTTGCGGGAGCTGGAATGATGACATGGCCGGGCAAATGGGCTGGGGTCAAACCACGCCGCGGCCGCGAATTCGCACGTAATTCATAGAGATTTCGTTGACAGCACAGCCAGTTGGCGAATAGACTTTGGGTATTACCCTGCGCGGCGCTCTGACCGCGTGGCGCGCTGGAGGGGCTGGGCTGGAATTTCAAGAGGGCGGCTTTGCGGACGGCCGATTCAATGGCTGGTTCGTCGCGCGCCGTTTACTTATCAGTCTTATTCAACGATTCACAGGTGACGACGAAGAGGCGCTGGCCTCGTAGGCCGGTGATATTTTCTGTTTCATCCTCATTTTCGTTTCATTTTTTTCTTCAGGAGGTTTTGTGATGGAGGCAACTCGCAATCGCAGACGAGCTTTTACGCTCGTCGAGCTGCTGGTGGTCATCGCGATCATCGGCATCTTGGTAGCGTTACTGCTACCCGCAATCCAGGCCGCTCGTGAAGCGGCTCGGCGCAACCAATGCTTGAACAACAACAAGCAATTGCTGATCGCGCTGCAGAATCACCATGACACGCGGAAGGCGTTGCCGCTGGCTTCGACGGCGCCGATTGGACTGCCGACGGCGACCGGCATCAGCACCATTCAAAAGTATGGCGCGCTGGGCACTGCCGGTACGCTCGTTAACGGTGTGCCGAACTGGTACGCCGGCCAATCGGGCGACGGCTACAGCTGGATTGTGCAGATTCTGCCGTTCATGGAAGAAGGCACGCTGTACGATAAGCTGACGCAGACCGTGGGTACGACTCGCCTCGGCAAGTTGCAAGACGCGGCATTCGCCAGCGGTGTGAGCGGTGCCACGCAGCAACCCGGCAGTGCACCGTCGACTGCGAATCCGTACATCTTCGCGACGAAGATTTCGGGACTGGTGTGCCCGAGCTTCCCCGGTGAAGAAGACGTTGCCACGTCGAACTTCCCTGGTTGGGCTGCCACGGGCGGTACAAACAAGGTCGCGACGGGCAACTATATGGCCCTTTCCGCCACGCATTATTACCCACCCTCGACGAACGGCCACTTGGAAAGCGGTTTGCCGAGTGCTGCCGGTTCAACAACCGGTAAGAACTGTGCGACGGGTGCATATTGTGGTAACGGCGGTTTGCCGTTCCCCGGTGTAGTCGGTGGCAGGGTTCAGAAGCTCGGCTTGGGCTTCCAGAGCCTGTCGGACGGCACGTCGAAGGTCGCCTTGATCTGCGAAAGCCGTGAAGAAACGCTGACTGCGTGGTACAGTGGCTTGGCATCGTATGTCGTGGGCGCCTGGCCGCAAGCTACAGGGCCACAGGGCAGCACCGCAACAGCCAGCAATCAGATCTTCTGGACCTGCACGGGCAATTGCGACACCGCTCTGAACAAGGGCGACACGAAGAACACCACGACGAAGTACTACCAGGCGACCAATCCGCACGGTAATGCTCGTATCTGGGGCCCCAGCAGTCGGCACCCGGGCGTGGTCATTCATGGCTATGCCGATGCGCACTCGGAAAGCGTCAACGACAACGTTGACAAGGACGTGTACATCCACAGCATCACCCGCAACGGGCGTGAAGTGGATAACAATCAGTAGTGACGACTGTGTCGTTCGAACGGAAGTAACAGCCGCCGCAGCGGAGCAATTCGCTGCGGCGGTTTTTTTTGGGTTGTTGTTCGTTGTTCGTTGTTCGTTGTCCGTTGTCCGTTGTCCGTTTTCGGTTGTCCGTTGTCCGTTGTCCGTTGTCCGTTGTCCGTTGTTCGTTGTCCGTTGTTCGTTGTCCGTTGTTCGTTGTCCGTTGTTCGTTGTTGCGGTGCCGCCGGGGTATTACTGCAACGGACCACGGACGACTGACCACGGACCTTCCATAAGCCGCTTGGCCAAGTGGCAGTAGGAATGCTACAATCAGCACTCCACAGAGCCGCTGTGGCGGAATTGGCAGACGCGCATGGTTCAGGTCCATGTCCACGCAAGTGGGTGGGGGTTCAACTCCCTCCAGCGGCACTTCTCAGCGGGGAGCTTGGAGCGGGGAGCATGGAGACGAAGAATCTGCTTCTTGTTCGCGTCTCTAGTAATCTTCAGCTATTAGCTCCGATCGCGTTTTTCTTTCTCTTCGCTCTCAGCTCCACGCTCCCCGCGCTTTCGGCTGAGCGGCCGAATATTCTGTTCATCATGAGCGACGACCATGCGCTTCAGGCGGTCAGTTGCTATGGCACCGGGCTCAACCAGACGCCGAACATCGATCGTATTGCGAAGGAGGGCATGCGGTTCGATCGCTGCTATGTGACCAACTCCCTGTGCGGGCCAAGCCGGGCCTGCATCCTCACGGGCAAATACAGCCACAAGAATGGCTTCTATGCGAACACGCGGAGCACATTCGACGGCGACCAGGTGACGTTTCCCAAGCTGCTGCGGCTCGCCGGCTATCAAACGGCGATCTTCGGCAAGTGGCACCTCGTGAGCGAGCCGACGGGGTTCGATGCCTGGGAAGTGCTGGTCGGGCAGGGGCAGTATTACCGCCCGGATTTTCTCACCGCCCGCGGCAAGCGGACGATTCCCGGTTACGTGACGAACGTGGTCACCGACGAGGCGATTGACTGGCTGAAGAAGAAGCGCGATCCGCAGCGGCCGTTCGCGCTCATGGTGCAGCACAAGGCGCCGCACCGGCCGTGGCAGCCGCTCGCGGCAAAGCTGGGCGACCGCGAAGATGAGAAATTCCCCGAGCCCGCGACGCTGTTCGATGACTATGCGAACCGCGGCACGGCGGCCCACAAGGCCGATATGCGGATCAGCCAAATGAACCCGCCCAGCGATTTGAAACTGTGGCAGAAGGACAACCCCGCGCGGAGGCAGTTGTTCAATCGCCTGAGCGACGAGGACCGCGCGGCCTGGGAGCGGCTGGTCGACCCGCGGCGCGAGAAATTCGACGCCGCGAACCCGCAGGGCGACGAACGCACGCGGTGGTTCTATCAGCTCTATATGAAGGATTACTTGCGGTGTGTGGAGTCGGTCGATGACAGTGTTGGTGCGCTGCTGAAATATCTCGACGACAACGGCCTGGCGAAGAACACGATCGTCGTCTACACGAGCGACCAGGGCTTCTACTTGGGTGAACACGGCTGGTTCGACAAGCGATTCATGTACGAGGAATCGCTGCGGACGCCGCTCGTCGTGCGCTGGCCGGGCGTGATCAAGCCGGGTTCGACGGAAGATCATATTGTGTCGAATGTCGATTTTGCGCCCACCTTCCTGGAAGCGGCGGGCACGGCGATTCCGAAGGAAATGCAGGGCCGCAGCCTGGCGCCGGTGCTGCGCGGCACGACGCCGGCCGATTGGCGGAAGTCGTTCTACTATCACTTCTACGAAGATAAAGACGCCGACCACCATGTGGCGAAGCATGAAGGCGTGACAAACGGGCACGCCAAGCTCATTCATTTCTATACGCTCGATGAGTGGGAGCTGTACGATCTCGACAAGGACCCGCACGAGCTCAACAGCGTGTACGGCAAGCCGGAGTATGTGCAGCTGCAGGCCGAGATGCGCGCCGAGCTGGATCGGTTGCGCAAGGAACTGCAAGTGCCGGCGAATGCGGAGTGAGTGATTCGCGTTTCGTCGACAGCGGATTTTGCAGCAATTCAGTTTTGTCGCGACGTTTGCGAACGCCAACGGCGTTCAACTCCAAAGCCCAGGGTCGCAGCGCAGCTGCGCACCTTGGGAGCGAAATTCGGGTGCCTCAGTTTACTCTGAAAGAGTTACACACGTTCGTGTGCACGTTTAACACTTTCGGTGTAAAAGTATGCTTGCGACATCGTCACCCAGGGTGCGATCCCGGCAACCGGGATTGTACCCTGGGCTTTGGAGTGGAACTGCTTCGCAGTTCGAATGGCCCACTGATCAGGCGACTGCTTAAGTCGATGAGTGGGGTCAAATTGCGTCTGCCATGCACATATTACTGACCAATTCTATTCCTGGTCCGCTTGGTCGCGCCTGCGATTCAATCTAAAATGGCCGGATGGCACGAACGTATCCAGCGAACAATGGCAAGCGGGCTCTGATCACGGGAATCACGGGGCAAGATGGCTCGTACCTGGCCGAGCTGCTGCTGGGCAAAGGCTACGAAGTGTTCGGCATGGTGCGGCGGTCGTCGTCGTTCAATACGAGCCGGATCGACCATATCTATCAGGATCCGCATGAAGAGGATGTGCGGTTGCGGCTGGTGTACGGCGACCTGGCCGATGGCTCGTCGCTCGATCAAATCGTGAAGACGACGCGCCCAGACGAAATCTACAATCTCGGCGCGCAGTCGCATGTGCGGGTGAGCTTCGATATTCCGGAGTACACGTCGGAGATCACCGGCATCGGGTGCATTCGGTTGCTCGAGGCGATTCGCGAGACGGGGCTGAAGTGCCGGTTTTATCAGGCGTCGTCCTCTGAGATGTACGGCAAGGTGGCGGAAGTGCCGCAGACCGAGCGGACGCCGTTTCATCCGCGCAGCCCGTACGCGTGTGCGAAGGTGTTCGCGTTCGGGGCGACGCGCAATTATCGCGAGTCGTACGGCCTATTTGCCGTGAACGGGATCATGTTCAATCACGAGTCGCCGCGGCGGGGCGAGACGTTCGTCACCCGCAAGATTACGCGGGGCGTCGCCCGCATTCGAGCCGGGCTGCAGGATTGTTTGTATCTCGGCAACCTGGCGGCCCGCCGCGATTGGGGCTACGCAGCCGATTACGTGAACGCCATGTGGCTGATGCTGCAGGCCGACGCGCCGGAGGATTTTGTCATCGCCACGGGCGAGTCGCACTCGGTGCGCGAGTTCTGTGAACTGGCGTTCGAACTGGCCGGTATTCCCATTCGCTGGGATGGCGCCGAAATGAAAGAAGTGGGCGTCGATGCGAAGGGCAAGATTCGCGTGCGCATCGACCCGCGTTATTTTCGCCCGGCGGAAGTCGACTTGATGCAGGGCGATTCGAGTTATGCGCGTGAGCAGCTGGGTTGGCGGCCGACGGTTACGTTCAAAGGGCTCGTGAAGTTGATGGTGGAGGCAGATATTGCGGCGTTGGGTGCGAAATAGGCTGTCTACGACACCGCCGTGGATTCGCTCGAAATGTACTCTCGCCATTCGGCCGCTGTGATGCCCGACTAGCGATCGATTTCGCCCATCACGATATCGAGTGAGCCGACGATCGCGGGTACGTCGGCGATGAGGCAGCCTTTGCAGAGCGTGTTGGTCACCGAGAGGTTGCAGAAGCTGCTGCTGCGGGCTCGCACGCGCCAGGGGATCGAGTCGCCGTTGCTGACGATGTAGAAGCCCATTTGACCTTTGGGGGCTTCCGTTTCGAGATAGCACTCGCCCTTGGGCAGTTTCGTGGTGAGCTTCAGCGGTTCGCCGTGGCTGCCGGTGGAAGTGCTATAGCGGTCGATGGCCTGGCGGCAGAGGTCGACGCTCTGCACGACCTCGAGCATCCGCACATAGAAGCGGTGCCAGCAGTCGCCGAGGACGGCTTCGTGCGGCACGGGCGGGTATTTGTGGTCGCGCGGGTAGTGGCCGTTGCGCTCGCAGACGACCTCGAACGCGTAGCCGTCGTACATCGACGTGTAGATCTCTTCGCCGTCGCGGCGCATGTCGTGATCGACGCCGCTGCCGCGGAGCACGGGGCCGCTGGTGCCGAAATCGATCGCCATTTCGGGCGGAAGGATGCCGATGCCGGCGGTGCGCTTGACGAAAATCGAATTCGTCGTGAGCAGCGTGTGGTACTCCTCGATGATCGGCATGAACTCATCAAGGAACTGTTCGAGCTGCTGGAGCCAGCCGCGGGGGAGGTCGGCGGTCGCTCCGCCGGGTGTAAGGTAGCTGTACGTGAGGCGGGCGCCGCAGCAGGCTTCGAACAGGTTGAGAATTTTTTCGCGTTCGCGGAAGGCGTACAGGAACGGGCTGAACGTGCCGAGGTCGAGGCCGTACGCGCCCATGCCAACAAGGTGGCTGGCGATGCGGTTGAGCTCGCAGATCAGGACGCGGAGGTGGCGCCCGCGTTCGGGCACGCGGTAACCCATGAGCTTCTCGACGGTGAGAGCCCAGCCGAGGTTCATGTTCATGCCGGCGAGGTAATCCATCCGGTCGGTGTACGGAATCCACTGGCGGGGCGTAAGGTTCTCGCCAATTTTCTCCGCGCAGCGGTGCAGATAGCCGATGTGCGGCACGGTCTCGGAGACGATTTCGCCATCGGTACGCAGCACCAAGCGTAACACGCCGTGCGTGCTCGGATGCTGCGGGCCCATGTTGACGAGCATTTCGTCCGTACGGACGTCGAACTCGATGATGCGGGGGTCTTCAATTGTGGCGGGCATTTATTTGTCCGTTGTCCGTTGTTCGTTGTCCGTGGCAGTTGATGCTGGCGTAGGACCAATCGATTTTAGGTAGGCGTTCAATCGAGGCGCTAACTCATCCATGATGCACTTTAATTCGGCAACTTCGTTTGCGCTTAATAGTTTGCGGTTGTAGGCACGGCGCAGCCAATGTTGAGTCTCGTTAAGTGAACCTCGGGCAATTCGAACGTACCGACGATTGTCTTGAAATGCTTTCCTTCCGGACCCTTCTGCAATGTTTGCTCCGACGCTGTCGATTGCACGAACTAATTGCTTTCCTACTGTGTCACGCGCGAAATGGGGCCAATTCAAAACGATGCGCCAAATTAAGTCGGCCAATTTCTCGGCCAATCGATAGACGTGTAAATTCTCGAAGTTCGTGCGCGCCATTGTTCTTTAATTGCAGCGGACTACGGACAACGAACTACGGACTATCGACTATCTCCCTCGAATCCCGTGATACTCCAGCGGCATCTCGTAGTCTTTGCGGAGCGGGTGGCCGACCCAGTCTTCGGGGCAGAGGATGCGCCGGAGGTTGGGATGGTTGGTGAAGAACACGCCGGAGAGGTCGTACACTTCGCGTTCGTGCCAATCGGCCGTGCTCCACAGGCCGGAGACGCTCGGCAGTTCGGGCAAGTCGCCAGGTATGTCGCCTTTCCATCGCGGCAGAATCACTTTCAACACGAGGCTGTGCTTGTGCTTCATGCTGTAGAGGTGATAGACAACTTCGGTGTGCGGCTGCCATTCGCTCTTGGCGGCTTTCTTGGCGTCGGTGTGGAGATAGTCGACGCCTGAAATGCAGCTCAGGTAGTCAAAGGCCAGCGACGGCTCATCGCGCAAGTGGCGGCAAACTTCGAGCAGTCCGGCCGGAGTGACTTCGATCCAGGGATCGATGTTTTCGAGATTCGCGCCGGCGATTTTATCGCCGAATTTGGACTTCAATTGGTCGACGAAAGACGGGCCAGCCATGATTGCAATCAGTGGTTAAAGCAGTGCGGCGCGGAAACTGGAGTTCGGGCAGCATCGATTGCGACGCTACGCCGACAGAATGGATTGACTTGGTTCGATGGCTCGCGGAACGGGCGGACGATGAGCCGGCTGGGCTCGGTCGCGCGCGAGGGCACGCACCCAATCGAGGTCGCCGCGCTTCCAGACGTACGCGAAGCCCACGAGCAGCACGGCGAAGAACACGAGGATATCGGCAAACGAGGTTTTCGACAGCAAGCGGGCGGCTTGGCGGAGTTCAGCGCTATCGGGCGTGGCGGCGCCAGCGTCGCGGAGGCCGAGCTCGGTCAGCCGGGCGGCAATGGCGGCGTTCGCTGCTTCTGGATTCGCTTCCGCCACGGCTGCCGGCGGGCCCGCGGCGAGCTGCGTCGCTTTGCCGTAAACTGCCGCCCAGGGGAAGAAGAACGCGACTTCGACGTCGAAAATGATGAACAGTAGCGCGACCACGTAAAACCGCAAGTCGAATTGCACGAAGCTCGAGCCAATCGTGGGCTCGCCGCATTCGTAGACCTCGAGTTTCTCAACGTTCGGCAACCGCGGCCGCACGAGCCAGCCCAGTACCAGGTTCGCAAACAGGAACAGGAAGCCTGTGAGTGCGAACAGGGCAACGTATGCGGCGATTGCGGTGGGGGAGGCCATGGCGTTTGTCCGTGGTCCGTGGTCAGTTGTCCGTTGCTACTGGTGACAGCCGCTGTCATCAACGGACGATGGACAACGGACTGTGGACAGATTTTATCCTATTGATTTGGTCCGCCGTGGACGGGTTCGGTGATGACTTTTGAATCGGCGACGGCCGTGGGATTCAGCGACGCACGGCCCCACGCGACATCGAGCGGCAGCCGCGAGAAATCGACGATACAGCCGTCGCGGCTGTAACAACTCAAGTCGTGTGTGGCGCCCATAAAAATGCAATCCACCGGGCAGGGCTCAACGCACAGCGCGCAAAACATGCACTTCGAGTAATCGATCGCGTAGCCGGTGATCTTGAAACCTTTGCCGGTCTCGACGCGCTCTTTACCGATGTAAATGCAATCGACCGGGCACGCCTTTGCGCACTGATCGCACGCGATGCATGTCGTGAGATCGAAGCGATGAAACCCGCGATACCGCGGCGCGACCGGCACCGGCAACTCGGGATACTCGAAGTGCTCGGTGAAGGTCTTGCGTTCCGGCCGGTAGGTCTTGATCCAAGTTCGGAATGTGACCCACATGCCATGGCCCACGGTATAAACCGCTTCCACGACATTGCCCATCCAGGGCCAGACCGCCTTCATTTCGTTGATCATGGGGCCGACGATGTTCCTGACAAACTTGGCAAAGGGGGCAGAGAGAACGGAGTCCCCACGCACACCGTGATTACGGCAGTTGGCCGCTCGAAGGCGACGAGGCGTGGGCTGCTGGCTGCTTGCGAAGCAATTATAGGGGGATGAGAGATTAGTCTGCAACGGGCTGAATTTGCGCGCACAACATTTTCTTGCTGGCAGCGCACTTGGTCTGTAGCGCTGGCGACCAGGCCCGCTTGCGCCCATTCATTCCGCTGGGGGTGCCTGCGAAGGCGAAGTAATTTGCCGATTTGCTTCACACGGTGCTGTTCGAAGTGGATGCGGTAGCGCTGCACATTGGACTCGTTGGCGTGCGCGTGCGCGATTCGATTGTCAGATTGATCACGTTCAATTGACGACAGAAAGGTTCTGAGAGGCGTTTAATGCGTAGTCAACCCGGGTCACGACGTCGGTTCGCGGTCGGCCCCCCAGTCACCCTTGGATTGCAATTAAGTGCGTGAATTTGTGCCAGATTGTCCGGCTGCTGCTGCTTTCGTAGTCGCGTTTATTTCGCCAAGCCCTGCGTGCACTGGGCGTCGGCAAAGTCGGCATATCCGGCAGTGGACGGCGGCACTATGGGAAGTCACCTACTGGGCTGGTCCTGCGAACTAAGCGCCTGGCAAGGCCGTCCTATCCAGTTGCCATGAAAGCAGTTAGGCCACGCCGGCCGGGTGCAGAGGCCTTGGGAATAGGAGCGCGGCCAGCCGGGCCCAACCAGCACCGTTGGTCCAAATCTTATGCCAAATGCCAGCAAGGGAGCGGGAAATCCGGTCTTTCCCGGGCGTTCTTTCCTTGACTAGCCCCCGGCACCACGTAGAGTGGATTGAAGGGGTCGTCTGCGACACAAGTGGAAACATCCCTAATTCCATGGGCCGTGGGCTCTGGATGTGACCGGCATTGGGTCGAGCAGTACGCCAACTTACCGCCTACGGGCACCGCTGGAAGGAATCGAGCATGTTAGTTCTATCACGGAAAAAGAACGAGAGCATCATCATCAATGATGATATTACGATCGTCGTCGTAGAAATTCGCGGCGACAAGGTGCGCCTCGGCGTGGAAGCGCCGAAGGAAGTGCCCGTGCATCGTAATGAAGTGTATGAAGCCATTCGTCGAAATCAACAGAAGCCCGATGAGTCTTCGTTGACGCAGAAGGATGGTTCGAACACGGCCACGTAGGCGTCGCCCTCTCCGCTCTCTAGGGGTGAGTGACCCCGCTCTCTTCTGCAAGCTTGTTGGCTGCTAGCATCCTTCTTGCACCGCTGTTTTGCGAAGCTCGCTAACGCTGGTCCGCCGAATTGAGCACGGCGAACGCTGCCTTCTTCTCGCAGTCAAGTTCATCTCACAAAGCGCCCCGCTGCTGCTGCCCGGAACCCCCCTGCGTGGCGAAGCGAGCCGCGAGTCAGTGGCGCTCAGCGTCGTTTCAAGCCGGTTGCGGTGCGACTGCCTTGACGTGTCGCCGCTGTCGCCCTATACAGCTAATTCAGCTATCGTTGATTCGCCATCGCCGCGGATGATCGTTGATCATTCGGGCCAGTCCGCGGCGACGTTATCGCCGGACATTGGTGTTCTCATGCGCTGGCCCCGTCGTCTAGCGGTCTAGGACACCGGCCTTTCACGCCGGTAACACGGGTTCGAGTCCCGTCGGGGTCATTTTTCCGTAGCAGGGAGCTGGGGGCGGGGAGCAGGGAGTGCGTTGCACTCCGGAACCGCATTCATCGCGCTGGCGTCGACCCAGCAACCCGTTCCCATGCCTGATTCTTACGACGCGCTGCTGGTCGTTTCTTTTGGCGGGCCCGACCAGCGTGAGGATGTGCTGCCGTTCTTGGAAAATGTACTCCGCGGGCGCAATGTGCCGCGGGAGCGAATGCTCGAGGTGGCCGAGCACTATTACCACTTCGGTGGGCGGAGCCCGATCAATGATCAAAATCGGGCGTTGATTGCGGCGCTGGAAAAAGAGCTCGCCGCACATGGGCCGAAGCTGCCAGTTTACTGGGGCAATCGAAATTGGCACCCGCTGCTGGAAGACACGCTGCGGCAGATGGCGGCCGACGGCGTGCGGAAGTCGCTGGCGTTCTTCACGAGTGCGTACAGTTCGTACTCGGGCTGCCGGCAATATCGGGAGAACATCGCGGCAGCGCAGCAAGTCGTAGCGACTACGCTGCGGGCGGTACCCGGCGGCTTGCCTGCCGAGAACATTGGCAATGTCGGCGCACTATCCGGTGTACAGCCGCCAGAAGTTCACAAGCTGCGAGTTTTTTTCAACCACCCGGGATTCATCGAACCCATGGTCGAGAACACGCGCGCCGCACTGGAGCGAGTGCCGGAAGATCGCCGCGGCGACGCGCTGCTCGTATTTACGGCGCACAGCATTCCAGCGGCCATGGCAGCCGGCTGTCGCTACGAAGAGCAACTGCACGAGGCGAGTCGGTTAGTTGCGGAAGGCGTCGGCAAAACGAATTGGCGGCTCGTCTATCAAAGCCGCAGCGGCCCGCCGCAACAACCGTGGTTGGAGCCAGACATCTGCGATTTTCTGCGCGACACCGCGAGTGGGCACAGCGTGCGAGATGTCGTCGTCGTACCGATCGGTTTCATTTCCGACCATTTGGAAGTGCTCTACGATCTCGACACGGAAGCACGGCGAGTTGCCGGAGAGCTCGGCGTCAATCTTGTGCGCGCGGCGACGGTGGGTGCGCATCCGCGATTCATTAGCATGATTCGCGAATTGATCGAGGAGCGGATGTCGAACGCGCCGAATCGGTTGGCGCTCGGCAAGCTCGGGCCCAGCCATGATGTGTGCCCGGATGATTGTTGTCTGTACATGCCGAGCCGGCCGGCTCTCGCGTCGCCTTCTTCGCGCTGATGTATAGACTACAATCGCGAGGCATTCTGCGGGCCATCTGTCTTCTGTGCTTTCACTGGTCGCTGAAGCGACCAGTCCGGACGGCAGAGCGATAGCGAGCACACGAGGCAATCAATGGTGAAGTCATTTGATCAGCGACCTTTGGGAAATTCAGGCCTCACTGTATCGGCTGTTGCGCTCGGCTGTTGGCCGATTGCCGGCGTCACGACGCTTGGTGTCAATGATGCCGACAGCATCGCCACGATTCAGAAGTGCTTTGATGTTGGCATCAACCACCTCGATACGGCGTACGTATACGGTCCGAACGGCGAGAGTGAGAACCTCATACGGCGGGCGCTCGGCGACCGTCGCGACGAAGTCGTACTCGCGACGAAGTGCGGCATTCATTACGAAGGCGAGGAAATGGTGACCGACTGCCGGCCGGAGCGGCTCAAGGCGGAATGCGACGAGTCGCTGCGCCGGTTGGGCACCGATCGTGTTGAGTTACTATATCTGCATACGCCGGATGAGAATGTGCCGCTCGCGGAATCGGCCGGTGCGCTGCGCGAACTGATGGAAGCCGGCAAGACGCGGTCGGTCGGGATCTCGAATTTCACGGTCGAGCAGATGCAGGAGTTCGCGGCCGCGTGCCCGATCGTGGCGACCCAGATGCCGTACAACATGCTGCAGCGCGGGATCCAGCAGGAGACGATTCCGTGGTGCCGCGAGCACAATGTTTCGGTAATGGTGTACTGGCCGCTGATGAAGGGAATCCTGGCGGGCCGGCTCAACCGCGAGGCAGGTCTCGATTCGCTTGATAGCCGCCGCAAAAATCCGGGTTACGTTGGCGACGAATGGGAACGCAACCAGGACTTTGTCGATCGCTTGCGCGAGGCCGCGGCGATGCGCGCGCACACGGTGGCCCCACTCGTGGTGAACTGGACGATTCATCAGGCGGGCATCACGACCGCGCTCTGCGGGGCGAAACGCCCGCAGCAGATCGAAGAGAC
>JAXMBH010000010.1:0-203338 GCA_046349975.1 Pirellulales bacterium
AAATTGCCCGCGATTGGCGCCGATGTCGACCACTGTCGCGAACCGGAGGCTCTTTAACAGCGGCTCATGCTCGACACCAGCCGCCACACCGGCTCGAAAAAACGAGGCGCGATAGACCGGGTTCGCGAGCACCTTCGCCAGTTTTCGCAATTGCTTGTAACGTTTTGCGATCATGGCGACAAGGAACACGATGAGCGGGTAACCAGAACACGCGGGGTCAGCAGGTCAGCCTGTTCAATACGATCAAAGCTTGGCCGTTCGACATCCGGGTCGCGTGCGGCAGACCGCCATCAATATGCACCCTTCGCGAATAGCACGATGCGAATCGTTTTGAATAACAGCACGATATCCATCCACGGCGACCAGTTCCGCACGTAGTAGGCATCGAGCTGCACGCGTTCATCGTACGTGGTATTGTTGCGGCCCGAAACCTGCCACAAGCCGGTAATGCCGGGCTTTACCATAGTATAGAACGCGTAATACGGCCCGTATTTGGGCACTTCGTCGGTCACAATCGGCCGCGGACCCACCAGGCTCATATCGCCGCAGATAACATTCCACAACTGGGGAATCTCATCCAGGCTGGTCTTGCGCAGGAATCGCCCAATCCGCGTGATGCGCGGGTCGTAGCGAAGTTTATGGTCGCGGTCCCATTCCTCCTTAGCCTCCGGATTCGCCTCAAGGTAATTCTCGAGCACCACGCTCGAGTCCTGGAACATCGTGCGGAATTTCCAAGCCTTGAATCGGCGACCGTTGCGGCCGATGCGGCTATGGCCGAAGAAAATCGGGCCGCGGGAGGACATCTTCACCGCGAGCGCCAAGTACAACAGAAACGGCAGCAGCACCAAGCCGCCAAGGACCGCTGCGCAAAAGTCCATGCACCGCTTCGTGAGGCGCGGCAGCGGCAGCATGAGGTTTTGTTGCAGATGAATGCCGGCCAGGCCATCGAGCCGCTGCGGATTCCAATGATCGGGCAAACCCGTCAGCTCTGAGAGCACATGGACTTGCGGAATCGTATACAGGTAATCGGCAATCAACGACGAGATCGACGTCGCATGGTGTTCTGGCGGTACGACGATTGCCCAAAACACGTTTCTCTTTTCCGCGACCGAAGTCGCTTCTTTCCACGATCCCAGATACCACTTGTCGTCTGGAGCCGCATCGAGCGCGGCTCGATCGCCCACGATGCCGACCGGCCGCAGCCCCAAATGATGGTTTTCTTCCAACCAGTAATACAAACGAACCGCGGCCGCGTCATCGCCGCAGACAATCGCCGGCAGCCCCCAACGCGTGTACTTTCCGAGCACGTGTCGCGACCAGCTCCGGCAAATCGGCAGCACAAACAAGCACGCGAAGTATACGACAGCCAAAAAGATGATTTCGGCGGTGATCAAGCCGCGTAGCATCGCTACGCCAACGCCCCACACAACGAACATGCAGGTGACCGAAACCACCAGCCGCCGCAACTCTTCCACCGGGCTCAACCGCGCCCCGGGATATAGTCCCATTTCGCAATTGAGCAGCACGAAGCCGAGGCCCATCGGGACCAGTGTCGCCGACACATCGATGCCTAGCCGAATGCCGGCTTCGAGGGTTATAAACCGGCAGGCCGCAATCGTGAATACGATGGCCACCATATCGACGAGCAAGAGCGGCACGCTTGCCAGCAGCACCTGCGTGCTGTAGCGAAGCCCCACTCGCCGTGAAAAGACCGGCTGACCTAAAACGACCACATGTTCTCCGCTCTCTTCATCGGCGACGACCGGATTGAAGTGCAGATGCGACTGAAACATGCCGCGGCCGACTCCGCTGCCGCTTAGCAATGCCGTACTAGCGCTACCACCCGCGTCTTCGGTCTGTTCCTTCACAGCGAGAACTCCTTTAAAATCAGCGTCTGCATCGTCAATGGAGTGGGCGCCGGCCAAATGGCGGGCAGGTGTTCCCAATTATTCAGTGCACGCGCTTCCGCAGCGATGCACACATTCACAACGGCGCCAATCGATCAAATCAAGTCGCCCCGCTTCCACATCGCCCAGCTGCTCGCAATCGCCAAGTTCGTTGCCACGCCCGCTGCAAATCCGGCTGCATTGAAGTGCCAGAACGAGAAAAGAGCTGAGCGACATTTCCACTACGCTACGCAGCGGGTATTTGCTCAGCTTTCAACTGTCGGGGAAGTGACGAACTCCGTGGTCGTGGCGAGGCGTTGTCACAGTCCTTACGTGGCCCGTCTCCGCAGCAAAAATAGCACACATCCATGCATTTTTCGCCTACTTTTAATCGTAGCGGTGCCTGAAAACAGTGTCAAGAAATCGACGCCAGCGGAGGGATTCGTGTAGTCGCACGCCAGCGACAAAATCGGTTGTAGCGGTCGTGCGGGCGGCGACTGCATTCCTTGGTCGGCTAGGAGCTGCGTGTTAGAATAAGGTAATTCAACCCTTGCAGGCGATTCGCAACCGCGAGTCGTCAAGCTGCTCGCGACGCCCGTGCGTCGCGTTTTCCTTTTCTGTTCCCCCTCCTCGATTTGACTTTTGATAGCAAGCACAGAAAGTGTACGCATGAAGGACAATTTGATTTTGGTGGCTGGCAGCGGCGGCTTTATCGGCGGACATTTGGTCGCACACTTCCGCGAGCAGGGGCACACGCGTATCCGTGGTGTCGATATCAAGCCGTTCGATCAGTGGTACCAGCGGTTCGACGACGTCGAAAACGTACAAGCCGATCTCAAGCTCCGTGAGGCGTGTGCCGAAGCCTGTCGCGGGGCCAGCGAAGTGTACAACCTTGCGGCCGACATGGGCGGCATGGGATTCATCGAGAACAACAAAGCCCTCTGCATGTTGAGCGTGCTGATCAACACGCATCTGCTCGAAGCCGCTCTGGAGTCAAAGGTCGACCGATACTTCTACGCTTCAAGTGCATGCGTTTACAACGCCGACAAGCAGCGCAACGAACACGTCACGCCGCTCAAGGAAACCGACGCCTACCCGGCCATGCCGGAAGACGGCTACGGCTGGGAAAAGCTGTTTTCCGAGCGAATGTGCCGTCACTTCCGCGAAGACTTTGGCCTCACCACACGGGTTGCCCGCTTCCACAACGTGTACGGCCCGCACGGCACATGGGACGGCGGCCGTGAGAAAGCCCCTGCGGCCACCTGCCGCAAGGTCATCGACGCGATCGAAACGGGCAAGGATACGATCGAAATCTGGGGCGACGGCAAGCAAACCCGCAGCTTCATGTACATCGACGACTGCGTTGAGGGCATCCTCAAGATTATGCACAGCAACATCGAGGAGCCAATTAACCTGGGCTCCGATGAGTTGACAACGATCGAAGGCCTCTACGACATGGTCGAGGACATCGCCGGTGTTGAGCTGCAGCACGAGCACAATCTCACGGCGCCGAAAGGCGTCAACGGTCGCAACAGCGATAACACACTGATCAAGAAGTACCTCGGCTGGGCGCCCGGCATCCGCCTCCGCGATGGCATGGAGCGCACTTACCGCTGGATTCACGAGGAATATCTCAAGGTGCGCCGCGGCGAAGCCGTGCGGACTTAAGCGTGCGACGCCGGGCACAGTTGCAGGAAATCGAACACGTCTACCAAGCCGCAGCGGCTTCGCCGGCCGCCGCAGCGTTGTTTCAAGCCAGAAAAGCAAGTCTCGGCGCTTGGCAATCTATGGTGCAAGTCTCAGCAATTCCGCCCGCAACGAAGCGCTTGGTTGAGCCCTCGCAAGTCGCCATGCTCGTCATTGGCGACGAAGTATACGGCATCGGCACAATCGAAAAACTATATGCCGAAGCCTGGCCTGATATGACGTTTGTGTGCCTCGGGACTGGCCCGCTCCACGACTGGCTTCTAGCACGCAAGGCGAACGTGGAATTGGTGCCCGGTTTGAGGCGTTTTGCGGAAAGCCGGTCACTGAGCACCGTGGCCAAAATGCCACTCGTGTTTCAGCAGGCGAAACGCGACGCCCAGAACATTCATGAGCGCATCGCCGGCCGCGGCATCCGCATCGTTCACGCCCAATGGCGCGCCCAGCAGATCATCGCCGGTTACTTGCGGCGGTTCGGCTATCGTGCCGTGTGGCAAATTAACAATACGATGAACCCGCGGCGGCTGTTTGGACTCGGCAAAACGCTCAACCACCGCTTGGCCAAGTGGGGCGCCGACCTGCTGTTGCCGGCGAGCGATTACATCGGGGCAAACTGGCAAGGCTGCGGCGTGCCGATCAAAACGATCCGCAACGCTGCCGTTCCACTCCTCGATTCGCCGAGCGCGCTGCCGCTTGATGGCCCCGTGCGGGCCATCGTTGCCGGTCGCATTGACCCCACCAAGGGCCATCACGTGGCCATTGCCGCGGTGGCCGAAGCTCGCCGGCAGGGCTGCGAGGTCACGCTCGATGTGCTTGGCGGACCACTCGACGACAATTCCTACGCCGACGAACTGCGGAAACAAATTGCCGATTCGAAACTCGAAGGCGTGGTGACCCTGAAAGGCTTCTGTCCGGATATCCGCGAGCAGCATCCGCGCTACCACGTGGCCTTTCAATGCCGCATCAATCCCGAACCGTGCAGCCTGTGGGTTTGCGAGACCATGGTCGACGGCCTGCCGATCATCGCTTCGGCCAACGGCGGCACGCCCGAACTTGTGGCCGATGGCGAGTCGGGTTACCTCGTCGCATCGGGATCGGTCGATGAATTATCGCGACGCCTCATCGAACTTTGCCGCAACCGCGAACTGCTGGCCAAAATGCGCGTCGCCGCATTCGAACGTGGCGCGAAACACTTCACGCTGCAACGCTTTGCCAACGAAACGCTCGCAGCTTACGCCACGGTGGCATAGCCGAGTCAGATGCCTGACGGCAGCTGCTTGAATCGCTGTCGATACTTGAGCCGGGCCTTACGCACCGTCTTCATAAATGGCCAATATAGCCCTGGCGCATAGCGAAGTGGCAATAGGTGCACGTAAAAGTCTCGCTGGCGATACAGGCGGGGGATGCCGCCGATGTTTCGCCATAGCTCGTTCGCCTCGCGCCGGTAACCGCATTGGTAATGCCGGCAGATCAGCCGGGCTTGAAAACGCGGCGGCAAGAGCGGCGCGCTGGCGTGCAGATGGTCCCGAAACTCCTGCGCTCGCGGCGAATGGTAAGCAGCATCGAGAATCGGCTTCACCTGCTGGAAGAAGTCCGGCTGCAGCTGCAAAACGCCAAGCGCCGATTCCGCACGTTGCTGCCACACTTTGGGATGCGAATCGAACAGTCGCAGCAACGCTCCGCCTGCCGCCCATTGCACCAGGATTACACCATCGGAAACGAGCGACTCCTCATCGAATTTTCCGTGCTTGAAGAAGCCCTCTCTCTTATAAGCCGTACCACTAGGGCTGTGGCCGTTCATTAACACAGTGAACGACATCACCGTCAGCGGATCATTGTCGCCGAGCCTCAGAGCCAGCTTGTGCTCGTCACTGTATTGCGCGTTGCAAATGATCTCGGCGCGCTCAGACGCATCGATTTCATCACATAACCGGCTGAGATAATTGGGCGGAAATACATCGTCGCTGTGCAAAAACACAATCCACTGTCCACGGGCCTCGTCGACACAGCGATTGTGATTCGCATACATACTGACCAATTCCGGCCAGTGCAGCGAGCGAAGGCGCGGGTCAGCGAACGAGCGGACGACCTCCTGAGTGCGATCCGTCGAAGCGTTATCGCAAATCAGCAGCTCAAAGTCGCGAAAGTCTTGCCCTAGTACGCTGCTAATTGATTCTGCGAGGCTGTGGCCCCGGTTGTATGTCGGCACGCAGACCGAGAAAAACGGTGGCGACGGTGCTTTCTCTACAACAGTGGACATAACTAAACCCGCGGCGCCAGAAGTCGCTGAACCCATTGCCCGGGCGGAGCCGACTTGATCTTAACAATGATCCTCGCCCGTTCCGGTGCGTCGAATGCGAAATACCAAAGAAACACCGCTAGCGCAAGACCACAATAGCCGCCGACAATCAGCAGTCGGACCCAATCCAGCCAGCGTTCCCAACTCTCGGGCAGGTTGAACAAGATGATCGCCAGCGGCAGCGCGATCGCTACAGCCAGCGCCGCCAACGGTGCGAGTATTCGTTTAGCGTACGTTGAAAAGGATACTTGCAGTCGCTCCAGCCCGTGGTAAACACAGTACCAATTGTTCGTAACCAGTTGAGCAGTAAAGGTGCCGAGCGCAATGCCGAGCAGTCCGAATTGCCTGCCGAGAATCCACGTGAAGACTAGATTCAATATTCCCGCGCCCAGCGCCCACAGGGCGTAGACTTCATCTTCGGTCGAGCGTGCAGCGCTCGCAAAGATAACGTGCTGCGTTTCCAGCAACAACATGGCCGAGAAAACGCCGAGTATCGGAAAGCCAATGAAGTGACCAGCGCCGAGCCAAATGTTGAATAAGCTCGGCGAAGCCAGCAGCACGCCGGCCACGCCGGCGACCATGATTCCCAGCCCAATCGACAGGTTCCGCATCAGCACCGACTGTACCGCTCCCAAATTCCCCGACTGCCAGAGCTGGCTGTAAATGGGCATCGAAACCAGGGAAAGTGTGAGCGCTAATGTATACAGACAATTGATGACTGAATAAGCAGCCCGATAATCGGCAATCGCTGCGGCGCCCAAAAAATTGGTGATGAAGATTTCGTCGGTCTTCAAAATAAGGAACGCTCCCAACGTCGTGACCCAGAACTTGAGAGCCGGGGAAAGGATCGAACGAAATTCAACGCTGGACCAAGTGCCTGGAAGCGTAAGGACTTCGGGCTCCTTCCACATCAAGTACAGCCGCATCAATTGCCGCGTGGCAATGGCGGCAACGCAGTCGACCACCGCCAGCGAGAGCAACCCGCCGCCGCGAGTCACCACGACGATTTTCAATATGGTCGCGATGACCTGCATCACGATCGTGATGAGATTAACAATCCCGACGTAGCCCAGCCCGCCCAGCAAGGAAATCCACAATCCGCCCCACGCGTTGATTGCGTATCCCAAGCAGAACAACGCCCACGCACTGAGAACCTGGCTGTGGGAAATATTTTCAACGGGAACATAGCCCAGCAGCAAAGCGCCGCAGCCGCCCGCGCCAAATAGGATTACAAGCGCCAGGCTGCGAAATACGATCTTGCCGGTACAGAACAAGTCGCCCAGCTTCCGCCTGCTCTCGGGGTTCAATTCCACATCAATGTGTTCGCCGCTGATCCCTTTCGCAAAGGCAATGCGACGGGTCAACGTGGGACTAAAGCCAAAGTCCATTAGGCCCAAAAACAACGACGCTTGGCTCAGCAGCCACCAAATGCCGATGACTTCCGAACTGAGGCGTCGGAACATAATCGGTATCAGCACCAAGCTGAGCACGATTTGCAATGCCCGCGCAATGTAGCTCGCCAGCACGCCGAGCGCGATGCGACGATGAAGAATCATTCGGCGTGCCTCGCTGATGTGCTGGAGTCAACGAGCGGCACATATCGCATCACTTCACCGGGCCGATACGCTTGGGTACCGAAAAGGAGTTTGCCAGTGGCATTCCATTTGGCCCACCATCGTTCGGCGAATTGCCGGACCGTTTGCGGCTGACCGGTGCCCAGATTGAGGATCCTCGCGATACCCGGCTCAACTTCTAGGCCGGTGCACGCGTCGAGCAGTGCGGCTGCAACCTCTTCAACCGGAATGAAATCACGCACTTGTTCTCCCGGCGAAAGGGAAAAATCTTCTCCAGCCAATGCCGCGCGGCGCAACGCCGGCCAGAGCCGGTTCTCGCTTTCACCTTCGCCGAACACCTGAAAAATGCGATGGATCGACAGCCGCACGCCCGTTTCGGCAGCAAACGATTTGAATGCAATCGAGGCAGCCGCCTTCGAAGTCGGATATGACAGCGTCGGTTCCAGTGGAGCATCCGGCGGAATGAATTCATACCGCTCACCGGCCCGACCGTATTCGAAACAACTGCCGGCGACCACAAACCGCTCGACGCCCGCGCGGTGCGCATCGCGAAACACCTCAAGCGGCACGATCAGGTTCCAGTGCAGGCAACTCTCCAATGTGTCGTACGGAACATTTGGAGTATGGGCGGCCAGGTGGACCAGCGCATCGCAACCGACCAGATCGGCTGCGGTGATGTCCGTCATGGGCTTGTCGAGCCAGCGAGGTTCCATCAGCAGCTCGATGCGTGGGCGGCTTTGTTCACGATGCCGCAGCCCCACAACTTCGTGGCCAGCCGCCAGCGCAGCTCGCACGAAATGCGATCCCACAAAGCCGGTGGCGCCAGTGACAAATAGCTTCATGGGGCGGGATTAGAAAGGTGACGTGAACTCAGCGAGCGCCGGATGGTGCTGGTCACGCGGCGAAATGATCAATTCGTCACCAGCGATCGGCCAGGTGTATCCAAAGCTGTCCCAGCGAATGCCACAATCGTTTTCCGGAGCATGTTCGCGGTCAGTCTTGTAGGCCACGCAGGAACCATCAAAAGTGCTCACAAACCCGTGTGCCAGCCCAACTGGAACGTAAAGCACTCGCCGATTGTCGCCGCTGAGTTCATACGCCGCGTGTTCGCCATATGTGGGACTATTGTGACGGAGGTCGACCAGCACGTCGACAATCGCGCCAGTGAGGCACGTCACCATTTTACTGTGAGCGTACGGCGGCGTCTGAAAGTGCATACCGCGCAACACGCCGCGTTGGGATATCGAAAAGAACTCCTCGCGTAGCGTAAACTCAATCTGCTGCGATGCAAAGTTGGCCGCGTGAAACGTTTTCACGAACTCGCCACGCGCGTCAGCATGCCGAAACGGCTCAATCAGCACGACGCCCGGCAGTCGCTGTGGAATAAACTGGAACTGAGTCACGATAGTTTGAGTCCATCACCTAACGTCGCGGCTGAAGCACAAACTTACGGATCGACTCGATCATGTAGTCGAGCATCGGTCGCGTGAGCCCAGGGTACGTACCGATAAACACGGTGCGATTCATGATTTCATCAGCGCCCGCAAGGTTGCCGACGGCGCGCACAGCCTGCGGGTTGTCCTTCTTCAACTGCACAAAGGCCGGCTGGCGCATCAGATTGCCGCCGAACAGCATGCGGTTGCCGATTTTGCGTTCGTCCAAATGCCGCGCGAGATCGGTGCGCGTGAAAGGAGCCTTTGCCCGCACCGACAATTTGAAACCGAACCACGAACATTCGGTGCGGCAGCCTGTCGAATCCCAACTGAAGGTCCCGTCGGCATTCCAACCCGTCGCGTGCGTTGGCAGGGTGAATTCGATTAGTTCCTCGCACTCTGCGAGGCCCTTTCTCAAATACTGCCAATTCGTCTTGCGGGCGTCGATGAATTCCGGCAGCTTCGCGAGCTGCTCGACGCCGATCGCCGCCTGCAAATCGAGCGGTTTCAAATTATAGCCCAGATGACTGTAGATGTACTTGTGATCGTACCCTTCCGGAAGCTCACCGAGCTGCCAGGCGAACCGCTTGTTGCAGGTGTTATCTTTGCCGGAAGCGCACCAGCAGTCACGACCCCAGTCGCGAAAGCTTTCGACAATTGTCTTGAGTAATGAATCTCGTACGATGTTCACCGCGCCGCCTTCGCCGAGCGTGAGGTGGTGCGGCGGGTAAAAACTTTGCGTCGAAAGATCGCCCCAATTTCCGGTCCAGCGCGTCATTGAGCCGTCAGCGTTTGCGCCATCTGCCTTGTATTGGGAGCCAAGCGATGAATTCGCTGGAATGGTATAGGAGCAGCCCAGCGCATCGCAATTGTCTTCAATCAGCCACAGGTTGTGGTCGCGACAGAAGGCAAGTGTCGTCGCCAAATCAAACGGATTTCCCAGGGCATGAGCCATCATGACGGCTTTAGTTCGCCCTGGCGAGTATGCATCCTCCAACTGGTCGCAACGGGCGTTTCCCGTAATCGGGTCAGCATCGATGAACACGGCCGTGGCGCCGCATTGGATAATCGGCGCGACCGTTGTCGGAAAGCCGGCGGCCACAGTGATTACTTCATCACCCGGCCGAAGTCGCCGCTCTGGCTGAAGCTTGTGGCTCGTGAGCGCCGTCATGGCGAGCAAGTTCGCGCTCGATCCAGAATTAACGAGGATGCTGCGTCGAACGCCCAGGAACTTGCCCAGTCCAGCCTCGAACCGTTCGCCTTCCCGGCCAAGCGTCAGCCAAAAATCGAGCACGCTGCCGACCGCGGCGGTTACTTCGTTCTCGTCGAACACTCGGCCAGCGTAAGGTACCGCCGTTTTGCCGGGAACGAATTTGCGCGGTCCAGGGTCGTTGCCGGGACGATTCTCGCGATGCACGCGCGCTGAATACTCGCGTGTCAGTCGCAAAATCTCTTCCCGCAGCTCGTTCGTTGATTCGTCGCTCATGTCTTGCTGGCCCAGGTTTGCCCAGCTTGCGCCGCCGCGGCGCAGTATTCTTCGATTTGCCGCCGCGTCACCTCGGCCGTGTCTTTTTCCGCGTTCTCCGCATCATACCATTCGAACGTCTTCGCAATCGTCTGGCCGAAGCTCCACGTCGGACTCCAATCCAATAGATGAAACGCCTTATCGATCGTAAGGCTCAGTTTCGCCGCCTCGTGAGGCGCGTTTGGGTCCGAGCAATCGGCCCACGACCCCTTTGTGTGCTTCAGCAACTCCGCTACGACTTGTTCCACTGTGCGGTTGCTCGCCAAGTTCGGTCCAAAGTTGAATGCGCTGCAGAACTCATCGGGATCAGACCTATGCAGCAATTGTGGCGCGGATATCGCCGCGCCCAGCCACAAGTAGCCTGATAGCGGCTCGAGCACATGCTGCCACGGGCGCGTTGCCGTCTTGTTTCGCACTGGAATCGGCTCGTTGCGGCGCAGAGCGCGGATACAATCGGGCACAATTCGGTCCTTTGACCAGTCGCCGCCGCCGACCACGTTGCCGGCCCGCGCGCTCGACAGCTTGATCTGGGGCATCGACGCAAAGAACGATTGGCGATACGACGACGTCACAATTTCCGCGCAGGCTTTTGACGCACTGTACGGATCGTGGCCGCCCAATCGATCGAGTTCGTTATACCCCTGCAGCCGATTCTGGTTCTCGTAGCACTTGTCGGTGCTGACCACGACCACGATGCAGGGCTTGGCCGCTTTCCGCACCGCTTCGAGCACGTGGACCACACCCAGCACGTTGGCAGCAAAAGTGCCGACCGGTTCCTCGTAGGACCGGCGCACCAGCGATTGTGCCGCCAAATGAAACACGATTTCCGGCGCTGCACTGCCAAAGGCCGATTCGACGGCCGCGCGATCGCAGATATTGAGCCGATGGTCTGCCGCCAGGCGGTCGTGCAGTCGCAGCGCTTCGAAGAGCTTCTGATCGTCGTCAGGGTCCAGCGCCAGCCCCGAGACCTCGGCGCCAAGCAGCGACAACCAATACGACATCCAGCTTCCCTTGAAGCCGGTGTGGCCGGTCACCAGTACGCGGCGGCCTCGGTAGATGTCGTGAAAAGTCTTCATCATCAAATTGCGAATTCACTCGGGCGACGCATGTTCTCGCAAGCAGTCGCTCGCCCAACTCAGTGCCACACTTTCCAGGGCGCCCGATTCTCAGCCCACAACGTTTCGAGCTCGCGCTTGTCGCGCAGCGTATCCATTGGTCTCCAAAATCCGCGATGCTTGAACGCTGAGAGTTGACCATCGCGAGCGAGGTTCTCCATCGGCTCGCGCTCCCAATACGTGCCGTCACCCAAAGTCACGTAATCCAACGCACCCGGTTCCAGCACAAAAAAGCCACCATTGATCCACGCGCCGTCACCGGCCGGCTTTTCTTGAAACCGCTCGACATTTCCCGCACCGCTGATATCCAGCGATCCGAAGCGGCCTGGCGGCTGCACGGCCGTGAGCGTGGCCAGCTGGTGTCTCTCCTTATGAAACGCCAGTAACTTCCTGATATCGACGTCGCCTACACCGTCGCCGTAGGTAAAGCAGAACGGACCATCGGCCACGTAGGGCGCAATTCGCTTCAGGCGCCCGCCCGTCATCGTCTCGTCGCCCGTATCCACGACGGTGACCTTCCACGATTCGGAGCGCTGCAAATGCACTTCCGTCGTATTATCGTGCAAGTGAAACGTAACGTCGGCATTGTGCAGAAAGTAATTCGCAAAATACTCTTTGATCACATAGCCTTTGTATCCGGCACAAATCACGAACTCGTTGACTCCATGAAACGAGTAAATCTTCATGATGTGCCACAGGATCGGCTTGCCGCCGATTTCAATCATTGGCTTTGGCTTGAGATGCGTCTCTTCACTAAACCGAGTTCCCAAGCCGCCGGCAAGAATTACTGCTTTCATGGAAGTCGATGTTGCAAGGTCTTTAGCCGGCCGACAAACAAAATTTTCCGGCACCGCGGCAGCTCGGCGATGAGCGTACTTGTCGTCAGCAAAGACTTGGTCCAGGTCTGCGAAACGCTTAACAAGTTCACCGTAGCGATACTGCGAGACGACAACGCCTACAGCGCCACAGATTGCCTGGCAGCAGCCGAAAAGCGCGAGAACAGGGCCCGATTACGCAGCCAATACCCACCAAGGAACGATCAGACAACAGCGGAAAATGGGCAAGGCCGGCTGACTTTTTAATTATATTGCGACAGGCCTGGTATACAAGGCAATCGCACTCGCCCACCACACGTGGGCACTCGTCCCAACCGTCGCGCGACTCCCAGCTGGCACTACACTGAAGCGGCCTGTGGCAGGTCCGTTGCCCGACCGTTACAGACGTCATCTTAACTGCGATTGGAATTCCAGCACTAGCCAATATAGCCTGCCCAGACCGACGAATTGCAAGACGCCAAGCCTAGCACTGCTTGCCGCCGAGGATCATCTCAAACTCATCGCCAATACGCTGAATATCAAAGTGCGTATCAGCATACCGGCGTGCCGCGGCACCCGCCTCTTCACGTAGTTGCGGCGAATCAATCAGCCGTCGCGCCGCCGCACAGAACCCCGCAATGTCGTCGGGCTCAACCACCATGCCGGCCTCCGATTGCGCTACGATCTTCGCCGCCAGATTCTCGCCGGGCACTGCCAGCAGTACGGGTCGCGCCGCGCAGAAGTAGCTTAACACTTTCGATGGTACGCTGAACACACCGGCATCGGCCTCGAGGATCGCGACCAGCACATCGGCGCTGCCCAGCACGTTCGGCAAATCCTCGAACTTCTGAAAACCCAAGCAGCGGAGGGATGAAAGTTTCTCTGCCGCAGCCTGCGCCGCAAGCCACTCGACCCCATCGCCTTCCGAAACCACGATCAGCTCGCCGCATCGGAGCGCAGCAAGTGTGCGCGCCAGCTCCAACAACAACGCCGGATTGTGTTTCATCGCCAGCGTGCCGGCATACAAAAACCGCAGGCCGGAAGTAAGCTTTTGCGTTTGCGACCACTCGTTCTCCCGCGGCCGCTGCGGCATGTCGTCCAGCGGCGCCCAATTGTGAACGACGTGAATCTTCGAATTCTCAACGCCCCAATTCTGGAAGATGCCGCGAAAGTCTTCGCTGATAACGACAATTCCTGCGCTGTGGCGGGCGTCCGACTTGTCGAGCTGAATGAAGTACTGGCCCACGGCGTGACCGACAATCGGCAGCTTTTTGCTCAACAGGCGATAAGCCGCCAAACCGTAGATGTCTTGGATCCACGACACCAGCCGCACGCCCCTGCGCTGGCACCAGCGCGCCAAGCGATGCTCGGGAATCGAAGGCGTATTGGCCGAGAGAATGACTTCCGGGCGAAACGCGCCGCACGCGCCGATTAGCGCCTGGCCGTATTGCGATTCCAACTTGAACCGCCGGAAAAAACTCTTCTTGGGAATTGTCTGCGATAGTGAAATACCGCGGATATCGAACGTGCCGGGGTCTTTCTCGCTACGCGCGAGTGCGCCGCGGGGCGTATGAGTCGACCCGCAATATAAGTGCAACACATCGTGACCGCGCCCCGCCAGTTCCCGGCTGAGCTGCACCTGAAACGGATGGCCTGCGTAGTCGTGAACGATTATTCGCATTGGACGTTTATATGCTGCACAGAAACTGCTCTCGATCTCTCATTCAAACGTACCTGAATTAGGAGCGCGACCGATCACCAGCGATTGCAGATTTTGCAGGAAATGCAGCTGAAAATCATCACCAACCGAATTCTGCGCATATCCTGCCGCGCGACGAGCGGTGCCCGTGCGGCCTACCGCGGCTTAGGCCGCATCCAAGGCCCCTCGCCGACTCGCACGAAATCACCGGCGGGCAGAAACGCAATATCGAACAACAAATCATCAACCGGCATTTGCTTGGGAACTACCACCAGCTTGCTGGTGTCAAACGTGGCATTCTCGTTCGAGAAATGACCGGTCACGCGTACGCTCCACCGCAACCACTTGGGCGGAGGCGAGAACTGGCCATCGTACTGGAACAGTGTGAAGTAGGTGTCTTTGCCCGACCCGTGGTCCCACTGAATGTTCTCGCACACGAGCCGGTTGTCATTCGGCGAGTAATCGCGCACTTTGAAAAGCGTTACTTTCCGGTGGCCCACGTACAACCCGTCGCACACCAAATTGCCGCCGCGCACCACATCGAAGACCGTGGTATCGTCTCGCCCGCTCACCATGATGTTGCGGAAGTTCCAGGGCACGGCCTGCTGATTTTCCGAACGAAAGCAACTGCCGCAGGCCCAGAACCACACGTTTTCCACGACTCCCAAGTCAGCGTGGTTTTCATCCGGCACGAATGTGCCATCTCGATAGTAACCGGCTCGCGCACAAATGCCCGCCTGGCATCCAGAAATCACGCAGTCACGTACGATGTGCTTGCCCGTGGAAAGTCCGATGCGTCCTTCGACCTCGATGCCCACCGGCGTTGGCGTACCGGTGGGCGGTTCCATGCCGCTGCCATCGTCTTTCACATAAGGGCGGCCGCGAAACTCAATGCCTTCGAGCGTAAATCCTGCGCCGCGAAGCCGCACGATTGCCCCGCCATTGTCGCCATCGATGCGCGTGAATCGCGTGACCGCCCCGCCCTGCACGCCGCCGGGCGGATTGTAATGTGCCGATACGATTGGATAGCCTCGACTGCCGAATCCCCGCAGCGCCCCGCCAATTCGCACTGGCGTTTCGATCGTGCCGGCAAAGAAAAACTCCTTGGCCGCCGCGCGGATCGGATGCAGCACTGGCCCAATGCTGCCGTTCGCGAATTTGAACTGACCTCCGCGCCATTGGGCATTCAGCGCGTCGTTGAGTCGTTCCCGATTCGCGACGGCGGCCGTGACCGATTCAGGCACTAAACCAATATCCGCCTCGGCATCGTATTCGAAAGCGCGCGACGAAACGGCGATCAAACACGAGAATAGCAATCCACAAATATGACGATGCATGGGCCTACGCTCAAAATGGTACTCACGCTTCTCGCTACGATCAGGCGAGCCTATCCTGTAGCGCAGCGAGTGCGGAATCAAGTGGCGCCACATGCTGAATGGCACGATTGCAGGCAGCCCCAACAAACACGCCGATAGGACGGCTCCCAGCAGCAATCCTATCGGCGCTCAAAATCAGTCCAAGTTCCGCTGGCCGCTGACGATCATCCAGCATTAAGCGTTGGGCAGCCCCAACAGACCAACCAAGCCGGCCGCCGGTACAGCACTCGCCGGCGCGATCTTGCCGCCCAGGGCAACGCCATACCGGTCCCACAACTGCTGGTTCGTCAATCCAATGTACGCCGGATTGGCGTCCGGGCGCGCCGTTGGGAACGGAACAAAGTCGGGCTTCTGAGATTCGAAGTACAATTGCTGATTAACATACGGGCCGTAATTCAGCAGGATCTTGTCCTTCACGAAGAAGACATCAACCGCATAGCTGCCCCAGCCGCCGGTCTGCAGCACCGTGGTGACCGTCGTTCGCGCCGGCACACCAGTGATTGTGATCGTACGGTCCGTAAGCGCCGCGGTGTAAATCAGGACGTCATTCGTGTTGTCATACTGACCGCCACTGATCACCGTGCTTCCCTGCCGCGCGGGCAAAATGCCAATGAAGTAGCCGCTGACCGTGAGGTTCTCATACGAGTTGTTTTGCGTGGCGATATTGCCGCCGATGCCGACCGACGGTTGTGGCGACAACTTCGAAATGATGCGCAAATTACGAAGCACCGTATTCTCTGTATACGGCATGTAGGCGCCATTGGTGTTATTCCAAAAGTCGGAATTCTCAATGATGCTTTGCTCTCCCTCGGTCATTTGGAGATGGTACCGAATCGTGATGCCGCTTCCCGACGCGTAGCCGATGTTCCCGGAGAATTCCCGCACCGGCACCGACCCGACGGCGATCGTCGCTGCTCCGTGGGCAATGGATGGATCCACAAGGTTGGCGCTTTGGAATTGCGCTTCCACGCCGTTGGTCTTAAGTCCACGCGTGTAATAAATGAACGCGGCGCCCTGATTGCCGGCCGAAATATTGTTGACGACCGTCACGCCCGCGCCTTGGAACCAGAATCCATCGCCGCGGAAGCCAAAATCCTGGACGTTGTCGCGGGCGTTGAGTTCTTCATTCGTGCCGGTGCTGCCAATCGCCAGATTGCCGACAAAGCTGCCAATTTCGTCACCGACTTCCGTGTTAAACGCCGCTCCGTGGACATCAAACGCCACGTTGTTGAGCAAGTCGACATTGCTGCTGTGGTTCACATAGCCCCAACCGGCGCTGTCGACGACCGCGCTGCCGACGATCGTCGCGGGGTTGCCATCATCCATCACACCGGCGCGATGGAAATGCACCGAGTACCGTGCCCGCGGGTTCGTGCCCGTCCCCGCCTTCAGCGTCCAATCGCTTTGAATCACCGGATCATTGATCGGCACCGACTTATCCGTGCGGCCGATGCGATAGAAGCCGGCATAACCGATATGCACATCTTCATTGTGCATGAACATCACGTGACCACGACGGTCAAACGCGGTGGCTTCCGATTCGAACACCACATTCCGCGTGACATTCGCGATCTGTACCGAGTAGGCGCTCGAAATGGGCGTGTGGTCATATGTCAACGGGCGATCGAGAACTACGATGTTCCCCAAAATGGCCGAGATCGTCCGCGTTTCATTTTGCGTCGTATCGGGCGTAACTGCCGCAATGACCACGCTATCGCCGACCTTCCAACCGACCGGCACGGTTTTGAGCGTTAGCGTTTGAGTGCCCACGGTCGCGATGCCGCCAATGTTCGCGTATGAATCCACTTGCGCACCATAAATCGACACGCTGCCTTGCGCGATCAGGCCACGACTGATGCCATAGGGATCCCACGTGCGATCGATCGCGCCATTGTTGGTGAACAAGACCTTCGCTGTGACTCCGCGGGCGATCGGCGCGGCCTGCGTTCCCATCTGGAACGTGCCTGAGTCCGATACCACCATCGTATCGACCTGAATGAGCGTATTGCGCGTCGTGTTGAACGACAGCGTCCCGTCCACGCGAACCGTCGCAATCCGTGCCGCAATCACGCCATCGACTTGCACTTCGACGCCGACTGGAATCAACACCTTCGCGCCGGCTGCCGGCACCACGCCGCCATGCCAGGTGTTGGGATCAGACCAAGCCCCGTTCCGAATGGCGTAATTCGTGACCTGATCGTATCGGACCAGTTGGTACAACGTGAGGTGTTCGGTCTGCATCGAAGTCCCGGCGTGCGGGATAAGCGACGTCAGCGTCTCCGTGCTGTCGCGATTGCTGATTTTGTCAAGCGAATCGACGAGCGCAAAGCCTTCCAGTCGCGTGGGGCTGGTCTCCAGGACCATCGTGTGCCCATCGCCGCAGATGCAGAAACCAACGCCTCCGCCGGCCACTTCTTGCTGATGTTCCGAAATAACATCCGACGGCAAATACACCGGCATCGAACCGGTTTCGAAGAACCAGTCTTGCCCAGTTCCGCCGTCGATCGCATCCGATGCTTCGTCATCGACGACCGATTCTTCCAGGTGCAAATGCGCGGCAAATGCTTCGTCTTGAATCTGGGCAATGCGATCGGCTTGTGTCGTGCCACCCTGCCATACCGCCTGCAATGCCGCCACGGCGGCCTCATTTTGGTCGTACGCCGTCAACCCGCCGATGAGCAAGTCTTCGCCGTCGTCACCGGAAAGCTGATCAGCGCCAAGCCCGCCGATGATCACATCATTGTTCGCACCGCCGAGGAGTTCATCATTTCCGGCGTTGCCCAGCAGCGAGTCATTGCCCGTTCCGCCACTGAGGTAATCGTTGCCCAAGCCGCCGTTGAGCTTGTCGTCGCCGTCGTCGGCATACAGTGTGTCGTCGCCGTCATCACCCCACAGAGAGTCGTTGCCGACGCCGCCGAGCAACAGATCGACGCCGGTGCCGCCGCTCAAGCGATCGTTTCCAATACCAGCTTCGAGGTAGTCATCGCCGTCATTGCCGTTAAGCGCGTCGTCGCCATCCAAGCCGTAGAGCTTATCGTTGCCCGCGCCGCCAAAAAGCGTGTCGGCGCCAACGCCGCCATTGAGGTAATCATCGCCAATGTCGCCGGTCAGAGAGTCATTGCCGTCCTCACCGTAGAGATTGTCATCGCCGGCGCCGCCAAGCAGCGTGTCGTGACCCAGTCCGCCGAAGAGTACGTCGTTGTCGGCGCCGCCATTGAGTAAGTCATATCCCGCGTCGCCGGTGAGGGAGTCAACGCCGGCATCGCCGCTGAGACGATCGTCACCATCGCCAGCGTTCAATGTGTCGTTGCCATCGCCGCCGAACAGGATATCGTTGCCGAGGTCGCCGTTAAGATAATCATTTCCCGTGCCACCGTAGAGCGCATCCCCGTCGGCTTCGCCATACAACGCGTCATTGCCACTGTCGCCAGCGAGCGTGTCGTTTCCCGCGCCACCAGAGAGAATGTCGTCATTCAAACCGCCATTCAAATAGTCCGCGCCGAGGCCGCCTTCTAGATAGTCATCGCCATCGCTGCCAAAGAGATTATCGTCGCCGTCGTTTCCGTAGAGCTTGTCATTGCCTGCCCCGCCAAAAATCACATCGGACCCAGCGCCGCCGCTCAAATAGTCTACGCCGGCCTCGCCATTCAACGAGTCATTGCCGTCATCGCCAAATAGGCCGTCGTCGCCCCAGCCGCCGACGAGGGTATCGGAATCCAGCCCACCCAGGAGTTTGTCGTTCTCCGTGCCGCCGTTTAGATAATCGCGCCCGGCTTCGCCGTAGAGTGAATCATTCCCCTCATCGCCGCTGAGCCGATCGTCGCCGTCACCCGCCTTGAGGATATCGTCGCCCAAACCGCCGGAAAGTGTGTCGTTGCCCGTTCCACTGTCGAGCACGTCATTGCCGCTGCCGCCGAAAAGCGAGTCGCCATCCCCTTCGCCGTAAAGATCGTCGTCGCCGTCTTCGCCGATGAGCGTGTCGTTGCCGACGCCCGCGAGCAGAATGTCATTGCCCGCCCCGCCGTGCATGTAATCGTTGCCCGAGCCGCCCTCGAGGTTGTCATCGCCCTCTTGGCCATACAGGAAGTCGTGGCCGTCTTCGCCGCGCAGCTCATCGTCACCCAGGCCGCCGACGATCATGTCGTGGCCAGCCCCACCATTGAGATAATCCGCGCCGTCGTCGCCCGCCAGTGAGTCGTTTCCCTCTTCACCGTACAGGTCGTCGTCGCCATCGCCGCCGACCAGGGTATCGGTGCCCGCGCCGCCATAGAGAATATCGTTGCCGCCCGCGCCGCTCAGCGAGTCATCGCCATCTTCTCCAAACAACTGATCGACACCGCTGTTGCCTGTCAGCGTGTCGTTCCCAATGCCGCCGTGCAAGAAATTGCCGCCAAGCCCACCGATCAAGATATCGTTGCCGCCCTCGCCGAGAGCCAATGAATTCACAGTCGACGTGTTTTGAAAGAAGTCGTCGCCATCGCTGCCGATGAACCGCACCTCAATCGCCGTTGAACGGTCGAACGTCGCCGACTGAGTGCCGGTCGAATTCAGCATCGTCACGTGGACCTGGTTCGATGTATCGGACCAAACGTTCACGCGGTCAGCGCCGGTCGTGCCTTCGATGACGATCGCCGAATTGGTCGGCGTGAAATAGATCTGATTCGCCGAAAGTAGCTGCCGGCCTTCCAGCGATTCGATGTGCAGCGCTGCCCCGCTCTTGCCGCGCGGGCGACTCACAGGCTTGCGAGATTGAAACGTGACGATGTCGCGAGCGATCTTCCAGAGTGAGCGAATCATGTTCCCTTGATCCTTGCGGCTTCGCGCGCGGTCTCCGCGGCGATTGTGAAAAGAATTGGCGCCGAACTCGCACCGCGATCATTGCGCGCGGTTCGACGAATTACATGAATTGAACTTTGCGACGTTTGCCGAAAAGCTGGCCCGAATCCCTACCGTGAACCGACGTAACAAAAAGCACGAACGCCGGTCATACCCGCCAGGGTGACCAGACGATCGTTGCGTTGGCCCGAGGCAAACGCAAAGTGAAACGGATCCTTCCGTACACCTGCTCGCGTCTCCGCCTCGCTAGAGGCGTCCGAGTTGTATTACACTTCGACGCAAGAGGGGGCGATAGATTTTGCACCCATCTGTTCCACCGGAATTAAAGCACCGCAGTACAAGGCAGGCAATACCGGCAGAAAACGTTTTCAGGCCTAGAAAAGGTGGTCCATTTGCGACCAGTCAAATCTCCGCGGAGTTGTGTTTGCGCCGACACTTCAATGGGACTTCGCGTGCAGCTTGCAGCTGAACGTTATCGGCGCGTTTTCAGGGGAATTTGGTGACCAACTCCGTAGCGAGCCGCAGACTGGCAAAGTCAACATACGCCGCTAGGGGGGTGCTTGGCGGCGGACAGCTCTGCCACGCCTGTACACCTGGCCATAACGCTTTGACGCGGCAACGTGGAAAACCCGGTCTATGACGCCCGCCAAATGCGACTCGACACTTGGTCGAGCGAGCTTCTCTTCGTCGAACACTAGCTAACCGGTCGCCCCCAAGAGGCCTTCTGTTCCTCGCGAGCAGATTCTTAAATGTGTCCTCAGGCGCGCAATAGCAGACGCCCCAAGCACCCTCACGACACGAACCAGCGAGTTTTCACATCGCAATATCAGCAGCGTACATCAAGCACAGGTTAGCCCGCCGAATTGCGAATCCCCTGCCCCACGTCGCCAAAATGCCGCCAGCTGCGATGCCAAACACAAACCCTGAATGTGGCTCGGGCACCGCGCCAATTCCCAAGCCGCCTCCCGCCGTTCGGCCGATACCAGGAGCGCCCACATTGCTCCGCCACACGACGTAGTCAGACGTATCGACCTGCCCGTCATTGTTCGCGTCGGCCGTTAGTGAACCGCCGGTCGCGCCATATTGCGAGCGCCACACCAGGTAATCGCTCTGATCGACTTTCAGATCACGATTAAAGTCGCCCGGCAACACGAGCGGTGTAATCCCGTTCGTGAAACCAACAAATGCCCAGGCAAACGTCGTGTCTTCCAGCGACGTGCCCGGAAGGTCATACGAATTGATCAAGAACTTGCCGTCTGGCGCTGCTGCATAGGTCAGAAAATTGTCGTCCGGCGATGTCACGCTTCCGCTCGTCTTCAAATTGGCGACGGTCAGAATCAACATGCCGCTCTCGGGGCTCTCGCCGGCGACCAGCAGCTCGTACTGCCCAGTTGAAAGACGATTCATCGTAAAGCTGCCGGCGGATTCGAGCGTTGAATTCGCCTCGCCGTCGTAATAACCGCCAATAAGCCCCGGGCTTGCGAACGGCAAATACAAAAAGCTCCAGTTCGCCGCTCCTGCGCTCGTGCCTCCGACACTCGTGCCAAACTCGTGCGCACTCTGGGCCGTTCGCACGTCCCAGCCGCTGCCGTCTGCCAACGGGCCAGTTTGCACGACCACATTGCTGTTGCTGTTGCCGATCGTAAACAGCATGCCGTCGGTGAGAGAATTGACACCCAAATTGACGTTGTAGCGGCCCGCGGCGGTCCGGCTGACATTCGCCTGCGTCACCCCATTCGATGCGCCTGGCGCCAGGTTGCCGTCATTGTTCACGTGCGCTCCGCGGAATCCCGCGCCGAATCGGAACCACGCCACCGATGCGTCGAAATTCACTTCGTTGCAGCAGGTAACGCCGGCCTCGGTTGTCGATAGCGCAAAATTTCCCGTGCCAAAACTGTTGCGGCTAGCTTCTACGGTCGCTTCTCGGCCGACAAAATCGGGGCGATCGTGCTGCGTGATTGTCGCCAGCAAGATGCCGTCCGTATATTTGATTCCTTTGCCGGCGACTGCCAATTCAAAGTCGCCTCGATTAGCCTGGGGCGTCGTAAATGCTTCCGGCGACGTCTGCGCAATGCCGATCGATGAGATTGTGTTTGCCGTCGGGTTCGTCGGCCCGTTCATCTTCAAATTGGCCGCAATCGCCCGCAGCGGCGGCGGAGGCGCCACCACCGGGCCGTGCAGTTGATCAAGCTGCAGCGTAAAGTGCTGCGTGTAGAGCTGGCTGTATTGGTCCAAGTATGGCGAGTACGTGCGCACTTCGACAGTTCCATCCGCCTTGAACTCCAAGAGCCGCATGTTTCCCGGACCGTTTAGATTAATGTCATCCTGCGAATTGGCCAGCATCTGGTGCACCGGGTGGCCGCCATCGCTCAGGTCGCTCCGGTAACCCGTGCCCGGCGCCAGCACATGCCCGCTGAACACAAAATCAATGTTGTCGTGAGTTCGAATCAGCTTGTTCCAGATCTCTTCGCCGTCGTTCACGATGCTCTCCGGCGGCGACAGCCAAACCGGCGGAAATTGATGCGGGTTCGCATACTGGGTCGTGCCCTTGGTCGCCCAGTCATAGCGAGTGTCGTCGGAGAACATGTAAGCATGCGTCAGGACCATCGTGCGATAGTCGGGGTGCGCGTCGATCACCGACGATGCCCAGGCCAGCGTCTCGTTCGTTGGCGCCCACTCCATGTTCACGATCAGCCAGTTCTGTCCGTTGGCTGTGAATGTATGCCAAGATGAGTCGGTTTTGGTTGGCTGAGCAAACCCGCCGATGCTCGGCTGCGTGGCGTAGTACGAGCCCGGTCCGAAATACGCCGGATCATTGAACAGCGAATCACGGTTCGCCGCGTTCCCGTTGACACCCACGTCGTGATTGCCCGTCACCATCGCGTATGGCACCACGCCGTTCAGATTATTCATCGCCGTCAGCGCGCGGTCCCATTCCGCCACAGCACCCGTTTGCACGACGTCGCCCTCGTGCAGCACGTACTTGAGATTCAAGTCAGCAGCATGATCTCGCAGAAATGCCGTCTGAGAATTGAAAATCGGCGCGTCATTGGCGGTATAGGAATACCACTGGGTGTCCGGCAGGACTGCCAACGTCCAGGACCCTGGCGAAATCGGCAGCACGCCTGCGTCCGCTACGCCGCTCATTGCCCAACATGTGAACGCAACGGCCAACGCCCGGCAGAGGAGGCACGGCATTTGGCGGGAGCGAATCGAAGTTGCCATATCTTAAGGCCGGAATTGCCGACAAACACTGGTGCCAATCGCGGAGGGAAGAAATCAGGCGCATCCTCGCTCGTTAGCCTGCTCAAGCGATCCGCCGCCCCCAAGAGTAGAGGCCGAACCAACCGATTGTCGCAACACCAGGGCGCAGAGCTCTCATGGCCGCGGTGGTCCGACGCGCCGTCGTACTGTCCCAACGCCCATTGTACTCCGGCAAGAAAAATGAGTACAGAAACCGGCCACGCCGCACCGCCACCGCTGCCGACTGCGCAACTTGTAGCAGAAATGCGAGCACCTTACAGCAGCCATGCGGCGAACTGATCAGCCACCGCCAGCTTGGGAACACGTGCAATCGAGACTCGCCTCGCTACCGACGCCGGCGATCGCCCAACCCGAAACACATCGCCAGACTCCACAGTGCGAGCGTTGCAGGTTCGGGCACGAGCTGTCCGCCCACCTGCAACCCGCCCGCCCCAGAACCCACCGGTGGTAAGCCCTTTCTGAGGAGGATATAGTCGGTGGCATCGACCGTGCCGTCGCCGTTCCAATCGGCGGTCAATCCTTCGCCGGTCATCCCGAATTGCGACCGCCATAGCCGATACGCGGCATTGGATGTACTGCTCCCAAGGTCGAGGGCCGAGAAGCCTTGAGCGAAGCTCACAAATGCCCAAGCGAAGGTGGTGTCTTCGAGCGCTGAGCCCGGCAAGTCGTACGAGTTAATCAAGAACGTACCGTTCGCGCTCGCTTGGTACGTCAAGAAGTTGTCATCCGGCGACGTGATGTTGCCGATTGTCCGTGAATTGGCCACCGTCATGATCAGCATGCCAGACTCCGGAGTTTCGCCAGGAAGTGCGAGCTCGTACTGACCAGTCGCCAACCGGTTCATCGTGAAATCGCCGACCGAACTAAGTGAAGCATTGTCGGCGCCGTTAAAGTAACCACCGATGAGACCCGGTGTCGTAAACGGCAAATACAGAAAGCTCCAGTTGGCCGCGCCCGCTGGCGTGCTGCCAACACTCGTTCCGAAGTCGTGAGCGCTTTGCGCGACGCGAATATCCCAACTGCTGCCATCCGCCCGCGGCGCGGTTTGCACCACCACGTTGCTGTTATTGTCGCCGATCGTAAACAGCATCCCGTCCGTCATCGAGTTCACGCCG
This sequence comes from Pirellulales bacterium, assembly GCA_046349975.1. GTDB lineage: Bacteria > Planctomycetota > Planctomycetia > Pirellulales > Lacipirellulaceae > JABDGM01. The sequence continues at coordinate 24,642 of JAXMBH010000010.1, forward strand.
AGATCAACGTTGTAACGGCCGAAAGTCTGCCGCGTGACATTCGCCTGCGTCACACCATTGAACGCGCCTGCTGCCAGGCTGCCGTCGTTATTGACGTGTGCTCCCCGGAACCCAGCGCCAAATCGGAACCAAGCGACGGAAGTATTCACGTTCACTTCGTTGCAGCAGCCGATGCCCGCCTCGGTCGTCGACAGCGCCATATAGCCATCGTTGAAGCTGTTGCGGCCAACTTCCACCGTTGCATGCCGGCCGACAAAATCCGGCCGATCATGCTGCGCGATGGACGCGAGCAAAATTCCATCCGTATATTTGATGCCGCTGCCACCAACGCTCAATTCAAAGTCACCACGATTGCCCACCGGAATGCCGAACGATGGATCCGATGACTGCGGAATCTTCAGCAGGCCGGCTGACCCGTTCGCGGGCATCGTGTCGCCGTTCATCACGAAATTCGCCGCCACGGCCCGCATCGGCGGCGGAGGCGGAGTCAGCGGTGCATGCAATTGATCAAGCCGCAGCGTGAATTGCTGGGTGTATTGCCGATTGTATTGGTCCAGGTACGGCGAGTACGTTCGCAAATCGACCGATCCATCAGTCTTGAATTCCAACAGCCGCATGTTGCCAAGACCGTTCGGATCATCCTGCGAATTGGCCAGCAATTGATGGACCGGGTGCCCGCCGTCGCTCATATCGCTGCGATATCCAGTACCCGGGCTCAGCGCATGCCCGCTGAATACGAAATCAATGTTGTCATGCTTGCGAATGAGTTTATTCCACATCTCTTCGCCATCGTTAACGACACTTTCGGGGCCCGTCAGCCACTGAGGTGGAAACTGATGCGGATTCGCATATTGGCTAGTACCCTTTTCGGCCCAGTTATAACGCGTGTTATCCCAATACATGTAAGAGTGGGTAATGACCATCGTGCGATAACTGGAATGGTCGCTGATCACCTGCGAGGCCCAATCGAGCATCTCATTCGTCGGCCCCCACTCGAGGTTCACTACTAACCAGTCTTGCCCGTTCGCATTGAACGTGTGCCATGAGCTGTCTGTCTTACCTTCTTGATAGAAGCCGCCGATGCTCGGCTGAGTGGCGTAATATGAACCCGGACCAAAGTACGCCGGATTATTAAACCCTGATTCGCGATTCGCCGCGTTTCCGCCAACTCCCAAATCATGATTGCCAGTCGTCAACGCGTACGGTACCACGCCATTGAGCGTGCTCATGGCTGTCAGCGCGCGGTCCCATTCCGAGTTGATCCCGGTTTGAACGATGTCCCCCTCATGCAGCACATATTTGAGATTCAAGTCAGCCGCATGGTCGCGCAGAAAATTCGTCTGCGAATAGAACATCGGCGCGTTCGCGTCGTTGTACGAATACCACTGCGTATCTGGCAGAATGGCCAACGTCCAGGAACCAGCCGAAATCGGCTGGACGCCTGCGACCAATAGCCGATTACCGCTGGTCGCTATCAAAAGCGCTGCTAAGAGCACTGAGAGCGTTTTCATCCATCGAAGCGCAGAGTTGCAAATTTGCATGTGGATCTCAACCAGCAGAGTCGACTGAGTGCGAGCTGCGAGTAAAACCGAAAAACTACGGGCACGGAGCGGCTATTCTTCGACGCCTACGCACAATAAGCAGTTGCTCCCCAACGCTCATTCCATAACATTCATTGTGAATGAGCGAAGCGAAATAATCTGCTTACTGCCCAGCACCGCCCAGCGATTTCCGCCAAAAAAGATGAGTTAATCCGGCGAACCGCCGTTACTCCAGTGCCCATTCAGGTGGGCTCGGCCAGCACGGTTTTCGCCAGACCGATTGATTTTATCCGCGCTATACAGAAATGTATAGAAATTTCGTGTTGCGGGTTTCCACGTCCCGCCCGCGTTCAGAGTACCGCGCTGTAACTAAGCTTGGGAAATCGAACGGTCATCGCACGGCCAGCCCTACCCGCCAAATTCGACCAGCCGTTCTGAAGGTCGCAGCCTGTCTCTTCCCTCACGTTGTGAAAAATCACCCTCATTTGCGACGGTTTTGCGACCCCCTCTATAATGAGGAATCTCAACGAAGTCCCCCCGCCGCCTGTCAGGATGCGACATGACGACTGAGCTCGACACGCCCGCGCTCTGCGCCCACGAGTCTATCTTTATTTGCCCCCAAACCAAGTTGCCACTGCGGCCCCTGCCGCTGGAACAGGCCATAGCCGCTCTCGGCGCCCAAAATCTCATTCCGCGCACCAACATCGACAAGCCCCCCTTTGGCGTGACCGCGACCATGATGGTCCGCTCCGACAATGCGTGTGCCTACCCGGTCGTCGACGGCGTGCCGATTCTCCTCGTCCCCGAACAGATCACCCCGGCGAGCCGGCCCCAGCAGTTCGACCTCGACGACATCAAATACGCCGAAGCGTACCAGGAGATGACGCATTACAACAAAGTCGGCCAAAACGAAGCGGCCCGCATTCGCGAGTCGCAGTCGTATCAACTAACCGAGCCCGTCATTAAACTCCAGCCCGCAGACCGCGATCGATTCCTTGAACCAAAGTCGGTGTGGCTCGATTGCGTGCCCGACTGCAAAGCGCAGTACGAATCCTATAAGTATTTAGAGCCCATCAAAGGCAAACGCGTCATGCAGCTTGGCGGCAAGGGCATTCATGCTGTGAAGTTATTGCTTGCCGGCGCTGCCGAAGCCTGGCTCGTCACGCCGATGCTCGGCGAGGTCTACTGTTCCATCGCGCTCGCCCGCGAGGCCGGAGTTTTAGATCGCCTCCGCTGTGCCGTCGGCGTCGCCGAAGAGATTCCCATCGCCGACGCCACGTTCGATGGCATCTACTCCGCCGGTTGCGTCCACCACATGACGACCGAACTTGCTATGCCCGAAATCGCCCGCGTCCTCAAACCCGGCGGCCGCTTCTCGAGCTTCGATCCCTGGCGAGCGCCGTTCTACGCGCTCGGCATCAAGATTTTTGGCAAGCGCGAAGTCGATGTCTTCTGCCGCCCACTCAACAAGACCCGCGTCGCGCCGCTGTTCGAAACGTTCCCGAACGCCAAAAAAGAACAGTACGGCGCACTCATGCGCTATCCCATGCTCGCGCTCTCGAAAATGGGACTGCGTCTCACGTTTCCCATGATGTGGCGGCTCTACCGCCTCGACGAAGCCGTCTGCAACTGCATTCCCGGCATGCGCAACTTCGGCAGCAGCGTCGCACTGTTCGCGACGAAATAGACTTTACACTTGCGCCGTCTTAACGAACTGACGCGATTGCGAATCAGTAGCCGGAGGGCCACGCCCTCCGCCGCCCCCTTGGGACTCAGAACCTAGTCCGTCGATCGCAAACGTCCAGGATAGTCAGCCCCCCGGCTCTGCTGAGGAGTTCGCCCGCCGTTCCTTAGATGACGGGAAAGCGCCCATCAGAGTCGGCAACTGCCGCTCCACGTCCCTCTATTCGAAGCGCAGCAAACGGCCGACCCACCCCTCTCCATCCTGCCACGGGGTTCTCATGCTGACGGCCCCGCCCAAACTCTCCTTCCAAAAAACTTCCACCTTTTCTGCCAGCATCGCCAAGATTGCCCCCCGGGCTGCGAAATTCCTCATGGACGGCCGGGGTAACGGCCTCCGCCAGTGCGTTCGAAGCTATTCAATCTTGGGATCGCCGCCCGGTTCTTTTCTTGCCGCCCCAGTTACGGCAGCCGTCGTGACATCCCCGTAATGTGAGGAGCCCAATCATGATTAAGCGAGCAATTTTGGTGGCGACGGGCCTCGGCCTGACCACAGTCGTCCTGTTCGGCCGCGATGCGACCAGCTACGTTTCCACCACCTATCACCGCCTCACCAGCAGCGTGCAGGAAAGTGTGCCAGTCGAGTTCCAAATCGACCGCGCCAAGCAAATGGTTCGCGACCTTGATCCCGAAATTCGCAATTCGATGCACGTCATCGCCAAGGAAGAAGTCGCCATCGAACAACTCAATCAGCAAATCGCCGGCAGCCAAGAGCGGGCCGACAAAGACAAGAAGGACATCCTCCACCTGCAAGCCGACCTCGGCCAGAACAAGAGCGTGTACTCCTACGCCAGCCACACCTACACCTGCGACGAAGTGAAGCAGGACCTCGCCCGCCGCTTCAGCCGCTTCAAGGTGGCCGACGACACTCTGAGCAGCATGAAGCAGATGCGCGACGCCCGCCAAAAGAACCTCGACGCCGCCCAGCAGAAACTCTCGGCCATGATCAACGCCCGCCGCAAGCTCGAAGTCGACGTCCAGAATCTCGAAGCCAAGCGGAAACTCGTTGAAGTTGCCCAAGCCTCGAGCGAATACGTGTTCGACGACAGCCAACTCGCCCGGGCCAAGGAACTCATTAACGACATCCGCACTCGGCTCGACGTGGCCGCGAAACTCGCGAACGCCGACGTTAACGTGCAGACCGAAATTCCGCTGAACGACGTAGCCCCGGCCGACATCACCGACCAGGTGACTGAGTACTTCAAGCTCGACGGCAACAAGGCCGCGACCGCCAAGGAAGATAACGCGAAGCCCAGCAGCGAAGCCACGACCGCGATCGAGGTTTCGACCGCCGCGCTCGCGCATGAGTAAGCCCCATGAGCTGAGAGTCGACAGTGTGAGCCGGAGCGCTCCGCTGTCGACTCTCGCTCTCTCTTTTGTTTTGGTGCATCACTACTCCGTGTCATGCGGCTGGTGCAGCAATAAACCCGCAAACTCTTTCGTAGCTGAATTCGCCAGAACTCAGCCGCCAAAACCCTGACCCCCGACCTCTCACCCCTGACCTCTTCCCCATGTTTCCCACGTGGCGATTGCGACTCCGTGAAGCCCGCGTGGCCTGCCAAGACGGCCGCTACGACGAAGCCAGCCGAGTCCTCGCCGATGAAAAGCTCCGCGAGTTTCTGCCCGCCAGACAACTCGCCCAGCAAGTCGCCTGCAAAATGTTCGATCGCGCCGGCAGCCGCTTCGCCCTCGGCGACACTCTAGCGGGCTGGCAGGATCTCAACACGGCCGAGCAGCTCGGCGGCTCAGCCGAACGCGCCAACGAACTTCGCCACACGTACGAGGAGCAACTGCTGCGAGAAGTGAGCAGCTGCCTCGCCGCGAATCAGCCCGCCGCCGCCCGCGCTCGACTTCACCGACTCCAGCAACACGGCCTCGCCGCCGATGCCGTGCGCAACTGCCAGCAAATCATGGCCCTGCAACAAGATGCCGATCGCTGGAGTGCCCGCGGCCACTTCGCTGAAGCCGCCGCTTCGCTGGAAAAGGCGATCGCCGTGGCCCGCCTGCCGCTCAAGGAAACGGCTATAATGGATAGCGTCGCCAGCCAATTGCAACAGGAGCGGGATCGATTGCACACGGCTGAGAGCGACTGCCGACGATTAAGTGGCGAAATGCACGCCGCCTTGGCCGCCGAAAACTGGAGCTCCGCCCTCACCGCGGCCGACGCCCTCCTGGCGCTCGCCCCGCAACACGCCGCCGCCAACCAGGCTCGGCGTCGCGCCTGGAAAGCAGTGGGGATGGACGTTACCCAGCACCACAATCCTCGCAATGGGGCCGGCCACGTGTCGTTGGCCGTCGAAAAATCCCATGGCCGCCGGGGCCGGCCGTCCACTCGTCCCACATCGCGCTCCAGTGAGGTCGATACCGTGGCAGGCAATGAGCATCCCGAGCGAGCCCTCCTCTGGGTCGATGCCGTCGGCGGCTTCCTCGTGTGCTTCGACGACGCGATCACCATCGGCCAGCCCTCTGCTGGCAATACGATCGCCTTACCAATCTTGGCCGACCTCTCGCGACATCACGCCGTCATCCGCCGTCAGGCCGGCACCTACGTCATCGAGCCGCTCCAACGCACGCACATCGACGGCCGCGAAATCACCGGCCCGTTTGTCCTCACCGATAACGCCCTCATCCAGCTTGGCGACAACGTACGCATTCGCTTTTCCAAGCCACATGCACTCAGTGCAACGGCCCGGCTCACGATCGAAAGCCACCACAAAACACAGCCCACCTCCGACGCCGTACTCCTGATGGCCGATAGCTGCGTCCTGGGCCCGAACAAACACTGCCACATCCGCTGCCGCGACTGGCCACGCGACGTGGTGATTTATCGACAAAATAACCAAGTTTTCTGCCGCGCCGACGAACCACTATCCATCGATGGCGTGCTGGCAAACGGCAGAACCGAAATCCAACCGGGAGCACGCGTCGAAGGGGACGATTTTTCGTTTGCTTGGGAGGTGTTGTAGGCAAAGATGCTCGCTGCTGGATGCTAAATGCTCGACGTGTTTTGTCGGCATTTTTTCCCTGTATCCCGTATCCTGCATCCTCCGCCCTCAACTAGACAGATGGGCAATCCCACAGCTACGCTAGAACGAGAGAACCTTTCTGCCATGAACGCGCAGCCGCAACTCGACGAGGTGGATCGTCCGCGAGCGACGATGAAATTCACCTATCCCAGCGGCTCTCGGCCGCTCGACGGCTACACGATCAAACGCGGCGTTGGCCGCGGCGGCTTTGGTGAGGTGTACTTTGCTACGAGCGACGCCGGCAAAGAGGTCGCGCTCAAGCTCATTCGCCGCAATCTCGATGTCGAACTCCGCGGCGTCACCCAGTGCCTCAACCTGAAGCACCCCAACCTCATTGCCCTCTACGACATCCGCACCGACACGATGGGCGACCAATGGGTCGTCATGGAGTATGTCTCGGGCGAATCCCTCGAAGAGGTCATCGAACGCAACCCCAATGGCATGCCGCCGGCGGAAGCCCTCTGGTGGATGCGCGGCATCTGCGCCGGCGTCGCCTACCTGCATGACCACGGCATCGTCCACCGCGACCTCAAGCCCGGCAATATCTTCTCCGACGAAGGCACGGTCAAAATCGGCGATTACGGCCTGGCAAAGTTCATCTCCTGCAGCCGCCGCAGCGGCCAGACCGAGAGCGTCGGCACCGTCCATTACATGGCGCCCGAAATCGCCAACGGCCGCTATGGCCGCGAAATCGACACTTACGCCCTCGGCATCATCCTCTTCGAAATGCTCACCGGCCACGTGCCGTTCGAAGGCGAGAGCGTCGGCGAAGTGCTCATGAAGCACCTCACCGCCGAACCCGACCTCAGCAGCCTGGCCGACCCGTACCGTGGTATCGTCGAACGCGCCCTGGCCAAGGACCCAGGTCTCCGCATCAAAGACGTCGCCGAACTCGTTTCGCTGCTGCCCGGCGGCGATGGTCTTGCCCCGCCACTCATCTCGAGCATCGATCTCAAACCAGTCGCTGCCGCTGCCCTCGCCTCCGCGAAACCAGCCACGCCGCCGATCGAACATGTCGTGCTCACTGAAGTTACGCCCCGCAGTCGCGCTCAAGTAGCTCACGCCGCCGCTGCGCACGAAGAAGCAAGAATCGAAGAGCCGATTTGGAAAGCGATTCGAGAAACCTTCTCGGGCATGAACTTAAAGGATGCCACACCCCTTAAAAAGGCGCTGTTCATCTTCTTCGTTGTCGTCGTCTGCACGCAATACGGTAACGCAATCGCCGGCCTCGTTATTCCGTTGGCCGTCTGCTACGCCATCTATTACATCATCTGGACGAGCATCCACAAACCGAAGCAGCAAGCGGCAGCGAAGCTCCATGCCAAACCGCGGCCGAACCAGCGCGCGAACGGCCTCGCCGGCTTGAATCCGGCGACCGACTCCGACAAGCGCACCGTCGCCTGGCCGGTCTCCGATGAATCCGTCGTCGCGCCATCCAAGCGCGAGCAGCGCGCCGCCCAGCGCCGCATCCGCTCCAGTTGGCGCGACCGCGCGAATCAGGAGCTCGCCGCCAAGCCGCTGCACGCCAAAGTATCCGAGCTTCTCGGCTCAATGCTCATGGCGACGCTGTTTGCCACGCTCGCCGCCTGCGTCGCCCCGCTGCTCCTGCGCAACGAAGCCGACTCAGAACAAATGGCCAGCTTCATCTGGCTCGCCCTCGTCGGATCGCTCGGCGCTTGGGCCGTGCTCGTACCGTCCAAATTCACTGAGGGTAAAGTCGAAGACAATACTCCGCACCGCGTCTCCCTCCTCCTGCTCGGCACGCTGGTCGGCGTCGCGGCCTGGGGACTCGGCGAAGTGCTCATGCTCAAATCGCCCGGCTGGCGCGAACCTGTCGACGTCGGCACGGGCCTGATCACCCACGAGATGCTCGGCTGGCAGCATGACACGAATAATGTCAATCCGCCGATCGCCGTTTATATGGCCTACTTCGCGTTCCTGTTCCTCGTACCACGCTGGTGGCGGCAATCGGAATTCACCCGCGCCGCGCGGGTCAGCCTGTGGAGCGTGATCGCTTGCGTCGGATGGGCCTGGCTGCTGCACATGTTCTGGTGGTTCCCCCAACCGCTCGGCATGATGGCCGCCGGAGTCATTGCCGTCGCGACCCAACTCGCCAGCCCCTGGATGCCTCCCAGCCAACGCCGCGCACTAAGTGAACTGCCGAAGGAGGGAGCCGCCTGAGGCTGCGATTACCATGGTTTCTATTGTCGGAATTTTTCTGATCTCCGCGATTATCGGCGCCGCAGTCGCGCTCGGCCTGTTGGCTTTGGCAAATCGTCGCCTTGGCATCGCCGTGCTACTCGGCGGGTTGGCCATGGTCGTCGGCCTCCCAGTCTTGGCGATCACCATGGCCCTGGTTGTCCCTAACTTTCTCCATTCACACTCGTCGCACTCGCTTAGCGTGAACACGTTCCCCGAAGTTTCGGTTAGCTCGTCCCAGTTCTCGACCGAGTTTCACACCGATCCGACCTCGCCAAGATGGTCTATCGCGCTAATGCCGGTGCTGTTCATGGCCGTCGCCTTCATCGCCCTCTTATTCCTGCTCGCGCGCCGCGGCATGGGTCACGCCGCCGCCGGCGGCCACGGCAAAATCTGGCCCGTGTTCCTCGTCGTACCGTTCCTCGCATTCTTAATGCTCGGCAGCATGCGCTTCGCTTCGCATAGTTCGAGACAAATTATGCCGTCGCCCCCGCCGGCCGTCTCGAGCATCCCCTCCGGCCAAATTCCGAGCCAATTGCAGACGCAGATTCACGAGCAACAAGAAACGCTGAAGAAGACGCAAATCGAGCTGGCCAAGCATCAGGCCGAACTCGCGAAGCAGGCGGCAGCACTCACCGAGAGCCTGCACAGACAAATCGACCAGATGGATATCCACGAACTGATGGATAAGTTCGATGCTCCCAAGATCGCTCTGCACATGCCGATCACGCCGTCGCCCAGCCCCGCCGCTCTCGTCATCGCCGCCGCCAACGCGGTGACCGACAAGTCGAAAAGTCGCGACGAAGTCCGGGCCGCCGAACAGCATGCCATCGCGCCTCCGAAGACCGAGATAGTCGCCGTCGCAGAAACGCCGCCGGCCCCACCCACGCCCCCTGCCCCGCCCGCCGCCGAGGCACCATCCGCAACACCTCCGACCCCAGCCGCGCCAGCCGCTCAAGTCGTTGCTCTATCGACGCCCGCCACAGCAGTTCCAGCCAAATCCGTCGCGGTCAGCGAGTCGGTCCCCGCCACGACTCAAGTTGAAACACCGCCCGCACCGCCGGCTGCCGAGAAATCGGAGAAGGCCGAAAAACAGGACCCGTCCGAAACCGTGGCCCCGCACTGGATCAACGATCCTCCCAAGCGCACGGGCGATGTCCGCCGCGAGGTCATTTCCACGGAAGCCTACGAGTCGGCCGAGGAGTGCTATGACGCCGCCGACATGTATCTCATGCTCCGTACCTACGAGCGGCTGCAGCAACTTAAGGGCGAGCCGCTTGCCACATCGCGGCTGCCGTCGATCACCTTCGGAAACGATTACGTGAAGGCCGACGGAGACATCATCGCCAATGGGTCTCGGTCACTGCTGCAATACTCCGATTATCGCCTGATGCAACTCAAACGAATGGGCATCACGCCCGACTTCCTGCGGCGCGAAATCATCGCCAAGAATCCGGGCGACAACGATCGGCGCGAGTATCTGGATAGTGTGACCAGCTCGGTCGGTCCGATGAAAAAACTCTACATGCAAATCGAGTTCACGCCTGCCGTCGACCGCCTGCTAATGCAGCACTGGGATGCCCATGAACGCCAAGAACGTTTTGCCATGGTCGGCGTCGGCGCTGGCTCCGTGCTCAGCTTGCTGCTGACATTCTGGGGGCTTTTCCAGGTCGATACGCTCACCAAGGGCTACTACACAAAGCGGTTGTTTATCGGCGTGCCGGCGGCGATAATCATAGCTATCCTGTTCTGCGCTGCAGACCCCTTCCGCATGTTCTAAACCGCCGCCCCGCGCATGCCCAATACGACGCACCCCGACCTGCTGTTGGTGGAGCAAATCCGCGCCGGCCAATTAGAGGCCTGGAACACGCTCATCGAGCAGTACGAAGGCCGCCTGCTCTCCTTCGTCGATAGCCGCCTGCGCCGCCGCGCCTCCAGCGAAGACGTCGTCCAGGAAACCTTCATTGGCTTCCTCACAAGCCTGCCCAACTACGATACCCGCCGGCCGCTCGAAAGTTACCTGTTCTCGATCGCCGCCCATAAACTCACCGACTATCTCCGCCGCGAAGGTCGCCGCCCCGCCCTGCCGCTCTCCTCCACCGCCTCCAGTGGCGGCGGCAATTGGGACATGCCCGGCGGCGCCCGCCCGGCCAGCAGCATCGCCCGCAGCGGCGAACGCAAAGAGCTTGAAGAAGAAGCGCTGGCCCGCGGCATCGGCGAGCAAATCGATCACTGGCGCACCAAGGGCGACTGGGAAAAAGTGAAGTGCATGGAGCTACTCTTCGTCCGCGGCGCCGCAAACAAAGACGTCGCCGCCGCCCTGGGCATCACCGAACAACAAGTCGCCAATTTCAAGTTCGACTTCCTCGACCGACTACGCAAACTAGTAAAAAATCAACGCCTCAACGAAGACGTCTTCCCCGAGCTATACGCGGACAACGACTAAAATCCGAAAAGGCCTCACGCCAAGGCGCAAAGCCGCAAAGGAGGAACAACAAGGCAAAAGCAAACCGCTAATCGACGCTAATGATCGCTAATAGTCAGCGTTCGTTCTTCATTTAGCGAAATATTGGCGACCATTAGCGGTGCTTCCCCCTATTTTCTTCTTCGCGACTTGGCGCCTTTGCGCGAGGCAATTAACCGATAGATGAAGAGCAAGTTTTCCAACTCCGAACTCGAAGCCTTCCTCGATGAAGCCCTGCCCACCGAGCAGATGGCCGCGATCGAAGCCGCGCTCCGCGACGACGCCGAACTGCAGCAGCGCGTCGCCGCCGTCAACGGCCGCCGCGACGCCGGCGTCCACTCCCTCGGCGATGTCTGGCGCCGCCACCGGCTCAGCTGTCCCACGCGCGAACAACTCGGCAGCTACCTCCTCGGCGTGCTCTCAAATGACGAGAGCGACTACATCAAGTTCCATCTCGAATCGATCGAGTGCCGCTACTGCACCGCCAGCCTCGGCGACCTTCAGGCTCAGCACTCCGCCGCCGAAACCGAAACCACCCGCCGCCGCCAAAAATATTACCAATCCAGCGTCGGCCACCTCAGGAAGACGTAATGTAGGCGTCTCGCTCCGCGAGACGCACGTCCTCTCGCGGGTGCCTGGGGCAGAGGCTTTGCGATGCCCCAGCCAAATAGATGCAGAACCGCGCGGGTGCCTGGGGCAGAGGCTTTGCGATGCCCCAGCCAAATAGATGCAGAACCGCGCCGGCGACCTATCCCCACCCCTCCACATCCAGCTCCACCACCCCCTCCTGCTGCATTTCCAGCGCCTTCCGCTCAATCCGCTTCACCAGCCCCGCTTGCTTCTCCGGCAGCTTCGCCTCATCAACTTCAGCAAGCAAGTCGAGCGCCTTCCCCGGCCGCTGCAATTCGACCACGCAAATCTGTGCCAGCTTCACCCGCATGGCATCGGCCCGCGCCGGATCCGCCTCAATGAATCCCGCCATATACGGCGCCGAATCTGCCCACCGCTTCTGCCCGTGCATCCACTGAATGATCGGCAAATAATCCTCGCGCTCCAGCCGTATGCCGCCGCCCACGTTCTTCATCTTCTCGTAGAACCGTAGCGCCGCCTCCACGTTCCCCTGCTTCAAATACAACCGAAACTGCTGCTGCGCCCCATGCGCCAGTTGGTCGTTCCGCTCTTTGTCCTGCTCCTGCAATTTCTTGAGTTCTGTCTTGTGGTCCGGCTCTTCGCGAAACCCGCCGTAGTTGCCGCTCCACACACTGATTGCGTCCCAGCCCTCGCAGTCCACGATGCCACGCTTGAGCATCACGAACGCCAACGGCAGCCCCATCACAAAACCGGTGAGGTGCAACCAGCTCGTTCCGCCGACTTCACTGAAGAAGCAAATCATCAGCACTTCCCAACCCGTATACAGCCCAGCCATGAGGGCGATGCTGATATCCACCGTGCCGAAATAGAATCCCACCCAATAGAAATAGGTGATCTCATTCATCGGCGCCCACACGACGGCCATCGCCATCAGCCCGAAGATCGCGCCCGAGGCGCCAAGCGCGCCGATCGCATCGCCGGTGTAGTGCAGCATGATGATCTGCGTGAGACCCATCTGGGCGGCCCCAATCGCCAGATAGCTAGCCAAGAATCGCCACCAGCCGAGCTTGCCTTCGACCACGAGGCCGAATAGCCACAGAAAGATCATGTTGCCGATCAAGTGCCCCGGGCCGGCATGCATGAAGATCGACGACAGCCACTGCTCCGGATGCACACCGTCGCCGTAGGAAAGTAGCCAACTCTCCGGCGACAACTGCCCGCCCACGCAGACGACCGCGAACACCAAGATGTTCGCCGCGATCAATCCAACCGTCGCGATCGGCCAATGATAAATCGGCGCGTCGGTGGTGTACGGAACAAACAGCATGGCCCGCAGCGCCAGGGTGCCGAGAACTCCTCAGCCCGCCATCATACCGCGGCACACCCAAAAGAGAAGCCACCCCCGAAGGCGAGACCCCGTCAGCGGTCGGGTCTTCTCGGCCCCCTCTCATAACTCCGGTTCCGCCAACAACCGATCGAAGTGCTCGCGCGGATACAAACAGAACGAATACTCTCGGGAGCTCAAAATTGCCTCGCCGCGCTTCCGCACCGCTGTATCCCGCCGCTCGCGCTCAATTTGTTCCCGCAGCGGCTCTACGAACGGCTGCAACCGCGCGTTCGCCTCGGTAATCGCCAAATGCCGCTCGCGCGCATTCTCCAGCGTCTTCGGCACACTTAGCCAATGCTGCTTCTGCGCAATGATCTCCGCCGCGGCGCCATCGCCGTTATTGCGCGTGCCTCCGAACTCCACATACTGTTCCGGATGATACCGCAGCTCCCGCAGCCGCTGCTCCCATTGCCCTGGCGCCACCGCCGCCTGCGCTTCGTAACTCAGCGGCAACCTCAGCGTGGCCGATACCGTCGCAAACTCCGGCGGCTCGAACCCAAAGAACAATCGCACCAGCTGGTCTGTGACCTGATCGTACTTCGCCCCGCCGATGCCGTGCAGAAATAAATCGCTCAACACCAGCCTCGCAAACAGCGTCGTCGTGAGCGCCCGAGTCCGCAGCTTGATCCCGCGCGACGACAGCGCCGCAATCTGCTCCGCCGCCAGCTGGGGATTGCCCGACTCGGTGAGCGGCAGGGTAAATGAATGCGCGTGCCGATCGCTGACGACCACCTCATCGCCGCTCCGCCGCGCGAACAGCGGCCGCCGCTGCGAATCTTCGCTCGTCCAGATCCAAAACGGCGCTTCCAGCCAATCATCAACCTGAGCCAAATCCGGCACCGGCTGCGCGTGGTTGCGAATCCGATGCGCACACCGATAATTCGCAAGCGCCTTATTGTGTGCCGTCCGAAACCGCGGCAAATGCGCCAGTAAATGCGCTACGAACCAAGCGAACTCCGGCAACTGGCAGACTGCACTCTGCGGCAATTCCAGCGTTTCGTTGTTCCACGTTTGCTCGAAGGCATGCCGCCCCTGCGCGAGCCGCAAACCCAAGTTCGTTTGCCGCGGATTCCGTTCCACCGCCAACGGCCACAGCGATGCCACCATCGGCTCACTCACAAACTGCCGCGCCATCATCGTTGTGCGTTCCGCAAACCGGCTAAACCGCGGCATGTCCAAAATCGACCGCTCTTCGTACGGCATCTCCATCGCTGGGCTATCGTACGACACGAAATCCACCCGCGGCTCTTCCAACGAGCCGCTCGGTACGCGAATCGACGCCGTCCGGCACAAGTCGCTGTCGATCAGCAGATGAATGCCCACGCCACCCACGCGCCGAGCCAACCCGCCGAGCACAAAGTTCTTGTACCATACGCCCGGGTGGAACATCTCGGGCTGATGCCCCGAGAGAATGAACGGCCCGCCGCCAAGGCTCTCAAACGTCTGCCACCGATCGGGCACATCGCGATACTGGCTCGAATACGCGTAGGCGAACTCGATCAAGTTCCGCCGCGCGGCCGCGCTCAACTCGGCGAGCGATCGACCCTGCACATCGTAATTCGCGTCCGCCAGCCGCTCGATGTTCCGCGTCACCGTTTCCGGCAGCACTTCATAGCCGGGATCCACCAGCGTCTGTCCGTCCCGCTGCGGCGCACGCAAACTGCGAAACTCTTTAGCACAATCCATCAGCATCATCGTTCAATCGCAAAAGAGGTCGCAATCGGTCACGAACAACTACAGCCGGTCTGAGATTCTGTCGCATTCGCGCCGGCATCGGCCGCCGACTCGCCGGGCGTTCCCTCGACAGCCGCAATCTGCGCCTCCACGTCGGCAATCGCTTTGTCGAGCACGCGGTGATAATATTCAAGCCGCTGGCGGCCGTCATCCAACGATCCGCCGAAGCTCCGCTCTTCTTCCAAATAAATCAGCGGCACCGGCAGCTCCACGACTCGCAGCTTGTGATACGCCGCCTGCACCCACACTTCGATCGGCATGCCGTAGCCCGGCTCCGTGATGTGGAACTTCGCCAGCGCCGGCACCCGATACGCCTTGAACCCGCAGAATGCATCCGTCAGCTGCAGCCCCAGCCGCTCATTGAGCTCGCGCGTGAGCTGCGTATTGATCTGACGTCGCTCCGCCGGCGCGCGATGCGCCTGCGACTCGTTCCGCAAATACCTGCTGCCCGAAATCAGGTCCGCGTCGCGGCATGCCGCCACCAGCTGCCCAATTCGCTGCGGCTCGTGCTGACCATCGCAGTCAATCGTCACGAGCACTTCATAATCATTCGCAATCGCGAAATCGAACGCCGTCTTCAGCGCCGCGCCGTAGCCCAAATTCTTCTCATGCCGAATGACGCGAATATCCGTGCGCGCAGCGAGCAAATCTGATGTGCCGTCGGTGGCGCCATCGTCGACCACCAGCACGTCGCGCGCATAGCGCACCACTTCGTCGAGCACGGGATTGACGTGCGTGAACTCATTGTAGACGGGCAGCGCCGTCAGCACGCGAGGAGCATATTCCATGGCGAATCTCGGAAGAGAGGGAACTTCAATCAGCTAGCAATTCCCTTCGCCAATTCGGCAGCCCAACGTCGTGTCGGTCCACCCATTTTAGATGCACCCGACCGAGGGTCAACGGCATCACGCGCCCGTGGCCCCTCCCCATCGCGATCACACACGTCGCTACTTACCCAACCGTTACGAACCCACCTGCGCGAACGGGTGGGGCCGCTCCTCGGACCTGAGTCTCTTAATCCCTTTTGACTCTTCGGGATCTTCCGCCGCGTCTTCCTCCTTCGGCGCCTCGCCCGCCACGAACCGATATCGCAACACCCTCAGGCCGTTCACCTCTTCGATCTCCAGCAGCATCTCCTTGCCGATCATCTCGGCCCCGTCCTGGAAACGATAGATCTTGCGATCCATCTCGCGGCCCAAACGATACACTTGCATCCGCTTCGGCCGATACCCTTTCGATCGCAAGTAGCACTTGAAATCGGCCAGCCGATCCGTGAGGTTCGTCATCTGCTGTTCAACGATCAGCGTCCCGTCCTTATCTAAATGCGACTTTACGCGCAGCTTGAGATCGTCCGTGCCCACTTCCATCGCGTCATACACGCTGAACTGCAATCGCTCGTCGGCTTCAATCGTGAAGTCCACGCGCACCGGCTGCCGCCCATAGAGCGCCGTCTTCAACTTGATTTCAAACGGGAACTTCGTCTCCGCGTTGGCCGCCAATTGAAACGTTGCTTGCGGCGGCTCGATCAGCCAGCGGTCGAACGCGAACGCCGTCGGCGGAACCGCCGGCTCGGTCGCGTCCGCAGCCGCCAAGTCTGGAGTCATCTCCTGATCCTGCAACACCACGATCTTCACCGTTCCGCCCACACCCTGCGCGAAGTAGTTCCGAAACGACAGCGAATTGTGATGCGGCTGCGAAAAAATGCTCGGCACCTCGTTCTTCTCGAACTTCACATTCATCCGAAACCGTGTTACCGCCTCGTGCAGCCCGACCACGAACGATGGCGCTGGCCCGACTTCGATCACCTGCTCATGTGCGTTCTTCGGCGGCGAAATCGACCGCCCAAATAAATCGTACTGCTTCACGTTATTGCCGAGGTACAACACCTCCCTCGTCGGCACTTTGTTCCACACGATCATCACGACCTGGCCATCCGGCCGCAGAAATATCTCATTCGGGCTCTCGTTGGGCAGCCGCAGATGTCCCATGTGCTTCGCCCCGCTCAGCATCGCCGCCGTCGTTCGCCACGGCAACAGCAACTCCGCCGGCGAACCATCCGCTCGCATCAGGCCGTTCTCATCATTGAAAGGCTTCGCAATGATAATCGCGTCAGCTCCCTTCAACTTCGCCTTAACCAGTTGATGTACGAACGCGCTCGCCCGCGCGACTCGCGCCGTCAGGCCTTGCGCCGGCAAATCCAACCCCGTTTCGATCCAGGCCGGCATGAGGAACGACCCATTGAGCGTCAGCGGATTGTGCGGCGCGCACGCCGCACAGTCCGCCGGCGTCGCCGTGAGGGCAAAGCCCTCTTCCCGCGGTGGGTCCACAACCACCCACCGCGCCGCCGAATTCGTTCGCTGCCTTCCCAACAACTGTTCAAACTGCGCCTGGGTCACCGGCGTCGGCTCGGCCACCTGCACAAAGTCCCACGACACCGTTCCCGTGTGCAGGTCGTTGCTGTCCCAATCGCTGCACATGCCCAAACGCACATCCTGACCGAATCGGAACAATGCCGTCCGCACGTCTTCGATTTTCTTGTTCAGCTTCGGCAGGCCGATGAGGCTGGTGTCGAAATCACGTCCCAGCTGCCACCACCGCACGCGTAGTGCCAGCCGCGACATCACCGGCTCGAGCGACGCCGACCACACCGCCGGATCCTGCGCGAGGATATCGGCAATCGCCACTTCCCGCGACAGTTGCCCCGCTGCCGCCACTCCCTTGGGAGGCCGACCGACAATGCCCACCACATCGATGTGCGATGCGCCAAGTAGTTCCACGAACCGAATCAATTCGTCGCCCTTGTGCTGATCATCGGCCCCAAACCACACCGGCACCTTCGCCCAGTTGATCCCCACCTCCGGCAGCAAGGAACTCAATTCTTCAAACGTCAGCGGATCGCCGCTGTCTCCTAGCGTCCAGCCAAACTCGCCGTGCGCCGGCATTTCCAGCGGCGGCACCACCACCAGGTCCACCGTCCGGCCGCCCAATTCTCGGTCGTCCGATGTCCCAGCCCCCGGCTCCGCGCTCATCATCCTCACGACCACCCGATAGAACCCATAGTCCGGAATCTTCGGCTGCCACTTGAGCGTTCCTTCGTAACCCTCGGGCGCATCGGCCTCTTCCGGCCCACTCCGCCGCGACTTGTTCACAATCAGCCGCCCGTTGAGTCGAAAATGCTCGCTTTGCAGCTCTCGGTTCGAACCATCGAGCAATTGAAAATCTATCTCCGGGTCGCGCTCGCGAATCCCCGAAAGCCCGCACACGATCGTCACGCCGCTGCGGTCGGTGTACACATTGCACGGATTATTCGTCGTCACGTCGATCCGCGGCAGCCGCAGCACCTTCAAGTCCGCAATCGACACGTGGCCTTGCAAATCGCCTTTGGCCCCGCGCGTCACCTTCACCCCCAGCACAGCCCGCTCGATGTTCGGCTCTCGCGGTTCCACCGGACCGATGCGCACGTTCTGCCAGCCACTAGTTGTTGTCAGCGGCTCCGTCTTCTCGCTTTGCACCACCCGCCCCGAGGCATCGCAAAAATCGAGCGTCAACACCACCGTGCTGTGCTTCAACTCCTCGTTCTTGAGTTGTGCTTCGAACAAGTAGCTGTAGCGACTCACCACCGCGATCGGCGGGGTCGTCACGGCTGCGGCAGCTCCATCCAGGTCGAACCGCAGGCACTTCCGCCCTGGCACGTCGGCGTCATCTTGAATGCCGATATTCACGTAGTGCGGAAACTCGATCCCTTCCTTCCGCTCCCAATGATCAGGCCAGCCATCGTAGTTGATGTCCCAATCCTTCTCGTTGAAGTTGCAGCTGAACACCGCCACCGAATCCGCGTGCCGCCCGTGGGCGACCGGCCCCAACACGAGTACAATCAGCGCAGCCACAGCCGCGATCACGACGGCCGATTTCGACTTGCGGCGGAACGCTTGCGCACTTCGCGCGAGCAATCCGCAATCCGCAATCCGAAATCCGCAATCGGATACCTGCGCAACACGCCCCACCAAGTTTCCGGCAACCGCGTTCATTGCGAAAATCTACCGCAAAATAAGAGCAGTTGAGCATTCGCCCCCCCCGCTGCTCTCAATTGTGGGAAATGCCCGCGCTTCGACCCGCACATAGACGACACAACCGTGCCAGCCCTCAAAATCGGTATCCAAACCCGCAGCCTCCGACAGCCCCTCCGGCAGTCGCTCAACACCGCCGCCCAACTCGGGGCCGCCGGCGTCGAACTCGATGCCCGCCATGAACTCCGCCCTGCCGATATCTCGCAAACCGGCCTCCGCGATATCCACAAGCTGCTCAGCGATCGCAATCTTCGCGTTTCGGCAATTGCCTTTCCCACCCGCCGCGGCTTCGACTCTCCCGACGACATTGACCGCCGCGTCCGCGCTACGCAAGAGGCCATGCGCTTCGCCGCCAATCTTCACGCCGATGTCCTCGTCCTCCGCGCCAACTACGTCCCCGCCGAGACCGAAACCGCCGCTTTCAACCGCATGGCCGAAGCCCTCACCGCGCTCGGCGCCTACGGCGACCGACTCGGCGTCCGCCCCGCCCTCCAAACGGCCGAACCTGCCCCTGCCGACCTCGCTCGCCTGCTGGCCGCGCTGCCCGAACAACTCGTCGGCATCGACTTGCATCCCACCGGACTCATCATGGCCGGCCACTCGCCGCAAAATGCCGTCGAAACACTTGGCCCGCACGTGCTTCACGTCCACGCGTGCGACGCGGTCCGCGACTTCGCCACCCGCCAAGGCGTCGAAGTCGAACTCGGCCGCGGCTCCGCCAACTTCCCCGAACTCCTCGGCCGACTCACCGAATTCGACTACCGCGGCTGGATCACCATCGAACGCCGCGACTCCGCGAACCCCATCTCCGAAATCGAAAACGCAGTCGCCTACCTGCACTCGCTCTGACGCGGTTCGAAAACGTCTAACTATCGAGTGCCGCGCACGCTTTCACATTAGCCGGACCGCCACGCGGTCCGGAGTCGCGAACCTATCCTCGCGCCGCGATACTAGCCCCGCCGCTTAACGGGTAACGCGTGCACAGAACCACCGACTCAGCCCCATTCACGGGGCTTCTCGTTGCACCGGTTTCGGCCACCATCTCACACAATGAAAAACGCCGCCCCCAACCGCATAACCCCTACCACACCAATCTCCACACCCGTTGTTGGACAACCGCCATTCCGCGCCCTAAGACAATGTGGCAGAAAGTTCCACCACAAATTGCGCCCGCCCCGAAATAACTACGTAGCAGATTCCCACCATGGACGTCCTCTCTCCTAACGGACCTACCCTCAACGGCCCGCCAACTGGCGTCCTCCCCACAGCAGCGCCCCCCATCGCCGCACCGCCGCCCGCCACTCCTGCGGCTGACAGCCACCCCGCGCGCTCCAGCGAGAACTCTCCGCTCGCACTACCGCCCGAACCCACCAGCCTCGCCGACAGCGGCCTGCCCCGCGCCGAACTCGAATCGCTCATCTTAAAAGTGCTGCTCCAGCGCGGCGCCTGCACCGGCAGCGTTATCAGCGAAGTCGCCTGCATGCCCCGCAGCATTGTGGCCGAAGCACTCGACCGCATCCGCAACGAGCTGCTTGTCACGATCAAATCCTCCGCCGGCATCCACGACTTCCTCTACCAACTCACCGAATCCGGCTTCAAGCGCGCCCAGCAATACGCGGCCCGCTGCAACTTCGTCGGCCCCGCCCCGGTCCTGTTCGACGACTACGTCGCCTCGATCTATCGCCAATCGCTGCAACGCGCCCCGTTCACCCTCGCCCAACTGCGCCGCGCTCTCGCGAACATGACGCTCCAGCCGAGCCTCATCAGCCAGATCGGTCAGGCCCTCAACGACGGCCGCGGCCTGTTCCTCTACGGCGCGCCCGGCAACGGCAAAACCAGCATCGCCGAACGCGTGTGCAGCGCCTTCGGTCAATGCGTGTGGATTCCGCAAGTCGTCACGATTCATGGCGAGTTGATGCGCATCTACGATCCCAGCTGCCACGAGGTCGTGAAGTCGCCGCAAGTCGACGCGCTAAAATACGATCGCCGCTGGGTCCTCATTCGCCGTCCCACAATCATCGTCGGCGGCGAACTCACGCTCGATTACCTCGAAACACGCTTCAATACCTCCGCCGGAATTGCCGAAGCCCCGGTGCAACTCAAATCCAATTGCGGCACGCTCGTCATCGACGACTTCGGCCGCCAACGCGTCAGCAGCACCGACATCCTCAACCGCCTTATCGTGCCGCTTGAGAAGCATTATGACTTCCTCTACCTCGCGAGCGGCCGGCAAATCCAAGTGCCGTTCGACGAGCTGCTCGTCCTCTCGACGAACCTCGAGCCTAAGGACCTGCTCGACGAAGCCTTCCTCCGCCGCATCCCTTACAAAATCGAGATCGGCGACCCCACGGAAGTGCAATTCCGCGTGCTCGTGAAGTCGCAAGCCGAATCGCTCGGCTTCGAAATCGAACCGACCGCAATCGATCATCTCATCGAGCAGCACTACCGCCGCGCCCACCGCCCCTTCCGCTTCTGCCATCCCCGCGACCTGCTGCGACAAATCAAGAACTACTGCGAAGTCCACGCCCAGCCCAAACGACTCACTCCCGACAACTTCGACCTCGCCGTCCAAAACTACTTCGCCGGCCTGTAGGCGGTGTCTCCGAGACTCGCACCAGCAAGCCACCTCTCGCGCCGCTGATCCACGCGCGCAAAATAGTTGCGCTCGAAATCCCTCCCTCTTAGGGAGAGCCCAAGGGTTCAACCCCCCAGCTCGACACCTCCCCGCGCACCACCCACCCACGCTCACCATCCCGCTGCCGCACCCCCGTAGCGACAGCCGCCCGTCGGTCGCACGTCAGGCCAATTCTATTTACTGTAAATCTTTCCACTGTGTGTTTGAAAAGAGCCACCCACTCTGCTACACTCACCTCTGAACGACTGCTTTCTGCTGGCCTAGCATTTTTCTCTCGCCGACCACCAAAGCGCGGCCCTTTCCAGCCTCTATCCACTTGCGACTTAACGACACAGTGTCAATGATCGCCGATTCCGCGTTTATCGGTTCGACCAAAACGCGCTTGCCGAGCGCGCCCGCCGGCGCACCCACACGCTTACCTGGACCATTCATTTTGCTACGCCACATTTAAGTAAATTACCCACCCGCCCCGAACATCGCCCGGCGCAAATGTCCTAGAACCACAGCGATAACCGCACGTTGCCATCCCCCCCAAGCACATCCAATTTTGCCATAAAAAATCGACTTCGCACTCAAGTTGCAAAACTCTCAACCACCCGCTCGGACCGCGACGTTTAGCCGCAACTCGCTAACCGAGCGCGCAGTTCGATCTTCAACCCCCGCCTATAATGAACCACCACACCCGCCAAACGTGACTTTCTATTCCGTGCTGAGAACCGCCATGGCCCGCCCAGTTTCTGTTACCATTCCCCATAACCTCGGCAAAGACGAAGCTCGCCGCCGCATTGAGCAGGGCTTCGGCCGCATGCGCCAACAAATGACCAGCGGTATCGGCGCCCTGATGTCATTCAATGAGCGGTGGGAAGGCGACCGCCTGCACTTCGACGGCGGGGGCCTCGGCCAGAAGATCAGCGGCCGGCTCGACGTCCGCGCAGACGCCGTTCAAATCGAACTCGATCTTCCCGAAATGCTCGCTGCACTCGCCGAAAAAATTACCGGCAAGCTAAAATCAGAAGGCCAAAAGCTCCTGGAAAGGAAGTAGCAAATTCTTCACTCCCTGCGACCACAATCAAACATCTCAGCAGCCGGACCGCCACGCGGTTCGGAGTTCCTGCAACGGGCATGGGCACCGCCCACCACGACTTGCCCGACCACTTTGACATTCCCACCAACAGGCTTTCGATGCGTCTAGCTCTTATATTCACCGTACTTTCTGCCATCGCCGCCACCACCTTCGCCGCTGACACCAAGCAACCCAACATCGTCTTCATCCTCGCCGATGACCTCGGCTACACCGACGTCGGCTGCTTCGGCAGCAAGTACTACGAAACGCCGAACATCGACCGCCTCGCCGCCGAAGGCACACGCTTCACCAACGGCTACGTCTGCGGACCCAATTGCCAGCCCTCCCGCGCCGGGCTCATGAGTGGTCAGTACGGCCCGCGCACCGGTGTGTACACTGTCGGCGGCATCAACCGCTTCGACTGGGAAACTCGCCCGCTGCGACCGATCGACAACGTCACAGAGCTGCCGCTCGACAAAGTCACGTTGCCGCAAACGCTTAAGAAGGCCGGCTACGCTACCGGCATGTTCGGCAAGTGGCATCTGGGCGCCGATGATAAACACTTTCCCACCGCGCGCGGCTTCGACGAAGCCATTGAGTCGGCCGGCAAGCATTTCAACTTCAATACGACGCCCAAGACCGAGCACCCCGCCGATGAGTATCTCGCCGACTTCCTCACCGACCATGCGGTGGACTTCATCGAGCGCCACAAAGACGGCCCGTTCTTCCTATACTTGCCGCACTACGCCGTACACGCGCCGCACGAAGCCAAGGCCGATCTCATTCGCAAGTTCAAGCAGAAGCCGCCGGCGGGTGGCCACAAGAACGCTGCTTACGCAGCCATGATCGCAAGTGTGGATGAAAGCGTGGGCCGCATTATGGAAACGCTCGACCGCCTCGGCATCGCCGATAACACGCTCGTCATCTTCTCGAGCGACAACGGCGGCGTCGGCGGCTACGACCGCGCCGGCCTCAGCCGCGGCGGCATCACCGACAACGCTCCGCTCAAAGGCGGCAAAGGCATGCTCTACGAAGGCGGCGTCCGCGTGCCCTGGATCTTCCGTTGGAAGGGAAAAATCGCCGCCGGCAAGACGAACGAAACGCCAATCATCAACCTCGACCTATATCCCACGTTCGCTGAACTCGCCGGCGCCGAGAAGCCAAAGGACTACACGCTCGACGGCGTCAGCGTCGCCCCATTGCTCCTCGGCCAGAACGATAAACTCGGCCGCAGCGACCTATTTTGGCACTTCCCCGGCTACCTCGGCTTCGCCCAGGATGAGTGGCGCACGACGCCCGCCGGCTCCGTGCGCTCGGGCGACTGGAAGCTCATCGAGTTCTTCGAAGACGGCCGCCAGGAACTCTACAATCTCAAAGACGACATCGGCGAGGAACACAATCTCGCCGCCGCCAACCCCGACAAAGTGAAAGAGCTCCACGCCAAGATCCTGGCCTGGCGCGAGAGCGTCGGCGCGAAGATGCCGACGAAAAACGCCAAGCAGATCTCCCTCGAGCAACTCACGAAGAAAGAACGCCAGCAACGCCGCCGCGCCCGCAAAGAGGCCGCCGGCAATGACGACTAAGGACCCTGTGTAGTCCTCTCGCTCCGCGAGAGGACGAGCGTCTCGCAGAACGAGACGCCTACAAATTACGAAGCCCGCGCTACTTCACCGGCTTGCAATACGACAAGCACAACAATCCATACGCCGTCACCAGGTTCGGATCGTTCTCCAGCCACCGCGGTGTCTTATTCACCCAACTGCCGTCGGCGTTTTGCTGCTCGATGTACTTCTGAGCAAGTTCCGCCCGCCAGTCGTGCGATTTGCCTTCGGCGTCGACGAGCTTGTCGTCGCCGATCGCCGTGAGCGCTTTGGCGAACGTGTGATAGTAATAATACAACCCCGCCGGGCCCATGCCCGGGTTCTCATCGAGCGTGTAATGCTTCTGAATCCACTCATATGCCGCCTTCACGCGCGGGTCATCGCGTTTCACGCCGGCGTAGATCATGCTCTTAAACCCGGCATACGTCATCGAGCCGTAACTGCGCAGCCCGCCGTCCTCTGTCTTACCCGCCATGCTGTCGCCGCCTCCCGCGACGGTGTAGAAAAACCCGCCGTCGTTCACCTTGGCCGCGAGCGGTTCCGTGTTGTACTTCGATTCCAAGTTCTGGCACCGCGACACGAATATGAGCGCCTTCTGCATGGCCGGGTCATCGTTGCCGCGGCCGAGCTCGTGCAGGGCTTCGATCAGGAAGCTCGTGTTCGACAAATCGGGCCGGCTCTTCGAACCGTAGCCGGCGCCGCCGAAGTTCACGTCATCGGGGCTCTTGCCCTCGCCGTCGTCCCATTGCTCCTTTTTGACGAACTTCTCGGCATCGGCCAGCAGCTTATCATAACGATGGTCTTTGTTAGCCGCCTGATAGGCGACGATCGCGAGGCACGTCTCGTAATTCTTGTGATTGCTGCCTTTCTGATAGATACCGCCGTCCTCGCGGCGATTGCCATCAAGGTACCTGAGCGCCTTGGCGACCACGTCGTCATCGACGCTGCTTCCCGACTTCAGCAGGCCGGCGGTGACAATCGCCGTTACGCCCGGTCCCGAAGCGGCGCTGAACGAACCGTCGCTGGCCTGCGCCTTGGCAAGAAACGCTGTGCCTTTGGCGATGGCTTCGTGGATTTGGCTGGCACTTGGCCCGCTCGCTTGAGCCGCCAGAGCACGATTGCCAATCAACGAACCAAGAACTGCTACAGCTGCCGCTGCGCAAACAAAGTGTGCACGCAGGCGTGCACGAATGTGCGCGATTTTCATGGCTTCACCGAGGAATCTAAGAGTTGGTAGACGCTAACTACTAAGCGCCATGGCGATCAAGAACACGATCCAGAGCGCGAGCATAACACTCGCAAGGGCCAATTGCCAACGACTACCGCAGGGGAGTGTCGACGGAATGGCAGGCGTTGTCGAATTTGTGGCGATGTCGGTCTGGGGCCGTTTGTGCCCGGAGTGGTGGGCCATATTGCCTGGCGAAGTGCGTTCAGCTCACCCAACCGCGACGGCTGGGCTCTACACGAACCTAGCTGTCGGAAGTGATTGGCAAGAAAGCGTCGCGGAGGCCATCGTCGAAATCGAACACATTTTCGAAATCTTCGCGGCGGTCGCTGTCGGTCTTTTTCATCTGGCCGATGTCGATCAAGTTGAACACGATCTCGCCGAAGTCGCCGGTGTTGTGAACACCCCATTCGTTGAGCACGTTCTTTGCCAGCATGCCGTATTGTTGCACGGCATATTGGCGGATCGCCTCGCAAAGCTGCTGGCCAGTGACATGGCGTTCTTCATCCGGATCCTGATCCGAAACCATGCCGCCGATGCCCAACTGCTCCTGGGCGAACCGGAGTGCTTCAAACACAAAGAAGTATGCGTCGCGATGATAACGGCGGTCACGCCGCAGCAGCTCCGCCAATGGATGATCTTGATCTAGCATGCTTCCATTGTCGGCCGCGACGTCGATTTAGGCAACAAGCCGTCGAAAAAATGACGCGACCCCGCGAAAATTACCGCTGGAAAAGTACATGCTGCCGGCAAATGCGTGTGGCCCCGCCAGACCTGCTGTCAGTCTTTGCCGTTCGCGGAATCGGTGCCATTCGACGACTCGCTGGGCGGTTCGAACGTTTCCGCGCGTGCATCGCGCAAGAGCGTGTCTTCCAGTGCCGCCAGTTCTGGCGGCACGATGTCGCTCACCGGTTCCTCGGCCGCTTCGGCGACAGGCTCGTGTTCTTCCACGGCAGCCGCCCGCTCGATCCGCGGCCTCTTTTCGCGCTTGAGCACTGTGAGCACGTCCGACGCTTCGAGGACGATCCGCCGGCCATCTTCCATTTCGACGAGCACCTGGCCGACCAGGATCTCTTGCGCAAGCACGCGGCCGCGGCCGGAGTTGGTGATGATATCCGACCCCACGGGCGGCAGCTCGCGCTGCAGGTCGAGGTAGGTGTCGTATTCGTACCGCAGGCAACACTTAAGCCGGCCGCAGCGGCCCGAAATCTTCGTCGGGTCGAGCGTCGCCCGCTGCAGCTTCGCCATCTTCATCGAGACCGGCGGCATCTCGCTGAGGTGCGTGTTGCAGCACACTGGCTTGCCGCAATCGCCATAATCGGCAAGCAGCTTCGCCTCATCGCGCACGCCGATCTGGCGCATTTCGATGCGGGTTTGGAATTCGGTGGCGAGCGTCTTCACCAGTTCGCGGAAGTCGACGCGGTCCTCGGCCAGATAATAAATGACCACGCGCTCGCCGCCGTAGAGGTGCTCGACGTCGACGAGCCGCATGTCGAGACCCAGCTTCGCGATCTCGGCCTCACAGACCTCAAATTCGCGGCGTTCCTGCTCGAACATTTTGCGGAGATCGCGCACGTCGTCGCCGGAAAGCTTGCGAAGAATCTGGCCAGGCTTGTTGTCGGTAAGCTGGGCGACGGCATCATCGGTTGCTTCGCACAGGATCTCGCCCGATTCGAGCCCGCGGCTGGTGCGGGCAACCACCTGCTCGCCGCGAATGAACGTATCGCGACCGCGCGGCGTAAACACGCCGAGGTTTCGCATAACACCGTAACGAACAACGTAGCGAGGCATGGCCAAATCTGTTTAGCTGAAATTACCCGCAGCCGAACTCGCCGGAAATTCCGTCCCGCGAAAGCGTACCCGAGTATTTGCGAATTCGCCTTTACATGGCGAAGTCGAAAGACTGAATGTAACGTCGAGTATAACGCAGCGGGAGACGAAATGAACTGCGACTTTTCGGTGGTAGGGGAAGCCGGGCGGTTCAGGGCACTACGCGGCGGCGCGGAGGGCGACGCGGCGTTCGGCGGGAGCTTCGTCGAGCACGCGGTCGTACACGTGCTCCAGGGTGTGGATAAAGCGGTCCCAGCTGAAGAGGCCGACGGCGCGGTCGTAGCCCGCCCGGCCCATCCGCCTGGCGTACGTACGATTGGTGAGCAGCGTGAGCATTGCGTTGGCGATGGCCTGGGCGTCGCCGACGGGAACGAGCAAGCCGGTTTCGTTTTCGGCGATCGACTCGGGAGCGCCGCCGGCGCGGCAGCCGATGCTCGGCTTCGACGACAGGGCCGCTTCCACATACGCGAGCGCACAGGGCTCGCAATGCGACGGCAAGGCCATCACATCAATCGCGCCCATCAGGTCCGCCACGTCGCGACGATAACCCAGGAACCGCACGTTCGACATCACGCCGGATTGCTCGGCGGTTTTGTGCAACTCGGCCCACAGGCGGCCCTCGCCGACGATCCAGAACTGTGCGTTCGGCAGTTGCCGCAACACGGCCGGCATCGCGTCGAAAAGTTCGCGGTAGCCTTTCTTGGGCGACAGGTGCGCGAAGGTGCCGACAACCGGCGTGTGCGGCTCTGCGCCAAGTTCCGCACGCACCAGAACCGGGTCGCGCGTGGCATAAAAATCATCGGGCGAGATGGCATTGTGCAGCACCGTGAATTTTTCAGGTGCAATGCCTTGATTTACGAGATGTCGCTTCACCGCGTGCGAGACCGCAATGAGATGCGACTGCTGGCGATGCCAGGCGGCCGACGTGAAGCCTTGCACGTGGCCGATCGACGGCGGCCCGCCCATCTTTTCAAGCCATCCGGCCCACCAACTGGCGGTCGACAATGTCGACTGCACGATATCAGCATGAAACTCGCATGCGGCGTGTCGAATCAGCGGCAGGGCTGCGACGTTTGCTTTGCCAGAGATGCGAAGCGCCTGCGGGTTGAGGCCAAAGCGCGTCATCTCCGGGACTGCCGGGCTATTGCGCTTCACGACCGTGGCAAACGTGTGGCCGCGCTTTTGCATGTGCGTGGTCATTCGCACAAGCTGCATCTCGGCGCCGCTCATGCGCGAGGGCGTGATGACCTGCAACACTCGCCGCGGCGTGCGGCATTGCGACGACGGCGAACGCATCCATGAAATATGGTTCAGCGACATCTCAACCTGCCAGGCGCTGCGCCCGGTACAAATACGGATTTAGCGACGGGTCGTTGTACATTTTCATCTGCCGATACACTTTCAGAAGCTTGCGGCCAGACCAGATGTCATCGAGCAACTCAGCCAACGAACGAGAAAGGTCGGCATGTTGCAGCCGGCAGCGCGCGAGTCGCTCGGTAACGCTCGCGCGGTGTTGTTCGTCGACATTGGAGCGGGCACACTGCTCTTCGAAGTGGTAGATTCGCAGCGACATCACCGAGAGACGGTCAGTGGCACTGCCTGGAGTCTCCGTGTTGAGTCGAGCACCGGCACGCGGCAGGGCGCCGGCTTCGGCAAGTAGCGAGAGCAGGGACTCATCGATCTTTTCGATCCAGTCGTTGCGCTGCTGGTTGAAGCGATCGATCGCCCGCTTCACGCCGGCGATGCGGGT
Source organism: Pirellulales bacterium (assembly GCA_046349975.1). Lineage (GTDB taxonomy): Bacteria > Planctomycetota > Planctomycetia > Pirellulales > Lacipirellulaceae > JABDGM01. The sequence goes on from JAXMBH010000010.1 coordinate 53,495, forward strand.
GTCGGAGACTTCGGGGCTGCGGGCGATATCTTCCTCGTGCCACAATTGGAAATTGAATTGGTGCTGCTGACACACAGTGGCGAGCAGGCCGGTGTACGGATTATCCAACTCCGAGCGGTGCCAGCGGTCGACGGCCGCGACGTGCAACTCGGTAATTTGTTGAACCAATTGGTGCGGATCGGGCAGCATCGCGGGCTATCTCGGTAGAAGAACGGGGAGACGCTGGGCGAGCGGATGTTACGAAGCTGGCACGATTGTGGCAAGACACGTTAGCCAGCACGAAAAGCGGCCGCGATCGGCCATTTCGCCTCGCAAGGAGGGTGCTACGCGACATAGAATGACAGCATGAAGCACACGAAGTATTACAAACAATTGACGCTGTTGGCCCTGCTGCTAGCAGGCACAACGATTCTTTTTTCCGAGGGCCAAGACGCAGCTATGGCAGATGACGCGAGCGCAACAGCAACTGCGCCCGCCACCGTGCCGACGAATCCGCTCGACGCACAGCGAGCGTACGGTTATCTGCAGCAGATTTGTGCGCTCGGACCGCGACGCAGCGGTTCGGAGGGAATGCTGAAGCAGCAGGCGCTGTTGCAGGACCACTTTCAAAAACTCGGCGGCAAGGTGAGCTACCAGCGGTTTCTGGCGAAGAATCCGCTGGGCGGCGACAAGGTGCCGATGGCCAATCTGTTTGTCGAGTGGCACCCGGAGCGAAAGGACCGCATCTTGCTTGCCGCGCACTACGATACGCGGCCGTTTCCAGATAAAGACCTCGACCCGACGAAGCGCCGAAACGGCGTGTTCCTCGGCGCGAACGATGGTGGCAGCGGCGTGGCGGTGCTGATGGAGCTTGCGCACTTGATGTCGAAACTTGAGGGGCCCGTGGGCGTCGACTTCGTGCTGCTCGATGGCGAAGAGTTGGTGTACGTTGACGAACGAGACCCCTATTTTTTGGGCAGCAGCTGGTTCGCGAAACAGTACGTTGAGAATCCTCCCGGGTATAAGTATCGCTGGGGAGTCGTGCTCGACATGGTCGGCGACACCGACTTACAGGTCTTTCAGGAGCAAGTGAGCTCGACGTGGCGCGACACGCGGCCGCTCGTGAAAGAGATTTGGGCGACCGCGGGAAAGCTCGGCGTGAAGGAGTTCGTGCCGCGCGTGGGTTATATGGTGCGCGACGATCATTGGCCGCTGCGGAACACGGGGAAGATCCCCACATGCGACATCATCGACTTTGAATACCCGGCGTGGCATACGGCGAACGACAATGTGCAGCATTGCTCGGGCTCGTCGCTGGCTAAGGTGGGCTGGGTGGTCTACGAGTGGTTGAAGGGACAGCAGTTGGCCCCGGCGCCCGAGGCAACGCAGGAGTGATGCTGTCGTGAGTGTGGCGCTGGGCGCAATTGGCTATGGGAACCGAGCATGATCGTTACGTACGTTGTTTCGCTGATGCTGCTCGGCCTCTCAGGATTCATGCTCGATATGCACCGCCGCGCTTGGCGCAATGCGCAACAGGATACGCGGCTCGCAGAGAATGAGCGCCGCTATGCGCTGTCGCAGTATCGGCGGCGGATGCAGGCGAGCGGGATCATCGGCGTGCTCGGCATCGCGATCGGCTGCGGGCCGATCGTGCCACACGAACCGATTGCATACACAATTTATGTGCTATCGATTGCGGGGGCGTGCTTCGCGATTGTGTTGCTGGCAGCGATCGATGCGTGGGCGACGCGCCAGCATTTCGCGCGGATTCGCAGCGCGCAAGTAGCGGCGGAGGTGAAGCTGGCGCGCGAGTTGACGGAGAAGGCGAAAGCGCGGGACGAGTTGGAGCGGTCGGCGGAGTAACGAACACAGCCACGCTGGCGATCACCTCGGCAGCCCCGGCTCTGCCGGGAGTTTTGCCGTGCGGCGATTTCACACTCAACTGCCAAGAACCCCGGGCCGAGCCGCGGGCTGTCGATCTGTTAGCGTAGTGCATGACCGGACAATTCACGATCAATTATTTCAGTTATGGGCATTGATCCGTTGCGATTGGCGATTGCGGTGGTGCCGCTCACGGCATATGGGCTGGTGATTGGCTGGATCAACGCGCGGCGGCGGCCGTTTCTGACTTCTGGCGGTTGCGATTTAGCGGCCCTTGGAGTGGCGATTTCTGGTCTGGTGTTCGTGGGGCCGCTCGAGTTGTTTCGGCCCGAGGCGGCGACGCGGTCGTTTGGCGATTTTATCTGGCTGTTCCTGCTTTTGTTCTACTGGTTGACGTTGTTGTTGACGGCACTACTCTCGCGGCCGCGATTGGTCGTTTACAACACCCGCATTGAGGAACTACACCCAATCTTGGCTGAGGTGGCCTCGCGGCTTGATCCGTCGGCGCGGTGGGCCGGAAATCAGCTCGCGCTGCCTACGCTCGGCGTGCAGCTGCACTTCGACAGCGTGGATCTGATGCGGAATGTGTCGCTGGTGGCAAGCGGGCCGCGACAGAACTTGGACAGCTGGCGACGGATTTCGCGGGAGTTGTCAGATTCACTCGTGAAAGTGCGGGTACGCCCGAATCCGCGAGCGATAGGGTTTTTGGCGGCGTCGACGGGGCTGCTTCTGGTGGTGCTCTGGCTGCTCGTTTCGCGGCCAGATGCCGTGGGGGAATCGCTGAGAACGATGTTTGCTTTTTGAAGCGCGGCACTGAATTCGCCAGGATTCAGTGACCCGCTAACGCCAGCGTTGTGCTCTGATTCTGCCGAATTCAGCTGCGTGGGAAATGCGGAGTCTTGGGCTGCGGCAGGTATGGCGTGGCTGCGGCTAAGGGCTCGTCGCTCGCGATAGTTCGGGCGCAGTTTGAAAATAGTTCCAAATTATTGCTGGCTTGCTGCCGGGCCGACCGACTTTAACGATTGCGCAGACTCTCTGGCACGACCTTGCGGGGTTTACGGATCGTGATTTTGCCAGCATGAAATCTTGTGTTCGCAGCGAGCGCCAAATGCTTTTAGTCACTGCGGCGAGTTGTTAGAGTCAAGATTCAGGACCACTTGTCGGCCGCGGTCTCGCGTGGAGCGCGGGCGTGGCTGGCGGTGAGGTGGTCCCCGTTGGAAGTGCACAACTCGTTGGTCGGCGTGGATTCATGTTCGTTCCAGATTCTCCCCATTCTGAAGATGTCGATCACTTGCTCCGCAACGCTCAGTTGCGTGACGAGCTGGAACCGTTGTTCGATGAGTCGATCGATCGTCTCAACCCGACGGCGATGAGCACCCGCAGCGAAAACGAGTTCCTCGAATCGATGCTGGAGTGGGAACGGGCGCCGATGCTGCCGATTGCCCAGTGGTTCGAGCCGCCGCTGGTGTTGCCGCATCCAGATCGGCTGGGGCATCACCAGTTGTCGCTCGTGCTGCGGGCGACGATCGAGAAGCTGTTCGAGAAGCGCGTGGTGCTCGATTTCACCGACCACCTGAGCGATTACCAACTCTACGGGTTGATCTTTCGCGATATTCTGCCGTCGCACGAAAAGAAGCTCGAGCGCCGCACGAGCTATTTGCATTGGGATTGTGCGAACATCGACGAGAATCCGGATATCTGGCTGCGGTATTACGCGTCGCCGATCGAGCGGAAGATGTGGGCGGATGAGTACGATGAGCCGCTGCCGCCGCATGATGAGCCGCCGTTCAAGCGTGAAGTGCCGCGGGCGCCGCTGTAGATGGCCGACTCGCGGCGGGCCGGAGTATCCTCTTTTTGTTTCTGCTGTTGTACGGTTGGATTTGTACTGGCTGCGTGAAGGCCATCGGCGGTGCATCCAGCCCAGAGGGCTGGGCTATCTACAGGAATTCGGGCCAGAGGGCGTCGCTGACGAAGAGGCCCTCGCGGGTGAGGCGGAGGCGGTTGCCGTCGTCGGCGAGCAGGTTCAGGCCGACGAACTTCTGGAGCGGCGCGGCGACCAGCGCATCGATTTCGTAGCCCGTGCGCTCGTGGAATGTTTCGCGAGTGAGTCCTTCGAGGCGGCGGAGGCTGAAAACCAGGAACTCGCGGGCCGTTGCTTCGGGCGCGAGGTGCTCGCGCTCGGCGACGGGCGATTCGCCACCGAGGACGTGCTTCAAGTAGGTGGTTGTGCTGCGGTAGTTCATTTCGCGGATGCCGTCGACATAGCGTGCCGCGCCAGGCCCCACGGCGTAGTAACCGGCGCCGGACCAATAGACTTCGTTGTGGCGAGAGCGGCAGCCGGGGCGGGCGAAGTTCGAGACTTCATAATGCTCGAAGCTGGCGGCGGTGAGGCGATCGATGGCGTGGGCGTACATGTCGCGCTGGAGTTCCTCATCGACTTCAGCGAGGTTGCCGCGCAGGCGGCGGCCCCAGAACGCCGTGCCGCGCTCGAACGTGAGGCCGTAGATAGAGAAGTGGTCGGGTTCGAGTGCGAGGCCGGCCTCGAGGTCGGCTTGCCAATCGGCGAGCGTTTCGCCGGGCGTGGCGAAGATGAGATCGAGCGCCACTTGCATGCCGGCGTTTTTCGCAAGGTGAATGGCGTGGGCGATTTCAGCACCGGAATGGTCACGTTCAAGTAACCGCAGCTTCGCGGGGCGGAATGATTGCCCGCCGAGGCTGAGCCGCGTGACGCCGAGCTCGGCAAGCGTTTCGATCATTGACTCGTTGATGTCGATCGGATTCGCTTCAACCGTCCACTCACTTCGATTTGCCCGCTCTTGTAGGGAGGACCTCGGGAAGGGTTCGACGAGCACGAACCACTTCTTCGCAACACTCGCGAGCCGGCGAAATTTCTCCGGCCTCAGATGCGTCGGCGTGCCGCCACCGAAATACAGCGTGTCGACTTCGCGTGGGTTGCTGAGTGCGGTGAGTTCGAGTTCGATCGCGCGCAAGTAGTCGTCAATGAGATCGTCGCGCCCGGCGACGAGTGTGAAGTTGCAGTAGCCGCAGCGATGCCGGCAAAACGGCACATGGAGGTATGCGGCCCGCGGCGTGGGAGGAATCGCTTGCGACGGCGAGGCAACAATGTGGACGCCGCTCTCGGATGTGACCATATGTCGATTCTACGTTTCGGGCCAGCGGTTTGCTATGATCGCAGCAAGGACGCACCCATGCATGAAGCCTTCGAATTGCTGCAGACGCTCGCGATCGTGCTGTGCACGGCGGCCGTGACGACGGTGTTGTTTCAGCGGTTGCGGCAGCCGGTGGTGTTGGGGTATTTGCTTGCCGGGTTGATGGTGGGTCCGCGGGTGCCGGTGCCAGTGGAGGCGCAAAGCGAGGTGGTCGAGAACCTTGCGGAGCTCGGCGTCATCTTGTTGATGTTCGCGTTAGGACTGGAATTCAGCTTGTCGAAGCTGTTCAAGGTGGGGCGGACGGCCGGATTCGTGGCGGTCATTCAATGCAGCGTGCTCATTTGGCTTGGTTACGTGGCAGGCCAGTTTTTTGGCTGGCCGAAATTGGTGAGCTTTTACGCTGGGGCGGCAATTTCGATTTCCAGCACGACCATCATCGTGAAGGCGTTCGAAGAGGAACGGGTGCAAGGTGATTTCAAGCAGTTGGTGTTCGGTATTCTCATTGTCGAAGACCTGCTGGCGATTTTGCTAATCACCATTCTGACGACGCTCTCGCGCGGCGAATCGCTCACGGCGGGCCAGTTGGGCATTACGGCTGGGCGGCTGGCGGCGTTTCTCGCGGTGCTGATGGTCGTCGGGCTGCTGGCGGTGCCGCGTTTGATGCGATACGTCGTAGCGCTCGATCGCGCGGAGACGACGGTTGTGGCGAGTGTCGGGCTGGCGTTCGGCTTTGCGTGGCTTGCGCGGTACTTCGATTATTCGGCGGCACTCGGCGCGTTCTTGGCGGGCGCGCTCGTGGCCGAATCGGGCGTGGAGAAGAAGGTCGAACACCTGGTGCAACCCGTGCGCGATATCTTCGCGGCCATCTTCTTCGTTTCGGTCGGCATGTTGATCGAGCCGGGGAAAATCGTGGAGCACTGGCCGATCGTGCTCGTGTATTTAGCAATCGTGCTGGTCGGCAACATCGTGGCCGTATCGATTGGGGCGTTTTTCATCGGCGAGGGAATTCAAGGTTCGGTGAAGGCCGGGATGAGCCTGGCACAGATCGGCGAGTTTTCGTTTATCATCGCGGGCGTGGGCATTGCGACGGGTGCGACAGATGACTTGCTGTACTCGGTGGCGGTCGCGGTATCGGGAATTACGACGCTGCTTACGCCGTGGCTGATTCGCTCGGCGGAACCGGCGGCGGCGTGGGTGGATCGGAAGTTGCCGCGCTCCTGGCAGACGTTTGCCGCGCTGTACGGGGCTTGGATCGACGGGCTGGCGGCCGATGCGGAGCGGCGAAAGTCGTCGCGCGTGCGCGGGCTCGTGCGGTGGCTAGCGGTCGATGTGCTCGTCTTATTGGCGATCGTCATCGGGGCGGCTGTCGACGGAACACGTGCGGCGACCTCACTTGAGAGTGCGTTGGATGTCGCGCCGAAGACGGCGAATCTCATTGTCGTCGGCGCGACGGCGGCGCTATGCGTGCCGTTTCTGATCGGCCTCATTCGTGTGACGCGCGTGCTGGGATTCGAGCTGGCAGATCGCGTGTTTCCGGCAGCCGGGCAGGAGCGCAGCGACTTGGCGGCGGCGCCGCGGCGGCTGTTGGTGGTGACGCTGCAACTTGCGTTCGTGATGTTGGTTGGCGTTCCGCTCGTCGCCGTGACGCAGCCGTTCTTACCGCCGCTGCGGGGAGCGGCCGTGCTGCTCGCGGTGCTGGTGCTGCTCGCGATTCCGATGTGGCGGGGGGCCACAAATCTGCAGGGGCATACACGGGCAGCGGCGCAGGCACTGGCTGAACTCTTGGGCCGGCAAACGCGGGAGGGAAGAGAGCAGGGCACCGCGATTCAGCACATTGGTCTCGAGCAGGCGCTCCTGGGGCTGGGATCGCCGGTATCGGTGGAGATTGCGCCAGGCAGCCCGGCCATCGGCAAAACACTCGCGGTGATCCGGCTGCGGGGACTTACGGGCGCGACCGTGCTGGCGATTCAGCGGGGTAGCGATTCGGTGCTCGTGCCTTCGGGCCATGAGCGAATTGCAGAAGGCGACATACTCGCCATTGCGGGGACTCAAGAGGCGGTGCAGGCTGCCGAGAGATTGCTGGCGGCGCAGGACGGGAGCGTGCATTCGGTTACGTAAAGCAAAGAGCGGCAGGTGCGCTTATGCCGATCGCTTCAATTGCCCTTCGTCGTCGGCAGGTCGACGCTCATGAGATCCCAGTTGCCGAATTTGCTGGAAACAAAGAGCACACGCTTGCCGTCGGGGCTGAGCGATTGATGTTGATGGCTCTTCGCGCCCGGCGGCCGATGTCCTTGCGTGAGCAGCGTGCGTTTGCCGGTCGTGATGTCAACCAGGAATAGTTCGCCTTGGAAGGTGTCGCCGATGGCGTACTTGCCGTCGGGCGTGCCGCAGACGTGCCAGTAGGGAAATTGGTCGTGGAACGTGTGCGTGAAGTCGGTCAGCGAAACCGAAGCAATGCCATACGGCCGCTGTTTCATTGTCTCATCTTTCGGCCAGATCGCGAACAGCATGCGGTCCTCAGTCCACCACACTTCGTGCGTGACCCACTCATCGTATGTTTCGGTGTAGAACGGGCGATTGCCGGTTCCGTCGGCGTGCGTGATCCACATGCGCTGCGGTGCATCGCCGCCGGTTTCATGGCAGTAGGAGATGATGCCGCTCTTCGTGGGATGAGCCTGGCAGTGGCCCAATTTGAACGGCACGTCGAGCACTTTGGTGAAGCGACGGGCGCCGATATCAAGCTTTTGGATCGTTGATTGGCCACTGCCATCGACCAAGCCGAAGTACAGCGAGTTGCCGTCGGCGTCTTCGGTGTATGTGCCAGAGAGATGGCAGTTTGGCGGCACATCGGCGATGTGGCGGCGATAGGCGGCGGCGGGTTTCATGGCCCGGGATTTGCTATCGGCAAGCAGCGTCTGCAAGTCGATGGCAAAAACCGCGTTGTCGCGCACGAGGTACATGAGGTCGTTGTCGCGAGAAACGACGATCGCGCCGGAATCGCCATCCGTGAGTTGACAAATGTCGCCGGTTGCTTCCTCCAATGCGAAGAGTTCGGTTGTGCCAGTGCGGTCGGAGTTGAAAATGATGTGCGAACCGTCCGCGATCCAGTTGGGGTGCGTTTGATAGACTTTGTCATCCTGCGCCGGCGACGTGGTGAGACGCGTCACGGTGGCGCCGGTTTGGTCGTCAAGGTACGTAGTGCTTTCCGAGGGCGTGCGGTTGCCGACACCGCCGGCTTGGGCGAACGGTGCGATTGCGATAAAGATCACAATCGCGCAGCAGGTTTTTCGCATGATGTCGTACGGCCGAAGTTCGGGCACGGGCATTCGGATTCAGAGGTGAACACGATCACGACCGCGACATTATAAGCGCTGGCGAGGGAATGCAAATCGACTATTCTGACAGCGGTTGAGACGGATGATGGAAATCTGGTCGCTGGAATGCTGCTGCCGCAATGGCGAAGAAAAGGAAAAGATCGGTCCAGGCAAGTAAGCCGGAACACGGCGGCACGCTCAATTGGCCAGCGCCGTTTGCAAGTGTCGACCAGCTGCCGGATCCGAAGACGCTGGTGATTGCGTGGAAGCCCGTCATCAATGGCTGGGATATTGTGCTGGGGCGCAAGGTGATTGAAGCGCCAAGCGAATACACGCACTGGTTGCCGATGATTCCGCAGCCGGAGTGACGCCGCCGGCTGGTTCGCGGGCATGCCGCGAGAACCAGCTGAGGCAACTTGATATCGCGATGGCAGTCGGATTAGACCGCTTCCCGCGCCGCTGCACTGTTTGCCAAGTAGTGGTCTAAGCTGCAGGCGCCCGGGCCGTTGGCGATGAGGAATACCATCGTGCCCATCATGGAGAGGTTTTTCAGGAAGTGAATCATTTGCATGTTGCGGGCATCGCCGTCGAAAGTCCAGAAGTCGTGGAAGTAGTATGTGGCGAGTACGAGGAAGACCAGCAGCAGCGCGGCACCGAATGGGGTGCGATAGCCGGCGACAATCGACACGCTGCCGACGAGCAGGAACGCAATCGCGCCGACCAGCATCACTTGGCTGGCCGGCACGCCTTCGGCAGTCATGTAGTCGGCGACGCTGCTGAAGTTGGGGATTTTGTTGCCCAGCGCGCTCATGGCGAAGATGACGACGATCATGATTCGGCCGGCGAGGCTGGCGGCGTTTTGAAGAACGTTGTTCATGGGAACGGTTCCTGAAGTTGGTGGTGGTTGAGCTTGTTGAATGAGGTGGTTGCGCGTCGAGTGCCAGCGACCTCACGGGAGGTCGAACAGCATGACTTCGGCGTCGCCGATGGCCGCGATATCGAGCATGGTTTCGCTGCTGACTGCGGCGCCGTCGCTCGTGTGGAGCAGTTCGCCGTTGAGTGTGGCGTTGCCGCGCAGCACTTGCAGCCAGGCATGTCGGCCGGGCGCGAGGCGATGCGTGACGCGTGCGTTCGGGTCCAGCGAAGCGAGGTAAATCCGAGCATCTTGATGGATCAAGAGTGCGCCGTCGGCTGCATTTGGTGCCGCGACGAGTCGCAGCCGATTGTGCCGCTCCTCTTCGGCGAATCGCTTTTGTTCGTAGCTGGGTTCGAGGCCGTCGCGGTTGGGAAACAGCCAAATCTGGTAGAGATGGACGGGTTCACTGGCGGAAGGGTTGAACTCGCTATGCGTGATGCCAGTGCCGGCGGACATGCGTTGGAATTCGCCGGACCGCAGCACTTCGCCGTTCCCCATCGAGTCTTTGTGTTCGAGAGCGCCCGAGAGCACGTACGTGACGATTTCCATGTTGTCGTGCGGATGTGTGCCGAAGCCTTGGCCGGGGGCGACAATGTCTTCATTCATCACGCGCAAGGCGCGGAAGTGCACATGTTTCGGGTCACGATAGGGGCCGAACGAGAACGTGTGGTAGGTATCGAGCCAGCCATAGTTGGCGTGGCCGCGGTCGCCCGCGCGTCGAATAGTGATCATTGTGAGTTTCCTCTTAGCCGATTAGTTGATATGTAAAGTATCTTGCAAAAAAATTTTGTCGACGATGCAGGCAATTATGTATGGCCCGCGCTGCGGGCTTTCTCGAGCAGCCGCGAGAGCGTGGAGAGCTCGTGTTGCGACAGGTGGCCGACGAGTTGCTGCTGCAGCTCGTTGAGCGGTTTGTCGATTCGCTGGATTAGATCGAGGGCTTTGCGAGTGATCGCCACGTACACGACGCGGCGGTCCTGTTCGCAGCGCTGCCGGGTAACGAGCGCCTGCTTCTCGAGCCGGTCGATAAGACCGGTAATCGCCGGGACGACTTGGATCATGCGATCGGCGATTTCGAGTGAGGGCAGCGGCTGGCCTTCGCCGCGGAGGATCCGCAGCACGTTGTATTGCGACGACGTGAGGCCGAACGTGCGCAGGAGCCGGCCGAGGCGATTATCGAGCCAGTCGCTGGTGCGCAGAATATTGAGCACGGCTGCTTGCGCCGGAGACTCGAACGGCCGGCGTTTTTTGAGTTCGCGTTGGAGTTTTTCGGAGGACATGGCTTGGACTGATGCGTTAGGACAGCTCCCAATTAGTTTACATATAAACTGACTCTATGTCAAGTGACTGGCGGTGACGCAGGGTAATCCGTCAGAAGGACACTACGGAACGGCAACGGCGCTTGCGACCGGCGCCGATTTCCGGCACTGACGTTCCGCGGTACTTTTTTGTGCGCGGTCAACAGGCCGGCCACGAGATCGAGGGCTTGCGGAATTGCGAAATCGGTCGAGCTTTAAAGCCTGGTGGCGACGTCGGGTGGGCTGCGAATTTTGAGACTCCTGGGCAAACGCATTTTTTATCGCAAAAAGTCAGGTTAGAATATTTGTATGTTTCAGATTGTCGCTATTGGTGCCGCCGCAATTGCGCTACTGCTAGACCTATTCTCGCATCGCTTCCAAAGAGCAACGCTAGCCGTGTCAAACCTGCAAACTAAAGGTAAGGCGAGTCGTGAAGAAACGGCCCGGCTGCAAATGGCGTTGATGCCAGATTGGGTTGGCACTGCTGCGTTGCTAGAAAAGGCAATGGCCATAATCGCCGCGATTCTGCTTTATTTCGCTTTCGCATCGTGGGCGGTGGCCGCTTTTGCAATTTCCTATTTGCTCGGCTTATTCGCGGGGATCGGCGGTGTTTTTATCCCACTCATGCCATACGCATGGTATCTGGCGTCAATCGAAAAGCATCTTGAAAGTAGCCGCTGGAAACTTGTCGCGGGGCAACGATTACCAACCGGGGCGACGATAGACGTTGTAGAGTCAATGGACTTGAGCCGCTTGACGCGAGAATTGGCCGACGAATCAACAACCGGAAAGCTAAGCGTCGAAGCCATCGCGGCGGGACGCATACAGAACCAAATATGAAATCTACTGATTCGGGGAAAACAAAGGTGGGGGAAAACAAAGGTGGGGAAAACAAAGGTGGCTGGGGAAAACAAAGGTGGCTGGAACCGATTAGCAACACCAGTATCTTCCGCTATCATCTCCCAGCGCGTTCCGTTGGCCGGTCGTCGTTTTAGGTAGCCTCAAGACCGAGATGGCTTGAACAAGTAAGACCGTCCGAGAAGGAATCCGTGATCTTAGACACGGTAATTGGGCCGCCGACATCAAGCAGCGCAAGAAGAGAAGTGGAGCGGAAGGGAGTCGAACCCTCGACCTCTGCATTGCGAAAACAATTGTCCTTTGCTTACAGCCTGCTTTCGCCGACATTTTCGCAGAATTCTAGCATCTTGGGTAGTACTATTCGCACCAATACTACCCACGTATACCCAAATGGCTACCCATCGATACCCGACCAGCAGTGGTCAGCGCTACGGTGGTGTTACCAATTAGTAACAGAATGCGGCCCCCGGCCCTGCCCGCCGGGGTTCCCGCCATGATTGTGGTTACAGCTTCGCCATCCGCTTAACTTTGCGTTTCGCTTCGTTGAGCTTGCGCAGTTCGTGCGGCGTGAGTTCCCATCGTGCGTCGTGCTCTTCCCAATCCCACGGGTCGCTGTCTTCATCGCTCACAATGCTGGCGGCAATCGCGTCCAGCATCTTGCGTGCTTGTAGTGGGTCGAGCCGTGAGACGTTGAGCACGTCGCGGCGTGCCATCGGTTCGGCGTCAGGCCGAGACTCAAAACCATTGCCTTCGCGAATGAGCCGAGCACGTTCGGCAATTGCGGGGTCGAGAGCTAATTCATTCCCACAAAGAATTGCTGTAGCCATCTTTGGCTAATCCCTTTCCTGCGCGCATCGGCGGAAAAGGTGCCGGCCCCACGGGCGAGCCGGCGGATGTTCCGATGCGCGCATACAAAAAGCCAGTAGGCCGCGCACCTCGGTTAGAAAAGGGTTCGTAAGAAACCCCCGCGCTGCAATTGCTCCCCGGCTATACCGGCTCACTCTCAACAGCGCCCAAGCTGCACGGCCTACTGGCCTGATGCTATACATCGAAACACCTTACGTTTTTCGGGATTCTACGCCCGGTCGGTTTCAAGTCTCAGCGTGAAACTTGATTCCAACGCGGTTATTCTGCACTCTCGCCGCTCATTCTGTCAATCTCAGCACAATTTCTTGTGGTCATCGGGAAACCCGTCCCCCACAGACGCATGATCTACTGACCGGCCACTGACGTTCAGCATTGATGCGGCTTGGTCGCGGGTCTTGCAGTTACTTGGTGGCAAATTTTCCACCAAGTTTTTCTTGCGGCCTCTACCACCAGCCTTCTGCCCAGCGGATTTCCGTTCCTTCGCCTCCGGCTCCAACAACTTCTTCAGCCTCGCCGAAACCATTGCCCGCTGGGATTCGTTCAAGATCGCTAGACGGTGGCCCATTTTGGGCCACCGTATATCGCAGCAGCCATTGCCCGCTGGGATTCGTTCAAGTCCACTCGGAAACCATCGCACAGAATTGCGTCTCCCGCGTTCCCGCGCCTCACTTGGTAATCTCAGTCGTCGGCACTGGCGATGCGTCTACGGGGCTCTGGGGCGTTATCCCTAATTCCGCTGGAGTGATGCCGGCCATTCCACTCACCCGCATCACAGCCAGGCCCACTCCACGAGCGATGGCCATTTGCAGTTCTTTGTCCGTCAAGCCGAACTTGGCTTGCACCGCTGGCCCACACTCGGCAATCACGCGTTGCAGCTTGTTCGCCACGTCGTCGCCAGCTCGGTGGAATTGCTTGGCACGGTCTTTCATCGCACGCCCGCCACTTTCACGTAGGCCTCATTCTGCGAGTAGCCTTGTCGCATTAGCTGCACCATCTCGGCGAGCTGGTCGTTTGTCTTCTTGGTGTTCGCCGCCGTAGCTTTCTCTTCCGCCGTGGCCTCACCTTTGGCACCCTTCGTGGTCGGGGCGGTGCCCGCCACCCGCGCCATATCCGTGGGCTTCAGCGGCCCCTCGTCGCCACGCCCCAGCATGATATCCACCGCTTTGGTGCGGAGGTCTTTAATCTTGGCGTCGAATGTGTCAACGTAGGAATCGAGTGACTGGGTACTGATTTCCATGCTCTGGGGAAGTAACAGATTGAGCGCGTCGACAGCGCCCCGAATGCTCTTCACCACAAAGTTCATTCCCATGATGATGGCGGCCGAGCCCTCCAGCATGACCGCCCGCATCGTCTTGATGGTCCAGATGACGCTATTGACGGCCAGCGGAATCTCGTCCGCATAACTCGCCACGAGTTGGTTCTTCTGCGCGTTAAGGAGCGTGCCGAACTTATCGAAGCTTTGTTGCGCCTCGCCCATCGACTTTACGGATTCATTGGACAAGATGCCATTCATCCGCGCCAGCTCATCCGAGAACTTCACAATCTCGGCCGTCCCGCTGTTGATAATGGCGTTTAGTTCCTTCGAGCCCTTGCCGAAAATATCCTGCGCCATGGCCGCGCGGGTGGACTTGTCGTCAATCGAGTTGAGCGCGTCGACGATTGCCAGGAACTGGGCTTCCACGGGCAACTCCAGCAGCTGGCGGAAGTCCAGGTGTAGTTGATTGAAAGAGCCGATGGCGCTGTCGCTGCCCTTCGCCGCATCGCCTAACAACTGCTTCATCTTGTGCAGGCCGGCGTGCAAGGCCTCCGTGCTGCCGCCTAGTTGCACGCTCGCGTAGTCGAGCGCCTGCAATGCTTCCGCGCTAATCGAGAGATTGTCGGCCAGGTCGCCGAGCGCATCGACGGCCGCCACGGTCTGTTGCGTGAATGCCGCCATCGCGGCCAGGCCGACTCCGCCGATAATGTTCGTGGCGCTGGTCAATTCGCTCACGAACCCACTGAACTTGTTGCGGGCGAAGTTGAGGCCCTTTACCAGCGGGTCGGTCACCGCCGTGATGTTCACCGCCATGCTGCCGATGGTTGCCACTACTTCGCCCTCCGCAGTTCCACCGGCCCCCGCCGGGCTAGCTTCAACAGTTCTTCGTGCGTACGCCGCCTGCCAATCACTTCAAACGGTTGCCCAGGACGGCGCGCTGACAACACGTACCAGACGCCAGCTTCGGCGCCGCTGAACTTGGTGAGCGGAATGAATTGCTCGGCAATAGCAACATCCACAAAACCATGCGGCCGTAACAAGCCATAGAGTTGGTTCGTGTTCATGCCACCGCCCTTGCTCTGGCCCGTGCCAGCTCTAACGACGCTTGCTGAAGACTTCGCATCGTGGTTGAGCGTTGTTCCGGTGCCTGCCCAACTAGTGCGGCAAAGGCCAGCTTGGCGACCACCATCGCTTGGGCCATTACTTGCTCTTGGCTCTTGGCTGCGATAGCCGAACTACGGCCGACCGAATCGGCCAGGCCGAACGATACCGCTTCCTCCGCGGTAAAGTACGTCTCAGCGTCCATCGCCGCGGCAACTTCCCGCATCGGTCGCCCGGTGCGAGCCACGTACATTTGCGCCGCAGACTTGCTGTATCCCTCCGCAACGTCGGCCACCGTCCGCAGCTCTTTGTAATTCCCCACCGCCATCGTCCAGGGGTGGTGAACCATCATTTGGCTGCCGCTGGCCATCTCGATACGGTCGCCAGCCATTGCAATTAGGCTGGCCGCACTGGCGGCAATGCCATCGACTTTCACGATCTTGCGAGCCGGATGTTCGCGAAGCAAAGTGTGGATGGCGACAGCATCATCGACAGCGCCGCCAGGGGAATTGATGCGAATGAGTAACGACGATGCGTCACCAGCCGCTTGCAGCGTGTCCCGCACGCCCTTGGCGGTCACGGCCTCGGGGCCGAATAGGTCACCAATGGCGTCGTAAATCCAGATTGTTTTTTCGCTCATAGTAAAAAAGCCCCACAAGCAAAGACGGCGAAGTCGAAACTTGTGGGGCCCCAAGGACGAGCCGCGACGAGCGGCGACGTGAAAAAGTATTGTTTACGCAGCCGTTTTGAGCGCGACGATGGCACCCGCGGTCGAAGTGTTGCCCGGTTCGTGGACTTGCAGGTCGTAGCGAGTGGTGCCACGAATCGCCAGTCGGTCGCTGGTGAATGCCACATGCTCACTCGTGGCGATGCGAATTTGCGTACGTTCACCCAACAGCAGGCCTTGGCCGAAGTTGCCAAAGTACGCGCAGACCGTAGCGTCGGCCTGCGCCGTTTCGCAGCGGTCGCTGGTGACAATCGGCACGCCCAGGAATTGCAGCCGGGGAACGCCCGTCGAGTAATCCATTGCGAGCGCCCCGCCGGCCGACAGCGCGAGCCGGTCGAAGACTTGCCACTTGAACGCTTGCGAGCAGAGGAATTGCAACTGGCCTTCGACCCGGAACTTATCAGGCAACTTGCCCATCCAAGCCGCGATGTCGGCCAGGTCGAGTTCGCTCCACGCATTGTGGGCCGTCGCCGCTTGCGAGATACTGGCGGTCGCGGCAGCAATCTTCGTCTTGATGCCAGCCACATTGCCATAGGTCGAGGTGCCATCGCCCAAGATCCCTTCTTGGTCCTGCTTCAGTGCGAACTGGTGGCCCATGTCGGCGGCGAGCATGTCCATCACGGGGACGATGGCATCGTCCTTCAGCTCATTGCTCATGTACGCGAGGATGGCCCGCTTCTTCGGAACCAGCCCCACGCGGCCGAAGTCCAGGTCCGACGCAGTGATTTCGCCTTCTTCACCCGGATAGTACACCGTGGTCGAGCCAGTCTGCTTCAACAGTTCGAGCGAATCGCTCTGCATCGGCACGCGCTTGGCGAGCTTCTGAATTGCGCCGGTCTGTTCCCAGGCTGTGAATACAGCGGTGCTGAACTCGGGTGCCACAGCGTAGCCACCATCCACCGGGTTGTTCTCATTCATGCTGGCGTAGAATGCTTCGCCACGCCGGCTGATGAGCTTGTCGCGAGCCTCGGAATCGCGGAACAAAACCGCCTTGAACGCCAGCCCGCAATCGTAGGCATCTCGTTCCGCGTTCTGCCCTTTGAATGCGTTGAGCGTGGGACCGACAACGCGAGCCTGAACATTTGCGGCATTGCCGCCGCTGTACGGCGAACTATCGGCGTTGTATGTGAATGTTGGGGGGGTCACGGCGTTCAGGTTCGCACGAGCCGCACGCGCGAACGAAATGTTGTCTTCCGTTTGCTTCTGGGCTTTGTATTCGTCGGCCAGCGACTTGTGCTCCGCAATCTTGGCGTTGAAGTCGGTTTGCTCAGCCGCCGTCATCGGCCGGTTTTCGGCCGCGGCTTTCGTCTCGATGGCTTCGGCTGCCAACAGCACGTTGTGCATCTGGGCTCGAATCTGGTCGCTCAGTTTCATGGGTTGCCCCCAGTTCCTTTCCGCCGCTAACTAGATGCGGCTTAATTGTTTGCGGCTGACTCCGCCACCTGCACAGCCTGCTTCATAAACGCCGCCATGATCTCGACGGACACCCCGCTGAAGTAAGAAACGTCATTGAGCGCGAACGCCGGCCGCACGCCGGCGTCTCGCGCTAAGGCAGTAACAAAGTCTGGCGGCTGTTGAAAAATTTGAGCGACGCAACCGACGGTGTAATAGCAAAGTCCGGCCGGCAAGTTGAGTACGCTCATGGATGGCGGGTTGTCATGCATTACTTGGTTCCTCACGGTTAAATGTACAAACTGAATTTTGCGAACTTCCAATGGTTGGAAATTCACTCGAAAATAATTCGGAATTTTTCACCGCACGTTTTGCAGACAGCGTATTGCATCTTGCTCCCGTCACCCTGGGCGACGGTGCCATACGTGGTGTGCTGGACTGCACCGCACTCTGGGCATCGCGGCAACACAACAAACACATACCGCGGCTGCCTGCGCTGTTTCTTCTCGCAATCCGTTGCGGGGTCGCTCATCGAAGCAAGTCCTCCAGCTCCGCGTCGGCACTGCGATAGTGCAATCCGACAATGCCGCTTTGCGGGTCGATACGAAGGCTGCTGCGGCTGGTCGGAGTTAAACCAAACTTCTGGCCGATGGTGCATATTTGCTCGATGGCCTTGGATTCAACCATGAGCGCCGGGTGCCGCCGGCCGTTGAGAATCAGTCCCTCAGCCGCCAAGATTTCGCGGGCCTCGGCCAGCCGCTGGTGAGCCAAGCAGTAGCAGGCGAGCGCCGGCCCATCGAGCGGCGTTAGCAACCCCTCGATGCTGCTCAGTTCGCCCACCACTTCGTCCCACACCTTTGCGGCAATAGGCGATAGCCAGCTTGGCTTAACCGGCTCGCCAGCCCTTGTGGCGAGCGGTACGCCGTCGCGGGCCTCGTCGTAACTTCCGTCTAGCAATCTTGCACCTATCGGCGCTCGGTTTCGTCCCATTTTGGGCCTCCAACAAAAAGCTATTTTTCTTGTTAACATGCGTACGCCTAGCCGCAATGGTGGGAGCGAATACTGCCAGAGCCTTAACCACTGGGGGAGTCTCCACGTTGCTTACGCTCCCTCATCGCTTGCACTGTCAACGCGCGGTGGCATCGGGTGCAAACAGCCATCAAGTTATCCCAGTCCAGGCTTCTACCTTCGTTGTCCTGCCTCGCCTCTATGTGGTGCACTTGTGCGGCAGGAGTCGTGCGTCCATTGCTCGCGCAACGCTCACAGCAGGGGTGGTCGTGGAGGTATGCTGCCCGTAGCTTCTGCCACGCGGTGCTGCCCAGAAACGGGTCGGTGGGCTTCGATGCGTTCCACTCGCGTTGTCGCTGCTTGCGGGTTGCCGCACACTTCGGGCATTGGTCCTGATAGATCAATCGATGGCGTGGGCAAAGTCTCTTCGCTGCGTTAGGCATCTCACTACTCCGGCCGAAACTGAGATTGTCCCGCCGGCGGGACAAAGGCACGTTTTCCGCTACATACTTGGCATTTCGTAAGGTTTTCTAGACGTCTCGAAAATGGCGTTTTGGCTCTGGCACTACTCGGCATGGGTCACCACTCCCTTCCTGCCACGGTGCCGAACCGCAGCCGCTGCCACTCGTTGTTGAAGTCGTCCAGTCGTGCGGCCGTGTCCTCAGCGTCGCTCACGTCGCGGGTTGAGGTGCCGATGGGGCGCGGTACTGTCCGCCCGCCCATTCACGACCGCGTGAGTTGCGACGCAAATCGGCAATGATCTTGTTACCGTTGATCGTGTTCATCTTCAGTCTCCCAAGTAGACATACTCACTTGCCTGATGGCGGGTACCGCGTTCATCCAACTTCAACACCTCATCCATGCATAGCATTCGCAACCACCGCGCCGCCGTCTTGTGGTCCACGCCGATCAACTGCGCGGCATTGCGACCAGCGAGATAGAACGGATCGCCGCCAGCTTCGCGCTGGAGTTCTCGGCAGAGCGCCACCAGTGAACGGAGTTGCGGCTGTGAATACTTCTCTGCACAGCGCGGCAGAGGTTGTGCAATCGCGTTTGTGTACATGATGGATAGCGGGTCCTTTCCAACTGCGTATCGAACAGCGCCCCAAGCGTTACGAAAATCAAACCACGTTTCTTCAAAAGCCTTTGTCGTGATCGCCGGCAGCGCCACTTCATGCCACCACTCAACGTAGGGCCGCAGCGTATCCATCGAAGCGTCCGCCAACACGGGGATCGACTTGAGATGCCGGGCGAATGTGAACAACGAACGATGCCGGACCCCACTTGCTGTAGGTGCGGTGATCGCAATTGCCCTCTTTACACGTTCCGTGACGTCATTTTCGGACGACTTGCGGGGGGAGGTGGGGGGGGTATGTTCAGATGGGTACACAGAGGACACAGAACACACAGATATCTCATGTGGTATCTGTGTTCTCTGTGTACCCATACTCTCTTCCTTCCTACCACCACCTCCGTTTTTTGGTTTTTCGATCGCAGCCAATAAAAGTCGGTCGATTACAGCGTCGGCGAGCGGCGCAGGCGGGCATTCCCAGATAGGTACCTTCCATGACCGTGTGATGTCCTCCGTCATGCTGGGAGGCAGCAGCGATTGTGCGCCCTTGCCGTTGGCACCGATGCGAATTTCGAGGGGACCCATCTTGAAATCAGCCTTCCCGATCTGATCTAGGTCCGGGTGCCAACAAAACAGCCGGTGCGGTCCGCGCTTACTATCCCAAGTTGGAGTGACGGGTACGTCACCGTCGAACAGGTCGAGAATGGCCTCATTGCCGCCGGCGCGATCGACTTCGATGTCGATGTAAGATCGCGGCCCCAGCACGAGGCCCAAATTCAAATTGGGTTGCTTCTTGAACTCGCGATTGATTTCGGCCTTCTTGTAAACCTTCTTCGGCCATTCCTCTGGATGGGCTTCTTGGTGCCGGGGTGACACAGAACGATTGGAAGGTCCATTTCGTGGTACCGGCGCGCCGCTTCATGCATCGTCCAATCAGTCACTCGCGGCCTCCCTTCATGCCGTCGATAAACGTCGCGAACGTTTCGCGTTCCGCCTGCTCAACGTCATGTGTGCGTGAAAGCCGAGCGGCATCGATATGCTGCACGATACACCGGCTACAAATGCTACGAAGCGTGTCGGGATCGATCGCGTCAACCTCTACCGACTCGCCCTTAAATGACTTGGCGCGGCTGTCGGTTTTCTTTGTTGGCCGGGTTTGTAGTTGGAACTGATCAATCTGATTGGGCAGGACAGCCACTCGTGAGAACGTAAGATCGCATTCCGGAGCATGACGGCGGATCTCGCGTTCGACGAATCTGTCGATGTCCACACCGCTCGGGTCGTGGTCGCCGAAGTAGTAGATGTGGGCCGGGCATTCGACGGAGGCAATCTGATAGCCGGCAGAATGCAGGAATGAGACGGACGGATAACCGCGCGTCACCATCAAGCGAACATCCCACTCCTCGGTCACGTCCACCAGCACGCCGGCGAGCGCCTCTTTCTCCAGCCAGATTTCGACATAGGCGTCCTGATCATCCCAGATGGCGCGTCGGTAGTTACGCTGACTGTACCGGAGCATCGACTCCAGCGAGCTATATGTCGTCGGCTTCCGCATCCATCTCGTATTGTCCGCGATCCACCCATAGGGGATTACTCCATCGCGGCGCATCTCGACCAGCAGCCGGCAGACGGTGCTCTTGTATTCGGCCTCGTTCTTGTCGATCACGCCGCGGCTGACGAGCTGGTAGAAGACCTGACGCACGGTCATTGGCTGATATTGTTCAACGACGCGATAGATCACGTCGCAGAGGCCCGCGATCTCCGCCTTGGTGCGTCGATTTCGTTTTATGGGACTAGCCCCATACGTCTGTTGTTGAGCACTTCGCCGACGTCCCTTTGGCCTATCTGCGGGTGCCGTGGTACAATCCGTTTGCACGTCCGTTTCTCCTTGAATTTTGGCCGTTCCCGTTGGCGCGGGGCGGCCTTTTTCATTGGCCGCAGGCCGGTGAAGAAAGAGTCTTAGACGCCGATCGCGTCGAGCTTCGCTTCTGCGGAGAGATGCTCCGACTTGTGGCCGTTCTTGGCCATCACGGCCTCAACGAACTCACCGCACCATTGCTCGGTCGTGAGTCGCTTACCACCGAAGCGGACGGATCGCAGTTTCACTCCGTTGCAGCCACTCGTCATCCAGCGACGAACGGTGTTGATGTGCGGACGATCAGGAAGGCGCGCAGATGTTTCGCGCAAAGAAAGATAGGTGGGCATACAGGGCACTCCAGTTGTGCCGGTATGCGCAAAGAAAAACGCGACAGCGCATACCGGCGAATGAATGGAAAATTCCAAACTTCGCTGGTAGGCACTGCCGCGCTCGTCGAATTCCGTTTGTACCGTCAGAAGGTGGGCGTCAAATCGCCAGGAGTCACCTACTGGGGTGGCGGCGTCCTAACCTCCATACTTCGCAAACACCGGGCTACAAGCCAAATCGCACTAAATGCGATTTTTCGCGGGTTGGATCGGCCCATTAAGGGAAAACGCGATCTCGCAAAAGTTCGCCCTGTAATATATCGGGCTCACTGTGCACGTTGCTCCGTAGGCTGTCAAAACTAATCTAACAACGACAATATATGCCCAGCTTGCACAAATGTCAACTACCCGATTTGTAGCGCAGCCTCGCGCGCTTTCTGTTGGTTGACCGCGGCGTAGTGTTGGGTCATGTCGGCGCGCGAGTGGCCCAGCACGGCCTGTGCCGAATCCAACCCCAGTTGCTCACGAACGGCCGTAGCCGCGGCGTGCCGCAATTGATGCGGGTGCCATCGATGCTTCTTCTTCCAGGCCTTCAATTCCGAATACTGGCCCTCGGTTAGCTCCGACCGCTTGAGCTTCGATAGCGTAGGGTGGGGAAAGGCGCGATCGCACGCCCTCGTGATCGCGCGGCGGAAGGACGCCGTTTTGTATGGGAAGCATGGCGTGCGAAACAGATACTTGCTCAATATCGCCTGCGCCTTTGGCCCAATCGCGACGACTCGCTTTTTGCCGTGCCTGATCGTCTTATGCCGCGGAGGGTTGAATATCCACACCTCGTTGCTGCGGTCGATGAACTCCGCGGACAATTGCAGTAGCTCACCACTGCGCATGCCGGTCAACCGCATGATCTTCACCATGTCCGCGACGATGGGCGACAGGGACGCAATCGTCGCCGCAATCGTCGCGTCGGAAACCGGATCAACTTTCCGCCCTTCCCGCACCCCAAATTGGCCAACCTCTAATGGCTCAACTGAATCAAGAGCGTGTCGTGACGACGGCGGCAAGATTTCCTCGCTTACTCCCCAACTGATCATCCGCTTGATTCTTGCGCATTGCTCGCCGATGTAGCCGCGTGACCATCCACGATCGACCATGGCGCGACGCATCGCCTTGAATGCCTTGGGGCCGAAGTCCCTAGCAAGAATGCTCCCGTGGGAGCGACGCAACACCTTTGCGGCCAGCCTTGCGTGAACTACCTCGAGCGCCTTCTCACCGCCGTAGCGATCGATGGCGAATTCCAGGTACTCCGCCAACAGCATTGAAACCGTGAACGCCGTGGGTGCTGGTGCGGCGGCAGGCTGCTCGGCAGATTCGCTCACGGCCTCCGTGTAGCGATCGAAACTCTCTGGTGAGCCATACGCCCCAAGATGTACGCGCTTGCCGTTGACGACTGTGTACGCTCGATCAGGACGGCCCGTCTCTTTCTGGCGGCAATAACGGGGTGGCTGGACCTTTTTCGTCGGCATGGCAACTCCTCCAAACTGTTGAGGTGCTACCCAATGGGTAGCCTCAGGTTGAAGCAAGCTGCACTACCGAACGTCGATAGGTCGCCACGAAGGGCTAGTCAGCAAAGGACTTAAGAAGAGTGGAGCGGAAGGGAGTCGAACCCTCGACCTCTGCATTGCGAACGCAGCGCTCTCCCAACTGAGCTACCGCCCCGGGCGAAGCGGCGAGCCGCTTCGGGAGTGAGCCTCGTATTGTAAATGTCGCTGGCGGTGGTGTCTAGGATGAGGGGCGAGAGCGGGTGTCGGGTGTCAGGTGTCGGGTGTCGGGTGTCGGGTGTCGGGTGCGCCACGATTGATGTTGCGCACTGGGGGCTCGCCTGCGGCTCGACCCCAGGCACCCCGCGATCTGGGTTCGGGGTTCAGAAATCAGGGGGGCACGGGGAGCGCATGGCAGGTGAAGCATGGCTGCGCGAATCGGTGTGCTGTGGATTTCGCTGCAGGCACCCTTGGGTGGTGCCGTCGCCGGCGATCCAGAGTGGCTTGTTCGCGCGACATGGGGCTCTCGGTCGTTCAGCTGACGGCACGCGGAGCGTGCCTGCTACACCACTGATCTGGGTCCGCAGCCCTGAACCCCGAACCCTGTTCCCTCTAGCGCGGTGTCTTCGGGCTTTCGGTGAGCATGGGGCGGAGTTCTTCGAAGAAGTCGTAGGCGTCGTTGAATTGGCGGTAGACGCTGGCGAAGCGGACGAAGGCGACGGCGTCGAGGTCGCGGAGGTAGCGCATGACGATTTCGCCGAGCTCGCGGCTTTCGACTTCGCTGTCGAAGTGCTGATAGACATCGTTCTCGATGGCGGCGGTCGTGGCTTCGACTTGCCGGGTGGTGATCGGCCGCTTCCAGCAGGCGCGTTCGAGGCCACGTTTGATTTTTTCGCGCTCGAACGGCACGCGCGAGCCGTCTTTCTTGATGACCTTGATGGTGGTCTCTTCCGGCCGCTCGTAGGTGGTGAAGCGGCGCCCGCAGCTCACGCACTCGCGGCGACGCCGGATCGCGAGGCCATCTTGGCTCGAGCGCGAGTCGATGACGCGGTCGTTATCCAGGCGGCAGAAAGGGCACTTCATATGGCCTTACTATACACGCCTGGGCGCGAATGAACAGGAACCCGAAAATAGTTGTTGGGCGTTCTTTTGTGATGGGGCGAGCCGGGTGGAAAACGCGCGATTGAACGGCGGAGGTTGCTGCGCGATTCGATGTGATCTCAGCGAGAGAGAGCGAATTCGGTGGAGCCTCGAACGTATGTACCTATGAGATCAAACACGGGCGGCGATCGACTGGACATTGAAAACGGGGTGTCGACAATCGATAGGTATGACTTTGTTCGGTGTGCTAAATGTGAACAAGCCGGCAGGCGTGACCTCCCGACGGGTGGTCGACCGGATCGAGCGAATCTTGTTGCCGACGAAGGTGGGGCACGCGGGCACGCTCGACCCGCTAGCAACAGGTGTGCTGGTAATTTGCGTGGGACAGGCAACGCGGCTTGTGCCGTATGTGCAACAGATGCGGAAGATGTATGTGGCTGGATTTCGGCTGGGGTATCACAGCGAAACCGATGACATTGAGGCGCCGCTCGAGCCGGTCGTGGGGGCGGTGGAACCGAGCCGCGCGGAAGTTGAGCGAGTGCTAGCATCGTTCGTTGGCAAGATTGAGCAGCGGCCGCCGGCGCACTCGGCGGTGAAGCTCAGCGGGAAGCGGGCGTACAAACTCGCACGGCGAGGCGTGACGTTCGAGATCCAGCCGAAGACCGTGGCGATCTACCGAATCGCCTTGCGAAGATACGAGTATCCGGAACTGGAAATCGAGGTGGAGTGCGGCAGCGGAACGTATGTTCGTTCTCTTGGCCGCGATGTGGGCGACGCGCTGGGCACCGGCGCGGTGATGACGGCGCTGGAGCGTACGGCGGTCGGCAACTTCCAGTTATGCGATGGCATAGCGATCGATGATCTCTCGGCGGAGTCGATTCAGCGTAACTTGCAGCCGGCGGCGGTGGCGGTTGCCGAACTGCGGCATGTGAGGCTCACGGCGGGGCAGGCGTTGGAAGTGCGACATGGCCGGCCGATTCTCACGGCTTGGTTGAGTGAGCCAGTCGAGCTGGCGAGCGGCGAGGAGGTGGCGGCGCTCGATCCGGCCGATCAGCTCGCCGCAATTTTGTTTGAGAAAACGCCGGGCGAGCTGTGGACTCGGATGAGCTTCACAAAATCTCCAAGTCGGTAATCTGTAACGACTGTGCGGGCACTGCGGGCAGCGTGGCCAACTTTTCAAGTTCGCGTGAGCGAAAGTGGCGACGAGCGGTGTCGATCCTCCGGGTGGCGACGGAGATACTTGGGTTATCCACGGCGTAAAGCATGAGGGCGCAATGAGCTAGTGTGGCCGTGCTAGCGTCGGTGGTCGATGAAAGAGAGTGTGCCGAAGTGCTGCGCGCGGGTGGGTGAGGGGCGACCCCTCCCTCGCCACGACGAGTCTTGAGCGACCTGGCCCCTCCCTGCGAGGGAGGGGAATGAGAGAGCGCGCGGTTGCTTGGGTGCATGAAGTTTATGGATAGCTTGTTGGGCATGGACGTGCCCTGGCAGAGGATTCGCACCACGAATGCGCCGGCTGCGCGATGGCGTCATTGCGCTGGCCGCTGGGCCGAAACGTCCACATGTTTGAAGATCGCAGCCTGAAGATCGATTTGGTCGCGCTCGCATTGGTCGCGGTCGTGGCCTTCCTGGGGCTTGCCCTGTGGACGTACAACCCGACCGACCCGCCGAGCACGATCGTGTGGCCACCGAGCGATGTGGTGCACAACGCGTGCGGTCGGGCCGGCGCGATGACGGCGCACTACCTGTTCGAAATGCTGGGCATTGGGGCATATTACCTGGCGACGTCGCTCGCCGTGTTAACGTATTTTTTGTTGCGGCGTCGCGAGATCGACCAACCGATCACTCGCGCATTGGGCTGGGCGATATCGGTGGTTGGTCTCACGACGCTCGCGGCACTCGCGCTGCCGCACTGGACACCGGGGCCGGTGATTGGCGCCGGCGGGTTCGTTGGCGCCATGGGCCGCACTTTCCTGGAATCGCGGTTCGCGATGGCTGGGGCGTACATCTTCACGTTTAGCGTGTTGCTCGCCGGGCTGTTGCTGTCGACGGATTACTTCTTGTTTCGGGCGGCGGCCGCGACGACCACGGTTGCCGGGCGTACGGCGCTGCAGGTGGGGCACTTCGGCCATGTGGTGCGGAGCAAGCGGCTGCGTGTGAAGTCGGATCTTGAAACCGTCGCCGAGTTAGAAGACGAGGAAGAAGCTGAGGCGGAAGACGCTGAGGACGAGGAAGAAGAGTCAGAGGACGAAGAGGAGGAATCGTCGGCGCACACAATCCGCGTTCGCAAGCCGAAGGCCGATGCGCGGGACGATGAGGAAGAGGATGAAGACGCCGAAGAAGATGAAGTTGCGGAGGCTGAAGCGGCGGCAGCCCCAGCGGGTGGCGCTGCTTCGAAGTTAGCGAGCGGCTTGAAGGCGGCCCTCGGATTTGGTGGCAAAGCCGCAGCGACGCCGGCCCCGGCGCCCGCACCTGCGGCGATTCCAGTCACCAAGCCGAAGACTGAGCGCGAGGCGCTGATCGAGCAGTTGGAGGCGGCCGACCAGACGGCCGAGGAAACGAACTACGAACTGCCGCCACTGGAGCTCCTGCTGCCGAACGAAGACGTGTGCTACGAAGAGCAGGAGAAGGAGGTCCGCCGCA
This sequence comes from Pirellulales bacterium, assembly GCA_046349975.1. Lineage (GTDB taxonomy): Bacteria > Planctomycetota > Planctomycetia > Pirellulales > Lacipirellulaceae > JABDGM01. The sequence goes on from JAXMBH010000010.1 coordinate 79,799, forward strand.
AGGCGAAGGTATTGGAGAAGACCTTTAAGGACTTTGGCTTCAATATTCGCGTGGTGGAGATCGAGACTGGCCCGGTTATCGCGCAATTTGAAGTCGAACTCGAAGCCGGCTTGCGGCTCTCGAAGATTACGGGCCTGGCCGACGACCTCGCGATCGCGCTGCGGGTGCCGAGCGTGCGTATTGTCGCGCCGATCCCGGGCAAGAACACGGTCGGCATCGAGGTGCCGAACGAGAACCGCCAGCTTGTGCGGCTGCGCGAAGTGATCGAAGAGACCAACGGCAAGGCGAAGCGGATGAAGATTCCGGTCTACCTTGGCAAAGACGTTTCGGGCAACCCGCTCGTAGTCGACCTCACGACGCTGCCGCATTTGCTCATCGCCGGCCGCACGGGTACGGGAAAGAGCGTGTGCCTCAACACGATCATTGTGTCGATGCTCATGACGCGCGGTCCGGATGAAGTCCGCATGCTCATGATCGACCCGAAGATGGTGGAGCTGAGCGGTTACCGCAAGTTGCCGCACCTCATGCACCCGGTCGTGACCGACATGCGCAAAGCCGAGGCGATATTGGCGTGGGCTGTCGACAAGATGGAAGAGCGTTACCAGTTGCTGTCGCGTGCCGGGGTGCGTCACTTGAGCGTGTACAACCAACTGGGCGACGATGAGCTGCGCGACCGCATTCGACCGGAGACGGAAGATGAATGGCGGCAGATTCCGCGGCATTTGCCGTACATTGTGATTGTGGCCGACGAAATGGCCGACCTCATGATGACGGCCGGCAAAGACGTGGAGCAGCACATCATTCGGCTCGCTCAGAAGAGCCGGGCGGTGGGTATCCACCTCATTCTCGCGACGCAGAAGCCGACGGTGGACGTCATTACGGGTCTGATCAAGTCGAACTTGCCGGCCCGCATTGCCTTTCAAGTCGCGAGTCGCACGGATAGCCGCGTGGTGCTCGACGAAATGGGCGCGGACAAGCTGCTGGGCAACGGTGACATGCTGTACTTGTCGCCGGGAACCAGCACGATGCTTCGCGGCCAGGGTACGTATCTTTCGGATGATGAGATCACACGTGTCGTCGATTTTGTTGGCGTCGACGATCCGCAATTCGCCGGCGAGCTTATGCAGCTCAAGACGAAGGACGAGCTCGAAGCGGCCGCGGCGGCCGGCGGCGGCAATTTCCAGAGTCGCGACGACTTGTACGATGCGGCGGTGGACATTGTGGTGCGCGAACGCCGCGGCAGTTGCTCGCTATTGCAACGGGCGCTGGGCATCGGCTACGGCCGGGCCGCGAGACTCATCGACTTCATGGCCGAAGATGGAGTGGTCGGTCAGTACAATGGCGCTCAAGCCCGTGAAGTGTTGATTTCACTCGAAGAGTGGGAGTCGCGGCACAATCAAGCCGCTGACGCCGCGCCGGCAAACGGCAAGGCGAGTGGCACATCGGCGGTTGCCGGTGGCAGCGCGAGCAAGCCGCGGGCAGTGGTGGCAGCGAATGCGTCGGCTGCCGAGGTTCCGGTGAAGACGCCACGCCGAAACAAGATCACTGTCGAGCCGGATGAGCCTAGCGAATTAGAGGACGAAGAAGAAATCAACGAAGCGTCGGAGTTGGACGAAGAGGATGTTGATGCTGACGAGGAAGATGGTTACGACTCCGACCAATGGCAGGATGACGACGACGAAGCCGACGAAGAAGAATCCGAGTTAGAGGATGAAGCCGCCGAGGCCGATGGGGACGACGCTGAAGTTGAGGAAGAGGACGCCGACGAGGATGCCGAAGGCGAGGACGAACTGTGGGATGAGGCTGCGGAGTCTGAATTCGACGACGAGTTAAGCGACGATGACTCGGATGAAGCCGAGGATGATGAGTACGAGGAAGAGGAAGAAGTAGTTCCGGCGAAGCCCGTGCGTGCGAAACGCTGATTTTGATTCTTGCCGCTTCTCAAATTAAGACGCGATCTCAAACGAGCCGGACCGCCACGCGGTCCGGTTTTTTTGTTTAGTGCGGGGCACAGGGCTCCGAGGATTCATGTGCCGCCGGTTGCCATGCGGTGAGGCTCTGCGCCGGGGAGTGGTGCCAGCCAGACCATGCACCACGCCCTTTCAGGGCGGGCCCTCAGGGGCGGTCGATTTGACGCGAGTTTGGCGGTAAAATGGGCCGCCCAGGCCATTCTGCCGATGGTTTTCGCCGCCTTGTCCTTCGCCAGGACGAATCGGCACGGCTCTTGCTCGCTAGACGCAGCGACTAAAATGTGTTGCACTGGGAGGCTAGTTTGAGGCGGGCTCGGCCGCATTGGCTTGGAGATTTCACATGACACTCGCAAGAAAGTATTCCGCGCAGCTATTGGTGCTCGCCGCGGCTGGCATATTGTTCATTGGTCTTGGGTTGGCGCAAGCCGCAGAAGAGACATCGGTGTTGGTCAACAAGCCGGTGCCGCCGCAGGCGGATTCCCAATCGGGCCCGGCGTTGCCGCCGCCAATGAATCCGAAACAGAATCGGGAAGCTGAGGTCGGGGCACCGGCCGATCTTGCGCCGCCGGCGTTATTGTCGAATCCAGAAGCGCTACCCACGCCTCCGCAGAGTGTGCAATCTTCGAGCAGCGCGACGAAGCAGCCATTCATGCGGCCGGCAGCACCACGCGGCCCCGCGCGTGGCAAGCTTGTGGACCAAGAGAGTTCGCGAATCGTCGTTGGCGCTCCGCCACAAGAAGCGCCGCCGCAAATTGCGCCGCCGCCGAATGCGGCGCCGCCACCGCCGGTCCCATCGCAACGCGAAATTAACATGCGGCCAGCACCGCCGATCACGTACGACACCGATCATGACGCTCGCAAGATGTATCGTCGTAGCGGTGAAGTGAAGATCGTGATGGCCACGCAAGACCCGGCCGATGGCTGCTACTACGGAATTCCGCTCTGCATTCCGGCCTGCTGCGTTGGCGAGCCGAACGTTTCGAGTGATCGCGGGTTGTTGGGTCGCGGCAAGGTTGAATATTGCTGGCCGTGCGGCTTCCGAGCGATCGTAAAATTCCGTCACACGCTCGGCGATGTAAAGGTCGAGTACGAGGGCGATTGAACTCGAAAGTTTTCTGGCAGGGCAGGGGATCAGCTGACACTTTCGTCGGTTGGCGGCCGGAGGGCGCGGCCGTCCGATGATTTTTTATCTCCCACTCGATTTTCAAGCGAGTGAAGGCTACTTGGCGGACGCGCTCGGCGCGTCCCACCACCAAACATTCGCGTCCAAGTTAGCAGGCGTGGCGACGGGCTTCATAACCGCCAAGGCGGCACTGTCATTGGCTTGCGCACTCTTCAGCACATCACGCGGCGCGACCATTACGCCGCCGCTCACGCCGGCGAAAATTGTGCGCTGGTTGACGACGCGGTGGTTGATCACGGTCTCGACTTCGCGCGGCACACTGTTTTGGGGCAGCCCGAGCTTGCTGGATTTCGCGAGCAGTTCCGATTTCCAGCCGGCCTTTTCGGCGAGCCCTTCGCTGTGAATGATTGCGGCGGCCATCGCCAGGTCGAAGATGTTGCGGAGTTCGCCGTAAACCGGGTACTTTTTCGCCAACTCGCCGAAGTGCGCGGTGAACGATTCGGCAAATTCGCGATTGAGCGGGTCGCTTTGGCCGGTGTGTACGCGCTGGCCTTGCGCGGCGAGCATTTCGTTTTCGCTCAGCACACGCACACCCTGGCCGACGAGTTCGAAGGCGTCGCCGGCTTCACTGCGGGGGAGGTTGTCGTAGTTAAGTGTGAACCACCAGCGGAGAACGGACATGGCCGGGGGCGGGGACGCCCCGGCTCGCTTGCTCGCTGCGGCCAGAGAAGCGATGTAGTTTTCTACGCCATCAACGCCTTCGGCAAGGCCCATGCCGATGAGCTTCATGTGGTAGTCGGCTTCCACGAGCACGCCGGCGGCGCGGCTTGAGGGGTCGATGCCGAAGATTTCGATGTCCTGGCGGCCCACCGTATCGCGCAAGTCGCCGAGCCACTTTTTGCGTTGGGTCGGCTCGAGTGGTTTTTGGCTGGAAGCCGCCAGGAACGCTTGTGTTTTCGCCAGGTTCTCCTGGCGGGGATTAATTGAACAACCGAAGTGACTGCGGGCGGCATCGGCGCCGCGGCGCAGCAGCACGAGCAGGTCATCGAGCCGCACGACAGGCTCGTTCGTGACTTTGGAAAGAATGCGGCCGTCGTCGTTTACGTACCAGCCGCCCGCGGGGCCGGCGAGCACGAGGTCGCCGGTCTCGGGATAGACGAAGATGTACTGCACGCGTTCCAACCCAGCGAGTGTGAGCATCGACGACTCGAGGGGCTTGTGAGCGGCCTGGCGGCGAGCGATTTCGCGCTCGAGCCGGGGCAGCGACACGTACCGCAGGTCACTCTTCTGGAACGCCTGCCTGGCGGTTTGCGGTTGTGCGGGCGTTGTGGAAGCTAGTGGCAGCGCCTTGCCACGTTTGGCTGCAAGTTCCGCGGTCGCCGCCGCATTATCGAATGACTTGAGCTTGAGCAAGCCGCCGGCATCGACGAGCACGCCGGTCGGGAACGGCCGCATTTCCGCCTCGCCGCCGCCGTTCTCGGCCCACGTTTCGGTGGCTACGGTCGACTGGATGAGGTCGATCAGCGATTCGAAATCGGCATTGGCGCCGGCGCCCCGCGCCACATTGTTGCTGTTGCTCCCGAGGCCATTGCCTTGGTTATTGTTGTTGCCGAACAGGAAGCCGTTCTGCACCGGACCCAGCGGGGCCATTGCCGCGTTCTGAAACTTTTGGGGATTTTGCGCGGGCTGCGGCTGGTTCGGTCGCTGAGCGCCGGCAGGGTCGACGAGCAGTATTGCGAATCCGAACGCGGCCGCGAACATGCGGAAATAGGGGGGTGTAGGCATCGCGCTCTCCGGCAGGTCCATAGAGTATTGCAGTTCTAATCGTAGCCATTCGCGGGTGTTATTCCCAGAAAATGCGTAAAATGCGGTGATAAACGGGCTCTTTTGGCAGAAGCTTCGTGCCGTATTGGCGGGTTTTGGCGTGCGAACCGACTGGTGAGCCGGTACAATGACGCCGCGAACCAAGAGGCCCTGTCGCCCTGCCCCGCCAGGAATTACCCGCTAAATCTGTGGAGGCGAACGACCTCGCGACCGCCGCTGCCGACTTGGGTGGTGGCCGTGCGTTCGTCCTGCCATTGGAAACCTCGCCGGAAGACGTTATTCGTTGTCGCAGCGAAAGGTGCCCGCCCGATGCTCCCCGACAAACTGTATTTATTGCGCGCGGTGCATTGGGCGCTGGGATTGCTTGCCGTTACTGTGCTGGAAGCCAGGGGCGTCGCGGTTCTTCATGCTGCGGAAACGACCGCAACAGCGGAGCAGCCATCGCCTGAGGGCGTCGAGTTCTTTGAGACGCATATTCGGCCGGTGCTGGTGGAAAAGTGTTACGGCTGTCACTCGGCCGACGCGACGGTTCTTAAAGGCAAGCTGCGGTTGGATACGGCGGCGGCGCTGCGTGCTGGTGGCGAGTCGGGGCCGGCGATCGTGCCGCACAAGCCGGAGGAGAGCGTTCTCATCTCGGCGCTGAAATATGAGTCGAACGAGATGCCGCCCTCGGGCAAGTTGCCGGAGGCAGTGATCAACGACTTCGTGAAGTGGGTGGCGATGGGCGCGCCCGATCCACGGACGGCGGCGGCAACTGAGAATCCGAATCATAAGGTTGTCGACCCGCGCGAGCATTGGGCATTCAAGAAGCCGCAGAAGTCGGCGCCGCCCGCGGTTGTTCATGCGGCAGCGGCGCGCTGTGATATTGATCGCTTTGTCATTGCCAAGGCCGAGGCAGCGGGTTTGTCGCCAGCGGCCCAAGCGTTGCCGCGGGCGCTCTTGAGGCGCGTGTACTATGATCTCACGGGCCTGCCGCCGAGTGCCGAACAGTTGGACGAATTCGCCAGCGATGCGAGCGATGCACGCTATGAAGCCGTCGTCGACAAGCTGCTCGCTTCGCCAAGGTTTGGCGAGCGGTGGGGGCGGCATTGGCTTGATGTCGCCCGCTATGCCGACACGAAGGGCTACGTCTTTCAGGAAGATCGAAATTACAAGGGCGCGTACGCTTATCGCGATTGGGTGATTGCGAGCTTCAACACTGATCGGCCGTTTGATCGGTTCGTTGTGGCGCAAATCGCGGCCGATCAAGTCGCCGATCCGTCCTGCGGCCCTGCGAGCGGTTTTCTCACGCTCGGCCGGCGTTTTCTCAATGTGCAGGCAGATATTATTGGCGACCGGTTGGATGTGGTTGGCCGCGGGCTAATGGGCCTGTCGATCGGGTGTGCGAAGTGCCACGATCATAAGTTCGACCCGATCACGGCGGCCGATTATTACTCGCTGTACGGTGTGTTCGCGAGTTGCGAAGAGAAGCCGCGTGATGATGCGCCACCGGAAATGATCGACGCGGCAAAGCCGTTTGAGCCGTACGTATTCTTGCGCGGCCAACCAGGGAACCGCGGGCCGGATGTGCCGCGGCGGTTTATGGCCTTCCTTACCGCGGGTGGCCAGCCCGAGCCGTTCAAGCAAGGCAGTGGGCGGCGTGAGCTCGGCGAAGCGATTGCCAGTCGCGAGAACCCGCTTACCGCGCGGGTGTGGGTGAATCGAGTGTGGGGACACCTATTCGGCAAATGTATTGTCGATACGCCCAGCGATTTTGGTACGCGCGGCTCAGCGCCGACGCATCCCGAGTTGCTGGATTCACTCGCGTGCGAGTTCATGGATGACGGCTGGTCGACGAAACGGCTGATTCGGCGGATTGTATTGTCGGCGACGTATCGGCAAGCGAGCGACACGCGTGCCGAGTGCGCGGCGATCGATCCTGAGAACCGATTGTTGTGGCGAGCGAATCGCCGGCGGCTCGATTTGGAAGAACTGCGCGATTCGCTGCTTGTCGCCGCTGGGCGGTTGGATGAAAAGCTGGGCGGGCCGAGTGTGTCAATCACCGATGCTCCGTTTTCCACCCGCCGCAGCGTGTACGGGTTCGTCGAACGGCAGAATTTGCCAGCATTCTTCCGCACGTTCGACTTTGCGAATCCCAATACGCACACGCCCGAGCGGCCGCTGACGACTTCGCCGCAGCAGTCGCTGTTTCTGATGAACAGCCCGTTTGCGATCGAACAAGCGGCGGATCTTGCCAACCGCAGCGAAGCCCAAGCAACAACTGCGTTCAAAGTTGCCTCCGATGGCAGCGGGGTGGCTGGGGTCGAGCCGAAGGCGAGCCTCCAGGACGCAACCACTTCAACTGCGCCCATATCTCAATCGACCGCAGTGAGTGAAGTTCGCCGCGTCACTCGTTTGTTCCGCTTTGCGTACGGTCGCGACCCATCGCTTGTGGAACTCACCGAAGCGCTCGACTTTGTCGGCCGCGGAGATTCGCCTGATGTAATCCAAGCCAACGATCAGCTGGCTTGGCAATTTGGCTGGGGGACGTACGATGAAGCCGCGAAGTCGGTGCAGTTTCAGCTCATGCCGAGGATTATCGATGGTGCCTGGCGGGGGAGCGAGAAACTTCCCGATCCGGCAATTGGTTGGGCGTTGCTCAATGCCAGCGGCGGACATCCGGGCGATGCGGGCCACTGCGTGATTCGGCGTTGGATTGCACCAGCGGCCGGCGTTGTGCAGATTGATGGGTTGCTTGCGCATCCGGCGGAGCAGGGTGACGGTGTGCGTGGCCGTGTGATTGCTAGTCGCGCCGGCGTGCTCGGCACATGGGAAGTGCATCACGGTGAGACAATCGCGAAGGTAGCGAACGTTGAAGTGCAGAAAGGCGACACGATTGACTTCATCACCGACGCCCGATCGGAGAATGGCTACGACGCATTCCATTGGACGACAACCGTGCGGCTAAAGCCGAAGAACGCAAGCGGTGAACGTGTGTGGGATTCGGTGTCGGGCTTTCATGGCCGCGTGAATCCGAAGCTCACGCGTTGGCAGGAGCTTGCGCAGGTGTTGTTGATGAGCAATGAGTTTGTGTTTGTGGATTAGCGGCGAACCCTCCCCTAACTCCTCCCTACAAGGGAGGGGGAACGGAATGTGCTATGAGTCACCAGTTTCCAATCGATCAACTGGCGCTGAGTCGGCGCGAGCTGTTGATGCGGTGCGGGATGGGATTTGGCGCGATCGCGCTGGGTAACCTCGTTGTCGGTGCGCAGAAAGCCACTGCGGCTGCGGCTGATCCGCTGCTCGCACGAGCTGCGCCGCTGCCGGCGAAGGCCAAGCATGTCATTCATCTGTTCATGAATGGCGGGCCATCGCATGTGGATACATTCGACCCGAAGCCCGCGCTCGCGAAGTATGCGGGTCAGGCGCTGCCGGGGGGCGTATTGCCGACGGAACGGCCGACCGGCGCGGCGCTGCCATCGCCGTTCAAGTTCGCGAAGTACGGCGAGAGCGGTATCGAGGTAAGCGAGATCTTTCGCAACGTTGCCGCGTCGATCGATGACATCGCCGTGGTTCGTTCGATGCATGCTGACTTGCCGAGCCACGAGAATTCGCTGCTCCTCATGAACTGCGGAGACGGTCGGCAGATTCGGCCGAGTTTGGGCTCTTGGCTTTGCTATGGCCTCGGCAGTGAGAACCAGAACTTGCCGGCATTCGTCGCGATGTGCCCGCATGGGTACCCGATTCAGGAAACGCAGAACTGGCAGTGTGGGTTCCTGCCGGGAATTTACGAGGGCTCGTACGTCGATACGCAGCACACGCAAATTGAGCAGCTGATTGAGCACATTCGGAACGACCGCATCGCCTTGCCGGAGCAGCGGGAGCAGCTCGATTTGCTGGAGCGACTCAATGCGCGGCACGCCCAGGAGCGGCAGGAAGATAGTGCACTCGAGGCCCGCATTCGATCGTTCGAATTGGGCTTCCGGATGCAAACCGAGGCGGCCGAGGCGTTCGATGTGAGCCGGGAGCCGCAGTACATTCGCGAAATGTATGGCCCGGGGGTGCAGGCTCGGCAGCTCTTGATTGCGCGGCGGTTAGTGGAGCGCGGCGTGCGGTTCGTACAGTTGTGGCATGGCGCCGGGCAGCCGTGGGATAGTCATGACGACTTGGAAGTCCAGCATCGACGGTTGGGGCAGGAGTGCGATCAGGCGATTGGGGCGCTCTTAGTGGATTTGAAGCAGCGGGGGTTGCTTAGCGAAACACTCGTCATTTGGGGCGGCGAGTTTGGGCGAACGCCATCGGTCGAGTTGCCTAAACAGGGGGCTAATGCCGGCAAGATCAACGGGCGTGATCACAATCATCACGGCTTCTCCATGTGGCTCGCCGGCGGCGGCGTGCGCGGCGGCTACGTGCACGGGGCGACGGATGAGTTTGGGTTCAAGGCGGTTGAGAACCGGGTGCACGTGCACGATCTACATGCAACGATTCTCAAGCTCATGGGTTTCGATCATGAGCGGTTTACGTATCGATATGCCGGGCGGGATTTTCGCTTGACCGATGTGGAAGGGCGCGTGGTGGAGGAGTTGATAGGGTGAGTAGGTGAGTAGGTGGCGCTCACCCTACAAAATGACAACGACTCCTGCTTCGCGAGAAAGCAGGAGTCGTGTTTGTTTGGTCGTGCTATGGTCGGTTGACCGCGAGGCGCGGGTTGCCGAGGTCAGGCACGCTGGGCGTTAGTTACCGCAACCGCAAGCGGGTTGTTGTTCGCAACCGCAGTTCTGCTCGCAACCGCAGCTGGCTTCGCAGCAGCAACCGCAGCTAGCCTTTTTGCAGCAGAACAGGCCTTTGATGCCGTCGAGCAAGCAGCAGCGCTTCTGGCACGGCGAGCAGCACGAGTTGCAACCGCAGCTCGGTTCGCAGGCACAGCTCTGTTCGCAAGCGCAGCTCTGCTCACAAGCACAGCTTTGTTCGCAGCAGCAGCTCGGTTCGCAGCAGCTCTTACGGCACTTCAGCATGTTGCAGAGGCCATCGAGCAAGCAGCAGCGCTTATGGCAGGGAGCGCAGCACGAATCAGCACAGCAGCTTGGTTCGCAAGCGCAGCTCTGCTCGCAGGCGCAGCTCTGTTCGCAACCACAGCTGGGTTCACAACAACCATGACCGCCCAGCAGACCGCAGAAGGCGTTAGCGCTTCCGGCCGAGCTGAGCACCAATGCGACGCTGAACGCCGCGAAAGCAAGGCATCGTTTCATGTGGCGGGACTCCTGACAATACGGGGAGGGAAAACTGGCGCGTCGTCGCGGGCGCCGGCGGGTGAGGGATCGGAGATGGAAGGGCGTGTCGCCCCGTCCTCCGACCTCGGACCTCTGACCTGAGGCATTCCGAGGGTGCGACGCTGTAAGTTGTCGTGAGGTGCTATCGTCGAAGCCAGAAAGCTAGCTGCAAAAAGTCCCGTGAATTGCGCGTTGGAAGTGGTGTAGCGGGTGTAGTGTGCAGGGGGTGCGGGCTATGCCGGTTGCGCGGCGATCCGCGCGGCAGAGTGTTAAGCCTTGGGGCCGAGTGCGAATGGCCGGTTCCGATGGGGAACGCTGCGGCGCGTTGCTCAGCAAATTAAAGTGTTTTGAGGAACGTGTCACTGGTTACAGATGGCGAAGATGGACGGACAGAGATGTCGTCCTACGGCGTGCTTGGAGGACGGCGCGGGCTGGTGCGTGGCGGGCCGCTGCGTTGCAACTCGCCCAGGGTGATACGGATGGAGTTGGAGAGGCGACGGCTGCCAGGGGCGGGGGAGTACCACCGTTCGGCGATGTAGACTTCGAGCGGCCAGGAGTCGCCGGGATCGAGGCTGATGCGGCCGGCGATATTCAACTTCTTTGTCGCGTCGTCGACTTGGAATGGCGTGTCGATGCGGTGGACGCCGGCCGTTTGGACGACCCAAACGAGCGACGCGCCTTCGCGTGGTTGGAAGTTGAGATAGCGCTGATCGCCCTCGATGTGGAACTCGAGCGACGGCGACATGAAGCCATACGCGCGGGCGGAGTCGATGTGGAAGTAATCTTCGTCGCGCGGCGGCGACGTGGGGTTGTGTGGCGGGAGGGCGGGTTTGGCGGCAGGCGTTGAGGCCTGTTCGGCAGACTGCGGCACGGTTGACGGTTGCTGCGCGGGATCGACCGCGGGCGGTGCTGTTGCGACATCTTTTGCTGGAGACTTGGCAGGCGGCGCCGGCGCGGTTGAACGCTGCCTGGGCGGCGGCTGCATTGTGGAAGGCTCCGATTGCGGTGCGGCATTCGAGGCTTGCGGCGGCAAGTGCTTGTCGCGGCTGGCGAGAAACAGCCATGTTGCCGCGGTGGCGCAGATCGCGAGCGGGATGACCGCGGCGGCACCTTTCAGGAAGCGGCGGCGTCGGGCAGCGCCGGAGATGGTTTCTTGAAGATCGCGGCGGAGAGCGGCGACATCGGGGTAGCGGCGGGCCGGGTCGCTTTCGAGGCAGCGGAGCGCTATGGCGTCGCTGCCGGGCGGCACCTTGCGGAGGTGCGACGGCGGGGCGAAGCGGCCGCGAGGAATTTGGCCGGTGAGCATCTCGTAGAGGATGACGCCGATCGAGTAGATGTCGGACCGCATGTCGACCGGCTGGTTGGCGGCCATTTGTTCGGGGGCGGCATAGAACGGCGTGCCGACGACGAAGCCGGTTTGCGTGCGGTGGAAGCCGGGCTCGGTGTCGCCGATGAGTCGCGAGATGCCGAAGTCGACGACTTTCAGCGAATCGAAATCATCGAACGATTCGAAGAGGACGTTCTCCGGTTTGAGGTCGCGATGTAGCACGCCGAGCGAATGGGCGTGTTCGACGGCTTCGCAGATGTGTGCGGCGATGCGGAGCGCATTCGCGCCGAGCACCGGACCACGCAGGACTTCGCGCAGCGTGGGCCCGGCGACGTATTCCATCACGAGGTATTGCGATTCGCCGAGTGTGCCGAAGTCGTGCACGGTGACGATGCGCGGATGGTTGAGCCGGGCGAGGATTTGGGCTTCGCGGGCGAAGCGCTTGGCAGAGTCGACGACGCCGCTCGAGCTGCCGTGGAGAATTTTGACGGCAACGGGGCGATTGAGGCTGCGCTGGCGGGCGCGGAAGACCCAACCTGCGCCGCCGCGGCCGAGGAGTTCGAGGAATTCGTAGGCGGGGAGGCGTTTGTTGAGATCGGCGATATCTGGCGCAGAGCCAATTGCGCCGAAGCGGCCGAGGGCGGGGTGATCGACGGTGCTGAGTTGTTCGACCGCGGAGGCGATGAGGCACCGCGGGCAGAGTCCGCCGGTATTCACCGGGTGCGTGAACTCGAGGCCGCATTCAGGGCAGCGGTCGAATGTGGTTGGAGGAGCGCTGGCCATGCGACGTCGCGCGCGGTGCGGTGAGTTGCGGATCGGGAACTGCGTGATTCGCCGGCGGGCTCCGCGAGGGGTCTTCACAATACTGCGCGGGCCTTATTTGAGTTTAAGCTGTGCGGGGTGAAAGACAAACGGAGAAATGGTTGTGTCGCGAAGATGTGCAAAGCTCGACGCTCGTGTTGTGCGGCTAGTTCGGTTGTCGTATGTGTATAGGCTATGGTCAATCAGTGGAGAAAGTCCGCAGATGACGCAGATGTTCGCAGATAAGAAGCCAGGGAGGACTAGCAGTAATTGATGAAAGGCGGTTTCGTTATCTGCGATCATCTGCGCCATCTGCGGACTAAACAGTCTGGGGACTTCGCTCTTTACCTTGTTGGCAAGGCAGCGGATTTAATTAGTGCGATGGTGTTCTGGGGCATCGCCGAGCCTCTGCCCCAGGCACGCTGCGTCATCTGTGGACTGCATCGTTTGTTGACTGGGATTTGCCATTTCTTGATGAGCTGATGCGTTAATTCGCGCGGTGGTGTTCTGGGACATTGCCGAGCCTCTGCCCCAGGCACGCTGCGTCATCTGTGGACTGCATCGTTTGTTGACTGGGGTTTGCCATTTCTTGGTGAGGTGATGCGTTAATTCGTGCGGTGGTGTTCTGGGACATTGCCGAGCCTCTGCCCCAGGCACCCAGAGCACGTGGTAGTTATGTAATCCGGTGTCGGCGCGTGAAGAGTGTCGCGGACAGTGCGATTAACAGGGTGACCAACCAAGTTGGTTCTGGGACGGCGGTGAAGGTGAGGTGGTCGAAGTTGCCGAAGGGGTCGCTGGGTGGGTGGGCGATGGCGTAGGCGATGTGCGGAGCGGTGACAGTCATCGTTTCGAATTGGCCTGCGGCGAGGAGGGCGGTTTCGTAGCTGTCGAGAAGAGTGCCGGTGGAGGAGAAGGCGTCGAGGCGGCCGGTGTAGCTATTGCTCATGAAGCCGCTGGCGATGTAGTCGAGGCTGATGGTTGTCGCAGGAACGACGAAATCCATGCGGAGCGTGCGGCTGGTGTTCCAGAAGGGGATACCGCCAGCGTGGGCGAAGACTTTGGTTCCGGTGGAGGCGCCGGTTGGATCGGTGTCGGCGACGACATCGAATGTTGGAGCGTTAGCTGGGGGCACGCCAGTGGACAGCGTGACGTAGGGGGAAATGGTGTTGAGGATTTGGCTGTCGGCGTAGGAGTCGGGTTCGATGGTGACTGAGATGGGGGTGGCCGACGTTGTGGTAGCGCTGCAAATAGTGAGTGCGAGGAGAGCCGCGCCGAAGTGGCGGCTGAGGCGGAGTAGGATGGTAGTGTTCATTGGGTCGGACCTCGGTGTGGAAGTTGAGATACTTGATGGATGGGACGAATTCTCGCGAATGCAGCTGCGGTCGTCGGAGACCCCCCGGCGGAGCCGGGGGCTGACGGGGCGGCCGTGTGGCAGCGTTCCTTGGGCCGCTGCTAACCGTAAGAACAGAAGAACCACGCGAAGGTTACACGCTAAGGGCGGCGAAGAGGCGGCGGATTTCGTCTTCCATGAGATCATCGTTGCCGAGGGTGGTGGCAACCTGCTCGCAGAGGAGCTGGCGGAAGCGGCTGCGGAGACGGTGGACGGCCGTTTTGACGGCGCCTTCCGAAGCGCCGAGTTCCGAGGCGGCCGCGGAGTAGGGCGGGGCGGCGTTCGAGTTGATCAGATACTTGCTGAGGACGGCGAACTGTTTTTGCTTGCTCGCCGTGCCCCACTCGGCTGCGAGGCGGGCGAACGTTTGCTCGATGACGTCGAGCGCCCAGTCGCGTTCGAACAAGCGGTCGGCGGTGACATTGTGGCTGGGCTCGCGGCGGAAGCGGGCGTCGGCGGCTTCGAAATCGAGGGCCAGCGTGCGGACGTTGCCGCCGCGTTTTTGGGCGTGGGCACGTTCGGATTCGCTGGCCAGGTAGTTGCGCAAGGCGACGAGGAGGAAGTTGCGGAAGCGGCCCTGCCCGGCGCGGACGCCGCGGAGGGAGTCCTTTTCGAGTAGCCGGGCGATGAAGCTCTGGAGCAGGTCTTCGGCGGCGGCTGCCTGGTGGCCGCGGCGGCGGATGTAGCAGTACAGCGGGTACCAGTAGGACTGGAGGAGCTCGGCGAGCGCTTGTTCACGTTCAGGCGAGTTACGGTCGCCGGCTTGCAGGACGATGGTCCACCGCGTGGTGCAGAAGTGGGGGCGGGCGTGATCGGAGGGCGGGATCGACATGCTGTGCGTTTGGTCCATTCCGCCTTCTGAACGGCGATGATCGGGCTAAGCCGAAGGCAGAATGACAACACTTTGGTCATCCGGTAACAGACTTGCGATTGCTCGATCGAAGGTAACTAACTTCAATTGATGGGCGCGGGCGAAGAGAAGTAGTGCAGCGTCGGTAACTTGCCTGTGGCCGCTGATCTTCGAAAACAGCCTATGAAATTCCGGTCCCGCAAGATCGGGTGCATGCGTTACGTAAGTATGTGACGGATGTGAGACCAATTTGCCGAGAAGGGCGCAAACGCTTTTGCCGTCAGTTTTCACTCCGACGATTTTCGGATTTAAAGACAGTCGTAGAAATCCGCTTTGAGTCAGTATGCATGTAGCCCAGCCTGCGTTTGCGTTCGCATTAAACCAGTAGTGAGCTGTTTCATGATGTGTGTGGTTGGCCCACGCCAATGCGAGCAGCAGATTGACGTCGGGCAAGAAAGTCAAAAGCCTTCCTCCTCAAGAAACTCACGCACTGCTTTTGGATCGATGCGCGGGGCAGACTCATCGAGTACGACTATGGGAAGTCCGTTTCGAGTCCCAAAACAGATGCCGCTCGCCGGTTTCTCCTCTTCTCCAATTACCTGCTCCAAAGTGGAGGCGACAAACTCATCAACAGTTTGTCCTCTGGTTTGCGCAACGCCGAGCGTGCGCTGATAAAGGCTGTCGTTAAGATTGACGGTCGACATCGAAGTATTCCCTGTTGCCATCCTTTTCAATTCTAGCCTGCCAGGAAACCAGGTCCAACCAGAGTTGCTCTGGGGTATGCGGGGCGTGGCATTCTGCGACTAGGTCAGTTCACCCAGCGGACCGGCGGCGCAGTAGTTGGGGTTGCCGAATTGGGTGAGGCGATGGCCGAAGCCGTGGGCCAGGGAGAGGAGGAGGCGGTTGTGAGGTTCGTTTTTGAATTGGAGTGAGCGGCCTGTTTTGAAGCCGAGGCCGCCGCCAACGAGGACGAACGGGATATTATCGAGTGTGTGCGAGTTGCCTTTGCCGAGCTCGTTAGTCCAGACGATCGTGGTGTTGTCGAGCATGCTGCCTGGGCCGCCGGGCTCGGGCGTTTCGGCGAGGCGTTTGGCGAGGTAGGCGAGTTGTTCGCAGTACCATTTGTTGATGCGGGTGAGGGCGTCGCGGGCGGAGTCGTTGCTGTCGGGTTCGTGGGAGAGGTGGTGGTGGCCGTCGTCAATGCCGAGCCACCGCATGCGGGCGTCGCTCACGGAGTTGGTGAACTGCAGTGTGGCAACGCGAGCGAAGTCGGCGGCAAAGCTGCTCACGAGGAGTTCGATTTGCAGCTTGCTGAGGCGCGGGAGATTATCATTCTCTTCTTTGACGCCGAGTTCGAGTTCGGGGACGGCGTGGCCGACCTCTGACGATGTATCGGCTCTCAGTTCTTGCTCCATCTCACGGACGAATGTCGTGTGCTCTTCCAGAAGTTGGCGGTCTTCGGCACTGACGATCGATTCGACTTTCTTGAAGTCTGCCTGGAGGTCGTCGAGGACGCTGCGGAGGTTTTCCTGGTCCTTCATGCGGCCGTAAAGTTTGGCGAACATTTGGTCGGGGTCGTCGATCGGTGTGAGGGGCTTGTTGGGGCCGGCGTAGGACATGCGAGTCCAGGTGTCGGCGCGTTCGGGCACCAGGACGCCGAATTCGAGCGAGCCGAAACGGGTGCGTGTGGCGGGGTTGGCTTGGAGGAAATTTTTGAGTTCCTGATCGATCGAGATGCCTTTAGACCAGCCGGCGGGCGTGTCGGAGCCGCCTTGGATGTTGCCGGGGAACAGTTCGGTGCCGGTGAGCAGGCAGCCGATGCCCCGCATGTGGGCGTCGCCGTCGCCGCGGATTTTGTCGGAGAGCCCGTGGAGGATGAGCGTTTGCTTTTGGAATGGTTCGAGCGGCCGGAGGCTTTCTTTGAGCGTGAAGGTGTCGCCAGTTTCATCGGGCCAAAAATTGCTGGGGACGATGCCGTTGGGGCTGAACATGATGATGAGCCGTTGGCGGCGGGCGGCGACTTCGCCCGCGCGCGCGAGGCTCTGGAGGTTCAGCATGAAGGGCATGGCAGCGGCGCCAATGCCGAGGTTGCGGAGGAATTCGCGGCGGGAGGCGTAGGTGAACATGGCGGCGTTTGCAGGCGGAAGGCGGAAGGCGGAAGGCGGAAGCATGAGCGCCTATCGGCCCAGGTTATTGTACTGGCGGTGCCGGGGACGTCGTGTGGGGATTGGCTGATGTAGCGACGATTTCGCTTAGTAGTTGGCGGATGTTGAAGTTGGATTTTTTGAAGTCTTGCTCGAGGGTGGCGAGTTCCGTCGGGCCGTAAGCGAAGATCGATTGCTTCACTGTATGGTGGAAGAGCTGCTTGACGAAGGCGGTGTGGGATTCGTCGCTGGTGGCGATGAAGTTAGCGATGTCTTTCACGCCTTGGAATTTTTCGATTGCGCCGGCTTGCGTGAGGTAGCTGCCGGTGGCGTCGACAGGGTGATTCTTTTCGAGTTCGCGGTAGCGGCCGATGGCGTCGAAGTTTTCCAGCGTGAAGCCGAGCGGGTTGATCATGGCGTGGCAGCCCTGGCAGGCCTCGGGCTGCGTTTGCAGCGCGACGCGCTGGCGGGTGCTGAGGTCGGCGTGGAGCTCGGCCGGCAGCGGAGCGACGGCGGTTGCGGGCGGGCGGAGCACGCGCCCGAGCACGCTGCGCGAAATGAACACGCCACGATGGATGGGCGAGCTGGAGTTGGTGTAGGCGAGGCTGGCGAGCAAATAGGGATGCGAGAGGACGCCGGCGCGGTGTGCCGGGTCGAAGTCGATTTTCCGGAAGGCGGCATCCGGCGGCAGGTCGACGCCGTAAATCTTCGCGAGGCGGCCGTTAAGCCAGACATCGTCACCGAGGACGAGTTGGCGGTAATCGGCGGCGTCGTTTTCGAGGAGGTCATCGATCGTAAGCTCGAGCGACGTGCGCAGGTCGGAGATGACTTCCGGCGTAAACTCGGGGAAAGCGGCGGGGTCTTTGGAGATATCGCGCGGTTGGGAAATTTTGAGCCAGCCGAGGAAGAAGTCGCGGAGTTTGGCGTGCGTGCGCAGGTCGGGGAGCATACGCTCGAGTTGCGCGGCGACTTGGTCGGGAGTTTTGAGCTCGCCTTTGCGCGCGGCTTGGGTGAGTTCGTGATCGGGGATGGAGTCCCACAAGCCGAACGACATGCGGGCGGCAATGTTGTACGGGTCGTCGGCCGGACCGCTGACTTCGCGGTAGAGGAATCGCGGTGATTTCAGCGTGAGGAGCACAGAGCGTTTCACGGCGGCGAACAAGTCGTCGGCCGCATTGAATTGGCGGTTGACGAAGAGTTCGGTTTGTTCGTCGGTGAGGGGGCGGCGGAAGGCCCGCTCGGCGAGCAGCGTACAAAACTTGCGGAGAATCGGCTCGTTGGTGGCGACTTCGGGGCTGGCGCCCGAGAGTTGCTCGACATGGTCGGCGACATAGCCGGCCGTTTCGATGGCGGCCTCGGTGGTGGCTTCATCCCAAGCTTTGGAAATAGCCGTGCCGCGCTCGTAGCCGACGCTGCGATCATCGGGCGGGAAGTGGGTTTGCAGGACGAAAACCGGCGGGGCCGTGGTTGGCGAGAGGTTCCGCGACGCGATCACTTCCAGCGTGTGATTGGGGCGTTTCCACTCGAGCGAGATTGAAGTGTTGACGACCGCCTCGGCGGGTTCTTCTTGTTCAGCGTCGTTGTTCTTGGCGTCGTTCTTTCCCTTATCCTTCTTCTGTTTCTTTTCTTTCTTCTTGTCTTGCACGCCTTGCTTTGCGCGAGAGAACTCAAGCTTGATGGGGTACGCGCGACCGCCGAGGACATGTAGCTCACCGCGGTGCTCAGTGTCGTTGCCCGATTGGACCCAGGCGTCAATGAGTGGTTCCTGGAGGTCGTTCACGAATAGCCGGGCAGCGTGTTCGGTGCGGACGACGAACTCGTAGGTACCGGTATCTGGGGTGAGGACGGAGCCTTCCCAGGAAGCAGAGAATTCTTCTGGGTCGAGTTCGTTGGAATCCGGGCTGGAGGCGGCCCAATCGAAGTGCACTTCGGGGTCGGTGCGATCGATTTTGCGTTTATGGTCGACGTTGCGGGAGGCGAAGTACTGAGCGCGCAGGCCGCGGTCCGTGCCCCATTTGAAGTCCGACGGGCGGAAGCTGCCGATGATATCGGCGACGGCGTTTTGATATTGGCGGACGGTGAGGCGAGAGAGTTCGATGCGCACCGGTCGGTTGCGGTTGCGGGCGTCGGTCGAGTAGAAGGCGTCGTAGATAAAGGCTGCGACTTGAGCGGCTTCTGCTTCAGAGCACTTCGTGTCGGCGTCCTCGGGCATCGTCTCGTGGATAACCTTGGTGAGCTCGATGACCGTTTGGTCGCCGGCGAGTGGTTCCGGATGGTTGCCTGTCGTGCCTTCGCCGGCTTGGCCATGGCAACGGGCGCATTGGTCGCGGTAGATTTGTTCGCCAGCGGTTGCGGCGGCGAATGTGGGCGACGGGTCGATAAGTTGCGCAAAAGCGAGGAGGAGGGTCGCTAGCGCTGGGAGAGCGCTGTGCAAACGAGGTCGCAGTTTGTGCTGCGGCGGTTGCATGGCGAGTGGTGGCCCGTCGGTAAGGCGGCATGCGGGAGGAACCGGCTTGGCGGTTCGGGGGGGAGAACCTATTATAACGGCGGGAGGCGTGGGGTGCACGCGCTGGATATCGCTTGGAAGTGGCAGCCGAAAATGTAGTAGGCACACTCTGCGTGCCGTTGCGGCCGTGCTATGGCGGAGCTTGGCTAATCAACACGGAGTAGAGCAAGTGGCCACTCCAAACCCGAGGGCTTCCGTTGAGGCATGGCGGAGCGTGCCTAGTATAATGCGGACGGACAGGAATGTCCGTCCTGCGGCAAGAGCTTGATGGTTACGTTTTGATGTCTTCCCACACGCGGAGGCCGCCGAAGTAGGCGTTGTGATTGCCGCCGCGGCGGCAACCTTCGGGTAGCTCGTCGAGCTTCTTGTTGTTGCCGCCGCCGATGACGACGTAATCGGCGAAGAAGCAGTCTTTGAGAGCCTTCACGGCTTCGGTCACGTGCCGCTGCCACTTTTCGAGGTTGTTGTTCTCGAGAGCCTGCCGGTTGACGCACTCTTCGATCGTTTTGCCGTTGTGCAGGAGCAGATGGCCAACGGCGAGCGGCACAATGGTGCCATCCAAGATGAACGCGCTGCCGATGCTCGTACCAAGGCCGAGGTAGAGCATGCGGCCCCCTTCGTAGCTACCGAGGGCCTGCATGCAGGCGTCGTTCATGATCCGCACAGGCACCTTGAAGGCCGCGCCGTAATCGAAGTTGACCCAGCCGTCACCGAGATTGAATGGCTCGGCGACGGGATGGCCGTGGCGGACTTCGCCGGGGTAGCCGATGGTAACGCGGTCGAATTCCCAGTCGGCGGCCACTTTGATCAGTTCTTCGACAAGCAGCTCAGGAGTGAAATGCTTGCCCGAGGGCACTTTGGCTTTATCCACTTCGCCGGTGGTCCAGATCTTGACGTTGGTGCCGCCGATATCGATGACAGCGATGTGCATGTGGAGGCCCTTGCGAAGGCAAGTTGGGTGGTTATTGGCGTGTTGAGAAGCAGGTTGATTGAGCGGGTGCGCTGTAGTGCAATTTGCGAGCCTAAGAGGGTTGGCTGAGGGCAATTTTGACCGGGTTTCGGGCGGTGCACTAAAATATAATGGGAACGATCGAATAAACGGAAGCTTCGCGAAAATCGGCCGGTCGGCTGGCGGTGAAAACAAGGTTATCGAGGACTCGGCAATGACTTATCGCGGTCACGTGAGGAGCGGCCAGATCGTGTTGGACGAATCCGTGGCGCTGCCGGAGGGGGCGGAGGTGAATGTGGAAGTCGTGAAAGCGGCTGAACGATCGCCGGAAGACCTTAGCGCTGTATTGCTGCGGCATGCGGGCAAGGGGCGTGATTTGCCCGCGGATCTGGCGACGAATCACGACCATTATGCTCACGGTAAGCCCAAGATATGATGGCCACGTTTGTCGACAGTTTCTATCTGCTAGCGCTATTCAATCCGACTGATGCGGCTCATGATGCGGCTGTGTCGGCGGCCGAGGAGGCGTTTGGCACTCTCGTGACTACGGAATGGATACTTGCCGAAGTCGCGGATGCTTTGAGCAGCCCAAAGAATCGAGACGCCTGCGTTGATTTCTTGAATGACGTGCGGCAGTCGGCGGACGTGATTGTGGTGCCAGCTTCACACGATTGGTTTGAATCAGGCTGGGCGCTGTATGGCGCTCGGCCGGATAAAGACTGGTCGCTTACTGACTGCATTTCCTTCGTCGTCATGAAGGAGCGCGGGATCACCGATGCATTGACCGGCGACCATCATTTTGAGCAGGCGGGGTTCCGGGCAATTTTAAAGTGAGCTTCCACCACCGAAGCTCAATATCGCAATCAGCCGCCGGGCGCTCGTCCGCGGCTTCCGCGATTCGAACCGCGGGCTAGCGCCGGCGGCTAATCAGGCGCTGCCGTTTGCAGAGCGATCAGCCGCAGTGGGCTGGTGCTATGCCCGATCATTCCGCTGCACTTGAGGCCCGCGCAGCGTGTGTGTGCTGGCGTTGGGGCGTGAGGTGTTGGTGGTCGTGCGTAGGCTTGTGGTTCGGTTCGACCGGTAGGGGTTGATCGAGATCGTCGCGATTCGGCGTGAAGCCGCCGCCGTCGACGTCGACGAAAATCGGGTTGCTCACGGCGACGGGCATGGTATCGGCATGGGAGCCCATGATGCGGCCGAGGTGGCCGCCCAGATTGCCGGCAGCGACAATGATGTGGGCATCCGCTGGGAGCGGCACGTCAATCGTCTGGTCGAACTTCACGACACCGCCGGCGAACATGCCGGGGTTGGCGTGGCGCGTGAAATTGAGGTCTTGCTCGGGTCGTCCGTTAATGAAAACTTGCACGCG
The DNA here is from genome assembly GCA_046349975.1 of Pirellulales bacterium. Lineage (GTDB taxonomy): Bacteria > Planctomycetota > Planctomycetia > Pirellulales > Lacipirellulaceae > JABDGM01. The sequence continues at coordinate 101,301 of JAXMBH010000010.1, forward strand.
GTTTATGTCGAGCCAGTTGGCGCACTGCACTTTGACCTTTAGCTGCACTTTGTTGTTGACGGCCACGAGGTCTTGCCCAGGATCGGCGGTTGTCTTGCCGCTGGTGGCGGCGACCGTCATGAAGGGGCCATTCGTGACGATGGCCTGGCCGTGATGGAGCGCGTGGCACACGTCCATGAGCTGAGCTTGGCTGGGATCGTCGGTCGTCGAACGGATGTACGTGCGCAGGAAGCCGCTGCCGTGGAAGTTGTAATGAGCATCGGTGTTGACGACGCCCGGAATGCGATAGCCGAGGTTGAACAGCTGCATCCAATAGATCATGCGATTACCGCGCTCGCGCCGCACGCTGTTGTCGAGCACTGGTTCGTCAAAGATGGCGGCGGGCGGGTGGATTTCCATCGTATCAGCGAAGTAGAACATCTTGCGGAAGCCCTGGTCGGGTTTGCCGTCGAGATCGCGGTCGCCGATCATTTGAGCGATGTTGGGATGATTGATCTGCACGACTTTGTCGGCAGCGTTGTCCCACATCGCGAGGCGTTCAATCTGCACTTCGGGGTCGACATCGGGGCGCGGACCGCCGCCGTTTTGCTCATGCGTGTGGTAAACGAGTGGAAAGGCGTTTTGATGATCGATGGGCAGCGGTGCGCCGGTGAGTTCCATTCCGGTGCAGGTGAGCACTCGTTTGGTCGCATTGAAAAACTCGAGGTGCGACTGATATGTGGAAATTCGCTGGTGCTCGGTGCACGGAATGAACTCGAGGCCTTCGGCGAGCAGGTTCAGGACCCGGCCGCGCTGGCTCGCCGTGTTGTCGCCAGAGGGGCTGGAGTGGCTGTGCATATCGGCACTGATCCAGCCGGCGCTGTCGACACTTTGGCTTAATTGTTCGGCGACGCGGGTCACCTCGCCGGCGCGGACTTCGATTTCGCGTGTGACGGCATCGAACTCGGGCCCGTGGCTAATGAGCACTTCGTACCGGCCTGGGAACAACTCGACGCGGAAGTTGCCGTCCGGCGTGTACCACAGGTTGCGAACGCCGTTGATGGCGGAGTCGGGTCCGAAGTCGGGGTCGTCGATCTCTTTGCCGTAGAAGGCGACTTTGCAGGGGATCGGCTGGTTCGCCGAGTCGGTAATGTGGCCCTCGACGTAGGCCGCAGTGGGAAGTTCCCAGTGAAGCTCGGGAGTTGCGTCGGATGCATCCAGCTTGAACGCTTTTGGCTTGCGGCCCTGCGCTGTGACGCGGGCGGAGTACGAGCCAGGCGGGAGTTTTACCGCGATTTTGCCAGACTGGTCGGTGCGGCCGGCGCCGATTGGAGGTTCTTTCTCGGCGGCCGCGCTACGCTCGAGGCGAACGACGGCGTTGGGGACCGGGCCAGTTGCGTCACTTATCTCGATGATCTTGGCGACGAGCTTCTGCCCGCGCAGTTGCCGGGCGATAGCTTGGGTGCCGAGCGTATCGGCAGCGGAGAAGATGCGGCGTTCAAAGAGGAGTCGCTGGCCCGGAGCGATGGTGACGGTGTCGGCGCCAGACGCCGGTCGATAGTGCATCTTGGCCGGTCGACGGCGTTCAGTTTCTTCTTCGCGAACCGTGAAATCAGCGGCAACGGGTTGCAGACCGTAGGCCTGCCTCCAATACGAGTCGTAGCACCACACCAAGCCGAGCGAAGGTTCGGCGCCGAACCGGAAATCGCCATCGGCGCGCACTCCGTCAACCAGTTCGATATCGACAGGATGATCGGTGGGATTCGTAACGAGCGTCCGGATCGTGAGGTAGTCGTTGCCATCGGCAAGTTCGTAGCCGACGGTTAGCTTGAGATCCTTCGCGGCGCTCGCACGCGAGTCCTTGAGTGGCGTGGCGGTGAAAGCGAGGCGTGCAGCTTTGGCGGTTGCCGGCGCACCCGCGGGCGTGAGTTCGGCCGGCCAATCGACGGGGCCCTCGAGTTTGTACGCCATCGCGTGCGGATAGAAGCAGCTGAGTTGGTCACTTTGGACGTCACGGCGCGTGAAGTCGATGAGCGAGCCGCCGACATCGCGCACGGTCATGTTGGCGTCGCGGCCGGCGACGGCCTTGGCGACCACTGCCATCAGCCTGTCGCTGCGCAGGGCGAAGTCGCCAAAGATCGCGTCGACTTCCTTGCCCTCGGGAACGAATGCCTGCCAGTTCTCTTGCGAGAGTTCGACCAGTTCCGCGGAGTAGGTGGCAGGGGGGAACGCGATAAACGCAGCGGCAAGAATTGCAAACGCAGTGGGACGAAGGCAACGCCTGAGCACGGGTGAGATCCTTTCGTGCTGGAGGTGGGGGCGTGTGAGGTGGGAGCTAACCGTCCTTCTAGCGTACCCACAAAAGTTGGCGATGCGAACCCGCGCCAAAGAGTTACATCGATTGCGGGGTGGTGCCTGGGCTGGAAGTAACGCGCGCAAGCACTTCGCTACCGGCAGATTGTGGAAAGCCGCAACATTCGCCGGGAACGTTGTGATCGCAGCACGTGACGGAAGCTGCCACTAAGAGACACCGCCGCCGATGCGGTCTTTGCCCATCCATTTGCGGAGGGCCTCGGGGATCAGGATCGAGCCGTCGGCTTGTTGGTAGTTTTCCAGAATGGCGATCAGGGCGCGGCTGATGGCGATGGCGGTGCCGTTGAGGGTGTGGACGAGCTGCGTGCCCTTCTCGCCTTTGACTTTGTAGCGAATGTCGAGGCGGCGAGATTGGTAGTCGGTGCAGTTCGAGGTGCTGGTGACTTCGCCGTATTCGCCGGCGGTGCCGCGGCCGGGCATCCAGGCTTCAAGGTCGAACTTGCGATAGGCGGGGCCGCCGAGGTCGCCGGTGGCGATATCGAGCACGCGGTAGGGAATGCCGAGGCCATCGAAGATTTCGCACTCAAGGTCGCGGAAGTAGTTGTGCATGTCTTCACTTTGCTCGGGCAACGTGAAGGCGAACATTTCGACCTTCGTGAATTGATGCACGCGATAGAGGCCGCGGGAGGCACGCCCGGCGGCGCCGGCTTCGGTGCGGAAGCAGTGGCTGATGCCGCAGAGTTTGATCGGGAGTTTTTCGGCGTCGATGACTTCGCCCGAATAGAGGCCGCCGAGCGTGATTTCAGAAGTGGCAACGAGGTTGAGGTCGTGGTTTTCGACGCTGTAGATTTGCGTTTCCGGACCGCGCGGAATGAAGCCGACGCCTTTGAGCACGTCGCCGCGGGCGACATCGGGCGTGATGACGGGCGTGAAGCCTTCGCGGATGAGCAGATCGAGGCAGAAGTGTTGGAGGGCGAGTTCGAGCTGAGCGGCTTCGTTCTTGAGGAAGTAGAAGCCGTGGCCGGCGACGCGGGCGCCGCCTTCGAAGTCGATGAGGCTGTGCTGCTCGGCGAGGGCAACGTGATCTTGCACCGGAAATGAGAACGGCTTCACGGCGACACTACCGCGGCGAAGCTCCTTGCTCGCATCCTCGCCGCCGACGGGCGACTCGGGGTGCGTGAGGTTCGGCATCGCGTTGTGGATGAGCGTGGCTTCGGCGCCGAGGCGGTCGATGTCCTCTTGAACCTTGTCTTTCTTCTCGCGCAGTTGGCGACCTTCTTCCTTGCGGGCGTCGCGCTCGGCGGCGTCTTTGGCCTGGCCGATCGATTTGCTCACCACGTTCGCCATCCGCGACAGCTCTTCGACTTCCGACTGCAGCTTGCGGCGCTGCGTTTCGAGATCGACAAAGCGCGCCACGTCGGCCTTCACGCCGCGGATATCGCAATTGCGTTGGACGAGCTCGGGATTTTCGAGGATGAAGCGTTTATCCAGCATGAATGCTCATTCTCAAAGCTTGAATTGATTTTGAACCACAAAGGGCACGAAGGACACGAAGGCAAGTCGCACTAAGCTCTAGCTTAAAAAGAAAACAATAGTCGTCGAATCGAAGCGTCGCAGACTAGTTCGAATTCGCATCGCATAACTTTTTGCTTCGTGCTCTTCGTGTGCTTCGTGGTTAATTTTTTTTCGTCGTGGAGGCGGGAGCTAGCTTCGCGATTTCTTCCCACAGCTGCGCGCTCGCCAGCGTGCCGCGGTGGTAGTCGTCGAGGGAGAATTTTTCGTTGGGGCTGTGGGTGTTGTCGTCGTTTTGACCCCAGCCGAGGAGCAGGACGTCGGCACCGAGTTCCTCGGCGAAGGTGTTGACAATCGGGATCGAGCCACCTTCGCGGATGAAGACGGGGGCGGTGCCGAACGCGGATTCGATCGCAGCCGCGGCGGCGGTCATGTACGGGCTTTCCAGCGAAACGACAACGCCGGGTGCGCCGTGGTGATCGACGAGCTCCATCTGAATGCCGGGCGGCAAGCGGTCTTCGAGAAACTTGCGGAGTGACTTCGCGATCTTCGCCGGGTTTTGATTCGGCACAAGGCGGAAGCTGAATTTCGCGCTCGCTTTGGCGGGGAGCACGGTTTTCGCGCCTTCGCCTTGGTAGCCGCTGGTGAGACCGTTGATGTCGCACGTCGGTCGAGCCCAGCGGCGTTCGATTGCCGAGTAGCCAGCTTCGCCGAACATGCTGGTGACGCCGACCGATTGCATGAACTCGTCGTCGGTGAGCGGCAGCGAGCGGTACTCTTCGCGTTCGCGGTCGGAGAGCGGCAGCACGTCGTCGTAGAAGCCAGGGACTTGGATACGGCCGTCCTTGTCTTTGAGCGCGGCCAGGAGCGTGACGAGTGCGTTCGCGGGATTCGTGATCGCGCCGCCGAACGTGCCGGAGTGCAGGTCTTGCTTGGGGCCGCGGAGGCGAAGTTCGTAGTAGGCGATGCCGCGAAGGCCATAGGTAATCGCGGGCACGCCGGGGGCGAACTGGCTGCAGTCGCTGATGACGACGGCGTCGCACGCGAGCTTGTCGCGCTGTTGGTGCACGAATGGCGTGATGTGTTCGCTGCCGACTTCTTCTTCGCCTTCGATGAGGAACTTCACTTGGATCGGAAGCTTGCCGACCGATTTCATCCAGGCTTCGACGCCTTTCACGTGCGTGAGCATTTGGCCCTTGTCGTCGGTCGCGCCGCGGGCGTAGAGGTTGCCGTCGCGGACGGTCGGTTCAAACGGCGGCGTGATCCATTCATCGAGCGGCTCAGGCGGCTGGACATCGTAGTGGCCGTAGACGAGGACGACGGGTTTACCAGGGACGGGCGGTGTTTCGGCATAGACGAGTGCGTGGCCGCCGGTGGGAATTGTCTCGCTTGTGAGGCCAAGCTGTTGGAATTGGGCAGCGACCCAATCGGCGGCTCGGCGGGTTTCAGCGTTCTGGCGCGAGTCGGCGCTCACGCTGGGGATGCGCAACAGCTCGGCCAAATCGTCGGCGAAGGCTTGTCGATGATTCTGGATATAGTCGCTAACCGCTTGCATGGTACGCCTGCATCCTGTTGTCGTCAGTGGGCGTACAATATAATGCGTTGATACCGTTTTCACCACCGCAACACGTGGGGTGCCGTGGCGGAATTTGCCGCCAAAGCAAGTCTCCGCTTGGGCTCGGCGGACCTACCAATGGGTGATTTATGGACGCTGATGAGACAGTCGTTGCCGATGACGAACAGGTAGGCACGATGGTGGCCGAGCCGGAGAAGAAGAAGGACGAGCGGAAGCGCGAGGTCCCGAAGTACAACGTGATTTTGTGGGACAGCGACGCCCACTCCTACGAGTACGTCGAGCGGATGCTGCGGGAATTGTTTGGCCACACGAAAGCACAGTGCCACAAGATGGCGGAGACGGTCGACACGCAGGGGAAGGTCATCGTGCTGACGACGACGAAGGAGCACGCAGAGTTGAAGCGCGATCAGATTCTCGCGTTTGGTAAGGATGAATTGATCCGCGGGTGCAAAGGGTCGATGCACGCGACGATTGAGGCGGTGGAATAAGTGCGGAGTGCGGAGTGCGGAAGGGGGAAGGCAATCCGTGGGACGAGATTACGAGCTTCGTGATCGCACCAAGCAGTTTGCCTTGCGGGTTATTCGTTTATTTAGTGCCCTGCCGAAGACTACTGAAGCTCAAGTCATTGGAAGACAGCTTTTAAGGTCCGGCACATCCGTCGCGGCAAATTATCGCGAAGCGTGCAGAGCTCGTACTGACGCGGAGTTGATTTCGAAACTCACGATTGTCGAACAAGAGCTAGACGAGTCGGTTCTGTGGATGGAACTTCTGACCGAGTCCGGGATAATGTCCGAGTCACGATTGAGTGAACTTGCTAAGGAAGCAGATGAACTTCTACGAATGACAGTTGCATCAATCAGAACTCTGAAATCTCGTTAGGTCTTTCTTCCCTTCCGCACTCCGCACTCCGCCTTCCGCACTCGACATGAAGCTCCGCACCGTCACTCTCGGCTGCAAAGTCAATCAGTACGAAACCGAGTATGTGCGCGAAGGGTTGCTTGGGATCGGCTATGAGGATGCGCAAGAAGGCGATGCTGCAGAGTTGTGCATCGTTAACACCTGCACGGTGACGAACGAAGGCGACGCCAAGAGCCGGCAGACGATTCGGCGGCTGGCGCGGCGGAATCCGGGTGCGAAGATTGTGGTGATGGGTTGCTATGCCACGCGGGCGCCGCAGGAGGTCGGGGCGCTGCCAGGAGTTTCGCAAGTTATTACCGATAAGCGCGAACTGCCCGACTTGCTCGGGCGGTTTGGTGTGACCGATATTCCGACGGGCATCAGCGGGTTCGGCCGGCGGCATCGCGCGTATGTGAAAGTGCAAGATGGCTGCATGCTGCGTTGTAGCTTCTGCATCATTCCGTACGTGCGGCCGGAATTGTCGAGCCGCCCGCTGGATCACATCCTGGATGAGGTGCGACGCCTGGTGGATCGCGGATATCGCGAGGTGGTACTCACGGGCATTCACTTGGGGCACTATGGCGTGGATTGGAACCGCAAGCTCTTACTCCCTCTCCCTGCGGGAGAGGGCGGGGGTGAGGGCGATTCGCCGATAAGTAATCGAAAGGGCACCCTCACCCCTAACCCCTCTCCCAAAGGGAGAGGGGAAATGATTCGTCTGTCGCATCTCGTGCGCCAGATCGCGGAACTGCCGGGCGACTTTCGGGTGCGGCTCTCGAGCATCGAGGCGACGGAAGTCACGCGTGAGCTCGTCGAGGTGATGGCCGATCATGCCGATAAGGTCGCCCCGCACTTGCACATTTCGATGCAGAGCGGCAGCGACAGCGTGCTGCGGCGGATGCGGCGGCGGTGGGGTAGCCGGCGGTTTATCGATCGTTGCCGGCTGGTGCAGGAGCGGCTCGATCGGCCCGCGATTACGACGGATATCATCGTCGGGTTTCCCGGCGAGACGGATGCGGAATTTCAGGAAACGGTCGCTGTCGCGCGCGAGGTCGGTTTCTCGAAGATCCACATCTTCCCATTTAGTGCCCGCCGCGGCACGCCGGCGGCGACGATGGAAGGCCAAGTTCCACCACAAGTACAGCAGGAACGCTGCCGCGAATTGGCGACGGTAGAAGCTGAGCTGCGGCAGCAGTATTACCGCAGCTTATTGAATCGGCGCCTACGTGTTCTTGTGGAGTCGCCCGAGGCAGAAACAGCACACTGGGGAGCGCGCTGGAGTGGCACATCTTGCCGCTACGCGACCGTCGAATTCGCGGCAAGCGCTGAGAATGAAGGGCGATTCGTAAACGTTGTCGCAAGCGACGTTACGGCGGATCGCATCATCGCGCAATGAGTGCTGTCACGGTGTCCGTGGAAGTCCACGCTAACTAAAGCCGCGCGTTCGCTGTCGCTCTATATATAGCGAGCTAATGTTGCGTAAGGCGCGCCGGCTAGCGTCTCACGCCGCGTCATCGGGACATTGTTCGGGTGCGCGGGCTCCGTTATATTGTGGATTCGATTTCTGCGAGTTTTGGCATTTAGTCGGAGGATTGAACAGTGGCTATTCGAATTGCCATCAATGGCTTCGGTCGCATCGGGCGGCTGACTTTTCGGAACCTATATGAGCGCAAGAATGAGTTCGAAGTGGTCGCGATTAACGACCTGACGGACAACAAGATGCTGGCGACGCTCTTGAAGTACGACAGCACGCACCGCCGGTTCCCGGGAACGGTCGAACACGATGCCGACAACCTCATCGTTGGTGGCAAGAAGATCAAGGCGCTCGCGGTGAAGAACCCTGCCGAGCTGCCGTGGGGTGAATTGAAAGTTGATTTCGTGATCGAGAGCACGGGCATTTTCACGGGCCGTGCGAAAGAAGGTAAGGCCGGCTACGATTCGCATCTTCAAGCTGGTGCGAAGCGAGTCGTCCTCAGTGCCCCGGCGAAGGACGCTCCAGATTTGACCTGCGTGCTGGGCGTGAACGACGACAAGCTCACGGCCGACATGAAGTGCGTCAGCAACGCAAGCTGCACGACGAACTGCCTCGCGCCGGTCGCCAAGGTTCTGCATGAGAGCTTCGGCATCGAAAAGGGGCTTATGACCACGGTGCACGCCTACACGAACGACCAGGTCGTGCAGGACTACCCGCACAGCGATCCGTACCGGGCTCGTGCGGCGGCCGTGAATATCATTCCGACTTCGACCGGCGCCGCGAAGGCGGTGGGCGAAGTGATTCCGGCTCTCAAAGGCAAGCTCACCGGCATCGCCCTGCGTGTGCCGACGACCACGGGCAGCGTGGTCGACCTCGTGTCCTTGATGTCAAAGAAGGTGACGAAGGAAGAAGTCAACGCCGCGATTAAGAAGGCGGCCGAAGGCCCGCTCAAGGGTATTCTGTGCTACACCGAAGATCCGATCGTATCGACGGATATCATCGGCGACCCGCACAGCTCGATCTTCGCGGCCGACTTTACGCAAGTACTGGATGGCAACTTGCTGAAGATCGTCAGCTGGTACGACAACGAATGGGGCTACAGCGTGCGGACGGTGGACCTCATCGCGAAGATGGCGAAGCTGTAATGCCGCAATATAGCCGAGCCGTTCCCGCCCGGCGTGCTTGTGGAGAGTGAAAGCTAAACCCCAAGCGATATGGAAAGATTGATTGTGATACAAGCCCAGCCGAAACGGCTGGGCTATTTTTTTGTGGTGAAAGAGGCGGCGAGGATTTCGGGAGCGAATTCGCCGAAGTGGAATGAGTGATTGGTGGCGTGGTTGAGGAACGTGATTCGCGCGGGACTGAAAAGCATCGGATCGATTCGATAGAAGTCATGATCGTAGCGCGCGAAGATTTCGCCGAAGGGGTGGCCATGATCGGGCGATGAGTTGCTGGGGACGCGCGGGCCGATCTCTTCGAGCACTGAATCCTCAGTCTCGACGACGACATGCACTGAAGCGCCGTACAGAATCGCGTCGTTGGTGCGGCCGAGTGCCGTCACGTCATCGCCGCCGTGGGGCGGGAGCGGAGCGATGCCCCAGCCGCCTCTTATGCAGCTTAAGTCGAACTTGATTGTGTGGAGCTTGTGCAGAGCCGTTTCCAAGCTGCGGGCGACGATCTGCACGACGCCGGCTTCGCTCGCTGTTCGCGCCGCGAGAAGTGTGAGGCGATCGGGCTTCACGCCGCACTTATCGGCGATGTCGCGGCAGACGGCATCCGGCGGCAATTTGCTGGTTTCCAGCACGCCAACGCATCGCTCCGGCCGCTCGCAGTGCCCGATCTCCTGAAACAACGCCTCGCGGCAGGCTGCGGCGCGCATGGGGCCAGAGCCCATCGCGAAGAATTTTTCCCCCTGGATTGCCCAGCCGGCGTATTGCGAAGCGAGGCACGTGGCGATGGGGTCGTTTCTGCCATCACAGCGAATTGCTGGCCCCTCCCAGGCCTCGGGATCGGCGCGAACGAATGTGGCGATGCCGGCGCCGCCCATGCAGATGTGGGCCAGTCGAATTCCGGCCTCGGCGCTCCCGCGTGCGTGAACTCCGCAATCGATGATGCGAGTGCCGCAGCCGAGCGTGCTGACGGCGATGCCGAGCTGGTTGGCGTCGGTCGCCAGGCCATTGGCGAGTTCGTAAGCACGATCATTGAGAGTTGGCATTCGCGCATTGTAAAACGGACTGGCCGCTGGGGCGACCAGTCCGTTGTAATGTCACTGGACCTGGGAACCGTGGGCTAGCGCCCGATGGATAGTTACTAGCCTGTATCGCGGTGGGCACAGCGACGTGGATTAGCACAGCGACGTGGATTAATCGTTATCGTCGGCGTTTTCACCGCCGCCGATCGTGCTGAGTGCTTTGAGCACTTCCTTGACAATATCGGCTTTTAGCGCACGGACGTGACCATCCAGGAACACGGCCTGCGCGATGCCGCCTGAATGTGAACTGCCGAACTTCGTGCGATCGACGTCATCAATGCTGGCGGCGAGGCCATTGCCCGAGCAGCGGAAGACCGTATGCGGCGTGTCGCCGGAAATTGAGGCGGTATCGCCGATAGCCCAATGTTCCTTTTCCGGCGCCGTGTTTGCCGGCACAGGGGGCAGGTGACGCTCCGCGATGGCCATCGTCTTGGAGAGACCGTCTTCAACCTGCCGTGCGCTGATGCGCGAACCGCTGAAAATCGGACCGGAGTCGACACGGCTGTAACCGCCCCAAACTGTGGCCTGTTCGTCGGCGCCGACCATGCCTGTAATGATTTGGATACCGGCATTGGCCGAGTAGTCGGCCAGCGTGGCCACGCCAAGATCCTCGGGCGGCGGCGGCTGGTCGTTGTTATCGAAGTTTCGATCTGCGGCCGCCCGCCGACGACTCGGGCAAGCGTACGTTTCAATGGGAGTGCGCATCGTGGCACTGTTTTCCGGCTTATCAGCTTCGAGCGTCGGATGCCAACTGTTGTAAATGGCCGTTTCTTCCAAGTACGGCAATAGGTAATAGGCCCACGACACGGCCTTCTGATTGGTCGCATTTCGGCCCATCGGAAACACCTTGCGGGTGTCGTGATGGCTCTGCACGGCGAGGCCGATTTGCTTGAGGTTGTTCTGGCATTCGGAGCGGCGGGCCGATTCGCGGGCCGCTTGAATCGCCGGCAGCAGGAACGCTACCAGGATACCGATGATGGCGATCACGACAAGCAACTCGACTAGCGTGAAGCCATGGGGAATTATGCGCTGGCGCATAGAATGCTCCTTTCGATGAAAGGGGTACACGTGTGTCCGCCAGGTGGGTAGGTGTGAGTCGGCGGACGGGAGGTGGGTTTGGTGACGCCACGATAAGCTCGCGCTCGCGCGCGGGTCAAGTTTGCTTCGCCAGAAAACCGATGCCAACCGCGCGAAAGAAAACCGCATGGCCAAACGGGGGTGGCAGCAACGAGAAATCGCCTGCGCAGATGTGTGAATCTGTTCAGTACGCTCGTCAAACGCCTGGGCATGCCTAGCGCAACTTGACTAGCTCCCCTCGGTCGGCTATCTTTGCATTAACGAAACTGATCTTAGTGAGTGGCCTTACGTGGTGGCGTCGTTTGTGAAATTGGTGATTGCGAGTGCCGCGGTTTGCGGCATCGTGATTATTAGCGCGCCCGTAAGGCCTTGAGGTCGGTTCTCGATAGCTGTCGAATCCACACCCCGAGGTCCCAAGCCTCGGGGTTTTTTTGTTGATGAGCGCACTTTGGTGTAACGGTTCGGTTCACGATGACCATGGCCATGAAACGACTGGCTGCCGAATCAAGCGAGGCCGAACCGCGCACGGCGGGGGTTGCCGCACGAAACGGTTTGCCGGCGTGGGGCGTGGCACTCGTGTTAGCGCTGCCGCTCTCATTCCTATATGGACCAGGGTTGAAGTGGCGATTCATCTACGATGACACTGATTCCATTGTCGAGAACGAATCGATCCGCTCGCTGTGGCCACTCATCGGAACGAACGGCCCCGGGCCGCTCAATCCGGCGCCGGAGTTTCCGACCTCCGGACGTCCGCTCGTGAATCTGTCGATGGCCCTTAGCTATTGGCTCGGCGGATTGAACCCCTACGGGTACCACCTTGTTAATCTGGTGCTGCACTTTCTCTGCGCGATGTTGCTGTGGACAATCGTACGGCGAACGCTCGAAATGCCGCGCTTTGGCGACGAATTCCTGCGGTCTTCCAATTGGCTGGCAGTGGCGCTCACGCTGTTATGGGCACTGCATCCGCTGCAGACCGAAACGGTCGCCTTCGCCACCCAACGAACAGAACTAATGATGGCGCTTTTCTATCTGGCGACGCTGTATTGCAGCTTGCGATATTGGGCCGCCGAAGGCGCTCCGACGAGCCGCAAGTGTTGGCTTGCGCTCGCGGTTGTCGCCTGTTTGTGCGGCATGGCTTCGAAGGAAGTGATGGTGTCGGCGCCGGTCATCGTTCTGATGTACGAGCGCACGTTCGTGCGCGGCTCCTTAGCTGAATGCCTGCGCAAGTCCTGGCCGCTGTATGTCGGCACCGCGCTGACCTGGATTCTGCTGGCCGCGCTGAACGTGAGCGGGCCGCGGGCTGGCTCAGCCGGGTTCTCGCTGGGCGTTTCGGCATATTCGTGGTGGCTCACGCAATCGAAGGTATTCTTTATGTACATGCAGCTGGTGCTGTGCCCGTGGCCGCTGCTGATCCACTATGAGCCGCCCTACTTCACGAGCATGAGCGAAGCATGGATGTACGTCGTGCCGCTCATGCTGATTGCGGTGGGGGCACTGGTCGCGGTGTGGAAGAATTGGCCGGTGGGATTCGTCGCGGCGTGGCTGGGAGCAATTCTGTCGCCAACGTTCGTCGTTCCGATTGTGACGGAAATCGCCGGTGAGCGGCGCATGTATCTCGCACTCATCGCTCCGGTCATCTTGTTTGTGATCGGTGGATATCGCCTCGCAAGAGCGAACGACCGGGCACGCGGCGGTGCGCCGGGTGGCGAACCAGTTGCAACATGGCGCCGCCCGTGGATATGGGCGTTCGTGGCGATTCTGTTGCTGCTGTCCTTCACAACCGCCACGCGGGTATCAATGTACAAAGACGAAATTAATCTGTGGCTGCAGGTATTGGACCGGTATCCGAATGACTACCTGGCTCATCACAGCGTCGGCGCTCTTTCGGTGAAAATGGGCGACGACGCCGCTGGGATTGCACATTACCGTGAGGCGACTCGCCTCAATCCGAAAGCGGCGCAGGCACACTATGCCCTGGGGTTGCTACTGAAGAAACAGGGCGAGTTCGATGAGGCCATTACACACTTTCTCGCCGCTGCCCGCCTCGCGCCGAAAAGCGCGTCGATTTGCAACAACCTGGGCGTCGCTCAATATGTAGCCGGCCACAACGACGACGCCATCGCGACGTTCCGCAAAACCATTGAAATTGACTCCAAATATTGGACTGCCTACCAGAACCTCGGCATTGCCCTGCGGCGTACCGGCAAGTACCCGGAAGCAGTGGACGCTTTGGAAGCGGCCATCCAAATTGATCCGCAACAGGCCGCTGTGTATATCGATTTGGCCCGAACCTATCTGGCCATGAAACAGCCTGAAAAAGCAGCGGAAGCACTCCAGCGCGGAATCGCCGCAGCCAGTGCCGCCGGCGATGACGAAGGGGGCTTACGTTTGAAGGCCGAACTGCAAAAATATAATCAACCCGCTAAGCCTTGAGATTCCTATGACACGTATCCAAATCTATGACACGACCCTGCGCGACGGCGCACAGGGCGAAGGTGTTAACTTTTCGCTGCAGGATAAACTGCTGATCGCGCGACGGCTGGATGAGTTCGGCTTCGACTTCGTCGAGGGCGGTTACCCGTTGTCGAACCCAAAAGATGCCGAGTTCTTTCAGCGGATTGCTGCCGACCCGCTTAAGAATAGTCGCGCGTGTGCGTTCGGCATGACCCGCCGCAAGGGCGTGAAGCCGGCCGACGACCCCGGCATGAAGGCGCTGGTCGATTCGAATGCGCCGGTGATCACGATCGTCGGCAAGACGTCCGATTTTCATGTGGCCGAAGTCTTGCGCGTGTCGCTGGACGAGAACCTCGCCATGATTCGCGAGACGATCGCCTACTTGCGCGAGATGGGCCGCGATGTTATCTACGACGCCGAGCACTTTTTCGACGGGTGGAAAGCCAACCCAGCCTATGCAGCCAAGACGATTCAAGCGGCCGTGGAAGGCGGCGCGATGATCGTTGTCATGTGCGACACCAACGGCGGCACCATGCCGGAAGAAGTCGCGGCGATCACGAAGGAAGCTGCCGCCGCCGTAAACGTGCCGCTCGGCATCCATACCCACAACGATTGCGACCTGGCCGTCGCCAATTCCCTCGCGGCGATCAGCGCGGGGGCCACGCATGTGCAAGGCACCATCAACGGCCTGGGGGAACGCTGCGGCAACGCCGATCTTATCTCCGTCGTGGCGAACCTCGCACTTAAGAAAAAGGGCTACGAGGTGCTGGGCGGCGCTGGGGCCGAGCATCTTACCGAGCTGTCGCGCTACGTGTATGAAATCGCGAACATGCACTTCCGCAATAATCAGCCATTCGTTGGCCCCAGCGCTTTCGCGCACAAGGGCGGCATGCATGTGCACGCGGTCAATCGCGTGGCAAGTAGTTACGAACACATCGCTCCCGAAAGTGTCGGCAACACGCGGCGAGTGCTCGTGAGCGAATTATCGGGCCGGTCAAATATCGCAGCGCTCACGGCCAAGGCGAATCTCCAGAACGACGCCAAGCTCATGGAAAACGTACTGAAGCAGGTTGTCGACCTGGAAAACCGCGGCTATCAGTTCGAAGCGGCGGAAGCTTCGTTCGAGCTACTAGTCCGCCGGGCAGCCGGCACATACAGGCCTCACTTCGAACTGATGCACTACCATGTCGATGTTGAAACCACCGGCAACGGCACAACCACGACCGAAGCCACGGTAAAGCTGCGCGTTGGCGACGAGGTTCGCCACGAAGTGGCCGAGGGCGATGGCCCCGTGAACGCTCTTGATGCTGCCTTGCGAAAAGCGCTCAACGGCCACTTTCCGAACCTGCGCGGCGTGCAACTGGTCGATTACAAGGTGCGCGTGATCAACAGCGATGCTGGCACAGCAGCAGCGGTTCGCGTCATCATCGAAAGCCGCGATGCCGATGGCACAGCCTGGGGCACCGTCGGCGTGAATGAGAATGTCATCAAGGCCAGCTGGGATGCGCTCGTGGATAGTATTGAGTATAAGTTGTGCCGGGCGTGAGGATTGAACATTGTTTTCCTGCGTTTGAAAAGCAAAAATAGGGTTATGACCTACACTCTCAATACCCTTCCGCCGGCGGTCGAAGCGATTATTCGCGCCCGCGCTGCTTCGGAACAGATAAGTCCTGAGCAGGCAATTATCGAGGTGCTCATGGACCATCTCGGAGCCAATGCTCAATCGAATGCTGGTTCCGTGCATCCGACATCCGTAGGGTCTTGGAAGGACAACCCCGAATTCGAAGTGGCCCTGCGTGAGCAACGGCTCATTGATTGGGAGGTGTGGAGCGATGGCGTGAAGCGTCGCGATCTTTCCGGAATTGCCGGCTTGAATCTCATCACGCCGGAAATGAAGGCCGTTTTCGCGGAGCAGCGGCGAGTCGATCCAGAACTCTGGAAGTAACGGCCGGCGAATGCGGATCCTTATCGACACGAACTGTTACTCCGAAGTCGACGGTGGCGATGCAGATGCAATAGGCCGCATCGAGTCGGCGACGGAAGTTTGGGTGCCGCTGATCGTGCTTGCAGAGTTGTACTCCGGCTTTGAATTGGGAACCCACAAGGAGCGAAATGAACGACAGCTCCACGCTTTCTTGAGTCGCCCGAACGTAGGCGTGCTGCTGCCCAATGACGAAACTGCGCGTCACTACGGCAAGATATTTCAGAGTCTTCGCCGGCAGGGCACGCCCATTCCAACCAATGATATCTGGATTGCAGCTCTGGCGTTGCAGCATGACCTAGTTCTTGATACTTCGGACAAGCACTTTTTATACGTGCCACAGTTGGCGATCCTTCGCAGAAATACGTGAAATGGATTTTAAGAACCTCCCCTCCCAATACGATCATTCCGCCGCCCAACAGAAGTGGTATTCCTTCTGGGAAGAGCGCGGCTACTTTCACGCCGATGCCGACCCGAACGACCAGCGGCCGACGTACTCGATCGTCATTCCGCCGCCGAACGTGACCGGCGCGCTCCACCTGGGCCACGCACTCAACAACACGCTGCAAGATATTCTCATTCGCATGAAGCGGATGCAGGGGTTCAACGTGCTCTGGATGCCGGGCACCGATCACGCGGGTATTGCAACGCAGGCCGTGGTCGAGCGGCGGCTGTTCGAAGAAGAAAAGAAAACACGGCATGACCTCGGCCGCGAGGGGCTCGTGAAGCGGATTTGGGATTGGAAGGACCGTTACGAGGCCCGCATTTTGGGCCAGCTCCGCCAGCTCGGCTGCAGTTGCGATTGGCAGCGCACGCGATTCACGCTCGATGACCAGTGTGCCCGGGCCGTGCGCGAGTGGTTCTTCCGGCTGTTCAAAGACGGGAAGATTTATCGCGGCAAGCGGCTCGTGAATTGGGATACGTTCCTGCAAACCGCCGTGAGCGATGACGAGGTTTTCAAGGAGCCCGTGAAGGGGCACTTCTGGCACTTCAAATACCCGGTGGTGGCCAAGGACCGTCGGCCGGGTGAACCGGAGTTCGTGACGATCGCCACGACGCGGCCGGAAACGATGCTGGGCGACACCGCGGTGGCCGTGCATCCGGACCCCGCGGCGGCGTTCGATAAGCTGAGCGCAGAGCTGCGCGAGAAAATGCTCGTGGCAACCGCCAAAGAAAAGGGCGAGCTCGAAGAACAAATGCGGTTGTTGCTCGATCGCCGGGCGGCCGTCGAGCAGCGGCTTGTTCAATTGCGCGATATGGCAAAACGCGGCGTAATGCTGGAGTTGCCGCTCACCGGTCGCACGATTCCGCTCATCGCCGATGAATGGGCGAAGCCGGAACTCGGCTCTGGGGCCGTGAAGATCACACCGGCACATGATGAAAACGACTATGCCGTGGGCCAACGGCATCCCGAGATCGGGTCGATCAACATCATGAACCCCGACGGCACACTCAACGACAGCGCGCCGGAAAAGTATCGCGGCCTCAAAATGCACACGACCGCGCGACAAGCCGTGATCGCCGATATGGAAGCGGCCGGGCTGTTTGATCCGGAAGGACCGTGCGAAGACCGCGACATCGAGCTGCCACAGCGACAGGTCGAAGACGCCGATCGAGCCATATCTGGCCGACCAATGGTTTGTGAAAATGGACGAACTCGCCCAGACGGCAATGGACGCCGTCCAGCGGCCGTGTGAAGATCGTGCCGGAACGATATGCGAAGGGCTACTTAGATTGGCTGAGCGAGAAACGCGATTGGCCAATCGGGCGGCAGTTGTGGTGGGGACATCGGATTCCAATTTGGTCGCGCACTATGAAAGTTGGCGAATACATCGGAGCGGGTCTTCGGACGGCGCGGATGGGATTCAGATGAGTTGTTCGATCAGCGGTTGGATCGCCGATGCGAAGCCGGCAAAAGTTACCTGAGAAACGACGGGCCGTCTCGTGCGCTTTGTTCTCGACAGCGACCGGAAGATGCAAAAGCGAAGAGTTTACCGGCTTTCAACAATTATGCATTCGGGATCGTGCCGACTGAATCGTCGGCTGGAATGCACTTGCTTCAAGTTGCACGATCGAACGGGAAAACGACGTCCTCGACACCTGGTTCTCCTCCGCCCTGTGGCCAATCTCGACGCTGGGCTGGCCCAACGAGACGCCCGAATTAGCGAAGTTCTATCCGACGAGCCGCGCTCGTGACGTCACGCGACATCATCACGTTGTGGGTCGCGCGGATGGTGATTGCCGGGCTCTACAACGTCGAGGAGATTCCCTTCCACGAGGTCTACATCACGCCGAAGATTCTCGATGGCTACGGCGAGACGATGTCGAAGTCGAAGGGCAACGGTGTCGACCCGCTCGATGTGATCGAAAAGTTCGGGGCCGATGCACTGCGGTTCGGGCTGGCGTACCTCACGACCGATACGCAGGACGTGAAACTCCCGGTGGAGTTCGAGTGCCCACACTGCCAGGCCGTGTTCGCGCAGACAAAGAAGAACCGCGTGCTGCCGCGGATCGAATGCGAGAAATGCGGCCAGCCGTTCAGCACCCAGTGGGCCGAGAAGCCCGAAGATAAAGCACTGCCGCGGCGCGGCGGTGAGCGAGCGGTTCGAATTGGGCGGAACTTTGCGAATAAAGTTGTGGAATGCGGCGAGGTTTTCGTTAATGAAGGAGCGGATGCGGATGCGGGGCAGGGCAAGGCATCCAGTCCCCGCTCCCGTCCGCTCCTGACTCCCTCTTCCTGGAAGACCGCTGGCTTCTGTCGCGGTTGTCGACGGTGACACAACAAGTGACCGATGCGGCTGGAGAGTTATCGCTATGCCGATGCCGCTCGCACGCTCTACGACTTCGCGTGGAACGAATTCTGCAGTTTCTACGTCGAGATGACGAAGGCGCGATTCGCCGTACCTGAACAACGAGCTACCGCCCAGCGCGTACTCGCACACGCCCTCGACGTGCTCATGCGGCTTTTGCACCCGATGATGCCCTTTCTGACCGAGGAGGTCTGGCAGCTGTTGGGGCAGGTAGCGCAGAGCCGCGGGTTGGAAGGCGGACGGGGAAAGGCGGAAGGGGAGGGAGGAAAGCGGCGGAAAGCGTTTGTATCGCGGCGTGGCCGCAGGCAGATGTCGCATCAAGATGCGACGATCGAGGAGCAGTTTGCCGATTTCCAGGCCGTGCTGGGGGCTGCGCGGCGCGGCAGCGGCAGAATATTCCGTTCAAGGAGGAACTCAGCTTCGCCGTGCGGTGCGACGAAGCGACCTGCGCTGTTCGAACCGATGCAGCCCTATTTCTCACAGATGGCCCATGCAGGGGCTACCGCGTTCGGGCCCAAGGTGGAACCACAGGGCGTGACCGTGAGCTTTCCGCTATCCGGCCGGCATGGCCCGCTGGAAGTGCATGTCGATGTGAGCCGTTTCATCGATGTGGTCGCAGAACGAAGCGGCTGGAGAAGGAACGCGAGAATCTCACAAAGCAAATCAAATCGATCGAGGGCAAGTTAAACAACAAAGGGTTCGTCGACAAAGCTCCGCCCGAAGTCGTCCAGCAGCAGCGCGATAAGCTCGAGGAATTGCAGAGGCAGTTTGAGGCAGTGTTGGCCGCTTTAAAGAAGCTTGTTAGGTGAAGTGATCTGGGGCATCGCCGAGCCTCTGCCCCAGGCACCCGCGCTTTCAAAGCTTGGTGAGTGACGCTGCTGGGGCATCGCCAAGCCTCTGCCCAGGCACCCGCGCTTGTAGTAGGCACGCTCCGCGTGCCGTAACCGGAATTGGCACAAGGTTACACAGTATCTTGCCCATTTGGCACCGCAGGGCAGCTTAGCAACGGCACGGCGGAGCGTGCCTGCTACAATTAGGAATGTTCGTTTTTCCCGGCTGCCGGAGCGAGCTAATGCGAGGCGTAGCCTAACTTGCCCGCGGTTTCAGAGGATCGCCGCCATGCCCGTCGCGATGGAATTGTCTCGGATCATCATCAGCGAGATCAACGATCAGCAGGTGATCTATCTCAAAGAGGTCGACGGCACGCGCACTTTTCCGATCCTCATCGGCATCTTCGAAGCCACGAGCATTGACCGCCGGGTAAAGGGGTTTGCCGCACCCCGGCCGCTGACGCACGACCTGTTGGTCCAGTCGGTCGAGGCGCTCGGCGGCGAATTTCAGGATGTCGTTATCAGCGAGCTGCGCGAACACACGTATTACGCCAAGCTCCGCGTGCGGCACGACGGCGAACTGGTGGAAATCGACTCGCGACCGAGCGACGCGATCGCTGTCTCGGTGACCTGCGATCCGCCGTTGCCGATTTATGTGTCGGAAGATGTGCTCAACGATGTGATGGGCGAACAGCAGTGAGAGTAAGAAGGAAGAATTCTAAAGTAAGAAGTCCGAGGATGTGATCAATTGATCCTGACATCTTCCTTCGTAATTCTTACTTCTTACCTGCTATCCTAGCACATCCGCAAACGCGTTCCTGAGCGCCGCGAGCCCATCGGCGCCTTTGTTCGCATCGATCACGACATTAACGCGAATCTCGCTCGTGCTGACCATTTCGACGTTGATCTTGGCTTCTGCGAGGGCTTTGAACATGCGCAGGCCCACGCCGGTGTGGCTGCGGATGCCGATGCCTTTCACCGTGAGGATGGCGACGGCGGGCTCGTCTTTCACTTCGCCGCCCAGTTCCTTTGACAGATTCGTGAGCACGCGACGGGCATCGGCCACGCTCGTGCGCGGCACGGTGAAGCTGATGTCGGCGAGCTCGTCGCGGCCGATACTTTGCACGATCATGTCGACCAGGATGTTCTCCGAGGCGACCGCTTCGAAGATGCGGGCCGAGATACCGGGGCGATCGGGCACGTCGAAGAGCGTCATTTGAGCCTGCGTTTCATCGAGCGACACGCTTTCGATCGCGAGGTCTTCCATGCGCTGGAGGCGGGAGACGATGTCGACGGCGTCGGCACGGCCAGCTGAAGCATTGCCATTGGCCCGCACGACCTTGGGGCTATCGCCGAACTTCACCCGTTCGTCCGGCGCGCGGTCGAGTTCGAATTCGCTATGCACGGCCCGCAGCGCGGCGAGGGCTTGCTCGCGTTTCACGAGGGCCGAGACTTTGATTTCGCTGGTGGTGATGGCTTCGAGGTTAATCCCCTCGTCGGCGAGTGCGGAACATGCGGTCGGCGACACCCGTTTGCGTGGCCATGCCCAGGCCGACGATGGATACCTTCGAGAGGCTCGCATCGTGCTGTACGCCTTGTGCCCCGAGCTCGGCAGCTGCCTTGTTCGACGCGGCGAGCGCGCCTTTTGGAGGTCGTCTTCAAGCACGGTAAACGAAATGTCGGCTGAGCCATCGGCGCCGGCATTTTGCACGATCATGTCGACGGCCACATTCACGGCGGCGAGCTTGGAAAATACAGAATAGCTCACGCCCGGCGTATCGGGCACGCCGGCGATCGTGATTTGGGCTTCGTTTTTGGTGAGGGCCGCGCCGCTCACGGCCCGGTCTGCCGATTCCGTTTCGCTGCCGATGACGGTGCCCGGCTCGTCGGTGAAATTCTGGCTGTTACGCACGTGAATCGGCACGTTGAACTTCTTACCGAATTCGATCGAGCGACTATGCATGACACCCGCGCCGAGGCTGGCGAGTTCGAGGATTTCGTCGTGGCTCACGCGGTCCATTTTGCGGGCTTCGGCGACGAGGCGGGGATCGGTCGTGAACACACCGTCGACGTCGGTGTAGATTTCGCAGGCATCGGCGTTGAGCACGGCGGCGAGGGCGACGGCCGTCGTGTCGCTGCCGCCGCGGCCGAGCGTGGTGATGTTGAAGTCTTCGTCGATGCCCTGGAAGCCGGCGGCGATGACGATGTTGCCGTCGTCGAGCAGCTTCTTCATTCGTTCGGTCGAGATCGACTGAATGCGCGCTTCGTGTGCGAGCTATCGGTGCGGATGCCGATTTGCGCGCCGGTGAGGCTCACCGCGTTGCCACCGAGCGAATGAATGGCCATGGCCATGAGCGCGACGCTCACTTGCTCGCCGGTCGAGAGGAGCATGTCCATCTCGCGGCCGGAGGGGTCGTCGGTGATTTGCTTGGCAAGGTCGACGAGGTGGTCGGTCTGATGGCCCATCGCACTCACAACCATGACGACCTGGTTGCCGTTCTGCTGAGCCGCGAATGGCCCGGCGAGCCGCGACCCGAATCTTTTCCGCGTTAGCGACACTCGTGCCGCCGAATTTTTGAACGATGATTCCCATGTTAGTCCAAGAGTAAGAGATTTAACCGCCAAGACGCTAAGGACGCCAAGACGACTTACGGTCGTGTTAAGGATTCGCTTGATGCCGTTTTGAGCAGGACTACGTGAAAGTTAATGATCAAACCGAGTTCGAGATTGCTCATTTTCAGATAATGAATGACTTTGGCAGGATAGATAGGGTGAATTGCCTCGACGGCTTTGAGTTCAACGACAAGCAAATTGTCGACCAGGAAATCAAGCGAATCACCGACATTTCTTCCTTTAAACATCAACGCGAACGGCGTGCTATACAATTCCGCGAAGGTCAATTCAATTGCTAGAGCCTCTTCGTAAACAGATTCAAGAAATCCTGCCCGAGAATTCGATGAACTTCGATCGCCGCACCAATAACTTGATGTCAACTCATCAACTCGTCGACTTGGTTCTGTTGCCTTAACTCGACGACTCGTCACCCAGATCTTGTCTCCTTTGGCGTCCTTCGCGTCTTGGCGGTTCATCTTTTCCCAATAAACCACGGCATTACGTTCCAACCTTCGTCGAAGGTGAGCTTGAGTGGGCGGCGTTGGTGTCGCCGTAGGTGGTGAATTCATCAGGTGTGATTCCGGTGCCGGCCATCGCCACGGGCACGTTGCCGTGGGTGTGCACTTTCGTGCAGGAACGTGGGGTGGTCGGGCGAGATCATGATTCGCCAGTCGCCGTGCGATTGGAGGGCGTCGACGAGCGGGCCGACGACGTGGCGGTCGATTTCTTCAATCGCCTTCACCTTTTCATCGCAGCGGCCTTCGTGCGAGGCTTCATCGGACGCTTCAACATGCACACAGACGATGTCGTATTTGTTGAGAGCCTCGACGCCCGCGGCCCTTTGCAGCGTAGTCTGTATCGAGATAGCCGGTAGCCCCGGCACTTCGATGCGGTCCCAGCCGACGAGCCGCGGCGATGCCGCGAAGCAGGTCGACGGCGGTGATCATCGCGCCGCGCGGGCCGTATTCTTCGGTGAAGGCCCGCAGCCGCGGAGCCTGGCCAAGGCCCCACAGCCACACGTTCGTTGCCACGCCCTTGCCGGCAGCCTTGCGGGCGGCGTTGACGGGGTGGTCGGCGAATACTTCAATGCTCGCTTCCATGAGGCTGCAGAGCACGTCGCTCCCGGGGCCGCGGGGGTGTTCTTCGAGTACCGATTGATCGGTGATGTCGTGCGGAGCACGGGTGCGGGTTTCGTTGCTGAACGGGGCGGGCAGCTTCGCCGCGCTACAGCAGCAGGTTACGATAGCTCACGCCCGGCACGAACTCGATCGCGCCGCGATATTTGGGATCACTGCCGATCATTTCCTGGGCCGTCTTTAGCAGCTCCGTCGCATCTTCGGTGGTGATGTGGTCGGCCGTGAAGTCGCGCATCACCTGGTCGATGATCGTCACCAAATTACAACGCACCGCCCAGTCATTCGGGCCGAGTTGGATGCCTTGGGCGGCCGCTTCCATCGGTGCGCGGCCGGTGAAGTTTTCGAATGGGTTGTAGCCCAACAGGCTCAGGTTGCCGATTTCGGAGCCGGCCGGCAGCTGCTTCGGCGTGTGGCAGGCCCGCGCGACGACGCCCAGCGCGGCAACACGATCCATGTTCGGCGTGCGGGCCGCTTCGAGCGGAGTCTTGCCGCCAAGCGACGCTTGCGGCTCATCGGCGGCGCCATCGGGGATAACGATTGCGTACTTCATTGATTTTCACCACGACGACACGACGAGCACGACGTGTCTAAAGGACGATGCGCTTGATCCCGTTTTTTAACAGTGGAACGTTAAAGTTGATCAAAAACCCGAGGCGCATGCCAGTCAATTTCAAATAAGTGAGTAATTGCGCGTCGTGAACCGGCAGGATAGTTTCCACAGCTTTGATTTCGGCAATCACGATGTCTTGCAGCACGATATCAAGTCGAAGGCCGGCGTCGATCTGAATTTCGTCGTAGTTAATGGGCAGCCAGACTTGCCGTTGAAATGGTAAGCCTAGTTTTGTCAATTCATGGCAGACACAAACTTCGTAGACTGACTCCAAAAGTCCGGGGCCAAGCCGCCGATGAACTTCGAATGCTGCATCCAAGAGTCTCGTGCCGATGGTCTCAGCAGCAGCAGGAATCGGCTCGATCATTGTTGAGTCATTCGTTGTGTTCGTCGTGTCGTCGTGGTGAAACTCACTCAATCGCGAACCCACATGCGAACCGTCTTCCCGCGCACGCAGGTGAGTTTGTTGATTTCGCCGCACGCCTTTCGGGTGGCGCCTTCGGTCGTGACGTGCGTCATAATCACGAGCGGCACGGTGCCGTCGTCGTTGGCCATTTCTTGCTGCAGCACGCTGGAGATCGAAATGTGGTGCTGGCCGAGGACGCTCGCGACTTGAGCGAGCACCCCGGGATGATCTTCGGCGTTCACGCGCAGGTAGAACCGGCCATCGGCCTTCGCATGTTCGCGTGGCGTGACCATGGCCTTGCGGTTGGACCACAACTCAAGTGTGCGGAACGTGATGCCGGCGCGGCCGACCGCGGTGTCGATGATGTCGGCGACGACGGCTGAAGCGGTGGGCATCTGGCCTGCCCCGCGCCCGTAGTACATGAGTTCGCCCACACAATCGCCGACGACGCGAATTGCGTTGAACGGCCCGCTCACGTCGGAGAGTGGTTTGCCGCGTTTCACGAGCGTCGGCGACACGTGCATTTCGAGCGTGTCGCCGTCGAGTTCCGCAACGGCGAGCAGCTTGATTCGGTAGCCGATCTCCTGGGCGAACCGCACGTCGCTCTTATCGAGCCGGTCGATGCCCATGCGGGGAATGTCTTTCCAGTCCACGCGGGCGCCAAATGCCAAGTGAGCGAGGATCGCGAGCTTCTGGGCGGCGTCACTGCCGTCGACGTCGAGCGTCGGGTCGGCCTCGGCATACCCGAGCCGCTGCGCTTCTTTGAGGGCGTCGGCGTAGGCCATGCCCTCTTCGTGCATCTTGCTGAGGATGAAGTTCGTGGTGCCGTTAAGAATGCCGTCGAGCGAGAGGATTTGGTTCGCCGAGAGGCATTGGCTGATGTTCGTGATGATTGGAATGCCCCCGGCGACGGAGGCTTCGAATGCGATCGAGCGGCCGAGTTCGCGGGCCCGATCGAACAACTCGGGGCCATGTTCAGCTAGGAGCGCTTTATTCGCGGTGACAACGTCTTTGCCGCTTTCGAGCAGCTGCAGCATGATCGTGCGTTCGGGCTCCAGGCCACCTATGAGCGACGCAACGACCTTGATGTCGCGGTTGTTGATGATCTGGTCGACGTCGCCCGTGAGCACGCCGACTGGCAGCTCGCACTCGCGAGTCTTTTTCATATCGCGGACGGCGGCCCTTTCTAACCAGAGCGTGTGCCCGGCGTGGCGAGCAGTGCGGTCCCCGTGATCAAGCAGGATTTTCGCTACTCCTTGCCCGACCGTACCCAAACCGATGATTCCAACTCGAGTCTTATCCATACCGATTCCAACACAGCAATACAATTTCGCGCGGGTCTACTTTGGCTCGGTGAGCGCCCGTAATGTTGAATTCAATTCGCGGCGTGTGGCGAGCGAGTAAGCGATATCGAACCACACCACCTTGCCTTCGGAGTCGAGGACGAACGTGCGCGGCAAATTATCGCGGCCTACCTGTTTGAAGGCGTTGCCGTCGGCATCAACGAGGTTCGTGAACTTGGCCTTCGCCGCGGAGAGTGCCTGGTTCGTCGTCTCCGGCGATTCCTGAACCGCGACGCCGACTACGCTAACACCCTCCTTGCCGAACGGTTCGATAACATCGGGACCGAGATCGGCGAGCTGTTCGCGGGCCATGCGCCGATCGCCTTTCCAGAAGACGACGACCGTCGCCCGCTTGCCGAACAGGTCGCCCAAGTTGGCGTTGCCGCCGCCATCGGCTTTGGGGAGCTCGATGGCGGGAAGTTTGTCGCCGACTCTAACTTTGCAGAGGCCGAGCTCGCGCATTGAGAGCAGGACGCCGGGTATCTTGGCGGGCCCTTGTGGCTGGCCGTTTGTGACTGCCAAGCGGCGTTGCGCGTGCGCAGCGCCCGGCGCGACAATTCCCACGCCAAGGGCCACAGCGGCGGCGATTAGCAGTCTTCGTTGGTGCGTACGATTTCTAATCATATTGAAATCACCTCGTGACCCAGGCGCCGCACCGCGGCGGCCCCGGCGCTGCCACGCAGAGCCCGCCGCGGCGGACCGTCGTGGGAACGAGTTATCGTGACTGGGTGTTGTTACAGGTCAATTTTAATCCCGAGTTCTCTGAGCTGCTTGGTTTCCACCTCGCCGGGGGCCCCTGTCATGAGATCGCTGGCTCGCTGCGTTTTAGGGAAGGCGATGCAGTCGCGAATGTTGTCGAGGCCGCCAAAGAGCATCACCCAGCGGTCGATGCCAAGCGCGATGCCGCCGTGCGGCGGGGCACCGTACTTCAACGCCCGCAGCAGGAAGCCGAACCGCTCTTCGGCCGATTTTTCATCGATGCCCAGCAGCGAGAAGACCTTTTGCTGGATGACGGGGTCGTGAATCCGGATCGTGCCGCCGCCGGCTTCGCTCCCGTTGATGACAAGGTCATACGCCTTCGCGCGGCATTTGCCAGGGTCGCTCTCCAGCAGTTCGAAGTCCTGGTCGCGCGGCGAAGTGAACGGATGGTGCATGGCCACCCAGCGTTTCTCTTCGTCGTCGAAGTCGAACATCGGGAATTCGATGACCCATGAGAAGTTCATGGTCTTCGGGTCGTAGAGCTTCATCTCCGCGCCCATTTTAGTGCGGAGGGCGTGGAGCGCCTTGCAGGTGACTTTCCACTGATCGGCGACGAACAGCAGCAAGTCGCCCGGCTCGGCGTTGAGTCGTTTGCCGAATTCCTTAAGCAGCTCGGGCGTGAAGTTCTTGGCAATGGTCGAATTGAGCGTGCCATCTTCTTCGACGCGGAACCATGCCAGGCCTTTCGCGCCGAAGCCGGCGACGTACTCGGTGAGCGTGTCGATGCCGCGGCGGGAGTAGTGCTCGGTGCCTTTCTTAGCGTTGATCGCTCGTACGCGACCGCCGCTCGCGGCGACGCTGGAAAACACGCGGAAGTCGCTCTTTGCGGCAAGGTCGGTGCAGTCGACCAGTTCCAGGCCGAAGCGCAGGTCCGGGGCGTCGTGGCCAAATCGATCCATGGCCTCGTCATACGTCATGCGCGGGAGCGGCAGCTTTACGTCGATGCCGAGCTCCTGCTTGGCGAGCTTCTGTACGAGCCCGTCGATAATGCCCATGATGTCGTCGGAGTCGACAAACGACATCTCAAGGTCGAGCTGCGTAAACTCGGGTTGCCGGTCTGCCCGCAGGTCCTCGTCGCGGAAGCAGCGGGCGACCTGCACGTAGCGGTCGTAGCCGGCCATCATCAGGATCTGCTTGTACAACTGCGGCGACTGCGGCAGCGCATAGAACGAACCACGGCTGACGCGGCTTGGCACGAGGTAATCACGCGCTCCTTCCGGCGTGCTGCGACCGAGGATCGGCGTTTCGACATCGATAAAATCTTGTGCTGCGAAATAATCGCGCATGCCCTTGATAATGCGATCTCGCAGCAGCAGAGTTTTTTGCATGCTGGAGCGGCGAAGGTCGAGGTAGCGGTGTTCGAGCCGCAGCTCTTCGTTCGGCAAATCTTGCGTATTCGCGTTCGGCGACACCGGCGGCGTAAGGCTCTTGTTGAGCAGCTTGAAGCCCGTGACACGCAACTCGATTTCACCGGTGGCCAATTTGGGGTTGGCCATGCCGTTGGGCCGCTCGGCAACTTTGCCCGTCACCTGCACCACGTACTCGGCTCGTAGCGTCTTGCTTTCGTCGATGATGGGCTGCGGCGTATCCGGTGGGTTGAACACGACCTGCGTCATGCCATAGCGATCGCGGAGGTCGATAAACAAGCCCCCGCCATGATCGCGGTAACTGTCGACCCAACCGCAGAGGGTGGCTTCCTTGCCGATGTGTTCGCGACGCAATTGGCCGCACGTAAAAGTTCGCAGCACGGGCTTCCTCGCTAGGTAATTCGTAATCTGGCGATTGTAATGGGACGGGCAAAAATGGGCTAGGGCATGGGGTTTTTACGGCGTTTTTGTGATGTTCACCAAGCACACTCGGGGGTGGCTGGGGCCGAGTAGAGCGATGACCCAGAAGGGCTGTCTGGGGCGTCGCAGACTCCGCCCCAGGCAGGCACGAACGAGGAGACGTGGTCAATTACTGTCTCGCAACCACGTCGCGAGCCGCTGCATTCCTTCGGCCGTTGAGATGCGTGGATAGTAGCCGAAGTCGCGCCGCGCGGCGGAGATATCGAACCAATGCGACGTGCTAAGCTGGGTGGCGAGAAAACGCGTCATGGGCGGTTCACCGGAAAGGCGGAGAACTCGGTACGCCGATTCGCAAGCGGCGCCGATACGTTCGGCCGCGCGCGCGGACACCCACTTTTGAACCGGCGGCAAGTTCACCAGCGCGAGAATTTCGTTAATCCATTGCCAGCAGTTCACGGGTTCGCCTTGGCTGAGGAAGTAGGCTTTGCCGGCCGGGGTCGGGGACGACCCGGCTCGGTCGAACGTTCCGGATGACGCGGTCGCCTCGGTCGCGGAGCATGACTCGGCTCGCTCACTCAAGGCAGAATCACGAGCGGCAAGTGCGTCGGCAGCCTGCAGATGTGCGGCCGCTGCATTCTCGATATACGTCATGTCGACAAGGTTCGTTCCCGGGCCGATCCTTCGCAGGCGGCCGCTGCGGGCGCGGGCCAGCAGGCGCGGAATGAGATGCGTATCTCGCGGCCCCCAAATGAGATGTGGCCGCAGGGCGCACGTGCGAAACTCATCGCAATTTGCTGCGAGCACCACTTGTTCAGCGGCCGCCTTCGTGTGCGAATAGTACGCGCGGTTCGCTTCCATCCAGCCGAAATCGTATGGGGCGGATTCATCGACGCCACATTGATCATGGCCGGAGAAGACGACGCTGGGACTGCTCGTGTAAACGAACCGCGCGACGCCCGATCGCCAGGCGGCGGAGAGCAACTGTTCGGTGCCGGTGCGATTCACCGATTCGTAGGCATCGCGATTGAGCGAGATACCCGGAATCGCCGCGGCGTGGAAGACGCACTCGATGCCCTCGCAGGCGGCGGCGAGGGCGGCGGCATCGCGCAGATCGCCGCGAATTACTTCGACGCCTGCTGCTTCCAACTCGGGATAAGCGCCGCGACCATACGAACGCACACGATCACCGCGCGCGAGCAAACCTTCGACAATGTACCGCCCGAGAAATCCGCCGCCACCGGTGACCAATGCATGCATGTCGTCGTGGAGGTCAGAGGCCAGAGGCCGGAGATGAGTTGTTTTCTGCAGCGAGTCGTGGCTTGGCCCAAGCGGCCAGGAATTCGCGATTGATTTTCGCGTTGTGGCGAATATCGACCGGCAGCGACGGATAATCAAGTATGCGGCTAATATTTTCTGCACCGCTCGACCCACGCGCATGCTCTTTCAATTGCCGCTGCCAATCTGCAGGGACACTCTGCGAGCTCAATTCCACCACCAAAGCGGCAAGCTGATTGCCGCGTGGTCCGATGCCCACCAACGCGGAACGGCGGACGAGCGGATGAGTATTGAATATCGCTTCGACACATTCCGTGTACAGCGGCCCGTCGGCGGTCTCGACGCGCTGCGATTTGCGGCCGCAGTACCAGAAGCGGTGTTCGTCGTCGAAGTAGCCGACGTCGCCCGTGCGGTGCCATGTGACGTTTGCGGATTGCGGATTGCGGATTGCGGGTTGTTCCGGCTGCGCGACGATCTTTGATGCAGCATTCGCCTCCGCCCGTGTGACGTACCGTGGAGACACTTGCGGGCCCTTGACGATCAGCTCGCCGATTTCACCCTGCGGCAACTCTTCGGCATCGTCGATCGAGGCGATGGGCGCGTCGGTGATGCGAATGATTCGCCAATCGATTGAATCAAACTTTCGGCCCACGCAAACGCCGGCCCCGGAGTCGGTGCGAGCGGCTGTTTCGCCGAGGACTTCCGCCGCTTCGATCGTGGCGACCGGCAGCGACTCTGTCATGCCGTATGGCGTGTGCATTTTCGCGCTGGCTCCCACAAACGAGAGCGTCGCACGAAGCACATCGGCCGTCACGGGTGCACCGCACGAGAACACTTGCTTGAGCGATGGAATTCGTGCGCCGGTCTTCGCGCAATGTGCGCCGAGCACGCGCCACACGGCGGGCGACGCGAACGCTTGGGTAACGTGCCAGTCGTTGGCGGCGGCAAGTAGATTGTTTGGGTTCGCCGAAGCCGGCCGCGAGAAGTCCATTTCCGGCAACACGGTAGTCACGCCCATCGCGGAATTGAAGAGCGCGAATAACGGGAAGCAGGCGAGATCGGCGCCGCCGGGTTCGATGCCGTACATCGCTTGAATCTCTGCCACTTGGGTGTCGAACATCCGCTGCGTGTAGAGCACGCCTTTCGGCGGGCCCGTGCTGCCTGAGGTGAAGATGATTGCCGCGGGGTCGTCGGCCTCCGTGGCGCCGCCGATGTCTTGCTGCGATCGATCTCCCATTTCCCGTAGCTGTTGAAGTGTCAGTCCGCCCCAGAACCAGCGTTTACCGACGGTGACATTCCACCGCGCGTGCGGGAACTTCCGTCGTAGCCAAAGGCGGCTCGCCTGGGCGATGCTGACAGCCACAAAACCTGCCGGCTCGGCTTCAGCCAAGCAGCGGACCATATTTCTTCGGCCGAGCCCCGGATCGACGAGTACGACGATCATTCTGGCTCGCAACAATCCGAACACGAGGGCAATGAAATCGATGCCGGGCCGCACAAGCAACGCCAGCCGCGTACCTTTGGGGACGCCCCACGAGGCGAGGCCTCGCGCTATTTGTGTGGCGTCAGCATCGAGCGCGGCAAATGTTGTTGTCGCGTATTCGCAACGTGAAGCACGACGCTCGCAAATGTGCCCGCGCGACCATTTCGCGGGACAGGCGACCGCAATTGAGTTCGGCATTTGGCGGGCAACCGCCGCCAGCCGGTCGGTCACGTTGAGACGCTCTGTCCCCGATTCAGAGTATAGAGTTTCAACGTCGGCCATCACGTTGAGTGTAGGTTAGCCAAGGGACCGAAACAACTCGCCCACGGGCTCGTCCCGCACTCGACGTGGGGGCAAGAACCGCCCGCTCTGCGGTCAAACCCCGTACTCGCACTTGTGGGGTGCGACGCAAAGCATGGCGATATCGGTTTCCACGCAGAGCGTGGGAACGGGTTGGCGCGTCATCGCTTCGCCGACCAACTCGGGCGTCCTGCGGTGCGAGCAGATGGCTTTTCACCATCGCGCTCGGGCGCCCAGTTCGGGCGCTGTGCCGGCTTCTCGGCAAGAGGCTCGATCGTGGTCGACTCTTCATGACCGGAAAGCAGTTTGAGGAGCGGCTGATCGGCGTTGGGTTGTGCCGCGGGTGGTGCCGCTTGCGTGCTCTGAACCATGGCCGCGGGCATCGGCTCCGAAGAAACTCGCCAGCCGCCGGCACCGGTTTTGTCGGCGATTTCTGCCGGCAATTTCGCTGGTTTGCCGGGTTGGGCGACGGCCCAATCGACCTCGTTGACTGCGGTCGAAACTTCGCTAACGTCGTCGCTGGTATCGCCGTCGCTAGACGTCGAATCGTCGCTGGCGACCGGCGGTGCTTCAACACAATTCGCGGCGAGGACGAGCTCGTCGGCCAGCCGCGCGCGATCCGATTCGGTGCGTGAGGAGAAAACACCTGGAGTCGCGAGGTCGATCTTCGCATGCGCGAGCAGCTTTGCGCCGTCGTGGGGTACGAGGCGAGTCCACAGCTGGGTCGAGCCTTCGACGTTCGTATCCGCAGGCAGTTCGACAAAAAATCGCAGCGTCGGACGGGCTGCATTTTCGAGGTAGGCGGAGTGAACGTCTTCGGCAGTGAAATCCCAGCGACCGATGTTGTGTTGCTCGCCTTGGGAGTCGGTGGAGAGCAACATTAGTGAGGCGCTGCCGTCAAATGCTTCACCGATCCGATCTGCGACTGGAATGACGTCAACCATGATGCGGGGGCCGCCAGAAGGGTTCGCGACGACTTCGCCGGAGACAAGGATCGTGCTTGCGGAACGCGGAGTGTTGGGGTGTTCGCGTTCGGCATTGTGGCGGGTAGATTCGCTGCGCATGCCAGCCGCTGAAGCGGCGTCGCCATCGACGTGTGTATCTTGTGGCGTCTCTGGGATGGGGTCCTCGTACGATGCTGCGACGACATGGGATGCTCGTTCGTCGTGCGAACGCAGGTTGTTCCCGCTCGAATTCAGCGGCGGCACCGCGGGTGTTTGCAGATCGGATGGTGTTTCAGCCGGCGGTGGCGGCGACACGGGATTTTTCTCGCCCGGGGGAATCGGCGTTTGGAATTGCGGGCTGGGCGGCGCGACGGAATTCGGCTGCGTCGATCGCCTCATTCGCGACGGCGGTGTCAACGGCTGCACGGTTGAGGGTGACTCCGTGGCCGTGCCGTCCGCCAATTGCCGGCGGAGCGAGGCATTTTCGGTGCGATACCGGCAAAGGAGTTGCTGATATTGGGTAATATAATCCTGCAGGGCGTAGATTTGGTCTTCCTGCATCCGCCTGTCGCGGGCGATAAGATCGCGATCCGAGTTGCTCTGGCAGCCAGCGAGCGACGCTGCGACGAGCGCAGCAGCGGCCAGCGGGGCCAGACAGGCCCGTAGTCGTCGCGTGTTGTGCGAGCGAGCGGCCAAGACGATCTACCGAAGAGATGCGCGGCAAACAGGAAGAGCCCGAAACGAGGAATTTGCCGCAGGTTCCGAGGCGTTCAATAGGAAATCACGCTGGAACCGTCAAGCCGAGAGCGTGCTAGCGTGCGTAAGCTACGAGATTGAGAATCGCTCGGCGGGGTGGACTGGTCGCTTAAGCGACCAGTCCAGAGGGTGCTACGCTTGCACGCGTTACGACGCCTTCACTGCTTTCGAGGTCGAAAGGCTCGTCACGACCTTGTCGATGAGGCGGTATTCGAGCGCCTCTTCGGCCGACATGAACTTGTCGCGGTCCGTGTCCTTCTCAATTTGCTCCATCGAGCGGCCCGTGTGATTGAACAGGATGCGGTTTAGCCGCTCCTTGGTCTTCTTGTACTCGGTCGCGTGGATCAGGATGTCCTCGGCAGTGCCTTCCATGCCAGCAGAGGGCTGGTGGATCATGATCCGCGCGTTTGGCAGGGCATGCCGCTTGCCTCCAGCGCCGGCGGCGAGCAGCACCGCTCCCATCGAGGCGCATTGTCCGATGCAGTAGGTCGCCACATCGCACGAGACGAACTGCATCGTGTCGTAAATCGCAAGGCCGGCCGTCACGCTACCACCGGGCGAGTTGATGTACAGGTGGATGTCGGCCTTTGGATCGTCCGACTGCAGGAATAACAGTTGAGCGACGAGACTGTTGGCGACATCATCGTTGATTGCCGAGCCGAGGATGATGATCCGGTCCGCAAGCAACCGGCTGTAGATATCCATCGCCCGCTCTTCGCGACCGCTCTTTTCGATGACGTAAGGAATAAGTGGCATGGTACTGTCTTTTGGCGGGATGGAATGGCTTGTAGTTGAGAACGCACGCCGGGGCGAAAGTAAGATGTTTGAAGTAAGAAGTCAGATGTTACGAAAGCACGATTCGAACTGTCCTCTGATATCTTCCTTTTGACATCGTACTTCTTACTTATCTTCTTCTTCCTCGGTGCCGGGCTGCTTCAGCAGGATGTCGTCGACAATGCCGAAGGCCTTGGCTTCCTCGGAAGTCATGTAATAGTCGCGGTCACAGGCCTTAGCGATTTCCTCGACCGTCTTGCCGCTGTGGCTGGCGAGAATTTCATTAAGGGCGGCCCGCGTACGAAGGATTTCGTTGGCCTGGATTTCGATATCCGAAACTTGGCCGCCGACACCGCCGTGAGGCTGGTGGATCATCACCTTGGCATGCTTCAGAGCGAATCGCTTGCTCTTCGCGCCGCCCGCCAGCAGCACCGCGCCGCCGCTCGCCGCAAGGCCAACACAGTACGTGGCCACCGGACAGGAGATCATCTGCATCGTGTCGTAAATGGCGAGTGTCGCGCTCACGCTGCCGCCGGGCGAGTTGATGTAGAAGTGGATGTCCTTGCGGCGGTTCTCGCTCTGCAAGTACAGGAGCTTCATCACCAGCTCGTTGGCATTGCCGTCGTAGATTTCGCCCTGCAGGAAAATGACGCGGTTTTCCAGCAAGAGGTCGCCGAGCGTCATTTGCCGCTGGCGTTGGTAGTCGCGCATGGCCTGGGCCGAAAGCTGCGCGGCCGTAAAGTCGGGAACGAATTTGTTGTTGCTCATATGACAATCCTTCGTAGGCAAACGCAACAGTCAAGTGCGCGAGCCGGGAGGCCGCGGGAAGCGGGTGATTTCCGCGCCGAGGGCGTGAGACGACAGGGGCGGACTGGTCGCTGAAGCGCCCAGTCCAAAGAGAATGCTGTAAGCAACAAAGACGGCTTACGCTTCCTCGGTCTCGGCTTTTTCTTCCGTGACGACCGGGATTTCTCCCCCGGTGCCGCCGCCTGCTGCAATTGAGATCGCCTCCGTGTCGGTTTTTTCGGGTGTGAACGGTTCGTCGTTGAACTTGGCTTCCGATTGCACCAGTTCCAGCACCTTCCGCTCGATGATCTGGTTCCGCAACACGTCCATCAGCCCGCGCTTTTCGAGCTGAGCCCGCACGCGCCGCGGCGACTCGCCACTTTGGGCGGCAATCAGGAAAATTTCCTTGTCGTAATCGCCCTCTTCAACATCCAGCTTCTCCTCTTCCGCAATTCGTTCAAGGATGAAGTGCTCCTTGAGAGCGTTCGCAGTGCTGGCCGTGCTGTTTTGTCGAAGCTGGTTCTCGCGAGCGCGAATTTCGGTTTCGCTGAAGCCGCTGCGGCGGAGTTCCATCACCGCACGTTCGAGCTCGCGGGCACTTTGCCGCTGCAGCAGGCCCTTGGGCAGTTCCCAGTCGGCGCTCTTCGTGAGCAGCGAGGAGATTTGAGTACGGGCGATCCGCTGTTGCTGATACTCGAGCTGCCGCTGCAGGTTCTTGCGGATGGCGTCGCGGAGCTCTTGCTCGCTGCCGAAATTGCCCAGTTCTTGCAGGAATTCCTCGTCCAGCTCGGGAAGCTTGAGCTTTTTGACGCCGAGCACTTCGAATTCCAATGTAATTATCTTATCGCGGAGCTCTTCGTTCGGCGCATCGTTACTGAGCGTGACCTCGGCCGTGCGTTTGTCACCTTCCTTCGCGCCTTGCATGAGCTTGGCAAAGCCTTCGAGCTTCGCGTCGCGGAAGCTCAGCGTCGGCCGGATGCGCAGCACAGCTTCGTTCTCACGCATGAGCTGCTTGCCGTCGTGCGTCGAAGTGATATTCACCGACAGGTAGTCGCCGTCGTTCGCTTCGCCTTCGTACGGCACGAGTTGGCCATAGCGGGAGAGCATTTGCTCGAGCTGCTCGTCGACATCGGCATCCGAGAAATCGCGCACCGGCCGGTTGAGCTTGAGGCCCTTCCACTTCGGCATATCAAATTCCGGCCGCACTTCGATCTTGAACTCAAACGTCATCGGGCCGTCTTTCGGCACTTCGACAGCTTCGAGATCAAAATCCGGCTCGCTGATGGCCGTGAATCGCTGCTCTTCGCTGATTTGCTCCAGGCTGTCGAGCAGCAGCGCGCTCTTCACCTGGTCCGAGACTTCATCGCGGAAGCGGTTTTCGACGACCTTCCGCGGAGCGCGGCCCTTGCGGAAGCCCGGCACGGCGGCGCTCGGCATCATTTCACTGAACGCATCGTCGAAGTAGCGGTTGATGTCATCGCGCGAGATCGTGACGGTCACATGTCGTTCGCACGCGCTCGGGCTGGCGACCTGCACGTCGAGATTCAACGGCTCATCGGCCTTCTCTTCCGCAGCCTCGCCCTCGCCCTCGACCGCCACGGCCGTTTCCTCATGTTCGTCTTTTTCTTCGTCTTCCGAATGCTCGCGGGCCATGTGCCTGATCACCCTAAAAAATACGCCTTAAAGCAAAACGGCCCGCGCCCTTTGATCCCCAAAAGCGCGGGCCAACAGCAGGCTGTTAGCTATCGGCTTTCGGCTCTCAGCCAGCAAATCTTTGTGAACTTCTGGCTGAGAGCCGACGGCCGATAGCTGACAGCCCTAAATCAAGAGCGGGTGATCGGATTCGAACCGACGACAACAACGTTGGCAACGTTGTGCTCTACCAACTGAGCTACACCCGCGGTGCGGCGAAAATGGCTTCGCCGACAGCGACATTGCGTATTCCGGATTATAAAGGTAGCCGGTTGGCTTGCAAGGCCATGTGCCACCCAGTTAAGGTACGAAAAATCAGCATTCTTAGCGAAGGCTCCGGCTTTCTTGAGGTGGGTACAGCCCGCCGTGGCGAAACGCTCGGGCATCCGGTGGACAGCGCGAATCGGTGGGCAGCGCCCACCCTGCCAAATGCTCCTTTTCAAGAAGAAGTTTCTGCCGGCCATCCGCTCGGGCGAAAAGACCCAAACGATCCGGCTCTGGAAATTCCGCCACATGCGTTCCGGCCAGCGGAGTTACATTCCGGGCGTCGGCTACATCCGCATTAACCTGGTCGAGCCAGTCGACATCGAGGCCCTGACCGACGCCGACGCCATCCCCGACGGCTTCCCCAACGCCGCCGCCCTGCAAGAAGAACTCCGCACAATCTACGGCGACAAGCTTGCCCAGGGCCACCAGGCCTTCCGCATCGCGTTCGAACGCGAGCCGGCGGAATCGTGAGCGGTTGGGAAGGCACGGGTCAAAACAGCAGATATTTTAACAGGAGATAACCGAGAAAACCGAGCTCGGATTCGTTCGCTTGTACCTCTGTTAGCTCAGTTGCCTCCTGTTCAAAAAAGAGTTAGTCCGCAGATGACGCAGATTTTCGCCGATGAGAATCCTTGGATCTGATAAAGACGCCGCCATTAACGCAGCCACTATTACTTCTTATCTGCGTTCATCTGCGTCATCTGCGGACTAAAACACCTGGCCGCTACGCCGGAATTTTCCGCGTTACCAGCACGCGATCAATCCGCTGACCGTCCATATCAACGACTTCCAGATGCAGTTGATCCCACTCGGCCTTGTCGCCCACGTTGGGGATGTGACCGAGCCGATCGAGGATGAGACCTGCCACGGTACTAAAGCCGCGGCCTTCCCAGGCTTCGTCGGGGTGCAGTTCCAGCCGGTCGATCATGTCGGCAACGCTGACCGTGCCATCCAGCAGCCAGGAGTGGTCGTCGCGTTGGACGAATTTCTGCTCCTCGTTGCGGCGGTGCTCATCTTTCATCTCGCCGACGATTTCCTCAACCACGTCTTCGAGCGTAACCATTCCCTCCGTGCCGCCATACTCGTTGAGCACAATCGCGAGCTGGTTGTGCTTCTCCTGGAACAACTCCAGTAGCCGATCGAGTGTCATATTCTCGGGGACAAACACCGCCGGGTGCAGCAGCTTTCGCAGTTCTAGCGCCCAGCCCAAATAGTGTTGCCGGAAGAGGTCTTTGATGTGTACGAAGCCGATGACGTGGTCGAGATCGTTCTCGTAGACGGGCAGCCGCGAGAAACCGGCCATCGCGACCGTGCCCAATAACTCATCGGAGGGCGTGTCAACGTCCATGGCGTCGAGGTCAATCCGCGGCCGCATGATGTCGCGGACCGTGCGATCGCCCAGCCGCAGCGCTCCCAATGCCAGCTTCTTTTCCAGCGGCTCGACGACGCCCTCTGCCGTGCCGGTATCGATGAGATGCTCGATATCATCTAGCGACACCGATGGCTCGCCCGCCGACTGCATCCGCAGCACCCACAGCACGGTGCTGGTGGAAATGCCCATAAACCACACGACCGGCCGGGCCACGACAGAAATAAAATGTACGACCGGCGCGAGAAAGATGGCCAACCCTTCGGCCCGGTGCAGCGACGCCCGCTTGGGGACGAGTTCGCCGAGGATGAGCGTCGTGTAGGTGTAACACACGACGAACAATCCCAGCGCCGCGCCGTCGGCGTGGTTAGCGATAATCGGCCACGACGCCTGCTTCATCCACGCACTTATTTCTTCGACGATTTGATGCCCGCCGTACGCGGCCGCAAGCGCTCCGACAAGCGTCATGCCGACTTGCGCGATAGGCAGGAACAGGTCCGGATTCTGTGCCAGCTCCAGCGCCCATTTCGCGTTGCGATTCCCCTCTTCTGCCCGCTGCTCAAGCCGTCCTTTGCGGGCGGCGATGTACGAAATTTCAGCCGCGGCAAACAGGCCATTGGCCAGGATCAGCAACAGGATTAGCAAAACTTCCCAAATCATCGGCAGAATGCGAATGGTGGTGTGTAAGTGAGTACGTGAGTAGGCAATAAGACCGTTTAAATACGACGAGCGATTTACCTACCCGCTTCCTCACCAACTCACGCACCACCTCCCAACACAACCCCCATCTCGCGCATGAGCATCTTCATATCTTCCCACGTCTGTTTTTTGTAAGACGGGCTCCGCAGCAGAAAGGCCGGGTGGTATGTGCACACGACCTTCGTTCCGCGGTAATCATGGATTTTACCACGAAGTTTGCCGATCGAGACGGTTGTTCCCAGCAGGTTTTGTGAAGCCACGGCGCCGAGGCAACAAATATACTCAGGCCGGATCAAATCCAACTGGCCTTCAAGATATTCCCGGCAATTCGCTAATTCGTGCGGCAGCGGGTTGCGGTTATTCGGCGGCCGGCACTTGATCATGTTGAGGATGTACACCTCCTCGCGTTTGAGCCGGCAGGCCTCAATGATCTTGTTGAGCAACTGTCCGCCCCGACCCACGAACGGCTCGCCCTGCTGGTCTTCGTCGGCGCCTGGCGCTTCGCCCAGGAAGCACAGCCGCGCCTTCGGGTTGCCGACGCCAAATACCGTCTGCGTCCGCGTGGCTGCCAGCTCATTGCACCTCGTGCAGCCGGCCACTCGTTGCTGAAGAATTTCCAGTGTCAGGCCCTTCGTGGCGGCTGGTGCCGGCGGGCTCGACGCGTCGAACAGCGATGTTGGCTTCGGCGGGTCCCAACTCGTTCGCTTCTTCGCCATGGGCGGTGTCGGTGGTGAGTTCAGTGTGACAAAGGAGGGCGGCGACGCTGCCGCAGGTGCCATCGTTAGGGGAGTGGTCGCAGCCGCGGGACTTGTTGTGCTCGGTGCCGTCGCGACGTTCGTCACGGGCTCCGCTGCACGGGTACTTGTCGTAACGATGCCGCGCGTAGCTCCCGACGCCACATCGCTAGCGCCGCCCTCCGGAACGCGCGGCTGCACCCGCGTTAACTGCAGTACGCCGGCCAACTGGAGGCTCTCCAAGCGTGTCGCCACAATGTGCCGCAAGCGGTCGCGATCAGTCGGTAACATAGGATGCGTGAATCTCCTGCATTTGGCAATTCCGCTGCGTTCACTGCTCGCCGTAGGCGCTTTGAGCGATTCCACCCTTCATGGTGGCTGTGCTGCCAGTGTAGGCAACTTGTCCTGAGAGCAAAGGGGGCCAGAGCGCAAGTTTTTCGCAGCTGTAACTTCTTGCCAGCTATTTAACTTGCGCCACGCCTCGTCGGCGGGTTTGCCGCTACACCAGGCCCCGAGCCCCAAGTATGATGGTTGGTAAGGAACTCAGCGGCAGTTTTGCCGAACTAATCCACCGCGCCGATCGTCTTTGATGCTGTGGGAGGCTTCTGGCCTGCTCGGTGGATCATTTTTTCGCTCGATGGCTCGAGCCTATGCCGCTGCTTTGCGCCCTGAGAGCGTGTTTCCATGAGCGTACCGCAAGTTGTAATCGTTGGCCGACCGAATGTCGGCAAGAGCAGCACGCTCAATTGGCTCGCCGGAGTCCGCATCGCCGTGGTCGACGATCAGCCCGGCGTTACGCGCGATCGCCTCACCCATTTAATGTGCCACAACGACCGCTACTTTGAGCTGGTCGACACCGGCGGTATGGGCATTGCCGACATGGACAATCTCACGCGGCACATTGAGGAGCAGATCAACCTCGCCATCGACTCGGCCGACGTCATCCTGTTTGTAGTAGACAGTCGCGACGGCATGCTCCCGCTCGACCAGGACGTAGCCCGCCGCCTCCGCG
Source organism: Pirellulales bacterium (assembly GCA_046349975.1). Taxonomy (GTDB): domain Bacteria; phylum Planctomycetota; class Planctomycetia; order Pirellulales; family Lacipirellulaceae; genus JABDGM01. The sequence goes on from JAXMBH010000010.1 coordinate 141,200, forward strand.
CCGTCGATAAGCCCATCATTTTGCTTGCGAACAAATCGGACGATGAAAAATTCGACTCGCAAGCCGAGGAGTTCTACCGCCTCGGCACCGGCAAGCCGCTGCGAATCAGCACGCTGCAAAACCGCAACCGGGCCGTGCTGCTGAACTCGATCGTGGCGAAGCTGCCGCCGCCGTATGAAGACGAAGCCGAGGAGGGCACGACGGAGCCCGAGATGAAGGTGGCGATCGTCGGCCGCCGCAACGTCGGCAAGAGCACGTTCATCAACACATTGGTGAGTGCCCCGCGGATGATTGTGAGCGAAGTCCCCGGCACGACCCGCGACAGCGTCGACGTCCGCTTCGAGCTCGATGGCAAGCCGTTTGTCGCGATCGACACCCCCGGCATCCGCCGCGCGAAAAACCAGAATGACATCGACTTCTATGGCACGCATCGGGCTCAACGCAGTATTCGCCGGGCCGATGTCGTGTTCCTGTTTTTCGACGCCACCCAGCGGATCAGCAAAGTCGACAAGCAGCTCTGCGAATACATCGCCCAGCAGTATAAGCCGTGCATCTTCGTCGTGAATAAGTGGGATCAGCTCGTCAACACGATGCCCACCGGCAAATGGGTGCGCTACCTGCAAGACGCCTTCGGCACCATGCGGTACGCCCCGATCGCATTCATCACCGGCCAAACCGGCAAGAACGTGAAGGCCCTCATCAATCACGGCCAAATGCTGTTCAAACAGTCGCGGGCTCGCGTGAGCACCGGGCAACTCAACCGCATGTTACGCGATGCCGTGCGTGAGAACGCGCCGCCGGCCGCTCAAAATCGCGAGCCGAAGCTGTACTACGCCACGCAAGTCGGCATCCAACCGCCCACGATTGTGGTCTTTGTGAACGACCCGGCATTGATTTCAAAGCCCTACCAGCGCTACCTGCTCGGCAAGTTCCGCGACGAGCTCGAGTTCGACGAAGTGCCGATCAAGCTGTACTTGCGACGCCGTCACCCGGCCGATCTTCGCAACGACATGGCCGAGCGCGACGAAAACACCCCGCACGGCACAAACGGCAAATCCACCGGCCACGTCACGGCCGATGCCGAGACGCTGTAGGGCCTCCGAGCGGCTCTGTGCGACGCCCGAGGCAATTGGGGTTAGGGGGCGGTTCACCGCCCTTGCTCGTGAAGCGGTAATAGCCCCGCCGTTTACGGCGGCGGATGCCGCGGCTATAGATGCCCTCAGCCCCCTTTCATGGGGCTTCTCGCCGCTCCAGCTTGTGCCGTTTGGCGCGATGGCATTTCGACGTCGCGAAGCCTACCGCCGCAAATTCGCCTGAATCCCCAGCGAATCCGTTGCCGACGCGAAACTGCGGTTGCTCATCGGCTCATGCGATGGCCGCTGCGCCTGCACGGCGATCAGTAGACCAACGGCCCAGGCTGTCACGAAACATACGACTTCGCCGTATGAAAACAGCTTCTGCCAATTCCAGCGGGGTAGGGTGAGCGTCGTTCCGAGCATCATACTGCGAACGAGTGAGATTAAATCGGCCGGTCGTTCCTGTTCGAGCGGCAGCGGTCGAGCAACTTCGGGTGTGCCACAACTTCCGCACGCAAGCGAGCGAGGTATCGCGAGTGAATGTTCCGTGAAGCGCGGATGAAGAATCTCCACCACACGCCGCCAAATGCCTTCGCCTGCGACTTGAATTCCTGGATTACAGCGAAAACGCGGCCGCTCGGCAAGGGCGGATTGCCGGGAAACTCTTACAGTTTGGGAAATTCTGCGGCCAAAGAGAATTTGCGGAGTTTGCACTCCGGCCGGCACAACCCCAGCGCCAGCCCCTGATAGTCGGTTACAGGGCCGGCTTAACATGCCAGCAGTCAGGAAGCAGTTCCCCCAAAACCCCTGCATTCTAAGAGGTTTTCCAACGGATTAAACAAGCGTTCCAACTCGTACCCCCAACCAGCGCCGATTCGGGACGCCCTTCAACCTCGCGACGCACGGCCTATCTAAGGCGTCGCGGCTAGAAGTCGCCAAGCTGGTTCAACAGTTGGCCAACTGCATAATGTGCGAGCTATCGGGTGGCGAAATGGGTTGGACTATTCCGCCCTACGGCACGCCCGAATGGCAAGAGCTATATCATGCGTGGCTGACGCATGACGACGCGCAGGAATAAACGACGCCACTAGTTTCGCCGCCGGCAAAATGCAATGACGCCTATAAGAGCGAGCAAGGCAAGGCCGCTTGGCTCTGGCACTGAAGCTAGGCTACTGCCGCTGCCGGCTCCCGCCGTCCCAAGATGGTCGCGCCATACAACGTAGTCGGCAGCATCGATGACGCCGTTGCCGTTCCCGTCTGCCCCCGTTCCTGGCGCGATGTTGTTGCCCAACCCACCACGCCATACGTTGTAGTCTTGGGCGTTGACAACATTGTCGCCGTTGTAGTCGCCGCCGGTTACACCTAACAAAACGTCTGCCCACCACGCGACAGCGTAATTCTCGTTTGACACGCCAAGATTATTGTCAAACTGATAGACCCAAAATTCATATTCGCCAGTTGTTGGAATCTGTGCGAAAAGATGTTCAATCGTGCTGTCGCTGCTGTCTGAAAACGCGATTGGATTATCCAAGTCTGCGGCGGTTGCGCCTTTGGGCAGCAAGTATAAATCTAAATCGTTTCGCTGATCCTGCCCCGGAACAAAAGTGGCGGAAGGGTTAAACGTGTCGCCAATATCGTAGAAATTCGGACTACCACCGTCGCTGTCGAAAGTTACCGTACGATCATAGGCTAGCGTTATCGAAACGAAACTTCCGCCGACAAGCGGTTTGTCAAACTGATACTTCCGAGCTTGGTTTAAGCCGGGTTGGCTTTGATAATCCCAACCAATTGCCGGAATTTGGGCCGGTCCAAGATTGTTATGGTATTCACCCCCCGCAAGCTGCTTTACAGCACGCTTTGCATCCAACGCGCCAGTGCCCATATGCGCGTCGAGGGGAGTTAGCCCATCCGTCGTATTGTCTAAGAACGCTTCTGATTGAAGCCAATCCCGATTGCCATTCGTCGGGTCTTTTATTGGTCTGTCCATACCAAGGAACCCGCCGGCTGGTACAGGTATTCCGTTGACCGTGCGCGTACATCGTCTTTGATTTTGTTCGCGGAATTCAGCAACACGGCCTTCATAACTTCGTGGTGTCGGTACTCGGTTGGAAATTTCGGATCGCCGGCACTGAATCGCTCTTGTCCGTACTGCTGCAATAACGCGACCGTCGCTGTAACGTGTGGGGTGGCGAAACTGGTGCCTACTACAGTTGTGGGAATGCTGCCCAGCCCGGTCGCTTGCACATCATCGCCCCGTGCCATCAAGCTAACGAAAGTACGATTGAAAACGCTGTACGAGTTTTCGCTGTAGTCATTTCCATTCGGCCCCGTAGCGACCAGCGTGTACATACCCGTTAAGTCTTTAGCTAAAGAACCGACCGTGATTCCGTTGTAATTATCAATGGCGGATGAATGGCCTGCCGCAAGCACCGGTTCTCGACCGCCTTGCAATTGGAGTACGTCATAACGTTTCGCGGACCAGTCTATGTATTCTGTATAAAGAGAATTGCCGTCCAGAACTTCGTTACCCGCCAAGGGAGTAACAAAACTCATATTTATTGCCGACACAAAACCCGACGCCCTACCTGCAATGAATTGATTGCTTTCGGCCGCTTGCGATGGAATATCTAGGTCGCCGACGAATGCCGCCGCATGCAGGTTAGCAGCAGTGGCCACACCCATTGCGTTTATCGGATCAGTCGAAATCATAACGCCCGCAACCCATTCGGCGTGGTCGTCAATCTCTGCACCGTTGGGGACTACCGGCCCGGTATGCAAAAACACTTCGTTAGGAATAATTGTTGAATTGGAATGTTGGAAATTATCGGGACCGGCGGGCGCGGGTTTACCGGGTCGATCATCTTCAACCATGCCAATGTCTTGTCCCTGACCGTTCAAGGGCTGCCCGGTGAACGTCGTTAGGCCAACAGAGTTAATTCCGTTGGGTCTAATCGTGTCTTGACTTGCGTAAGCAGTTGCCAGTAGCGACGCCAAAATGATTGAAGTACCTAACACCACGCATTGCGTTTTCATCATAGCCTCCTGAGTTGATAACGCTGCTCACTTCTATTCCTTACGATCAACAACAGAAAAGGAAAACGCCCCGCACACGATATGCTGAGCTTCCGACGCGGAGAACCCACCGGCCAAATGCCCCGTCTTATCTTTGCCTCCCGGTAACTGAGTAATCTGTACGTGATATTTTCCAATTGGGAGTTTACCAACTGGTATCAATGCAAGATGCCACGTCGAATTTGTTGTCATATGCGGCACAACTTGATAGCCAACCTCAAACGTGTTGTCACGACGCTCGATTCGCTTTAAGTGGACGTACTGGCCGGCAAGTCGTGAAAAGAAGACCAACGTGACATTGCTATCCAGCGGGAAGGTTTCGTCCGCTTTTTCACCTTTTACTAATACGTTGTACGCTCCGTCGAGCGCTTCAGCCCCAGTACCTAGCACTGCAAAACCCGGTTGCGCCCCGTTGTCGTTACTCGGATGGTTTTTCTTGATGGCTGCGCGAATCTGAAAAGTTTTCGATTCATCTAATAGCCTGAACCGTTGGTCACTAGGTAGGCTTCGCGTGCGTTCCCCAAATTTGTCCGGCTCCAACTCGCGTATGTCATGCGTTCCGGGCATTTCAAATGCCCAAATCTGGTCAATCGCGACCGTTTGGTAAGTGCCGTTTGTTGCTGCACTTTCATGTACGCTTGTCGAACATGAAGTAATCAACAAAGCGGTTGCACTTGCGCAGCTTAGGGCTAACCAATTCATGCGTCGCTCCAATGCGCCTGACCCTACCAGCTTCGCCAACCGAAGGCAAATATATTCCTTGATTCTTAACGCGCTAAATGTCTACTTGCTTTATGCGCAATTGCGGCGAAACGTCCGCGCTGTCGTATTTTCAGACAACTGTGTGAGAACGTACACCAACTGCGCAAGCCAGCAAACACCAATGCCCCGGTAGTGTTAGCCCTGGCTGAGGATATGGTACTGGCCCGCTCACTTGGCGCAACAAAAAACCCCGCCTAGCCGAGTGGCCAAGTGGGGCGGGTCGTAACGAGTGTCGCGCTATAGGAGAGCTTGCCCGTTAATTGCATCGTCCGTCGTTCGCTCTGCAATCGCGCGTTGGATGCTTTCAAACATCATACCTGAGGTGGACCCCATTCGTTGGGCGCGGAACAAGGTGGAATAAGGTGTAGGGCTGGCGGCCCGCAGGACCCCCACAGGTCCTGCGCGGCCGCGGCAGCAGTTTAACTTTCTGATGTGCTAACCAGCTATCATTTTTTTGCGCGCGATTTCAATTCGTTTGTCGTCCGGCGGCTCGCTGCCGCTTGAATCTGTCTGACGATAAATGTCTAACGGCGTGCGGTAGCCCAGCGCCTGATGGATCCGCTCTTCGTTGTAGAAGCGGAAGTACGCGCTGAGCGAATCCTCGGCTCGCCAGCCGTCCGTGTAATCACGCAAGTACACCTCCTCGTACTTCACGCTCCGCCACAGCCGTTCGATGAACACGTTGTCGATCGCTCGGCCGCGGCCATCCATGCTGATCGCTACTCCACTCGATTCCAAGCGCGACGTGAATGCGGTGGCTGTAAACTGACTGCCTTGATCGGTGTTGAAGATTTCGGGCTGGCCTCGTGAGAGCGCTTCTTCGAGCGCCTCCAAACAGAAGCTGCCGGTGAGCGTGTTCGAGAGTCTCCACGAGAGCACGTAGCGGCTGTACCAGTCCATCACCGCCACAAGGTACAAGAAGCCCTGCCGCAGCGGCACATAGGTGATGTCGCTGGCCCACGCTTGGTCGGGCCGTGTGATCTCCATATTCCGCAGTAAATACGGGTAAATCTTGTGCCCGGCGCCGGGCCAGGTCGTTCGCCGCTTCGGGTAGATCGCCTCGATCCCCATCACCCGCATCAGCCGTTGGGCATGCTTGCGATTGATGCCCAGCACTTCGGCCAGCTTTCGGCTGCCGTAGAACGGCGTCCGCAGATACTGCTCGTCGATCGCCCGCATCAGCGCGAGATTCTCGGCCGATTCGCCAGTCGGTTGGTAGTAGCACGTGCTCCGCGCCAGTCCCACCAGCTCGCACTGCCGGGCGATCGTGAACGCGTTGTGGTCCCGTTCGATGCATCGCCTCAATCCCTCAGCCGAGCTCGGCAGCTTTTTTTTTCAACCACTCGACTTCCATCTTCAGTCGGCCGATCTGCTCGAAGAGCTCCTCGTCGCTGGCCCCGTCCTCGGGCGTCCGTTTACTGCGGCCGTCCTCAAACAACGCCGCCACGCCTTCCAGGAGCTGCTTCTTCCAGGCCGTGATCTGGTTGGCATGCACCTCGTACTCGGCTGCCAGTTGAGCCGTCGTCTTGTCCCCGCGGCACGCCGCTAACGCGACCTTCGCCTTGAACGCCCCGCTCAAATTCCGTCGCTTCCGTGCCATCCTCCGGACCCTCCTGATAGAGCCTCCCCACAGTGGGGATTCTCCACCTTATCAGCGCGCCCAGGTTTTGGGGTCCACCTCACGACACGCCGGAAGATCGAGCCGCATTCCTTTGATCCGCCACCCTGACTTCCAGGCAACGTTGGTCAATTCATCGACGGTAGTACGCACCGGGCGAATGTCATCGCGAACGAATCGCAGTCTTTCGTTTGTGCGAAGTCCGATCCAATCAGACCATGCGCATCGGACTCTGACGGGGCAGCGGAACACCGTCGACGGCTTCAACTGTTCCAGGAGCAAGTACGCCGGTGGCTGAGTTGTGAAGGGGTCTAAGTGATCCTTGTACCACGTATGGGCGGCGCAATGCCCGCTGGCAGTGGTCCACGAAATCCCGTATAATCGGCTGTACCGATGTGCGGCCGGACGCCGCAGGCCCGCCAAAACGGCTCGGTCGGCTTGCTGAATAATCCCTCAGGTTACCGATTTTGACGCTTTTTGGGGCCAACCGTCGTTTCGTAATAGCTGTCCGACTTGCGGAGCCAAAGTTTTCCGTTTCTAGGTCGAGCCATGCGTAGTACCCTCCACAAGTTACGACAGACTTGGAAAGGGGATGTACTGCAAAGAACTCACAGCAACGGTCGGCTCAGAAGCACGGAAAAAACTTATAAGGGCGTGTAGCTCAGTTGGTTAGAGCGCTTGCTTGACATGCAAGAGGTCACAGATTCGAGTTCTGTCACGCCCACTGTTATAACCCTGGTCGATAGCTAGACTTAGCATCCTGCCGAACGATCGGCAGCGCGATGCAACACGGGTATCAGCGGGTGCCAGCCGACACCCGCCCATCCTTTGGATGTTTGCCGCAGCGCGCGGTTATTCCCAAGTGTCGAGCAGCACAATCATTCGGGTCAGGCCGTCGTTACGATCTGTGGCCACGATTAGTCGTTACGATCTGTGCCCACGATTTCTATCTTGGCCCGCATGGTACTCAGGCCAGTCACGCCGGAAGCGACCGGCTGATCGCCGAATATCTCGCCGCCGGCCGCCAGCTGCCGGCAGATTCGAACTTGGCCTCACGACCGTGGAAGCCGTTGCCCGCGATTGGCGGCACGCCAAGCATTGTTACATCAAGCACCGGCATCCGGCGCAGGAGCAAGCCGGCATCCGCGTAGCGCTGCGGTTCGTCTCGCGACTGTACGGTTTTGCGAGCGTGGAGGTCTGCGGACTGCGTCGCTGTGACCCCAAGTAGTTCGCAGCTGGGTCTACAAACTCATCCGTTTTCGTCACGACACGGGGAGTGATGCGGCGCCCCATTGCGGCTGCTCGCAATTAATCGCCCGCGATTCCGACTGCTCCATTGCGGCAGAGGTATTGCCGCTCGATCGCTTAGGCAGCGGCCCGTTTCTGGACACACCGCAAACCCCAGGCGATAATCAGCACCAATGGTTGGTGCTCTTTCTTTGTCATTTATAGGCCGAGCTGCTCGGCTGCAGGACATTTGATATGAAATCGCGGGTGCTGTTTACCGGCCTGTTAATTCTAACTTGGATGAGAACGTCCGCCGCCGAATGCTTGCTCAAAGACGGCGACCTGGTCGCCGTCATCGGCGACTCGATCACCGAGCAGAAACAGTACTCGGTATTCATAGAAGACTATCTGTTGATGTGCCAGCCGGCCGAACGGATTCAAGTTGCCCAATTCGGCTGGGGCGGCGAAACAGCCGCCGGATTCGAACGGCGGATGCGCAACGACATGCTCCGCTTCAAGCCCGATTTGATCACCACCTGCTTCGGCATGAATGACGGCGGCTATGCGGAGCTCACGAAGGAGCGGGCTGATTTGTATCGCGAATCGCAGCAGAAGATCATCAATAAGGCTAAGAAGGATAACGTCCAGCGGATCGTCCTCGGCTCGCCGGGTTGCGTGGACCGCGATAAGTTCCGCAATCAAAAAGCCTCGGAAATGTACAACAAGACGCTCGGGGAACTGCGTGATATTGACCGCCAAGTGGCCGAGGCGAACGGAGTCGTATTTGCCGATGTCCACGCGCCCATGATGGACGCGATGGAAAAGGCCAAGGCCAAGTATGGCAAGGACTACCATGTCGGCGGCGGCGATGGCGTGCACCCCGATGCCAACGGGCACTTGGTGATGGCCTATGCGTTCTTGAAAGCACTCGGCTGCGAAGGCGACATAGGTGAGATTACCGTTGATCTCGATGCCAATAAGGCGACGGCGAAACACGGCCACCGCGTGGTATCGTGTGCTGACGGCAAAGTGGAGCTCGAAAGCACGCGTTATCCGTTTTGTTTCTACGGCGATCCGACCTCGACGAGTGCCACGGTGGGAATGCTGGAATTCATTCCATTCAATGAGAACCTGAATCGGTACATGCTCGTCGTGAAGAACGCGCCTGCCGAGAAGTGCAAGGTCACCTGGGGGAATAGCTCGAAGGAGTTTAGCAGCGCGCAGTTGGCGCAAGGCATCAACCTGGCCGCGGAGTTTATCGACAATCCATTCCGCGAGCCGTTCAAGAAGGTCGAAGACGCAGTACGCCAGCAGCAAGAGTATGAGACGGGCTTGATCAAGAGCGTAATTACGAAGCTGCCCGACTTCAAAAAGCTGATTCCCGAAGAGGCCGAGGCGATTGATCGGATCGGCGCCTCGGGGCTGAACCACGACAAGCAGCTGTTCGATGTGTCCGCCGCAGCCGTCAAACCGGTCAAGCACTCGCTGACCATCGAGCCCGTTAAATAACAGGGCATCCCCATTCTTAAGACTCTCTGTGCGTATGAACAAGCTGATTGTCTGCGCCGGCTTCGTCGTTTTGTTGGATGCATGCGCCGTCGCTCCGAGCGTCGGCGACGATCTAACTTCCGTCCAGCAACGATTTGACTTCTACGTTTCTCCGCATGGCGACGACGGCTGGTCGGGGCGGCTCGCTGAGCCGAATGAATCGCGGTCGGATGGGCCGTTCTTGACGCTGGCCAAGGCCAAAGATGCGGTGCGTGCCGCGCGCGGGCGGCAGCCGCAGGCACGGATGCGCGTCGCGTTGCGGGGCGGAACCTACCGCTTGCAGCAGACGCTGGTGTATTCGCTGGATGACTCCGCCAACGATGGCGGCAGCACGGCGTACATGGCGTATCCTGGAGAGATGCCGATTGTTTCATCCGGGGTGCCACTGTCGGCGTGGCAGCGATTCGATAGCAACGCGAAGAATGCGAGTGCGGCCGCTACCGGCCATTTGTGGGTGGTGAATGTGCCGGCCGGTCTCGACAACGTACTAACGCTCTACGATGGCCTCCAGCGCCTGCCGCGCGCTCGCAGCGCCGGGTTCACGCCGCCAAGAGCATGGAAAGAAGATGCGGCGGGACGCGGACCGGCGGATATTTTCTATTTCCCGCCCGGCCAGTTTGATCGGTACGCCGATATCCGCGGCGCTGACTTGCTCGTGATGCCGACCGCGAATTACGAAATGAACATCCTGGCGATCGCTCACATCGAACGTGAGCGGCAGATGGGCGTGACGGGGCAGCTGGCTTCGCGGCCGATGGGGCCGATGCAATTTCACTCTGAAACGATGTGGGTCGAAAATCGGCTGGAAGATTTGGATGCACCAGGCGAGTGGGTTTTTAGTGCTCAGAACCACACGATCGTGTTGTGGCCGATCGGCGAACGCCCCAGTGCCCACATCGTCGCGCCTGCGCTTACCGAGTTGGTGCGGGTGGAAGGCAACATCGACTATGCCGGGCCGACGGATGAGCCGGTGAAAAACCTCCGCTTTGAGGGCATTACCTTCGCACATGCCGAGCGTTGGCCGTGGCCCGGGCAAGATGGCTTCGACTTGCAGCATTCGTGGGAGCATTTCGATTGCCCCAGTGCGCTCGTTCGCTTGCGCGGCGCCGAAAACTGCGCGTTCCAACGTTGCCGGTTTGTAGCCAGCGGCGGCGCGGGGGCTCGCCTCGATCTGTACTGCCAGCACAACCGCCTCGACAGCTGCGAATTTGCCGGGCTGGGCGGCGTTGGCGTGTTGCTGGCCGGATACGGCCCCGGGACAAAGGATGTGAATCGCGAGAATACGGTGACGAACAATTGGGTGCACCACATCGGCGAAGTCAGCTGGGCTTCGCCGGCCATCTTCGCCTGGCAAAGCGGCACGAATCAAATCGCGAACAATCTCATTCATAACACACCGTACACCGGCATCGTGGTGAGCGGGCGCATCGGGTGGAACCGCAACAGTAAGACGGGTTCGGTGCGCACGATTCGCTGGCAGGAGATTGGCCTCGAAAACCCGCCCTGGTCGTGGGCCGCACGCGAGCCGTACTTGCATGGCCGGCTGAACCGCGTCGAACGCAACGAAATTCACGATGTGATGGAGCGGCTTGGCGATGGGAATGCGATCTACGTTTCGGGCACCGGGCGCGGAAACATTGTACGTGAGAACTACATTCACGACGGGGAATCAGATCATGTCGCTGGCCTCATTCGTTGCGACGACGACCAGGAAGAAACGATCATCGAGAAAAACGTGATCTACAACGCGCGCAGTATGCACCAGGCGATTATCGTCAAAGGCAAGAACGACATCTGCAACAACCTGCTCGTCAATCTGCGGCCCAGCCGACTGAAGATCGACCCGCGGTGGCAGTTGCACGGCTATATTGGCCTCGAAGTAAATCCGGTGGCCGGCTCGCACATTCAGCACAACGTGGTCTACGCGACCGATCCAACCTATACGCCGTTCATTCAAAATCGCACCTATGGCCGCGGCGCTGAGCCGCTGCTGCGCGAGTGCGATTGTGATTTTAACTTGTACTATTCGCCGGCGGATGCCAATTGGGCGCAACCGCACTTCGACGCTGAGCGGCAATTTGGCATCGAGCAGCACAGCGTTTCAGCGGACCCCATGTTCGTGGACGTCGAACACGGCGACCTGCGGTTTCGGAAAGATTCCCCCGCGTTTAATGTCGGCATCGAGCCGATCGCGTTTGAGAAGATTGGGCTGTTGCCGGAGCATCCATACTATCAGCGGCCTGAATCCGACAAGTAGCCGCGCTAGTGTGTCACCCTCTGCGGCCGATCGATTTTCAACTCTGCCGTTCAAAGGAGTACCGGTTGAATCTTCACATCGCCCGTCTTGCACGATTAGGGATCGCCGCATTGGGAATTGCCTTCGGAGAGTACGGTTTTGCGTGGGCAGCGCCCGTAGCGCCTCTTTCCCCAGCTCGTAGGCCCAACATCTTATTCGTGCTGACCGATGATCAGCGCTGGGACACTATCCATGCACTCGGCGATGCAGAAGTCGAAACCCCCAATCTCGATCGGCTGGTTGAGCGCGGCTTTCACTTCAGTAACGCCTACTGCATGGGCTCAATGACCCCGGCCGTATGCCTGCCGAGCCGCACAATGCTCCTGACGGGGCGCAGCGTGTGGCGGCTGCCAAGTGTCGCGGACGCCAAAGCCCCGGCAGATCTTCCCTTACTGCCCCGGGTGCTTCATAACGCCGGGTATGCAACGTATCACTGCGGGAAAGAGAATAACGCATGCCGCTACGGAAACGCGGCGTTCGACGTCAATGTGGAAACCGCAAAACAAGGTCCAGACGACATGCGGCTCCACGCCGATCAAGTCATTGATTGGTTGGAGCACCGTGACCGCGCGAAGCCGTTCTTCATCTACTTGGCGCCGCCGGTTCCGCATGATCCGCGAGTGGCGCCGCCGGAATTCGTGCAACGATATGATCCGGCGAAGTTGTCTTTACCGCGCAGCTTCATGCCACGCCATCCGTTCGACAACGGCGAACTGCGAATCCGCGATGAGATGCTGGCTAGCCACCCGCGAACGCCCACAGAAATGAAGCAGCACCTGGCCGATTACTATGCCTGTATCAGCGATATCGACTACCAGTTCGGCCGGATCAACGCAGCGCTCGATCGGCTAAAGCTGGCAGAGACCACAATCGTCATCTATTCCAGCGATCAAGGTTTGGCGGTGGGCGGACGACATGGCCTGATGGGCAAACAGAATCTGTATGAACACGTGAAACCGCCGCTCATCGTCGCTGGTCCAGGCATCCCGCATGGCGAATCCGACGCGCTGGTGTACCTGTACGACCTGTTTCCCACAATCTGCGATTACACCGGCGCCGCAACGCCGCCAGTCATTGAAGGCAAGAGCCTGGCACCCGTGATGCGGGGCAACCCCGGCGAACTTCGGCCATACCTTTTCACTGCTTACCGAGAATGCCAGCGAATGGTGCGTGACCAGCGTTGGAAACTCATCGAATACTTGGTGAAAGGCGACCACCATACGCAATTATTCGACCTCCAGAGCGATCCTGACGAGTTGCACGACCGAGCGAACGACGCCGAATGCGCTCAGAGGCTGGCGCAGCTGCGCGAACAGCTCCTGCACCTTGCTAGCGAGTTTGGCGATCCAGTCGCCGAGAACTTCCGTGAGGCGATTGCGAACAGCCAGCCCCCGATGAGCGCGAAATAACTGCGGCGAAGGGCTAACCGAACACCGCGGCGGCTGCGGGCAGCGGTCGCGCTATTTCGTCAACGCGGTAGCCCATGCCGGGGCCTCGCACCGAACTCAGGTCGAGCGTGCCATGGCGCCGCTGATACAACCCCGGATGAATCTGAGCTTCCAGGGACGACGCCTCCGGATAGAACTGCATGGCGTTCGATTCCACACCCATGATCGTGCCAGCGTGTGCCGCTAGGAGCACGTGCGGAATTTGGGCGAGCATCGGGTTCGTCAAATCTTGAACCATGATGCCCATGTTGTGCGCGCGAGCCCAGCAGCAAGACAGGATCGCGCCCGTTTGCGTTTTGCACGTCTTGAGCGCGACGCCTGTCCAGCCGAGTGCTCTACCCGTTTTAATGAACCGCCAATCGTGCGCGCTTTCGTCCATGAATAGCGGCTTGCGAGCGGCGACACTGTGCACGTTGAGCGGTTGCTCTTCCAGGTCATAGGCGAACGGCTGCTCGACGTACAGAATCAAGTCGGAGATGTTCGGCTCGTCGCGCTTCAAGCGATCGAGAATGTCAGTCACATAGAGCGGCTCTTGCACCGTGCAGTTGAAATCGGCAGATAACGCGCGGACGCCCTTCCGCAAGGCGAGCTGGCCGACTCGCACCAGTCGCTCATAGTCCCAGGCCGCATCATTGCCGCGGAGCTTCACTTTCAGGCAATACAAGCCGTCGCGGTCGATCCAATCCTCCAACAGCACGGGATAACCGTCGTGCAAACCGTTCGCCGGCGCATCGCTCGCATCGAGCAGGTCGAGCCCGCCAACCAGGTGCCACACGGGCAGGGTTCGCTCCGGCTTGGCGGCCAGAAAGTCGCTCGGATACAAATTGTGGAAACTGAGCTGCGAGTCGGCCGCGGGCGATAGGAACGCCCCTAAGTCGCAGTTCATGTACTTCGAGTTGTAAGTTTCATACACGGGCACACCGTGCAGTTTGCCATAGGCGTCGTGCAGCGCGATATCGAACGCCGAGCAGCACACGAGCGCGGCGAGGTGCGGCAGGTGCGCGTCGAGGTTACGCTCGTCGTTGAAATCGTCGCGCAGCGGGTCCAAGAGATCGCGTTGGAATGAATCGCCAATCTCGATAGGGTGCCCCCACGACTCAAATTGCAGCCAGGCGTCGGCCAGGCGTTCGCAGAAGTCCATCATCGCCTGCTGCCGCTCGGCATGCGGCAGATGGCTCGGCCAAGACCACTGAACGCTGAGCGGCGTTTCACCCCAGCCTTCAGCCAAGCGGCCCTTGCGGTCGACCAGTTGAACGCAAGCTCGAGCGCAAGTGACGGTCGTCAATGTCTCACTGCCAAACTTCAGCGGCACGCGAGTCGTCACCGGCAGAAAATACAGTTCCACGCGATTCACGCGCGCGTCGGTCGGTTGACGCGTTCGCCGCGTGGAAATCCCGATTGTTTGGTCGATTGATGCCACAAAACACTTTCTCGTTCCGGCAGCTTAGGCCTGCGCCGCCAATTCTCGGCAACCGTCTTACCTAATTGGCAATTGGTGCGAGCGAATTAACGTACTCTTCGATATTCGTGTAGCCGTCGCCATCGCGGTCGCGTGGCCCGTCAGCGGGATTCGCGGGATCGAGATGGTGAACGCGTTCCCAGTCATCGGGCATGCCATCGCCGTCGATATCGTGCGGCGGCGTGGTCGATTTCAAAACTGGCCAACCACCGACATCCGTCGGTGAATCGATGATTCCCTTTCCTCCGCCGCCGTAGGTACGCCCAAATTGAGCCGTGCCTGCACGGACTTCCTCAACTATGCGTGCATCAACCGCATCGCGTGCGAGCGACGCTCCGGCATGTTCGAGCACCGATTTGTAGGCCTCAACTGCGGACTGTGTGTACACCGGGGCGACGACAAACGGCCGGTCGACTCGCAGCGTGGCGTCAGAGGCGTTGCCCTCCGGTGCATAATCGATGCCGCCCGACCAATTATTCGCGCTAATCTCCGGGAAGCCATCGATATAATTGCCATCGGCGAACATGCGCCCACGGGCATCGGACTGTATAAAAATGCGTCGCCGCACTTTCTCCTCGGTTGCCGGGCCAGGTTTGTAGTAGTTGTTCACCCAATTGCGCGGCCATAACTCACCGCCGTACGCACTTTGGTAGCCCCAGTTGTAGACCACGTTATTGCGATAATCCATCAGACCCGAGTCGACATTTCCTGAAGCGCGGGGATTTCGGCTCGAGTGATGGGCCAGCAGGTTGTGGTGCCAAGACCCACCCGGACCTCCCCACAGCCCTCCGTAACCGTGCTTACCCTTCTTATGAATCGAGTTATAGAGGCTTTCGGTGACCATGCACCACTGAACAGTAAAGTTGGAAGTCTTGTTAATTGAAAAGACTTCATCTACGCCCCAACTTACCGAACAATGATCAATGATTGCTTGGTCGCCGCCAGTCGCCCCGAAACCGTCGTAGGTGATTCCCGATGTTTCGCCCGGGCGAAATCGCATGTAACGAATCACGACATCGTGCGTGTTAAACTTCACCTCGTGGTTTCGAAGGCAGATGCCATCGCCAGGCGCCGTCTGGCCGGCAATCGTGAGGTAGGGATTCTGAATCTTGATCTGTGATTCGAGCGGAATCGTTCCCGACACTCGAAAGACCACGATCCGCGGCCCCTCGGCCGCGACTGCAGCGCGAAAGCTTCCTGGCCCGCGATCGTTCAAATTCGTAACGGCGATGACCCGCCCGCCGCGACCGCCGACCGTGTACTTGCCGAAGCCTTCGGCGCCCGGGAATGCGGGAACATGATTGGGCCGGAAGTTGCTGACGACGACCTCAGGAGTTTTGTCATCGTACTTCACGTCGCATAGCCAGCCATCCGGAACTACCACGCGCTCAAATTTGCCGGTGAGGCTCGATACGCCGGGACCATATAAAACGACGCGTGTGTTCTCATGCGGCCGGATGCGGCCGGCGAAGTTAATCTGCAGTGTGCCCGAGAGCTCGTGCTTGCCGCTGTTAACGGTGTCGCAGGCGGCGCCATCGGTGATGGTGAACTCGGTGACGGCCGTTGATTTCGCTGCTTGTGATCCGGCAGCAGCATCGCTCTCCGCGGCAGCGCACGAAGCCATGAGGCAAAGCGCGGTCGCGACCCGAACGCCCCCATTGCAAACCAACTTGGAAATTGCCCCGGTCAACATACCAACATCACCCGTGTGCACAGCCCGCCGCAGAATCAATGAACGGCCTCGCGCTCCGCCGCCCAAAAAATTGCATTCACCAATAACGTTTGAAAGTTCTTGTTCTGAAAATCGTCAGGACCTCCCAGCGACGTGTAAAACACGCGGCCATCGCCATTCTTTCTGGTCCACGCCACCGGCTCCTTGTGCTCGGGAATCGTGCCGGTCAACAGCAGCGTCGTATCGGCGGCAATGCTCGGGTTCTTGTACAACTTCGAGACCGACTCGAATGGCCCGACCCCTTTAAGCACCGGATGCTTCGCCGCCGCGCCCGCGATCTCTACTTTGGTGACGTCGCCCGCTTTGTAGTGCCCGTGATAGTCGCCACCCAGGATCGTACGATCGAGCTCCAGCCATTGTTGAAACGCGTGGCTTGCCGTTCGAAGGCCGACGACCGGCCGGCCGGCTAGGCAATACTTCTTCACCAACTCCAGTTGATCGTTGGGAATCTCTAGCCGTTTGGTGAACAGCAGCATGACATCGCAGCCGGCCAGTGCGTCAAGCCCCGGCAACTCGGTTTTCGACTTCCAAAACGCACGACTGCACTTAATCGGTTGCTGCTTTTCAACCCAATCCTGAAAGGCGGCTAAGCTTTCATTGGACTTATACTCTTCTGAACCAGACAACATGCACAGCTTGAGCGGCTTGGCCGCAGTCGCTGCGAATAGCGGCGGCGCGAATCGCAGCCACGACGCACCTCCGCCGACCGCAGCACCGCAGCGGACTGCGCTGGCAATGAATTTTCGTCGGCTGAGTTTCATACGTTGCGGTGATGCTACGATGTGAGTGGCAGCGACCAGGGAGCGCGGTATGGCCGGCTCGTCCATTTCCCGAGCTCCTCCTCGCCCACGATCTGTTCTTTCGCCGGATCCCAGTGAATCATCTTGCCGGTGCGGATGGCGATGTTCCCCAGGTGGCAGACGGTCGCGGAGCGGTGGCCGATCTCCACGTCGCAAATCGGCCGCTGCCGCGAATGAATGCAGTCGAGCCAATTCGCGTGATGGTCGCGGCTTTCGTAAAGGTGAACATCCGATGCGCCAAGCGGCGCTTCGCCGACGCTCGCCGGATTAATTTCAAGCTTGTCGCGGCTGACGTAAATGGTTCCGTCCGTACCCTCGAATGTCGTGCCGCCCTTCTGGCTCTGGCCGCAGATAAGCTTCACGCCGTTCGCATACTCGTAGTTCACTTCGCACCAATCGGGCACTTCGTACAGTTTGGCTTCGTTGTACTTCGCAACGCCCTGTGCCTTAACGGGCCCGCTGGAATCCATGCCGAGCCCCCATTGGGCAATATCGAGGTGATGGGCCCCCCAATTCGTCATTTGCCCACCCGAATAATCCCAAAAGAAACGGAAGTTGTAATGCACGTGCTTGGGGTTGTACGGCCGATACGGCGCCGGGCCGAGCCAGAAGTCATAGTCCAGCTCAGGCGGCGGCGAAGTGGCCTCGATCACTGGCTTCTTCTTGCCAAAGTTCACGCCCGCGATGCCGACTCTCACGGTTTGAATCTTGCCCAGTCGCCCCGACCGCACCAGCTCGCATGCATGTTGGAAGTTCTCCGCCGAGCGCTGCTGGCTGCCCGTCTGCACGATCCGTTCGGTGGCCCGTGCGGCATTCACCATCGCGCGTCCTTCGGCAATGGTGAGCGTGAGTGGCTTTTCGCAGTACACGTCTTTACCGGCATGGCAGGCGTCAATCGTAATGAGCGCGTGCCAGTGGTCGGGAGTTGTCACCACCACGGCGTCAATATCTTTATTGCCGAGCAGTTTACGATAGTCGCTATACCCCGCGCACTTCTTATTGGTGCGCGATTCGACGCGCTTACGGTTCTCATCAAGGTGGCTCGAGTCCACGTCGCACAGCGCGACAATATCCACGCGATCGAGCATTTTCAAAAACGTGTCGACGTTCTGGCCTCCGCGGTTGCCCACTCCGATAAAGCCGAGTCGCACGCGATCACTCGGCGGGGCCGATTTGGCACTGCCAAACGCGCGGGGCGATATGATCGTCGGCAACGCACCACTGGCAGCTGCCGCGATCGTGGCGGCCGACTTACGCAGAAACTCGCGGCGATGTTCACCCATGTCATCCCTTCCGAAACGAACCATTTGCACGGCTGCTGTAATAAGTGGCTGGGCCGCGGGCGTCCGCGGCCCAGCCTGCACACGACATCCTTTTACTGCTTTTCCAATAGAACTCACCTGCTACGGACGCCGGCGAATTCCGCCAATTCCGAGCAACAATCCCACGGCTGCCATCACAAACGACGCCGGCTCGGGAACGTAAGTGAGCCGAATGTCGAGCCCCACAGTCTCTGCGATCCAGTGCGAGTCTCCGCCTGGCGCATTGATGGCAATTGAGCCCAAGGTGACGCTGCCGCCGGTCGCCGCCCGAACAATCGTTCGCGAATCGCCAAACGCAGGCACATAGCCGCCTAGATAATTCAGATTCAGCGTGCCGCCAAGCAGTTTGCCGGTGCCCGGCGTCGGCGACGTGTTGAGCATGACGAACCGGTCGGAGCCATTGGCAAGGAAGCCGGCGCCCGGTCCGATATCCAAATCCCAGCTGCCGCCCGACATTTCGAAGTTGCCTGGAAGCGTAGTACCGACGCCAACATTCACAGTCAGCAGCGCGCCGGGCCGTGTTGTGATCTGGCTGCCAATATTCTTGAAGTCGGTCTGCCAGGCAACGGCGGTCGGAGCGGCAAGTTGCGGGTCGAGCACCAGTTGTCCGCCGCTCAGGTTCACGACCGGCGTCGAAGCGGTCGCGGTGTTCGTGCGGGTAACATTACCGCCGATCGTGAGCTTCCCGCCGAGTAGATTCAGGGTGGCTCGTGAGCCGGCATTTCCGGAAAGTTCAAGGTTGCCGCCAAAATCGACGCCCGGAACTGCCACCTGCCCAAAACGCACATCGCCTTTGCGAATCTCGAACGTCGACTTACCGTTGCCGCCGATTCTGGTGCTGCCAAGCAGCGTCAGGCCGGTGCCAGTGTTCACCATGTTCGTTTGAATGAACCGGGCATCCACGCTGTCGATGATGACATCGGAATTCAACGTTGCATCAGTCGTGGCCGTATTGCGCGTTTCAACGTTGCGGGTCGTAAACGTAAACGGAATGCCGGTTGGACCGCCGACGGGATCCTTCATCGTCATGAGACCGCTAGACACCGCGTTGTTCGACATGCGGAGCACATCGCCCACGAGGACGCTGCCGCCGGTTTGCGTAAACACGCCGCGGCCGGCGTCGCCGATGATGAACTTCTTCTCGAACGTGCTCGCCGTGGCCGTGTATTGGCCAACTTGCAGGTAGCCGCCGCTCATATCGAACTGCCCATACGCGGCATCGACCGAGCCGGCCGTGCCGGCATTGGCGGCCAGTTGCAGATCGTTGCCGAGCTTGATGCTGGCGCCCCCCGAGAGTGTGAGATATCCCTCGGCGCGATTGTTCGGAGCGACACGAATGCCATGGTGCACGTCGACCACCGCGCTGCCGGTGAACGTCGCAGACGACACATTATGCTGAGCGTTGGAGGGGCCGCTCGTGCTCGAGATCGTCATGAAACGTTGGTCGTAATTGCCGACACCATCGGCTTCGTTGTTCGTGATCGAACCGGCCGCCATGTAGAACGTGCCGTTGCGCACGTTGATGCCCACATGGTTCCCCGCGTCGTACGTCATTTTGATTTGCCCGCCCGTCATGTTGTACGCGCTCGTGGGTGATGCCGTGGTGCCCTGGCTACCGATGACGAGCACGCTGCCGGGGTTGCCGCCGACGCTCAGGTTGACCGTGCCGCCCGATTGATTGAAGGTGCCGGTGAACACCGGACTGCCCGCGGCCGACAGGCCGACACCGCCCAACCGCAATGCAAGTCCGTTCGCACCGCTGCCGGAGAGCGAACCGCTGAGCATGTTGACGGTGCCGTTGCCACCGGCCTCGTTTTGAATCACGTTCACGCCGTCGTCGGTGTACACCGTCCGGGCAGCGCCTACGCCGAACGAATTGTTGACAACCGCGCTCGTGATCGTGGCCGTGCCGCCGTTTCGCACGAAAGCATCATCGGACGCGGCGGGGATCCCCACTGCCGCATTTGTCGGCGGGACAGCGGGCGGAGCGGCCGGCACCGCTTGGGTTGTATCAATCCAGTTTGGGGTCGCGCCGGCATCGGGGTCGAGCGCGCTGTCGTAGTTGCCGACCGCGGTGTTAAAGTCGATCGTTGCCGCGCTGGCCACCGCTGCAAATAGCAGGCTCGAACCGACCAACGCTGTGCCCAGCGCCCGCATGCTGACTCGCATGCGAAGAGTCGTCTGCAGAGTTGTCCGATCATAGAAGCGAATCATTAGCAATCCCCTTTCACAAGTAACCAACCGATAAGCGGTGTGGTAATAGCCAAATTAGCAACGCAATGGTGATCCTGATCAAAGTGTCACAGAAACGACTTACGATCTTCAAAGACTGTCCCCGTGGCCCCAACTTACGGTAGCGTGACCGGCTCGCCATCCTTCCGGTTTGCAAGTCGACCATGCATGACGAGATCGATGTCAAAACTAACTCCATGGACCGAGCCGTCGCACATCGACATCAGAAAGACTCCGGAATGCGCACTTCCAAAACTGCCGTCGTAGCCGCCGTTGGTAAGGTCGAGGCCGGCACTATCGGGCATGGGTGGAATCGCGCCTGCATCGTCTGGCCAGGTATCTTTGGCCCGCCCCCACCGCAGGTTGTCGCGATCCATGCCGCAATACATGTTCTGATCATCGCCGCTGTCCAAGCCGTTTTCGTAGTAGGCTGGTCGAATCCACTTTTCCCCTACGCAATAGGTTTTTGATAAGCCGTCGGTAATCGATTTCAAACGATTGAAACTCCAATAGGTGAAAACACCGGTCGCTTGCTTTGCAAAATCCTTGAGCGCCACGTTCACCGTAATCGATTCAAAATTCGGTGAATCTGTGCTTTCTGGCGACGAACCGCCCGGAAATGTTGAGTCGCGGCCGTTGCCGATATTACCCGCGTAATCCGATCGGGCATTCGTAAAGGTGGCATCCTGGTTGCTGAAACTAATCGCTTCCGTCGTCGGATCGGTCTTTGAGACCTGCTTAACGTACGGCCCGCCAGCTCGGCGTGTCGGGCAAACCAGCGCCTTGACTGTCATCGCTGCACGTTGCGCGAAGATTTTCTTTCGGGCAGCATCCGTCGACGACGTACCGACCCCCAGGCCCATGTCATGAATTTGCTGCTCCTCGATGAAGGGCAGCACGTTGTATATCCAGCCCCCAGGCTGCTTACGATCACTTCCAAAATTCGGATCACCGACCCAACCATGGCCGAGCCCCGTCGACGGGAAGTGCTTGTACACGGCTTCATGATTCAGGGCGCCCAAAGCCAATTGCTTCAAATTGTTGGTGCACTGATTACGCCGCGCCGCCTCGCGTGCGGCCTGCACGGCTGGCAGCAAAAGCGCCACCAAAATGCCGATGATGGCGATTACGACCAGCAATTCGACCAGCGTGAAGGCACTGCGATTGCGGCCCTTACTGTTGGCGGCGTCCGCATCGATTCGCGGCCGCTTCCGCATGTATCGCATCATAATTCCACCTTCCATAGGTAATTGATCGCTGCAATCCAACAATTTCACTGGCACCGATCGTTAATTCAGTTCCGTGTAATTCCGATTTCGCTTTGATGTCGCGAACCATCCCAACAAAGTAAACACCGCGAGCGCCACGCATGACGGTTCCGGCACAGCCGCCGACGCTGCGCCCAATCCCGTACCCGCGCCAGACGTAGCGCCAAACCGCGACCGCCAGTAGTCGTAGTCGGCAGCCTGAACGCCAGGCGTCGGATCGTTCTGCAAAGGCCCGCCATTGCGCCACAGCACGTAGTCCGCTGCGTCGACGACACCATTGCCGTTGTAGTCACCCGAAACGCCCACTGAGGCAATGTATTTCAACTGAATTTCCGCGTCGGCCCCCGAGATCGGAACCGTTTGCAACATCCAGTGGCCCGCACCAGCGCCCGCAATCGTGACAGCGCCGCTGGTGAGCGTAACACCCAGACCACCTCGCAAAATGCGGAACACTTCGTTGTCGTTCGGCGTGAAGCCAGGCAGGTAATTGATGTTAAGCGTGCCGCCTGTCAGCGAGGCCGTACCATTAGGCGCATTGAACCAATCCGCGCCAAGAACGGCATGAGCACCGATATCGATATCCCAGCTTCCGCTCGACATGGCAAAACTGGCCGGGATCGCCGGCGACACGCTGCCGACATTCACCTGCAGTAGCGCGCTCGGCTTGGCAATCAGCTTGCTGCCGGTATTCGTCAGGTTTGCTTGAAATCCCTGCGCTGCCGCTGTGCTGGGGTTATTGAACTCAAGCGTGCCGCCGGTGAGGCCAATTACGGGCGCTGGCCCAGTGAGAATTGTCCTGGTCAGCGTGCCGCCGAGCGTCAGCTTACCGCCCTTTACATTGATCGTCGGCTCGCTATCGGCAGTGTTGCCGATTTGGATGACATTTCCGCCGCCGCCGAGCACCGCCGTGCCTTGGCGCACCTCGAACAATGCCTTGCCGTGATCACCAATGATCGCAGCGCTGGTGTTGGCAGCCGAAGTGTGTGTGAAAGCAGCGGCGGGGCCATCGAGAATGATCGATGCCCCGGCGTACGAAGTATTGAACGTGTTGCTGCCCACGACGCCCATATTCAGGGCGGGTGTTGTGATCGAGCCGCCTGTCATGTTAATGGCGCTGCCGCCGGCCGCCAGTTCGGCGCCAACGCGAATTTCTCTTGTGACACTGATGCTTCCGCCAGACATGTTCAGCGTGCCCTTGCCCCGGTGTCCGATCTGCAGTCTGCCGGTCAGTCCGGTGAGATCGGTCCGACCAACTTGGTAAGAGCCAGCGCTCATATTCAATTCGCCGACGCCGTTGTTGGCGTTGTAGCCAATCGAAGTATCGCCGCCAGTGACGATTGTCACGGGACCGTTGATGTTGACGCGTCCGAACGAATTCGAGCTCGGGGCGACGCGAAGACCGCCGAGTACATTCACGCTGCCGCCGCTGAAGGTCGCCAGACTATAGTTTTCGCTTCCGGCAGTGCCGCCGTTGCTCGAGACGGTCATGAACCGCTGGGTCGTTACGCCGCCATCGATGAGATCCTGCGGCGTGGCGTCGATAATTTGCCCGCCGGTCATCGTGAACGTGCCATTACGTACATTGATACCATTGTTGCTGTTGGCCCCATCCAGGCCTGAGCCGCCCACGGCCAAGCCAATGACGCCGTTCACAAGGGTATAGGAGCTCAGCGGACTTGGCTGCGAACCACTGTCGCCGATCGTGATGCGGCTTTCGGGATTCTTGAGCAAGATCTTGGTTGTCGCGCCATTTTGCGTGACCGTGCCGGGGAAATCGTATTCAACCGGCTGCGTAGCCGAGAGATTGATGTGGCGACCGACACGAAGGTCTGGACCTCCCATATGAAAGCCTTCGACGCCAGTGATCTCGCCGGCGGTCCACACCAGAGTGCCGCCCATGCCCACTTGCGTGTCGACCGGCGGTTCGCCGGACGTTACGGTCTTTTCCGAGCCGATGCGAATCAGCGTGGCGCCAACATCGCTGTTGATCGTGAGCGTGCCGTTGTTGCGAACAAACACATTGTCGCCAAGCGTCGGCGCTGCAGCAGCCGGAGCGCCAGTTGTCGCATCGACCCAGTTGCCCGCCGCGGTATAGTTTCCGCTAGCCACATTGAAGTCCAAGTCGGCTGCCGTGGCTGATGTCGTCCAAAGGAACAGCACGCCGAACGTCGCCAGCACCAACCGCCCAACCGAATTTGACAACCGATCCATAGTTAACCTCTATCGCCTTGACCCAAGCGGCCCCGCAATTCGCCGCACGCCACATTGAGCTGCCGAAACCACTGAAGAAATCGTGGGCTATGCAATTCGAGAAAGAACAACCGAAACAGAAGAGCCGATGACCTGCGTGCCCAAAGCACGGCCTGCCATACATTCGGAGCTACCGCCTGTCGCCTGTGGCAGCCGCCGTTTGTCATCCGCTAGTGTAAATAAAAACCACAGGTTCCCGTTCCAATTTTGTGGATTTAGATACCAATTTTTCATCACAACCAAAACTGATCTCAATCTGACCGCGCGACTACAAATCGCTTGCGAAAAGTCGTCGGCGTCACCCCCTCTACAGAGCGGAATACTTCGCAGAAATACTTCGCCTCGTTGAATCCCGTGCGCGACGCGATTTGGGCAACACGCAGATTTGTTTCTTGAAGCAACAGCTTCGCCGTCTCCAGCCGGACACGCGTAATTTCACTTTTGACGCTGCGGCCGAACAGCGCTTTGACACGCCGTTCCAGCGTGCTGGGCGAGTGCTTGGTCTGTGCCAGCACGTCGCGCACTTGAATTCCGCGGCAGGCATTCTCGCGAATGTATCGCAGCGCCTTGGCAACTTCGACGTCTTCAATCGCGAGGATATCGGTCGATTGCCGCCGCACTAACCCGCGCGGCGAACCAATCAGCACCGGTTCCTGCGGCACCTTGCTGCCGTGCATCATGCGAATCAACAGCGCAGCCGCCTCGTAGCCCACGAGACCGGCGTTGGTTTCGATACTGGAAAGCGGCGGCGTACACAGGCTGCACAGATTCGTGTCGTTGTCCACGCCCAGCACAGCCACTTCGTGCGGCACGCTCAACCCGGCACGCCGGCAGGCGTCGAGCACCTGGCGGCCGCGATCGTCGTTCGCCGCCATGATTCCGACCGGCTTGGGCAGCTTCTTCAGCCAGCGGGCAATCTCCTCTTGCTCCTGCTCCCAAGACCGTTTGCCTCCCCGGTGGCCCACTCCAGTAAAAACTTCGCAGCGTTGACCACCCTGCTCCACAAGCCCAACAAAATAATCGCACCGCAAGTCCTGCGGCGGGTTTTCGCCACGCGGCCGGCCGCAAAATGCGAAGTTCTTCAGCCCGCACTGCAGCAGATGATCATACGCCAGCCGCGCGATCGGGCGGTTATCGAGCCCCACGAACGGCACCCCGCTCTCGGAGAGCGCTCCACGAACATCGACCGCCGGAATGCCCGTCGCAAGCACGGCTCGGGCCATCCGCGTGCTATTGATGCGGCACAGAATGCCGTCCCCCTGCCAATGCTTGAGCCAAGTGGGCGGTGGTTCATCGAGCCCGTGCGGAACGAAATAGATCGACCAGGGGCCGTTTTCGTGGTGGTACCGGGCGACGCCGCGCAGCAGCCCCCGCGCGTACTCACGCGAGGTCTCGATCAACAGGGCAATGTGAGGGATCCTGGCCATGCCGGACTCTGCCAAGTTTCTGCCGTGCGACGTTGCTGGAGTTATAAGTGTGCTTGTGCCGTCACAAACGTTAATTGATCCGGCATCGACTGCCAGGAAGAATTGCATTTCCAGCGCACCGCGGTCATCCCCAGTATACTCAAACCTGCGGCGCAGCTCCGACTTTTAACGCGGGTCATCACTCAGGCAGACGAGGGGACGACTTTCAACATGGCAACTGACCCAGCCAGTATCCCGGAATCAACAGCGAGTGTTCCAGCGACGTCGCCGACCGACAACTCGCGGCATGGGCGCCGGGCGTTCTTAGGAACGGCAGCCTCGGCCGCCATCGGCACGCTGTTGGCCGACCGATTCGCTGCAGCCACACCAGCTGCGCTGCAGCTCAGCACCAACGAATCCATCACGGGCTCCGCTGTCGGCTCGCTCTTCCCGTTCATCGATTCCCAAGCGGTTAAGACTGACTTCCCGCTCTCGTACCTCAACGAAAAGTTCATCTCCCTGAGCGATTGGCAGCACACAGCCCGCGGGCGATTGCTTGAGTTGCTTCACTACGCACCGCCCGCTTGCAGCCCCGGTGCGGAAATAATCGACCGGCAAGACCTCGGCGATTGCATCTGCGAAAAAGTCACCTTCAACACAACGCCGAGCTTGCGCGTGCCCGCGGTCGTCCTCATTCCCAAGAACGCCGCCCCACCCTACCCGGCGATCGTCGCGCTGCACGACCACGGCGGGTTTTATTTGTGGGGAAAAGAGAAGCTTCTCGAAACCGCCGGCGAGCACGCAGCACTGCGCGAATTCCGACAGAAGTACTACGGCGGCAAGAGTTTGGCGATCGAATTGGTGCGCCAAGGGTACCTCGTCATCGTCATCGATATGTTCTACTGGGGCGAGCGGCGGATGCTGCTGGACCCTGACCCCGCGGAGTGGCGCGATCGATCCAGTTCGCTCACCGGTGAACGCGTGCGCGAATTCAACAAGCGCGCCGGCCAGAGCGAGCCGCTTGTCGCCCGCACAATTTACGCCGCCGGCTTCACCTGGCCGGGCGTCATCTTTTGGGACGACCGCCGCACAATCGACTATCTGGTTTCTCGGCCCGATGTCGACCGCAATCGCATCGGTTGCGTGGGCCTGTCGGTCGGCGGCTTCCGCTCGTGCCACTTAGCGGCCCTCGATGAGCGAATCAAAGTCGCTGTCGCCGTCGGCTGGATGACCTCCTTCCCGTGGCAACTCAGGAACCACGTATTGAACACGATCGGCCACACGATGATCGTCCCGGGGCTGTATCGCGAACTCGACTATCCCGATGTTGCCGCGCTCGCCGCGCCAACGCCGCTGCTCGTTATCAATGGTTCGCAAGACCAATTGTTTCATCCCGATGGCGTGCAGGCCGCTTTCGAGAAACTGCACGCTTGCTACGTGAAAGCGGGGGCGAAAGACCACTGCGTCACCCGCCTGTACGATGCGCCGCACGAATTTAATGTCGCAATGCAGGAGGAAGCCTGGGCATGGATCAAACGATGGCTATGACGCTCGACCGAAACGGTTTAATGACGATAACCTTACTCTTGCTCGTGTTGTTGGCGAACACTTCGCCGTGCACAACGGCGGCCGAAGTCTCGCCGGTCGTCGAAATCGAAGAAGACGTTTACACCTACGCCGACCCCAACAACGGCGCCGGCCCGATGTGGTGCTCCGGATCCACCTGCTTGGTGCGCAGCGGCGAACGCACGTTTGCGACCGGTCTCGAAACGGTTCCTGGCGTCGCGCCGCTCGATAACTGCCGTTGGTTCTTGAGCGAACGGCAGGAAAACGGTTGGCACCGCGTGTACAGCGACACAAGCGGCCTGACACGCGAGCCGTCACCAGCCGCCGTCTTGCCGAACGGCCGCGTATTCGTATCGGTGAATCCGGCAACTCCGGCCGTGCCACCCAAATCCGAAGGGATCGCCCACCCCGACGTGCTCGAATTTCGCGCCGCAGATATTCAAGCAGGACCCTTATCGCTGACACCGACTTGGCAAGGCACGCCGAAATTTACAGAGCATTCATACCGCACATTCGCGGCCGACAGTTCAGCCGGTGAATTGCTGCTGTTTCAAAATGTCGGCTACGCGCATGCCGAGTGGACATTCTTCGAGCGTTCAGGAAAATGGAGCGCCCACGGTCAACTCAAATGGCCCTGGGGGGCCGAGTACGAGAAGCCCCAGCCGATTCGCGTATGCTACCCGAACGTCGCGTTGCACGATCGCGCAGTGCACTTCGTCGGCGTGAGCGACATCGTCGAACCGAAGCAGGCGTGGCGCGAGTTTAAGCGTGAACTAACAGGCCGCGACTGGGATTACGACTTCCGCCGATTGTTCTACACCTGGACGCCGGACATTACCCAAAAACCATTCGCCGAGTGGGTGGAAATCGCCAGCCGCGAAGAAACCTGCGGCTGGATTATGCCCGGCGACTTGTGGCTCGCGCCCAGCGGCGATGTCCACATTGTGTGGACCGAGCGCGCGATCGACCCGCGGCTCCGTGAAAAGTTTTTCCCAGCTGCCAAGCAGAGCCATTCGATTGGCTATGCCCGCCTGCACGAGGGCCAGGTTATTGATCGGCGGGCAATCGTGCAGGAAGGCAATGCGAGGGATGAAACCATCGCGAGCGCCCCGCGGTTGCACGCAACTCCTGACAACCGGCTCTTCTTGGTATACTTAGCCGCCGGCCGCGGTCCGAACAACGAACCGATATTTGAGAACCGCATCCAAGAGATTCTTCCCGGCGGCACGACGGGCCAGCCCCAAACAATCGCGTTCACCCATCCGTTCATCAACTACTTCACCGCGACCGTGCGGGCCGGCTCCCCGCCCTCCCACACGCTGGAAATGCTCGGCCAACGCAAAGATGTACCCAACACGATCAGCTACGCACGGGTGCGATTGAACTTCTAGGACGAAACATGCGCGACATCGCGCTAGCACTAATTGCGTCGCGTCCGACTGGCGCCA
Source organism: Pirellulales bacterium (assembly GCA_046349975.1). Lineage (GTDB taxonomy): Bacteria > Planctomycetota > Planctomycetia > Pirellulales > Lacipirellulaceae > JABDGM01. The sequence goes on from JAXMBH010000010.1 coordinate 169,730, forward strand.
AGATCCCCCACCGCATGTGCCTCGCACTCTGTGCGCTGTTCAGCTAAGTGAACACGACACCCGTCACACCGATTCGTAGTCGTACGGTTTCCGCATCTCACGGCTCAGCATCGACGCCGCTTCAGCATCGGCGGGAAACGTTTCCTGCTGCGGATCCCAGGTGAGTTTCCGGCCGAGCCGCATCGAGATCACGCCCAAATGACAGATGGATGCCGAGCGATGGCCAATTTCAGCCTCGCAGATTGGTGATTTCCTCGTCTTCACGCACTCGAAGAAATTCCCCATGTGATCATCGCTGGCGTAGAGCCGCACCGCGTCGCCAGGCAGCGGTTTATCGATGAGCGACGGGTCGCTGGCTTCGATCGTGCCGCCGCGCGTGACGTAGATCCATCCGTCGGCGCCTTCGAACTGCACACCGTGATATTTCTCGTCCGGTCCCGGCTGGCCGAGCACTGCCCCCGCCCAACCATTGGCAGAGGTGCTTTGCACCGTGTGCTCGATGCCGTCGTCGTAAACATATTTCACGCCATACTGGCTGGCGGCCGTGAACCCGCCCGGGATCGGCGCCGCGAGCGACTTTCCTTCCACGCTCACTGGCCCGCTGCGCTCCCGGCCCAGCCCCCATAGCGCGATGTCGTTGTGGTGGGCGCCCCAATCGGTCATCGTACCGCCCGAGTAATCCCACCAGTAACGGAACTTCACGTGGCAACGCTCGGGCACGTATGCGGTTGGTTGCGTCTGACCTTGCCAGAAATCCCAATCCAGTCCCTTCGGCACAGGCTGCGATTGAAACGGTCCCTCGCGCAACCCCATGGGAAGCCACACCTTCACTCGCTCGACTTTTCCCACACGGCCGTTGCGAACCAGTTGACAGGCGAGGCGAAACGTGCGATCGCTGCGCTGCTGGCTGCCCGTTTGCAGGATGCGGCCGGTCTCCTTCACGGCGGCCACGACTCGCTTGCCTTCGTCGATCGTGAGTGTCAGCGGCTTCTCACTGTACACGTCCTTGCCGCTACGAAGCGCACGCAAATTCACGAGCGTGTGCCAATGATCCGGCGTACCATTGATGATGGCATCGATATCCGGCCGATCGCAAACCTTGCGGAAGTCGTAAATGACCTCGGCCTTCTTGAAAGTCTCACGGGCCTTCTCGGCATGGCTGCTATCGACGTCGCAGACCGCGACGATGTCGCTAAACCGCTCGGCTGATCGGGCATCGCCCGTGCCCATGCCGCCGCACCCAATTAGCGCGACTCTCGGCCTCTCATTCGGCGATTTCTCGACAGCAAGGACACGCGGAGCGCTGCTTTCGAGGAACCATGTTGGCAATGTCGTCACTGCCGCCCCAACCGTTGCCGATTTGAGAATGTCCCGTCGTGTCCACCGCCGCGCGGATCCTTCTTCCATCGCCTATCCCCTAGCAGGACTCTGTGAATGTACGTCGCCCCGGCAACGCCATGGTAGCAATGGCGCGCGGTAGCCGCTAACCATAGAGCCGCTCCACGCCCGCGCCGGGATAGTAATGCTCTAGAATTGCGTGGCAGCCGATCCCTTCGTGGGCCATCACGGCCGCCCCGATCTGGCACAGCCCGACGCCGTGCCCCCACCCTGCGCCGGTCAAGACAAATGCATCTGGTCGACCGGCGGGCCCTTCGGCATCAACCACAAACGCTGAACTGTAGAGATGCGACTCCGAAAGCGCCCGGCGAATTTCGAGTTCCTTGCCGATCACCAGCGAACCGCGTTCGCCCACCAACCGCAGCCGCATTAATCGCCCAGACGGACCTCGCTCGACGGGGACCAGGTTCAAGATCCGCCCGAGATCGATGCCAAGTTTTTCGCAGACGAGCCGCGTCGCGTCCGAGGCCGTCAATCGCACGCGCCAACGAAAGAACTCTTTCGTCGTCAGATCGTAGTCATTCAACACGGCACCCAGGATCGACGCAACGTGGCAATCGCAATACGAATCCGGCGGATTGCCCAGAAACTCCCGCATCGACGCGTCGTCATATAGCAACGGCGGCCGCCGATCCGACCCGCGATTGTCGCGTAGCGCCACCAGATACGGCGCCGATTGCTCGCCCCACGCCGTCGGGAACTCTTCACTCACGCCGCCGCAGCTCTTGCTGAACCGGGCATCACAGGGAAACCCGCCGTACATCAACACTTCGCCACGCGTCGCGTCGATCGCCGTGACTACGCCCGGCGCGTCGATCCGCGCAATTCCCTGATAACGCTGGCAATGGTCATCGGCACAAACGTCGAATGCCGCATGCGCATCGCGCTCCGTCCAACGAATGCGCTCTCCCTCAAAGTCAGCTTGCTTGGCCACGCTGCCCTGCGGCGCTGAGTCCCGCGCAACCAGCTGTGAAAGCAGCCAGCTGCGCGAGATGATCGCATGCGCCTTGATGAATTCTCGCGGTGCGCTGGCTTTCATTTCCGAGCAAACGACCGACCGCAAATACGTCTCCAAGGGAACGCGGTTGATTACCGTCAGCCGGTCGCCCGGCATCGGCACGACCTGCAGCCCGCCGCGAAATACCTGCATCTCGCGCTGCTGCCAATGAAAGTTGATGCCGATTGTCGCCTCCATGCTGAATTGGCAGCTATCGAGTTCCACCGGCGTCAGACGGACTCGCTGCGATTCGCCGTGCCCCACTCCCTCGAGGTAAAGCACTCCCGAGCGACTGCGTACACGCAGCTCCCCAGCGGGCAGCACTTGACCATCGTCCGTACGAAACGAGCCAGTCAACAGAATTTGAGCCGCTGCAACGCAATCCACCAAGCCGACGTCAATCGTCGGCTCCTCGCGCGATGTCAAAAAATCGGATGGCAATGTCGTCCCCCTGCGGAATTCGATCGCGAAAAGTTCGCGATGGTGCCAGGCAGATGATCGGCCGCGCAACTCCGCGGCGGCGTGCTTGCTTAGACTATAGCAAAACGCCTGCCGGCATTCCTTCCCCCCGCCTCTTACGACGGAGCGAACACACCACGACGTGTCACTCAGGCAGCGGGCGGCCCTTGGTCTCGGGACCAAGCCAAATAATGAACACGCCAATAATGTAAATCGCGGCCAGAGCTGCGCCGGCTTTGGGAAAGGCGTCCAGCTCCAGCCGGTCCGGCGCGATGTCACGCGCGAAGAACGCCGTGAGCGTCGCCGTGTGAACGGAGCCGAGTGCTGAGAGAACGCGGCCGAAGTTGTAAGCAAAGCCTTGGCTCGTCGCCCGAATGCTCGTCGGAAATAGCTCCGGCAAATACAGTGGAAACCAACCATAGAAAGCGGCCGTCAAGCCTCCGGCAACAAAAACGGAGGCGAGCAATTTCGTGCCATACGCATCATTGAACTGGTACATGTACGCCAACGATACGAACGAGCCAACGCAGAGAAGTGCATACGTAATTCGACGACCAATCCATCCGCCGATGAGCGCCGCCGCGATCGTGCCCACGACAGCGCCCGCCGCAGATGCGATTTGCGTGTACTCCTTCGCATGCAGAGGCTGTCCGCTGTTCGGCAGCGCCGCCGCCAAGGCACTCGCCCACTTCGGCGCCCATTGCAGCGAACCCCACGTACCCAACAGCGCGACACCGGCTAATGAAGCCCCCAGCAGCATGCGGCCGACATATTTCTTTCGGTCTCCCCGCGCCAGGCTGCCCGACTCTTCCGCTCGGCGCAAGTAGCGAGCGACGGGAAAAATAAAGCCCATGAGTGCGATCGCCAGGCCAGCCGTCGTCGCGAGCCACCGCGCCGCGTCGGCCCACTGTGGCAATGGCGCGGCAGCGTTCCATCCAAGCATCCACCGCATGCTACCTGCAAACGCCGGCGACCAAATCGCCACGATGATCGCCGCCGCCGCAGCGCCGACAAGCACGCCCCATAAATCGCGCGTCGCAAAGTGCGAGGTCGTGCCCTTGGCCCGCTCCGCCTGCCAGCGGTGCGACTCCGGCACAAGGTAAATGATAAACACGGTCAAAAAAGCCGGCAGCGCGCCCGCCACCATGAGCAACCGCCATCCTTCGCCATGTAGAATCGTTTCGACGGCTTGTTGCGTAAAGCCGATGCTGAGCAGCAGTTGCCCGGCGCCGCTGATAAAGCTCACGAGCACCAAGCTCAGCAAGCCGACGAGCAACATGCCAACGTTCGAAGCCGCGCCGATGAGCCCGGCAAGAAATGCCCGAGAGCGGTCGGGCCACACTTCGGTCACGAGCGCCACGCCGAGCGCCCATTCGCCGCCCATTCCCAGCGACGCCACGAATCGCAGCACCGCGATGTGCCAGGCTTGCGTCGCGAAGCCGCACAGCCCTGTGAAGATGGCGTACGTACAAATGCTGAGCGACATCGCCCGCACCCGGCCAATGCGATCACCCAACCAGCCGAAGATCACGCCGCCCGTCGCCGCACCGATCAAAAACACCGACATGATCACACCAAACCACTCGGTTGCCACACTGGCGTTGGCTGCGATCTCCGTGCCCAGCAGGTCTTTGAGCGCGTTGTGCCCCACCAGCGGGAACATGCCGATTTCGAATCCGTCGAACATCCAACCGAGAAGCGCCGCAATTAGCGCCAGCCATTTGCCGCGCTGGCCGATTAGGGCTACGGCAGAATCCGCCGATGAAGCCGGCGACGTCGTCACGTTTGCTTGCGGGGTCGCCGGATAATTCGAACCCGGAGTTTCACTCACTGCCATGCCGCGCTCCGCCCGCCGGTCCAAGAAAGAACACAACCGCAAACGAAAAGTAGTTTCAAAACTAGCAACGCGAACCGGACGCTAGCGCATTGCGGCTAATCCGATTAGCCGCAGGGCGCTAGCCCACGATTTTGAAACTGCTTCTAATAATTCAACTTCGTTGGCGATGAATTGCAATCCGAAAAAACCGAATTCGCTTCCGGAATTGCGTCACCGGCCGCCGAGACGCCGTCCGCTGCTCCACGAGCGCGTACGGACGGTTCAGCGCGCGCTGGCTGCGACGGCCGAACCAGCTGGCTTAGAAAACATGCCGCGACTCGGCGCCGGCACATTCGAGTTGCGCTCGGCGGCGTGCCGGCCACTCCCGCCGGTCTAGTTCAACAGCCCGGGCACGGCATCCAGCGCCCCGGTTCGCTCAATATGAAACGCACTCGCTGGCGCTACAACTCGTTCGCGGTCGGCAGCTCGCTTGCCGCCTTCGATGAGTTCAGAAATCTGGCCGTGCAGCGGTTCCAAAAACTCGATAATCTGCCGCAGATCGGTCAGCGCTTCGGCGCCATCCGTCGAGCCGATGACCGTCAGCTTGCCCACAGGTTGGTTGTCGAGCTTGAGCGGCAAAGTAACCCGCCACGGGTTGCTGGCCGCGGCTGGCTCATTGCTCTTCCAATTCGCGTAGAAAGACTCGTGCAAGTGCGGCATGCCGATCTGCAGCGTCATTCCCGAGAGGTTATAAACGGGCGCCGCTTCCCGCAACGCGACCCATAACTTGTGCCACTTGCGGCTTCCTTGTAGTTGAAAAGCGCTCTCCGTCTCGGGAGCACGTCGCAGCGCGCTCCGCGACAGAATCGACTTTGTGAGCGAAAGCGAATGCGAGGCGATGAGCGCAGCCTCCACATGGCCGAACACACGCGCCAGCGCCAACATTCCGCACACGCCGCCCACAATCGCCAAAGCGAACAAATCATTGCCGGTGAAATAGCTCACCAGCGCGCCGCCGCACGTCAGCCCGGCGAGGGCCGTAATAATCAGCACGGTCTTGTTGACCGACCAGCCCCGCAAGAGCAGCGCGTGATGCAAATGACCGCGATCGGGCGTGAACACGCTCTGGCCCGTCGTAATGCGGCGCACAAGCGCTGCCGCGGCATCCAAAATCGGGATCGCACACACGGCCATCGGCACAGCCAGCACAAACGCAGCCTGCTGTTTGATAGAGCAATCAATCGCCACGGCCGCGACCACGAGGCCGATCAACATGCTTCCGGTGTCGCCCAGATACACCCGCGCCGGAGCCACGTTATGTCTCAGAAAACCGATCAGCGCTCCCGCCATCGCAAAGCAAATCAGGGCGGCCGCCACATCGCCGCGACTGCCCGTGATGATGCCGAGCGCCACGCAAGCCACCGCGCCAATGCTGGATGCCAGCGCGTCGACCCCATCGATCAGGTTGAACGCATTGATCGCTCCGAGGCAGAAGAAGATCGTGAACGGCAATCGCAACCCGCCGAGCGGAATCAACACGCCGAACAACGACACCTGGTCGAACTGCGTACCGCCCGCCACCAGGACGCTGACCGCCAACATCTGACCGATGAGCTTGTAGATGCCGGTGAGCGTGAGCACGTCGTCGACGACGCCCACGACGAGCAGAATTCCCGCAGCCGGCAACAGCCCACGCCAGAGCAAATCAGAAGATCCACCGGTAGCAGGCGTCGAAAACAGCACCACCGTAACGATGCCCAAACAGGCCGCCAGCATGACCGCCACGCCACCGCCCCGCGGCACGGGCTCGGCCTGGCATTTGCGCCGCCCATCCGGATGATCGATCGCCCCGAGCTTGACAGCCAAGCGGGCAATGTACGGCGTCGAGAAAAATGCGAAGCTGGCCGCGACCACGAATGCCACGGCGATGCCAAGAAGGTCAATCACAGTTGCATCTCACAAAGCGAGCCCATCACAACCGAGGTGATTCCAACGGCTGGATCTACCAACGATGACAGCAACCCTCGGTTGGTAAGGTCTAAGACGCTAGTGGCCCCCCGGGCCACCGGCGCTCGCACTTCGTCACGCGCGAGATTACAAACCCTCATACTCGTTCCGCCAAGCCGCTTGCTAGTTGCCTAGTATAGCCACGCACGGCTGATTTTTCAAACAATTTGCACACTCGAACTGCGGGAAATGAAGGCCATGTAAAGATTGAAGGCCGATCTACCCACGATCGCTCATGAGGGTCGTACGGGTTGCACGAGCGAATCGCTCTCCAGCCAAAGCACCGGCCAGTATCCGGTAATTTTGAGCTCAATCCTCGGTCAGTGCGGGCATTTAACTGGCTATTCAAGACACAACACCACAGCGCGATTCCGACTGGTGGGCACTGCACCAAGACAAAAGGACCTTGCCCGTAGTGCGGCAAGGTCCTTGGTAAGTCACATCAAACGCCGAAACAGGCATCGCTCAGCGACCGGCACGGCGGCGCCAAGCGGCTACGAACGGCAAGCCGATTACCATCAGCAGGGCCGAAACCGGTTCGGGAACCGCGGCCTCAGCCGAGATGTTCACCGCCGCATCGGCCGAGAATTGCTGCAGCACGTTGTTGATCACCGTCAGGCCCGCGCCACCATTAATGTTCGACAGATTCATCGTCATCGACAGGCTGTTACCGACCAGGTATGACTGCAGCGAACCCCCAGTCACCGTGCCCAGGCTCGTCGTGAACACAACACCCGAGCCGGCGCTGCCGCTCAGCGTGCTGTTCGACAAGCTGCCCGACAGCAGCAGGTTGTTGGCCGGACCATACAGGTTCAGTGTGCCGCCCATGTAGTCCTGAATAACCACTGGGCCGACCACTTGAGCCGGTGCCGACGTCTGCAAATTGCTTAGCGTGTACGACGCGACCGACAACGGCACGTCCGCAAACAGCGGATCGAGAAAGCCTGTGTATTCAATCGCCGTATTTTGATTCCCCGTGGTCAGAGCATCCCCATCAGACGTCGTGGAGAGCACACCGGCGCCGGTCATACTCACATCTGGGCCAACGCCGCCAAGATTCAGCTTGAGAATCGTCGCTGCCGGCGCGACAGAGACAATGACGAAGAGCGCGCACACGCACGCGGCAGAAGAAATCAATCGGTGGATTCTACTCATTAGTTCCTCAACCTCCTGCCAGCGCAATGCCACCCCGAAGTGACATGCCAACCGGCACTTTTATCAGTGCATGACCCCAAGAATATTAAATGGCCGAATTCGATCTGCTACAGTCTTGATACTACCTGGGGGGGAATAAGAAATCAATTATGGGTCGAAAAAATTCGGAAAACCCGCGTATTTTCTTGTTTCCCCTTGGCACTTTCTGCTACATGCCAGCAGCCGTTTGCTAATCCGCGTAGGGGCCCACATTGAGGAGGAAAACTACTCGCTTCGGCTGCCGAAGCCAAATCGGTGCGGTTGCCCTTTTCCGTCACCCTCCCTCGAGACGGCTGCTTTCCCCTTCTGCCCAGATTTGATAGCCGCCAAGCGCTCAAGTGCCAACACGAGCAGCAACGGCGTGGCCAGAGCCTTGCGCTGCCACAGCTTGTTCACCGAAGAGCCGGAAGCCGTCGGCTCTTTTCCCAATTCGTCATAGCCGACGACAAGGTCGTTCGCATTTCGTTTCTCATTCGCGATCCGCACCGCAACTTGCTCTGCCAACATCACCGGAGTCAGCACCGCCGCGGGACGTAGTTCAGCACAGTTCCACGTGACCGGCAACGCGCGTCGTGATGCGTTCGCGGTCCGCTTTTCGACAGCAGCCGGCTGAGAATTGCTTGCTTCCGATTCTTGAGCTGCGGGCTTGTTCCGCGCCTTCGATTCGGTCGCCGCCGGTTGTTGCGCGGCGCCCGGTTGAACGACGCGGTCGTTCGCGGCCGGGGTACCGTCATTGGTCGACCTATTATTCGATGTCGAATGCATTCGATAGTACGCCGCGCTGGCCACCACGTCGCGATCGTTGCCGACCATCGAGAACACCGCCGCCCGGGCCCATTCGCCCGAAAGGGACTTGGTCGAGTGCTCTTTCGCAGCTTTGGGCGTTGCATCGATACTCGAACCGGCCACGATGGAGCTGCCCGAAGAAGCACTCTGCTCAGAGCGCACTTCGGCGAGCAGGGAGGAAAGCGCGATCGAGCCGCCTTCGCTTGCGCTTGCCGCCAAGCCTGTTGTTGTGGCCACACGGTTCGGAGGGCTTTCAATTTTCCCCGTTTCGGCAGTCACAAAGCCTATTGGCCGCAGCCCGCCCGTGTTCGTCCAGGCGTTGTTCGCGCCAGCGGCGGTCGTCGAAAACTGCTCTCCCAAGTTCTCCGAGTATCCATCTGTATTCGTGAGCAACGGCGCGTCTGGTTCGAAATGCGAAGTATAGTCGTTATTCGTACGTGGCGGCGTGTTCACATCGCTCGTAATCAAACCACCATCGTTCGCCGATGCCAGGGTCCCCCCAGATGCTAGCGAAAGATTGGTGCTAGCCGCATCAAAATACGTAAGCACGTCCCAATTGCTGGCGATGTCGACTTTGAACTCCGACAACGCGTACTCACCGGTCGTTGCCGACAACATCAACCGACCTTCCATGCGTTCCAGGCGCAATTTGCGGCGCCGGGCATCGACGGCATGAGAAAGCTTCGCCGGCTTACGCAGCGGCCGACCCGGTTGAAAGTAAGTAGGCATACCACCGTCCTCAGTTCGATGTGGCTTGCGCGATTCGCTGGTTCAACTCAGCCACCTTCGCCGCAAACTTCTTGTGCTTGGCGAACGCAGCAAAACGCTGTTCAATCGCTGGGTCAATCTTCTTGCGCCAGCCCGCATCGAACGCTTGTTGCAGTGTAATCACCACGGTGTCATCCAGACCAGGAATTTGTGCTGGTGCGGAATCATCACTGTGCAAACTACGGACGTTATCGTCTAGTTCCGCCAGTTCAGCGGCCACACCGAGCAGGCGTTCGCCGTTGCCGCGCCACAACTCGCGCCGTTCAAGCGCTGCCTCAAATCCTTCCTGCCAGTGGTTTTCCTTTCGTAGCGACTGGCCATAGTTGTAGTACATCTTGCTCAGTAACTCCCGCATCACTTCCGAGTTCGGATTTCGTTCGCGACACGTGCGCTGGGCCTCGATTGCCGCACGATAAATTGGCAGCGACTCAGCATGCCGGCCCATTCCGGCCATCGCCAGCGCCTGGTTGTTGAGCTGCGCCGCCAGTGAACTGCGAAACGATAGCTCATCGGGATAGTCCTGCGCCAGCTCGGCAAACATGTCGCGCGACCGGCCAAACGCGGCGTCCGCTTCCCTCACCTTATTCACTCGGCAATAAGCCACACCCAAATTGTTCAAGCTGGTCGCAAGTTCGCTGCGATAGCGGACAATGGCCGGGCTCTTTCGCACCATTTGCTCCTGCAGCACAATCGCCCGCTGGTGCGACGCCACGGCCTCCGCCCAGTTATCTTTTTGGCTTTGTAGCGCGGCCAAATTGTTGTAGCAGAGCGCCAAATCATTTTGGCCGTCCTCCAATTGCGAACCCTCCGCCAAACGATCCAGAATCGCAATCGCCTCGCGAACTGCCCGCTCAGCCGCCGCGAAGTCGCAGTTACGCAGCACGAAGCTCAGGTTGTTTAGCGCGATCGCCAAATTACGGCTGTGCTGTGGCTCCTCCGAAAGCTTATTCGCGATTGGCCGTAACACACCGACCGCCGAATTCAGATTCTTCGCTGCCCCGCTCGAGTCTCCCATCTGATCCAACAACATGCCGAGATTCGCCTGGTATTCCGCGAAGGCACTGGCGAGCTGAACATCGTCGGCATGCTCGAACAACAGCCGCTGCTGAATCGCGACGGCCGCCTCATACTCCTTGCGCGCCAACTCGGCTTCGCCTCGGGCCGCGTATAAGAGCCCTAAGTTATTGTGTGCGACCGCGAGCTGTGCCGACGTTGCAGCGCTGTGAGGCTGCTCACCCAAGAGCTGCTCGAGCAGGTCCTGCGCCGTTTGGTACTCTTGGATGGCGTCCGCCACGGCGCCCAGCTTGGCCGCCGCGACCGCCGACTTGAAATGCGCCACCGCATTGTCGTGCTGCAGTTCCGGATCCCTGCCGGCATCAATTGCCAAGTGATGATAATACTTGAGCGAATCAAGAAGCAGATCCCGACGTACGCCCTCGGCCCCCGGAATTTCACCCAGTCGATCGGACACCAGCATGACGAACCGGTCCACGGCATCGCGGGCCTGTTCACGATCGCGCTCCGCACGCTTGAGACTTTGTTCACTCTTCTCCGCGTTTTGCTCGGCAACTTCGAGCGCCGCCGAAGTGCGCGCCTGTTCCCGCGCCAGCAACACCAGGCCCACCGCCGAAACAACCGCCAGCACCGCCACCGCACACGCCGCCACGCCCACCAACGCCTGATGTCGCCGCGCCCACTTTCCAGCCCGATCGGCCAGCTTCGGCCTCCGCGCCAGTGTCGGCTTGCCCTCGAGAAAGCGGCCCAGGTCATCCGCCAGCTCTCGCGCCGAAGCGTACCGTTCACCCACGCCCTTCGACATCGCGCCCAGGATGATCGTCTCCAAATCGACGGGAATCGCGGGATTAATCCGCCGCGGCGCCACGGGTTCATCCTCCACGATCTGCCGCAACAACTTCTGTCGATCGTCGCTGGGATGCGCGAGCTTCTGCGTGACCAATTCGTACAGCGTCGAGCCAAGTGAGTAAACATCGGTGCGCGCGTCAACCACCGGCGAACCCTTCGCCTGCTCCGGGCTCATGTACCGCAGCGTGCCGATGACGTCGCCCGTCAGCGTCATGCCGTTTTCGCTTTGGATGCGCGCGAGGCCAAAGTCAGTGACCCACAGCTTGCCGAAATTGTCGATCAACAAGTTCGAGGGCTTTACGTCGCGGTGCACGATGCCGTGCTCGTGCGCATGATGCAATGCTTCAGCGGCCTCACGCCCCAACCGGGCAACCGTACGAAAGAAATCGCTCCGCCCCGTCGAGTTCTTGCCAGCCAGCCTCGACGCCGCCTCGCACCGCATCGTCGTCGTCGAACCATTCACGGCGCCGCGCACCTTCGTGCTCTGCGCTGTGGCGGGTCCCGGAGCGGCCCGCAGTTCGTTGATCGCGTGATCGAGCGACTGGCCCGCAATGTACTGCATAGCGTAGTAATACACGCCGCGTTCCTGCCCGACGGCGAAGACCGGCACGATGTGCGGATGATGCAGCTGCGCCGCGGCCTGCGCTTCGTTGCGAAACCGCGCGATCTGCCGCTGATCCAGCACGGCAGCAAACGGCAGCACCTTGAGGGCGACTTGGCGATTGAGCGATTCTTGATGCGCTTCGTACACGATGCCCATCCCGCCGCGGCCGATTTCCCGCACGATGCGGTAATCACCAATTTGTCGCATCACCGGCAAGGCCGCGCCATCGCCCTCGCCATTCCCAGCGCCCACGAGCGCATTGGGCCCCCGCAAATCACGCGTGGCGCCATTAAGAATCTGCAAGCTCTCCAGATACGGCAGCAACTCTTCAGCCAGCTCGGGGTGCGCATCGAGCAGCGCCTGCTGATCCGGCACCACGCCGTGCTCCAAGTCGGCCAGATAGCACTCGAGAATTTCCACGAGCTTCTGCCGCGGCGCAGCGCTCGCCGCCAGCGTTATATCGAGATCAGGAAACGGTCGCGTCACGCTAATGCTCACTCTTCATCACGTCGCGCATCTTCTTGAGCGCGCGCAACCACAACATCCTTACCGCCCCGGCCGAACGATCCATGCGGGCCCCCACTTCCTCGAACGGCAGCCCTTCAATGTGTCGCAGTACGATCACGTCGCGATAATCGCCCGGCAACTTCGCCAACGTGTTGGCGAGCATCAACTCGTCTTCGCGGCGTGTCGCGTAACCGCTCGGCGACTCGCCCGTCCCCGCGAGAAATGATTCGAGTCGAGCGGTCGACTGTTCAAGCCGCCGGCCGATTTCTTCGAGCGACACTTCGCGCCGCACATCGCGCTTTTCCGCCAACACGTGCTGCTCGACAACCCGCAAAATGTTGTTCACCACAATTCGCCGCAGCCAGGCGACGAACTCGCCAATTGATTCGCCGCGGAACTCCGGAAAATCGCGGTGGGCCTCGAAGAACGACTCCTGCACGATATCCGACGGGCTGACCCGCGCCCGCAGCCGGCTATCGAGCTGTGCCGATACAAGCAGCTTCAAATAATTCGTATACAGCGCAAGCAACTGCCCCAGGCACGAGCTCGAGCCCCCCCGTGCCGCCATAAACAGCTGCCCAGCATCAAGTTGCGAATCTGCCATCATTGGATACTATCCCGCCGTTCCCAGCATTATGGGCAGAACACCCAGGGCCGTGTCACGCGGGTGCCGCGGATTTTTTGTGTGAATTTGCGCAATCGGGCGAACCGTGCGAAGGCCAGCGGTTCTCAAAGAACCGGCGGGATGTTTAAATTGCGGCCGCCAGAGAAACCCGCCGCGTCGTTGCCCACATCGCAGGGCCCAATCACGTGACAAACTACCTAGTTCCCGGCCCGTGGAGCTAGAACAACAGTGCGGATTGGCGGGACTCATTTCGGGACGAATCGGGGGACTTCTCCTATGAAAAACGCACGGCACGCTCGGCGGGTGCGGCAATTGGAATACTCAATGAAGCGGCGGCTGCAATTCGAGCATCTAGAGTGCCGCTATGTGCTCAACGGCGACGCAGTTCTCGCACCCGACTATTTCTCCCTCCACCAGAACGGCCCGCAGACGCCGCTCAACATCCTCGCCAATGATGTTTTCGCCGCCGATTATTCTGGCGCTCGCGTCATCACGTCGCTGAGCTACGGCAGCCAGGGCGGCCGCCTCCAAATTGCCCCCGATCATCGCAGCGTCCTCTACACGCCGCCAGCCGATTTCTTCGGCAGCGAATCTTTCCAGTACGCAGTCGATGGCCAGTTCGCCTCGCAAGTCGACGTCACGATTCAGTCGCCGCTCGCATTCGATCATTTCAGCTTCGTGCCCGATGGCACTGTGCACCAGCTCAACCTCCTCGACAACGATCCGTTCTGGCAAGACTACACCGGCGCGAAGCGCATCACGAGCATTAGCGTCGGCAGCGCCGGCGGTGCGCTCGCGATTAATCCGGACGGGAAATCTGTCCGCTACACCGCGCCGAGCGACGGCACAAAGTACGAAACGTTCACTTACATCGTCGACAACATCTACCCGGCGCAGGTCACCGTCAACATTGCCGCCCCGCTCGACAACGACAACTACGAATTGGTGCAGCACAGCGCTACTTCTCTCGATGTACTCGCAAACGATCCATTTTGGGCCGCCTACACAGGCGAGCGCCGCATTACCCACATCACCGCGAGCCAGGCCGGCGGCGCCGTCACGATCGCGAGCGACGGTAAGTCGCTGCTCTATACAGCTGGCAATGGGCCAAGTCAGGATGTGTTCCGATACGTCGTCGATGGCAAGTATGAAGCCACCGTGTATGTAGCTGTCCGCCGCCCCGTGGCCGACGACGATCTCAGCATCGACGAGAACACGTCCGACTTTTACTTCGACGTTCTCCAGAACGACTACTACGCAGATAACTCCGGTCACAACCAGGATGTAGTCGATCGCGTGACCGCGGTAACGCAGCCCACCAACGGCAGCGTCGCGATCGCGCCGGATGGCAAAGGCATTTTCTACACAGCAAACTCGGGCTTTATCGGCAATGACACCTTCACCTACACGGCCGACGGCGTCCACGTGGCAACCGTACGCGTGCAAGTCACCAACCCGGTACGCTACGACTATCTCGATCACAGCATCTACCAGGACATGCCCGGCACGCTCGACGTGCTCGCCAACGACTTCGTCGGCAACGGTTACCAAGGCCCACGGCAAATCACCGCCGTCGGGGCAACTCACAACGGTGGCGTCGCCTCGATCGCCGCCGACGGCAAGACTATCAACTACACACCTGCCCCGGGCTTCGTCGGCCAGGATTGGTTCACCTACACGGTCGACGGCGTCTTCGAGACCGACGCCCGAATCGTCGTGCAGCCGCTCGCTCAATACGACTATTTCGAATTCAATCCCGCACCCGGCCACGCGCCGTATGAACTCCGCGTCAAGGAAAACGATCACTTCTACAACGGCTACATGGGCCTCGGCGCCATCACCAATGTGCAACTCGTTAGGGGCAACGGTCAGGTGACGATTAAGGACCCCTGGACCCTGTTGTTCACGCCATCGCAAGCCGGTGGTTACACCATTCGCTATACGGTCGACGGCAAGTATGAAGCCGAAGTCGGGGTCTCGATTAGCAACGCTGTGTATGACGATCACGCGGTCGCCGATCAGAATGCCGGACCGCAAAGTGTGAGCGTGCTCGCGAACGACTTCCGCATTTACAGCGGCCATTCATACTACGGCTACTATGATTACTATTCCGGCCCGGGCCTCGTCACCGGCGCGACGCAATCGCAGCACGGCGGCGTCGTAACGATCGATCCGGGAAGCCGGGCCGTGCACTACACGCCGCCAGTCGATTTCGTCGGCGCCGACTCGTTCACTTACACCGTCGATGGCTTCATGACCGCCACCGTCTCGGTCGACGTCATCCGCCGCGTCCGCGACGATCAGTACCGCGTCGACGCAGCCGATGGCCCGCAGTTGCTTGCCGTACTTGCGAACGACTTGCTCAGCGCCGATCACCAAGGGCCGGGGCAAATTTCCGCGGTCTCAGCCACCGCGTTCGGCGGCGCCGTCACCATCGCCAACGACGGACACGCGATCATCTACCAGCCCGCCGCCGGATTTACGGGCACCGACAAGTTCACTTACACCGTCGATGGCCGTTTCAAAGCCGAAGTGAGTGTCGTCGTCGATACGCCCGCCAGCACGCAGTCGCCAAAATTTGCCAACCTCGACGAATACATTCAATTTCTCATCGACGATGCGCTCGACCGGTACAAGGATTGGTTCGGCCAGCACGAATGGTACTATCCGACCTATCCCTACCTAACACTCACGACGAACGATGCGGCCGTGAATTTTAGCGCCACCGATGGGCGCAATCATTCGGAAACGAATGTTCAAACGGCCGGCGTCGACGAAGGCGATATCGTCGAATTCGATTCCACTTACATTTACACGCTTACCGAGAACGGCGTTGCGATCGTTAGCGCCTGGCCTGCGAACGGCATGCGCGTCGCCTCGGAGTTCAACATCGATGGCCGGCCTGTCGCTGAATACCTGCACGGCGATCGGCTGACCGTAATTTCTCAATCAGGCGGGACCTGGTACAACCCTTACTTCACGAATGACCTTGTTATCGGCGGCTATTGGGGAGGCTCTCAATACACGCCCGCTTCCACGATCGTCACCGTGATCGATGTAAGCGACCGTGCGCATCCCACGCTCGTGCAGAAGACGACAATGGACGGCGCGTACGTTGATTCCCGCGCCGTCGGCGATTTCGTCTACACGCTCGTCGACAACCGCAGCGCCATCGCTCCCAAACCGCAAATCATCGACACCGACAACGATCCCACCACGCCCGGCCGCTATGAAACCCGCGCGGAATTTCTGGCCCGCGTAACGACGAACAAGGGAGCGTTCGCCGAAGCCGTGCTGCCGAGCTACACGTCGTATGGCGCCGATGGCGAACTCGCCCGCACCGGTCTGCTCGCGACCCCCGAGAAAATCTATCAACCGCTGGTGCACAAACGGGTCGACCTGCTGTCTGTTGTTTCCTTCAACGTAACGTCCAACGTGCCCGGCCTGGCCGATACTTCCGCCGTTTATAGTACCGGCGCCAGCACGATCTACGCCTCGCTCGACAACTTTTACGTATTCGACAACGATTACTCCATCGAAGACGGCGCCATCACGCGGATCATGAAGTTCGATTGGGATCCGTCCACCGGCGGCGTCGATTTCGTAGCCACCACGACTGTCGCCGGCAGGATGCTCAACCAGTTCTCCGCCGATGATAGCGGCTCGTACTTGCGCATCGCCACGACGGTGAGCAACCACGGTTCCGGCAACTGGACGGGCCGCGACGACAACATGCTGTTCGTGCTGCAAGAAGACGGCGGCGTATTCGAGTACGTCGGCAGCATGCAAAACCTCGCCCTCAATGAATCGATCTACTCGGTCCGGTTCCTGGGCGACCGCGCGTTCATCTCGACCTTCCGCGTGATCGACCCGTTGTTCGCAATCGATCTGAGCGATCCCGCCCATCCCGAGTCGCTCGGCCATATCACGCTGCCCGGCTTCTCGACGTACATCCAATTGATCGACGCCAACCACCTGGTGACCGTCGGCCACAACACGCCCGGAACGTTCGGCGGCCCCGTGCAAGTGTCGCTGTTCAACATTTCCGACCTCACCGCGCCGCTCCGCATCGCCGAGTACTCGTTCGAGCGTTTCAGCGCGAGCGAGGCGGCATTCGATCACCATGCCTTTGCCTACTACGCCGAGCTTGGCCTCTTGGCTTTGCCCGTCGCCACCACGCGCTACCAGCGCGTCGACTCCGACGGCGATGGCTATCGCGAGTCAACGGAGCTAGTTCAAGCGAGCCAACTCGCAATCTTCTCAATCGACGTCCATACGACCGATCCCACCCAACTGCTCACGCTCAAGGGCCAAATCGACCATGACTCCCGCGTGCGCCGCAGCGGGTTCATCGGCGACAAGCTGTACTCGATTGCGACAGGCGACATCAAGGCCATCGATATCTCGGCGCCGGACACTGTCATCGGCGCGGTGGAATTGCCTCAGCCGCAGGCGCCGCCACCACCGCCGTTGACCGGCGTGCTGCAACCGTTCATTTTCACATCGAAGCCGCCAGTTGTCGCCGAAGCGCCTCCACCGACGTCGCAAGATCGACTCAGCGCCGCCGCTGAGCGGGCCCGCAGCGCGCTCGCCGCCACGCTGAGCGTTGCCGCCGGCGCGCCGCTCTTGATCACGGCCGAAACCACGTCGGACGCCCTGGGCGATGGCTACGCGTTTGTGTTCCTCGTCGACGGCCAGCAATACCTGTATCGTGCGAACGACGCCGACCTGGTGCAGCTGATTGAAGACAACTACGAGTTCCCAGACACCGGCGCCTGGCGCCAGATTTCGCCGCACAGCAACTCCACGACGACCACTCCCAAAGCCACCACGCCGCCCAGCGAAACGCCGGCCATGGCGCCAGGGCGTAGTGAGCGCGGCGAAGAGCAACCGCCAACGACGATCGTCGTCCAACCACAGCGTCCGCCGTCCGAATCCGCGGAAACCGAATTTGCGCTAGCAGAGAATCCCGCGACCGCAACGTCGACAATCGAGCCGATCCATAGCGCGTCACGGATGCCGCCATCCGCAGCGATCGATCAGGCCATTATCGAGCTGCCCCGATACACGCGCTCGGCAGAGCGCTCAGCCTATCGCCCCACGATCCGATCCACGCACGAAGCCTCGAGCATGGACCGCAATCTTCTGTACGCCCTCGCAAATGCAGCGTTCGACGACCTGGCCGGCAGCTCATCCAGCCCTCACGGCACACTTTCCTTCGAAGACGATTCAATCGGTGCGCACACCGGCAGCTTCGAACAGCAACTGTGGAACAGTGTCGAAGATTCGCTCGCTCACGAGGTCGCCACTGTCGGCAGGCTTCAATGGGCCATCGCCTATTAATGAGCGCCGCCACTCATCCACGATCGTGCGCTCCGATTGCCAGTGCTCGCTCCGCCGCTTTGGCTCGTAGAAATTAATCGAGTTGAGCGACGCAAAGGCCGCGTCAAACGCTTGCTCAGCCCGCACACGTTGCAATCGCGATGCTTCGACCACTGGGGCACGCTTACCATCAATGAATGGCACAAGCGGAACTGCCTGTGGCGCTGAAGAGCTAACATCCAGCACAGCAGTGGCAACAATCGAAATTTCCGTACTACTAACCGCCGCACCGGCCGGCAAATCCTCGCCACCGCTCACTGCCTGCGCGGCATTGGCATTCGGCTCGCCAGCCACAACCGCAGCCGCCCCAACCTGCGAATTCCGCTTCCGCCACAATACGTAATCCGCCGCGTCCACCTCGCCGTTGCCATTGCCCTCAGCCGAGGTGCCCGGGAACAACGCCGCCCCAAACGTCGCTCGCCATGTACTGTAGTCGCTCGCGTCGATCACACCATCCGCATTGAAATCTCCCACCGCTGCCACGCGATTCGCCTGCGGCATACCGGCAGGCGCTGCAATCACCTGCGTCGGCGGCAGCGGCGCACCAAAAATCGGCGTGCCGTTCGCCGCGAACGTGAACGGCTGAATGCTCACCACGCGATCTTCCTTGAACACCGTCGGGTTCGCGTGTGCGTGATAAACGATCCAGTTCTCCGTGCCGTCCGGCGACTTCGTAAACGACGCATGCCCAACGCCCGTCACGAGCGACGTCGCCGTGAACACCGGCTGCGACGCCTTCGTCCACGAGGCCGCACTCAACAACGAACCCGTGCCGTTATAAGTCAACCGCCCGAGCGAATATTCATTTGTCCAATAGCCGCTCGCCGAGTAAATAATGTGCAATTGCCCGTTCTCGATCAGCACCTCCGGGCCCTCGTTGATCGGCAGTCCGAACTTCTCCCACGAATACTGTGGCGTGCTGATCAGCGCTCGCTCGCCGCGCAGCGTCCACGGATTTCGCATCTCGGCAATGTAGAGGTTCTGCTGCCCGTCGGTCGTCCCCGGCCAGCCCGACCACACGAAATACAACACGCCCTGCCATTGGAATACCGTGCCGTCGATCGCCCATCGGTCCGTCGTCGCAGCCAACCGCTCCCTAAAATAAAACGGCCCAAACGGGTCGGGGTCATCGCGCTCCAGCACATACATGCGGTGGTTCGCGTTGTCCCCGTCCGAAGCCGCCACGTAGATGTACCAGCTCGAGCCAATGTGATGCAGTTCCGGCGCCCACACCTGGCTGGAGAACATCGTGCCCGCCGGCGCGTTCCACACCACCAACGTGTCGCTCACCGCCGTGTTCGGGTGAACATCCTGTAACGTCGGCGCGCGTGTGACGCTCACCGACGTGCCGTTCGTGGTCATCGTCAAATAGTAATAGCCGTTCTCGCGCACGACGAACGGATCGGCCCCCGCACCGAGCGGATTACGAAACGTGAGCGGCGTTTCCTTCGCCGCTCGCAAACTGGCCGTCGGCACATCTTCGAACAAGCCGACACCTGTCTGTCGCTCGCTCGACCAACGCAGCGAGATATTCGCGGCCCCAGTATCATCTTGATACTCAAGCCGCACGTCGTACCACTTGCCCGCTTCGAGCAGCTTCGTGCCGAGCCGCTCGCTCGAAGAGTGCGGCGCCCAGTCGTCGATGATGAGCTCTTCACCAATCCACAACCGCACACGCTCGTCGCTAATTGTCGAGAACGTGTACTGCTCGCTGTAATCGGCTCGAATTTGGCCCGACCAGGTCGCCGTGAAACTATCCGCGTTGATGCCCGCCACCGGCGCCGCCGCACCCCAATCGAAGGCCACATTCGCGTCAACGCGCGAGACCGCATGCCCGGCCGTATCGCCGTATGCCCCCCACAATCCCGGCGGGCTCTCATACAGCGCACTCGCCGGCACAATCTGCGATGCCTGACTCGCGCTCGACCACGAAAGCTCGATCTGCGCGGCGCCGGTGCCTTCGAAATAGTCGAGCCGAATGTCGTACCGCTGCCCCGCCGCAAGCGCGCTCGTGCCCTGCCGATTCCGCCGCACATGCCCGGTCCAGTCGTCGATCACCAGCTGCCCATTCACCCACAATCGCACGCCTTCGTCGCTTAGCACATTGAACGTGTAGGTTTCGCTAAAAGCTGGTTCGATCTGCCCCGTCCACCGCACGCTGAATGAATCGGCCGCCACGCCCGCCGCCGGCGCACCGGTACCCCAGTTGTGCGAAATATTCTCGACGCGCGTTTCCGCGAGACCGGTGAAGTCGCTGTTATGAAAGTATTGCGCAGTAAGCCCGGCGCCGGACAGCGCCAAGCGGCACTCCAACGGCTCCAACGCGAGATGCACGCTCGCCCTATCTCTCCGCTCCCGTGCCATCCACGCGCCCCGACCCCACCAAGAATTGTTTGACGAATCCACTTTAGAACTGAGTGCGTGGGCAAAACCCCAGCATCGAAAACTTACGCATTGCCCCCATCACAAGATCGCGGCAGCGGTGTAAATGCCGCGTTAACTTCGTTGTACCAGACTATTTCGAATTCAGCGACCAAACGATGCCTTTGGGGTCGGGATTCGAACTGGTGATTTCGATGCCCAGCGTCGTGGCGGTGTTGTATTTCGCTGGAATTTTCTTCGTTGGATGCGTAATTTCGACGTGGTACAACCCCGGCTGCATGAGCGCCATCTTGGGAGCGTCCGACGGTTTGTCTTCCGGCCTGATATCCAATCGCCCGGTGCCGCCCTGCGACGTCTCACCGACAGCCTCTTTAATCGCGCCGCCGAGAAATGGCGCGGGCACAAGCCGCACGGTCGCCCCGGCTAAGGGCTGCTCATTGAAACGCACCGTAAAGGGCACCGCTCGCAGCCCCATGCCACCTTGCTGCCACGCGCCGATTCCCTCGCTGATCTCACCCGCCGAGAGCACACCGTCTTTGCTCGTGTCGTATCGGTCGGCAACAGCAGCAAGTGCCGGCGACGCTGACCACTCTTCTTTTGCGAGTTGCCCATCTCCATTGCGATCGTACTGTTCGATCGCGGCGGCCGCGGCCTTGCTCGCGTTTACATCGGGAAGGGGAACGGCCCGCGGACCGCTATTGCAGCCCATAAGAAACAAGCACCCGATGACGCCAAGCGCCAGTCGGAAGTTCTGCACACACACCGCTCTGCGTCCCACACAGCTCATTTTCCAACCGGGTCGAGTCATTGCTGCCATGAACTGCCCAGCGTGATTATAGTCCGTTGTTTACGCCACCATCGCGGCGATCGCCGAGTTGCTCGTACGTCGCCGGTTCGATGTCATAAGAAATCGTCTGTACCGACGCATCGCACATCGCCATCTGGAAACCGCCCGCGTGGGCACTGCCGAAGCTGTACCACGACTGCAACCGGACGCGGTCCTGGATTGGCGGATACGTGTTGTCGGCCACACGAACCGTATCCAAATCGTCGCCCGCCCAGCAGCTTTGGTCATCGCTGTAGTTTTGGAAGTTCGCCAGGTCGCCCGGCGCTAGATTGTAGGCTTCCGGCTGCAAATACTTTTCACCCACCATGAATGTTTTGGACGTGCCGTCGGAGATCTGTGATATCTTGTACGGATATGCCTGAAACGCGACGCCCCGCACCTTATACATGAAGTTCTTGCTCTTCCCGTCGACCGCATCGGTGAACGACGAATCTTTCATGAAGCCGATGCCTTGTTCAGCACGCACGAACGACGGCGGCCCGCCAAGCCACTGGACAGAAACAGCGTCATCAAGATAGAGCGGCCCAACGTTAGCGGCGTAATCCATCCGGGCCTGCGTCGCCGAATAATTGGCGTTGTACGCTTGCGCTCCGGTGTACAGATTGGGCGTTGCTTGTGCCGGCCGCCGTGTCGGGCAATAGAACGTCGCTACTGGCTTAGCAGCCAACTCCGCGAGGGCCACCTTCTCCGCCGTGGGGTCGGTAATTCCTTTGCCGATCGACCAAGTCGCCTGCTCCTCCAAGTAGGGCAAGCAACTGTAGGCCCAGCTACCCGGCTGCGTTTCGCCAAAGCCGCGGTCGGGGTCGGCCATATAGTTGTACCCCCAGCCGGCCGACGGAAAGAACTTGTGCGTGTCGTGATGCAGTTGCCACGCCAGTGCAATCTGCTTCAGCTGATTCGTGCAGGTCGCCCGCCGCGCCGTTTCCCGCGCCGCTTGAATCGCCGGCAACAGTAAGGCAACCAAAATCCCGATGATCGCGATTACGACCAACAGCTCGACCAGCGTAAAAGCTCGACGCCGCATCCGCCCATCCTTATCGCCCCAAACTTGCGCGTTCTACCGCCGCTGCGATTCCCACCGACAGCGAAAAGCATGCCGGCGACAAACCGCCGCCGGCATGCTTCAGCCGCGATGTCCAACCGCTCATCGCTCGATCAGCTTCTGCCGCGCCGTGCAAGAAAGCCGCACAGCCCCAACAGGCTCAACCCAATCGTCGTCGGCTCCGGCACTGCCGCGAACAAAAAATCATTCGACGCCAGCACCGTATTGCTCAACCGCACTTCGTCGATGATTGCATTCGACCAGTCGGCCACGCCGTTGTTGAACATCCCGCGCCCCACGCTCCAACCCAACGGCTCGGAGACAATCACATTGCCGCTCGGGCCCGCGAAGTCGCCCGTAATGTGGTCGAGCTGCGTGTATGGCGTATTTTCGCCGGCCACCCACAAGCTCGCGTCGGTGGCGTTGATCGTCACCGCGACGTGATACCAGGTATTCGGCACGATCGATTGCCGCGACGCCAGGAAATGAATGTCGCTGTTCAGCGTGCCGTCGCCGTCGATCCACTCGACGAACAACTGATGCGAGACGTTGTCGGGGAAGCTGTCGTCGCGAATGAGCACCTTGAACGGCGGCACCGGGCTGTCGTCTTCGCCCGGCGCGTTGCCCAGCGGCTTGCCGTCTTTACCCATGATTGCCTGATAGCCGCCGACCGCGTTCATGCGAAACGCGACTTCGACCGTGATCGCGCTGAAGTCCTGGCCTGCCACCGGTTTGTCGCTGGTCATGTAATTGTCGTCGTTCTGCCCAGCATCGTCACCGCCAGGACCAAAATCGAGCGACCGCGTGTTCGGCAGCCCGCTCCGCAGCGGCACCGGCGATACGACGCCAGAATACGTCGCCGAAGTGAACGCCGGATCGAATGTTTGCATGTGATTGCCGTTGCCCGACGAATCGAGAATCGTATTCGGGCCGGCCGGAATGAAGCTGCCCGGCGGCAACTCTTCGTGCCGCCAATAGGCGCTCGTCGCCGCCTCGGCCGATGCCGCGCACATCGCGCACAACATCGCCCCCCACACCACCTGTTTTGCCTTCATCATTGGCTCTCCCTCATTAGTACTCAGGCCTCAAAAATTCTGCGGACTGCCTCTGTCGTTCCCAATTTCTAAACGTGAGCGCAATGGTCGACTAGCGCAATTGCGGCGCAGCTCTAGCGTGGTCGCCGCCGTCCGCAACCGAACATCATGGCCCACACTGCCAACATTACAGTCGCTGGCTCTGGCACCACCGCTGCGCCCGCGCCGGCAGGCGCGAACAAAAAGTTGCTAGGTGTCAGCGCCGTGTTCGAGATTCGCACCTCGTCGATGATGCCATCGAACCAGTCCGCAGGGTTGCCCGCATACTGCCCGCGTCCCACGGTCCACGACGCATCCCACAGCGGGTTCGTTGGCACCCCCTGAAACAGCGCACCGCCCGTTAAGTTGACCGAACCTTGCAATTGATAGCCCTGCCCGTTGTTCGAATTGAGATATAGCGACAGCGTGGAGCCGTTATTCACCGCCGCGAAGTAATACCACGTGCTCGCGGATAGTGCGTTCGTCGACGAAACCTGCCGCTCGGTGCCGCTGCCGTCGTACAGTTCGACCTGCAGCTTCGAGTTATCGCCACGCGTCTTGATGACAAACGTTTGCACCGGCCGGCTGCCTGCGGGCTGGCCTTCCTTGCCGACAATCGCCGCATAACGGGCCGGATTGTTGGACTTGAACGCTCCCTCGACGGTGAAGCCGCCGCCGGGGGCGATAATGCCGTTGTTGATATGCTTGGCCGATCCCTTGCCTAAATCGCCGTTGCTGTACAACGTGAACAAGTCGTCGCCGCCGCCGCTCGGGTTGGGAATAAAATCGAGCGCCAATGTGTTCGGCTGGCCGCTCTTGAGCGCCGTCGGTGGAACTTCCGTCGTGTAAGTCGGCGCCGTGTTTACATCGAACGCGTCGAGATGGTTCTGATTGAGCGAATCTTTGATGGGGTCAGTCACAGAATAGTCGACAGGATCGAACGATGGCCCCTCTTCAAACCGCCAATAAGCCGACTCGAGCGGATTCGACGCCGTGTCCGCCTGTACGTTGCCGGCAGCGAGTGCAAGAATCACGCCTACGAATGCAACGACTCGCGCGCCAGCCGTCGGCAACCTCCGCAGTAAAATCGAAGTCGTCTTTGCTCTTCGCCGCATCAGACCACCAGCCGTTGCCAAAAGGCATAATCCAGCGAACGCGCTGGGCTCGGGCACCGCGGCCGACGAGCCGAGCCCTGCACCACTTCCTGAGTTGCCAAAATTCGAGCGCCACACTGTGTAGTCCTCCGCCGTCGCGCTTCCAGGCGTCGCCGTTTCGTTTGCCAGCGGTCCACCGTTTCGCCACAGCACGTAGTCGGCCGCGTCCACCTTGCCGTTGTTGTTGTAATCCCCTGCCAATGGAGTGCTGGCCGGAGCAAACAAGAAATTCGAGGGCGACAGCGCTGTGTTCGAGAGCCGCACTTCGTCGATGATGCCGTCGAACCAATCGGCTGGATGCCCCGCATACTGCCCACGCCCCACGGTCCAAGAATTATCCCAACTCGGCAGCACGGCTTGATACAGCGCACCGGTCACGGGCACCGAGCCTTGCAGCTGATAGCCCTGACCATTGTTCGCATCGAGATACATCGACATCGTCGAGCCGTTGTTTACCACCGCTACGTAATACCATTGCGATGTATTGATCGGCTGCAGCGACGATATCTGCGTCAGGTTCGCGTTACCATCCCACATCTCGATTTGCAGCAGCGAATTGTCGGCGCGGGTTTTGAGCTCGAGCGTTTGCTGGGGTCGGCTGCCGCCGGGTCGGCCTTCTTTGCTGATGATCGCCGCGTAACTTGCGGGGTTGTCCGTCTTGAACGCCGCTTCGATGGTAAAACCGCCGCCGGAGGCGATGATGCCATTGTTAATGTGCTTGTTATTGAAATTCGTATACAGGTCATCGCCGCCGCCTTGATGCGGACTGAAATCGAGTGCCAGCGTATTCGGCAAACCGCTCTTGAGCGGCGTCGGCGGAACGACGTTCGTATACATCGGCGCCGTGTCCGCGTTGAAGGCGTCGAGGTGATTCTGATTGATCGAATCGAGCACCGGATTGGGAACGGCGAAGTTCACACTGCCGCCGTTTGTTCCCTCCCCAAATCGCCAGTACGCCGATTCCAGCGGGTTCGGCGCGGTATCGGCGCTCGCCGTTTTTGCGATCAACACACATACCAGAACAAGACACGACCCAACCAGTCGCTTAATCATCGAAGCCGCCCTAGAGTTCGTTGCGGTGCAGAAGAATAACCCAACCAAGTGCCATGCGCACTCAACCGCCCCGCGGTGCACGTTACACTAACCGCCTTATCGTGCCAACCAGTTAGCGCAAGATCAATCAGTTTGGTTCAGAAACAACCACAATTTTCTTACGTGGTGCTAAGCGCTACTTGCGTGGGAGCTAAACGCAGCTAAGAAGTGGTGGCGCCTATTGCTAGTGATCAACAACGCTACGATTATTGCAGGTCATGCAGTTCACTTAGCGCCCCAGCCGCTTTGGCTCGAACGCTGCATCAATTCGGCAAATCGCGCCTCGGCCTTTTGTCGCACGAAATCGCGATCGGTCGAGCCCGCGATCTCGGTCGTCCACCATTCGTAGAGCTCATGCCGGCTGCTGAAGTCGCTGATGCCGCGAATGTAGTCGTCGGCCTCCGGGCCATAGACTTCGGCCCGCCGGGAGAGAATATCGTTCAGAATTTGCTCGCCTGTGCGTCCGGGCATTGCTGCTGCTCCCAACCGAATTCTCCGACACTCGCCGACGGCCACGGTTAATCTCGATGGACCGTCCTGGGGGCGAGACCAGAATTATAAACAATTCACCCACCGACAAACTGGCATTTTTTCGACGGCAACTTTTGAACCAGTTGCGGCCCGCAACTCAATATAGATTCTTAGCGCAGCAGGTTAATTTGGCTGTTGTGGCCTCGGTTGGTGGGTGAACTCCGCTCGTCAGGGCTGCAAATATTTAGCGTAGATTGGTAAATTTCTTGACAATGGAGATAGTCGGATGTAAAGATGGACCCGGAAACCTAGCAGGCGGGCTACCTTTGGCCCGGCGGTCTGTTGCGTCGCCGTGTTGGCAACTTTGAAGTCCGCTTTTTTAATTGGAGGTCGCTAATGAAGTGCTTGAAATGCTGCGCTACCGCTTGCGCTCTTTGGCGGCGGGCATCGCCCGCGCTGCCATCATCGTTAACGAAGTCGCATACGACGACGCAGGTACAGATAACCGCGAATACGTAGAACTCTACAACAGCGGTGCTGCGCCGGTCGATATCAGTGGCTGGATGGTGACTGGCCGTGACCCGACGTCGATCAACTTATCAGCCGCGATTCCCGCTGCAACGACCTTGGCCCCCGGAGCATTTTACGTGGTCGGCAACTCCGCCGTGGCAAATGTCAACCTTGTGGTTGCCAGCGATTTTCTTGAGAATGACATCGAAAGTGTCGAGCTTCGCGATTCTGGCGGCGCAGCTTGTCGATGCTTTGATCTACGAAGCGAATAAGGGTGTTACTGGAAATCTGACAGGTTCAGGTCTCCCGCGGAAACGGGTCCGGGTTACTTCAGCAATGCTGGTACCGGACCAGACCTCACCGGCAGCACCACCACGAGCGTGGGGCGCTTCGTCGATGGACGTGACACGAACAACAACGGCCGAGACTTCGGCATGCGGCCCTCGACGCCAGCGCGCTCGAACAACACCGGGTTCATGACGGCCTGTGCGCCGCCGAATCCAGTCGGCCAGACGGTAGGAAGTTCGGTGGCAGGGCTAATCGGTACGTTCGTCGACGCCCGGTACATCGACCCAACGGTTGCTGATACGAACAACCCGAACGCAATCCCTGCGGCCCCGACTTCAGGCAACCGAGCGATCGTGGCCTGGGATCCTTCCGGTGGTGGTAATGGCGTGACCTCGCAAAAGGTGTTCGACAGCACACAAATGGGATTCAGCATCCTGGCATATCTTGATACCAGCGACCAACCGCAAAACTCGAATGGGAGCGGCGTTCAGTTCCTAGGTTCGGAAATCACAATTTACAACGTGGGCGGCGGTGACCAGCTGACAAACTTGACCGATCTTGGAGGGAATATCGGCATTGGCCCCTCGACGGCCCCCGCTGCCGATAGCGCAAATGGTACATCGGGTATTGCGTGGGTCTATGAAAAGACAGCTGTGAATGGAAACACGCCCGCTACTCAGATATTGTACCTCGTCGACGCCAATGATGGCGGGGATTCTGATCTGGGTGGTACCACACCTCAGATTGGACGATCCTGCAAACCATTGACATCAGCGGATTGCCGTCCTCTTGGTTTGGTCTCTCAATTTTTGTTGATGCAGCCGGTAACGGCGTCGCGACATTCAACGGCAATAGCTACAATTTCACAACTTCTACAGCATTGCACAGTGGTGCATTTAACGTTGGCTATCGCGAGAATTTACAGATCGGGACCGATGGTACTCCAGACGCCATCATGCGGCCGCCGACATTTACGGTCGTACCGGAGCCAACAACCTTAGTGTTAGCGGTAATGGCATTCGGCTTGGCCGGTTTTGGACGCCGCCGGGATTACTCCGAGGTTCTGTGATTGTGGTTGTGCCACTGCATTTAGCCGTAAGAACTCAAATGCCCGGGCGTGTTCGACACGCCCGGGCATTCTCAATTAGGGGAGCTACGGTTTCAACATGGCGTACATTGCGGCGGAATGTATTAGCCGCACCAACTCAATCTCTAAACAATTCAATAGCCGTCAACAGACGGCATGCATCAATCGTGCTATATCTATCTGCGCGCACCCGCTAAGCTCATGGGCGTGCATTCGTATCCAGTCGAAAAGCGGAGGACGTGGCATGAATTTACGGAGCTTCACGAGAGTCTCGTTGGCGGTTTTGGTGCTCGCAGGTAAGCCGGCCGCATTCGCCGCCGACAGTTCACTCCCTTGGCCGCGCTTTCGCGGGCCCAACGGTTCGGGCATCGCCGACGATGCGCATCCGCCCATCGAAGTTGGCCCTGCGACAAATGTGAAGTGGAAAGTCGCCACACCGGCCGGTTTATCGTCGCCAATTATTGCCGGCGACTTGCTCGTGGTCACGGCCGTCGATGACGGCCAGCTATACACAATCGCTTACAGCCGTAGCGACGGCCATGAAGCCTGGCGCGCTGCGGCGCCCGCCGAGAAGCTCGAGCCGGTCCACGAAACCGAGGGCAGCCCCGCCGCTTCCACGCCGGCGACCGACGGGCAGTACATCGTCTCGTACTTCGGCTCGTGCGGCCTGTTCTGTTACGACCTCGCCGGCAAGGAACTGTGGAAGATCGAAATGCCGATGGCCTCGACGCTCGGCAATTATGGCACCGGCGTCTCGCCAATCATTGCCGATGGCATGGCGATCCTGCTCCGCGACGACGGCCGCGACTCGCGTATCTTGGCCGTCGACCTCGCGACCGGCAAAGCCAAATGGGAAACGCGGCGGGCCTCGCGCGGCGGTTTCAGCACGCCCGTGTTGTGGGAAACGGCCGAGGGCACGCAAGTGGTCGCCGCCGGCCATTACAAACTCATCGGCTACGACGTCGCCACCGGAGCCGAAAAATGGTTCGCCGCCGGCATGCCGTCGGCCACATGCGCGTCTCCAGTCACCGCCCACGGCGAACTCTACTTCGCGGCGTGGTCCCCAGGCTCCTCGGAAGACATGGCGTTTCAGCCGCCCCCATTTGGTCTCGTGCTGCTCGGCGACCGCAACGGCGACGGCCCTCTCGCGCGACGAACTTAGCCTGCCGCAACTCAAGAGCTTCTTTGACACGATCGACTTGAATAAGGATGACAAAGTCACGCGAAGAGTGGGACTCGCTATTGGCCCTGCTCGCCGCCGCGAAGAACAGTGCGTTCGTGCTCACTCCTGGCGGCGTCGGCGACGTGACGGAGTCGCACCTCAAATGGCGCAAGACCAGCGGCCTGCCGTATGTGCCGTCGGCCATCGTGTATCAAGATCAATACGTGATGGTGAAAGATGGGGGCATCGTCACCGCGTACGACGCCGCGACCGGCGATCAAGTCTACCAGAAACGCACCGTCGCCGCGGGCAAATACTACGCATCGCCGGTGGCCGCCAACGGCAACATCTACTTCGCGTCGCTCGGGGAAGGGAAGATCACGGTACTGAAAGCCGGCGAAAACGCCCGCGGTCGTCGCAGAAAATCCGCCGCTTGAAGAGCGAATTTCAGCCACGCCGGCGATCGTCGGCAACACGATGTACGTTCGCACTGCCGGCCACTTGTACGCATTTTCGCGGCAGGACTAAGTCAGTCAATTACCGTTGTGCGTCGTCACATCTTGGTTGTCAGATTAGCCGCCAGGCGCTAGCCTGCGGTTATGGCGACAAGAACCGCGGGCTAGCGCCCGGCGGCTAGTGGTCGGCGTCGAAATTCTTAACTTTGAAACAGCCGCCAGTGCTGGCCTGCAGCGGCGACGCAGCAATGAAAACAGCCGCCGAGTTTGCACTCGGCGGCTGCAAGGAAGTTGAGATTGTCACACTCTGCGGCCATCGTCGACGACTAATCGTGAATCAGCTGTGCTGGCGGCAGTTTCGCGGCGATCTGAGCGAACGCACTCAGCATTTGGTCATGCATGTCGGCCACCGTACTGCCACCCGGTACATCGACGTGCAGGCCGCGACCGGCAAACGCGATTGCTTTCATCAGGTCACGATCGGCGCCGGCGCCAACGCTTATCGTGTGGATCGTCACACCGCGTTTGATCGCCTCCGTGGCTTCCCAGAAGGCGTATTTCTTGTTGACGTCGGTCGTCGAGTAATCGGCCGTGCCGTCGCCGTTGTAGTCGGTCCATTGCATACAACTGAATCCGGCGGGCATCGTCCAACCGGAGGGCTTTTGGTTCGTCTGGCCGTCGGTCATCACGATCAACGTTGGCTGGGCACCGTAGCGGGCAAAGCCATGATCGTTGGGATTGCTGGCGACGCCCAGCAGCAGCTCGCGCCCTTGAGAATGCCATCGCCCATGGCCGTCCAACCTTCGTATTCGCCGGCCTGCAGATGCTTTTGAATCGTATCGACCAGGCTATAGGTCGGGGTGATTGGATCGGCCGTAATGTTCACGTCGGCCTCGCCGTCATAGAACGTCTTCTGCTGCACGGCCCACTGGCCATACACCACCAGGCCCAGCTCGTCGTTGATGTTCAAGTCCTTAAGAAAGTTGCAGAACAACGACGCGCCATCCTTCAACGCTTGCGTGGGATAATGCGGCGTCCGCCATAAATCTTCCGACACGCTTCGATCGAACGCCTGGTCCTGCAGATAGCTCATCAAGGTGCGATACCCGTACTTCTGCTTGTACGTGCCGCTAAGGCCTTTCACATAATTGATATAGCCGGTCCACAGCGAATCGCTGGTCGAGTTGCTTGGCTTGGCTTTGGGAGAGCCATCGGCATTTCTCCCGGCCTGTGGGAATGGATACTTGCGCACGCTGCCGACGTTCGTCGTGAGCCCCAACGTGCTCATGATCGTGCTGTTGGTCGTGCTCGCCACATAGGTGCCCGCGTAGGAATTGATCGAGCCAAAGCCCGTACTGGGGAACTTAGGCGTCGTGGTTCCAGGCCACTTCGGATTCGCCGTAACGAGCGAATTCCACATCGCGTCGAGCGCTTTGTTAGCCTCGGTTGATCCAAGCGATGAACCGAGCGAACTGTCGTCGTTCATCGATGCCGAGAAGTCGAGCACCAGCACCAGATCGCGCGCTTCCACAAACGCGGTCGCTGAGGTCTCCAGCGGCACGCTTTCTTTCCTGATCGACCAGCCGAAAGCGAGTGGGAACTTGCCATCTGGGCCGAGATATCGGAGCCGGTGCGCGCGCCTTAACTTGCACGACGCTAAACGGAGAGCTGCCCCACTCGATGCTCCACTGGCCGCTCGATGGGTTGTACACACGCCGGCCGAATTTAACGTCGCTGTCGGCGTTTACGTACACGCCGTTGGCCTGCGCTTGCGCGGCCATGGTGCGGGCGTGGGCAATGGCGACGGAGTTGGCGTCGATTGTCACCGACCCTTGTCCCTGCCCAGCGGAGTAAACGGCCGCCTCGATTTCTTGCGATGCCGCGAGGCCGCCGCGTCGACCGCGTTTTGCATCCGCGTTTCGGTCAGCACCACTCGCCCCGTGTCGACCGAGAGCGGCCAGGAACGCGAACAGCACAGTGAGCAGAAAGCTCGTCAGGATAATGATAATGCCGCGCTGCCGCGCTGGCGTCGGACGGTCCTTTCAAAGAGTCTCTTGTTGTTCTTCATGGTGCATACTCCAGATCGCCGCGATCAATGATCGCCTCTCGTGTCGTTGATTCTTCGAAAACACCAACTGCAGATCGTCGTTACTGGGAGATCGTGGCCCGCCCGTTGCGAAACACAACCATGGCATGCAGCGCGTAGTCATCGGAAGCGGGAACCGGCTGCAAACTCACCGCCGAAAAATTGACGGATATCTTCACTTCAAACAACTTGCCGCTGTTGGCTGGATTATCGAGGTCAAAATCCGCCGTCGGGCTCTGATGGTCTTTCACTTGAACGGTGATCTTGTTCTTTGGGACGCCGTTGGCCGCCAGAAAATTCTTCACATCTTGAATGAGCTTTTGATTCGAGGTCTGCCCGCTCGCCAACAAGCCCTCGCGGTCGATCGAAGCGAAGCGAGCGCCTTCGCGAGCGGCCACGTCGAGCAGGTTTTGCATTTCAAAAGCCCGCCCCAGCGAGACCATGCCGAACACAATCGTCACGAGAATCGGCGCCATGAAGGCAAACTCCACGGCCGCCACGCCCTGGCGAGCAGACGGCTGCCATGGCCGCCGCCGGCTTGCCCTCCCAGTCTGCTTTCGGTTGCTTACAAAATTGGCCATATTACAAACTCCAGTCCGCCATTTCGCTCTTACTCATGGCGAGTAAACGCCTGGCCTTGAATGGTGACATCGTCGAGAAACGATCCGAGAAAAGGAATGTTGGGGACAATCGCGATATCTCTGTATGAAATCTTGGCGCGCACCATGAACAGCGTGCGCGCTTCGGCATTGCCTAACTCGATATTGGGCATCGCTTCGAGTTGCGTGCCGCTCGTGCCCGGGCTGCTGCTTTGATCGAATGCGCTCGCGTTCTTGACGAACACTTGCACTTTGCTGGGGCTTACTGCCGAGCCAAGTACGCTGAGCACCTTGCTGCGGACACTCGACGTGTTGATCCCCTCGGTGGAACCAACCCGTGCCGCTTGCCGGCAAGCACTGTTGAGGACGTGCTGCACCATGAGCGCGTGGCCCAGCTCGACGATGCCCAGCACGAATAACAGGAAGACCGGGAGTACGAGCGCGGTCTCGACCACGGTCGTGCCCTGGCGCGTGCGATTTCGTCGTTGAGCCGGTCCGCGTAACATGGTGCGAGATGACGGTGGGCGCAATCAAAATGACGCCTGCCCGCCGCGGGAGAGAAGTTCGCGGCGGCAACGTCAACAGGAAAAGACGGTCGGAAAAGGGTGGCGGCCGGCAGTTGCCACATGCTTCACACGCATGTTCGCAAGCGGCACAATCCCGCCATCTAAAACATAGGTCGATTTGCCGAAAGTTTTTTGAAAATGCTGGTGGAACTCCACGAATTCTTGGCTGGGGCCGAACAAAAGCAGCGCATCCGGAAAAACCGAACCAAGATACTCGAATGAAGTACCAAGATGGCGTTGTGCATTGGGGAACAGCTGTAGTTTGTTACGTCGGGGCGGCGCCGCCGGAATGGTATGCGGCCAAAGCCCCATTCAACTTGGTTGTCTCATTGACGCCTCAAAGTTAGGTTACAGGTTGCAGACCCGATTTGGCTGCGTTGGGTTGCTTC
>JAXMBH010000011.1:0-183226 GCA_046349975.1 Pirellulales bacterium
TTGTGAACGCGGGGTCGGGAGCGGATGAGCATCCGACGCAGGCGCTCTTGGATATTTACACGCTCCAGCGATCGTTTCAATTCTCGAGTTCAAAGGATTCGCCGGCGGCGAACAAGTTCGAAGAGCTGCGCGAGCGGAAGGGTTACACCGGGCTCACGAAGGGGCTAGCGCAGAAGACCTACGGTTTCTGCGGCGACATCGGCCGCGGGCGGACAGTGCGGTCGCTGGCGATGCTGCTCGCGCTGTACGAAAACGCGCGGCTGGTGTTTATCGCGCCGAATCACCCGAAGCTGGCGATGCGCGATGACATGCGGCAACGGCTGGCGGATCGCAACGTGCGGTTTTACGAAGTCGAGTCGTTCGAGGAGCAACTCGATGGCCGGCCGGTGATTGAGCAGCTCGATGCACTGTACATGACACGGATTCAGAAGGAGCACAACGACCCGGCCGACGCAGATTCGATGGCGAATATCGACTTCTCGCGGTACTGCCTGACACCTGAGTTGGTTGGCCGGATGAAGGAGTATGCGCCGATTTTGCACCCTTTCCCGCGGGATCAGCATTTTGGCGAGATTCCGCCGGAAATTGATAACGACCCGCGGGCGATGTACTTCCGGCAGGCGCGGAATGGGATGTGGATACGGGCCGCGCTATTGGCCCACGTGTTCGACGTGGATCGGCTCATTTCGCGGTATTTTTTGACGGAGTATGTGGAGCGGCATAGTTACAGCAGCTGAGGCTCTGCTCCACGGTTTTTTGTGATTAGTTCTGCGTGCGTTGGCCCCGTGGTCGGTTGCGCCAGCTGCGGACAAGAGTGGCGGTTGGCGGGGGCCGCGAGACTTAGGATCGCAACCGCGTCGCCGCGGTCGTTAAGGCGTGATTTCTATGGCGGTCGCCACCGCTAAGGTCTGCGGGGTGTGCCGGTCGTGCTGTGGGCGGTCGATTCTCTCTCAGGCCGGGCTATTCTGGCTCGATTTAATAGCGGGAGTGTTGTTGGGCCATTTTTTGCTGCGCAAAGGGTCCGTTTGCCATGGCATTTCGACTTCCGCGAGCGGTATTGTGCGCGTTGTGTGCCATGGTCGCGCTCAGCGCCGAGAACACGGCCAGTGGCATTGGGTATTTCAACATGCCGGGGAATTCCTGGCAGTGGTGCGGGCATGGGTTTGCAGGCGGTTACCATGCGCCGTTTGTATTGGGGCCGGTGACGGGCGAGTGTACGCCTGGTGTGAATTTGCACCGGCAGGCGTACGCGCCGAATCCGTATGCGTGTGCGCCGTGCTATGCGGGCGGTGGATGTGAGAGGAACGAGGGTAGTCTGCAAGAGCCCACGGCGTTGCTGCCGAATTCCGCGCCCTCGGCAGTGCCATCGCAGTCTTCCAGCGAGCGGTTAATGGCGCCTCGTGCCACGACGCCGCAACGGGAGTTGTTGCCGCGATCTTCCTTATTGATGCGGCCTGTGAAGTACTAGGCCGGTTCTATACGCGGGCCGCTCGTGTTAGAGTAGGCGGCATATTCGCGGCGCCTGTGCGGAGCTCGGTTGTGAGTTAGTCCGCAAGCGCGGGACAGACTCTGCGCGGGTCGCTGCGTATGGTTCGTGGAGTCGCGTACGGTGATTTGGTTTCTGGCGTTTGTATTTTTAGTGATGGCTTGGCTCGCGTGGGCACTCATTCGGCCGACGTTGTTTGCGCGGCGTGTGCAGCGGGCGCTCAAGGAATTTGTGCGGCGTCGCGAGAAGCTCGAGGCTGATTTCTTTCGCGCGGCGGCGGGAAGCGGCAAGCCGCGGGGGCTCGCATGGAAGCAGTGCGCCTTTCAGCAAGGTGTGCTGCTCGCGCGCGATCGAGCGAATGGTGAGTTGGTGGGGCTGGTCGGCGTAACCATCGGCTTTGGGGCGATCGAGGGCGGCGGGATGGAAGACGTCGAGGCTGTCGGAAATTTGCGGGCCGGAACAGCGGTGTTTACGTACGACGGCAGCGAGTGGAGAACGGAGGGAAGGGCGGTATTTAACTTGGAGCCGGTCGAGGTGTTGTCGCGGTTTCGGGGGAATTTGGATCCGCTGTGAAGGCTCGCAAAGACGCGAGCGCACGGAATGACGCATTGAGGATTGAGGGTGAACGGCGCGGCGAACCCTTCCCTGGCCCGTCCCAAAAAGGGAGGCGGAATACTTCTAAATATCCGCCGCGGCGGTCGGAGTGCGGGACTCGGCGAGCTGGTGGAGCTGGCGGTGGACCAGCTCGAGCACCGAAGGCTCAGGAGGGTGGACGGTGCCGCGGTTCAGCGTGATTTGGGCGAGCGGATTCTCCCAAACGAGTTGGCGTGGATTTTGGGTTTCGCGAGCGACGGCGCCGTATTTTTTGGCGGCGGCTTCACTAACCAAGTGGAAACGGTCGGTGGGAAACAGCGCGGCGATGCGGTAAAGTTTGCCGTCGATGAACTGGTACAGCAGAAGCTCGGTCTTTACGCCGGCGACCGTTGGTGAATTGTCTTCGGCCGGCAGGTCGATACGGGCGTTGATGATGTTCGCCCGCTGGTGCCAGGGTTCGGCGCGGAGCGACGCCTTGTTAGCACCCCAAGCGGTATCGGAGCAGAGCGGCAGGCGAACGCCGCCTTCACCGCTGCGTTCGTATTTCTGTTTAAACTCGTCGAGCGACATGCCAAGGCGGTCGCCTTTGAGTTCGTAGAGCATTTCCTCCGTGGTTTGGCCCGTGAACGATTGCGTTTTCTTGCGCGGGGCGAAGCGTTGGATGAAGCCGGCAACCAGTTGGGCGAAGCGGGCCTGATTGATGTCTTCGGTGGCGATACACTTCAGCTCGCCCTCGGGCACATTCGCAAGGTCGTAGACGCCGTCTGTCGGCTGCGGGAAGACGAGGAGCATGGCGCTTTGTTGGCGGCGAAATAGTTCGCGGACCATCGCCTCGGGAGTGGCTTCGGCCACTGGCGGCGATAGGCAGCCAGAGCTTGCGCTTATCGGTTGCACAGGAGGCGCGGGTGCAGCCGGCGGAGCAGGTGGTGTTGCAGCCGCCGGGGTGGAAACCGCGGCCATTCCCGGTTTCAGCGGCACGACAAGCCGGTAGCCGCAATGAATGCATTTGCCCTGCTTGCCGGCGAGCTCATCGGGAACATGGAGGATGTTCTTGCAGCCGGGGCATGCGATCTGAAGAGGCATAGGGCACCAGCGAAGGGGGCGCGTGACGGTCGGCGCGGTCGGACGCATTTCGGCGCGACTGCGCACAAATAACGCGCTCGTTGGATGCGCGCCCACCTCAAGTCCTAGTTTACATGGCGGGCGGGGTTTGCAAAACAGGAATGGTGGTCGAACGGCAAAGGCATGGTTGCGGCGGTGGTGCGCAACGAGTCAGCAAAGCCGCAAGCGATGTGGTCGAGGCGATGGTTGGCGGCACGATATGCGCCGACGATTTCGAGGCTACTGTTGAATGAGAACACACGTGACCGGGAGGTGATCGGAATACCCGTTCTTATGAAAATCGTCCTTGGTGTAAGACGACGACGGCCGGGCGATGATGCCTTCGTACTTCGGCTGGTACAGCAGCTCGGGGAAGTCGACAGGCTGGCTGCTACCTTCTTTCCATTGGAAGCCGGCAGAGTCGAGGAGACCGGGCGAGATGATGATGTGGTCCAGCAAGTCCCATTTGTTCTTGTAGACCAGCGTGCCTTTGCCTTCGGTGCGGACGTGGTCGAGCGTGTCGAACATCCTGCCCGTAGTAAGGCTTTTGGCGTCGGCAACCGTGCGGAGGTGATCGCGGATCGATTCGTTGGTAATGTCGTCATTGAAGTCGCCCAGCATGATGATGTCGGCCTTGGCGTCGGCTGCGAGGATTTCGTCGATGCGCTTGCGGGCGACGTCGGCGGCCTTCACGCGGAATGATTCATCGTGGAAACGTGAGGGCCAGTGGTCCATGAAGACATAGAGATCTTTGCCGTTACGCTGGAGCTTGGCTTCGACGATGTCGCGTGTGTTCTCGGCATCGACGTGGTGAAACTTCGAGTCGGCCAGCTTGAAGACGGCGCTGTCGTAGATAATCGCGCAGTCGATGCCGCGTTCGCTGGGCGAATCTTGGTGGATGATTTCGTACTTGCGGGCGAGCGACTTGAGTTTGTCGCGGAGCATTTCGACGACTTTGCGATTCTCGACTTCGCAAACGCCGAGGACATCGGGGCCTTTGCCGCCATTGAGCTTTTTGATGACACTGGAGAGGTTATCGAGCTTGGTTTCGAGGCGGTCTTTGGTCCATTTCTTGGCGGCGTCGGGCGTGTAGTCTTCGTCGCCTTGGACCTTTGGGTCGTCTTCCGTGTCGAAGAGGTTTTCACAGTTCCAGCTGGCAATGGTGAATTCGTCGGCGCGGGTGCGAGCCGTGCCTAGTTGCGAAATAGCGAGTAACAGCAGGATTGCCGGGAATCTGGAACGTGACATTGGTGTTGACCCGTAGCTTCTTCTGGGATTGCAGCCGGTTGATCAGCTGTGCCTTATGGCCGTTTAGTCGATGATAACTTGCGGGCGCGACATGGGCTACCGAGGGCCAATTGCGGCTTCGTGCTTGTTGGCTCAAAGTAGTCAGCGGCTGTGGCAGCGGCGTTGCGGCCGCCAAAATGCCGAGACATACTTTGAGGTCGGTTGTGGTGGGCCATTGGTGACATTCATTGGTTTATAGGCGGGCGGCCGTATGACAAAGGGAGAAACTGTGGATGGCGGTGTCATACGGCTCAGCGATCTCTCGGGAACACAGTGGCGTTCGGGCTTGGCCGCGTGGTTGGGGTGGTTTTTTGACGGCCTCGACATGCACCTCTACACGCTCGTAGCTACGCCATTTGTAGCGCAGCTGTTGATGACCGATGTACGATCGGACGCGGTGCGCGAGAGGAGCTCGTGGATTCAGGCAGCCTTTCTCGTCGGTTGGGCGCTCGGTGGCGGGTTCTTTGGGTGCCTCGGTGATCGGCTGGGGCGAAGCCGGGCGCTGACGCTTACCATTCTTACGTATGCATTGTTCACTGGGTTGTCGTTCGTGGCCACGGATTGGTGGCATCTGTTGATTTACCGATTTCTCGCGGCCCTGGGGATTGGCGGCGAGTGGGCTGTCGGGGCATCGCTGCTTTCGGAAACGTGGCCGGAACGGTGGCGGCATTGGCTGGCGGCCGTACTGCAGAGTGGAGTGAATTGTGGCGTGCTGCTGGCGACCCTGGCGGGATACTTAATCTTGACGGTGGCGGAGCAGCCAAATCGGGCTGTGTTTCTGGTTGGCGTGGTGCCGGCGTTTATTGTGCTCTGGATTCGGCAGGCTGTTCCCGAGACGGAGGAGTGGCACACGGCCAAAGAACGTGCGGCCTGCGATGCGCCGAGTTTCATCGCGCTGTTTCAGCCGCCGGTGCTGCGGATCACGATTGTGGCGATACTTGTTTGTGCGACAGCGTTGACGGCCCACTGGGCGTTCATGTTTTGGTTTCTGCAGCAGTTGCGAAACCTGCCAGATGTTGCTGCATGGACGGACGGTGAGCGAAGTCAACTGGCGTCGACCGGACTGGCAGTTGTCATGGTGACTTCCGTACTCGGAAACTTCGTGGCGGCGGCCGTGGCTGGGCGGATTGGATATCGATCAGCTGTTGTTATTTTGTGTCTGGCATATTTCGCGGCGATGCATTTCTGCTACGGCCTGCCGCGCGATCACAATCAGATGTGGGGCTGGTTATTCGTGATCGGCGCGTGCCAGGGTGTGTTCGCGCTATTCACGATGTACTTGCCGCCGCTGTTTCCCACTTTACTAAGGACGACCGGAGCTGGGTTCTGCTACAACATTGGTCGTCTGGCGGCGGCGTTTGGGACAGTCTATTCGGGGACGCTTACTCAGGGCGGTGATTATCGGCTGGCGCTCTATTATTCGAGCTTCTTGTTCTTGCCGGCGGCGGTGTTTGCAATGTTGTTGCCGGAGTTGCCGTCATTGCGCGGGCGCGATGGGCCGGCCAGTGGACCCAAGCGCCCCAGTTGGGCGCGGTGACGCGCACGCGGCCTTACGCACCGGCGGCGTTACGCCTTCAGGAGCTTCCGCAGCACGGTTTGCAGGATGCCGCCATTGCGGTAGTAGTCGAGTTCGACAGGCGTATCGATGCGAACGGTGGCGTGGAACTCGATCTTCTTGCCGTCGGGCTTCGTGGCCACGACTTGCAGCTTCTGGCGTGGTTTGAGGTCGTCGCCGAGCGTGGGGAAGTCGAAGACTTCTTCGCCGGTGAGGCCGACGGTTTGCCAAGTGGAGCCCAGCTCGAATTCGAGCGGCAGGATGCCCATCATGACGAGGTTGCTGCGGTGGATGCGCTCGAAGCTCGAGGCGATGGCAGCCCGGACGCCTTGCAGGAACGGGCCTTTGGCAGCCCAGTCGCGGCTGGAGCCGCTGCCGTACTCAGCTCCGGCGAGCACGACCGTAGCGATGCCGGCTGCTTTGTATTTCATTGCAGCGTCGTAAATCGACATAACTTCACCGCCGGGCAGATGGCGCGTGACACCGCCTTCTGTGCCGGGGACGAGCAAGTTACGAATGCGGATATTCGCGAACGTACCGCGGGTCATCACGCGGTCGTTGCCGCGGCGCGCGCCGTAGCTGTTGAAGTCGCGTGGTTCGACGCCGAGTGAAATGAGGTATTTGCCTGCGGGGCTATCTTTCGCGATCGAACCAGCGGGCGAGATGTGATCGGTCGTCACCGAGTCGCCGAGCGCGGCTAGGCAGCGAGCGCCCTTGATCGGCTGAATTGGTCCTGCCTTCGGGGCGAGGTCGGTGAGGAACGGCGGTTCTTGGATGTAGGTGCTGTTCGGATCCCATTCATAAAGTTCACCTTCGCTGGTCTGGATGACGTTCCACTTGGGATTCTTGTTCCAGACGTCGCCGTATTGTTCGTCGAACATTTCGGGCAGCACGCAGGAGTCGACGACTTTTTGGACTTCATCGTGCGTGGGCCAGATGTCGCGAAGGTACACGGCTGCGCCACCGCTGCCTTTGCCGATCGGGTCCTTTTCGAAGTCAATGTCAGTCGTGCCGGCGAGGGCGTAGGCGACCACGAGCGGTGGGCTCGCGAGGTAATTGGCCTTTACATCGGGATTGATGCGACCTTCGAAGTTGCGATTGCCCGAGAGCACACCTGCAACGATGAGGTCGTTCTTCTTGATCGCGTCTGAGATTGGCTCAGGCAGCGGGCCGCTGTTGCCGATGCACGTGGTGCAGCCGTAGCCGACAGTGTAGAAGCCGACCTTGTCGAGGTAGGTGCTGAGGCCGGCCTTGTCGAAGTAGTCGGTGACGACGCGCGAGCCGGGAGCGAGGCTGGTTTTCACGTGCGGCGCGACGGTGAGGCCTTTTTCGACGGCTTTTTTGGCCAGGAGGCCGGCTGCGACCATCACGCTGGGGTTGCTCGTGTTGGTGCAGCTGGTGATGGCGGCAATGACGACGTCGCCGTGTTTCAAAGTGAACTTCTGATTGTTCCATTCGACGTTTACGGCATTGGTCGTCGGCTGCTTCGAGTAGACCGAAGTGAGCGCCTGTTGCCAGGCTGGTTTCATGTTCTTGAGTGCAATGCGGTCTTGCGGTCGTTTTGGGCCGGCGAGACTGGGCTCCACGGTCGAAAGATCGAGTCGGATCGTTTTTGTAAACGTTGGAACGGGCGCCGTGTCTGTGCGGAAGAGACCTTGTTCTTTCGTGTAGCGTTCGACGAGCTGGACTTCCGCGTTCGTGCGGCCGGTTTGGCGAAGGAAGCGGAGGGTTTGATCATCGACAGGGAAAAAGCCCATCGTGGCGCCGTATTCGGGCGACATGTTCGCGATGGTCGCCCTGTCGGCGACGGCCATTGTCGAGACGCCGGGGCCGAAGAATTCGACGAATTTGCCGACGACTTTCTCCTTGCGCAAGATTTCGGTGACTGTGAGGACGAGGTCGGTCGCGGTCGCGCCGGCGGGAAGCTTGCCGGTGAGTTCCATACCGACGACTTCGGGCAGCAGCATATAGATCGATTGACCGAGCATTACGCCTTCCGCTTCGATGCCGCCGACGCCCCAGCCGACGACACCGAGACCGTCAATCATGGTGGTGTGACTGTCGGTGCCGACCAGGGAGTCAGGGTAGGCGACGAATTGCGGGCCCGAAGACGAACCGGCTCGCTGTTCTTTGCCTAAGAAGACGACTTTCGCTAGGTATTCGAGGTTGACCTGATGGACGATGCCGGTGCCGGGGGGGACGACGCGGAAGTTGTTGAATGCTTTTTGACCCCAGCGGAGGAAT
Source organism: Pirellulales bacterium (assembly GCA_046349975.1). Classification (GTDB taxonomy): domain Bacteria; phylum Planctomycetota; class Planctomycetia; order Pirellulales; family Lacipirellulaceae; genus JABDGM01. The sequence goes on from JAXMBH010000011.1 coordinate 8,268, forward strand.
TCGTAACGCTCACGGTTGCGCGAGAACTCCATATCGATGTTGAGGTCGAGGGCGTCGGCCGAGTTGAAGTAGTCGACTTGGACCGAGTGGTCGATGACGAGATCGACAGGCACAAGCGGATTGATCTTCTTGGGATCGCCGCCGAGGCGTTGCATGGCGGAGCGCATCGCCGCGAGATCAACGACGCAGGGTACGCCAGTAAAATCCTGGAGGACGACGCGGGCAGGCTTGAAGGGAATTTCGACTTGGGCTGGTGAGGCAGCCTGCCAAGCGGCGAGGGCTTTGACGTCGTCCTGAGTGACTTCATAGCCGTCGCAGTTGCGGAGCAGCGACTCGAGCAGGACGCGGATCGAGTAGGGTAGGGCGGCGATTTTGCCGTGGCCGGCGTCTTCGAGTTTCGAGAGGCGGTAGATGCCGGCTTTGCCGTTGCCGGTATCGAAGGTGTCGCGGGCTTGAAAGGGGTCGAACTCGGTGGGCGTACCCATGTGCGGATGGTCCTCGTAAGAGCGGGCGGCGGGCGGCCGGCAGGCCGCGGGGAAGCATTGAATTGTAGCGAAGAGAATTGGTGCAATAAACGGGATGGCACGTGGCAGCTACGGCCCGCCGCGATTTCGTTGTTTGTTTGTCGAACCGACGCGTTTGACAGCTGTCTGAGAGATTGAGGGTCGGTGGAAAAGCCATCGTCAGCTTGCAGGCGGAGCGTTACAATGTGCGGGAAATACGTAAAACCTCAGGGATGAAGAGATTCTTATGACACAGCGTGTGTTCAATTTCTCGGCCGGTCCGGCCGTTCTGCCAGAGCCGGTTTTGGCTGAAGCTCAACGTGATCTCATGGCGCTGCCCGGCGTAGGGGCGTCGATTCTAGAGATCAGCCACCGGAGTAAGACGTTCGAGAAGATCGTCGGCGAGGCAGAGGCGAACCTGCGGAAGCTGCTGAGTATTCCCGAAGACTACGCGGTGTTATTCCTGCAAGGCGGCGCGCGGCTCCAGTTCTCGATGATCCCGATGAACCTCATGGGGGGGGGCCGAAGGCTGTGCAATTACCTGGTGACTGGCTCGTGGAGCAAGTACGCGGCCCAGGAAGCCGTGAAGTTCGGCGAGTCGAAGGTCATTTGGGACGGCAAAGCCACGAATTACGATCGGTTGCCGCCGAATTCTGATTTGAAGGTGGATCCCAAGGCGGCTTACTTGTACTACGCGTCGAACGAGACGATCCAGGGCGTGCAATTCAAAGATGAGCCGCAGGCGGGCGATGTGCCGCTGGTTTGCGATGCATCGAGCGACTTCCTGAGCCGGCCGGTTGACATCAGGAAGTACGGGATTCTGTACGCCTGTGCTCAGAAAAACGCCGGCCCCTCGGGCGTGACGATTGTCGTGATCCGCAAGGACCTGCTCTCGCGGAGCAGCGAGCAGTTGCCTGGCTACATGAACTTTCAGATCCATGCCGAAGCACAATCGCTATGGAACACGGCGCCGACATTCGCCATCTATATTGTCGGCCTCGTCGCGAAATGGCTTGTGAATGACATCGGCGGCCTCGCGAAGATGGAGGCGCTCAATCGCAGCAAGTCGAAGCTGTTGTACGATGTGATCGATTCCAGCGGCGGCTTCTATGCCGGGCATTCGCAGGCGGCGTTCCGGTCGATGATGAATGTATCGTTCCGGCTGCCGAGCGACGAGCTCACGGCGCAATTCGTGGAAGGTGCCAAGAAGGAAGGGATGACCGATCTGAAGGGGCACCGATCCGTCGGCGGCATTCGGGCGAGTGTGTACAACGCGATGCCCGTTGAGGGCGTCGAGAAGCTGCGCGATTACATGGTCGCGTTTCGCGATGCGAATGCGAAGTAAAGCGCGGCGGCAGGACCGCAATGTCCTTGGCAGATGACTTGGGGGTTAGCCCCCGAGGCGAAGGTTGTGCCGCGCGGTCGGGATCATACAATCAAGGAATATTTGACGCGAAAGCGAAGTGATATGGCTCGAATTATTGTATTGGACACATTGGCGCCTGAGGGATTGGCATTGTTGGACGCCGCCCAAGGGATTGAGTATGAGGTTCGCACTGGGCTGAAGGGCGACGCGCTGCGCGAGGCGCTGACACAGTACGAAGGCGCGATCTGCCGCAGTGGCGTAAAAATTACGGCCGAGGCGCTGGAGGGCAATCGCCGCCTCAAGGCGATCGTGCGGGCTGGGGTTGGGACGGACAATATTGATAAGGAAGCGGCGACGAAGCACGGCATCGTCGTGATGAACACGCCGGGCGGAAACACGCTGAGCACGGCGGAGCATGCAATTGCGCTTATGCTCGCGCTTTCGCGGAACATTGCGCCGGCGTATCAGAGCCTGATGAGCGGCAAGTGGGATCGCAACAAGTACATGGGCACGCAGGTGGCCGGAAAAACGCTGGGCATCGTCGGGCTCGGTCGGATCGGTGTCGCCGTGGCGAAACGGGCGCGGGCGCTGGAGATGAACGTGCTCGGGTACGATCCGTTCCTGTCGCGCGATCGGGCCAAGGAGCTCGGCATCGAGCCAGTGGAAACGGTCGAGGCCATGCTGCCGCGAATCGACTATCTCACGGTGCACACGCCGCTGACGGATGAGACTCGCGGCCTCATCAGCACGGCACAGATCGAGAAGATGAAGCCCGGAGTGCGGCTCGTCAATGCGGCGCGGGGTGGTATCTATGATGAGGCCGCGCTTGTCGAAGGCCTGAAATCGGGCAAGTTGGGCGGCGTAGCGCTCGACGTGTATTCCACAGAGCCTTGTACCGACAGCCCGCTGTTTGGTCTGCCAGGAGTCGTCTGTACGCCGCACCTGGGGGCGAGCACGGAAGAGGCCCAGACGCAGGTGGCCGTGGAGGCCGTCGAGCTGCTCGTGGCTTATCTCACGACGGGCGCGATTCGCCATGCGGTGAATGTGGCATCCCTCGATCCCCAGACGCTGGCCTCGCTTCGCGGCTACTTAGATGTTGCCTACCGACTAGGTGTTTTGCTTGCGGGACTAGAATCGGGCGGCCTGCGTGCGTGCCGAATTTTATACAAAGGCGAGATTGCCGAAAAAGAAACGAAGATTCTCACCGCCGTGTTCGCAGCAGGGCTGTTGCAAGGCGCGCTCGATCAGGAAGTAAACCTGGTGAATGCCGAAGTGTTGCTCAAGCAGCGCGGCATCAAGCTCACGGAGGAATCGCGGACGGATATGGGATCGTTCCGGTCGTCGATGACGGCGGAAGTGACGTACGATCAGGGCGTGCACCGCGCGGCCGGCACGATCTTTGGGCAACATATGCCGCGGCTCGTGGCGCTCGATGATCGACGTTTGGAAGCGTATTTGGATGGCCGCCTACTCGTGTTTCGGCATCACGACGTGCCGGGAATTATTGGGGCGGTGGGCACGATCTTTGGCCGGCACAATGTGAATATCGCCCAGATGGCCGTCGGACGCGATGCGCCCGGCGGCGAGGCGGTGGGCGTGTTAAATCTGGATTCGGAGCCGTCGGCTGAGGCCCTCAATGAAGTGCGGCGGTTGCCGGCGATCACATCGGCGATTGTCGTCCGCCTGCCCCAAGCGGGGCAGTTGCCACGATGGCTGCAGGGTTAGATGGGGAAATGCGTGGAACGGCGTCGGTAATACTCGAATCGCCGATTTGATAAGCCACATAAACGTTAACGGCTGCACGATGGCCAATTTTCGCGATGATTGGCGAGCGCTTTTGCGGGCGAGCACTCGGGCCGTCGACCTTTTTCTGCCTTTTTCTTTACAGATTTGCTTATCGTGGAGTCGCTGCGGACCGATACACGGGCTGCCGATTGCCGAGCGGAACAGCAAAAAATAGTTGTCAAACTTTTTTGGCCGCGCAACGAAACGGTGCTATTTTTGAGAGTCGTCAGGCCCTCCCTGGGAAACCCGCCGCTACCTTCCTGCCGGAACGAGAAGTCATGAGCACCGCCATCCTCTCCCGCCCGTTGTTTGACCGGATCCGCGACGCCCTCACCACGTGCCCGTACGTGCCGAGTCAAAACGTAAATGTTGAGACGGCTGATGGCCGCGTCGTGTTGAAAGGAAGCGTGACGACATTCTTCCAAAAGCAAATGGCTCAAGAGACGATTCGCCGGGTCGACGGCGTGGAGCAGATTGAGAATCTGCTGCAAGTGAATTGGGCCTAATTCGCAAAGCCACGGACATGGACGACATCTGGCGATGAGGGAAGTGCCGAATCAAGCGTCGGTTCGACTGCGGTAAGATCGTGGGAATTATCTGGCCGCGACATGCCGTAGCCACAAGATAAACTGCGGGAATTTCTGTGCGGGCGAGGTGGCAAAATCCTGCAGAATCACTCCACACGGCCGAAGCAGACCAAGCACATGTCATCGCTTTGATCGAAACCGTCGACGAATTTGCTGACGTCTTCCAGGATGTGCTTGCCGAAATCGACGACGCTCACAGCCGGACAGGCCAACTGCTTCTTCAATCGCTCAATGCCGTAAAGCTCGCGCTCATTGTTCATGGCTTCACTGAAGCCATCGGTAAAGATTGTGAAGACGTCGCCAGGCTCGACGCGATGCATGGATGATTCGTACCCGTAGCCCTGGGCGACACCGAGCGGCAACCCAGCGGCTTCTTCGCCGATCTCCGCAACACTGCCATCGCGATGGCGCTGTAGCGGCGCCATGTGCCCGGCATTGACGACCGTGAGTTCTCCGGAAGCGGGATTGAGCACGGCGACGAGCATCGTCACGAATCGATCGGACCAATCATGGCGGGCAAACGCTTCATTGATCTGTTGAACGGCTTTCGCTGTATCGGTTTCGCTCGCAAGCGAAAAGCGGACGTCGGCCGAGAGGCGGGCCATAAGCAGCGCGGCGGGAACGCCTTTGCCGGCCACGTCGCCCACGATCACCGCGACGCGGCCGCCGGGCAACTGAACATAATCGTAATAGTCACCCCCGACTTGACGGGCCGCCTGATAGTAATCGAAGAAGAAATAGCCAGGCACTTGCGGCGGGCGACTGGGAAGCAGCGTCCGCTGCATGCGGCGGGCGAGTTCCAGGTCGCGCTGTAGCGCGCGCTGGGCCATGACCTGCTCGTGCATCTTCGCGTTATCGATCGCAATCGCCGCTTGGCTGGCGACACTCGCTAGAACTTCCAGGTCTTGATCGTTGAAACGAGCCCGCTGGTTGAGGGTGTCAATCTGAATGACGCCCGTCGGCTGGCCATCGAGGCCGATCATCGGGGCGCAAATCATCGAGCGTATCGAAAAATCGGCAATGCTCTGCGCCATGCCGAAGCGTTCATCGCTGGCAGCGTCGGCAGATAGAATCGCCTTCTTCGATTTCATCGCCTCCTCGACAATTGTGCGGCTGATTCGCATGCGATCTTCGCCGCCGGCGCGGCGGGCCTTGTCGGCGACCACCACCGGCGGACCGTCGGCCTTCGGCCGCATCACGACGAAGCCGCGATCGGCCTGCACGAAAATCTTGAAGAGGCTATCGAGCAACTTCGGGAGAATCTCTTCAACCGAGAGCGTTTGGGCGAGCGCGTTTGAGATTTCCATGAGCGCCGCGAGCTTCACCTCTGGTTTTGCTGAGAGTCCCCAACTCGCCGAGCCGCCGCTGACATCAAACGTGGCCATCACATTCGTGCGACCAGGCAGCGTGCGATCGTCGACGAGCTCAGCGATGCTTGACTCTTCGAGGTTTCGCATCGGGTCGAGCATGCCAGTGCCGTGACCCGTGTAGAAACGGAATTCCTGGTCGCAAATGACAAGGCGATCGCCGTCGCCAAGCAGCGCGCGGTCGGTCACTCGCTGCTCGTTGAGGAGGGTGCCGTTGCGGCTTTGCAGGTCTTCGACGAAGAACTGGCCACGTTCGCGGACGATTTGGGCGTGGCGACGGCTGACGGCGGGCGCATCGAGCGGGATATCGCAATCAGCACTGCGACCGATGACGGCCTTATCGTTATCCAGCTCAAAACGAGTGCCAGGTGCGGACCCTTTGACCAGCTCTAGAATCGCCATGGGAATGCCGCCCGATCGAACTGAGGCAAATACAGTAGGCGTGCCGCGGCCAAGTGCGTCCCGGTCCACGCGCACCTGCGATTCCGAACGAATCCATGCGGAACGAAAGAACGTTAGATCCGCTATTCTAGGCGGATTTTTGTTGGGGCGTCAACTATTGGTCCTACTAACGGGGACAATTGTCGAGGTAAAGCTGTGGAAATTTCGGGCCGCTAGTTCGCTTGGAATTACCTCGAACCGGTGGCCGGTATTGACCGCGAAACTCGCGCGGCGTACCGTAGCGCATTGCGTTCCTGAGGCATTGCCCACACGTTGCAGCACTAGGGCAGTCGATCGCCCGGCCGCCCACCTGCCACTGGGGAATAGTGTAACGGCAGCACGAAAGATTCTGACTCTTTTAGTCTAGGTTCAAATCCTAGTTCCCCAGCTTAGTTTTTGACGCTCTCACGCTCATTGGTACCTGAAATGGTACCTTCCTTTTTGATGGCAGCATACAACACATCGGCCGTCGCTTCGGCTTCTCTACCGACGTAGAACTTCATCGTGGTGCTGATGTCTTCATGCCGCATCAGTTGCATGAGAATCTGCGGCATCACCCTTGCTGCCCACCGCTGCCCGAACGCCCGGCGTAGGTCATGAGCGCTCGCGGTCTTCCCGGTGTCGGCATTCACCTTGACGCCCGCCTTCTTACCGATGGCGCTAATCACGCTCGATACCTGAATCAACCGTATCTCGCCTTCGTAGCGTTTGCGGCGACGGGTGAGATGGAACACGGCCCCCGTGCGTTCCTCCTCGGGAGTCGCCATCAAGAATTCTGCGAACTCGGGAGCCATCGGCAGCACACGATCCCGATTGCCTTTGTCCAGGTCGGCTGGAATGCGAAGCATTGGGCGCTTACCGCTCATGTCCACTTCCAAGCATTTGCCGGCAGGGCAATCGTCACGACTCCAGTACAACGCAATGGCTTCACTCAGGCGGAGCCCCGAGAACCACAGCCCATTGATAAGCCGCTTCCACGATGGGGCAGCGTCAACGCCTACCACGGCTTCCGCGGCGTCTAGCATCCGTTCGTACTCTTCTGTGGTGATTGGCCGCCCTTTCATCGTGGTAGCGCGTCGCACCCGGTGCTGTCGCGGCAGCTTTGGCATGGATGCGAGATAGCCCCATTCGACGGCATACGATAGCGACGCCCGCAAGTGTGCCAGGTGGCTGGCAATCGTCGATTCCTTCAAACCGGCCTTGCGAAGTTTCTTGACGTAGACGCTTAGCCGCTCGGGCGTAATGTCTCGCACTCGCTCGGGGTTAATGTGCTCTTCGATGGCATCGAAGATACCTTCAATGCGAATCTGCGTGCCATCGGCCAGCCCGCTCGCGACTTCGGAGAGATACTTTTTGGTGAACTCTTCCCATGTAACTCGTGAAGGCGCTTTGTAGCGTCCGTTGTGCAGGTCGTCTTCCCACTTCGCGGCCTCCTTCAACGCCTCCTTCTCGTTGTCGGTTCCGGTGGAGCGTTGCACCTGACGCCCGGTGTACGGGTCAACGTACCGCATTACCAGATTCTTGCGGTCGGGATACTTCACTACATGCACTTTAATTTCGTCGCTCATCGTGTCCTCGCTATTGATTGCGGGCCCGGCGCTGCCCCACGCCGGTTCCCGCCATGATTGTGGTTTATGCCGTCTTCGCTTCACGCGCGAACTTGCGAGCCGCCATGCCGGCCAAAACAACACGCTCGCGTTCGGTCAGCAGGTCGCGGTATGCGGCCTCAACGTGTGCAATCGCCTTCGCAGCCAAGTGTGGCGCTACCTTCGCCACTTCATGCAAGATGTCGCGTGCCGTTTCGAGGCTGAGGAATTGCACGTTGTTGATGTCGTGCGGCCGCATCGGCTTGGCCTTCGGTGCCGAGCGGAATTCGCGCTGCGGTGGCACCGGCGCTAATGGGTGACGTTCGTAGTTGCCGTCCACGTTGTGCAGCCCCATCTCACGGGCAATGCGTTCCGAGTGGGCAGCAATGCGGGCTTCGCGGTCGAGGTCGAGAGTAGCTGTAGCCATCTGTGGCTAATCCCTTTCCTGCGCACACCGGCTGAAAAGGTGCCGGCCCCACGGGCGAGCCGGCGGACAATCCGATGCGCGCATACAAAAAGCCAGTAGGCCCGACAACTCGGTTTGCAAGGCGTAGAGACGCCCGCGCGTACATTGCTCCCCGGCTTCCCGGATCAATGCTTTTGCACGCGCCCAAGCTGTCGGGCCTACTGGCCCTGATGACACTTAACACCAGATTGTCCTCTACGGGTTGCAAAGCCCGGTCGGTTTCAAGCTTACATGATGAAAGTTTGATTCCAACGCGGGTTATTCTTGCCTCTCGCCGCTCATTCTGTCAATCTCAGCACAATTCCTTGTGGTCCCCCGAAAAACAATCGCACCAGATGCCCCAGGAATTGCGCCGAGGGGTTGGGTCGATGGTTGATATCTCTGGTGCTAGCCTTCGTCATGCGGGCTCTCACCGCGCCGCCACCAGTCCGCCGGGTCAATGGTGTCCGTCTCAACGATCCGCCGATGCACCTCCGCAGCGCGCTTACCGACGTCACCGCAGATGCGGGTGATGTCCTGTTGAATCTCGCGGCCCGCGGCAATCCATTCGCCCACGCGCTCATTGATGGCGCGCAACTGTTCCAACTCGGCTTCGCAGGCGGCCTTGAATTGGTCGGCTAGGTCGCGGTCGTCGTCGCTCATCGTTAGACCCCGGTAAACAGGTTCCAGCCGAACACTTGGCCGAAATCGCTTTGGTCGTACACTCGCTCAACGTGCGCAAAGAGTGGTTGCGTTCCAGGGTGGCCGTCGACTACCTCATCCTTGAACTCAAACCACAAGTAATCCCAGCCCGCCTTGTCGACCCCGGTAATGTCCCCAAATGTCAATCCGCTTGCGTTCTGGCTGGCCTCGAAGTCGTAGCGAACCGTGCTCTCTACGTCGGTGCCGTCATCACCGGTCGCACCGCGAAACAACAGCTCGCCGGGTTCGAACGACAAGAACCGCTGGCTGTTCGTGGTTCCAGTAATAGCCGCCAGCTTTTTAACATAGGCCAACGTCACCTGCCCGGATGCGAATTTGAACATGAGCGAAAACTTGAGGTACGGAATCACAACGTCCGTACCTTCCACGTGGCCGTCCTGGCTGACGTTAATTGCTCCCTTGTGAAAGTTGCTCTCAGGGCCATCGAATCCACCGTAGCTACGCACGTGTTTCTTCGCGACCCGAACATGAGTCGTGCCGCCCGACGTATCGAAATTGAACGTCACCTTGCCAATCGGCATGGTGCCTCTGCCCAATTTCGCATAGCTCACCTCCACCCGGTACAACTGAAAGCCTTCCGGGTGGAGCCGAACTTGGTTGCGATAGAGAACGCCGGTCGGCCGCACTACCGTGACGGGAGTGTTTGCGATTGCGTACTGATGGACGATAAAGTCATCCTGCTCGCCAGCCGCTTTGTAGATGAGCATGTGCGAAGCGGAATCAGCCGTACCAGACACTTGGTCGCGTGACGCAGGATCTTCTGTAAACGTGAATGCCATTGATATGTGCCTTGCTAGTTGCCGAGTAATAAGCCTTTGTTGAGGTCCATGCGCAGGCGGTTGTTTTCCGCAATCAACTGCCGCATGAGCTTGTTCGTTTCGCGCTGCTCTCTGGTCATGGGGCTATCGCCAGTGCCGCCCGCCGTCGCCGCTGCCGCGGAGAACGTACCGAACACTTCCTGCTGTGGACTGTACTGTCCCAAGTGGGTGAGGTTCGGTGAATGCTTCCGGTCGTCGTCCGCGGCTTTCTTGTTAGCTGCCCGCCGCTTCAACTCCTCCTCCAACTTGTCGAGTTGCCCGGATGCCTTCAGCACGGTCATTGGGTCGAGTGCTCCGACCGCACCGGCCATAGCGCCTGCGCCGTTGGTCCACGTCGCATCGGCATCCCACTTGCGTTTCTGCTCAACAATGCCTTGCACATTGAGCTGGTCGAGACGCGGCCCGAAGAATCCCGGCATACCGCCGGTACCGATGTTGCCATAGTCGTGCGGGCCAGCGGGACCATTGGGCTTGACGGTCGCATTTCTGAAGGCGTTGGCAACCTTGTTCATTGCATTGAGGTAGGCGAACGTGGTTTTTAGTTCGTCGCCAACGCCAGCAATTTCCGCCCGCCAACCCTTCCAACCCGTGATGCTCTTGAACACCTCGAATGACAACCCAGCGACGCCAGCCGTCACGATGTCGAGTTGAGTGGAGAGCGTAACCAGCGCGGCCGCGACACCCGCACCGATGCCCAGCACTGCCAAGATTTCCGGTCCCACTGAGACAACCGCCCCCATCGCCACAGCCAGCCCGCCGAATGCTGCGGCTGCCGTGCCGAGCGTTGCGCCAATCGCTACCAGCGCAACCCCCACCGCGCCGATAGCGACCACCGCCTCTTGATTGTTTTTCACGAACTCAATAGCCACCGCCAGATACTCGCTCAACCACTCAGCAGCTGCCGACACAGCCGGCGCCACCGCCGCTGCGATGTTCGCCGCCAGCGCCACAAACTGGCTCTTCAGCGTATCAATCGCATCGCCCAGGCGGTCGGCCTTGTCGGTCATCGACTTATCCCACACCAGCCCCAGGTGCTCCGCCTTCGCCCGCAGTTCGTCCAGGTCGGCAATCATCGGCAGTAGCATTGTGCCGGCCTTGCCCCACGCCTTCATGGCCGCCGCAGCACGGTCGCTGGGATCTTCGATAGCCGCGATGCCGCGGGCCACCTCGAAGAAATCCCGCTTGTCATGGTTCTTGGCCATGAACCGTGCCGCCTTCTCAACGTCTTCCATCGATGCGCCAGACTGCTCGGCGGCATACTTAAGCTCACTGAGCGTATCCACGGCCACGCCCGTGCGTGCTGCCATATCGTTGAGAGCCGACCCCACTTCGTTGAAGATGGCGAGCGCGCCGGCAAATGCCGACGTGATAACCGCCCCCGCCGCGCCGGCCGCAGCGCCAACACTGCCCATCGTGCCGGCAAAATTCTTGAGCTTCGTTTGTGCGTCACGCAGCCCCTTGTCGAGCGGCGCGTTCTTCGTCCGCAGTTCGACGGTTGCCCTACCGGCCTGGATGTCTTCTCTACCGGCCATCGGTGGTCCCCATTGCGGTTACGATTTCGTCGACCGTCACACTCTCGATTGCCGCCGCGGCATTGGCTACGCTCGCGTTCTGCGCCTCAATCGCCTTGTCGAGCCACTTGTTCATTGCGGCCCGTTGGTCCGCACGGTGGAAGTCTGCGACAGCCCGGCCCAACGCAATGCCGGATTCGTACATCGCGTCACCGGCGAGCGATGCCAAGAATTGGTCTTTGGTGACGCCCAGCTTCGCCGCGTCTTCCGACACCATGCACCACAGCACAGTGCTGAATAGCGATGCGTCTTCGGCCAGTTCGTTAAACAGTTTGCACTTGTCCGCGAACAGTCGCTCGATGCGAATGCCGGTTTCAGTTTTGACCGCCATGCACGTCAATGCGTGAACGCTCAAGTCCCACTCACGACCCGCGTTGTCTTTGAATTTGGATGCCATCTATGCCTGCTCCTGGAACCACCTTGCCGGCAACTGTGCGTCTTGCTCGGCGGCGCCTACGTTGTGTTCGGTAATCCACGGTTGCCGCTCGCGGCGCACCTTGCGTTCGTACTTGTCTTTCAACTCAGCCTGATTGGCGAACCATGCTTGGCCGCCGTACTGGCCTTTGATGGTGCCGTCTGCCAGCGATTTATTCACATACTCGATGAGCGCAAGTTCGCCGTCTGTCAGAATCGCGGTTGCGAGCGCCACGCGCTGGCTCTTGCTCATTTCGCCTTTGACGATTCCACCACGAACTTTCATCTGGCTTTTGCTCCGCGTCTGGCGTGTCTTCCCATTCGCCAATCTTTTCGTGTGGTTCGGCTGGTCGCATCGTGTTGATTCAGAGCCGGCAGTGGGTTCGCTCCACAGGTAAGACCTTTGGCCCACTGCCGGCCTCGCTGCTGCGGAGGATTTCAACGCAGCGCGATACGTCCTATGCCACGCCCGTGCTAAAAACCATCGTTCGCCAGTCGATGAACGCCACGCCGACGCGGAGCTTCACTGTCCAGCCCATGCCCCATTGGCCTCGGTCGAGAGTGTAGAAATCAACCATCGGGGCGGTGCTGGAACCTTGCAGGTAGCTCACCACGATTGCCGGTCGCTGCGATGCCGGGGCGAACAGTCCCCAGTAGGTGTCAGCGCCGGTTACGATGGTTTCCGCTTCCGGGTCAGTGACGCCTGCCGCACCCAACCGGCTTTCGGGAACCACAATCAGATTCCCCTTGTCCCCGTCCAGTTGATATTTCCGCGCCGTCTCGCGTGCCGTTTCCAAAATGGCGGACGCACAGACCAGATACTTCGGCGTTAAGCCAAGATGAATCTTCGCGCCGTCGTTGGCCACGAACGTCTGCCCGGCCAACTTCGTTGCCGCACCGGTCAATCCGGTGGCGCCCATCGCAGTCGTAATGAGGTTGGCGTGGTTCGTGTGGAAGAGCGCGGTCCCATCGTACATCGTTGGGTTGTTGAGGAACTTCGACCAAACCAAGTCGAGGTATAACCGCCGCGCGGCCCGCCCCAACTCCGCAGCCGCCATCAGGTACGCACCCGTGGTTGTGGCCGAATCCACGATGTCCATTCCGTCGAACGCCAACTGTGCTTCGTACGGCACGACACTGCGGGGCGTCGTCGCACCAGCGAATTGCACGTGCGTTGCCGGGTGGCCCTTGCGGTGCCTTCGCAGCCGCGTGGTTTCTTCGATCGTAACCACGTCATTCGACAGAAATTCTGGCGATGACATTTCGTACGTGAGCCCGGCCGTGGTGTCGACCACTTCGCCGTACCCGGCCGCCACGCCGCTGCCGATTTTCGTGCTGAAGGTCGATTGCAGCGCGGGCGATGATAGCGCGGTTCGCACCACCGTCACGTCATCGCTCGTGGCGACGTCGATGTCGCACGCGGAGCCGAGCCAGAGGCACAGTTCGCGGCAGGTGTCAGCCAGGCGGCGGGAATGGTGCTTATCCCACGGGAAATCGTTGGCGATACGCTCGCCCTGTTTGCGGTAGATTTCTTCCACGGCATAGCGCCCGCTCGCCTGCTCTTGCTTGCGTTGCCGCTCGAGCGCCGTCTGGGCGATGTAGTGTTCCAGCTCGGCGGTCTTGGTTTCGAAGGTTGATTGTGCCACGGTCCTGCTCCTTGTGCGTAATTACTCAGCGGCTGCTGCGCTGATGGGTGACGGGATGGTTTTAAGCTGGTCAACTGCGACGAGTCCGGTGCTGCCGAGACACCGCCACGGGTCGACCACGTGCTCTGTCGGCAACCCCAACTTCCACAGTTCGTTGACGATGGCTGGGCTTGGCGCACTCGTTGCCGGTGGCCAATGTGCTTTGTCGCCGTCGCCAACCATCGACACGCCGAACAATTCCGGGAAACGCTGGCGGATGCCTCGCCGGTGAACCGCGGCTGTGTCGGACTCGCTGGCCTTCGCACGTAATTCGCTGGCCTGCTGCCGCAGCTCCGAGCGTTTCGTGAACAGCGTGTCGGGGTCGACGTTCGGGGTGCGGTTGAGAATCTCAATGCGTTCTTCACACTCCGCCACTTTTTGTCGCGCGCCCTCCGCACCCTTGATGAGTTTTTCCAGGCGTTCGTCTTCGCTTATCGCCAGGATGAACAAGTCGGCCGTGCGGGGGTGAATCTGCAAATCGAAAAGATACTCGCGCAGCTCTTGAAGTTTGCCGGCCTTCGCGAGCTTGACGATGGCGGTTATATCCTTTTGCTCTAACTCGCCGTCGAAGTATTCTGTCATTGCTGCTCCCGTAAAAATGCTTTCAGTTCGAGGAGGGCGATGCCCTCATAAAAGTCGACGTCGTCTTGGTAGAACGCCGGCCTGATGCCGCGGTCAGCCAACACCTGCCGAATCGTCGGCACTGGCAATTGCGTTGCCGTCATCAGCTTGCCCGCGGAGTAGTAACAGGGTGGTGTCAGGCTGTCGGTTGTCTTGGCCATGGCTGTATCCTACGACCGCACCAGAAACGCTGTGCCAATTGTTGGCACTACAGCACGTACAGGCGGAAACGGAATCCGCACTCGCAAACCTTTTCTTGGATGCTCACGCCGTCAACTTCGTCATAGACGCTGCGCATCTTCTCTCGCCGGAAGCGCGTGCCATTGCAGGCCGGACAGCGGAACCGATGAAACGTGAACTCGGGCAGGCTGCTACGATCCACGCGCTTTCGCCGCTTCGGAGGGCCTTCGGTGGCTTTGCGCGGTGTATTCATGGACGGACGGACTTTCTCTCGATACAGGACGCGGCGGGAAATTGCAGGCTGTGTAATGCTTTGTAAGTACCTTTGGCTATCTGGGTATTCTGGGTCCTTGCTGTCTTCATCCGTTCCGTTGTCCACCGTGTGGCCGCGCATTACCTATAGTGCGTGCCGGTCAAAACGGTTTTCACCACGCCACGTCTGCCACGGTGCCGAACCGGATGACTTCCCGAGCCGCATTGAAGTCCGCCAATCGTGCGGCCGTGTCCTCGGCGTCGCTCACGTCACGGGTGCTGTCGCCAATGGCTGGTGCGTACTGGCCGCCCATATCTGCCAGGGACGTAGGCGGTGACGTGGGAGATTGCTTCACCCCGGCGCCCGCAGCGGAGGTGACGTGGGTGGCCCCTACGTAGTAGGGCCACACACACACCGCGCCCACACGTGGGCGGGTACGTGGTCGCTCACGTCCGCCCACGTCCTGCTTGGGTCTATTCGGGTAGGCTGTAGACACGGCAAATGTTTCCTCTCTTGTTGGTTTCTTCTGCCTGAATCTGGCCCTCTGATTCGAGCCAATCGAGTAGCCGGGCGCGTCGCTCACGGGATATGCCCGTCTTGCGCCCAAGGTCTGTTGAGGTGGCGGGGCCGTTTGTTAGTGCGCTGACAATCTTGGCGGCGTCCCGCTGGTCGTCGGCGGATTGCTGTTGCTGCCGAGCCGACAGCCGCCCTTTGAGTTTGCCGGGGTCTACGTCGCTGTCTGGGATCCACAGCGGGAATTGCCACTTCAAGCCGATTGGCTCAACCGGCGGGAATGAACGCACCAGGGCCTCGAACACGAAAGCGCCATCGTCTTCATGTTCTCTGAAAACCGCGTGTACATCGGCGGCGCGTGATTGGCTGCCAGCGCCAGCGCCTACGTCGCTCACCCGCTTGTCTGACTGTGGCCCTTTCGTGGCGTGGTGAACGAACGCCACAGTGCATTGCATGGCCTCAGCAAACTTGTCGGCATCGTTGTAGAATGCCGCTTCACTTGCGTTGTCGTTCTCGCTCTGACCCGGTTTCGTGAACCGATACTTGGCATCGAATGCGACAAGCGCCAACTCACCGGGCGCAAATTGCTCGCGTATCTCTGCCGCCACCGTGTTAAAGTCGCGGAGATTGCCGCGGAGCGTTTTGATAATCAGGTTGTGCTCATACTCGCTGCGGTCGATTCCCTTCGCATGGGCGACAAACGGCAACCTGCTGGCCAACGTCTCGCCATGCAGCTCGTTATCACAGATGAGCACTTTGCCTTTGGTGCATGGCAACCGGCCAAACAGATAACGGCCCGTGACGATCGAGAGCGCCAAATCGTAGAGAAACCAACTCTTGCCCACCTTTGTGTTGGCGATGATGTTCATTACCTCGCCGATGCGCACCAGGCCATCAATCAGCGGCGGTTTCATCTGCGGATAAGCGTTGGACAAATCCGCAAATGTGAACGTGTCACGTGGCGTCTCGGCTTCGCGCTCACGCTTCCAGTCATCCACCATTGAGAACAGATACTGGTCGACGCGCTCGCTTGTGTGGCCGTTGCGAGCGTCTACCAGCGCTGCTTCCAATCCGTCGACACGTTGCCGCTTTCGCCTCGCCTCCACAACCTGCGCCGCATAGATGGCAGCATGGGCGGCGGTCGCCACCGATTGGCCGACTTCCAACCAGTAAACAACCGGGTCGACTTTCGAGAATTCCTTCGCATTCCGCGTTCGATCCAGCAGCAGCGGAGTACTGAGCGGCAGGCCGGCTGCGTCCAGTTCCAAGATTGCACGATATGCCGCGCGATGAATTGGCTCGAAGAAATCGGCAGGCCGCACGATCCGCTTCACTTCCGGCAGCACTTCCGGCAGCAGCAGTAGCGAGCCAAGAACTTGCTGTTCGGATTCTGGCGCGAGATGGACTATCGACTCTTCCGAGCCATCGCCGTATGGCGTCCAGGCGGCGTCCTCAGCGGCAGTGGGGAGTCTGCTCACCGTGCCGCCCCCGCCTTGCGAGCCTTGGCCTTGCAGAAAGCAATCCAGTCGTCGCCGTCGATGAACGCATTGCGGCCGACGCGAGTTACCGGCAAGCCTTCTCGCTTCGCTTTGGCGAGTGTCTTCCGGCCGAACCCGGCCAGTCTCAGAAACTCTGGCAAAGGGTAAGATGTCCCAGCACTAATTGCGCCGCGGACCTTCTGTTGCTCTGGCATGATTGCCACTCCGTAGGTTGTGAACTTGAACCTACGGACAAGCATAAATGGGCCAATCGCCCTCCGAATATGGCCAGATTACAGCCGTACAGCAACTGCGTTACAGCAGTACAGCAAACGCCTATTTGGCGATTTTCACCGTCACATCGCATTCCTCACACTTCACGTGCCGCAGCTTTTGGCGTGTTGAGGTGACGATGCGTTGCCCGCCACAAGTCGGACATGGCGGTGGGGTGTATTTCCTCGCCGCTGGCGTTTCTTCTAATTCAACTCGCGCCGCCTTTACATCCGCGGGGACATAGAATTCGAGCGCCGAAAATGCCCGGTCCAGGCGGCGCTCTATGATGTACCACCACTCGACCCGATTGTTGAAAGCCTCGCACCGCGGACAGTCGCACATCGTTTTGCCGTCGCAGTCGGCAAGATGGTTGGCGAGTCGAACAAGCGCAGAAAGAACCCGCTTTATCGCCTTCAACCGATCGGGGTCTGTCCGCTCTTCGTTGGCGAGCCGGGCATACTCCTCAAGCAAAGGAAGGCGGTCGCCGTCGAATTGCTCATCAGCAAGATAGTCGGAAAGCAGGCCACCCGGCGGTGGGTTGTCGTGCCGCGATTTGTCATCGAACCACGCATGACGCTCCCGCTCGGCCTCCGTAGCATCAGCTCGCAGCGGGTAGGATATTGCGCTATCGAACTCATCCGCTTCCAGCATCAACGACTTACGCCGAACGGCCTCGCACCAGAAACGCGAAATCGCGTCCATCAGATTCCATCCCGGCAACTGCCGGCCAGCCGCGGCCCGGGATGGGTGGGCCGCAAGCTGGACGGTAAAGCGGGTGCCCCCGCCAGTTAGCCAATTGTGTGACTGGTACCTGGATTGGTACCAAAGAGTCGTCTATATCGCCTATCGTAGCGTGTTCGTCCGTTCAGGCAATATGCTATTTCCCGCAGTGGGAATAGGATGGGAATACGATAGGCCGCATCGCTCGTTTTCTGACTCTTTTAGTCTAGGTTCAAATCCTAGTTCCCCAGCTCGTCTTAAAATGAAATCCCGTCAGCGGTTGCGAGGGCGACTGTTGGCGGGATTTGAACTTTTGTAGCATTAGTTGTTGGCGCCGCCCTTTCAAACTTCACTTTTCCGTTTTGTGTTGGCGCCTGAACTCGCCATTTGATCAAACAGTTGGTCGCTACGGAAGGAGCCGCATGATGTCTAACAAGAAGTCGAAGCGGGCGCCAAAGCCGAAGGGGTCTAACGCGAAGCGAAGCGATTTGTCGGAAGCGGTTCCGTTCGACGGGCGTGCGATGGAAGGTTTGATGCAACAGCTTGTGCCGGGGATGTCTGTGAGTGATTCGCGAGCCGATGCGGCGCAACAGCTCATATATCAGGCATGCGAAGCCACGACCCGTCAGCGGCAAATGACGCTTGCCCGAAAAGCGCTCGAAATTTGGCCGGACTGTGCGGACGCGTACGTCTTGTTAGCCGAATATGCCGAGACGCTGCGAGATGCCTTGGAGTTATATGAACAAGGCGTCGCGGCGGGAGACCGGGCCTTGGGAGCAAGAGTATTCGAAGAGTACGAAGGGCACTTTTGGGGGTTCCTCGAAACTAGGCCATACATGCGAGCCCGAGCGGGGCTTGCCGATAGTTTATGGGTAGTGGGCCGTCGAGAGGAGGCGGCTGAGCATTGTCGCGAAATGTTGCGGCTCAATCCAAACGATAACCAAGGGATACGTTATCGGCTCGCATCGATGTTGCTTGACTTAGAGCGGCACGATGAATTGGAGCAATTGCTTAAAACCTACGAAGAAGACGGTTCGGCAGAATGGGCGTACACTCGCGCGCTATTAGCGTTTCGTCGAGAAGGCGATTGTGACGTTGCGCGTAAGGCATTGATGGCTGCAAGGAAAGTGAATCGGCACGTGCCGGCTTACTTGGCACGGGTAAAGCCAATGCCGTGCGAAGTACCGGACTACATTTCGTTTGGTGGCGAGGACGAGGCTATTTGCTACGCCGCGCAATTTTTGCCCGCATGGAAGGAGACGCCAGGTGCGGCGGCATGGTTGAGAACGACACTGAAACTTGCGCCGGCCGAAAAACCAAGAAATGCCGAGCCGCCCTGGAGCAAGCTGCGGGTGACATTGGCGCAGCTGTCGCAGCGAGAGAATGAAGTTTGGGAACTGGATCTGCGTGAGGCAGTCGTCGCAGACGACAAGGAATCTTCGTGGATGCTGGTCGCATACAGCGCGACGGACGATGAGGTTTTGAAGTTCGAATGCTTCGATGATCGCCCCAAGGACTCGGAGGTCTGGAGTTTCTTGAGCGCTGCGTTACGCGCTCCGCAAGATAATGAACCGCGTCGGCCAGCGGTTCTTCATGTTGCACGCAAGACCTGGTTTCGTGCATGGCAAGCAAAGCTGCGGGACATTGGTGTGGAATTCCAACTCGGTGAACCTTCGGAGGAACTGAACCTCTGGTTTGCGACGATGGCGGAGCAGCTCGAAAAGTCGCAACAGGTCGCTGATAAGCCCGGTCCCAGTGAAGAGGAGTGGTCAAAGCTCGCCGAGTTGCCTCAAGAACCGGGGGAAATCTGGTGCGCAGTACTGCAACAGCTACCCGTCTTTATTCAAATTGCCGGCGAGCCAAAACGGCCTTGGGTATGCTTGGTCGCCGATACCGCTCATCAAACAATTCTGGCGATGCAATTCGAAATGGAGGAACCGTCGGATGACTGGCTGTTGAAAGGCGTGTGGCAGGCAATGTGTTCGCCCGCCGTGGGTGAGGCCCATCGTCCGGCGGCCGTTCATGTGGCATCGGATCAGCAGCGGGAATCAATTGCCAAGAAGCTCGAGCCATTTGACATACAGTGCGTTCGAGAAGAAACGCCGGAACAACTCCGACATATGATCGACGGGCTGGCAGCCCACCTAGGCGGCCCGCAACAGCGCAAACCGCTGGTTCAATCACCAGGCATAACCATTGCCCAAATCGGTAGCTTTTTCGAGGCGGCAGCGGGCTTCTATCTTGCTCGACCTTGGCGAAAGGTCCCGAGCGACAGCATTATTCAGATCAATTGCGATGAGTTCGAAAGCGGGCCCTGGTATGCGGTCGTCATGGGGCAATCGGGCATTGAGCAAGGCTTGGCTCTGTATGAAGACCTTGAATTGCTGCGCACGTTATTGACGGGGCAACTTTCCGAAGAAGAGTCTGGGCGCCGCACGTCGGCAATTTCCGTCACATATGGAGAAGCTTTCGACCTGGCTCCCCAGGATTTGGACGAAGCTCAAAAACATAGCTGGCCCATAGCCGGTTCGGAAGCTTACCCGTGCGTGCTGCGCGTGAATCCGGGCATGGCCGTTCGCACGCCGCTTAAATGGGAGTTGGAGTTATTGGAAGGCTGCTTGCGAGCCATTCCCGACTTTCTTGGCAAACACGTCAGCAAAATGGAGGTCGCGGCGAGCGTGTATGGGAAGACAAGAACGTTGCGGCTGGAACGACTCGAAGAGTAAGGCGAGAGGGACGGCCGTCGACTCACACGCGAGCAGCCTAATATCCAGCAGTTAGTCCCACAGGCGGCTCAAGTCTCGTGTCTCGACCTGAAATCGTTCTATAGACGTCCTACCACCCTAGCTTGTGCCTATATTTTCAAGCCGTCATTGCCACCGCGGTGCCGTTGAATGCATTTTTGCCATTGATGGGCTGGCTGCCGCTTCCTGATTTCTTTCGAAGGCTGCGACGGAGGCTCAACAGCATTCGCGTATTGCCGGCATCACTAATGTTTTTGGGGCTGGTCAATTGGTGTCGATCGTAAAATTCAGCTCAAAGAACTTTGGCCGACTAATTCCGCAGAGTTGACCTCTCTGGAATGGAGCGAGCCGATTAGAGAATTGTCATGATGTGGCATTTATGGGTGGCGACCGACATCAATTGGTTCGACTTGGCCAGAGAAGTCTGAAGGTGCCGCCGGTTTTGTGTGGCACGGCTGCGCTCGGCAATGTCTTCCGGGTGATCACGGATCAAGCGAAGGCTGAAATTATTGGGGAGTGGTTTCGGCAGGTACCGTCGCCCGTGTTTATCGAGGTGGCATATGAGCACGGTGACGGCATGGCGATCGAAGTGTTGGGCCGGGCATTGCGACGGTTGGACGTTGCGGCCGATGAGGTTGTGATTCAGCTTGCTGCCAACGGGCCTGTGGAGGAATGTTGGGAAAGGTGTTGCCGTTTGCTGGGCGAGGCGTATCGGCCGAAGTTGATTTCAGTGCTTGGCGGCGATGAAGGCGCTTGGCTTGCGGCGAGCGATTTGAAGGCTGCCGGCAAGGTGCATGGGGTTGGTGTCGTTGCCGAGACCGCTCAGGTTGCGACGAGTGCCGATGCGCGGCAGCGGCTGTTGGCTCGCGAGTTCGATTGGTTCACTGTCGTCGGCGGTTGCACGATAATGCGGCATCCACCTGAATCGACATCGTTGCTTTTCGAAATCGTTCAGCGGCAGATTCCGGTTATCGCGACGAGGATATTCGAGGCCGGATTCTTGGTCGGCGGGAACAAGTTGGATGGCCACGCGGTGCGTTTTGAAGATGAGTCTGATCGTTCGCTCATTGCATGGCGGAAGTCGTTCGTCGCCTTGTGCGATGGCCATGGAATCACTCCCGCGCACGCGTGTATTCAGTTCGCGTTGTCGTTGCCAGGTGTGGCGGCAGTGCGGCTTGAGTCAACGTATCGCGATCGCGTATCAGATAACATCCGGGCAGCGGTCACAAAGGTGCCGGAGAACTTTTGGCTATCGATGAAGGAAGAGGGATTGTTGGAGGCGGACTATCCATTCGTGGGGTAGTGCGGGGAAGCGCCTGACGTCTCCAACTGCGAGCGATCGATTCGAGTTCTTGCCGGCTTTTTGCCGGCCCGGTTTAGTGCCGCCGGTATTTTGTGCCGGCTTTCTGTTTTTCTTCAAAAGTTCGCTTGACGATTATCGATACATTTGTACAGTTATATCGGCGCGAGTGCTAGCATTGAGGTTTGGCAGCAATGGGCCGGAGTTTTTTAACAAGCTGTGCTGATTTGTCGCAGTTAGGGGGCGAGCTGCGGCCCGCTTCCCGTGAGCAGTTGGTTGCCGGATTACGGGAGCAATTGGGACAGTGGGCCGAGGCGGAGCAGGCGCAGGATCCGCAGGCTTTTTCTTGTGGTGCCGCGGCAGTCGATCGGTTGTTGCCAGGCGGAGGTTTGCGACATGGGATGGTGGTCGAGTGGATGAATGCACCCGTAGCTACAGGCGGCTCACTTGCAGAAGAAGCAGCCGCGACAAAGTTAGAAAAAATGAAAAAGGCGACAGGCGAGTCGCCCATCGTTACGGGGGGAGCGGCGACATTGGGATTGCTGAGTGCCCGCGAAGCGTGTCGCGAGGGTGGCGTGTTGGTGGTGGTCGATCGGGCGCGCATGTTTTACCCGCCGGCCGCTGCGGCGTGGGGAATCGATTTGGAGCGGCTCATTGTTGTGTGGCCGCACAACGTGCGCAATGAATTGTGGGCCGCGGTGCAAGCCTTGCGATCGCCGATGGTGGCGGCAATGTGGGCGCCGATCGAACGATTGGATAGTCGCGCATTTCGCCGCTTGCAATTAGCGGCCGAAGCGGGGCGAACGTTGGGCGTGCTCGTGCGTCCGGCCGCTGCGCGCGGACAGCCTTCGTGGGCGGATGTGCGGCTGGAGGTAAGTCCGTTGTCCGTAGTTCGTCGTCCATTGTTTGGAGGCCACGGGCCACGGGCCACGGGCCACGGACGGTATATCCAAGTTCACAACACCCATTGCCGCGGCGGCCGCGCGGGTGGCCTCGCTTTAGTTGAAATCGATGATGTTCAGCAGACGGTGCGAGAAGCGAGCTTGAGCCATGACACGCATTCTTTGCCTGTGGTTACCGAATTGGGCGATTCAGCGAGCCATTCGCATTCGGCGCGAGCTTAAAGACCGGCCGGTGGCGCTTGTGGTGAGCGGGCCGCGCGGGGGTGAGGTGGCCGCTTGCTGTCGAGCGGCGGTCGAACTAGGCGTGCGGCCGGGGATGCCGGTGGTCGAGGCCCAGTCGCTCGTACGCAACTTGGCAACTGCAGCGTACGATGCCGAGGCCAATCGGCGAGCTCTAGTGAAGTGCGCCGAGGCCTGCGAACCGTTCAGTTCACGCGTAGCCATTGAAGAAGAGGCGGAGCCCGAGAGTTTGTTGCTTGATATTTCGAACCTTGAACATCTCTGGGGGAGCGAAGCGCGGCTAATTGAAACCGTAAAGAAGTTTTTCACGCGCCGCGGCTACGAAGTACGAGTCGGCGTTGCCGAAACGGTGGGCGCCGCATGGGCGGCAGCACATTTTGAAGAGTGGGGAAGGCGGAGTGCGGAATGCGGAAGGGAAGCCGCCGAGATTGCAACAACAGCGACAGAACAACCGCCTGCTTCGTCATTCGTCACTGGTCAGTCGTTATTTTCACTGCCCGTCGAGTCGCTGCGCATTTCTGAACAGACTGCCGCCACGCTGCGCGAGTTAGGCCTCGAAACCGTAGGCCAAGTGATGGTTCTTCCGCGCGAAGGATTGGCGATGCGATTCGGCGACGAGTTGTTGCAGCGGCTCGACCAATTAACGGGAGCTGGGCGCGAAGTGATCGAGCCGCGGCGCGCACCGACGGCGTTTGCCGCGAGCCGTGATTTGGAAGAACCTACGGGAGACCGCGGCGTCATCGTGCACGTGCTGCGGCAACTGGTGAATCAACTGGCCGAGCAACTAGCGGCATGCGATCGAGGGGCCGTGCTACTCGTATGTTCGCTGCGCTGTATCGAGAACTCGCCAACGCGGCTGCGCGTCGGGTTGCTGCAGCCTTCGGCATGCGCGCGACAGCTGCTAGAGCTTATCGAGTTGCACTTGGAAGCGGTAAAGTTGGTCAGCGAAGTGGACCACGTCGAATTGCATGTCGCGGTCGTTGGGCGGCTAGACGAGCGGCAAGGCGAGTTGTTTGCCGCACGCTGGTCGGCCGATCCACATCAACTCGCCGTGTTGGTGAATCGGCTCAGTAGCCGGTTGGGTTACGATTGCGTGCTGCAAGCTCAGCTGCGGGCGAGTGCGGTGCCAGAGCGGGCAGTGCAGTGGAGGCGAGTTGAGAGCAGTGAGGAGCGCGGAGCGAGAATCAAGCGATCGCGAATGGTGGTTTCCAGAGGTAACTCCAAACCGCCGAATTCAGAGAATCGCACGACGAGCGACGATTCGCAACGTGCGATTCCTCTGTTGCTGTACCCTACGCCCCAGGCAAGGGAAGTTGTATGCGTTGCGCCCGATGGGTCGCCGCAAGCGTTATGGTTCGGCAATCGTCGCGAGTCGATCGTGTCGTGCGTGGGACCCGAGCGGATCGAATCACTCTGGTGGCGCGGTCCGACCGTGCGGCGCGATTACTATCGTGTAGCTACGGAATCGGGAAGCCACTTGTGGATGTTCCGCCAACTCGCGGACGGCGACTGGTTTGTGCATGGAGTTTTTGCTTAACAGTAAGAATAGTTCACCACAGAGGACACAGAGAGCACTGAGTAAAAGATCGATGGTCAAGCAACTCGACTGACGGCGAATTTAGCAACCAGAAATACGCAGTAGCTGAATTTGCAAAGATTCAATGCACTGCAGCTATTCATCTGAATTTGTGCGAATTCAGCTACCTTTTGTGCAACCAATCAGTTCTGTGCTCCTATGTCCTTCGTGGTGAAAAGATAGCTAAATGCGCTACGCCGAACTTCATTGCAAAACGAACTTCTCCTTCCTCGAAGGGGCCTCGCACGCCGATGAGCTGGTGCGACAGGCCGCCGAGTTGGGGTATCGCGCGCTGGCGGTGACCGATCGTAACAGTTTGGCCGGTGTGGTGCGGGCTCACATTGCGGCGAAGGAAGTGGGCTTGCCGCTCGTGATCGGCGCGGAAGTGACGCCCGCGGATACCCCACCGGTCGTCCTGTGGGCGACTGATCGCGCGAGTTACGGGCGGCTGTGCCGATTGTTAACCCGCGGCAGACGACGCGCGCCGAAAGGCGAGTGCAAGCTCTCGCTCGAAGATCTAGCCGAGTTCGCCACAGGACTAATCGCCGGCATAGTCACCGACCGTCAGCCCCCGACTCTGTCGGGGGTTAGCCCCAAAATAGACGACAATTCCAGTACAAATTTCAGATTGAAGAATGAAAAATGCAAATGGCAGATTGCGAACGAACCGCTGGCAAAGCCAGGGGGTGACGGAGGGCATGAGAGTTCTCGCTCGCTGCGAGTGGTGAGGGAATCGGGAACGATGTCAGCGGCGGAGGTATCGTCGCCGAGCGGCATATTAAAGTATCGCGAAATCTTCGGGCGGCGTTGTTATCTATTGGCAGAGCTTGTTCGCGGCGCGGATGACCGCGCGCGGCTCGCGCAGTTGCAGCAGCTCTCGCGCCAGACCGGCCTGCCACTTGTCGCCGCGGGCGACGTGCACTATCACGTGCCGGCACGAATGGTGCTGCACGATGTGCTGACCGCGATCCGTCACGGCACCACCGTGTCGGCGGCCGAGGGCGCGCTCCTTTTCCCCAATGCCGAGCGGCACCTGCGGCCCCTCGCAGACATTCGCGGGCTGTTCTGCGATGCTCCCGACGCCATCGCCCGCACGCTCGAAGTCGCCGAGCAATGCCGGTTTTCGCTCGACGAATTGAAATACGAATATCCCACCGAGCTCGCGCCTGCGGGGCAGGAACCGCTAGAGTATCTCTCGCAACTCACTTGGAAAGGCGCGGCCGAGCGATATCCGGGCGGCCTGCCAGAAAAAGTGCGTCAGCAAATCGACCACGAGCTCACGCTCATTGGCGACTTGCATTACGAATCTTACTTTCTCACGGTCTGGGATCTCGTGCGGTTCGCCCGGTCGCAGAACATCCTTTGCCAAGGCCGCGGGTCGGCGGCGAATTCGGCCGTGTGTTTTTGCTTGGGCGTGACGTCGGTCGACCCCTCGACCACCGACTTGCTGTTTGAGCGGTTCATCAGTCGCGAGCGGAACGAGGCGCCGGATATTGACATCGACTTTGAACACGAGCGCCGCGAAGAAGTGCTGCAATATGTATACGAAAAGTACGGCCGCGAGCGGTCTGGTCTCGCCGCGACGGTTATCACCTACTGCAGCCGGTCGGCGATTCGCGACGTGGGCAAAGCGCTCGGCCTATCGCTTGATCGGGTCGATGCCCTCGCCAAGCATGTGGAAGGCTACACACATGAGCCGAAGCTCGTCGGCCGCTGCCGCGACGTGGGCGTCGATCCAATTTCCGATCTCGGGCAACGCCTCATTTACTGCGTTAACGAAATCATTGGCTTCCCGCGGCATTTGTCGCAGCACGTGGGAGGTATGGTGATGACCCAAGGCCCACTGTGCGAAATGGTGCCGATCGAAAATGCGGCGATGGAGGACCGCACGGTCATCGAGTGGGACAAGGACGACCTCGACGAGCTAGGCATTTTGAAAGTCGATTGTCTCTGCCTCGGCATGCTCACCGCCATTCACAAGTGCTTCGATCTCGTGCGCGAGCATCATGGCCGAGCGCTCACGCTGGCGACCATTCCGCCGGATGATTCCGCAGTGTACGACATGATTTGCCGGGCTGATACGATCGGTGTATTTCAAATCGAAAGTCGTGCGCAGATGTCGATGCTGCCGCGGCTGCGGCCACGATGTTTCTACGATCTGGTCATCGAAGTGGCGATCGTGCGGCCGGGGCCGATTCAAGGCAATATGGTGCACCCGTATCTGCGGCGTCGCGCGGGTGAGGAAAAAGAAACCTACCCGAACGACGCGATTCGCGCCGTGCTGGAAAAGACACTTGGCGTGCCGATTTTTCAAGAGCAGGCGATGCGGCTGGCCGTGGTGGCGGCCGGGTTCACGCCGGGCGAGGCCGACCAATTGCGGCGTGCGATGGCAGCCTGGCGGCGGCCGGGACTCATCGAGCAGTTTCGCCAGAAGCTCCTCGCCGGCATGAAGGCGAACAATCTGCCCGAAGAGTTTGCCCAGCGGGTGTATCAGCAGATCGAAGGTTTCGGCGAGTACGGTTTTCCCGAGTCGCACGCGGCCAGCTTCGCGCTCTTGGTGTATGCCTCGGCGTGGCTCAAGCACTATTACCCGGCCGCGTTTGCGGCGGCGATGATTAACAGCCAGCCAATGGGCTTCTACCAACCCGCGCAGCTAGTGCGCGATGCCCGCGACCACGGCGTGGCCGTGCGCCCGGTCGACGTGAACTGGAGCGGTTGGGACTGCCGGCTTGAAAAGGGGGAAGTCGGAAGGGGGAAAGGCCAGTGCGAACGGCACAATGCGGATTATCAGCTTCAGCGAGCCGGGGCGTCCTCGCCCCCGGGGCCCTTCCTCCGCCTCGGCCTGCGCATGCTCACTGGCCTGCGCGAATCCACCGCCCGAACCATCGAACAAGCGCGTGAAGCAGGCCCATTCCAATCGATCGACGATTTCACGCGCCGCACCAAACTGGGGCGAGCCGTCGTGAAACAACTGGCCGAGGCCGATGCCTTTCGCTCGATCGGCGCCGGCCGGCGGCAAGCGTTGTGGCAGGCGCTAGGGCAGGAAAAGAAGCGACGCGAGATGCCGTTATTCGAAGTCGCAACGCACACCAACCTCGTAGCCGGCCCGCCACGCGGCCCGGTCGGCAGTGGCCGACCCGTTAGCCAGCGTGTTGTAGCCGACACACCAGAACCATATGTTTCATTACCCGCCATGGAAACCTACGAAGAAGTCGTTGCCGATTACCGCACTGCGGGTCTATCGTTGCGGGCCCATCCGATTTCGTTTTATCGTGAGCAACTTGCACAACTCGGCGTCACACCAGCCAAGCAACTTGTGGACTTAGAAAACGAGGTGTCGGTCATCGTGGCGGGGCTCGTATTGCTGCGGCAGCGCCCTGGAACCGCGAAGGGCATTACCTTCGTCACACTCGAAGACGAAACCGGCACGGTCAACCTGGTTGTGCATCAACAAACGTGGGATCGGTTTTATCGCATCGCCCGCCGCTCGCCGGCGTGGATTGCGTACGGGCACGTTCAAACCGCTCCCGGAAATTTCGCAGCCGTCATTCACGTTGTTGTGGAACGCCTAGCGGCGCTCGGTGAACAGCTACGCGAATTGGAGGTAAAAGCACGGGATTTTCGCTAGTGACCATTTACATAAAACGCTTCGCTTTGCCGCGTCGCGCAGGTATATTGAGAGGACCATCCAAATTGGCCGACCGGCGGACGCCGATCGAGCCACCCAACCTCGCATTTTCCCCTCACGCGGAGCTCATTATGTCTGAGAATACGGGTCACTCGAGCGAAGGTTCCTCACGGCGGTCGTTTTTGAAGACCACTTCGGCGTTGGTCGGCGGCGCGGTTCTCGGAGGTGTGAACGCTCAAATCGCGCGGGGTGCGCATCCCGGTGGTGGCGACGAAATCAAAGTCGCCCTCGTCGGCTGCGGCGGTCGGGGCACCGGCGCCGCACTGCAGGCATTGGCGACCAAGGGCAAGGTTACTCTATGGGCCGCTGCTGATGCATTTGCCGATAACATGCAGGCCTGCCTGGATAACATCACCAAGCAAGTCGAACGCGGCAAACGCGATGGTGACGAATTGCTCAAAGACGCGACCGTCAACGTTCCAAAGGATCGCCAGTTTTCCGGCTTCGATGCCTATCAAAAGGCGATCGACAGCGGGGCCGATCTCGTGATTCTGGCCACGCCGCCGGGCTTCCGGCCGATTCACTTCGACGCCGCGGTTGAAGCGGGCAAGCACATCTTTATGGAGAAGCCCGTGGCGGTCGACGCTCCCGGCATCCGACGCGTACTCGCGACGAACGAAAAGGCCAAGAAGAAAGACCTCATGGTCGCGGTCGGCCTGCAACGCCGGCACGACCCGCGATACGTCGAAACGATCAAGCGAATTCACGACGGTGCGATCGGCGACGTCATCGCCACGCGTGTGTACTGGAATAGCGGCGGGCTGTGGGTCCGGCCGCGTAAGCCGGAGTACACTGAAATGGAATACCAGATGCGCAACTGGTATTACTTCACGTGGTTATGCGGCGATCACATCGTCGAGCAGCACATTCACAACCTCGATATCGGCAATTGGCTCCACGGCGCGCATCCGGTCATGGCTCAAGGCATGGGCGGCCGGCAGGTTCGCACAGGCAAAGAGTACGGCCAGATATTCGATCACCACGCAGTCGAATACACGTTTGCCGATGGCTCGAAGATGTTCAGCCAATGCCGGCACATCGAAGGTTGCGATTCGGAAGTCCGCGAGCACGCACACGGGAGCAAAGGCGCGCTCGATATCGACGACAGCTCGGGCGGCTTCATCACCACCAAGTCCGGCAAGTGGCATAGCCCCGGCAAGAAGCAGGATAACCACCATCAAGAACATCACGATTTGTTCGCTGCCCTGCGCGATGGCCGCATCTACAACGAAGTGCAATACGGCGCGGAGTCGACCTTCACGGCGATTCTCGGTCGCATGGCGACTTACTCTGGCAAGACCGTGAAATGGGATGAGGCCTTGGAAAATGGCCTTGATCTATCGCCGCAAAGCTACGACTTCGGGGCAACCCCGCCGGTCGTGCCAGATAAGGATGGCTTCTACCCAGTGCCTGTGCCGGGCAAGTTTGAAGTCCTTAAGGGTTAGCCGATCGGTGCCATTGGCGATGCGGCAAGCGGCGAAGAAAAGCGCTGCACCGCCGTGGCAGCAATAGCTGCCTGGGTGGTGCGGCGCGCCTATAATGTGAGGATGCCGCTCGACCACTTCCATCCCATTCTGCGCGAATGGTTCGCGTCGCGATTCTCTGCGCCCAGCGAGGCGCAGGCCCAAAGTTGGTCGGCGATTGTCGCCGGCGAGCACACGTTGGTTGCTGCGCCAACCGGCTCCGGCAAAACGCTGGCCGCGTTCTTGGCTGCGATCGATCAACTACTGCGTCAGGCGATTGATCACAAGCTGAAGGATGAAGTTCACGTCCTCTATGTGTCGCCGCTCAAAGCATTGAGTAACGACATCCACCGCAATCTGCAGCTCCCGCTCGAGGAGATTCGAGCGACGGCGGAAGCGGCTGGAATCGATCTGCAGCCGATTCGTGTCACGGTTCGCACAGGCGATACGCCGTCGAAGGACCGGCAGGCGATGGTGCGGAAGCCGCCGCACATTTTGGTGACCACGCCGGAGTCGCTGTACCTACTACTCACGAGTGAAAAGAGCCGCGCGATGCTGCGGAGCGCGCGGACGGTGATTGTCGACGAAATCCACGCGTTGGCGCGCGACAAGCGGGGCTCGCATTTGTCGTTGTCGCTCGCTCGCCTGGATCATTTGTGCGACCAGTCACCCGTGCGTATCGGCCTTTCGGCAACGCAGCGGCCAATCGATGAGATCGCGCGATTTCTCGTTGGCACGGGCAACGTTGAACCGGATGGCAGTTCACGCTGCCGAATCGTCGATACCGGTCATGTGCGTGAACTCGACATCGCCGTCGAAGTGCCGCTTAGCGAGCTGTCGGCAGTGTGTCCCATCGAAACTTGGCAGGAAGTGTATTCGCGCCTGAGCGAGCTAATCAATCAGCATCGCAGTACGCTAGTCTTTGTGAACACGCGCCGGCTCGCGGAGCGTGTTACGCATTATCTCGAGGAGCGACTTGGCAAGGGAAAGGTCGCGAGCCATCACGGCAGCCTATCCCGCGAAACGCGGCTCAAGGCCGAGGAACAATTGAAAGCCGGGGAGTTGAAGGCGATTGTGGCGACCGCTTCGCTCGAACTGGGCATCGATATCGGTTACATCGACCTCGTGTGCCAGATCGGTTCGCCGCGATCGATCTCCACGTTTGTGCAGCGAGTCGGCCGGGCCGGGCATGCGCTGGGCCGTGTGCCGAAGGGACGGCTCTTCGCGATCACTCGCGATGA
The DNA here is from genome assembly GCA_046349975.1 of Pirellulales bacterium. Taxonomy (GTDB): domain Bacteria; phylum Planctomycetota; class Planctomycetia; order Pirellulales; family Lacipirellulaceae; genus JABDGM01. Next base: position 38,751 of record JAXMBH010000011.1, read on the forward strand.
ACTGTTGGAAGCGCTCGCCTTGGTGCGAGCCGTCCGGGCGGGGCGGCTCGACCAAGTTAAAATGCCCGAGGCGCCGCTCGATATTCTCGCCCAGCAAGTCGTGGCAGCAGTCGCCGGCGACGAGTGGCAGGAGGACGAGCTGTATGCAATGTGCCGCAAGGCATGGCCCTATCGCGGCCTTGCTCGTGCGGATTTCGATGCGATTATCGGCATGCTGAGCGAGGGAATCGCGTCCGGCGATCGCACCGGCGCATATCTGCACCGCGATCGAATCAACCATCGACTGCGGGCTCGCCGCAGTGCGCGCATCTCGGCGCTCACTTCGGGCGGCGCTATTCCGGAGATGGCTGACTATCGCGTGGTCACCGAAGGTGAGCGGACGTTCGTGGGCACGCTCAACGAAGACTTCGCGATGGAAAGCCAGTCGGGCAATGTCTTTCAGCTGGGCAACGCCTCGTGGCGGATTGTGTGTGTGCGCGGCGGCGAGGTGATCGTGCGTGACGCTCATGGCGCGCCGGCGACCGTGCCGTTTTGGTTGGGCGAGGCACCGGGGCGGACCGAGGAATTGTCAGCCGAGTTGTCGAGGTTGCGAGAAGACATTTGGGAGCGCGCCGCGGTATCGGTCGAGAGTGCTGCCGTGTGGTTGCACACCGAATTGGGAGCGAACGAATGGGCCGCGCAGCAAGCGGCGAATTACGTGGCGGCGGAAGGCGCGGCGATCGGCGCTGTGCCGACCCAGCGGCAAGTTGTTTTCGAGCGGTTCTTCGATGAGTCGGGCGGCATGCAGCTTGTGATTCACGCGCCATTTGGCGCTCGAATCAACCGTGCCTGGGGGCTTGCATTGCGGAAGTGCTTCTGCCGCACATTCGATTTCGAACTGCAGGCCAGCGCGGATGACAATGGCATCGTGCTCGCCGTGGGTCCGCAGCAGAGCTTCCCGCTCCAGCAGATGTTCACGCTCCTCGACTCGCGAATCGCCGAGTCGGTGCTCGTTCAGGCTCTCTTGGCTGCACCGATGTTTGGTGTTCGCTGGCGGTGGAATGTCACACGAGCGCTCGGCGTGTTGCGGCAGCGCGGCGGAAAGAGGGTGCCGCCGCATTTGCAGCGGTTTCGGGCTGAAGATTTGCTCACCGCGGTGTTCCCGATGCAAACAGCCTGCTTCGAACACCGCACCGGCGATTTGGAACCGCCTGATCATCCGCTCGTAAGGCAAACTGTGCGTGATTGTCTCACCGAAGTCATGGATCTGCCGGGGCTCCGGCGCATTCTCGAGGATGTTGAAGCGGGACGCATCGAGTTTATTGGACGTGATACACGAGAACCATCGCCGTTCAGTCATCAGCTCGTCAACGCCAACGTATATGCGTTTCTCGACGATGCGCCCTTGGAGGAGCGACGGGCACGGGCCGTCGCCGTGCGCAGAACATTTCGCGCCGACGACGTGCGCGATCTGGGGCGGCTCGATACCGAGGCGATTGCCCAAGTTTGCCAGGAAGCCCGGCCGCTCGTGCGAAGTGCGGACGAACTGCACGATGCATTGTTGTCGGCCGGGGCGTTGCCTGAGCGGGAATGTGGTGCTTGGCGAGCGTTCTTCGAGGAACTGGTCGAGAGCGGTCGCGCGGTTCGTCGGACAATCGTCGCTGGGCCGGAAATTTGGCTGGCGGTCGAACGGTGGCCGCTCGCGAATTCGGCATTGCAGCTCGTCGATAGGAATCCGCCCGCCACATTGCCTGAGGCACTGCGTGCCGAGCCTTCCCACGATGAAGCCCGGATGGCCATCGTACGCGGGCGGGTGGAGATTGTGGGGCCGACGACCGCTCGCGCGCTTGCCAACGACTTGGGCATGACGACGGACGATGTTCAAATCGCCTTGGAGCAACTGGAACTCGCGGGAGTCATTCTGCGCGGGCAGTTCACGCCTGCGATGAACGAGCTTGAGTGGTGTGAAAGGCGGTTGTTGGCGCGGATTCATCGGCTGACGCTGGATGGGCTGCGGCGGCAAGTCGCACCGGTCGATGCCGCCGGGTTCATGCGGTTCCTGTTGGTTCAGCATCAGATCGCCGGTAGTTCGCAGCCCGTGGGCAGCGGAGCGCTGCGCCATCAGATCGCCAGGTTGGAAGGATTCGAAGCGCCGCTCGGCGCGTGGGAACACGATCTGTTGCCGGCGCGGCTGGCATATGAACCGGAGGCCATGGATCGACTGTTTGTGAATGGGGAGGTGATGTGGGGCCGGTTGCAGCCGCCGCGGATGGTTGATGACAGCCGCGGGCAAATTCTGACGCGCGCGACGCCTATTTCGCTCGTGAACCGTGGCGATTTAGGTTGGCTGTTGCCGGCGGAGCGTGAAATCTCCGTTGGCTTCGCAAGGTGGGATGCGCAGGAGGTCTATGAAGCACTCGTGACTCACGGCGCCCTGTTCTTTCACGATTTGCTGTCGATAACAAGCCTGTTGCCGGCGCAAGTGGAGGAGGCTCTTCGCGAATTGGCGGCGCTGGGGGTGGTAACGTCCGATGGGTTCGCCGCAGTGCGGGCGATCGGGGGCGGCGCCAAGCATCGGCGCAGTCGGCGGGCGCGGCGGGCGGTCGGCAAGAGGGCCGCGTTTGCGCAAGGTGGGCGATGGTCAAAGTTCCCGCCATTTGTGCAGAAGGTCGAAGCCAATGCGCGGGCTGAGAAGTGGGCCTGGCTGTTGTTGCGACGGTATGGCGTGATGTTTCGTGATTTGCTTTCCCGCGAGTCGCTCGCACCGACTTGGGGTGAGCTCGCGCAGGTGTACCGACGACTAGAGATGCGCGGCGAAATTCGGGGCGGGCGCTTTGTTAGCGGCGTGGGCGGTGAGCAGTTCGCACTGCAGGAAGCGGTCGACCAATTGCGGCAACTGCGCGACGAGCCTGAGACGGAAAGCTGGTCAGTGATTTCAGCAGCTGACCCACTGAATCTTGTCGGCGTATTGACCGCCAGCGTGCGCGTGCCCGCGCTTCGGGGGAACAGAATTGCGTTTCAAAACGGAAGAGCGATTGCGGCGAGGGAAGGCGGAGAGATTCGTTGGTTGGCGGATGTGGACGAGCAATTACGAGGTACTGCGAGACGACTGCTTACAGTCGCAGGCGCGGTACACCATGCCGCCGCTGCGAAGCGCTTAGCGGATAAAGACTGGGATATCGACGCGCTCGCGGATATCGTGCCGCGAACTGTAAAGGCCGCGAGCGGTGCACAGACGGGGCGTACTCGGCCGCATCTCAATTGAGCAGCGATCGCAGCGACAATAAGCGCGGCTGCACCGATGGTGGGTTCGGGCACGGCGACCATGTCGCGTGCGAAGCCGGCCGCAATACCGGGCAGGCTCATGCCGACGTTGGTTCGCCAGATGGTATAATCGGCAGCATCTACGATGCCATCGCCGTTTCCATCAGCGGTTGAGTTGGTGGTGCCGTAATTCTGACGCCAGACGTTGTAGTCGTTGATGTCGACGGCCCCGTTGCGGTCGTAGTCGCCTGGCAGCGCGGTGGAGTCGAGCATCAAGAGAAGTTGAGGTCCGGGGTCGGTGCCGCGTTCTTTCGACGCGAGGCGGAGCGACGCGAGTGCGTCGTCGACATTTTCGCCGTCAAAGCGAACCTCCCGGGCAATTAGGAATGTGACCTGCCGATCGGGGTTTTCGCGGACGAAGTCGGAAACATCAAGCGAAAGCGTGCGCGAGGCGGCGATGCCGGTGAAGTGGCCAAGGATGTGGGCGGTGTTGCCGACGTCGTCGATAAAGTTTTCGCTGATGTCGTCGACCGCCGTGCCAAGGCTGTCTTTCAGATTGGGGGCGTTGTTCCAAGTGATTGTGGATTCGCTCCAATTGTCGTCGGCGATGCCATACACATGCGTGATGACGGCGGCATCGGTGCCGGTGTTCTCGCCGTAAACTTGCAGGATGGCATTTTCGATTGAGGATTTGGCCAGCGTGCCGGTGTCAAATTTTATGAACGTTACGTTGCGGGCGGCTGGGTCGACCGCGTCGTTCTTGGCGAACAGATTAGGACTCGAACCGAAGTTTGCGTTGGCATTGGTGCCGGATTTCACCATCGCGTCGTCGCTCACGCCGAGCGTGCGAACGTACGCCGGCGCGCTCTTCAACACAGAAACCAGAAAGACACTTTGAGCCGGCTGCGAGAGATCGAGAATCCCATTGGTCGGCACCGTGATGATCTGGCTCACCTCGCCGTGGCGATCGCTGCTGACTTCTTCCACGATTGCGCGAGCACCCGGCGCAATTCCCCAGCCGGTGAGATTGATCGTGAGCGAGCGGGTTGATGTGCCTTCATTCGCCGAGAACAGGTAATATTTGCTGTTCGCGGTATCACGTGCGGCGGCCATGCGCAGGTCAGTCGCGCCCGTGCCCGAGCGTGTCGGCGCAGTAAAAAGATCGTTTGAACCGGCGAAGCCTTTGGCGAAGAGGCGGACGACCTCGCCGCCGGCGGTCGAGCCGCCGATGTTGTACGGTGAATTGTTGTTGTCGACGAAGTGCGTGCCGTTCTTCTTGACGCCAGTCGGCCCGTCGCCGGGGCCCTGGCTGAATTTGAACACGTAGAGTTCATCGGGCTTATTGTTAGCGAGCTGGGCGAGAATAGAACCGAAGCGAGAGAATTGTGAAGGTGTGTCGAGCGTGTCAGTGATGTTGTCGAAATTGCCCGCGGTTTGGACGTTGAATTCGCTAATCGCATACCGCATGGCAGTCCCTCCGGCAGCGGCGTTGACCGTATTTTTAACGTTGCCGAGTTCGGTGCCGAAGGAATCGCCGGTGAGGCCGTAGCGTTGGTAAGCGTAGGTGTCGATGAGGCTAAAGTTCGGGTCGACCGTTCCGAAGAGCGTTTCATGCAGGTTCTGCATCATGGGCTGGCCCCATGTTGGGTAATACGTAATCGGGTTGCCGGCCGTCACGGGGCCTTGGACTTGAGCGTCGAGCGATTTGCCGTAGAGTACATTGACGTCCGCAACGGCGGCTTGCACGGCGTCCGACGCGTAGTGCAATCGCTCGAGCCATTCGGAGGCGGGAATGTTATCGCCGTTGGGTTCGTTGTACATCTGGAAGCGATGCACGTCGAAGTTCTTCGCGAGGTAGAAGGCCTGCGCGTAGAAATGTTGCCACTGTTCCCAGCGATCAGCCCAACCCGCGGTGGTGCCGGCAGCATCCCAAGGGAAGCTGCCGTCGGTGTAGTTGATCTCCACTAGCGGATCGATGCCGAGCGCGCGGAGCTGACCGAAGGCGTACTTCAGATTGATGATGTTGCTGCCGGTGGTGGGATTGTTCTGGTAGCGACCTTCAAGATATGCCCAGTTGATGTACGAACTGCTGAGCGGATTCTCACGGAGGGCGGTGCGGCGGGCTTCAAAGGTGGCTTGCGAGGAAACGCCGTCGCCCCAAGGTGCGAGGTCGTCGGAGGCTTCGACGGTGGTCGGAGTCGGCCAAACGCGTGCGCCGTTGACGCCCGAGTAGCGCCACCAGTCGGCCGTGTTGCTGTTCGGCATGAAGTGGCCACTGTTGTAACCGACAATTTCGGGGGTCTTGCCGGCGAGTGTATTGGGAAGCGTGACATTGACCGCGCTAACAGCGCCGGTTACCAGAAGCTGTAGTGAGATCGCGAAGATGGTGACGCGCTCAGTGCGGAAGCCACGCGCTGCGCTGTACCGCCGGCTACGCCACCAGGGCCGTGCGTGGCGGCGACGCGATATCAGCACGTGGCGAGGTCGGGCCACAGGCGTCATTTCTTTCTTCCGAATGTCGATCAAGGTGGGAGGTCAGCGTTTCGGGCGGCCGTGGTCGCCGCTGCGAATCGTGGCTGCAGCGCGCCCTAAACGTTGTGTGCTGAGAGTTTTATATTCGCGGGCAAGCATTTTACGGCGTCGTCAGCTTGAGGTCGGGCGTGTTGTTACTGGATGTCACTTCAATCGTCAGGCCCGAGGTTTCGGGATTGGTGTAGCGCTGTGGTACCAAGAGCTTGCCATCTCCGCCTTCTGGACCGCGCTTGGTGCTTTCATATGCTACCACGGCGACTTTGTGCACGCCGACCATTGCGCCATCGGTTTTCGAGAACGTGCCCAGTTCAAAGGTGCCATCCGACTTGATTGGGCCTCTAGCCCCGCGACCGGCCGTTGGCAAGGTTATGACATTTCCCGTGGTAAGCGGCTTTCCGTCGAGTGTTACGGAACCGATAACCTTTGCGGTTGATGCCGACCCGCGTCCACAACCGGTTGCGACGACAAATGCAAACGCAAGAAGCGGCAAAATGACGACAGCCGAGCGACTCATAAGCGTGGTGGTAACAGATGGTCCGCTCAAAGATGCGGTGAGGGGACCTTCGGTGGAATGCTGTGAATGGTTGGCAGGGAGGGCGATTAGTAGTTGTCCGTGGCAGTTTCGCCTGACTTGCGACTCGCCATCGGACGAAGTACGCCTTTGAGGTCGACTTCTTCGCGGACGAACTGCACCGATCCGTCGCAAAAGGCGAAGTGAGTACCGCCGGGGTGCAAGCTGCCGAAGCTCATGTCGTTGTTGTCGTAGCCGCTGGGCGGTTGCCCCGCATCGGTGTCGGCACGGTAGGCGGTGTTCAAGGGCCAAAGAATATTCTTGGCAGTGTAAATGAAGTTCTCCGGCACCGTTTCCGAGGCAGAGCCAACGGCCCAGATGCGTTGCGGTCCGCATAGCCACGAGATTTCTCCGATCATAAAGGTGTGACTGGAGCCATCGGTCACATCCTTTAAATTGACTTTACTGAAGGGGAAAATCACTCCGTTTGAAGCCGCACCACCACCTGAGCCGCAAGAAGGCGCTTTATTCGGACGAGAGGCCATCGTGTACGAGCTTTCTGGATACGTGCTCGCCGGTGGGTTATTCGGACAGGTATGCTTTGCACCCATCACGGCCATGTAATGGGCGCGCAGCAGACTGGGCTCCGATGTATTGTTTGAAGTCGGGTTGTCGACGTACGTGACCTCCACGTCGGTCTGGCTGGGGCAACGCAAGAACGGTACCTGGAAGTCGTATAGGATCTTCTTATTGTTGGGCGTCGCTGTGCTGTTCCAGAACTGCTTCAAGTCGAGTCGATCAACGACCTCGCCGTTCTCCATGAAATGCAAAATCTGGATCAAATAGCTGTACGAAGTGTAAGCTGGATTGGCTGGCGTGGAGCTGGCTTGTGTCGTGGTGGTGGTCGCCGACGGAAAACACTTTTTCGTGTCATGGTGATTCAAGCAAGCAATTGCGATTTGGCGGAGCCGGTTGACGCACTGGGTGCGCCGGGCCGCTTCGCGGGCGGCTTGGACGGCCGGAAGCAGCAGTGCCACGAGAATGCCGATGATGGCGATGACGACGAGGAGTTCCACGAGTGTGAAAGCTCGGCGCGAGCGAGGACCGCGAAACATTGAAGAGTTCCTTCCGAAATCCGCCGTGACTAAATTGTTCGTGCCTGCATGAGCAAGATGAAACGCCGCCGCGACTTGATGGCGAGCGAGCCAGAAATGATCGCCACTAGTGCGAGCGTCGTTGGCTCCGGCACGGCAGTGCCTTGGCCAAGGCCCGCGCCGCTGCCCGAGGTGTTCCCAAAACGAGCACGCCAGGCACTGTAGTCATTGCTGTCGACGGTACCGGGGTTATCGACTTCGTTCTGAAGCGGGCCGCCGTTGCGCCAAAGTACGTAATCAGCAGCGTCGACCGTACCGTTGCCGTTGTAGTCCCCGGGCACTCCGGGGGGCGCGAGCAGGCGAACGACGCCGTCGCCCAGGAAATAGTCCGATTTAAACGTAGCGGAACTAGTCATACTGCCGTAGGTGCCCGCCGAAGTTTGGGTGACGCCGCCGAGGATGAGGCCGCCGACCGTGTCATCAATACCGGCAGCCAGGTTGATAGTGCCGCCGTTTGCGCCGCCGGTGAGTGTCAGCGTCGCGGTGTCGGCGATGGCGTTCGTGGCACCTGTTTGAACGACAAGTTTTCCGGAGCCGAAAATGCCGCCGCCACGATCGCTGGCGCCGTCAACAAGGACATTGCCGATGCCGAGTGAGGATCCTGGGCCGACAACGAGCGTGCCCTGAACAACGGAAGTGCCACCCGTCGAGTTGTTCGCACCAGTGATTGTGAGCGTACCGTGATTGGTAGGTTGGCCGGCGGCGGCATCAAGATAAAACCGGCCAGGACCGCTGATGCTTCCTGTGAGTGTGAGTGATGTGGCAGAGCCAAACATCGCAATTGAAGCGTCCGATTGAAACACGACGTTGTTGGTGATTGTTTCAACGAGGCCGGTATCCTGACGGATGGCGCCTGGAAAGGCGGCAAAAGGGCCCGACGTGGCTCCAAATCCGTTGAGGTTGAGCGGGCCGACGCCGAGGGTGTAGGTGCTATTGTTTGTGATCAGATCGAGTTGACCGCCGTTAATAGTAAAACTTGAGGTCTTGGTGGGGATGCCGCCGAGCGAAGATCTCCAACGACCGCCGGTGAGTGTCGTTGCACCTTGGTATTCCTTAACTTGTGTCGTATCGCCGGCATTGAATGCGGTGGTGAGGAGACCATCGCCTTTCTTATTCATTCCTCCGGGACCCGTTATGTTGCCCGTGAGGCTAAGGGCGCCAGCAGTGCTATTGCCTACCGTGTTGCTGACGACGACGTCAACCGAGTCGGCAAAGTACATGTCGCTTTGGATGCGGCTATTCGTGGCTGCAGTGCCGCTCGAGGTGATCGTGGCCGGTCCGGCGCCTGGCGCATCGAACGTCAACAGATCGCCCGATACGTTGAAGTTGCGAATGTTCTGAGTGGAAGAGTTAGTGCCCGTGTTGTCGAAGGTCACTGACCCAACCGTGAAGGAGCCATTAAGGTCGATATTGCGATTTGCGGTAGGCAGTGTGAAGAGTGCTGCAGCGCCAACGGAGTTCGGTACAGAGTTCTCAAGCCAGTTCGTGGCGTCGACCCAATTGGCCGTGCCCGAGGAGAGTTTCCATGTTTCTGCGACAACGCTGCCGGAACTAAGAGCGCCAATCGCGGTCAAAGCTGCCAGGCAATGGAACGAAAACTTCATCACCTTTACCTCGGGAGGATTTGTGATCGAATGAATTTGCTGGAAACCGGTCGAACGTGCTTGTCGATGAGGAATATTGCGGCGCGAGGAAACGAGCTAGCGACCGCGTCGCATGGCGTATCCTGCTGATATGACGAGGAAAATCAACGAGAGCGTGCCTGGTTCGGGAATGCCGGCGGCGCCGAGGCCGGTACCTGCGCCAGATGTGTTGCCGAAGCGGGCACGCCACGCCGCGTAGTCGTTTGCGTCAAGGATGCCGGGATTATCGACCTCATTTTGCAGCGGTCCGCCGTTGCGCCAGAGAACATAATCGGCAGCGTCGACGACACCATTATTGTTGTAGTCACCAGCGACGCCGACGTTAGCCGGCGCCAGCGTGATCAGGCCGGTGCCGGAGAAGTATTCGTCGAAGATGAAGTTTGCGCCACTGCCCGTGGCACCGTAAGTGCCAGGGGTGGTTTGGGCGACGCCGCCGAGGATAAGTCCACCGACCGTTTCATTTACGCCGGCGCCGATATTGGCATAGCCATCGTCGGCGACAGCGGCCACACTGCCTCCGGCGAGGGAAAGCGTGGCGCCATCATCGATGGCATTTGTTTCCCCGGCAACCAGGCTGATGCGGGCGCTAGAGCCCGCAAAGACTGAGTTCGCACTCAACACCGAGACATTGCCGGTGCCGAAGGCATTGGTTGAGGCGAGACCCGCGACGAGCGTGCCGGCGTTGACCGTCGTGCCGCCAGTATAGCTGTTGGTGGAAGTGTTAAAGACGATTTGGCCGATGTTCGCATCGTGCACCGCGGCACCCGCGACAAAGCCGCCGGAACCGCTGATTGCGCCATTGAAAGTAAGTGATCCGGTCGCGGCGCCTTGCATGTGAACGGTCGCGGTCGTTTGCAGGTTGACGGCGTTAGTCACGACGATCGCCAAATTGGTGTCCGGACGAATCGCGCCAGGGAACGCGGCATGGGGGCCAGAGGTTGGGCCAGCCCCGTTCAGCGTGAGGGTTCCAGTACCGAGCGAGTACGTGGCAGAGGAAATAAAGTCGACCTGGCCGCCGTTGTTGACTGTGAAGCTGGAAGTAGCCGAAGGCTGAGCGGCATTGGAAATGCGCATGCGGCCGTTGTTAATCACGGTCGGACCCGTGTAAGTCTTGCTGTTCGTGCCGAACGTGGCCAAGCCGACGCCGTCTTTCGTAAAACCACCAGTGCCCGTGATGACACCAGTAATGTTAAGTGACCCGGCGGCTGAAGAAGCCGTGGTGTTGTTTACGAAAGCGGTCACGTTGTCATTCATTCGGAATGATGCCGTGAACGTGTTGTTTCCCGTGCCGGAACCTTGAGTGGTGATCGTAGCGCCTGCGCCGCCGTTATCGAACGTCAAAGCGGGAGCTGTACCGGTACCCGTCGTTATGGAATTATTAGAGTTGACGTCGTTGTTGAATACGACCGAACCGATCGTTTGCTGGCCGTCGAGCGTAATGGTTCGATTCGCAGTTTGGCCTGTTGCGGCGCCGTTAAAGGTGACGGCGGCGCCGACGGCGTTTGGAACAGTGTTAGGGTTCCAATTTGCAGCGGTGTTCCAGCTTCCGTCCCCTGCCAGATTCCAGGATTGTGCCGTTGCGAAAGTGCCTGCAAACGCAGCGCTCAGAGCTGCCAAACCAATCGCCACGAACTTCATTGAAAATCTCCGCGCCCCAGTGAAAGTAGACAAGGTGGTGGATTGAGAAGAATGCCACCGACCGCGGTTAACGAAAAGAGCTCTCCAACCTTAAAATATTCGAACGTAACAACGTGAGCAAAAGAAAGTTGTGTGACGGATAGATTTTTTTGGGAGTTGCGAGCACGGCAGCAGGCAAGTGCTGGGCACTATCAGAAAAAGCACTGACGAGTGAGGAGGATCGTGATAGCGACAGGACGGCGTCACGGTTGGATAAGGTCGCCGGCTGCGCTCCCAGTCCGACATCGGCTAAGTTCTCCACAGCTTCCACGCTCGGGCTGGGCGGCTTTAACTAGGGCGCGGTCCCGTGAAAGCTGACAGTTTTTCTCCGGATATGTCGATTTTTGCGTTTTTTGGCCCTATCTGAAGGAATGGCCGCAGGCGCATCGTGGGGACCATTCTTTTGCATTGGGGCGACTTCGAGATCGAGAGGTTGGGCGGACGTGGACGAATCAAGACGACAGTTCATTCGCTTGATGACGAAGTACGAGCGGATGGTTTACGGGTACATCTTTTGCTTGGTGCCGAACTGGGCGGATGCGGATGAGATCTTGCAGGAGACGAATATTAGGCTGTGGGAAGAGTTTGAGAAGTTTAAGCCGGGGACGAATTTCGCTGCCTGGGCCATTCGGGTGGCTCACTTCCAAGTTCTCACGTGGCGAAAGAAAGTCAGCCGCAGTCGGCTGGTGTTCGATCAGCGAGTGATCGATGCCGTGGCTGCCGAGCCGTTTTGGAACGATGAAGAATTTGAGGCCCGGCAGCAGGCACTCGCGGATTGTGTGTCTGAGTTATCGGAGAGCAGCCGGGATTTGTTGAAGCATTGTTATGTGAACGGGGCAAAGGCCAAAGATGTCGCGGTCGAACTGAACCGCACGCCGGCGGCGGTGTACAAGGCGCTGGAACGCATTCGCGGCACCTTGCACGCGTGCATTCAGCGCAAATTGACGGGGCCGGCGACTTAGCGGAGTTTGCTCGAAGGGCTCAGCGAGTTTGCTGCTTTTCGGTGCCACGATGTACGGTCACGAATCGCAAAGCTGAGTTCGCAGGCGAAGCAGCAAACCATTTGGACGGTTCGATGGATACTACTAAGGATCCGCTTTTCGAGAAGCTTCACAGGCTGATCGTCCGCTTATTGGAAGACTCGCTGCTGCCTGGGGAGCTAGAGGAGCTCACCGCGCTGCTCGAGAAGAATCCGGAGGCGCGGCGGGCGTATGTGTATTACATCCAGGAAAGCGCATGCTTACGGTGGTTGTGCGTAGAGGACTTCGACAGGGCTGTAACATTGGCTTCGCCTTCGAATGCAGCGGGCGGGCGGCAAAGGCGGATCGGTTGGATTTTGGCCGGCATTTTGGCCTCGGCGCTTGTCGTGATTGCGACTGTTCAGTTCGCTGGATCACCGATCGCGGGCGTCGAGAATCATGGAACGGCTGCTAACGTATTCGCACAGACTGACGCCACGCGGGAAGCGGCCAGGGGTGGCACGACTCGACCCGATGCAGGTCCGGCGACAGTGCCGCTGCGTTCGGTCGTGGCAACGGTGACAGGACTGAATGGCGTTCGTTGGGATGGCAAATCGGTCGGTGCTCGACTGCTATCCCGCTGTATGGTCGGCGACCGCTTCAAGCTTCAGGAGGGGGCAGCGGAGTTAACGTTTGACGTAGGCGTGCAAGTGAAGGTGTTTGGGCCGGCGGATTTCGAGATTACGTCGCCCAATTCCATTCGCTGCCTGCGTGGGCGCGCGACGACGCTCGTTGATAAGCGTGGCCGCGGGTTTTGGATCGAAACGCCGCGAGCGAAGGTCGTCGACCTTGGCACGCAATTCGGATTGTCCATCTCCGATGCGGGAGATACCGAAGTCGTTGTCTTCCAGGGGATGGTCGATCTTTCGTACAGTTCGCAGAAGGCGACGGGCGATGCCGCTAGCCGGCGGATGGAGCAGGGCGAGGCGCTGTTGCTCAGGAACTCGGGCGAGTTGGAACGAGTTGTCTCCGTTCAGCGGAACAATTTCATGGGCGCGACGCACGTGGCCGGGCGTCGACCGACAGAACCGGTGATCGGCGATGTGCGCGACAACATTCGCAGCGCCGATAGCGCGAAGTCCTATCAAATCGTGCATGGTGGCTTCGACGAAGATGTACCGGCATTCGTCGACCGGAATCACCAATGGAACGGCATGACCGCGGCAGGAATTCCGGAGTTTCTTACCGGGGCTGATTACATCATGCCATTCAATGATGATAAGTTCGTTTCGGGACTGGAACTGAAATTGCGAATCATCCGTCCCGCCACCATGTACATCTTCCTCGACAACAACATGGACGCCCCAGCCTGGCTCAAGGAGCAATTTACGGATACCGGCGTCGATATCGGCCTAGATGGGGCAAAAACCGAGTGGCATCGCGATCAGTCGCTTGGTACGGGTCCAGGAAAAAGCATTGATTTAGCGTTTTCCATCTGGAAACGGGAGATACCGCAGCCCGGTACCGTCACGCTCGGAGGTTTGGCCCCGCCGAAGGACCGACGGCAGGGGTTCAATATGTATGGTATCGCAGCGGTCGCAAACAATGGTGCCGTGGCGACCGTTGGGGGGCGTTGAACCCGCCTATTCAGGGGCATTTTCTAAATAAGGGTACCCCCTACAAGCTCGCACCGATGCGTCGGTTTGACGCAGAATCTGCTACGGTCGCTGCATTTGCGCGCGATATGTGCCTGCCGACGGCCCAAGCGCGGCATAAACGTTATCAGCGACACCGCCGCTATAATCGCTGAGACTGGACGTTTAGACAGTTTTTTACGTTTAGCGATTATCAGTACATTGGAGATTTTGCGGAGTCTAAGTAAAGTGGAGCGATCGGCAGTGCTTGGCAGAATAAAGCGAATTGCACTGCACGGAATCGCTTCTGAGGCTCGCCACGCGGTAGGAAATGTCGAGCCACTGGGTCGGTTTGCATTTTTCGAGCTCTGACCGAATGGAGTCGCAAGAGCGGAATAGCCGTCTCACTTCTGGCGCTCCCCCCAAATGGCTACTCTCACTGCTCGTCAAATTACGCCACGTGACGTAGCTCGCGTGCTATTTCGACATCGTCGGCGCATGGTGCTGCTGTTCGTGGGCATCGTGGGGCTCACGCTGCTAGCGATTGCGTTCTATCCGCGTTCCTACACCTCCGAGGCAAAACTCTTCATTCGCGTCGGCCGCGAAAGCGTTGGACTCGATCCGACGGCGACGACCGGTCAGACCATTATGTTGCAGAAGACTCAGGTGGATGAGGTCAATTCCGCTTTACAGGTGTTGGTATCGCGGGAGGTACTGGAGCGCGTCGTCGAGAAGATTGGCGCCGACCGAATACTGGAAGATGCACCGTCGAAGGCCGCCGGCGCTCCTGCAGCTACTGAAGAACCGGCTGGCGTTGTTGAGAAGGTCGCGGCGGCGAAGGCTTGGGCTGTTGGACGGCTCAGCGAACTGATGATCGCGACACATTTGAGTGACCCCGGTACGCCAGCCGAGATGGCGGTAAAGAAGCTGGACGGCGTCTTGAAGGCATACGCGCCGAAGGATTCGACGGTCATCACGGTCACTTACTCTGCCGCCTCGCCGCAACTGGCACATGACGTTGTGGAAGCGGCAACAAAGGTGTTTCTCGATGAGCACATGCGCGTGAATCACACCGAAGGTTCACTGGCATTCTTCAGGCAGCAGGCCGACTCGCTTGAAAAGGAGTTAAAAGAGGCACAAACAACTCTCCGCGATCGGAAGAATGAGTTTCAGATCACAACAGTCGAGACGCGGCGGAATGTTTTCGCGGAACAACTCAAGGACGTCGAGCTGCAAATGCTCGCCACGCAGCGGGAACTGGCGTATGCCGATGCGGAGATCGCCGATCTGACGAACGCGATCGCAGCGCTTGAACCAGAACTAATCACCAATCGCGTGGCTGGATTTGCCAATGAAGGCAAAGACCTCATGCGCGAGAAGCTATATGAGCTCGAAATTGAAGAGAGCAAGCTGAAGTCGCGGTACAGCGAAGGGCATCCCCTGTTGGAACAGATCACGCAGCAGAGGAAAGAAGCCGAAGAGATTTTGAAGGATTTGCCGAACGAGCGAACGCAGACAACGGCCGCCCTCAATCCGAATCAGCGAAAGCTAGAACTGGACTTGCTGCAGGCCAAGGCGCGAAAGGAAGCGCTGCAGGCGAAGCAAGTGGCGGCACAGAAGCAGCAAGACCAATTGAACGTAGAATTGAAGCAGCTTAACGATCACGAAGTGCAGTTGGACCAACTTGAGCGAAACGTGCAAATCCTCGAAGGCAAGTATCGGATGCACGTGGAGAAACTCGAGCAGGCGCGGGTAAACGATGCATTGGGCCGCGACGGAATCTCAAATGTGAAGGTGGTCCAGGCGGCCACATTCGTAAGTAAGCCAACCTCGCCGAGGAAAGCCCTGCTGTTAGGCCTAGGGCTCGTCGTGGCACTTGGCAGCGCGGTGACGATTCCATTTGTAACAGAGATTCTCGACGAGACATTGCGGACAACCGACCAGGTCGAGAGCGAATTGGGCCTGCCGGTATTGTTGTCGTTTCCGTTCCAAAGGCGGCGACGCATGCCGAAACGTGCGAAAGCTCGCGGTCAGGCGAACTCCGCAGTCGAAAGCATCGAGGGCGACATTCTTGGCGGGAACTACCGGGCACTGGCGTGCGACATGTTGCACAACAGTGCCGTCGTGAATGGGCATCGTCACGCGAAAGCGGTCGGTGTCGTCGGCTGCGAAGGGGCAACTGCCCGCAGCCGCGTGGCGGAAGATTTAGCGGTTCAAGCAGCGCACTGCGGCAGTGATCCTGTACTGCTTATCGATGCCGATGAACGACATCGGTATGTGGCCCAGCGATTCGGCTTGAATGGCTCGCCCGGTTGGCGCGAAGTGCTGGCCGGCGTGGCCGATCCAGGGAGTTGCGTGCACGCCGCCGATGGCGGGCGACTCGAAGTGATGACGCCGGGCGAACCGGGTAGCTTGCTCGGAGATATCGCTCACGCCCCGCAGGGGCGGGAACAGCTTGAGCAGCTGAAGAATAAATATGGGCTAGTCGTCGTCGATTTGCCGTCGGCAAACGAGTTTGATACGCGTGCTTCGGCGGGTTGGTTGGACGAAGCCGTGTTGGTTGTAGAAGCCGAATGCACGCGGATTCAGACAGCACGACGGGCCAAGTCGCTACTCGAGCGGGCCGGGATTCGAGTAAGCGGCGTTGTGTTGGCAAACCGTCGCGAGCACATTCCGCGGTGGTTGTACAACCGACTGTAGGCCAGGCGCAGGTGAAAGGGATTGGGCCGCGTTGCGAGGGGCGACGCTCTCTGATTGGGTAGGTTCTTTCGATGGCGCACGTAGCAACAGATATCGCTGAGCTGGCACCGAAATGGGACGCGGATGCGACCGTGGTCGCCGATGCGCTTGCGAATACGGCGGTTCCCTCGGAAGTCTGCGCACCGCTCGGTATGCGAATGAGTTCAACTGCGCCGGCCGCGAGCACTATCGACTCTCGGCGGCTGGTTGCTGCGGGATGCCCGTGGTGGAAACGAATAGTGGATCTTGCCGGTGCATCGGCAGCGATGATCGCTCTATCGCCGCTCTTTCTTGCAATCGCAGCATACATCAAGTATGTGTCGCGCGGGCCCGTGTTGTACCGGCAGACTCGTTACGGCCTCGGCGGCCGAGCGTTTCGGGTGTGGAAATTCCGCACAATCGAGGCGAACCATGCCGGCGATGACCATCACATACATGTGTCGAATCTGATGGCGAGCGATCGGCCGCTGGAGAAGCGCGATCATGAGCTCAACATCATTCCCGGCGGTTCTTGGCTACGAGATTTCGGCATCGACGAGTTGCCGCAACTAATCAACGTACTTAAAGGCGAGATGAGTCTGGTCGGGCCGCGGCCCGACGTCGTACCGGCCGAACACTATGAGCGGTGGCACCAACGTCGTTTTGATGTGCTGCCAGGCATCACGGGTTTGTGGCAAGTGCGAGGCAAGAACCGTACAACGTTCAAGCAGATGATGTGTTTGGACGTGGCGTATGTGCGGCGTCGGAGTTTCTGGCTCGATATCGCTATTCTCGCGAGGACGATCCCGGCCTTGCTGAGACCGTAGCAGATATGGATTGGCATTCGGCGGATGAGGAATCGCCGACCGCAGTGCGCATTATTCGAATAAAGAAGTCAAGTACGACAACTGGTGGAATACAACATGATTCGCGTCGGTATTATTGGCGTTGGCTATTGGGGGCCAAACCTGGTCCGCTGCTTTCAGGAGCTGCCTGAAGTTGAAGTCGCGTATGTTTGTGATCGCGACACTAAGAAGCTCGACCACATTCTTGAGAGGTTTCCAAGTGTTACGGCGGTGACCGATGCCGAAGAGGTGCTCCGACGTGATCGAATCGACGCTGTCGTGATCGCGACGCCGACCAAGACGCACTATCGGCTAGCGAAGCGCGCACTTGAAGCCAGACTGCACACGTTCGTCGAGAAGCCGCTGGCGACGCGCGGTGAGGAATGCGCCGACTTAATCGAATGTGCGGCGGCGAACGGCGTGATGCTGTTCGTCGGCCACGTGTTTCTCTATTCGGCCGCTGTGGCGAAGCTCAAGGACCTCGTATCGAGCGGCGAGCTGGGCGAGATCTACTACATCAGTTCGTCGCGGTTGAACTTGGGGCCGGTGCGTCACGATGTAAATGCGCTGTGGGACCTTGCACCGCATGATACCTCAATCATTCTGGAACTGATGGGGCAGTCACCTATCAGCGTCAGCTGTTCAGGACTCGCGTACTTGGACAGACGGATTCATGACGTGTGCAACATGACGATGCAGTTTCCAGACAATCGCATCGGAATTGTGCATGTGAGTTGGCTCGACCCGCGGAAGCGGCGCGTGATGACAGTCGTCGGCAGCAACAAGATGGCCGTGTACGATGACATCGAGCCGATCGAGAAGATTCGCGTGTACGACACTGGAATTCACGCGGCAACTGAGGCGAGTTCATTTGGCGAGTTCTTGTATAGCTATCGATACGGCGATATTTACAGCCCGCGAATCAAGGAAAGTGAGCCGCTGAAGGCCGAGATTCGGGCGTTTATCGACGCGATTCTGACGGGCACGCGGCCGAAGACCGACGGCTGGAATGGGATGCGCGTCGTGGAAGTGATTGAAGCGGCTGACAGGTCACTGCGGGAACATGGTGGGCAGATTGCGGTCGAGCGAACGCTGGCGCGCCAGGTTGCGGATGCCGTCGCAGTGAATGGCGAACCGCAAGATACGCTGATCCTCGCGGCGGGAAACTGACAGGTAAGTGAAATGGCTGAGCGTTATTTTCACCCCGCCGCTTTGGTGGAAACCGACGACGTGGGCGCGGGCACTCGTGTATGGGCCTTCGCGCATGTGATGCGCGGTGCCCGCGTGGGCGCGTGCTGCAACGTGGGCGATCACGCGTTTGTTGAGTCGGGCGCCATAGTCGGCAACAACGTGACACTCAAAAACAACGTGTGCCTGTGGGCGGGCGTCACGCTGGAGGACGACGTGTTCGTGGGGCCGAATGCCACATTCACCAATGATCGCTACCCACGTTCACCGCGAATGCCCGAGGCGGCGGCGCGGTATGAAACTACGGAATGCTGGCTTTCGCCGACAGTGGTCGAGCAAGGCGTCTCGATCGGTGCCAACGCCACGATCGTACCTGGCGTACGGATCGGCCGGTACAGCATGATCGCGGCGGGCGCCCTCGTGACCGGCGACGTCGCTCCATTTTCGCTCATGGTTGGGGCACCGGCCCGGCAGCTGGGGTTTGTGTGCCGGTGTGGTCAGAAGTTGCTTGGTAATTATCGCACCTCTTCGTGCAGCGCATGTGGCGAAACACCCCAGATGCGCTGTCTTCAATCGGAACTGGAAGTAATCACCTTATGACGATCCCCTTTGTTGATTTGAAGTGCCGGTCGCCGAAGATTCGGCACGAGATTGCCGCGGCTGTCGAGCAAGCGATTGAGGACGGCCAGTACATTTTGGGCGACCAGGTCGCAGCCTTCGAGTATTCGTTCGCCGGGTACTGCGGTGGGAAGCATGGAATCGGCGTCGGCAACGGCACTGAGGCGCTCCATTTGGCGCTGCGGGCGCTCGGTATCGGGCCTGGCGATGAGGTTATCACGGCGGCCAACACGTTTGTGGCGACGGCGCTGGCGATCGCGTACACCGGCGCAAAGGCGGTGTTCGTCGACGCCGACCCGACGGATTATTTGATCGATGTCGATCTCATTGAGCAGGCGATCACGCCGCGGACGAAGGCGATCGTGCCAGTGCATTTGTATGGGCAACCGGCCGATATGGCGGCGATCACCGAGATTGCCGCAAGATACGGTCTACCAGTCGTGCAGGACGCTTGCCAGGCACATGGCGCATTGATTGGCGACAAGCCGCTGGCATCGTTCGGCACCGCGGCCTGCTACAGCTTCTACCCAAGCAAGAATCTTGGCGCTTATGGCGATGGCGGGATGATCGTCACCAATTGCGAGAAGCTTGCCGAGCGCGTGCGCATGCTGCGGAATTACGGGCAGCGAACGAAAAATAACTACGAGATGCAAGGTTACAACAGCCGGCTCGATACGCTGCAAGCGGCGATCCTGGCGGTGAAATTGCGATACCTCAACGAGGGCAACGAGCAGCGGCGGGCAGCGGCGGCGCGGTATCGCGCGGTGCTGGCCGATCAAGATGATCTCATACTGCCCAGCGAGCGGCCGGGCGTGTCGCATGTGTACCACTTGTATGTAGTGCAGCATCCGCAGCGCGATGAGCTGGCGAGCTATCTGCAGGAAAACGGCGTGCAGTGCGGCATTCACTATCCGACGCCGATTCATCAGGTAGCGTCGTTCGAATCGTGTCGGACGGTGCCCGAGGGAGCGCCGGTGGCGTCGCGCCTCACGAGCCGCATCCTGTCCCTCCCGATGTTCCCGGGGATTACCGAGGAGCAGATTGATCGCGTGGCGGAAGTCACGCGCGCGTTTCAGAAGTCATTGGCGGTGGCGTAACTCGGGTTCTGCGCATGGAAAGTGTGATTCGACCAACCTCGATGGCGGCTGTTTTGCCGGCGATCCGCTGGAACCTGAATTGGTTCGAGCGGCTGCTGGTAGGTATTGCCGTGTTGGACATTTCGATCCAGGTCGATACATACTTGTGCTACCAAGATGAGTGGGCCGACTTCGGCGCAATCGGCGGCGTTAATATTTCGCTCGCGACAATTAGCCTGGTCGCGCTGTACGCGATGTGGCTGGTGGAAGCTGCCGTGAGAACTGGCTACGGCAAACGTGGAACGTTTTATTGGAATGTTCCGCTGACGCTGTACATGGCCGTTGCGACCGTGTCGCTGCTCGCGGCGAACAACAAGCTGCTCGCGCTCAACTCGATTGCGCTGTTGGGCCAGTCGTATTTGCTTTTCGTGTATGTGACGAACCGGGTCACGACACGCAATGATGTCGTATACATCGTGTGCCTCTTTGCAGTCGCGCTCGCGATTCAGGGCCTTGCGATGATCGGGCTGCGCGTGATCGGGCACAATGTGTCGCTGGGGCCAGTATCGGGCACGATCGACGATACGCGGGTGGCCGGCACGATCGGGTCGCCGGTGACGGGCGGCAGTTTCCTGGCGCTCATGATCGCACCAACGCTGGCACTGGTGGCGATGCCGGTGAAGCCGAGCTTTCGAATGCTGGCCTTGGCCGCGTTGGGGCTTGGCGGTTTGGGGCTGTTGTTCACGCTGACACGCGGGGCTTGGATTGCCGTCGGGCTCTCAGTCTCGGTGTTTCTGGCGGCAGCGTGGTGGCGTGGCTGGATTTCGGCGAAGTTGCCGATGGCGTGCGTGCTCGTGGCATTGGTGGGCGTGCTCGTGTTTCACGACAGCATCGCGAACCGCGTGTTTGGCGATGACGAAGGGTCGGCGCACGGGCGGATCCCGCTGTACCAAATGGCGTGGTCCATGATCTGCGATCATCCGCTCACGGGCGTCGGGATTAACAATTGCGCGGCGTCGGCCGGCGAATATGCCACGCGGGCCGAGATGCGTGGCGAATGGTTTTGGACGATCCACAACCGCTACTTGCTGGAATGGGTCGAGACGGGCGTGTTCGGTTTGGCGATGTACTTGGTATTTTTGCTGAGCACCTTGTGGCAGGGCTGGCGGATGTGGTTGCGGAATGATCGATTGCTGTCGCCACTCGCGCTCGCGCTTGTGCTGGCGATTGCTGGTCAGATGGTGCACATGCTGGTCGACGTGTTCAATAGCCGGCCGCAGGTACAGTCGCTGTGGGTATGCGCGGCCCTTGTGGCAGCGGTCGGACGCATCGGGAAGGAGAGTTAACGATGCGTTACGGAGCTCTGCTGCGAGTTTCGAAGAATGCGAGCATGGTGCTGCTCGGCACCGTGATTCGTATGGCGCTGGCGTTTGCGTTCGTTATTTATGCCGCGCGGTATTTCGGCGTCGAAGGCTATGGGAAGTTCGCGCTGACGCTCAATTTGTTTGAAACGTTCTTGAGTTTGAGCGCTACAGGTTTGTGCATTCTCGTGACGCGCGAGACCGCTAAAGACTCGGCGTGGCTCGGGCGGAATCTGCGGGCCGCGCTGACGGTTGTTATAGCGCTCGGCGCCGGGGCTGGCGGAGCACTGTGTGGTGTGGCGTATCTCGCTGGTTACGCGCCCGATACGCAGCAGGCGCTGAGTGTGGCGGCAATCGCGCTGCTGCCGGCATCGATCAGCACGCTGGCCGAGGCTATTTTCGTGGCTTGGGAACGTGCCGAGTATGTGGCTGTAGGCACGGCAACGGAGAGTTTCGCGCGCACGGGTCTGTGCTTTGTGCTCTTGTGGTCGGGCTATGGATTGGTGAGTTTGTTCGTGGTGCTGATTGGCACGCGGCTCGCGCAGCTTGGTTTGTATTCGGTGCTGGTACTGCGCCGGTTGCCGCGGGTTGAGTGGCGGGCGGAAAAAGGCAACATGCGAGTGCTGCTGCGGCAGTGGCGGGTGTTTGCGGCCGAGAATTGGTTGTCGACGTTGTCGAACGGGATGGATGAGTTCCTGCTGTCGCTGTTTCGCGGCGAGGCGGCGGTCGGCATCTACGATGCAGCGTGGAAGCTCATTCGACTGAGTGCGGTAGTCGCGCGGGCGTTTACAACGGCCGTGTTCCCTTATATTTCGCGGCTGTACGTGCGGGCGGAGGAGACGTTCCATCGCGTCAACTTACATTCGATCAAATACATACTGGCGGGACTTCTGCCGGTGGTGATCGGCATCTCGGTCATGTCGGAACGGATTGTGCTGTTCCTGTACGGCAGCCAGTTTGCGAGTTCGGTTCCTGTGCTGCGGGTATTGGCGTGGTTGATGATCCCGCAGTTTTTGAACCCGTTTCTCAGCCATATTCTGTTCGCGCGGCATGAGCAGCATCGGTCGCTGATCGTGGCGGCCGTGAATTTGACGACGTTTGGTGCGGCGTCGTTCCTGCTGATTCCTGCGTGGGGGCCAGTGGGAGCCGCCGTGGCGGTGCTGACATCCGCCCTAACCGCATTCTGCTGTTACCTCGCGTTTTGCGTGTGGGGGCGGCATTCGCTGAAGTTGCTGGTAATTCTCGCGCGGCAAGCCGTAGCCGCGGCCGTGTTGTGCACTTTCCTGTTTTGCATGCGGAATAGCGATTTGTTGCCGGTGGTGTTAATTGGTGCAGCGCTGTATGCCACGATGCTGATTGCGCTGCGAATTGTTACCTGGAGTGATTTCAAGCTGCTGCAGGAACTGCATTAGCAAGAAAAAAGCTACGAACTCGGTTATGTCATTAAGTTCGAAAAACCTGAAGGCTAGCGGTAAGCGGGCGCTAGCGCCGCGCATTGCGATGATCGGCTGCGGCGCGATCGCCGAGCGATACCACTTGCCGGGTCTCGCAAAGCTGCCGGGACTGCTTGAGAACGTCGTGCTGGTGGATCGCAGCGCCGAGCGCACAGGTGCGATGGCCGCGATGTTCGGCGTGAAGCGGTGCGCGGCGGACGTGTCGGAAGTGCTCGATAAGATCGACGGCGCAATCGTGGCGGTGCCGCCGGCATTGCACTATCCGATTGGCACGGAACTCATCTCGAACGGCATCCCGGTGCTGTGTGAAAAGCCGCTGGCGGAGACGGTTGCCGAAGGACGCGAGATGGTGGAACTCGCCAAGCTGCGGAACGTGCCCCTCGCAGTGAACCACACGCGGCGAATGCTGCCGGCATATGCTGAAATCAAGCAGTTGCTCGTGGCTGGTGCGATCGGCGACGTCATGCAGATTCACTGGGAAGAGGGCTGCGAATTCGATTGGCCGGCGGCCACGGCATTTCAATTTCGCAGCGGCGCGAAGGGCGTGCTGCTCGATACGGGCATTCACAGTCTCGATCTCATCTGCTGGTGGCTGGGTGGCCGGCCGCAAGTTGTGTCGGCACAGACCGATTCGTACGGCGGGCCGGAAGCATTGGCGGAAGTCGAACTCCGACACGGTGCGTGCAAGGTGCGGGTGAAGCACAGCTGGCTATCGCGGCTAGCAAATCGATACACGATCGTCGGCGAGCGGGGAACGATTTCCGGTATGCTCGATTACTACGATCGCATCACGCTCTCACTGCCGAACGGCGGGCGGAAGGAACGCTGGCTGCCGGAAAGCGGTCGCTCGTACAACGATTTTGGCGCCAAGATCATTGCGAACTTCGTGGATTGTGTCGGCGGCCGGGCCATGCCGCTGGTGACGGCCGAGTCGGTATTGCCAGCTTTGGAAGCCATGGAGGAATGCTACGAGACGGCGACCCGGCTCGATATGCCGTGGGTCGAAGTTGAGGAGGCGTGCGATGCAACCGCGTAAGGTATTGGTGACCGGCGCCTCGGGCTTCATTGGCGGGCGGATTGTTGAGCGGCTGGCCCTTGAGCGCATGGATGGCGTTCGCGCGCTGGTGCACAAGTGGTCGCGGGCGGCGCGCGTGGCCAAATTTCCCATTGAGATCGCCGCCGGCGATATTCTCAATGCGAATGATGTTGCCGAGGCCATGAACGGTGTCACGCATGTGGTGCACTGTGCATTCGGCGATGCGCGGGAGGTGATCGTCGACGGCACACGGACTTTGTTGGCGGCGGCTCAGGCGGCGGGCGTGCAGCGATTTGTGTATGTAAGTACGGCGGAAGTCTATGGGGCAAAGCCATCGGGCACGATAGATGAAGCCACGCCCACACCGCATAGCGGCCGGGCGTATGGCGATGCCAAGATCGATGCCGAGAGCCTTTGCCGGGAGTATCAGCAGCGCGGAATCTCGACGACGATCGTGCGGCCGGCGATTGTTTATGGGCCTTTCAGCCGGTCGTGGACGATCGGTACGGCGAAGCGGTTGCAATCGGGCTTGTGGAGCGAGTTCGAAGGTTACGGCGATGGGCTGTGCAACGCCGTGTACGTTGACGATCTTGTTTCGGCGATTCTATTGGCGGCTGAGCATCCCGCGGCAGATGGTGAGGTCTTTAACGTGAACGGCGCGGAAGTCGTCACTTGGAATGAGTATTTCCGGCGGTTGAATGCGGCGATGAAGCTGCCCCCGCTCGTGAAAAAGTCGGCGAAGCAATCGGCCCGCAAGACTGCGGTGATGGGCCGCGTCGAGACGGTGATCCGCGGAGTCGTGCGTCGTTTTGAAGACCGGTTGATGGAGATTTACCTGCGTGGCGGCTGGGCCAGCAACGTGATGAAGCGAGTGAAGACGATGCTGGATTCCACACCCAGCCAAGGCGAACTAGAGGACCTGTACAGCCGTCGGGCTTTGTACAGCGATGAGAAAGCTCGCACGTTGTTGGGCTATCGGCCGAAGTTTGATTTGGACCGAGGGTTAGCGATGAGCGTGCTGTGGATGACCCGCAATGGTTTTATCGAGCGGCCGCTGGCGGCGGAAGAGGATTCTGCAGAGTGCGATGGTCTGTCGGCGCGCTGTGCACATCAGAATGTTCAGGTCGTGGCTGCTTCGCGTTGATGAAAGTTGCATTCCTATCGTACGGCTACATCGAGTACTGCATTCAGCAGGCCAACGGCCTCGCGCGCGAATGCGATGTGCTGTTGATGTTGCCGCGCGATGAGGCGGCCGCGCATGTTGCGGATTTGGATCCGGCAGTACGCTATTGCCCGTTCGACAAACCGCGATTGCGACAGCCGCTGCGGCAGATGGCCGCAATTGGGCGGATGCTGCGGGAGATTCACCGGTTTCGGCCCAATGTGATTCACTTTCAGCAGGGGCACATGTGGTTCAATCTGGCGCTGCCGTTGCTGCGGCCATATCCGCTCGTGCTGACAATTCACGATCCGCGGTATCACGCTGGCGATCGCGATTCGCGCCGCACTCCGCAATCGCTGATGGATTTCGGATTCCGGCGGGCAGGCCGAGTGATCGTACATGGCGAATCCTTGAAGCAGCAGGTAATCGGATTGCTGAGTATTGCGGCGGACCGAGTGCATGTTGTGCCGCATGTGGCAATCGGTTCGCTGGATGCACCCACAGAGGTCCGCGACGACGCCAAGACGATTCTCTTCTTTGGGCGGATTTGGGACTACAAGGGGCTTCAATACCTGATTGAAGCCGAGGCATTGATTTCAGGCGTCACGCCAGACGCCCGGATTGTCATCGCCGGGCAGGGGGACGACTTTGAACCGTATCGTCGTTTGATGAAACGGCCCGAGCGGTTCGAGGTGCACAATCACTTCATCGCCACGCAAGAGCGCGATGAATTGTTTGCGCGGGCGAGCGTGGTTGTGCTTCCATATGTGGAAGCGACGCAAAGCGGCGTGATTCCCCTGGCGTATTCGTTCGCCAAGCCCGTTGTCGCGACGCGGGTGGGCGCGTTGGCCGATGCAGTGGAGGATGGCGTCACGGGCCGACTAGTGCCGCCGCGGAATGTGGAAGCGCTGGCGGCGGCAATCAACGAATTGCTGGCGGACAGGGCGAAGCGAGTGGCGATGGGGGCAGCCGGCCGGCGAAAGCTGGAGAGCGACTGGTCGCCGAAAGCAGTGGCGAAGCAGCTGGTAGATGTTTATTCGCGCGCAATCGCTGATCGCCACGCGACTGCTCGGGCTGGCATTGCAGTGAGTCATTTGGCGACGGAAACAACATAGGGTATTTGCTCGGCACGCAAACGTCATGCACATCGGCGTCATTTTATCGATGAAGAATGGGCTCGAGCACTTCGTGTATCGCGAAGTATCGGAGCTTGCTGCGCGCGGTGTGCGAATCAGTCTTTTCCCGTGCAAACATCGCCGCGGGCTGTACAATCCGCGGCCGGAATGGGGCTATCACCCGTGGCGCATTTGGCGAGTGTTGTTAAGCCAGCCGCTGCGGTTGTTGGCAATGCCGCTGCCTTACCTCGCGGTGTTGTGCGAGGCGCTGCAGCATCGAGCGGTGGTCGATTTCCTCATGGCGGCGTATTTCGCGCCCTGGTTGCGCGAGGTAGATGTCATCTATTCCACGTTTGGCGACCGAAAACTGTTCATCGGTTATTTCGCCAAGCGGCTACTGGGCAAACCGCTGAGTGTGACGATTCATTCTTCGGAGATGTATTTCAACCCGAACGTCCCCCTATTTAAAGTGGCCCTGGCGGCGTGTGACCAAATCGTCTCGGTCACCGAGCACAATCGGCACCAATTGACCGAACGCTACGGCGTGCCGCGCGAGCGGATCGAGGTGGTGCGGCTGAGCGTCGATCTCGAGAAGTATAAACCGGCGAAAAAGTTCGTCATTCTGATTGTAGCGTTCTTCGGGCCAACGAAGGGTCACGAGGTGTTGTTCGAAGCGGTGAAACACCTTGGCTACGACGACGTGGAGATCTGGGTCGTCGGCGGCCATGACGGCCGCGAGCCAGTGGATGTGCCTGGGCTTGCGCGGCAGATCGGCGTCGAATCGCAGGTGGCGTTTTTTGGCCGGCTGAGCGGCGCGGCGTTGGCTGCCGTTTATCACGCTTGCGATGTGTTTTGTTTGCCGTGCCGCAAGGATCCCGAGGGTGGCTGTGAAGGCTTGCCGAGCGTGCTGATCGAAGCCATGGCGTACGGCAAGCCGGTGGTCACGACGCACCACACGGAGATTCCGCGTGTGATCGATCAGATCGTGGTAAGAGAGAACGACGTCTACGAACTCGCTGAGGCGCTGCGGCGCGTTTATCACTCAGCGCCACTGAGACGAGAGCTTGGCAAGCACAGCCGCGAGCTTGCGGAGGAGCATTTCTCGCCGCGTAACCTGGAGGAGCGCATCGAATTGTTCCGCGCAATTGCGCCCGCCGAAAATTGTGTGTCGATGAAATCTGAGCCGCGCGACGAGCCGGACAACTTAGGGAACAACGCCACTATCGCGGAGGACCCGGTTCCGCAGGAGCAGTATTGATGAACTCTGAGCGGAACACAGATATGATCCCAGTGCCGCGCCGCCGGCGCGTGCTAATGCTGCTTGAAAACTCGGCATATTCGGAAGACGGTCGCGTGCGGTGTGAGGCGAACTCGCTGGCCGCGGCTGGATACCGGGTCACCGTCATCGGGCCGGCCGCCGCGGGTGAACGGTGGTTTGAAATGTTTGGCGATGTGGCGGGCTACCAGTTTCCGCCGCCGCCGATGGCCCACGGGCTCCTTGGCTACCTCATCGAGTACTCGTACACGCTGTCGGTCATTTCTGTGCTGTCGTTGTGGGTCGCGCTGCGGCGTGGGTTCGATGTTGTCCACGCCCACAATCCGCCCGATTTTCTCGTCATGATTGGCGCATTCTGGCGACTGTTTGGCAAGAAATTCGTCTACGATCAGCACGACCTCGCCCCGAATATGTACCTTTCGCGGTTCACCAAGCCGAGCAACACGTTTCTTTACCGCGTGCTGTTGTTCTTTGAGCGGTTGTCGTGCCGCTGGGCCGATCATGTGATTGCGACGAACGAATCGCATCGGCGGTTGAACGTGGAGGGAGCGGGCGTGCCCGCCAGTCATATCACCGTGGTGCGCAACGGTCCTGAGCCGTGGCATTTGCATGAATTTGAGCCCGATGATTCGCTCCGCGGCGGGGCGGCGAACGTGATCGGGTACGTCGGCATGATGGGCCAGCAGGACGGCATCGACTACCTGTTGCGGGCACTCGGCACCATGCGGCATGAATTCAAGCGCTCCGATTGGCGCTGTATTCTCATCGGCAAAGGCCCCTCGCTGGAGAGCCTGCAACAGCTGGCGATCGAACTGGGCATTGCCGAGCTCGTATTGTTCACGGGCTGGGTCGATTACGAACAGGTGCCGCGATACATCGCGGCGACGGATATCTGCGTCGTGCCGGATCCTTCGAATGACTACAACGATCGATCCACCATCGTGAAGGTAATGGAGTACATGGCGCAAGCGAAGGCCGTCGTCGCGTTTGATCTGCCGGAGCATCGGGTGACGGCGGGCGATACGGCGTTCTATGCCGAGCCGAATGACGAACGTGACTTCGCAGTGCAAATTATGCGTCTTATGGATGATGCCGAATTGCGGTACGAGCTGGGACAAGCAGGTCGGAAGCGTTTAGTGAACAGCCTCACGTGGGAGCACCAGGAGCCGAATTTGTTGGCAGTATATCGGCGGTTGGATGGAATCGCCGCCGACATGAAGGTATCGGAAGAGCCGAAAGACATTTTGTCTTTGACGGCATAGGCGGGTCGGGTCATTCCGCGAGCGTTTGGGGCAGACGTCAACATTGAGTCTTCATCAAGTGGCAGCCATGCAGACAACTATTTCCAAGCCGGCACGTACCGTAGACACACGGCTGCCGGTGGGATCTTCACACGCGTTCGAGGTCCTCGACTTGCTGGCCGATTGGGAGCGGGTGCAGCCGTGGTGGGATGACTTCGTGGAGAAGCATCCGCGTGGCTGTGTATTTCACACCTCGCAAATGGTGCAGGCATTTGCCCAGACTCGTGGCAACAAACCGGTAGCATTGGCCAGCGTGGGGCCGAACGGCCAAGTGACTGCTCTGCTGACAAGCGTGCGGGTGCAGACGTTGCCGCCGCCCATGGGGCGACTGTCGTCACGAGCTGTGTTTTATGCCGAGCCATTGTGCTACGACCATCCGGAAAGCATGAAGGCATTGTCACAGTTGGTTGCCGCGCACGACGAGCGAATGGCAGGATCCGTATTGTTCGCCGAAGTGCGGCCCTTGTTCGCGCCGGGCAGCGAGCGAATAGTGCTGGAGCGCGCTGGCTACAAGTATATGGAGTATCTGAACTATCTGAACGATGTCACGCTGCCTGAGAAGACCATGTGGTCGAACCTGCACAAAGGCGCCCAGTACGCAGTTCGGCAATCGGAGAAACTAGGTCTCGTGGCTCGGGAAATCGACTCGGAAGAAGCGGTTGACCAGCTTTACCCATTATTGAAACTGAGCTACGGTCATTCCGGTGTGCCGCTCGCAGATCGAGGACTATTCGACGCGACGGTGCGCGAGCTGGGGCCATTAGGGATGACGAAATTCTTCGGCGTATTTGATCGCGAAAGGCCGGTCGCAATGGACATCATGCTCGCGTTCAAAGACCGCGTGTACTTGTGGTACGGCGGAGTGATGCGATCATCTCCGGGGTCCCCCTGCAGTTTACTGCGATGGTTTGAGCTGAAATGGGCCCATGAGCAAGGCTATAAGCTCTGCGATTCGGGCGGTGCAGGGTGGCCCGATATTCCGTACGGTGTGCGCGATTTCAAACGCAAGTTCGGTGGCGAGCTTGTGCAGTTTGGACGGTACCGCAAGGTTTACTCACCGTGGAAACTCGCGCTGGCTGAAAAGGTTTACAACCTTAAACGTCGGGTGTTTGCAACAAAGTGACCAAAACTGTCTGGCGGAAATGCCGGCGATGATGGCCGGGGTGATCAAGGGAGATGAATGTGTCAGTGATGCTGGACACGCAGCCAAGGCACTGCAGGACGATTGATCTCATGAGCGACTGGGACAAATTCCAGCCGGCTTGGGATCGCTTCGTAGACCAGCACCCCAAAGGAAGCATATTTCACACGTCCGCGATGGTGCAGGTGTTCGCGGATGCGAAGGGGCAAGCGCCAATAGCGCTGGCGAAGGTATCGAAGAGCGGCGACATCTTGGCGATGTTTGTCGCCGTGCATGTGCAAACGTTGCCCACAATGTTTGGCGCTGTCTCCTCACGTTCGGTTTGGTACGCAGAGCCGCTGTGTACCGAGTCGGCGGAAGGCCAAGAGGCGCTAAGCGAGTTGATTACTCAGCATGATCGGAATTTGCGCCGTCGTGCGCTGTTCGCCGAAGTCCGGCCGCTTCATGCCAGCGGTGCCGAGCGGGCGGCACTTGAGCGATGTGGTTATGAGTATTTTGATTATCTCAACTACCTGATCGATTTGTCCGAGCCACTGGATGAATTGTGGAAACGTCTGCACGGCAGTGCCAAGTCATATGTTCGCAAATGTGAAAAAAACCGCTACGAAATGCGGCTCGTGAACGGGCCAGAGTGCGTCGATGTGCTCTACAAGTTCCTGAAGATGACTTATGGGCGAGCGGGAGTGCCGCTGGCGAATCGCAGTCTATTCGAAGCCGCTTATCGCATTTTGAAGCCGCGCAACATGATTGAATTCGTTGTCGTTTATGACGGCGACAATCCGGTGGCGGCCGACACCATGCTCGTTTTCAAGAACCGCGTTTTTGCCTGGTACGGCGGGTCGATGCGGATAAAAGGAATGTCGCCAGCGGCGTTTATGCAATGGCGTGAAATCGAATGGAGCCGTGCGAACGGCTACGCCATTTATGATTTTGGCGGCGCTGGCTGGCCGGATGTGCCATACGGCGTACGCGACTTCAAAGCGAGTTTCGGTGGCGAACTGGTGAGCTACGGACGGTATCGCAAGATTTATTCGCGCTGGCGGCTGGCACTTGCTGAGCGCACGTACGAGATTGGACGGAACGTGCTCTCACCGAAATAGCTGCTGAGCATCTTGAAAGTACATTCGATTTGGTCTGGGTTGAAGTGAACCACACTGATTGCATTTGTTTACCGATTGACGCAGGAGTAATGAGCCATGATCGCAGCTGAAGTGATGCCGGAGACGCAACAGATGGCGGAGGTCGATGCCATCGATACGATCACGCCGCAAGCGTTCAAGCGTGAATATATCGACACCAATACGCCACTGCTGATGCGAAAAGTAACGGCCAATTGGCCCGCTATGAAGAAATGGTCGTTCGAATTCTTCGCCAATTTGCAGCTGCCGAAGCGCGTATTCTTGGAAATGAACAACGTGTTGCAGCAACAAGGTGAATACGAGGTCATGGAGTATGGCGACTACATTCGCCGGATTGCTACTGCGGCGGATGAACCCGGCAAGCGGCCGGGCTACCTCTCCGTGTTCAAGATTTTCCGCGCGTTTCCGCAACTGAAGGAAGACGTTGATTTCTCGATTCTCAATCAGCACAAGCTGAAGAACACTGTCGCCGGTTGGATTGGGCCCGCAGGCACGGTAACCGGCTATCACGTGGATTGGGGCGATAATGTGCTCGCGCAGATTTGTGGCCGGAAGGAAGTGCGGCTCGTCGCGCCAAGTGATTCGAAATACATGTACACGTCGAAACGCTTCGATCAGGGCACCACTTCAAGCGAGATCGACGTCGACAATTTCGATGCCCAGCGCTTCCCCTTGTTCGCGAAGGCGAAGCAGTATCGAGTCGTCATCCATCCGGGCGAAATGCTGTTCATTCCGCGGGGCTGGTGGCACTACGTGCGCTCGCTTGATAAGTCGATCAGTGTGAGCAACATCAGCTACGACACAAAGGGGTTCTTTGTGGATCTGCTTTCGCAGCGCATCAAGCAAGTGTTGCACGATGCCGGGCTGTACCGCGTGCCGTGCACCTGCCACATCGTGCATGAAGGTAAGCGGATGCGGAGAAATATTTCCAACTAGCGAGCGCGACGCTGCACGGAAAGCCGATTAACATGCGCGACGCTTCTGAGTTGAGCGAGCCGGCGATCGACTGTCGATTTTTGGTCGACGGCGAGCCGGCGCGCGCGTTCGCGGCGGCGCTGGCGGCGGATGTGGCGGCGGCGCGGCTTTCATTGGCGTTCCGGGCATACTACAGGGTTCGCTCGTTGCTGCCGATTTCTGTCCGGCAGATGTTGCAGCGCCGACGGCGCATTGTTGAGACACCCGACTGGTACCTGCCGGGGCAATTTGCGTCGTCGCTTGCAGCCGCACTTCGAACCGCCGCTGATGATGGAATTCCAGTGATCCATCCGTGGCCGGATGGAGCACAATTTGCGTTCGTGCCCACGCACGACGTGGAGACGGCCGAGGGGATGCGAAACATCGAGCGGATCGCCAATTTAGAGGAAGATTTGGGCTTTCGCTCGTCCTGGAACATCGTGCCGCACAAGTATGCGGTGGATCGCGGACTGCTCCGCGACTTGCAGGACCGCGGATTCGAGATCGGCGTGCATGGCTACAACCACGATGGCAAGCTGTTCACGAACCAACGCGTGTTCCATAGCCGCGTACCAGCAATCAATGCGGCGCTAAAGGCATTTCGCGCCGTCGGATTCCGGGCGCCGATGGTGCATCGCAATTTACAGTGGCTGCAGCAGCTTGATATTGAATACGACGCCTCGTACTTCGACGTCGATCCCTATCAAGCGATGCCCGGCGGCATCGGCAGTATGTGGCCCTTTGTCGCGGGAAAGTTCGTGGAGCTTCCGTACACGCTGCCGCAGGATCACACGTTGTTTGTCGCGCTTGGAAAGCGCGATGGGAGTCGTGTGGGAGCGCAAACTCGAATATGTCGCCGCGCAAGGTGGCATGGCACTCTTTATCACACATCCTGACTACCTCGATTCAGAGGAACGCGTCGGCGCTTACCGAAGGCTTTTGGAGCGAGCGCGCACGCTTGCAGCGATGTGGCACGCACTGCCGCATGAGATCGCACGTTGGTGGCGCCAGCGAGATGTATCGCTAGTGCAAACGGCTGACAATGGAACGTCTGAGATTCACGGGCCGGCAGCTGAGCGCGGACGGGTAGCCAGGATGAGATGTGCAGTAGACGGCCGCAGGCGAATCGACTGGGCGCGAACTGCACCGCAGCTCGAGTGCGCAGCAGCGACTCATTCTCGGCCTTGAAATTCTCTTGCGAAACAGCTGCCGACTGGCGTTGAATCAGAATAGCTCGTGAATCATGCGGTGCGGGCGAGATCCAGCCGACATCAATTGCCCAACTCGTTCTGGCAGTCGGTCTTCCGGCCTGAGACCGAGACAATGATCGATGGTTCCAATGATCTCGTCTGGCTCAACTGGTCGGTCGTCAGGTTCGGCTCCGAGAGAATCGCTGCGTCCCACGACGCGGCCTCCTCGCACGCCGCCGCCGGCGAAATAGCAGGTGAAGCAGTGCGGCCAATGATCTCGGCCGCCGGCAGCGTTTATACGCGGCGTACGACCGAATTCAGCGAGATTGCAGACCAGCGTAGAAGCAAGTAGTCCCCGCGCGTCGAGGTCCTCGATCAAAGCGCTGTAGGCTTTATCGTATATTGGAGCGACAATATTCGCCATTTCCGCCATTGACGAAAATGGTCTTGTGCCGTGGATATCCCAAGTGATTTCGTTGAACACACTACGAAACGTGTTGATCGAGACAAATCGCGTACCGGATTCCACCAATCGGCGAGCGCGAAGGCAGTTTTGGCCGAAGGCGCTCATGCCATAGCGCTCGCGAATCTGCGCCGGCTCGCCGGTAAGGTCGAATGCTGTCTCTGATCGCACCGCATCGATATCTAAATTCACATCGCATTCGACGGCACCCTGGCCCAGGCGTCCGCGCGAAGCTGCAAATGCGGCCGGCGGCAACATGATCTGCGTGCCAGCTTCGTGGGACGTCGCACCGAAGTGATGGCACGTCCGAACCAGCGAGAACTTGTCGGCGACCTTTGCATGCAACGGGAGCAATTCAGAGATTTGCATGTCGGGAGACACCGTACGAATCGGCTTGAAGGGGCCGCGAATGTCGGACGGCGCTTCCGGCTTCATGTCAAACAGATCAAGATGACTGGGCCCACCGAGATTGAAGATGATGATGACGGAGCGAGCAGCAGATGATTTTGCAGAAGGTGGGCCGCTTCCATTCAATATCCACGCGGGCGACGCCAAACCAACGCCGCCGAGCACGCCGGACAACAAGAAACTGCGACGCGTGGTCCTGCCGATTGGATTGCGCGCATCGCGTCGCGGTTGATTGAGCATGGCGCCGAAACAGCTGCAAACGCACTTGAGTTCATGCCGCAACAAAGAGGTGTGCCAAAGTCGCGTTTTATTTTAAGCGGTTGCCAATGCCGCCGCCAATATGCGCGGAGCGAACCACATTCTCGTAGGTTTCTCGGTCGGCCAAATGCGGATCCTCTTCCAGACCGAGACGACCACGGTCGGATATAGCGCAAGGCAACACCAGTACCTTCAGGCTGCCTGCTGGGCAGCGCGACGACGTTGGGCCCGCTGCTTCTTTTTCGCCGGCGCGTTCTTGTTGGCCGGGGCAGCTTTGTGGTCGTCGAGAATGGCCTGCAGCTTCTTCTCGGCGGCTTTCGCCGAGTCACCAGCAGAATCGCTGGCGACCGGAATCTCTTTGAACGGAGCCTCCGAGAGATCGAACAGCTCGCCGCCCGCGGTAAGTTTATATTTGGCATCACGAACGTACGATTTGCCATTGAGTTCAACATACACCCACTCGCGTGGCTTGCCTTTTTCGCCACGAATTTGTGGCGCAAAGCTGTGGCTATCGATCTTCGTGTCTTTTGGCAGCGCGGCGCCACCGAGTTCGGCGACGGTCGCAAAGAAATCACTGAAATCGGTGAGGTCGTTGTTAGTCTTGCCCGCGGGCGTGGTGCCTGGCCAATTGACGATGAGTGGCACGCGGCTGCCGCCTTCTAGCATGCTGCCCTTCTGGCCACTGATCGCTTTACCATCGACGGTCGACAGCTCGACGCCAAACTTTGCCGTTCCATTGTCGCCGGTGAAGATGATCACCGTGTTCTCACGTAAATGTTGCCGATCGAGCTCGGCAACCAGCCGGCCGACAAGCTTGTCCATGTACTCCACATTTTCGGTGTAGAGTTCGTCGGGCGTGGGTTTCTTGTCCCCGGTTTCCGATGTGCGGACGATCGGGCCATGCATCTGCGACATCGGGTAGTAGAGAAAGAACTTCTCTTTTTTGTGC
Organism: Pirellulales bacterium; assembly: GCA_046349975.1. Classification (GTDB taxonomy): domain Bacteria; phylum Planctomycetota; class Planctomycetia; order Pirellulales; family Lacipirellulaceae; genus JABDGM01. The sequence goes on from JAXMBH010000011.1 coordinate 73,756, forward strand.
TCGTCGATGAAGTTGGCCGCGAAATTGTGCATGATATCAGGGAGATATTGCCCTTCCTCAAGCTCGACCTGCTTGCCGTTGACGCGGTAGGTCTTGGTTTGATCACGCCAGTAGCGACCGCTGCCGGGGAAGACGAGGTACTCGTCAAAACCCCACTCTCCGGGGCCGAGCGCGATCTGTCCCCACTTGCCGACGCTCGCAGTCGCATAGCCGGCTTTCTTCATGATCGTGGGAATCATCACTTCGCGGCTCGGATCGACCGCGGTGTGGCTTTGGTTGCTGTTGAGGCCGGTACGGAATGGATAGCGGCCGGTGAGCAGCTGGCAGCGTGAAGGACCGCACAAGGGGGTAGCGTAGCAGTACGTGAATTTCGTGCCGCCGGCCGCGAGCTTATCGAGATTGGGAGTTTTGAACGGGCCGCCAGTACAGTGAACATCGCCCAGGCCAACATCGTCGGAAAGAATGAGAATGATGTTCGGATGCTCCTTGGTCGCCGGCGCCGCGGCGGCAAGTTGCACGAGACCGAGAAACGCTGAGACGATGAGCGTGAAGAAACCGCCGGTGAAACGTGTCATCAAAGGTGCCCTCTTTGAGTTTCAGAAGAAGCCGGGCAAATCTGGATATAGCCCGATACTCGTTAAACCGAGTATCCACTTAAAGGTTTCGGCCTTATCTGCCCTCGCGGGGAAAATTCAGGCAATTATGTCGCGGATCACGTTGCCACTCGTGATCGTGAGTCGTTCGTCCCGGCCGTTGTGGGGATATGTCATCGTCTCGTGGTCGATACCGAGCAGTGCCAGGATCGTGGCGTGGATATCGTGCAGATGGGCCTTGTTTTCGACGGCATATAGCCCGATTTCGTCGGTTGCCCCGTAAACGGTCCCTGATTTCACGCCGCCGCCGCTCATCCACATCGTGAAGCCGTATGGATTGTGGTCGCGCCCCGTGCCGCTCTCGCTCATTGGCGTGCGGCCGAATTCGCCGCCCCAAATGACAAGCGTGCTCTCCAGCAGACCACGTTGTTTGAGATCCTTCAGCAAAGCGGCAATCGGCCGATCGGTTTCCCGACAATACTGCGTGTGGTTGCCGTCGACGTCGGTATGTGCGTCCCACTTACTGCCTGAGCCCATATACAACTGTACGAACCGCACGCCACGCTCGACGAGCCGCCGCGCCAGCAAACAATTGCGGCCGTTCGCGGCCGTTGCCTCGTCGTTCATTCCATAAATGGCAAGTGTGTGGGCTGATTCGCCTGCGAGGTCGGTCGCTTCCGGCGCTGCAGTTTGCATCTTGTACGCGAGCTCGTACGACGAGATTCTCGCTTCCAGGTCAGAGTCCCCAACGCGCGATCCCAAATGTTCTCGATTGAGCTGTTGGATGAAATCGATCTTCGCCCGCTGGCGGCTGTCGCTGTAACCGGGCGGCGGTTCAACATGCAGAATCGGCGTGGCACCGGCGCGGAACTTCGTCCCCTGGTACGTCGACGGCATAAAGCCGGTGCTCCATTGGCGATTGCCCCCGGGCGGTTCCTCCGGATAGTCGGTGAGGACGACGTAGCCCGGCAGGTTGTCGCACAACGAACCTAAGCCGTACAGCACCCAGGCGCCAACGCACGGCCGCCCCATGAGAATGCTGCCCGTGTTCATCTCGCACACGCTGCCGACATGGGTGAGACCATCCGCCCAGCATGAGCGGAGGACGGTGATGTCATCGACGCAAGTGGCGATCTCTGGGTAGAGGTCGCTGACCCAAATCCCCGCTTCGCCGTGCTGCGAGAACCGGCGGCGGCTGGCCATGAGCGGCGTGAAGGCGGTTTTGCCCATCGCGGTCATGGGCCGCGCGAAACTACCAGGCAATGGCTGGCCGGCAAGTTTCGCAAGTTGCGGTTTGGGATCAAACAGATCGAGGTGGCTTGGGCCACCGTCGAGGAAGCACCAGATGACGGAGGTCGCCTTCGCGGCCGACGGCGCAGGCTTGGCGCTCAACGGACCAGCTGGGGACGACCGTATTGCAGATTTTAATGAAGTCGCGGCGGCGTCGCGATTCAGTAGCGACCATAATGCGAGCGAGCCAAAGCCGCCGCCGGCGCGGGCGAGAAAATCGCGGCGCGACCGAGCACGCTCACGGTGGGCTGGCAGGCCGGCGGGCAACGCCGTGTCCTCATTGGTAACCATTGAGTGCCTTCAATGAACGGCGCGTTAGTCCAAGTACAAAAACTCGTTTGAACAAAACAACGCGTGACAGAAGTCGGAGACGGCCGCGGCCTTTGTCGCGTCGACCGTTTCCCCCGTCGCTCTTGAACCATTTGTTGCGGATGCGACAGCTTCATCATGAATAACGGTACGCTCTTGTTGTCGAATGAACGCTTCGGCGGCCGCAACCTCTTGTTCAGTCGCGTCGCGTGCAAACGCTTCGGCATATGTCTCGTGCACGAGCCTCGACAGGTCCTCGTGACATGTTCCAATAAGCTTTCTGCTCCACGCGTCAGCAAGTTCTTTTGTCATCTCGCTATTGAGCATTTCCAACGCTTGCGGCGCTGTGGTCGTGTTCATGCGTCGCGGGCAACTGTTAAGGCGGTCAGGTTGATCGAAGGCTTCTAAAATTGGCAGCCGCATGTTGCGTTGTGCGAGAACGTAGATCGAGCGGCGATTGCGGTCGCGGGGCGCGGCGTCGGCATCCCAGCCGTACTTTGAGTCGGCCAGTTCTTGAGGCAGCATCGGTCGCACGCTGGGCCCAAACATGGCACAGTTCAGTTGGCCGGCGACCTTGAGCATGGCATCGCGCAATGCGTCACCCTCGAGCCGCTGTCGTCGAGCATGCCATAGAAGTTTGTCGGAAGGGTCGGCTTGCTTCGCAACGGAGGCAACTTCACGCGAGGGAGCAGCTGACTGGCAATACGTGGCCGATAGCAAAATCAATCGCTGGATAGGTTTAATATGCCAGCCGTTACCGACTAGTTCCGCGGCAAGCCAATCCAATAGCTCGCGATGCGACGGATCACCGCCCATCGTGCCGAAATCGTTGGCAGTCTTAACAAGTCCCTGGCCGAAATGGAACTGCCATAGTCGATTGACAAGCACGCGAGCCGTCAGCGGATGGTCAGGCCGCGTGAGCCACTCGGCGAGTGCCGAGCGGCGACCGGTGGAATTGGGCAGCCCGGCCGGCGGATGAATCTGCGGTTCGTTAGCTCCGAGAAACGCTGGAAAGCCGGGTTCGACTTCCTGTTCCGGCTTCACATAGTTGCCAGCTTGCAGCACGCAGGTGCGCGGGGCTTGGTCGTCGCCATCGGTAATCGACATGGCTGTCGGCAACGGCGCCGGCTTGATGGCTTCGAATTTCTCTAATTCGGCGGTTTGTTCATCCACTAGTTTGCGTTCGGCGGGTGAGCACAGGCGATAAGCACGATCAACCCGCGAATCAATCCATTCTTCCGCTTCCGCCACCAACTGCTCCTGCAAGCAGGTTCGTTTTTCCGCTGGCGTCTTGATCGCTTCGAGTGTCTGCGGGTCGTAGGCCGAAATGGCATCCTCGCGAGCCCGCTGGCGTTCGTCGGCAAGTTCTGCATCGAGCTTGGAACGCAGCTCCTTCGTAATATTTTCCCAGGCCGCAATTTTCTTCTGATGCTCTGCCGTTTCGGCCGGGCTCGCAATCGATCGATCGTCATTGGGCAGAATCGCCGCAAAGCACGCCTGCAATCGGTAGTAGTCGACTTGCGTGATCGGGTCGAACTTGTGGTCGTGGCAGCGTGCGCAGCCAACCGTCAGACCGAGAAACACAAGGCCTGTGTTCTCGGTGACGTCGTCAAGAATTTGCTGACGTTGCTCGACTAAATTGGAGGCGTTAACATCCTCCGGGTAGAGACGGAGAAACCCTGTGGCGACCGCCGCATCGCTGTCGTTCGGCTCAAGCTCGTCACCGGCTATTTGCTGCCGAACAAATCGATCGAATGGCAGGTCGGAGTTGAACGCTCGAATGACGTAGTCCCGATACCGAAAAGCGTCTGGACGGATATTGTCCTTCTTAAAGCCTTCACTCTCACTGTAGCGTACCAGGTCAAGCCAATGTTGCGCCCAGTGCTCGCCGTAGGCGGGCGATGCAAGCAGCCGATCAACAACCTTCGTATACGCTTCGGGCGAGGTGTCGGCCAAGAATTCAGCTTGCTCGACAGGTGTCGGCGGCAAGCCGGTGACATCAAAAGTAACTCGACGCAATAGCGTCCGTTTGTCAGCGGGCTCGCTTGGTTTCAAGCCGGCCTCTTCAAGCTTTTTGCCGATAAATTGGTCGACCGAGTTGCGGGCCCACGTTGCGAGCGTCGACAATTTCGGAACTTCTGGTCGCGCGAGCGGCAGGAACGGCCAATCCCCGTGATTGAATTGGGACGAGACACTCGCAACCTGAGGTTGTGAGCTACCCGCGGCGTGAAGTACTGCCGCTACCGGCGCCGAAAAAGTCAGCGGTGCGAGTGCGAACGCGAGGATGACTCGTTGCGGGAGCGCGCAACGGCGAACGACTTTGGTGACGGCGGCGGCCGTCGAACGATGACTGCCGAACATATTGTCGAAGATTCAACCGAAGGTGGGGCGCGCAACGCCAGATCAGATTAGCGCTGCCGGTACGGTAGGTGAGGCGAGCAAACGCACTCGGCCGGGCGGAACACCCGACTGGCGCCGAGTCTCGTCGGTACCGTCATTCTTAGTTCCCGACGTTCGCAAATCAATGCTTTTTGACGCATCTTTGACTTTTCCCGCCCGAAGAGGGGAAGACTTTGACGGTCGGCGAGCAATTGAATGAGCACACCTGCGGGCTCCGCCGGCGAGCCGGTGCCGGCGGATGCGAAGTCCAGCTCAATTCGCGAATCACAACCACAAGACGTTAATTGCAACAGCTTAATTGCTGCCTTATTGGGCAAGGTTTCGCTGGCGCCATCGCTAGCCGATTCGGCCCTGCCCAGTTAACCTAAGCAGTGCTGCGTCAGATTTTTCGTAGTGGAAACTCCCAGTCCCCGTTCAGTTCCATGCAATTCTCTTTTCCGAAATTCGTGAGCGTCGTTTGCTTGATGACATTCATGGTCGACGCGCCCAGTACATTGCTTGGTGCCGAATCAAAGCCAGGGCCCCCAGACCAGGAACGTGTTGGTCGTCAAGATCCGCAAAAGGCAGTGACGCCAGTAAACCAAGTGCTGACGCCGCTAGGCAAACAGTTGGATTTGCCTGGAATGCGCCCTCAGGCGTTGGCAATCGCCCCGAACGGCACCTACTTCATCACGAGCGGCAAGACAAACGAACTCCTGGTCATCGATCTCGCAAAGGCGCAAATTCGGCAGCGTGTTCCTCTACCAGCAACCGATGTGCACGACCCGGTATCGTCCCAACTACTCAATCCAGAGAAGGAAAATCAGCTTAGCTTTACCGGCCTCATCTTCTCGCCAGGCGGTGATCGCATCTATATGAGCAATGTGGATGGGTTCATCAGTGTCTTCAACGTGACGGCAAATGGCGAGGTGTCGCTCGCCACGGCGTGGTCGCTTGGTGCTGCTAAAGCCCCGCGGCGGCTGGCAGAGATTCCTAGCGGGTTGGCGATTTCTGCCGACGGCTCGAAACTGTACGTGTGTGGAAACCTGTCGAATCGCTTGTTCGAACTCGATGTGGCCAATGGCAAAACGGTGCGTACCTTCGACGTTGGCGTGGCGCCCTTCGATGTCGCGCTCGTGGGGACGAAGGCCTATGTGAGCAACTGGGGCGGCCGTCGGCCAAAGGACGGAGTTGAAACCGGACCGGCTGGCCGCGGCATGACCGTACGAATCGATCCGCGGACCGGTGCGTCGAATGACGGGTCCGTGTCGGTCATCGACTTAGAAAAAGGTGTAGTCACTAAGGAGCTTCCCACCGGACTACACGCGAGCGGTTTGGCGCGATCGAACCAACATTCGTTCGTCGTTTGCTGCAATGCCACGAGCGATAATCTGAGCGTAATCGATACGCGGAGCGACGCCGTGGTTGCGACGCTGTGGTCCAAGACGAACGCTAGCGACCTGTTGGGGGCATCGCCCAACGCGGCGGCGTTTGACGCCAGCGGACGTCGGTTATACGTCGCGAATGGGACTCAGAATGCAATTGCCGTCTTCGATTTCGATAGCGACGCGCCGCGCGAATCGAAGTTGATTGGAATGATTCCTGTCGGATGGTTCCCGGGCGCGGTGGCGGTACAAGAGGCGAGGAAAGAACTCGTAGTTGCGAATATAAAAGGACTGCCGGTGCAGCCTCCCAAAGATCGGAAACGCCCGCCGAACTCCTTCGGATCCCATGACTATACGGGGTCGCTCTCAATCGTAGGGATTCCTGCCGACAAGGATTTGCCCGCGATTTCCGAACGCGTCGCGAGGAACCTGCGGGCACCGCGAATTGCTGCTGCGTTACTTCCACCACGAACCGACCAACCGCCGCGACCGGTTCCAGAACGCATCGGCGAGCCGAGCTCGCTGAAGCACGTTGTTTACATCATCAAGGAAAATCGCACGTACGATCAGGTAATGGGTGACTCTGGCCGCGGTAACTCCGAGCCGTCGCTGTGCGTCTTCGGCCGGCAATTCACGCCCAACCAACACAAAATTGCCGAAGACTTTGTGCTCTTGGACAACACCTATTGCTGCGGGATCTTGAGCGCCGACGGTCATCAATGGAGTACCACCGCCTTTGCCACGGACTACATGGAACGTAGCTTCGCCGGTTTTCCGCGTAGCTACCCCGACGGCATGGGCATTGATGAGAATGATGCGCTCGCATACGCGCCGAGCGGGTTTATCTGGGACTCGGCTTTGGCCCACAAGAAAACCGTCCGCAATTATGGCGAGTTCATGGCGCCATCGGTCCACTGGCGCGATAAGTCGAAGAAGGGCTCGCCGAACTTTCTCGCCTGCTTTAACGCTTGGAAGCACCGAACCAACGATGTCGTGTTCGAGTGTTGGCCATCCGTCGATACGCTGAAGCCATTTTCGCCGACCGATTACGTCGGCTGGGACATGTCGGTGCCAGACCAATTTCGGGCCGATTACATCATTAAAGAACTCGCCGAATTCGAGAAGAAGGGCGAGTACCCAAACCTTGTCATTATTTGTCTGCCGCAGGATCACACGAGTGGCACCACTCCCAACTGCCCAACGCCGGCAGCTTGCGTTGCCGACAATGACTTGGCGTTCGGGCGGATTGTCGAAGCGCTAAGTCATTCGAAATTCTGGCCTCAGATGGCAGTCTTCGCGATTGAGGACGACCCGCAAGCCGGCTGGGACCATGTGAGCGGCTATCGCACGGTGGCGTTTTGCGCTAGTCCGTATGCTAAGCGGGGGCAAGTCGTTAGCACACAATACAACACGACCAGCATCTTGCGAACGATTGCGCAGATCTTAGGAATGCGGCCGATGAATCAGTTCGATGCGAGCGCATTGCCCATGTGGGACTGCTTCAATAACGAGCCGAACCTGACGCCATATTCGTCGGTGCCAGCGACATTGGCACTCGATCAGATGAACCCGGGAACCACAGCGATCGCCGACCCAGAATTGAAGGAAGACGCCATCACTTCAGCTGCACTCGATTTGCGCGGTCCGGACCGCGCGCCGGAGGATGTACTCAATCGCATTCTCTGGAGGGCGATGCGCGGCACGAAGGCGGCGTATCCGGAATGGGCCGTCACGGCAACGGCAGACGATGATGATGATGACGAGTAGCTGCGAGCGTCTTTCCGCGCCAGTTTCTCAACGGCCGCGAATGTTCGTGGCAACGCATTAACCGCAGCGGTGGAGGCTACGTTAGCTGTTTGTGGAAGCGGCCAATGCTGAGCGTCAGGATGACAAAGCAGCAGATCGCCAGCCCTGCAGCTTCGGGAAGCAAATCGATGAAGTCGGCGCCGCGTAACACGATTCCGCGAAGGATTTCCAGGTAGTACGTCGCCGGCAGGGCGAACGTAAAAACATAGATTGGCAGCGGCATCTCGCTGCGCGGAAACATGAATCCTGCCAGCAGCACCGTCGGCAGCATAATCATAAACGCAAGCTGCATTGCTTCCAGCTGAGTGCGTGCGATCGTGGAAACCAATAATCCCAACCCTAAAGCGCACACCAGAAACAGCGTCGAAAGCCCGAACAGCAGGCCGATATCGCCCCGAATCGGCACGCCGAACACGTAGACCATCACGTTGAGTACCACCAGCATCGCGACGCACCCGACAAGTGCATAAGGAACTAGCTTGCCGAGCAACAGGCCGCCACGGCCGACCGGCGTCACAAACAATTGCTCCAACGTGCCGAGTTCGCGCTCGCGGACAATTGCAAACGCCGTGAGGAACAGCGTGACTAATTGCAGAATGATGCCAACAAGCCCTGGCACAAAGAAGTGCGAGCTTTCGAGATCAGGGTTGTACAATAGCCGCGGTCGAAACTCGATCGGCATGGCTAAATCGCCCAATTCGTTACGCGCGGGAGCGATTTGCGCGGTGTCAGCTGTCATTCTTGCGATCGAAAGCGACCGATTGATTCCCAATAAGTTCGCGGCGTTGAGCGCGGTGGTGGCAACTTGCGAATCGCTTCCGTCGATCAGAATCTGCACGTGAGCCTGCTCATGGCGTACGAGCCGTTCTGTGTAGTCTGGCGGTATGCGTAGGCCCACTTTTGCCCAGCCCGCCGTGATTGAGCGGCGGAAGGATTCATCGTCGAACACGCGGTCAACCACATCGAACGTGTGCGTGTTTTCAAATGCTTCGACGAGTTGCTCCGCCTGCGGCCTGCCATCAAGGTCGTGGACGACCATTGGAATATGTTCGATCTTCACGTTGATCGCGTAGCCGAAAATCAGAGTTTGCAGCGTAGGAATGACAAGCATGAAAAAGATCGTCGTCGGCTGCCGGCGGATGTGGAAAAACTCTTTCGTGAGCACCGCCCGGAATCCCCACATGAGGCTGCGGCGCTCAGGTTCGCTAGCCTTCTCCGCAACAATTGGCACGATTTGCGGTACGTCGTCGCTTTCCATGATTTCGATCGCGGCGCCTGAACTAGAGTGTACGCTTGGCTGTTGCCCAACCGGCTCGCGCTCGGCAGCTCGACTGAGCGTGACGAATACATCCTCCAGCGTTGGTTCGATGGGCCGTGACTGAGAGTGTTCCGCTGGTGCATGCAATTCGGCAAGCAACTCATCGCCGGTCATCTGCTCTTCGGCCAGCACGTGGATCGTTTGCCCAAACAAAGTCGCATCACGAACTCCCTGCATTTGGCGCAGCGGCGTAAGGCGGCTCGCGGGCGCTGGCAGCTCCAGTTCCCAGCGTTTCGTTCCGGCTGGCGTGACTTGCGGCAAGGCCTTCAATTCATCGGGACGCCCGCAGACGATGAGCTTTGACTGGTAAAGATAGCCAATATCAGTACATCGCTCAGCCTCATCCATGTAATGCGTGGTGACAAGCAGCGTCTTGCCGGCGGCGGAGAGCTCGAACAGCAAGTCCCAAAGATCGCGCCGCGCGACGGGATCGATGCCGGCCGTGGGTTCGTCGAGGAAAATCAGTTCCGGTTCATGGATCAGGGCACACGCCAGCGCCAGTCGCTGCTGCCAACCGCCGGAAAGCGTGCGGGCAAGTTGGTTCAGGCGGTCGCCGAGCGAGGTGAGTTCCAACACGGCAGCGGCTCGTTCGCGCTGTTGTTCGCCGGTGAGACCGTAGATTCGGCCATAAAAATCGAGGTTCTCGCGCACCGTAAGATCGGTGTAGAGGCTGAACTTCTGCGACATGTAGCCAATGCGCCGTTTGATCGCTTCCGGCTCACGGGCGACATCGTGGCCCAAAACGGTGCCGCGACCGCCGCTGGGCGCGAGCACGCCGCACAACATGCGAATGCAGGTCGACTTGCCGCTCCCGTTGGGGCCCAGCAAGCCGAAGATGGCGCCGCGCTCGACTGAGAAACTCACATTGTCGACCGCCACGAGTTCGCCGAACCGGCGAGTAAGGTTGCGAACTTCGATGATGGGTGCAGGCATGTTGCAACTCGAACTCTTGCTCGCGGCCCCCGCCTACTTCATCGGCGGATCATCGAACCAAACGTCGGCCGACGAGCCGGAGCGCAGCCGGTCGAGTCCTTCATCCAAAGTCACGCGGATACGAAAGACTTGCTTCGAACGCTCGTCGGGCGTCTGCACGTTGTTCGGCGTAAACTCAGCCTGGCGTGAGATGTACGTGATATGTCCGCGGAAGCGCTCGTTCGGAAAGCTGTCGACTGACACCCATACGGGCTGATCAATCTTTACGCCCATGTGGTTTTCCGGCACATAAGCGCGAATCCACAGACGGCTTGTATCGAGCAGCGAAAGCACCGGGGCGTTCGGCGCGATCATGTCGCCGGGGCGCAAATCGACCGCTTCGACGACTGCATCAAGCGGCGCTGTCACGTTAAGCTCTGCCAGTTGCTGCTCGATGGCTTTGAGCGCCGCCTCGGCGGCCTCGGCAGCCGCCTTCGCTTCAGCAATTTCCTCTGGGCGATAGCCGTTCTGACGCATGAGCCACACTTGGCGCACCTCTTCGAGCTTCGCCTTCGCCTGATCAATTTGCTCAGGACGCGTGCCTTGTTTCAGCAACGCCAAATCGTTCTGGCGAGATTCCAACGTCGCCCGCGCGACTCGCAGGCTTGTCGTCGCTTGGTCCATGTCGTCTTGCGTAGCGGCGTTGCGAGCAAACGTGCGCTCGACACGATCCATTTGCTGCTGCGCCAACATCAGCTGTGCATCCGCCAGACGCACCTGGGCCTCGGCGGCTGCAATCTCGGGTTGTCGCGGGCCGTGCTCTAATTCAGCGAGTTGCGCGGCAAGTTGATCGTATGTCGCTTTAGCTTGGGCCACTTCTTCGGTTCGGTAACCTTTTGCCAACCGTTGATAATCAGCCGTTCGCGCCGCCAGTTCGCTTTGGGCTTGGGCACGTCGCTCATTCAGATCAAACGGCTCCAAGGCCACCAGCAGGTCGCCCTTCTGCACCGAGGCGCCCTCCTCAATATGCACTCTTTGCACGCGTCCGCCGATGCGTGAACCAATACGGATTTCGTACGATTCGACAAAGCCGGAAACCTGCAGCGGCACGCGGCGATATTGCGAGTAGACCAGTGCGACTACGGCACAGGCAGCGATAACGATCAGCGCTAGTCCGCGTTTTGACACAGAATTCCCGCCAGTTCTTGGGCGTCGCTTTGGTGCAGTCTAGCAGCAAACACGCCACTATTCGAGCCGCGGAACTTAAGCGAAGACCAGCTCGTCCGGCCCGGCCCTCGCACTCAGGACTCAAGCGACGCCCAGCTGATGTCGGTGCGCGTGTGGAGGCGGCTGGCTGCATCGGCGATGCCCGGGAAAACTTCCCGCAATCTCGCTACAAGCGACCGCGGCGCAATCCCCGAATCCTCGGAGATGATGAGCACGTCGTCAACATTCGCCGACTGAACGCCCGCTAGTGGGCGGGCAGCGCTGAGGGCTTGCAGATCCGCTTCATCGCCACCGGAACGCGGCGTGAAGACGAGCGTCCGGCGATCAGCGCCGACTTGAACCAAGTCAACCGTGGCCATCTTCAGCGCCCCGTGAATTACCTTCTGGCGATCGACAAGCGCGTTAAGTGCGGCCGATGTGTCCCCGCTGACAAAAGCCTCGCCCAATACAACACTGCAGCACGAAACCAAGGTGGCGCCCAGCGTAGCGACATCGAGAAAGCGATTCGTTTGGCGGTGATCATATTTAGCCAGTTCATCACGTAGAAAGCGGTCGCTGACTGTGAGAATCAGCGATCGCAGAACGTGAGAGCTCGAGAATCGCCCAGGTGTTCCATTGAACGCCCCTTGTTCGCTAGCAAGGCAACTGACAAAAGCGAAGGCGACATCAGCCGCCAATTTGGAATCTCCGGCAGTGAATGCCACCCGATTGCGTTCGTTGCGAGCCTGCATACGCAATTCGGCATGTTTGAGGAATTCGTTGACGAAATTGCGGCACAAATGTTCCCGGAAGCGTGCCCGGAGCGACAATGACAGATTGGCTTCCGCCGCACCAGCGGCCGTTATTGCTTGCGGCGGATCGGTGTTTATGGCGGCAGCGCCGTTTGAATTGGCTAGTTCCCATTCTCGTAGTACTTGTCGCCAATTGGTGGCGGTATCCACTGTTAGCCAGAAGCGTTTGACTTCCTCGGCTAATTCCGCAGCCAATTCTTCAACGAATGGCTGCTTCTGCGCGTTAAGCGCCGCCATGCCGAATTTACGCAAGCGCAGTGTTTGGCCGGCAACGTCTTCGCGCGGCGTGGGTGTCTGACGGCATGCAGCGAGCATGCCGCCGATTTCGCTTGTCATCTCGGCGGCCAAGTACCACGCTATGGTCTCAAGCGAGTCTTGCGAGGGCACTTCATTGGTGCGCGAGCGAACTGGCAACCAATAAACATGGTCGAACGGATTGGCCGCCGACTCGAACTGAGCATTTTCAGCGGTGATGCTGGTGCTCGTTTCATTGCCGTGCGTCGCGACATGCTCCAATTCCGCCAGCAGCGCGTACGTGTTGGCCGCAAGCAAGGGCGACGCTGAGTTGTTTGCAAAGCAATTGCAGAGTAAGAAAGCCTGAACGACGGCCGTCAGGCCATGATTCGCGGCACTCGCTTTGGCGGCGTTCGCTACATCGATGACCACGCCGCTTCCCGAGCCGCCGCCCGTGCTCGCAAGAATGACAATTCGTATGGCGGAAAAAGCCAGGTCTTCACCGTCGGGGTCAGCCTTTGCCAGCGCTGAGATTCGTGCGACCTTGTCGTCGATCAGCTTTCTAACTTCGCTCCCGTGATCGACAAGAGCGACGCGACCGAGTGGCCGATAACCCCGGGTTTCGAGCGATCGAGGAATGTTGTACAGCCAGCGGCGACTGACCCACCCCAAGATATCGCGGGCATCGTCGTAGCACTTCGGCAGTTTCAGCGGAATGTGCAACGTGTCGTCTGAGCGAAGTGGCGATTCCCACTTGCCAGAGCAGGCCTCGCGGAGGTCATCCCGGCTGGTGTCGATGGCAATCGACTCGCACCGATCAGCATACGGCCGCGCTTCGTTATCCTTCGCCAGCAACGAACGCATGCGACATAAAACGTTCGCACCCAGACCGCCGACCGCGATATACAGCGTGGGGGGTGCAACGAACGTCGCGTTCGACCGATTGGGCACCGTCACGTCAACCACTTCTTCGCGCGGCAACGGCTCGGCTGGCAGCACGTGCTGCGGAGGCGCTATCGGCGCTGACGGTCGTTTAATCGGTTGCGTTGCCGTCTCGCGTGCTTGCGGCGATGCTGCCGGAGTGGCCGAAGGTTTTGGCAAAGTGACGCGGGAAGACGTCGGTTTCGTGTCGTTTGGGCCAAGCAAAGCTGGCGTCGGTAACGCAGGCGCTGATTGAGCCAATTCCGAGTTCACACGCGGCGCGAACGGCCTGCCACTATTCGCAAGCGCGTTCACGAACGCCTTGCACGAAGGAAATCGCTCAGCAGGCGACTTAGCAAGAGCACGTCCGACGATTTCGCGATCATCGGCCGGCAATGCCAACAACTGGGGCTCGGATTGAGTATGCTGTTTCGCCAACTGGGCAGCCGTGCGGCCCGGGAAGGGAAGGGCGCCCACAAGCATTTCCTGGTACACAATTGCCAGGCTGTACTGGTCGCTTGCTGCAGATGGATCGTCGTCGAACATTTCAGGCGATGCGTAGGTCGGCGTCATTCCCGAAATCATCGAGTTCTGCGTTCGCGATGCAAGCTCCTTCACGAGTCCGAAGTCGGCCACCTTGATGTGGTCGCCAAGGACAAGCAAGTTCTCCGGCTTGATATCCAAATGCAGCAGGCTGTGACGCTGCGATAGAAAATCGAGAGCCTCCGCAGCATCGGCCATGTACCGCAATAGTTCATCGCGGGGAATGCCCGGCAATCCTTCGGAACGGCATTGACGCAGCCGCTGCTCAAGGCTCATGTCCGCAAGTTCGGTAAGGATTACCAGCCGTCCACCGATCAAATCAAAACGTTCCAGCGACAACAAGAACGGATGCCGCACGCCCTTAATGCGCTCGAGGGCCTTCAATTCCTGCGACGCGAATTCATCGTCGCAGTACCCATACACGATCTTTACCGCTTTGGCGATGCCACCCGGCGCCTCGGCCCGCCAAACCTCCGCATACCCGCCAGCCCCAATTCGCTCGGCGAGCGTGTAGCCGGGAATCGTGATTTCGCAAGTTTGATTGCCGGTCGACATCGTAAATTTAACTGGCAAGTTCACCGTACCGATTACGTAGTAACGCTGACTACCGCCGGAAGCGGTGCTCTTGTTGTCACTGAGCGCTGTAGCAGCAGCTCGAACCCAATTTGCTGACAGAGCGCAGCCGCACCCCCACTTTCAAGCGGCAGGATCGGCTTAATCGCCAGTTCGTTACACGCTTCGAGGAGCGACTCCAGCCGACGCAGTGGCTGCCGGTTTGTGGTCAAGTCCCTTACCATGCTTGGCGACAACACCAAATAGTCAGGCAGCTGCGCTTTCAAGTTCAGAACTTGTGCGCCCGTACCTTGGAAGTCTCCATACGCAACCAGCAGGTCGTTCTCTTGCGCTTCGTGGTGCACGTTTTCAAACTGTGCGACCTCCGCGTCGCCGGGCAGCGCAATGGTGATTCCCAGTTCCAGCCCGGCGGGCAGATGGCCACTCAAGTGCTTGAGTGTGGCGAACAAGCGATGGGGGATTTCGAGGTCCGCCGCTCCCACTGCTAGGAATAGGCGCTGGATATCGGTGCGATGGTTCACGGCCTCGATCGTCCGCAATCGTTCCAACTCGCGATACCGATCGCCAACCGGGTGCGGCCGATCGGCAATCGAGTCTATCGCAGTTGGCAGCGTAGAAGGGGCGAAGTAAGCCTCAACCATGTTGTGTTTGAGCGAAGTCGCAGCCAGCAACTCGATCGGAACCACTTGATGCAATGTCGCTTCTACCAGCGAGCGCATGGCAGTGACTTCGGGTGGCAGCGTCTGAGGCCCGTTGAATACTTTTCGTGCTTGAATCGGCTGCGTGAGCATGCGCTGGAACTGCGATGCCCCGGAACCGATGAAGGTCAGTTCTGTTTCCGCGATCTTGAGAATGTCACCGTCGGCAAGCAGCGCTTCTCTAATGGCCTTGCCGTTGATCTGCGTGCCGTTCGTACTTCCGAGGTCACGGACGAGCCATACGCCATTGCGTTCCAATATCTCGGCATGTTCCCGCGAAACTTGGACCGATTCGATTCGCAGGTCCGCGCTTTCGGCTCGCCCGATGCGAAACGGAAATTGCTCGATCGTAACGCGCTTCGCTTCGCCGCCGCCGTCGGAGAAAAACTCCAAACTCGGCTTTGCCGTAGCTCGTTTTGAAAGCGTTATGTGCGTCACGATTGAATCGTCGCGGAGCGCTCGGTGGGCCAAGCTCGCGACACCTCGCCGCGGCCGGTTTTGAGAGTAGTTTGTGCAATTGCGCGGTGGGACTCGCCGGGTTTTACCGGATGGCCCATAGGAAACGTAGCATTTTGGCTCTCTGCAGGCCGGCCTCCGACATTTTCGCCGCCCAAGAACATCGCCCATGCTAGGTTTTAGGTGGATCAAGCGTTCTAATCCCGTCAATCGGAAGGTCGAACATCGATGTCGTCCGAACCGCAACCTCTGCGCGTCGTTGTTGCTTCAGCGGATGTCGCGCTGCTGCATGAAGCTTCGTGGATCCTTGAAGCGGTCGGATATCAGGTCGAAGCTTCAACCGACTTTGAACAAGATGCCCTTTGGAGGCGGTTTTCCATCACGGATATTGTCATTGTCGATGGCCGCGGGATTGAGGACCCGACCGGTGGCGTTTTCTCGCACGATACCGAACGGCCGTTATACAAGATGTTTCTCTATGACCCCGCCAAACCTGCAGACTTTGCTGCTTGGTATGCAGCGGGAGCGCACGATGCCCTCCGCGCGCCGATAAGCCGCGGTGAACTGCTGTCACGGCTTCGGACAGCGGCTCGTTTCCTGGAATTCGAGCGCCGGCTGCAGAGCCGATCGTTGCGATGTGTGGTGGTTGGAATGTACTCGCAGCGCGGCTTGCTGCGGCGGTTGCGAAAATTAGCTGGGTCCAGCGATTTCATGCCGGGGTCGCACACGTTTCTCATGACAGCGATCGACTGGTATGCCGGCATTCGTCGTAAAAATGGCGAAACGGCCGGGCGAACCTTGGTGAACATGACCGCGCGGGCGATCAAGCGTGCTGCCGGCGAGAACGCCATATCGGCCTATCTTGGCAACGGCCGATTTGCGACCCTCCTTATCGGACCATCAGCAGCCGTTGCCAAAGCGGCTGCCGACGCGCTGGCGAGAGACTTCGGCAGCCGCGAAAGCCATCATGAATCCGTGCCGCGACCAACGCTTACGAGCGCAATTGTGCCTTGGGCGGAAGGCGCCGATGCAGAGTCCTGCTTAAGCGCGGCGTTGGAAACACTCCGTCTCGCTGAGCAATCTGGCGGCGATCGCGTGCTCGTTCGCGGCGAGTATCAACGAGAGTTCGAGAAGTGGCATGACGAAATGTCGACCGGCAATCCGTTCGCGAACGTGGTAGCGCAAGATATCATGACCCCATTTGCAGCCGTGCTGTCGTGCGAAGCCGACGAACGGGGGCTAGCTCAGGCTTTGAAGCAGTCCGGTATTGCGATCATTCCCTACGTTGATCGAGAGGGCCGCTTGGTCGGAGTCGCCGCCGAAGCGACTTCAGGCCTCGAGACCTTCGTAATTTATCCACGGGGAAGCACCGGGGTAACGCTGGCAATGCCCGAGGCGATCGCCTACGATGCGAGCTTCCCGGAAATTTACGAGGCGTTCTCGTCACGAGGCTGTACGACGCTGATCGTTACGGCCGATGAGCGTCCGCTCGGTTATCTTACGTGCGACGGTTTTCTCTCAATGATCGACCCGGTGAATGCGGAATCGTTCTCGCCGACGAAGGGAAACGTCGATGATCTGCAATACCTCGCCGTTCCCGCCACGACAGGCCAGGTAGCGATTGCTCCGCAATGCTGATTGCGATTCCAGTCTTCCCTTAAGCAGTGTCCCAGCACTCGAGCATTCGCGCCCAGATAGCCGCACCCTAACCAGGTCGCCAGCGTGCATAGGGCTCTTAACTGCGGCCCCTTGCTGGGCTCAGTCACCCTTTAACGCCGTGAAATAGTTCCGCACGGCATGGCTCAGATACTCGTCCGTGATCTCAACGGCTAGTTCGTTATAGTTGCAGAAATAGATTACTTGCTCCAGCAGGTCACGAGCATGACAGCGCCGTAGCGGTCTTGAGCACGCGTGGTAGTGCGTACGAATGAGATTGTCGACCACCTGCGAAGGACACTCAAGCTGATATTTTCGGGCAAAAACTTGGAACAGCAGGTGAAATTCTTTTGTGCTCGGATCAGCCACCTCGACTTTGAACGGAATGCGGCGCAAGAACGCATCATCCGCCAAATGGTGCGGCTCAAGGTTCGTCGAAAAGATGATCAGCTGCTCAAATGGCACTTCGATCTTGCGGCCGTTCGAGAGTGTAAGGTAATCAATGCGGTTCTCGAGTGGAATAATCCAGCGATTGAGTAGCTCGGTCGGATTGACTCGCTGCCGCCCGAAGTCGTCGATCAGCAAGCAGCCGCAGTTGCTCTTGAGTTGCAACGATGCTTCGCTCACATTCGACACGGGATCGTGCTTGAGCTCGAGACTGTCCATCGTGAGTTCACCGCCGACAACAACGGTAGGTCGCTCGATGCGCACCCACCGCCGATCGTATTCAGCCGAACGGAAGAGCGTTTCGGCGGCCGAACGGACCGCCTTATGGCACGAGGCGTCATATAATTTGATGATTTTGCCGCCTTCGGAAATAGCATGTGGAATGAGAATATTCTGACCAAAGCAACGCGTAATCCGCTGCGCGATCGTCGTCTTGCCGTTGCCAGGTGGCCCATATATGAACATGCCTTTGCCGGCATTGATCGCCGGCCCGAGCTGGCTGAGCATTTCCGGCTCGACATGGATATCGCCGAACGCCTTTTCAAGCTGCGTCTTCCGTGGCCTCTCCGAGGAAATCGTTTGCGCGTGAACCGAACTCACGTAATCGTCCAGCGGGACAGGGCAGGGGCCCACGTATGCGCACTCCCGCAAAGCGCGTAGCGCCCGATCACGGCCAACGTCGGTCAGGCGGTATATATGGTCGCCGAACATCGCAGAACCGGATGGAGCAATTTCCTGGCGTTGCCGTAACGCGACGAACCGGTCGTCCAGAATTGCCATCGGCAGGCAAAGTTGGTCCGAAATTGCTCGGCCGCTGTCCGAGCCGACCCCGGAAAGATACTTGAGAATTAGATCCTCGATCAGCGCTTCGCTGACCCCCGTATCCTTGAGCGTGGCCGGTTCCTGTGGCTGAAAGCCGACATCGAGTCCCAGAGCAGAGACCAGAGATTGAGCGCGTTCAAGTGTCGCGGTCGCGGTCATTCGATTCTCGTTGTGTTGAAAAGTGCGGGGCGAGCAATTCGCCCGGCAAAGCCAAGGCCGTACGCGACGATAGTCGGCGCACCGCCTAGCGACCCAAATTGCGGCTCAATTGCCACCCAAAATTCGTGAGTTCGTAGGCCTTCTTGTTCGCAATTTCATGGATCAGTTCAAGCTCTTTCAACCGCGCCAAGAGAGCGATGTATCGCTCCGCAACACTGCGATCGTGGGGGTCGAAAAACTTCTTTCGTCCGGCGACAACTGCCCGGCCATGCATCTCTGCCCGAAGTGCGACTTCCAGCATTCCTTGATTGGCAACGGCTGCGCGAATCAACTCCTGTTCGGCCGCGCTCAGGTTATGGGCATTTCCAATGGCATGCATACACTGGCCCCTGCTTAAACCACAGGTTTAGCGTTCGCCATCTAGACTATAGGTCACGCTTCCCCGACAGGCAGAGAAAAAACACTAGCGATTGCGACGGGCGTGACGGTTGTACGGCCAGCAAGTCATCCAGATGCGAAGGGCGGCACTTTCAGTAAGCGCACTTGCCTTCATCGGTATCGGAAGCCTCGCACCTGCGGGCTCCCAGCCGAGCATTCGCGTAGCTATTCGCCCCACGCTATATCACCGGCGGCGCACGGTTGACGGCGCGCATTTAATCATAACTGCAGACGGACGACGCTCGACGCGCAGCGAAGATTGCATGCGCTGCTTACCTGGCAGACGCCCGCTTCTCGGTCATCTCACGCACTTGCCTCCATGAAACAACTTCAACTCCACTTTTCTTCACAGATTCAATGAATTCAGGATCAGTCGCAACGCGGCGATCGGTGTCCCGCACTTTGCTGCTGGCAGTGATCGCCTGCAGTTCTTCATCGTCGTACCCGCAATGTAGGATCATGTACTGGATGCCAGGTTTACTATCGGCAATGGCGCCGGCGTACTGGGTTCGCTTTTCTTCGAAGCTGCCCTTCGTATAGAGCTGGGTCATGTAATCCAGCACTGGCAGCTTGTGATCGTCGAGCCTTTGGAGAAGTTGTCGCCCACGGGCAATAATTCGCTCGTCCGTGACCTCACCGCTGAGGCTCCGCAGGAAGAACACGGGAACGTTGAAGTGAATCCCCACGTTAACATAGGCCTCGATCAAATCCGGCCGACTGACCAGCGCGCCCATGTGCGTGTCGACGTGGGTCACAGGCACGCCGAAGTCTAGCGCCCGCTGAACCTGTGCTCGCAGTTCCACTTCCACTTCCGCGAGCTGCGCATTTTCCGCCACCTGCGCTACGTTGTCCCATAAGTACCCTTGTTGGTCGACTAGGCTTGGAACTTTATCGCGGCTAGCGACAGGTCCCCAGCGGTAGTTGTCCCATTCGCTATTGAGTGTGAGGTGAACGCCAAAATCCTTGTCCGGATGGGTCTTGGCGTAGGCAGCGATCTCCTTGAACCACGGGCAGGGCACCATGATGCTCGCCGAAGAGACAATGCCTTGTTCCATCGCAGCGATGGTCGCACGGTTCACCGAATGCGACATGCCAGCATCGTCGGCATGAATTATTACATATCGCCGCGAGTCTTCCGCAGTCGCGCGAATCGCGTGCGTAAGAAGCAGCACAATCGGAAGCGTTCGAACTAACAAGAGACGTGTTCGCTCGGTCATTTGCCATGGCTCGCCAGCGATGAAAACGGTCCAAAGTCACTCATACAAGCATAGCGACCGGCGGCTCGGAATTGAAACACAGGCAAAATGCAGGCTTTCAGCCGCTAAAAAATGGCCCAGTCGGCAGTGCCGATCAGGGACGGATCGCCGATTTTCGCACGCCTCGCCCAAGGGAGCGATCTCAGGCGAGGCTGATTTTTCAGCGATGTGTCACGCGAAAATTCGTTGCATCGAGATCAGTTCTTCAGCAGCAAAGTGGTTGGCAGTAGGTAGTCCACGGCGTGCTTAACGTGAACCCTATATCCCGGAGGTCAGTCACCGTGCAACATTACGGCTAATCGATTGCGGATTCTGTCTGTGCCATCCCGACGTCCCGCAATTGTAGGTGAAGTGCTTTAACGCGTTTTCAATTCGAGTCGGGCATGTCATTGCATCCTCTGAACTTACACGAAACTTGCCCTTTTCTTACCGAGTTGTAAGCGCTTTCATTGTCTCCCGCAAACCGGTAACGCAATCTTCGTCACGTGCCCAACTATGCGGCTGCGGTTCCTGGAGTGCAATTCATCTGTACCTACAACCGCACCTCTCTCAGGATGAACAGAGCTGCGCCAATTCGTTATGTCGAATTTACAGACATGGCCGGTTTCGAACCGACCGTTTGGTATTGCTAGTAACCAACGAATAAACTATCGAAGTTCGAGTCGGAATTGCGCAGCAAAGTTGTCGACTTTGCAGCGTTTCCACATTGCATGTAAAGGATTGCTAACTCCATGCAGCTGGCGCGAGAACCTGGTCGTGTGTACGTTGTTGATGATGACGCCGAAATTTGTCGGTCAATTTCGCTCGTATGTCGCTCGGTCGGCTACAGTACGAAAACTTATACTACCGCTGAAGCCTATCTCGCCGCCGGAATCGATGAAGAACCGCATTGCTTAATCGTCGATTTGCTGCTCCCTGGCATGACCGGTATGAAACTGTGCCGTGAGATCCTGGCCGCAAATTCGGCGTGCGGGTTCATTGTCATCACCGGGAATGGTGATGTGCCGTCGGCGGTCGAGGCGATGCGCCTTGGCGCCGCCGATTACTTAGAAAAACCATTTGGCCGGCAACGTTTGTTGGATAGCGTTCATGAAGTCTTACAAATTGTTCAAAGACAATACTCTCAGCAGCAGCGACAAGCTGAGGCCTTGTCTCGACTCGCGCGGTTGACCGCCCGTGAAAAGGAAGTTTTTCGCAAGGTAGCTGCTGGGCAGCCGACAAAAGCAATTGCCGCAAGTTGCGGTATTAGCACGAGGACCGTGGACGTGCACCGCTCGCGAATCTTGCAGAAACTCGGCATTGAGTCTTCAATGCAGCTTGCCGACTTCATTACTGCCTTAGACCGCTGCCCCGGCGGTCGAGCGAGCTGGCTAAATAGGTAGTGCCCTTGAGCACGCGCGTAAATAAAGTCCGCACGACACGTGTGGCATTTTCTTTCATCGACGCAGCCTTTAACTACAGCCATGGTATGTCCCCGGTGTTATCAACGTGCCGCGACTCCAAATGGGCGCTGCGCCTATTGCGGTGAGTTGCTCGTTGAAACGCAAAGCCAGCCCGCGGATTTTGTCCACGCGTTGTCAGATCTGAATCCATCCGTGTTGGCGCAAGGCCCACTGGAAATCTTCGTGGTCGACGCTCACGCGAAGTCGAATGTCGGCGATCCAAAGGGAATCGGCGTTGTCGCAGCTATTGCATTGCCGCAACAATCTCTGAATTTGCCCATTGGCGACCAGACCCCATGGGATGGCCGGCAATCATCGGTCAGCTTTGTGCTGGATGCGATTGAGGCGGGCTCTCACCCACTGGAAATGCTGTCCTTCCGCACGGATGACGCCGGCGCCGTTGCCCTTCGTCTCTCAGATATACCGTCTGCGGTGTCTCCCACAAAAAGCAGCAGCGATTCTTATCACCGCGAAATTGAGAATTCATTGCGGCTCATGCAATTTAGCATCGACCGCGCCGGCGACGCTGTCTACTGGGTTCGTCCGAATTCGCAAATCGTTAATGTGAACGAGGCCGCTTGCCGCACCCTCGGCTATTCGAAACACCAGTTAATTGGCAAGTACATCGAGGAGATTGACCCTAACTATTCGATCGAACGCTGGCCGCAACGTTGGAAAGATTTGCGCGAGCAAAAGTCGATGACATTCCGATCGAATCAGCGTCGCAGCGACGGAGCGATCATCGACGTCGAAGTCACGTGCAATTACTTCCAGCACGAGGACAACGAGCTGAGTTGTGCCATTGTTCGCGATCTTACGGCGCACAAACATGCAAACGAGCAGCTACAAATGCTTCAGTTCGCTGTCGACCAATCGTCCGACGTCGTTTTCTGGCTCGGAAAAGATGGCCGCATACGTCAATCGAATCAAGCCGCGACGGACCGGATGGGGTACTCGCCCGAGCAGCTCCTCGGCATGTCGATTCTTGATCTGAATCCGGAATTAACGCCGGCCATATGGGAGGATTATTGGCACGCGATGAGCCGAATCGGCACACGCATGTTCGAGACCCGGCATCGTACCGCCAACGGCGATTTCATCCCTGTCGAGGTGACAGCCAGCTACGTCGACCTTGGCGACGATGAACTTATCTTTACTTCTTCGAGAGACATAGCTGAGCGAAAACGCGCCGAGGCATCGCTACGTGCCCGCGAAGAACGTTATTCTCTGGTCGAACGTGCCGTGAACGACGGCATCTGGGATTGGAATATCGAAGCGGATGGCATGTTCTGCTCAACTCGCTGGCATGAATTACTCGGGTACAAGGATGGAGAATTGGCTCACTTTAAAACTCGAGATTATTGGAACCTCATCCATCCCGACGACCGGCAACTGTTGATGGATTTCGCGATGCAGAGCTTTCAGCGCAACGAGCGTTACAAAGCCGAAATCCGTTTGCGGCACAAAGACGGATCGTATCGTTGGATGCTCTCGCGCGGCGAAGCAGTTCGCAACGAATCCGGCATCCCAGTGCGAGTTGTCGGTTCAATCACCGACATCACCGAGCACAAGCGCGCTGAAGAGCAAACCGTGCAGCTGCGCGATTCACTGGCCCATGTAACTCGGCTCGGCATTCTGGGCGAATTAGCTGCCGGGTTGGCGCACGAACTGAACCAGCCGCTTGCCGCGCTACGCCTTTATGCAACCACGGCAGAGCATCTCGGTGCACAATTCGACTCCCCCGAACTGATCGACTGCCTGCGCAGAATCGATGAGCAGTCGCACCGAGCGGCCGAAATCGTTCGTCGAATGCGCTCGTTTGTCAGCCATCGCATGTCGCAACGCGAACCTGTGCGCCCTAACGACCTAGCATTGGAAGTGCTCTCCCTTTTGTCCAATGAGCTGAAACATGGCCAGGTGAAAGTTGAGGCGACGCTCGGCGCCGAGTTGCCGTTAGTCCACGCCGACGCAATTCACATTCAACAAGTTCTCGTCAACTTAATCCGAAATGCGATGGATGCCATGGCAGGTTGCTCACCGCCTGAGCGTCGCCTCATCGTGCACACCGCTAAAGCAGGCGACCATGTACGCTTCTCAATTGCCGACAGCGGCAGCGGGCTCAATCCGGAAATGGAGAGCAAGTTATTTCAGCCATTCCAAACGTCGAAAACGAACGGGTTGGGTCTCGGCCTCGCGATATCTCGTACAGTAATCGAGTCGCATGGTGGTGCAATCAGTGCCGCTCCCAATCCAAAGGGTGGGATGACTTTCTTTTTCACTCTTCCCGCACACAATCCCAGTTGAATCCCATGAATGCGACGCCCACTGTATATGTAGTGGATGACGAAGAACCTATTCGTCATGCATTCAACGTATTACTCAAAACGCGAGGCATCCCCGTCCAGTTGTTCTCGAGTGCGAGCGAGTTTCTGCGCGCATACCGCGATGACTGGCGTGGCTGCGTATTCGCAGATATCCGCATGCCAGAACACAGTGGTGTTCAAATTTTCCGCTCGTTAAGAATGCAGGGTTCTGCGTTGCATGTCGTCCTGATGACGGGCTCAGAAAGTTTTCGCTCTCTACCAGAGTTTATCGACAAAGAGGTACTCGTACTCGAAAAACCCTTCTCGGCGCGAGAACTGGAAATGATCGTCAATCAAGCATTGTCCGCGTAGGTCGCGCCACTTGATGCAGTTCACAAAATATCACAAAAGTATGGTCTAAACCGACCGCCAAGAGTATTGCTTGCCGACAGAATGCCGCAATGTCAATCCTGATTTGCCTATGAACGATCATTGTCAGACAATAAATTCTGCATTTCCCAACGTGTAACCACAGGCACTGAGAGTCGAAGTACATCGGCAGGCTGCCTTCGCTCGATGCTGCACCTCACCGCAGCGCTAGATTCGGCAAATTCCTTTTCTCCACGCGTTTTTTTTTGCCGCCGCCAGCCACCACGTCGGAATATCTGCGATCAATCGCAATCTCGCGTGCAACGGACTCGAAGTACGCTGCA
The DNA here is from genome assembly GCA_046349975.1 of Pirellulales bacterium. GTDB lineage: Bacteria > Planctomycetota > Planctomycetia > Pirellulales > Lacipirellulaceae > JABDGM01. Next base: position 98,427 of record JAXMBH010000011.1, read on the forward strand.
CCCGTGTGTTATCACGCGACGGGGGCGTGGTGCTCCACAGCGTCGCACCCCTCGGTAGCTTGCGATGAAGAGCCGGCTCGAAATCAACACGTACCTTCGTCATGTGCTTCCAATCCCCATTTTCCGCACAGCCTGTTGTGCCGGCGGCTCTTGCATGCCTGCTCGCTTGCCATTCGACCGTGGAAACCACGTGCCATCGCTTGGCGCGTTACCTTGACGTACTGTTTGATGGTTGGCGCGCGGCCAGCAATCAATTGGTCGCGGTTCGATTCGCACGCGTAAGGCTGATTAAACAACGCCTTGATGGTTGCCGGCGCGATCAAACGGCTGCGAGCAGGAGTCAAGGAAGCCATAGATGAGCGAAACCAGGCAGTACTGCACGTTCTTGCTGGATGGTCAATACTTCGGCGTCGATGTTCGCGAGGTGCAAGAAGTAATCCGCTATCAGGAGATGACTCGCGTGCCTCTCGCCTCAGATGTGGTCAGCGGTCTAATCAATCTTCGCGGCCGCATCGTGACTGCGATTGATCTGCGTCGTCGCTTGGGTCATCCGGATCGACCGGCCGGAAAGCTGCCAATGAACGTCGTCGTCCACACCGGCGAAGACGCGGTCAGCCTGCTGGTCGACGAAATCGGCGACGTGATTGAAGTCGAAGTCGACAAATTCGAAACGCCGCCTGACACTTTGCAGGGCGTCGCCCGCACGCTAGTCAATGGCGCCTACAAGCTCGACGATCGGCTCATGCTCGTGCTCCATATTCGTAATGCCGTAGAAGTCGCCAACAACGACATGATGAGCTTAAGTGCTTAATCGAAAGACTTACTGCCCGGGCAACTTCGCCCGCGATCTTGCGAATTTACTCGAACAATCTCGGAAACCTAAGGAGTTGCGAAATGAAAGAGTCAATGAGTTTAAGCCGCAAGCTGTACCTGCTCATTGGTGCGTTCATGGTCGGTTTTGGCGTGTTCGCCGCAGTCACCTATTTGACCGTGAGCAAAGTGAAAGTTGACGGCGATCTCGACCGGCATATTGGTCAGAAGGAAGATCTCATTGTCGATTCCGCCGCACCGCCGCTTTTCGTGTTGCGACCTTATTTGCTGGCTCAAATCATGACCAATGCCCCCACGATGGACGCCTACCAAGCAGCAAAAGGGCGGTTTCATGCGACCGAAAAGCAATTTCAAGAACGTCGGGATTATTGGAGCACGATCACGCTCGAAGGCGATCTTAACGAACAACTGAAGGCTTCCCACAAACAAGCCGAGGAAATCTTCAAAATCATCAACGACGAGATCATCGCCGCCCTGGATAAAGGGGACCGCGATGCGGCGACTAAGACATTGTCTGCCAAACTCGACCCCGTGTTCCAAGCCCACCGCGTTGCCATGGACAAAATCGTCGATCAGGCCGTGAAGGAACTTAACATCGACAAAGCCGAAGTGGTTAGCGAAGTCAGTCAGGCAAACTGGCTGTTATTCGCAATCGGCGCGTCGTGCATGATCGCAGTCGGCTGCCTTGGTGCTTGGATTCTCCGCTCCGTAATGGTGCAAAATGCTACTCACCTCGAAAACAATGCGAAGCTAATCGCGATCGGAAAGGCAAGCGCTGTCATTGAATTCGAGATGGATGGTACCATCATCACGATGAACGACAATTTTACCAAAGCAATGGGGTACACCGCCAATGAACTCAAGGGGCGCCATCACAGCACGTTAGTTACAGAGGCTTATCGTAACTCTCCGGAGTACCGTGAATTTTGGGCCAAGCTGAGTCGCGGCGAATACCAACAAGGCGAATTCTCGCGAATTGCTAAGTCCGGCAAGGAAGTATGGTTACAGGCGTCGTACAACCCCATCGCCGACGCCAGCGGCAAGTACTATAAAGTCGTGAAGTTTGCTACGGATGTCACGCAAGCCGTTAAGGCTCGCGAGGAAATGACCCGCATTCTCCACCTTGTGAACGAGAACGCGTCAACGCTAGGATCGTCCGCCGAAGAGTTGACCGCCGTGAGCACGCAGATGGCTGCTAACGCCGAAGAGACTTCCGCGCAAGCGAACGTCGTATCGGCTGCCTCGGAACAAGTCAGCAAGAATGTGCAGACAGTCTCAACGGGCGTTGAGGAAATGAACTCGGCAATCCGCGAAATCGCCAAAAATGCGAGCGAAGCCGCCCGCGTCGCTCAACAAGCCGTGTCGACCGCCGAATCGGCCAACGCTACCGTTTCGAAGCTCGGCGACAGCAGCGTCGAGATCGGCAACGTGATTAAGGTCATCACCTCGATTGCCGAGCAAACCAACTTGCTCGCTCTCAATGCGACGATCGAAGCCGCCCGTGCCGGTGAAGCTGGCAAGGGTTTTGCCGTCGTGGCCAATGAAGTGAAAGAACTTGCCAAGGAAACGGCTCGGGCGACCGAAGACATCGGCCGCAAGGTCGAAGCGATTCAGACCGACACGCGTGGCGCCGTGGACTCAATCCAACAGATCAGCCAGGTGATCAATATGATCCACGATATCTCGAACACGATCGCGAGCGCCGTCGAAGAGCAAACGGCTACCGCGACCGAGATGAGCCGCAATGTGAACGAAGCCGCGAAGGGAACGTCGGAAATCGCTCAGAACATTACGGCCGTGGCCCAGGCGGCGCAGAATACGACGCAAGGCGCGAGCAACTCGCAACAAGCCGCCAGCGAGCTCGCTCGCATGGCCGCCGACCTGCAGAAGCTCGGCGCTGGCAAGAACACGTCGCACTCCCTGGCCGTGTGAAGTGCCTCTGCAATGCAAACGCGGCGAGTCGCCATCGGGCGGCCCGCCGCGTTTTTCTTTTGCGCGGGAAGAACTGGGGCGGTTAACATGCGATCTGCGCGCAGGTCGCGCGCATGGGCTCATTTCGCGGCGCATCGCCTGGACAAACGACGCCCGTTCTCAAGGTTACATACCGAAGAGCTGCACGTAACCGGCGGTCGTCTGCGCCATACAGCGATGGGTTTCAAATTCGTATCCTTGCGGCGCCGGTGGCGAGCAGCTGTACAGTTCCACCGGTGCGACGATGATCTCACGCTTCACGATGACCGATTTCGGCGCGCTCGGCGCCGTCGGAGAAAGGGTGTGCTGTTCGACACCAACAGTCAGACCGATACACAGGAGGAGAGCGTGCATTCGAAGTCCCAGATCAATGGGTGGAAAAGCCGCCACGCTGATGGCGTAAGCGGCGAAAGTGCCGCTGCTTTCCAGTTTGATCGGGGCCGCTCAAACCGCAAGTATTCGCCACCTAAAGCAGCCGCTGGCCGACACCCAAACTCCCCCCAAGAAGGTGGGGTAATCGGTTGATTTCGGCAACCTGCAGATGCGGCTAGAAGAACAACTGCAGCTGGGTCCGTAACACGGTCTGTCCTGGCTCATTCGAGGCATCGAGCAGGAAGCCTGTCGCCGGTGCTGCGACCGGAATCGGGTCGAACGCGTACATGATTTCTGTCGTCAGCTTGGCCGAATGCCGCTTGAAGTAGCGATTCACGCCGAGTGCCGCAATATTGACCGTGCTGTCGGCCACCGGCGTCCGGGCCGAGCCCAAGCTCGTCACGCCGTCGAAGTCAATAAACTCGTAGCGAATGAACGGTTCAATCTTCTCGGGCACAATCTGGTAGGCGGCCATCGCGTGGAAGCCGGTTTGGTGGATTTCCTCCCCTGGCACGAGTGAGTATCGCTTTACGACCGAGCCGAAAGCCATCGCGCCGTGGTCTTCAATCGTTCCATCGACGGTCCAGGCGATGAACTTGTTGTCGTTATTCGCCAGAACATTGTCACCCGTTTCGCCCGTTTCGTAGTATATGTCGGCCCCAATGAACGCGGCGAACGGTTCGTCCGGCCATGATGCAAAGTCACCGTACTGAGCCCAGTCGCCGGCGAGCTTCCAGTCCACGCCCGCGGAAATCGCGAAGTCGCTCATGTCCTCGAAAAAGTCTTTCGTGGCGGTCGGCGCACCCGAGTTCCGACCATCGTTGATGAAAACCAAACCACGCACGATATCGTTCTGTTTCGAGAGGCAGATGCCTTCGTCGAGGCCAGTGTTGAAGATCGCGTATTGATACGACCGTTCAACAGCCATTTGGCGTGCGTAGCTGACGTCGGTCTCTCGCATGAACGCCGGGTTGCGGAATCGGCCGAGCTGCATTAGCACGCCGTTGTCAAACTCGTAATTAATGCGGGCTTCTTCCAAAAACTCGGTGCCGGTCGACGGGCTCGCCTGCAAGATCATCCAGTACGTCCATTTCGGATCGATGATATTGCCGCTGAAGATGACGGGCGCCCGTTCGAGCACGAAACCGAATTCATCTTCGTCGGCCGGCGGGTCAAGGTGCCGCCAATCGGCCACGTACCGCGCTTGCATGAGGGCATTCACCTTCAGCATGAAGTTCTTGTCCAGTGTGCGGATATAAAAGCCCTTATCGTACCCAGCGCATTTCGAGCACTCGCAATCGGCAGCGGCAGGCGCGACTGCCTTACCACAACCGGGCGTGCCAGGCGCGGCGGGCGTCGCGCCTGGCACTGGTTTCGCCAGGGCCGGCGCCGACAAACACATGTCTTGCATCTGCCCGAAGCGGTCATTGAACTCGGGCATCTGCAAGGGATCCGGGCCGGGTGCGGATGCCGGAGCTGGCAGCGCCTCCGCTGGTTGGGCCGCGGCCTCTTCAGTAACTGCGGCAGCAGCCGCTTCGGCCGAAGCTGCCCCAGACCCCGCTGGAGCGGAGGAAGCAGCCGCCGGGAGCGGAGCGGCTGGCTGCGTGCCGGCTACTTGGGAGGCTGCGAGTGCTGGTTCCGGCTCACTGCCAGGCGCGGGCGCGGGTTGCGCGACAACCACTGGAGCTGCTGCACTTGCCACCGGGAATTTCGGGGCACTCTCTTCCGTGCGATTGAAAGAGGGCGGGCGCCAGCCTGCTGGAGGGGAGTCGGCGCCGGCTTGGGAGAAGCCGACAAGGATTGACGCTGCGGCGACGAGTGCCCACAGCGCAGTGCCAGGTATTCGTTCCATGAACCACCGTCACTTCTCGTTTCACTGCTTCGCGTTTGCGAAGGCGCCTCGCTGGAACCATTCGTGGAAGCGAGGCTGTCTTGTTTCAGGATATAGGAGCTTGCTCTGGGATCTCGGATCGGTTTGGCCAGCCTACGTGATGGCACTACTCAGCACTTCTATCGTGCTGTCACATTTTTGTTCCACAATTTTTGCGTTAGCGGCGCGCCACCGATTTCCGTGGCATATTGAACACTCGCACCCAGGGCGAGCGGATTCTCGCAGCCAGTCTAGGGCCGTATTCGCCACATCCGCATCGCGGCGTCACGCACCGTCGTGACACATTCACACATCCTGCTGCGGACAAAACGCTGAGACCTGCGTACGCATAACCCAAGAAAATTTAAGCGTACAATCGTTGGCACCTATTTAGTCGGACAGCGACCGCTGCGGATCGAATCTGTCGGCTTTCTTTGCGCTCAATACGGCGAAGCACGCAGTTGGCGTCACAAGTTGATTACTGGCTCTTGCCGCTCAACCGCATCCAAAGTGGCGGGACGGCAAACATGCACTCGTTAACGTTGCACGTCGAGGTTCGTTAAGTTCGCGCGAAAATGCTGCACCACTCGCGCGCTCGTTTGCACAGCGGCAGATTCAAGCCTTCTCACTTCAGCCAAAGCTGAAAGAAGAAGCGGTTGGCGGATGACAGGCGTACTCACATTCGCCACCGCATCGTCGGCATGTCGCGCCGGACGCTACGCCAGACTGGCACGAGGCATGCCAATGAAAACCATTCCCTGGAAGGCACGCGAATTGCCTACATTTAGATAGCAATTGTCATTGCTGATCATTTTTTTGCGTGTAAACGAAAGGAGCCCTGTGATGAAGAGTAGACTCACTGTCATGGCCGCAGCCATTATGGTCGGTGCCGCGTCGATTCCGCTGGCGGAAGTTTACAGTCAGTCCGATAACCGCACGACCCAAGCCGGATCGACGTCCAACGCGACAACCACGACCGGGCAAAGCGACGTCGCCAACCAAAATCAGGCTAGCAATGCCGCCGATTCGAAAGGCCTTGGCAAGTTGGATAGCCAAACGAGCGGCGCGAATATTCGTGCGAGTCAGTTGATTGGCGCCAACCTGGAAAACTCGAATGGCGATGGCGTTGGGGAAATCAAGGATCTGGTGATCGACGGAAATACGGGTCAGATTCGCTACGCGGCTGTGACCTATGGTGGGTTCCTCGGCGTCGGCTCGAAGCTGTTCGCTGTTCCGTTTGAGGCGTTCAAAGTTCGCCAACAAAAGGGCGATGCCGATGACTACGTGCTGACACTAAATGTGACAAAAGACCAGCTCGAGGGCGCCCAAGGCTTTGACACGGATCATTGGCCAAATTTTGCTGATCCCAAGTTCACCAGCGAATTGGATCGGCGCTATGGCGTTGATCGAAGTGCGCTGCGCTCGCAGGATCGGTCGAGTCATGCGGCTGGCACCGCTGAGAACCGGAATGGAACGGCAAATCCCGACCGACGCTAGTCGTTCGCAAATTACCGCGTTTCGGAAGTCGTGTTCCGGAGAGCGTTGCAACCACAGCGTTGCAACGCTCTTCTTTATTGTGTTAACGCGAGCTAGACCTCACACTGGCGTTTTGCTCCCGTGTCGACAGGTCTTGCCATAGCGAAAGGTCAATGTCATTCGCAATCACTTGTGCGCTGCCGTCGGCGAATAGGACATTCACACCGCCCGGATGCGGGCTCCGCGCGGTTCTCCAGCCGTAGGCTGCGTAGAGCTTCTTGGGTGGAATCGACGGATCAATGGTTACCGACGTGATGCAGTCGAAGTTGGTCGCGTTCGGAGGATAGTAGTGGTTGTACAATGCGCAGCGATACTCGCCGCTGCACCAGGCGAAGCCGCGAGGGTCGTTGCCGTTGCCGAGTGCGGAATTGAAACTCTTCGTGCCGTTGCAGCGGGCGTCGCTGAGGTCGGGCGTCGCGGCAAAGCCAAGCGTGAACTTGTAGTGACGCTCCGGCGTGGCGGCCCCAAAGCCACTCATGGCATCGAGCTGTCCGTCTTCGCCGAGTAGGCTCTCAGACATCGCCGCGGTGTGCGAGCTGCCGTCGCCGATTTTGGCGAAGGTAATCGCCGAGTTCACATAGAAGACACCATCTGTGTCGAAGGGGGTCCCGCCACCGGCGCCGCTGCCTGCGCAGGCGACGTAGTTGGTAGGTCCCCAGTCACTTTTCACCGGCTGCCTGAAATCGCTGGGGCAAAGAAATTCCGGCAACACACGCGCGACGGCCAACTTATTTCGTTCGGCGATTGGGTAGCCGGCTCCCGGCATATAAAGCGGCAGCGAAAGATCGAGCAAGTCGCGGATCGATTGGTTCTCCAAGTAGGGCAGCAGGTGGGCCAGCGAGGACCAGCGGTAAAACGTTTGCGGGTGGTTAGGCTGCCCCGGGTATGTCTTCGCGACCAACCCAGGCGGGAAATGCCTTTCAGCCGCGATATAATTGTGCGTCGCGATGCCGAGTTGCTTGAGATTATTCAAGCATTGAGCGCGGCGCGCAGTTTCTCTGGCGCTTTGAACTGCCGGCAGCAAAATTGCCACAAGCACGCCAATGATCGCAATGACCACGAGCAATTCGACAAGCGTGAAACCGCTGTGCATAGCCGGTCGTCGTAAACATGTGCTTGCGCAGCCGCGCCACGGCGGTGCTGCACTCGACGGGACTGAACGGCGCACGGCGATGGGCCGATTGGTGATAGTGCAGTAATCAGAAGGTATTGTCGCCATGCCTGGTTGTTTCTAACGTCGCTTGCGGACCAGGCCTGCAACCAGCATGGCGGTTAACACAATCAAAACGCCGGCAGGTTCTGGGATTGAGCGAGCGTGCAGCGCGCCTGACCCCGCGCGCCCGACTTTACCGAAATTCGCTCGCCAATCGGCGTAATCCGACGGATCGACAACGCCCGGCGAATCATCATTTGGAAGAGTCGTCGTCGGCGACGTGTTGCGCCAGACGACATAGTCCGCGGCATCGACGACCCCGTTGTTGTTGAAGTCGCCGACGAGTTGGGTCGGCACGACGACAAAAGCCGTGGCTTCAGTAAAGCCGTTCTGACTAGGAGCAGCAAACGTGCCCAGAAGTGTGCCATCGAACGAGTACCGCGAAATACTCCCCGAGCCGCCAGCAATTCCCAAGAGGCCGGCGAGGAAGCCGTTGCCATCGGGCGCTTCGACCAGATCCTGCGGAAAGGCCACGCCGGTGATTCCCCAGCCGGCGTCCATTTGCCCGTTCGAAAGTGCAAATCGTCGGATGCTGAATGCAAACATTCCAGAAACGTAGAGATAGTCATCGTGGATCATCAAACCTGCAGCGCCATTTGATGCAGCAGACGGCGGCACGAGATAATCGGCAAAAGCCGAAACAGTCGAATTTGAGATGGCAACGCCACCGCCCGCTCCGCTGGGGTCTTGGAACGCGCCGGCCAGCAATTCACCAGTGGGCTTGAATGCCAGCGATGAAGTTTGTGTGTCGACGCCTTCGATAGTGGTTGGCAGCAGGAGCTTTGCACCCGCACTACTGCCATCGGTGTTGAACCGCGACACGCCGCCAGTCAGATTCGCGACATACACTTTGCTGCCATCGAGACTGAATTGAATATCGCTAGGGAACGAAAGACCGTCCTCGGCAGCGGCGAAAATTGTGGGATTCGTCGCGATGCCTGCCGCAGCGTCGTAGTCGTATTGCAAGACGCGATTATTCTGCGAACTCGAAACATACAGCTTTCTGAAATCTGGCGAGATTCCGATGCCGGTCGGTTGGTTCAGATCAGTTGAATGATCGACCACAGTTCCCAGAAGCGTGCCCGAAGCGCTGTATCGGTAAACGCTATTGGAAAGGCGATCGGCGACCAATAGATCCGCGGCGAACACGGAGCCGCATGGCGCAAACGAAATGGCGATGACACCGATCCACAGCGCGAATTCAACGCTGCTACGGCGGGGAAATCGGTCCACGCTCGCTTGTACTAAGTGCAACACGCTATGTGGGAGTTCGGCCTGCGTTGGCATATCGAGTTACCGAGGCACGCCATTTTACGCGGTCCGTGCGACTCAGGCCATTACGCCCCGTTCGCAGCGGCAGGCCTTGAAAAACCTGCCGCTAATTAGGGTTTAAGAACAACCAAGGCGGGAGCGTGGTGCCCGAAGGATAGCGCAGGCTGCACCCAGCCACATGAGAGCGAGCGAACCGGGTTCGGGAACCACTCCGGCGACGACGTTGTCATACAACATGCCATCGGAGACATCGCCCGCTTCGATAATCGAGACTTCGTTAAACGGCACCGAATCGGTCACACCGAAGAAGAATACGTTGTCGGTTCCCCATCCCGGCCCGACTTGCACCGGCACGTCGACAAAAGCATTCGTAGCGGTGTTTTTTAACCGGAACGTTGTCGGACTGTTGTTTGCTCCGTCGCCACCTTGGACCACATAAACGCCAAACGCGGTGATGTATTGGTTAAAGGTGAACGTTGTATCCGTTTGGGGAGGGCCAAACGTATCAAGCTCTAGCAATGCCTGCGTGCCGATTTGGAAGCCCGGAGCTGCCTGCGCAGCGACGCCTTGAGTGCTGGCGGTGATGCCGCTCGCGCCGAAGACAAGCGTCGGATTGATTCCGACTGCGGTGTCCACGTTGTCGACTCCGAAGGAGCTCAGCGAGCTGGTGAATTGGCTATATTTGGCTGACGCGTTGGGAAAGGAAGTCATAAAGATCGATGAGTCGTCGCGTCCGAAGAACACATTTGGCGCTGCCAAGCTGAATGGCGACATCGTCGTGAAAAACACGCCCGTGGCCATGCAGCTCAAACGCAATAAGTTGCACATCATTAGACTGAAACCTCTGTTGCTACTATCGATGTCTTGCCTGCCAGAACGTTGGAACGCTCTGCCAAACGTTCGTCCAAACTAGCACGGCGAGGCTCAATTTGCAACAACTCGCCGTTCACGCATGAACACCTGACGATGTCAAATTCGTGTGAGATATGAAGCGGAAGCGAGGCCGAGACTAAGTCGTAACGAACCGGGATTTCCTGACGTGCAAAGCTTGGTCGCGACAAGAGAATCACGCACTAAAATACGTGTTAGAAGCCAGGCGATTTAGAGACACGACCACGAATCGTGCGACAAGCAGTTGATGCTCGCGGCTCCGCATCGCTTAAGGACCGTTGAACACGCTTTTTACAGGAGCGAAAGTCATCTCGGCGTCAGGCGGCGAACCAGGGATGCCGGTCAACGTGATTTCGCGCCACCTAGGGTGCTGAAAGCAGCGATGCCAGTTGAAACTCGTAAGGCAAGTCTATCAATTGCTCGCTGCCAGTCACAATCCATTCCCAAGCGAATGCGGTGCGGCCACTGCCCCGTACTACCGGTGATCGAGTAGGCGGCCGGTGCCGCTACCATAGTCACCTTCTCGCTTGCCACAATTTACAAGGCTGCCGCCGTCATGCCCCGCGGATACACGCGGCCCAGGGTTTGTCCGCCTGTGGAGTTTCGCGACGGGGGCGATCATTAAATAGAGTTCTGCTAGAATAGCAGCCTCGTCGACGGAATGATGGATCCATGGATATCGTGAATTCATTTGAAACAGCGTACTATAATGCACGGCATTCGGTACACTTAAGCCTCGTCTTGTCCGACATCCTGCAAGATTATCTCGCCGCTTATGAATCATTTCAGTGCTCGACGAGCCGTGGTAATGCTGACGGTTGTGTTGGCAACCGTTACATCGAACGAAAGTACCCAGGCGGATTTCGTCACGATTATCAATGTCCCGCCAGCCGCACCCGTATCAGGCATCGTATCCGGCACCCAGCTCAACTTGTTCGATGGCGGAGCGCTATCCGATTACTTCCAGGCGGGCTTGGCGGATGTTACCAGCACGGACCTCGAACTAAATGTCTATGGCGGGACAATTGGCGCCAATTTGCTGACGCAGCCGGGTACCAAGCTCAACCTGAGCGGTGGCCTCATCGGTCAGTGGTATACGGCAGTCGGAAGCAACCTTCATGTTACTGGTGGGCGTATCGTCAACAATTTCACCGCGACAAATAGCACGATCCAGATGAGCGCCGGGCAAGTCGATGCCCTTTTTAACCTTCAAGGCGCGTCGGTTCTGAATCTTACTGGCGGCTCGATAGGGTCGAGTTTTCGACTTTGGCCGGGCGCCGAAGCTAATATTTCAGGGGGTGTGCTGGGCACGCTGGCCGCCGATCCGAGCACGATTGTCAATATCACCGGTGGAACGATCGGATCGGCCAGCGTTGACGGCGAAGTGCATATCTCTGGAGGATCTTTCGCTCCCTCGTTTGTTGCTTCCAGTTTAAGCCATGTGGAGATTCAAGGTGGAGAATTTCGGCTAAACGGCAATCTCATCAGCGGACTAAGTGCACCTAACGATTTCGTCCCCTTCAATTTGACGACCGGCAATACGTTGAGTGGAACACTAGCTGACGGAACGCCCTTCGCATTTACTTCATGGGACAGCGACAGCTTTGCGGCTGGTGTGGTGAAGCTAAAAGCGGTGGCGCTGCCAGCTATTGGGTCGCCAGTGATTGTCGCATCGACACGGCCGGTACCATTGGGGATTCGCGAGGGCCAAACGCTTATTGTCGACGCTGGAGCTGCCATACCAGCGAGTTTCAATGCCGGCCGCGGGAGCACAGTGAACGTACAGACCGGCGGAACCGTCGGAGCGAATCTCGAAGCAGTGACGGCAGCAATAAATGTCAATGGCGGGACTACGAACAATGTAAAGTTGTATGTTGGCGCAACGATGAATGTGAACACCGGAATTGTCGGCCGTGTGCTCGCCGATCGCACCAGCCTGGTCAATATCTCCGGTGGCACGACCAGCTTTCTCGATGTCATCAGTGGCAGCAAACTGACGCTGACGGGCGGAACGCTCGCGGGCCTCAACGCCCAGAGCGGCGGTATTGTGAACATTTCTGGCGGCGTCGTCGGCAATACCGTGAAAGCATTCGGCGGCAGCAATGTTTCAATATCTGGCGGACGAATTGGAAACGACTTGACTTGTAGCAGCGGCAGCACGATCGCGATCAGTGGCGGTGCGATTGGCGATCGATTTGTGGCTGCATCGGGAAGCGCCGTTATCATTTCCGGCGCAAGCTTCGGCGATGCATTCAAGAACTCTGCCGGCAGTGCCATGCGCCTGGTGGGCCGCGAATTTCGACTCACTGGCGCCAGCGCATTGGCTGCCGCTCCGGTCGGCGCTACAACGGTTGTCACTCTCAATTCGACCGATGTACTCAGCGGCGTATTTTCCGACGGTACTCCGTTTGCATTTTCACCTGCCGACGGAGATACAATTGGCTCTGTTACGCTTGTTGCAGCCCAGCTGCCGGCGGTGGGGAACTCCGTGATTAACGTTGCTGTCCCGTCCACACTCTCTGGCGTTCGCGGAGGACAGCAATTAAATGTCCTCAGTGGTGGTCAGCTGCCGGCGAGTTTCAATGCTGGCGCCGGCAGCAGTGTGCGAATATTTAATGGCGCAGCGGTGGGACCCAATTTCGAATCGGTCAGTGGCAATGTCGACATCCTCGGAGGCAACATCGGCGAAAACTTCGATGCGCTCTGGGGCAGTACCGTCAACGTGTTTGGCGGCAATATCGGCGCGAGCTTTGGCGCCCACAACGGCAGCGTCGTGAATATCCGCGGCGGAATATTTGGCAACCTCTTCGAAGCGTTTGCCGGCAGCACGGTGAACTTCTTCGGGCGAGATTTTTTCATAAACGGCACGCCAATAAGTGGCTTGATTGCCGGCCAGCAATTTTTATTCACGACTCGGACCGGTACACTAAGTGGTCGCTTCGCCGACGGCACTGCTTTCAGCTTTTCATTGCAAACCGCTGCGCGCGAGGGACCGCGGCCGCTGCTATCCCCCAATGCGCAAGTCACATTAACCTTGGTTCCCGAACCATCCAGCGGACTGTTGTGTGCGCTGTGTATCATGCTGGCCAGCGGCAAGATGCTAAGAGTGGCTCGCCATTCGCGACTTAGAAGCGGCGCGAGTCTCGGCAAAGATGACATATTCGACGGCCATCGCTGCGAAAGCCTACCAGCATCCTCTCCAGTATGGCGACAGTCACGATTGTGAACGCTCAAACTTTCATCACAGGGATATGACAAATGCCAGCTAGAGCCAAGAACACGATTTGCCTGTGGTACGATGGCGGTGCCGCAGAGGCAGCGCAGTTTTACGCCGACACTTTTCCCGACTCCTCCGTCGTGGCTGTGCATCTCGCGCCCGGAGACTTCCACTCTGGGAAGCAAGGCGACGTGCTTACGGTCGAGTTCACCGTAATGGGCATTCCATGCGTCGGCCTCAACGGCGGACCGGCATTCAAACACAATGAGGCGTTCTCGTTTCAAGTCGCAACGAATGACCAAGCCGAAACGGATCGGTACTGGAATGCAATCGTTGGCAATGGCGGCCAAGAAAGCGCTTGTGGTTGGTGCAAGGACAAGTGGGGCATTTCCTGGCAGATTTCGCCGCTGGCGCTTTTGAAAGCCGTGGCAGATCCCGATCCTGCCACTGCCAAGCGTGCCTTCGACGCGATGATGCGGATGAAAAAGATCGACATCGCAGCAATCGAGACCGCTTATCGCGGTTAAGAATGGCTCTGTCAGGCTGCGAAACCATCTCGAGCGTACGACTCAGTCCGCTTTGAGTTGCCGCTCGCGCCTCGCTCATTTCTGAATGCGCAAATCGACTGGCTGCCCTGCCGCGCCCATCTTCTTACTCACGGTCGATTTGTTATCGCCAGTGTGACATCCGCAGAGCGGCGTCGTCTCCGGCCAGCGATTCGGCGAAAAATATTTCCTGGCGCGTTAGTTTTTGACCGACCATTCCGTACTGGTATTGGCAGCGAGATAAATCTTGTCCGCAGCTGGTCGCCGCTGTGATTGGCAGGCCCCCCAGCCGACAAATCCCGGCTTTGCCCGGCGACCGCCCAGCCGTGTCAGTGCAGCATCAACTTCGGAGTTCCAATTCTATGTTTGACACTCAGGTCGAATTCAACCGCATCACCAAGAGTACTGTTGTGCTTGGGGTTCTCGCCGGATTGCTCCTGCTCGTGCTGCATGCGTTGCCGGCAAGGGCCGTCGAGCGAACACTGATTTGGGTGGCCAACACCGGTTCGCAGGGACCTGAAGACACGCCTTTCGGCACGCTCCTCGGCACGACCGACGTTTCTAGTCCACCAATTTGGGATATTGTTGGCCCGAATGCGGCGTATGCCAATTGGTACAACACGACGGCGCACGCTTGGGCGTCGGCGTTACCCGACGCGGACGATACCCTCGTTTTCGCCTACTCGATCGCAACCGGTAACCCACGCACGAACCGCGATTGGACGGTAAAGGCCGTCCAGTTTGATTACGATCCGAACATCGTGACGCTCGACTCGCACCCGCCGGGCGGCGCGTATTCCCGGCTGACCCTAACGGGCGATACACCCATCGATTTCATCAAGATCGGCACCAAAGCTACGCTGAACTTCGATGTGAAACTCGATGCCGCCAGCGCTCTTATCAACGTGGCCGGTGCCAACCGCTACTCACACAACGACGTTTCCGGCAATCAACTTGTCATCGATGGCGACTTTGCGGCCCACTCGGTGACAGTCGACGCCGATGAGCTGTTCAGCACCAGCCCGCCGTCAGTCGCCTTCAACGGCGCCAACTTCGTGACCGACGGCGATCTGTTTGTGCACGGTGGCCATGTATCCATCAACGGATCGAACGCCGCGTCGGCCCAGAACCTGCTGCTACAAAATACTAACCTGGCACTCGGCGGCACCCTAAACGTGAACCAGCTGCGCACGACCTCAACAAACAGTAACGCTGGTGTGTCCTCGAACGGCCGGGGTGCCCTGCAACTCCGTGCTGATACGAACGGTCTTAGCTACATCGTCAGTGCAGGCACACTGTCGATCGGCGTGCCTCTAACGGCCGGACGGCTTGCAGTCGCTGGCGACAACGTGCGTTTCGAAGGGTCGCCGGGGGCTATCATCAACAACAATATCGTCGACATGACGATTAGCGACGGCAATCTACTTTTCAACCGCAAGCCCGGCAGCAGTTTGATCGGGGCTTCGCTCACAGTGCACTCCGGGGCCTCGATTTCGACGGCGCAGAGCGAACAATTCGGCAACGCAGCGCCGATCTCGCTGCAAGGCAACTCGAGCTGGGCTATCGGCGGCACAGGGGTGGTGGAAACGATCGGCGCCCTCTCGCTGGGCGAGGGCGCTCAAATAACCCGCTTCGGCTCTTTGCCTCGTGGTTCGATCCAGGTCCCTCAAATGCCCACGATCGCCGGCTCCGCCACAATCGACGCGAACCTCGACATCGGCAACAACCCGTTTACATTCAGCCCCGCTGCCGGCCAAACCATCACGCTCAACGGGATTCTTTCGGGAACCTCGCTCAACAAGAGCGGCCCCGGCGCGCTTGTTATCGGACCAGATGCAGCCACGTTCATGACCAATCTGATATTCACCGGCGGTACTTTGGATATCCAAGCACCCGGTTTCCTCAACTCTGCGATGAACGTCTCGCTTGCCGGTGGAACTACGCTAAAACTCAACGACACCGCACAGAGTCTTTCCTCGTTGGCCATGGCGGGGGCAACGCTTTCTGCAACGTCGCAGAGTACACGCGGTTCGCTCACCCTATCGAATACAACCATCGATTTCACAGGTGCAAATTTTCTGGATGTCGACCTCGCCGGCGGAGGTTTGTATGAGTTCAACATTCAAAATATTGGCCCGCCGATTGGCGGCATTCCAAGTTCGTTAACTTATGGCGGACGGATTCGGGGCCCCGGACTGGTCAAAACAGGTAGCGGTTCCCTCACGCTTGCCAATGCCACGATCGATGGCATACTCGCTGCCCACCAAGGTCAGCTCGTTCTCAACGGAACAACGTCCATCGGCAAATTCGATATCGCGTCGAGTGACTTCATCACAGTCCAACCCGGTGTATACGACTTTGGCTGGCTCTCAACGCAGAAAAGCCTTACCCTTGACCAGCCAACCAAGCTCGGCCGCGTCACTCCTGTAGCCGGTAAGACCGTGACGCTCAGCTCCATCGATCTGCGCAACAGCGCTGTTGTACTCGACGGTCCTGGCAACCTTAACATCACCGCGAGCTACGGCATCGCCTCGCTGGCGGCGAGCAGCGGCAAGCTGGCCGCCTCGGGCGTCGCGGTTGACGGCGGACTTGCGATCTCCGGCGGTACAGCCGAAGTTAGTGACTCGTACTTTGCCGGTGGACTGCAGCTCAGCGCCGGCAATGCGTCACTGAATAATGTGACTGTGAGTGGTCTAACTCTGGGCAGCAATGGCACACTGAACTTGGCGGGCCCGCTAAAGATCCAACCCTCCGCGACCGGGCCTTCGATTGGCAGCACCACCATAGATGGTCTCGTTACCGGCAATGGCGGTTTGTTTGCTTTACAGCAATCGCTGAAGATTGGCCCGCACTTCTCGGGCAGTATCAACTCTCTGTCGCTGACCGGGGGGCAACTTGAGTATGATCCCACGCCCGCGCCTGGCCATGTAAATACTCTCAAACTCGTTGGCAGCAGCTTACGCGCAACAACTGCTGATATCCGTGGCGGTCTAAGCGCACTTGGGGGCAGCCAAGTGCAGGTCGCCGAAGCGCATATCTCCGGCGGCCTTACGGTAGACGGCGGGTCCACCGCCCAACTTGTCGGCGACATCGTCGGCAGTTCGTCGGTTAAAGGCGCCTCGACGCTCGCCTACCCGTTCTACGCCAATGCACAAACGCGTTTCGCGAACGATGTCACATTTGAATCGGGCTCCACCATTCAACTCGGCCTTCATCCCCAGATGTTCAGCACCCGCTTCGATTTCAATGGGCCCGTCTTGATCGGCCAGCCGCAAAACTATCTGTATCTCCTCACCGGCATGGATGGCAAATTAAAGATCGACTTGTCGGCGACGCCAACCGATGGCCTCATGGGTGGCCGCGACTACAATCTCATGGACTTCACCAACGCTGGCTACCGCAGCCTCTTCGCGATTAATACGATCTACCCGACGCTCGACAACTTTGAACTGGTACAGCCAACCGGTGCCGGCGGGCGCCTTGTCATGAAGGACTACGTCTTGTCCTACGTTATCGGTCTCGCCGGCGACTTCAACCGCGACGGTGCTGTCGACACCGCCGACTATACGTTCTGGCGAGAATACGTGGGCACATACTTCACCAACCAGGATTACGACGTCTGGCGTGCCAACTTCGGCCACACGATCGGCACAGGCGCAAGCTCCGATACCGCTGTGCCGGAACCGGCACGAGTGTCATTCCTCCTCATCACGGCAGCAATATCCATCAGCGGGCGAAGCCGCCGTGGCAATTCGCTTGCAGCGATCTAGGGAGTGGCAGCGAGTATACCTAGATAGCATAGAAATGCCTGTATATCCTCAAACGCCGAAAGTATTGCGCGTTTCCTGCTTTCGCTGAAACGCTAGAATTTCTTACTTCATCATCCTGATAATCCGGCCTTATTGATCAGCACTACCAATGATCGGCAATGTCGGCGAATGCCTTGGCAGCAGTGCGGATATTATCCGAATCGCTCACGTCTGGTTCGATACAAAATGCTCGGCTCTCCGCGGACGTCGTGACGGCGATGCTCTCACACCTCCACGACGCTGAATCCGCATTCTAAACAGCCAATGACTGGCTCGTGCAATGCCCCGAACCGAGCCGCTGCAACTCGCTGGCCATACGCGAAAGCTCACTCGCGGCCTGTTGCGAATTGTTGGTGGCCTGCGTAGTGCTTTCGGCAGCTTGGGCAACCGCCGTAACGTTCTGCGCAATTTCCGCCGTTCCCTTCGCTGCTTCGCCCACGTTGCGACTCATTTCAGTCACGGTGGCAGTTTGCTCTTCCACAGCGCTGGCGATCGTGTTGGAGATGTCATTGATGGCCGTGATGACCTGCGTGACCTGCTCGATCGACTCAACGGCGTCGCGCGTATCGGTTTGGATTGCTTCGATCCGACGGCTGATATCTTCCGTCGCACGAGCTGTTTCTTTGGCCAGCTCTTTCACCTCATTCGCAACAACGGCGAAGCCTTTACCGGCCTCGCCTGCCCGCGCCGCTTCGATCGTGGCGTTTAAAGCGAGCAAGTTAGTTTGCTCGGCAATTGATGTGATCACCTTGATCACATTGCCGATCTCGATACTGCTTTCGCCAAGTTTTGCGATCATCGCGTTCGCCTCGGAAGCGGCAGTAACTGCGCGCTCCGCGACGCGGGCCGACTCGGTTGCATTCCTGGCGATTTCGAGGATTGCCGCGTTCATTTCTTCCACGCCGGTGGCAACCGTCTGCACGTTCTTGCTCACTTGTTCGGCAGCTGCCGACACAACGTTGGCCTGCGCGCTCGTCTCGGAAGCATTCGACGCCATTTGAGAACTGACGGCAGTCAACTCTTCCGCGGCGGAGCCGAGCGAGTCGGCATTCTCGTTCACAGCCGAAAGGATTTGCGACATCTCTTGCCGCGCCTTCACCTGCGCCGTGACATCGGAGGCGTACTTTACGACTTTGAATGGTTTCCCGTTCGCGTCCATGATGGGATTATACGAAGCTTGGATCCAAATCTCTTTGCCACCCTTGCCGACGCGGCGGAATTCGCCCGCGACGTATTCACCGCGCGCCAACTTGGCCCAAAAGTCTCTATACTCCACCGTGTGCCGATACGAATCGTCGACGAACATCCCATGGTGGCGGCCCTGAATATCGCTCAACGTGTAACCCAACGCGTTCAGAAAGTTATCATTTGCCGTACGAATCGTACCATCGAGGCTGAATTCAATTACCGCCTGCGACTTGTTGATCGCCGCCAGCTGCCCAATGTAGTCCGCCAACTGCTCGGCTGTGGGCCGGCGAGTCTTGCTCCATTTTAGTGAAAGTGCCATCGAGCGGTCTCCGTTTGTGAAGGTAATTGTGACAGATGAATACTCGGAAGTCGTCTACCCATCAGCTATCAAGCCGCCGAAACAACCTGAGCGAATTTATCCATTGGCAACTCGACAACGGACCCGCGGTCAAGCAATCTCGGGCGTTCAAAATTTCTGCGTTACAACACTACGCCTCTACGACGATGAGCGAATCTCTGCAATCGCTCCATGGTGCGTCTAAGTGGGGGCGTGAGCGCATTCTGTGTTTGGCGCCGATGTCGAGCGCCGGCGATTGTACGTGCTCGAAGACTGCACAGGCTCGGCGCCAAGCCTGGAGGCCTCAGCCAAGGTAGGTACGCGGACGAACTTTACGACGCCGTCGGCTGCGTCGCACGAGAAACCGTAGAATTCGATTCGCGCTTATCGAATGGAGAAATTCTCTATCGCGTCTGTGGCAACGAGCGCCGAGGGGATGTCGAAGCAGCAAAGAATGCCACTATACGCAAAAATCGATAAAAAAGCGGCTCGTTTCGCCAAGCCTATTGGTGAACCAAATGGACTAAACCAACAACCGAATCCACCTGTGTTTTCTTGAAGATGTGGAGTCGATGCTTTTCGACTGTGCTCGGGCTGATTGCGAGTTCTCGCGCGATTTGAGTCGTCTTCTTGCCAGCAACGAGCGCATCGAGAACTTCTCTCTCCCGGGAACTCAAGTCGGCAAGCTTTGCACCGACAACGGCGCGAAGCTCCTGCTTCACAACCCATTTCGACATCAACTCGCGAACCGTTTGCGAGAGGTACGCATTGTCAAATGGTTTCTCAACAAAAGCGCTAACCTTATGATTGAATGCGCCGATTGCGTCGGAAACATTCGCTCGGCCGGATATCATCACAATCGGGATATCGGAGCTGTGGCGCCGAAGATTCGCTAGTAAATCCAAGCCGCTCATGCCAGTTAGTCGCAAGATCCACCACGATGCAGCCGAACCGCACGCTTTCATCATCGCGCAGTAGCGCCTCGGCGCAATCGTAGCAACGCACGGCTATGCCGTCCGATTCAAACAGGTGGCTGAGCAACAGCCGCATTCCCGGCTCGTCGTCGACGATTGCTACGCAATAGTTGTTTGGCATGGCGATAGCGATTCGCCTCAATTGAATGCAGTTGGCCCGGGCGTGTTGGTTAGCGACTTCTCTAGTAGCACCATAGCTTTAATCGGGGCTTTGTAGCGCCGCACATTACAAGCGCGCACTCCGAAATCGTCCATGCGACAAGATGGACCGGCGACTAGGCCGACCTGCAAGATTGTCGTAGACAGCAGCCCAGTTCGACCGTCTGTCTGCCTAGCGTTTCGCAGCAAATTCGTTAGCATCCGCCGCTAAATGAATCGCGTTATTGGATAGGCGAGCGTGCCTCGCTGTATTGAGGGTTCAACTATGCCAGGCGTCTTGTGGTGGCCGTTTGATACTTCCGGTTTCGTTCCGCGATGGCGTTGCGGTCACTGGTACGCCGAACTTGGCTGGCTGCATATTGTGTCCGATTCTCTGATTTGGCTCGCATATTTGGCGATCCCCGCCGTATTGATTTTCTTCTTGCGTCGACGACGCGACCTACCATTCCCCAGAATTATTTGGCTCTTCGGCGCATTCATTTTAGCTTGCGGAACATCGCACATCGTCGAAGCCATCATTTTCTGGTACCCGATCTATCGATTTGCCGGGCTTGTAAAGCTGGCGACCGCCGTTGTTTCCTGGCTGACTGTGTTCGCACTAGTGCCCGTCATCCCCAAGGCATTGGCAATGCGCACGCCGACGGAGTTGGAAAACGAGGTCGCGAAGCGCACCTCCGATCTATGCGAAGTCAATGCTTCGCTGCAACGCGAAGTTCAGGAGCGGTCGAAGGCTGAACGACAGTTGCGAGAACAGCGAGAGTGGTTCGAGGTGATTCTAAGGAGCATCGGCGAAGGCATTATAGCGACCGATGTGGATGGGCACGTTACTTTTGTAAATCCAGCCGCCGAGTTGTTGACCGGGCACTCCGCAGCCGATTCAATCGGGCAGTTGTTGGAACGTGTATTTCAAGCGCGGAGTGTATCGGGTCATGCAAACAAATCGCACGATGATGATAGCACAAACGAGACGGTCGCGAATCTATCCTCGAGTCACAAGCTTCTAACGTCAAAGGATGGCGTGAACCGCGTGGTGGAGTGTACAAAAACTCCAATCCAGATCGATGGCAGCTCTTTCGCAGGAACTGTGCTAACCTTCCGCGATGTCGCTGAGCGCATTGAAGCGGAGCAAGCGCTGCGAGAGAGCAGTCGTCGGTTCGAGGACACCGTGAACGCCATCAGCGATCTCTTCGTGGCCTTTGATCGTGACTGGAACTACACGTATATAAACCGAAAGGCAGCCGCCTTCACTGGCCACGAGCCTGAAGAACTGGTCGGCAGGAATATTTGGGAGTTGTTTCCCGAGGCGATTGGGAGCCCGCTTTATAATGAGATCACCGCAGCCGCTGCGACGCAGAAGATTTGCCAATTCGAAGCTTGCTACCAGAACCAACGCTGGTACGAGCATCGCGCCTATCCACATGCCGGCGGCCTGTCTTTGTTTTCCTCTGACATCACTCCAAAGAAGCAGTCGGAAGAGATCTTGCGGCTGCGTGATCGTGCGATTAACGCGGCGAGTCAAGGGATCCTCATTGTTGATGCGGTTCGCGAAGACTATCCGATTATCTATGCCAGCCCAGGTTTCGCGCGGATTACGGGTTATTCAACCGATGAGGTCATCGGGCGCAATTGCCGCTTTCTGCAGGGGACCGAGACGGATGCGGCTGCCGTCCAACGCATTAAAGACGCGATTTACGCTGGGGAAGGTTGCACTGTCGAGTTGCTCAACTATCGGAAGGATGGCCGGCCGTTTTGGAACGAACTGTCGATCTCGCCAGTACTCGACGATAGTGGGAAATTGACGCACTTCATCGGAGTACAGGCCGACGTGAGCGCTCGCCGCGAACTCAGGGAACAGCTGCGACTTGCTCAGCGAATGGAGTCGGTCGGGCGGCTGGCAGGCGGGATCGCGCACGATTTCAACAACATGCTGACAGTTATCAACGGCTGCACCGATCTGGTTCTGAAGACATTGCCGCCGAACCATCCATCAGTGGCCTTGCTTAAAGAAGTGGAAAACGCAGGTGACCGCGCTGCGAGTTTGACGCGTCAGCTGTTAGCGTTCAGCCGCCAGCAATTGGTCTCGCCGCAACGCTTGGACCTGAACGAGGTGGTCGCGGAAACCGAAACAATACTGCGCCGACTCATCGGCGAAGATGTTGAGCTATTTGTCGATTTACAGCCGGGCGGCTTAATAATTCACTCCGATCGCAGTCAGATCGAACAGGTGCTCGTAAACTTGGCCGTCAACGCACGCGATGCAATGCCCTTCGGTGGTCAACTTACAATTTCGACCATGACGCTGCAAGCACACGCATCGGCAGACAACAGGGCGGAGAATCGCACTCGCCAATACGCTGTATTGTCGGTTGCCGATACTGGCTGCGGATTCGATGCGACTACAAAGGACCGAATCTTTGAACCGTTCTTCACCACCAAGCCGAAAGGCAAAGGGACAGGTCTGGGCCTGCCAGTGGTTCACGGCATCGTGACCCAAGCCGGTGGATATATCGAGGTAGTCAGCAAGCCAACGCAAGGAACTGTATTTAGAATTCATCTTCCGTTGAGCATCGACGCGCATCAGCCCCCAATGGCTCGCGAGACTAAGATCGCCGATAGGGAACTGGCATTGGGTACCGAAACGATTCTGGTAGCTGAAGATCAGGCTGGCGTTCGGCAGTTCATCCGCGTGGTCCTTTCCCAATGCGGGTACGAAGTCTTGGAAGCATCGGATGGTATCGTTGCGATGAAATGCGCAGCGGCCCACCCAACACCAATTCATCTCCTAATAACGGACGTCGTCATGCCGGGTACAAGTGGCCGTGAAGTTGGCTCGTCTGTTTCGCATACAGCACCCCGCGGCAGCTGTTCTATTCATTTCTGGCCACACAGATGACGCCGTTGTGCGCAACGGGATTCTGCATGATGATGTCGAATTCCTTGCAAAACCGTTCAGCGCTGCGTCACTCGCCGGCAAAGTGCGTGAAGTGCTGCAATCGCTACATAAACAGCGAAGCTCATAAGGTGGCGGTGTACGCGCCAATTTGTTCGCGACGAGGGTTCCTGTCAGTTGGCAACTGACCAAGCGGGCCCGGTAAGTCACCCCGACAAGAATCAGTGCCAGTGTGCTGCGCTCGCTGCAAACACTCGGGCGCGAACGCAATCGTAGTGTCATCGTCCACGCTTGCCGGCGCCTCGGTTTGTGCAATTCGATAACTCTAGATTACGCCAACCGCAGCGACTACGCCGCGAACTCCGGTCCCGTCTGTTGCGAATCGCCCATCGGCGATTTGGGGCAAAGGCCGAGAAGTCTCATCGATGCCAAGGTGTGCACAGCCAGCCATACCTGGTAAGCCATCAACCGGAGTTTCGCTTCTCAAGGTTGCTGGCAGCAGCACGATAACCGGCGTGTCCTAGCGCTATTGGCCCGCGCACGTATCGCTCTGCTGTTAGTGTGTGAGCGCACGCTCAATGCCTAAGCTTGCGCCGGCTAGGGTGCACGAAACTCACCCAGCGTGAGCCAGCCCGGTGCGTCTGCGTCCTGCGTTTTGTTGGCGAATCGCACTGGCCTTCCTGTCGGCATGGTATTGGGCACCCGCACGGCAAGTTGGTACACACCAGCCTCGATTCCATGCACATCGAGCGCTTCCCCCCAAACTCTTGCTGGTTCGCCAGGCAGCAGCCCAGATAGCTTGCCAGTTCCCTTCCATATCCGCACGCATTTGCCCCCCGCAATCAGCGAAAATTCATTCAACCAGTCGTAATAGAATGGCGCGACACCGCGGTTCTCCAATTCCGCGGCTACCCGCAACTGGCCCTCGACTGTTGGCCCGATCGTCACGGCGCGAACATGAAACTCATAGCCCATCCGCCGCACCTCTTCTTCCGCCCGCTGCCAGCGCTCGGGAGATACGTTCGCTGTAAACATGCCGCTGTCCATGAGCCAAGTCGCATGCGTCTCTTCGACGCATCGCCGAAAATCCTGCACCGCGGTCACGCCCGGTTGTCTATCGAATACGTGTCCCCAGGCCTCCGGACGAATTTCGCCGCCGATCGGCCGCGTCTTCCATTTGTCCAGCGCCTGCGGTCCGGCCGCTCTTAGAGCGGTCATGAAGAACCATTTGTCACTTTTTCGGCCAGTATCAAGTGTGGCCCAGGCAAACGAATCGTCATGGTAGCCAAACCGACGGTTGGCGTTCGGAGCATTCGCACTGCTCGTCGCAGCCGCCGGATATCGCAATAGAATTGGCGTGATGTGGAATGCCGCTTCGTATGCATCCATGACCTCAAGTTGCACTTCTTTGCTCGCGAAGAGCTCGGTCTTCGGATGTGTATGCCATTCGCCCCACTTTCCCAAGAGCCCTGCGGTAATGAAACCGAGCCGCGGATCACCGTCGTAACGTTGTCCAAGAGCAGCGATGAAATCTCTCAATACGCCGCGCAACCTCCCGTCGCTGTAGTCGGGAGTGATATTTTCCATCGACCGATGATCGTCCTGATCCAAATACTTGTGGATCCGCAGGCCATCTTCAATCAGGAAGCGAGGTATGCCGTCCGTACGTCCTGGGAACTCAACAAAGATGCGGAACACGACCTGATGACCTCGTGCGGCACACTTTTCAAGCAGCCTGTCGAGCGCCGTCCAGTCGTATCGATCGCGTGCCGTTACGATTTCCGAAAGCGGCAGATAGTTAAACTCTAAACTATGTGGAAAACCGTCATGTCGCCCGTGAGCATACGGAACAAGACCTTTGAGTGGATTGTCCGCGGGCGCCGGCGCGTACTCAAGAGTGTGAGTCACCGGCCCGGTGGCGTAAGTTGGGCACAAGCCGCAGCCCATCAGCAACAAGCCAATGATGATCCGACGTGAGACGAAGACGACGATCGTCAACGGCAAAACGTTCATTACAGCAAGAAATCGCTCTCTAACAGGCGTCCGGAGTGCAGATGCCTCTAGGGATTAAACTCGTCACCGAAATAAAAAGATTTCCGCCCCCCCAAAAAATCCGCAACAGCCCGCACATGCCTGAACATGCACATGCGAGCTGCATTCTCACACAGCGGAGGGCACGGGACTCGAACCCGCAACCGGTTGCCCGGCACCACATTTCCAGTGTGGCCGCTAGCCAATTCGCTTACCCTCCGAATTGCTTGTTAAGCATTTATCGTATCAGCATTTGCGCCCGTATCAACCGCTGTTCTTCTGTTCGTTTGCCGTTGAGGGCATCGGTTTACAAAATGTCCACACCCAGCAGTCGTGCCGCTACTCAACAAATTGCAACAGATAGCAGCGTGGCGTTGCGTCCGAATCTGTGGATGGTCGGTCGCCGCGTGCTATTTCGGTTGTCCACACTCGATTGGCCGAACGTTTGCAGCAGGTCTCTGACCACAAATCGACGAGATGCGGCCAGAAAAAAGAGCCCGGCGACATCCGCCGCCGAGCTCGGTGTGGTTCGCTCGATTGGTTTTTTGTGCGTCGCGACGCCTCATGGATTCGGCGACGTTTCGTAGCCACTCTTCGTCAATTGATTGCGAATCGTATTCACCGCCGCCGCACCGAAGGTGGAGTTCGCGTTACTCGCGAGGCGGGATTGCTCTTTTGCGAGATAGGCCTCCCGCTCGGCACCAAGTTCATTGATTCGCTTCTGGATGGCCGCGCGTTGCGTGGCCAATTGCTGAACGTATGCCCCACGCTCTTCCGGTTTCAGCTGCTTGACAGTCGCTGGCAAGTCGTCGTCGTTAATCTTCGCCAGGATCTCATGGTCTTCGCTGAACGTGTCGACGAGATCGCGATTGCGGTTGCTGTAGACAGAGTTCGCCTTCGCCACGGCCCGGCTACTCGCCGCTGAAGCACTTGTGTTTTGAGCATTCATGTCTTGAGCGGCTTGATTCGCTGCATATCGCCCACGATCCTCTGCCTTGCCGTACCAGAGGTACGTTCGATTGAGCTCGGCATTCAACTGAATGATGATCTTATCCTGTGGGCAATCGATGTTCACGACCGCTTGGTCCTGATCGATATTTAGGGATTCGCCTTCGGCAAGCTTAGCGCCCTCGCGCCAGCCGCCTTGAATTCCGTCTTGGCTGCCGCCGCAATGTATCGTGTTGACGACAACGCCTTTGTCGATTGCTTGTCTGCAGGCAACGTGAAAGTCGACCGGCCCCTGCGTGAACTCCTCGTTGCCGGCAATGAAAATCGCCTTGTAGCTTCCCGGCTCTCTCGACCAATCAAGACGCTTAACCGCCTCCTGAATCACTTGGCCGCAATACTCGTCGCCACCGCTAGTTGTGAGGCCGAAGAGCGATTCGGAAAGTCTGTCCAAATCGTCTATCAGCGGCACAACTTGCCGAATGTATCCCTCGCTCGCGGGCAGTCGCGTGTTGCCGTATTCGAACAGCGCCACTCGCAGCACGGGTGTCTGGCCGTTCTTCCTGGCTTTGGCGAATTGTTGCACGATCGTCCACAGCTGATTCTTCGCCTGGCCGATAAGGCCGTCCATCGAGTTCGAGGTGTCGAGCAGAATTGCTATATCCACTGACGAGCGCTTGCCGGAAAACGGGCTTTTGGTGGGTTCAACCGTTTTGGAAGCGCCTTTTTCCACCCGGATGACAACTCTCGCGTCATCCGCCACACTAATGACCGACACGGCGGTCGCAACGAACGCCGCAGCAGCGAAACCGATTCTCTGTAACATAGCGACTCCTTTAACGTGAGGAATGGGGTTACGGAATCCGCCGAGTTGCAAACTGAACTGGCTAAAACATTGCGCGGATCCAAATAGAGCTCAAATGCGGCGCCACATTCGGCTCGCTTAATTGTTGGACGCTTCCTAGCCTCGCAACAATGCGGGCGTTACATCACCGTTACAACGATGCCCGCGGCGAAAGCGACTTAGCACATCCTGCCGGTCCGCTCGCGCTGTCAGCAGGCACTTACTCAAAACCTTGAAAGCAAATGAAAGCCATCGTTTATCGCGAATTTGGCGGGCAACTTTCCACTGTGAGAATCGACGATCCAACACCACCCCCAGACGGCGCGGTCATCCGCGTAGAAGCGACTGGTCTCTGTCGTAGCGACTGGCATGGTTGGCGGGGACACGACGCCGACATCAAGACACTGCCCCACGTGCCGGGACATGAATTCGCCGGTGTCGTCGAGGAGGTGGGCAATGAAGTGGATCGATCCCACGTCGGCAAGCGCGTGACCATGCCATTCGTGGCCGGTTGCGGTACGTGCCGCGAATGCCGCAGCGGCAACCAGCAAGTCTGCGATCGCCAGTTTCAGCCCGGCTTCACCGGCTGGGGCACGTTTGCGGAATACGTCGCCGTGCGATATGCGGCCAACAACTTAGTGCCGTTGCCAAACAATGTTTCATTCGCAACTGCCGCCGCTATGGGCTGCCGATTCGGCACCGCATTCCGCGCCGTTTGCGCGCAGGGCAGGGCGCGTTCCGGTTCATGGCTCGCCGTTCACGGCTGCGGTGGCGTCGGCTTGTCGGCCGTGATGATCGCGCACGCGATTAACGCGCGAGTCATCGCAGTCGACATTCGCGATGAGGCGCTCAGTCGCGCCAAAGATCTTGGCGCCGAGATCGCCATCAATGCCACGTCAATTGATACGCCCGCCGCCATTCGTGATGCCACCTGCGGCGGCGCAGATATCTCGATCGATGCGCTCGGCGGAGCGCAAAGCTTCACGAATTCCATTCTGTCGCTGCGGAAGCGCGGCCGGCATGTGCAGGTCGGACTGCTGACACACCACGATGCATTGTCGCCGGCGTCGATTCAACGGCTTATCGCCTGGGAACTTGAAATCGCGGGCAGTCACGGCATTCAAGCCCGCGCTTACCCAGAGATGTTTGAACTGATCGCCGCCGGAAAGCTCGATCCAAGTTGTCTCATCGAGCGAACCCTGCCACTCGAAGCAGCGACGCACGAACTTGCTTCGCTCGACAACTACCGCGGCGCCGGCATTACGATCTTCACGCCGCATGCGAATCCGATACACAACGACTAAGCGGTTGCATCAAGCGATCAGTCAATCGCCGGCGCGCCCTGAATCAGCTTGATGAACTCGTTGTTCGACTTAAACTTGTTGAGTTTTGTCGTCAACTGTTCCATCGCGTCGACATGATGCATCGACGATAACGTGCGGCGTAGCATTGTCACCGCATGCAGCGCTTCGGGCGGCAGCAGCTTCTCTTCGCGACGCGTACCTGATTGCTCGATATCGATCGCCGGCCAAACACGCCGATCGGCCAGCTTGCGATCGAGCACAAGCTCCATGTTGCCAGTGCCCTTGAACTCCTGGAAAATCAGGTCGTCCATGCGGCTGCCGGTGTCGATCAGTGCGGTGCCCACCACGGTGAGCGAGCCACCCTCCTCGAACGCCCGCGCCGTGGCGAAGAGCTTCTTCGGAATGTCCATCGCTTTGATGTCCACGCCGCCGCTCATCGTGCGGCCGGTATTGCCGACCCACTTGTTGAATGCCCGCGCCAGTCGCGTGATCGAGTCCAGCAGCATGAACACGTCCTTGCCCATCTCGGCGAGGCGCTTGCAACGCTCAACCGTCAACTGCGAAAGACGCACATGGCTTTCGACATCGCGATCGAGGCTGCTCGCGAAGACCTCGCCCTTGATGATCCGCTGCATGTCCGTCACTTCTTCCGGCCGTTCATCGACGAGCAGCACGATCATCACGACATCGGGATAGTTCGTCGTGATCGCGTTGCTGATCTGTTGGATCATGATCGTCTTGCCCGTACGTGGCGGGGCAACGATCAACGCGCGCTGGCCTTTGCCAAGCGGCGTGAGCAGGTCCATCACGCGAGTCGTGATCGGCATCTGACCGGTTTCGAGTTGGAACCACTCTTCGGGATTGATCGGCGTGAGGTCGTCGAACGACTTCACCTTCGTGTAGTCTTCGGGCGACATCCCGTCGACATCGAGCAGCTCCTTCAGCCGCGGGCCTTGGCCACGCCGCTGGCGCTGCACCATGCCGCTCAGCAGCACGCCTTCACGCAAGCGGAATTTTTCGATCATCGTGCCGGGCACGAATGGATCAGTGCGTTCGCGCGTGAAATTGGTCGCCGGGTTACGCAGGAAGCCGTAACCATTGGGGTGCATTTCGAGCACCCCGGAACCGGGCACCAGGGGCAATGCCTCGCCATTGTCCGGCCCATCGAACTCCTGGCGATCCTGCTGCCGGTCGCCCTGGTTGTTGTAACGCCGGCGACCGCCGCGATTGCGTCGATTTCCGCCGCCGCCTCCCCCGGCATTCCCCCGATTGTATCCGTTCTGGCGATTGTCTCGGTAACGTCCGCCGCCGCCACCCCCGCCGCCCCGACGCTGTTTCTTGGCCATCTGACTCAAACCTTTTACTTACCCAATTCAATTGAGAGAGACTCCCATCCGGGAGCTTGAACAGAACTCAGAATGTGAGGAATCGAATACGGCATGTGCCGCAGTAGAAGCTCAATCGCTGAACGAGAATGGCGTTTCGTTTCGCCGTAACGAATTGTCGGCCGCGTGCGCCACCTCCGAGTGGCCACCGCAACGTGTATTCCTGATTGGTGAGGCGCGCAAGTCGAGCGCGAACGAAATTGGTGCTGCTTTCGTTTCCGCCGTGTTGCCGTCGCTCAATGCGAAGGACGTGCCACTGGCGACCATTCTTTAGCAGACAGTAAGCGTATATCTGCCGCGGAGTTTTGGCCCGGATCGACCGAACAGACTTCGAAGACCCTTCGCCAAGATTCCGACGGATACCTCTGGCCCAAGACAATCCTGCGGGCGCCGAGGTGGCCCTTTGTTTGCCAGACAGCGTTTTGAAGTTCGCTGCCGCAAGCCAAAGAGGGCATCTGGCAAACGGCCGAGCCGGGAACCGGGTCGGCCGACAGAATCCTGTCGAATTACCGACAGGACATCAACTCCTGCGTATTGTTCCCTATAAATCGGTTGCTGTCAAGCTGCGGATCAGCGCCACAATGGCAAAAAGTCCAAGAAATTGGCACTTTTGGCCCGCAATAGCTGGGTAAACCCATGTCCAGCTTATCGGACTAGCCTGCACGCCGCGGTGGCCGGACATCCCGCCTGCTTTGCTAGCTCGCTCGTGGTCCCCGACTGGCTCATTCCAGTCCACAAAAACCGCAAAACCGGCAAAGTCTCCCGCCGCTCTGGTCGATAACGGAAACGATGGTGCGTCGACAGAGCGTGATTGCGCTCTCACGCGCCCGACTTATCCGAGGTCGAGGGCCGTTCTCATGCGTCGCTTTTCTCAGCCGCTGCTAGTGGTCGTTTCTGCCTTGCTGGCCACCCCAGCCCTTGCTCAGGATGCGATTCACTGGCACAACGATCTCGAATCGGCCAAGACGATGGCCAAGTCGACCAATCGCCTAGTCCTCATCCATTTCTGGGCGCCGAGTTGCGGGCCTTGCATGGCGCTTGAACGCAACGTGTTTAATCAGCCCGGCGTTGCCGCGGCGATTGAACAGCAGTTTGTCCCGGTCAAGCTCAATGCCGACGAGAACTCGGCTACTGCCCAATTGTACGGCATCGAACGAATTCCTACCGACGTGGTCACGACGCCCGACGGCCGAATCATCAGCAAGATGGTTAGTCCGCCGACGCCCGCGGCATACGTCTCTGAACTCACGTCGACGGCTGGCAAATACGCCTCAAAGCTCGGCCAAACGTACTCGAATGCAGCATCGACCGCGCCAGCGCCTTCGCAGTTGAACTCCGCCTACGCGCGGCTGCCAATTTCACCGGCCGCGCCGGCCACAAGTAGTTCCGTCGGTACGCAACCGAAAGCCGACCAAATAGCGCTGAGCGCGCCGAGCACCGGAACCACAATCGCAGGCGGCAGCGGAACGATCACGCCGACAGCGAGTACCCCGGGTTTCCCGACCGTACCCGCGGCGACCTCGCCGATTCAGGCCGCAACGCCAACGACAGCTACCGCCATGATCCCTGCGCTCCCGGTCGCACAAACGACGCCAGCGCAACGACCAGCGCCGCAGCCAAGCGCCACCACAAGTAACGCCTCGCCGCCCGCACCGCAAGTCGTCTTAAATCCTGCGCTTCAGCCGAATGCCGCGACGGCACCCCAGCCGCCGATTACACCGATTGGTGCGCCGTCGTATCAGCCCGCTCCCAGCGCGCTCGCTGCTACGTCAGCCGCAGTGCCGAACCAAGCCGTAAATCCTTATTTCGCGTCCACCTCCACTGCGATATCGCAACCATCGCAAGTGCCGCCCGAAGTCGCGTTGCCCGGGCAGTCAGCAACTCCCGCATTGCCACAAGGGCCGTCCGGTTACACATCGCAGGCGACGCCCCCAGCGGGATCCTCAGCGCCTTCTGCACTCGGCGCTGCACCGGCGGCCGCGGCTTTTTCGCATGCGTCAGCAGCCTCAGCAGCTGCTTCGAATGGATCGGTTCCTGATCCGCGACTGCTACCGCCCGGCGCGCCACCATTGGCGTTCGAAGGCTATTGCCCCGTCACGATGCGCAACACCTGGAAATGGGTGCCCGGCGATCCGCAATACGGCATCGTTCACCTCGGCCGTACATATTGGTTTGCCGGACCGCAAGAGCAGAAGCAATTCTGGACCGATCCTGCCCGTTACGCACCCGCCCTCTCGGGAAACGATCCTGTCCTCGCTATTGACCACAAGCAGCAAGTGGCGGGTAAGCGCGAGCACAGCCTCGACTACGACGGCCTCTTCTACATGTTTGCAAGCGAAGCCACGCTACAACAGTTCGCCGCGAACCCAGCGAAATACGCCGCCAGCGTCCGACAGGCCATGGGGCTGCCGCGCGGCCGCCTGGTGCGTTAGCGAGAGGCCGTCCGCTTCGCCGCATGGTCATCCCGCCAGTCTCGGTAAGACTCTCGCCTACATCAGATTCCGAACCTTCTCAATCCACGTTTCCGCATGGCCATTCGTGTTCGCAGGACCGCGGGCCAAGCGGACCCCGGCATAAACGTCCAGCGCCCCGATCACCATCACCGAAGCGGCAACCGCGGAAAAACTTGCAATGTTACGGCTCTTCGTTGCCGCATTGACCAGCAGGGCGTTATCCAACACGTCGCCGGCAACACGTGACCAGACTCCCGCAGCGATGTTGGCCTTCGATCCATCCGCGAGAATACTCGCACCGTGTGCGACTTCCCGCAATCCTAACACCCGCAGTACGCCGCGATTTCGATCGCATGGTTCGAGCCCCAGCCAGTGTTGCACAATATCAGGTGCCAGCAGCTCAGTCAGGCCGATTCCGACACTTGCGACTCCCAAACAACAGGCGAGCGTGCGATCGGCGTAGTTCAAATTCGTTTGCATCGAATGATTCCTAAGCAGCAGGATCGAGAACGACCTTGATGCAGCCGTCTGCCTTCGCGCGGAAGAGATCGTACGCCTGAGCGGCTTGACTCAGCGGCATCCGGTGCGTCACGACAAAACTGGGGTCAATTTTGCCTTGCCGCACGTAGTCGAGCAGTTGCGGCATGTACCTGTGCACGTGGGTTTGCCCCGTCTTGATCGTCAGCGCTTTGTTCATGAGTGCACCCAGCGGAATCTTGTCTGCAAAACCGCCGTAGACGCCTGGAATGGAAACGGTGCCGCCCTTACGACAACACAGAATCGCCTGCCGCAACGCATGCGGCCGCTCTGTTTCCATGAACAGATTCGTCTTCACCTTGTCGTAAATGTTTTCCAAGGCACGGTAGCCGTGCGATTCCATGCCGACGGCATCAATGCACACATCGGGCCCAATGCCGCCCGTCAAGTCGAGCAGCCGTTCGTACACATCTTCACTGTGCATATCGATCGTAATCGCACCGGCGTCGCGAGCCATCTTCATTCGGTCGGGCACGCTCTGCTCATCGTCAATCGCGATCACTTGCCCAGCACCAAGGATCATTGCGCTGCGAATGGTGAATTGGCCCACTGGTCCGCAACCCCAGACCGCGACCGTATCGTCGGATTGAATATTGCATTGCTCTGCCGCCATGTATCCAGTTGGGTAGATGTCTGAGAGGAATACAACCTGATGATCGGTGAGGTCTCCCGGCACTTTTTGCAGGTTCACATCCGCTAGCGGCACGCGCAGAAATTCAGCCTGTCCGCCCGCGTAACCTCCGGTCAAATGTGAGTAGCCGATGATGCCGGCGGTGGAATAACCAAACATCGTTTCCGCCAGCGCGGCGTTCGGATTGGTGTTTTCGCAGCAGCTCCACATCTGCCGCCGACAGAAAAAACACTCGCCGCAGCCGATTGGGAAAGGAACGATCACGCGATCGCCGACCTTCACTTTG
This sequence comes from Pirellulales bacterium, assembly GCA_046349975.1. Lineage (GTDB taxonomy): Bacteria > Planctomycetota > Planctomycetia > Pirellulales > Lacipirellulaceae > JABDGM01. The sequence continues at coordinate 131,918 of JAXMBH010000011.1, forward strand.
CCTTGGTCGACTCCGGGCCCGAGCTCTTCGACGATCCCCATCGGTTCGTGGCCGAGAATGTCGCCCGGCTTCATGAAAGGGATGAACCCATCAACCAGGTGCAGGTCGGAACCGCAAATGCAGGTGGAGGTGATCCGGATGATCGCATCCCGCTTTTGGAGAATCTTCGGGTCCGGAACGTTCTCAACTTGCACTTTGTAAGGTGCACACCAAACCAGAGCCTTCATCGCCGCTCCTTTCAATAAATGCGGTCTGCCCGAGTCACGTCATAGACGGACTAGCTTTTACGAATCGTCCCCAGTCCCATGCATGAGCCGTGCGACTGGCCTGTGGTGCAAGGCGCTTCGCCGAGCTCGATGGTGCGCTTAAAGCGACGCAGGTCTTCGCGGATTTGCAAGTCAGCCGATTTGCCAAACAGTTTCGCAATCCAATGGCCTACTCGCCCAGCCGGCGGCGCGTAGTGCATATGCACGCGAAGAATCGTGCCGCGGTCGCCGGGTGCTTTTTCGAACTCCACAGAGCCTTCGTTGTCGATGTCGGACTCTGGCAGCGACCGCCACGCGATTCGGCGATTCGGAATGTCGCTGGTAATCTCAGCATTCCACTCGACATAGCCACCATAAATACTCGGTGCTTCCGCCCGCCAATGGGACTGACCGTTTCCCTTTTCTTCCACCGCTTGCAGATGGCTCATGATCTGCGGCAGGTTTTCAAACTTTCGCCAATGAGCATAAAGTTCCTCAGCCGACCTGTTGATGAGAAACGATTGCGTGACCTCGATACCCTGGGGCGCAGCTGATTCCTGCTCGTGTTCGTTGCCGGCCGTATCGACGCCCAAAGCTTGGTACATCGAGCAGTGGCCGGTCGAACCCCGCCACAGCAGCCCGCCGCCAATACCGGCGATGACCAAGCCCGCCCAGTCGCGGCGCGCCAACCCGGCGAGCGCCAAAATCGCCCCAGATGCCAATGAGACTTTCCGCTCAACATCGCCAACATTGATGTGCGCCGAAGCTTTGTCTTCACTTCGATCTCGCAGCTCGTGCCCGCGCGCTTGCATCAGCTGGCCAAAGTCACGGTACTCGGTCCATTCCGTATGGCGGCCCGTCATTTCGCCCGTCGACATCGTCCGCACTCCTGCAAATTGCTAGATTCGTGGTGAGCATGCCTGGTTCAAAGGCATGCCACGCCGTCGCAATCCTCATGCCGCGCGTGCACGCGACAAAGATGCTTAGCGGCCTGCGCTACGGGCCGGCGAGCGAATTCCCAAGAAACGGCTGAGAGATGAGAGGCGACGCGCCTTTCTTCGGCCATCGCCGAACAATCCCGTCGCTATCATAAAGCGATCGCGCGCAGCAGCCGCCATTCACAGGATGCGACACTTTTGGCTTCCGACCAATCAAGTCGCCACAAACAGAGTCAGTCTGACCTCTGAAATTCGCCAATACAATCGGCCGCTTGCATAACGGCGCGACGATGACTTGCGGACAGATTGCAGACAGTCAAATAATCACATCGACATGCCAATCGAAGGCCAGCTAAGCATGCGAGTACGGCGATTCACGCCGCGCTAGTCCTTCTTCAGCGACCGCTGCAACCGTACGACCTGCGCCCGCACCTCTTCCAGGCCGGGATTCAGCCGCAGCGCGCGGCGGAAAGCTTCCAATGCGGCGACGGGGTTGTCCTGCAGCATGTAGCATTGTCCCATGCCCGCCGCCGCAGTGAAGTGATATGGATTGATTTCGAGCGCCTGGTGGCAATCGCGAATCGCCGCATCGTACTGGCCCAAGTGATAATGGGCCGTGCCCCGTTGGCACCACGCTTCGGCAATCCACGGCGAACTGTGGATGAGCTCCGTCGCGAGGCGCGCCGCTTCCGCATGCTGCCGTTCGTCATTCAGGTCACCGACCGAGCGCAGCATCTCTTGTTGCTGACGCGTTCCCACGCGGCACCACAGCTGGCGAATGCCCGTTTCGGCAATCGTCCGCACCCCGCGATCACGATCCACTAGCGCACGGCCGAGCACCGCGTTCGACGAGTAGTCCCCAATCAGGCTCAACGACAACACCGCTGCCCGGCGTGACACGTGATCGCCCATCACTGCCAGCCGCTCGAGTGTCGTATTCGAATAGCGCCGCGCCACGCGCTTAATAAACAACGCGCAATCGCTGTTTGTCAGATAGCGATTGTAGTAGATGACAAGAACCGGAGTGCGCAATCGACGAGATTCCACGCCTTACTCCCCTACATCTGGCCCAAAGTCGTCAGCTCTTAGATAAAGTCCCGCATCGAGGTCGCCCAACCTCGATTCGCTGCCCGTATCAGCCTGGCCGTTCCCAGTCGCGGCCGTCCTTGAGATCCGCATCCATACGATGCGGTTACGAATCATTCGTGTTAGCACGGCGGCGAAAAGGGGGTGCATCCACTAGCGATGCAGCCGATCTGGCCTGCCGTCCCCGCCTTATCTCTAGGGTTGAGTGTAATCACAATTGAAGGGAGCACAACGAAAAAATCGCCTGAGCCGATGAGATTGTAAGCGCGCGTTGTCAGCCGATATTTTTGAGAAGCATGCAGTGAGTATAATGGGCGGCCAGCACAACACGAATTTCTCGGCAATTGTGTGGCGCAGCAGTGCAGCGATGGCGTTCTATGCCGACAAAGTAAACAGTAACCAAAACGTTTTCGCTTGACACTCCTCAGTGGGGGCGTCAAACGCGACCGTGCCGCCCGTCGAAGTATTGACAAGGATCAGGCCGTTGTTCTCGCGAGCTTTACGTCGGCTAATGCTAACGGCGTCGTGCGCGTGCTTGGTCAACACGCCGTACGACCGATTGGCAACTGCCGCGCCGGCGGAGCGGAGCGAAAGCTCGCCAGCCAAACAGCGTGTCGTGCTCGATCCGACGCCTCCCCCACCGCAACGGGCCCGCGGTACATCGACCATTCATTGGCGCGCTGTGCCACTCGGTGAAGCAACCGCGCGAATGCAGCCGCTGTTCGACGAGCGTCTCTTCGTTGACCGGAGGATCGATCCGAGCACACGAATCAGCCTCGATATTTCCGCGATATCCATGGAGCAAGTGCTGACAGCGCTAGCCGCGGAACACGGTTGGGGAGTCGCTCGCATCGGCAAGCTTCTCTACCTCGGTCCGGCAGCAGATGCCCAGCGGCTGCGCTCGATCGTAAGTGCGCGCGTACGCGACATCACTCGCCTGCCGGCGGCCGCCCGCACCTCTCTCGCCCGCCGCGACACGACCGCTTGGCCGCGTCTCGCGGAGCCGCGAACGCTCGTTACTTCCATTGTCGAGGAGTGCGGCTGGAAGGTCGTCAATGCCGAGCAAATTCCGCACGATCTTTGGGCTGCCGGCGAGTTGTCAGAATTAAGCGTCGCGGAACGGCTCACCCTACTGTTGATCGGTTTCCAACTAACGTTCGAATTAGATGCGCAGAATCAGGCCGTTCGCATTGTCGACCTGCCTGCCTCGGTCGCCGCCTCGCCGATCAAGTCTGCCGCCAGAACGAACTCCGAAAAGGCGGCTGCGAAGACCACGATCGGCCCCACCAAGCAAGTCTACACGCTACGCGTGCAAGAAAAGCCCGTTGGCGCCGTGCTCCGCGAATTGGCAACCCGCTTGCATTGGGCTCTGCAAATTGATGAAGACGCCATTCGCGCCGCCGGAAAATCGCTCGATACGCGGGTATCGTTCTCCGTCGAGAACGCCGACCGGGAAAAACTGCTCGACGCGCTGCTGACTCCCGCCGGTCTCGAATACACGATCGATGGCAACCAACTTCGCGTGCTGCCGCAGCGATACTAATCGTTCGCGCGGCCGGCCGCAAGGCGAAGACGCATCCACAGACAGTCGAGAGTAGCGCGCCGCCTAAGCCGCCACGATTCGCTCCAACTGCTCACGAATCTCCGACTCGATCTTGCCTTTGAACATCATGGCTGCGAACGGCAAGTCGCCAGACATATTCAACTCGCTATCAGCGACCGTGATGCCGCCGTCGAGCGGAATGCCGTACGTCTTGAAATGGAATTTGAGCGTGTCCCCGTCCCAATTCTGCTGCAGGTCGCTCACTTGATTCGCGAATTTGGCCTCAAGCATTTCAATGAACCGCTCCAGCCGCGACCGCGCTTCGTCTTTCGTTAGTTTATGAGGAACGCGCACACCAAACTTGGGCATATCTTAATTCCTGCGTAAGAGCGATACCACGATGTTTCGGCGAAGCGAATTACCCGTTCTGTTGACAACCAGGCATCCAGCTCCCGCTGTTCAGGCACAGCGGCAGCTTATCAGCTTCGGCCCGTCAGCATACGATGGTAGCGGCAATGGCGCCGGGCGGCTACATGCCGCCACCCCACCCAGTGCGACCTGTGACCACTGCTACATGCCGGCAAGCGCACCGCCACCCATACTTCGCAGGCCTTCCCCGCACTTGCTTCCCGACAATCGCCGCTGGTACGACAACTAGCGATCATCCGGCTCTTCATAATTCATACGGTCTGACTCATGCCACAACGGCAAGCCCGCACGTGCCCGCTCCGCCAAGATATGCAATTTCTCAACAGTGCCCGGAATCGCTGACGTCGCTTGATAGCGGCTCGGATCGACGTACTCCGGCTCGAAGTACCAGTCGCCATCACGAATTGCATCCAATACGCTTTTGTGCATGCGACGACTCCACGTTTGTCCATGTCACCCCGGCCAAGAATGGCTTCGAACGACCACAATTTGCGGTGTTTACTCCCCCTTGTCAAGGAAATTCTTGCCCTCCATTCAGGTGGTTGCTGAAATTTGTGACGATGGCATTTCAAGTGCCCGCGCACGCCAGTATTTTCCACGTAACTCGCCGAGGTTCACGGCTCAATTTTTAAGAAAAATCGCACGCTAGCGCGTTTTGTTTGTCCGCTTTTGCGCGCGGCCGATTTCGCGCTTCAACCCGGCGACTCGCGCGCCCGAAACACGCCCCTCGCGCCCGTCTTCACAAGCAGCGCCGCGGACGGCAACCAGATCTGGCAACAGCGCCGCCGCGCATGAGAAACGCTCGCCGCTCAACGATCCGGCCAGCACGATTGGAAGCGAGTGCGCTTGCACCGCAGCAATCAACTCGCCAACTTTGTGCTCGCTCCAGAGATCGAAAAGCGAACCGCCTGCCTTGTTCCAAGTGTCGACAAGCAGCGCCGCACATCGAAATCCAACCGCCGCTTCGAGAACTTCCCGTGGCTGCGGGGCACCGGCGGCTTCCCAATCGGCATAGGCCACTGCCACAGGTCGTGTTATCGCAGAACTTCTACTGAACTCGTGCATAACTGCCTGCCAACTTGCCCGCCAGTCGGTTCGCCGGCCGCAGTTGCTCAGGCCGATTTTATAAAGCGCGACGCCCGCCGGAATGACGCCACGCCGGTCACGCTCCTTCCCGTTTTCCACTTCCTCGAGCTCACCCAACGCAGCGGTCACCAGCGCCCGGCCGCCGACGGTCTTCACAACCGCCTCAATCGTTGCGGCCGACGCCGCACCGAGCGAACCGTTGCGAGGTTCTTTCACATCAATAACGTCCGCCCCAGCCGACAGGGCCGCATTCGCTTCCGCGGCATCGCGCACGCTAACAAGCAATCCAGGCCGCTCAAAGTTAAACAGCGTCGATGAATCGCTCATTTGCTCGCTGGGGCCGTCGCGACTGTGCCCGCCTGGGTCTTCACTTCCTTAAGCCGTCGATTTAGGCGGCGGATCAATTCGCTGTCAAGCGGCTCGCACCACGAACCGCGAATCGTGACATAGCCATCCTCCCAGTTGCCCAGCGCGGTCTTCACATCGCGTTCTGCCCACTCGGTGTGACGTTGCGCAAGCCGAGCCACCAGATTCACCGTGCGCTGATCGGTGACAGCGGGCAAATGCGCCGGGCCTTGTCCCGCGAAAAACGCCTCCACAATCTCGACCGGCACCGCCAACGGCGCACCTCGCCGCAAGTAGAACAATACATTGCCATCGGCGTACGCCACCCGCGGCCGGCGGGTTTGCAACAACAGCAGCCCGAGCGCGAGGCCGCCTATCGCCAGCAAGCTGATCCCCACCGCCCGCTGAACGCTGGCGACTGCCTCACCGCTGGCAAAAAACAGCCAGCCGCCAGCCACGGCAACAGTTGCTGGCACGACACAGCCAAAGAAAAGGGCCCGCCGATTCGGTCTCAACCACGATTCTTTCATTGACCGTTCAAACAGCTCTGGTTTATCCCCATGTCCCCGCACCCCTATGCATGCCTGCGCGCCGGAAAGCCGGCGGCCGCTCGGCAATATCCCGCATGTACGGCGGGCTGATACACATCGCCGTTACTTTTCCATCCGATGACGCCACAAATTGTAGCAGCCCAAGCCGGCCTCGGCGCGGCACATGCGGCGGTGATCTCGTCGCCGCACCCACCACCGCCCGGCTGGCTGCATGGGGCATGTTCGTCTCCCAGTTTCCCCTCCCACTTTGAAACTACCTGCCCCGGCGCCGCTTTGTCAGCAACTTTTCCCAGTTTCGACTTGTCGCCGCCACGTCGGGTATCGATATTGAAGGCAGAAGCCGGTTCCAAGCCATGTGACCGGCACTTCGACTTTTCGTGCCCTGCCTGGGGACAGAGGCAGCCACCTGGTTTCGAAACGGCTTCTAACTACGAAGCGATCCGCTCAATCAATTGAGCACCACCGCGCTTCAATCGCGAATCTTCTGCCCTGGCCACCGGCCGTTCGCCAGCCGTGTCGCACGACTCGATTACTACTCCCGCGCAACTTGCCGACTTCTGCCGGCGCTTGGCTCAGGCAGATCGCATTGGCATTGATACCGAGTTTGTTTCGGAAGACACGTTTCGTCCCGAACTGTGTCTAATTCAAGTCGTCACCGAGCACGACCTTGCGGTAATCGACCCGTTCCGCGTCGGCGACCTGCGAGCGTTCTGGGATATCCTAGCCGATGGCGATCACTCCACCATCGTCCATGCGGCCCGCGAAGAGGTGAACTTCGCACTCCACGCCTGCGGAAAGCCACCCGCCAACCTCTTCGATACGCAACTCGCCGCGGCCTTTTGCAGCAATGAGTATCCGGCCTCGTACGGTTCAGTCGTCACCAGGTTTCTGAGTGCCCGCCCGGCCAAGGGCGAACAACGCACCGACTGGCGCCGTCGCCCGCTTACGCACGAGCAAATCGACTACGCATTGGAAGACGTCCGCTACCTGTTGCCACTCTATGAAACGCTCGGCCGCAAGCTTCAACGGCTCAACCGGCTCGAGTGGCTCGGCGAAGAAATGGAGCGGTGGCTCACCGACTTGCAGGACGCCCGCGACAACCCGCGCTGGCGGCGCGTCTCTGGCCTTGGCAATCTTTCGCCGCGCAGCCTGGCCATTGTCCGCGAACTCTGGATGTGGCGCCGCGAGGAGGCCGAACGCCGCGATGTTCCTCCCCGTCGCGTGCTGCGCGATGACTTGCTCGTCGAAATCGCCAAACGCAAGAGCGACACTGTTGAAAAAGTGCGGGCCCTGCGTGGCATGCACCGCGGCATGAAGAACGAAATGCTCGCGGGCATTGCGGCGGCCGTAAAAAGTGGTCTCGAAGCGCCGCTCGAGGAAATCCAACGCTCTTCCTCCGACGCCGCGCCGCCACAGCTCAATCTGCTCGGCCAATTCCTCTCGCCGGCGCTCTCCAGTATTTGTCGCAACGCAAATGTCGCCACCAGCCTCGCCGGCACCGCAACCGATGTCCGCGACCTCATTGCCTATCGCCTCGGCTTCAATGGTTCGGGAAATGGCGAACCCCCGCTGCTCGCAATTGGTTGGCGTGCCGAGCTCGTTGGCCACCTGATCGAAGAATTGCTGGCCGGCCAAAAATCGATTCGAATCGAGGACCCGCTTAGCGAACACCCACTGGCTTTCGATCCCGTGCACACCCAAGTTCGTGAGTAGTGGCGACGAGTCATTGCTCCGTGCATTGCCAACCAGCTATTTGACAATCAGCCGCTAGCGCCCCGGCGGGTGCCCGCCGGCTAATTTGTCCGACGACACTGCTTCCGGCATCGAGCACTGACCTACCGCTCTTACTTCCACAACTTTCAGCGTCCATGCCCGACGATCCATTCCCCATCGACCGAGAAGCCTGTCGCGGCCGGCAGCGGCGTTTGCTCGCCGCGCTGGAACCGCTCGATGTCGATGCCACGCTGCTCACGCGACGGGAATCTGTCCAATGGGTAACCGGCGTTTGTGTCCGCCCCCCGTTCGAACCGGTCGCGCTCATCACCGGCAAGGGCCACGTTACGCTCGTCATGCCGGAGCATCTGCTCGATGAAACCGCCGCGGCCGACGACATCCTTGGTTACGACGCCAAGTGGCACGCCACCACACGCGATGATCAGCGGTTCGCATCCGCGCTCACCATCGAACCCAAATTGCCGAAGGCCCTCAAGCAAGTCGCCTGCGAATTCGAAGCCTTCGCGCCCAGCCTGCTGATCGGCCTCAATGCACCGCTGGTGGAAATCGACTCGGTATTGTTCGAACTCCGCCGCCGCAAGGACGCCGACGAACTGCGGCTCATGGCCAAAGCGAATGAAGCCAATCGCGCAATGTACGAGCAGGCGCGCCGCATCGTCCGCCCCGGCCTTAACGAGTTGGAACTTTTCGGCGAAATGCACCGCGTTGCCGTCGATTCGCTCGGTGAAGCCCCAACCTACTTTGGCCAGGACTTCCGCTTTTCCCACCCCGGCGGGCCGCCGCGAGACCGTGTTGCGCAGGCCGGTGAAATCCTCATCCTCGATCTCGGCGTCGGCTTCCGCGGCTATCACTCCGATAATGCCAGGGCCATTGCCGTCGACGGTGCGCCGACCGCCGACCAGCTTCGCGCCTGGGAAACGGTGCAGGGCGTTTTCGACATGATCGCCTCCGAGGCCAAGCCCGGTTGCTCTTGCCGCCGGTTGTACGATCTGGCCTATCGACAGCTGAATCGCCGCTCCTCCTGGACGTTCAACCACCACCTTGGCCACGGCGTGGGCTTAGCGCCGCACGAAGGGCCGCACCTAAACCCGTACTGGGACGACATTCTGGCCGAAGGCGACTTCCTGGCGGTCGAGCCCGGCGTGTACCACGAATCGCTACGTGCCGGCGTGCGGCTCGAACAAAACTATCTCGTCACAGGCGACGGCGTGCAGCTGATTACCGATTGGCCGCTCGAGCTTACCGCGACGCTTTAGCACAGTTGGTACGCAAAGTGCTCTAGTCCGCTGCGATTCGTCAATTAGCGGGCCGGGCGACGATCGTTCGAGCCGCCCGCGATCCGAACCTCTAAGCAAGGAGATTTCACGATGAAACGCATTTTGAGCGCGGTCCTGATGACGCTTGTCATCGCCGCCGGGGCGATTGGGTGCTCCGACAAGTCGTCGACCACGAAAAAGACCGAAACGTCGACGCCGGGCGGAACCACCACCCAACAAACGACAACCGAAACGAAGACCAGCGGCGACAACCCGCCGCCGCCAGCTAAGTAAGCGCTCCAAACGCTTACCGCAGACGGAAATACCAAGCGCCGTCTCCACGAGTCATCCCGAGCAAGCATCCCGACGCGCAAGCGCCAAACTCCCGCTCGCTCGGGATGATTTCGTTTTTGCGTGGCCACTGCACCGCGGGGTGGCTGGGGCAGAGGCTCTGCGATGCCCCAGTCCAAAGTAACTGGGGTGTCGACGACTCCGCCCCAGCCATCCTCGGGGGTGGCTGGGGTCGAGCCGAAGGCGAGCCCCCAGTGCGCGTCAGTCATCTCAGGCGAACTTGCCTCGTCTTCGGGGGGGTGGCTGGGGCAGAGGCTCTGCGATGCCCCAGCCCAAAGTTACTGGGGTGTCGACGACTCCGCTCCAGCCATCCTCGGGGGTGGCTGGGGTCGAGCCGAAGGCGAGCCCCCAGTGCGCGTCAGTTATCTCAGGCGAACTTGCCTCGTCTTCGGGGGGGTGGCTGGGGCAGAGGCTCTGCGATGCCCCAGCCCAAAGTAACTGGGGTGTCGACGACTCCGCTCCAGCCATCCTCGACATTTTCAACGCCTCACTGCGGTGTCTGTTCGTTCCGCAACTCGAACGAAATCCCGTGATAACCGTCGTCCGTATCGTATAAAATCCCGCCACCCGCGCCCGTATACTTCATCAGCGTCTCAAACGGCGGCAGCTTGTTCTCCTCCATTGCGTCGGCCAGCGCCTTCAGCATTCGCACCTTCTCTTTGTTCTCGTCGATCAGCTTGCGGGTCTTCTCCGATGTCAGCAGATCATACCACTGCCGCAGCGTCTCTTCGAAGCGATTCATCGAGAACAACACCGGCGTCGTCCCGACCGTTTCGCGGCCGATAACCGCACTCGTGCGAATGTAATCCGCCGAGTCCACTAGACGCGGCACCGTTCCGTCTCGCGCTGCAATGTACTGTTCAAACCGTTGGCACGATGTGCCGATGAAGAAATAGCCGTCCATGATCGCCACGAACGGAGTGAGAACGATAGCGTCCGGATCGTCCGGTTCCGCCTGCTGGTCTTGTGGTCGACGCGGCGCCTTGACGCCGCCCTTAATCAGCCCGTAATACGTCACGCTCCCGAAATGTCTCTCTTCGAAAATCTCCGGGAACCGCTTCACCACGGTGTCAAGCGATTCCTGGGCGCCCTTTTCATCCACAAGCTCAGCCGCAAACACATGCTGCTGACCGCGGAAGTGCGATGGCCGCTCATAACCGATCGTCCACGTATAGCGGCCCTTGAGGTTGTCGATCACCTTCGTTTGCACATCGATGCCAAGCTTGTCCGTAAGTTTCTCCTGCACAAACTTCGCAACGGAGCCCTGGTAGCGAAATTGGTCGACCATCGCCGCCACGCGGTCAAACGCCGTCCGCATGTTCCAGTTCCACGCGAGGTACGTTTCCACGCTCAACGGCACGAACGGTTGCGGCGCGAGGTCGCCGGGCTCGAAGGCGGGAATCAACATCACGCCGGCCCGCGGGTTTTGCAGCAGCACGTGCATTTGCATCAGGCTGTCATATTCATCGGTGGCGTAAGTGATTGCCCCGCCGATTGCCTGCAGGCCGTCGAGTCCGAGCGATGGAAACAACCCAAGCGCAAAACTCACGCCGCCGCTGCCGCGCCCAAAATTACGAATGACCTCGATCGGATCGACATAATACATCAGCTGCGGCGGCGGATCCTGCGGCCGCCGGCAGTTCTTCACGATCGTCACGAACCGCGGATTCTCCGCGAGCGTTTTGCCAGGGACAAACTCTTCCGTCTTCTTCCCCGCAGCAGCTTCGCCCTCCTTCGGTGCATCTTCGCTCTTCACCTCGACGCTTACAGTCGCTGCGTCGGCCTCCGCTGCCGCTCCCGCTTCGCCCGCATGATCCCAATGCCACAACACGCCGTGAATCACATTCGCATCGGTCGCCACCAGGATGACATTCTCCCGTCGGCACACGCCGAACATGCGGTTCTCGCGATCCTTGTCGCGAACCACCGTGACTTCGACGTCGCCGATCTTCTCCGTGCTGAACTCTCCGCCTTTTTCTTTGGCGAGGTCGAGCGCGCGGTCGACAAGCTTATCCGCCACCGATGCCTCCTCGCCTTGATCGATGAGCAGCAACAGCGCCGGCCGCTTCTCCGGCCGCGCGACGACCGCGAATGCAATCTCCCCCTTGGGCAGCTTCTTGAGCTCTTCCCAGGTCACGCCAACTTTGCTCGCCCCCTCTTGCGTGTACAAATCGCCAACTTTGCCATACAAATTGTCGACGAGCGGCTTGAGCTCCGGATCCTGCAGCATCCGGCCAAAGTTGCCCTGGCTGGCCTTTTCGCCAAACTCATGCCCGTTCGATACGCGGACGAATACAATCGACTCTTCGGGAAAGAGCTTCATCGCCGAAGGCCGATCGGCCCCGCTCACCCCGGAGACGCCGAACGCCACAGCACAGCTGACCGCCGCCCACAACCACGCCCGCCGAGCGAAACACACAAAACGCCCGTAGCGGAATTCAATCAACCGCATCGCACGACTCCCAGAACTGAGGCCCAACCCGCCGCTGCCGGAAAACTTTTCGCCGCCGGCATTTGCCAATTAAGCGGGCAATTTGCTTGAAATTCGTCAGACGCGGCGAAAACTTGGCTCTGATTATACCTTCGCGGGCCAGATAATATAGAATGGTTGCAGCCACCCTGCGGAGGATCTACTATGTCGCCGCGCCTCCTAACGCTCGCCATCCTCTCGACTTTCGTACTCGCCGACCCCTCGATCGCACTAGCTCAAGGCCGCGGCGGCGCGGGCACGGCAACTTCTGGCGCCTCGGCGTTCCGCAGCAGCATGGGCGGAATGGGCGGCGGCTTCGGCAGCTCGATCGGCCGCAGCGGTAGCCTCGGCGCCGGCGGCATGAGCGGCTTCGGCGCCGGCGGATTCGGCAACTCCATGGGCGGCATGGGGGGCATGAGCGGCGGATTTGGCAACTCGGGCTTCGGCGCGAGTGGCTTTGGCAACTCCGGCCGCGGTGGCATCGGCGGCGGTCAATACGGTGGCGGTCAGTCGTTCGTCGGCCGCGATGCCGCCGACATGCAGGGCACGTTCGCTCAGTCGAACCGCGCGAGCACTCAGTTCTTCAACAACATGAACCGCCAAATGGCGCGCCAGAATCGCCAACAAAAGGCGCAGACGGCGTCAAAAAACCCTTCTCAGGTTATGCGCATCGAAGTGCAGGTCGGTTTCGACGCAACGCCCCCCGCGCCCAGTGTAGTTGCGTCGAAACTCCAAACCCGCCTGGCGAAAATCCTCGCCGATCATCACATGTCGATGCCCATCGTCACCGTCCAGGGCGACACCGCTGTCATCACCGGCGTCGCCAAAAGCGCGAGTGAACGCGATGTCATCGGCCAGCTCGTGTCGCTCGAACAAGGCGTTCGCGCCGTTCGCAACGACATGACCGTGCCGGGCGAACTGCCTATCGAAGATATTGCGCCCCCGCCGGGTAGTTGATCGTCGCCGCGCCACCCGCTTGTAACGGAATCTGACTGGCCGTCGGCGCGACGACAGGTGACTGCGGCAGCATCCGTTGCTGCAGCGCCTGCTGTTGCATCAACTGTTGCTGCATGAGCTGCTGTTGCAATGATTGTTGCTGGGCTGCCTGCTGCGCTTGCTGTTGCATCATCGGCGTTTGCGTGGCCGGTGTCAGGCTGTAGCCGGCTGGCAGTTGCGTCATCGGTTGCGTCACCGGCAGCATCGTGGGCTGCGAACCCAGCGGCAACTGCCCCGCGCCGGGCAGCGCACCGTTCGGCGACAGCATCGGCTGCGTGCCGGGAAACGCGCGGCTCATTCCGGTCGGACCACACGCGCCCGTTGGCACTGGCGCAATCGTCCCGGCAGGCAATACGCCTGCAGCCGGAAGGGCCCCTGCAGCCGGCAACGGGTACGCGCCCAGCGGCTGCATCGACTGATTCATGATCGGCAACTGCGCCGGTTGCTGATATTGCAGCGCCATCGCATGCGCGTTCGCCGCCCCAGGAATCGGCTGATTTGCTATCTCCGCGGCTGTCGGCAATTGATAAGTGCCGGGCAAATTGATCGTCGTCGCTGTGAGTTTCTTCGCCGGCAAGGCTGCCGGATCCTGTGAACCATTCGCGAGCGCCGCCTGCGGGTCGACCGCCACGGCCGCCTCGTAACTAGCTTGCTTGGCCCCGTCGCGGTCCCGCATCCGCTTCTCTTGCAGCGCCTGCAGCGTTTGAATCGGCTGCTTTGCCTCGACGCCCTCGGGCAGCTTCGGCGGCTGCACCCGACCGTCGATCTTCGCCACCGGAGCCATCGTCCCGGGCAAGTTCACGCGCGCCTGCTCGCTGCTGATGAGCGAGCCCTTCTTCGGCGCGAAGCGGCAAATCAGGCTCACCTCCGTCCGCGGACCGCCGGCTTCGTCCCAGGGCAGGAAGAAACTGTACGAAGCACCAAATTCGTTCTTGCTCATGTGCAGCGGAATTTGATCGGCCGGAAACACATACCGCCGCGTCGGCTTCGTGTCCGTTGGCTCGCGGTCCGTTTCATCAAACGCATACACCACAAGCTCACCGTCGACCAGGATCGGCTTCTTCTCGTCCTTTTCGTAGAATGTGACCCGGCCGCCGAACCCACGCTGCGATTTCTTTCCCGGCTGCGAGCACACCGTGTCGGCCCACGTCGCCGTCATCCGCGTCGGCGTGCCTTCCTGCGGCTCGTTCTCATCGCGGAACGGCCACGTATTATCCAAGCTGAACATCTCCGCTGGCTTCCACGACATCTTCGCGCAGCCCAGGTTGCTAACCATCGCTGCTGCCAACATCGCGACGCCGATTACTCGAATTCGAAAGATTGCGTTCATCGATCAGCCGTTGGATTTTCGTGCATTCAGTTCGCAGCTGGATTCGCAAGAATCCGGCCGCACTACCTCGGCACGCAGAACTAATGAGAAGTCATCGCCGCTTGCTGCACCGGCGGTTGATAAAACGCCGGCTGCACCGTGCCCTGCGGCTGGGTATACGTCATATTTTGGTTCACCGCCCGCGACGTGCTTGGCGACTGCCGCGAACTCGGCGGCGGAATCGGCTCGCCATTGCCGTTTGGTGTTTGCGTCGGCGCATCCGTAGGTACTGGCCCCGGTGGCGGATACAACGTCGGCTCGCAGCCGGCCGCGCCTTGCCCGCGGGAGAGCGGCAGCAGCCCTTCCTCCGGCACCACGCTCGGGTACACCGATTCCATTTCGCCTTCGTACCAACCATCGCACCGGCTGCGCAGACCCGCTTCGCCGTGCAGGTTGATCACGTCCGAAAGCACGTAGCTCATCCGCGACGACTCGATCTGCTTCACCAGGTCCGAGTCCATCTTCGTGTAGATGACCTGCGGCGTAAGAATAATCAGCAACTCGCGGCGCTCCTCCGACGTGCTGTCATAACGAAACAAGTCGCCCAGCAGGGGAATATCAGCGAGCAGCGGCACGCGGCGATGCACGTCGAACTTCCGCGTCTGCAGCAAACCACCCAATACGACCGTCTGCCCGCTCAGCGAGCTCACCGTCGTCAGCGCTTGCGTGATATCGATGCGTGGCGCCCGCAACACCTGCCCGTTGTTGGACACCGAAATCGGAATGCCTTCCGCCTCGGGACCAACTTCAGACTTGTTCGCCGTAATCTGCATCACCACGAGCCCATCGGGACTGATTCGCGGCACTACCTGCAAGATTAGACCCACCGATTCGTACGTGATCGAATTCGTCTGTCCGCCGAGCGCATCAATGTTCGTCGCCAAAATACGCGGCACGTTTTGACCAACCTGCACGTAACCCGGCTGACCATCGAGCGCCATGAGCTGCGGCCGGCTCAAGACTTCCAACCGCCGCTTTTCCTGTAGCGCCCGCAACAAAAAGCTCACGCTGCTGCTCGACGCCGAAAATACGAACCCGCCAAAGCCCAAGTCATTATTCACGCGGCCCAGCGAGAAATTCGAGAGCCCCTGCGTCGCCACATTGGCGGCGCCGGCCAAGGCCTGCGTGCTCAAATTATTGCCCAACGGCTGGTTGTTGAAGTTGAAACCGGGCTGGCCGTTGGCGTTGATGATATTCTGCTGCTCGGTCGTAACCGACGTGCCATTAACCTGGTTCGTCGTCGTCGTCGTTAACGTCTGCACGTCGGAAACCAGCGACCGATCGAACAACAATGAATCCTGCAAACCAAGCTCGACTCCGAACTCATCGGTGTCGTTGAGCCGTACTTCGGCGATCATCACTTGAATGAGCACCATCGGCGGCCGCTCATCGAGCTCCTTCACCACCTTCAGCACTTCGTTATAGAACCGCGGCGTCGCACTGATGATGAGGCTGTTGGTCGCCAGTTCGGGCACGATCACCACCTCCCGCTCGATCTGCTCGAACGGGCTGATCGTGATTTCCGACTGCGTTTCAAATTGCCGCTGCGTTTGCAGCCAGTTGTTAAGTGCCTGCGACACATTCTCGGCAAACGCGTTGTTGAGCCGAAACACAGTCGTCTGCCGCTCCCGCAAGTCGCCTTCATCGAGCCGCAGCAATATCGCTTCGACCACCGCCAAATCCTCGCGGCTGCCGACAGCGATAATACTGTTCGTGCGCGTATCGACCGAGAACTGCATCCGCACCGGATTCGATTGCCCCAGCGCCCCGCTGCCTCCGCCGGCGTTCGGGTTGTTCGCGCCGCCTTGGCCACCGCCCGACTCGCCGACTGAGAACAACGACCGCAGCATCTCCATGAGCGCCGTCGCATCGCCGTTGACGATCGTGAATACCTTCAATTCTGCCGAAGCGCCGGGCGTATCAATCCGCTGCACGAGCGCCGCCACCTCCGCAATATCACGTGGGCTTGCGATCACAATTAATGAATTCGTCCGCTGATCGGCCACCACCACGGCCCGCGTGGCGAGCGTGATGAAATTGTTGGCGGGGTTCGTGCTCCCGCCTGGCTGACCCGTCGGTGCTCCACCTTGGTTCTGTCCCTGGCCCTGCGTTTGGTTAAGGAACCCATCAATCAACGTCTTCGCCTCCGCAGCCGCCGCATGCTTGAGCGGAAACACTTCAAACCGCGACGTCGGCACCACCGGCTGATCCAGCCGCTGCACAAGTTCAATCGCCATCTTCACATTTTCGCTGCGGCCAATTAGCAATAGTGCGTTCGGCTTGCCCAACGGCGTGATGCTGACCGTGCCGATGCGCGGTCCCAGCACCTGCTCGTACAACCGCTGCAACAACGCCGCGACCTGCACACTATCAATGAACTTGAGCGGGTAGATTTGAATCTCCGGCACCGTCGTAGCGCTCAGTTCTTCAATCTGCTTGATAATATCCATCACCCGCTGCACATCGCGCTCGCTGCCACGCAGCACGATCACATCGAGCCCTTCCACGAACTCCACCTGCACTGGCCCCAACAAGCCGCCTGCCGCCTCGGCAAGCTTGATCGCATCCTGCGCCGTCTGTACACTCCCGGCCGTCGCCTGCGCAGCTCCAGGTTGCACAGCACCCGCCGCCCCCGGACTCGCCGGCGAACCCGCTTCAGCAGGCGGGCCCTGCGGTGCCGCTTGCGCCAACGAATCCACCGGGGCAACGCCGGCTCCCTGCGGCTGAAAGATCGTTGAAACTAAGGTCCCTGTTCCCGACCGCCCCGCGCCATCCTGCTGCAACACCTGCAACGCCTGCCGCACGCGATCGTGACTATTCGCCTTGGTCGCCACGAGCTTCGTCACTCGATCCGGCGATGTCGGCGGACTATCGATCGCCTCAATCACACTCCGCCAAGCCGCTACTTGCGCTGGCGGCCCATCCAAACGCACCTGCGCTGCCCGCGCATTCACGCTCATCATTACACTTGCGCCCGGCGAAGCTTCCACCGGGAACGTCTGCCACTCGCCCGATGCATCCACTCGCGCCGGCAACTGCCGCGACAACAGCCCTTCCAGCTTCCCGTGCAGTTCCGCTGCCGGAATTTGCCGCAATTGAAACAGCACCGCATTGCCCGGCACGTTGAGTCCCACATTTGGCGCAGCAACCGCGGGCGGCTGAACCGCCACTGCCGGCGCCTGCAACTGCGTCGCCGGCATCTTCGTGTTGAGCTGCTGTTGGATTTGGGCATGCACCTCGGGCGGTGCGAACACAAGCGCCTGGCCGGTCCGCTCGTCGATCGCCACCCGCATGTCCGCGCGGTCGGCAGCCTGTTGCTGCCAATTCGTCAGCACGCCGCGCGTGGCCGCATTCAGCGGGTAGGCCGCGACCTTCGATTCGGTTCCGCCAACCACTGGAGATGATTGCGCCGACTGCATCGGTGCAGCGAAGCTTGGCGCCTGTCCGCGCGAACTATCAGCTGCCACCAAAGTTAGCAGTACGGCGCAAACGAGCCCGCAGACCTGAACACCGCGCAACCGCCGTAAAAAGGGCTTGGCGACCATCATGACTGTACCAGCCGAAGGCTAAACTCTGGTTTCCAGCGGGGGCGCGCATAACCCGGCGCAACCGCTACGATCCGCATAACCGGAATAATCGGCAAAGTTTGCCCGGTTTCCCAAGAATTCTGGGAAGAGTTCGCCAACTTCTACGCTGGCAATGCCTGCTGCAAGCAACGAATAACTCGGCTGCGGCGTGTTCAACTGCACAGCACCACTAGTAGCCTAGCTACAGAAACGCCGTCCGATAGCCGGACCGCCACGCGGTCCGGAGTGTAGCGGCAAAACACCGTCAGTCCAACGTCGACGCTGGCCACATGAGCGCACAAACATCTCGCCGCACCGCTCCTCCGGCGTTGGCGGCCAATTGACAGCAACTCCTACGGCCCCGTCCCAGGCACCGCCGCCGGCTGCTCAAATTGAATCTCCCCAAACCCCAATGGATCCGGCTCCGCTGCACTCGGATCCGGCTCAGGTGCCGCAGGAGCACCTGGCCCTTGCGCTCCCGCCGGTCCGCTCGCCGCCGGCCCGGCACCCGTTTCGCCCGCCACCGCCGCGCCCGGCCCCTCCGGCGACGTCCCCGGCGTGCCATTCTTCGGATCCTTCGCCGCCAGTTCCTTCAGCTTCTTCTGCATCGTATCGATCTGCTTTACGCGCGATTGGCACGTTTTGCTCAGCTTGTCGACCGGCACCGTCTTATCTTCTGAGGTCCGCTCCGCGCCGCGGCCTTTCATGATCCGTATCGTCACCGTCGTGAGATTCGGGTCATGCTTCACGTAATGCGCCACAGTCTTGAACTTGCCCGACTGATCGCTCCACTCCTGCACCTTCACGAGATTCACGTACCGCTCGGCCATCGTCTTGAGTGCGCGGTCTTCCGACTTCGTCAGATCCCAATAAAACTTCTCCACACCGATCGGCGCCGGTGCTTCCTTCTCTGTACCACCCGGCACCTCCTGCGCGCGAACCGCGTTTGCACACAGGACAAAGATGCAACACGCAACCCAACAACCTTGCAGGCTCTTCATAAACACCTCGATCAATCAACAACGGCTCTTTAGCGCAAGCACTGCCACAATCACTCATCTGGTCCCCTCCCCTTCGACGGGGAGGATTAGGGAGGGGTGAACCGCGTGCACAAATTGAGCGTCCCGGCAACCGTAGCCCAGCCGTGACCGACATTCATCCACAGCGGGCTAACCGCGCGGCAACTGGTCGACTATCACCGCATGCCGGCTGAAATGACGACAACCTCATTCGCAATTCAGCAACACGCTATCCCTGAGCTTCAGCTCACCGCTACCGTCACCGTCTTCAACTCAGTGTAGTTCGCCAGGGCCGCTTCGCCCAGTTCGCGGCCGATGCCGCTCTGCTTGAACCCACCAAACGGGGCAGCCGCATCGAACACATCGTAGCAGTTGACCCACACCGTGCCGGCCCGCACTTTCGCCGCAAATCGATGGGCCTTCGCCACATCCCGCGTCCAAACCGCCGCCGCGAGGCCGTAGTTCGTGTCATTCGCCCGCCGAATCATCTCGTCGACATTCTTGAACTTCAGCACGCTCAGCACCGGTCCGAAAATCTCTTCGCGGGCAATCCGCATGTTGTCCGTCACGCCGGCGAACAACGTCGGCTCCACAAAATAACCGCGATCGCCAATTCGCTTGCCACCCGTTAAGCACTCGGCGCCGTCCTGCTTCCCGTACTCTACGTACCGCAGAATCTTGTCGAACTGTGCCTGATCGACCTGCGGCCCTTGCTGCGTTTCCGGATCGAACGGATCGCCCACGCGGCGATCTTCGTTCCGCTCCCGCAGCCGATCGATTACCTCGTCGTGCACGCGCTCTTCCACATACAGCCGGCTGCCCGCACAGCAGCACTGGCCTTGGTTGAAGTACAGGCCGAAGTGTGCGCCTTCGATCGCCGAATCCAAGTCCGCATCGGCGAAGATGACGTTGGGGCTCTTGCCGCCAAGTTCGAACGTAAGCCGCTTGAACGTGTCCGCCGCCTCGCGCTGAATGATCTTCGCCGTCGTACCTTCGCCCGTGAACGCGATCTTGTCGACGCCCGGATGCTTCACCAGCGCCGCACCGGCCGTCGGCCCGAAACCGGGCACCACATTAATAACGCCATCCGGAATCCCGGCCTTCTGCGCGAGCCGCGCCATCCGCAAACAGGTGAGCGGCGTCTGCTCCGCCGGCTTCATCACGATTGTACAGCCCGCCGCCAGGGCCGGGCCCCACTTCCACGCGACCATCAGCGCCGGAAAATTCCACGGAATGATCTGCCCGACCACGCCCACCGGCTCGCGCCGCGTATAGCAAAAATAGTCGCCGCGAATCGGAATCGTTCGCCCTTCGATCTTGTCAGCCCATCCTGCATAGTAGCGCAAGCAGTCGATCACGAGCGGAATATCGGCTGTCCGTGAATCGCTGATCGGCTTGCCGTTGTCCAGCGTCTCAAGCGCCGCGAGTTCATCGGCCTCCTCGGCAATGAGATCAGCCAGCTTGTTGATGAGCGCACCACGATCCCGCGCATCCATCTTCGACCACGGGCCGTTCTCAAACGCGTTGCGCGCCGCATCCACGGCCGCATCCACATCTTCCTTATCCCCTTCCGCGACTTCGCAAATCACTTCCTCCGTCGCCGGGTGAATCGTCTCAAACGTCTTCCCACTGTTCGACGGAACCCACTTGCCGCCAATGAAACACTGCGTCTGTCGAACTTGTGGCTTGCGAATCGTCTTCGTAACCGTAGCCATACTTCAAGACTCCTGCGCGAGAGGATAGAGCGGACTGCCACGAACGAGGCAAAAGAAAAAAGATAAGCGAGGAGCGGGCAGCTCCCGCCTGAGTGTGATCGCCAATTGTACCGTGGGGGGGGTAGCGTTGTCACGCTGAACAAAATGATGACCAGCGGTATTTGGCTTGTTCCCGATCGCAACCATCCCGGAATATTAGACGCCACCGCCGATGAATATTAGACTACGATCGTAGAGCTAGCCTAGAGTTGCCAGTGGGTTCGACGGACAATAGGCTCGAAAGCCTCTTCCACCAAACGGCGTGCAAATATGTCCTACGACTCTCCTCTCGCCGAGCTGCCCAAAAGCCTGCAGTCAATGATCGCCGATGCTCAACAGGCAATCGCCGACTGGGATCCGGAGGAAGACTCCGACTCGGATACTCTCCAATTTGTGCGAGAGTCGACTCTGCGGCTCAGCCGCGGCGAATACGAGGAGCGACTCTATTGGGAATGCCTCGCGGAAGATCTGGAAGAGGCCGGGGACTGGCGGGGCGCTCTAGCTAGTTATGAGCGAATTCTGAAACTCCCTGGACTGGATTCGATCTATGCCGCCCAGGCCTGCTCCGCCGTGGCGCTGATTCAACGCCTGTTTGGCGAATATGAAGCCGAATTAGCCTCGCGCCGATTGGCTACCGAAAAATCCGACGACGGTTCACGGATACTCACGCGTCACTATATCGCGAACGAAGCGGCAGCATTGCAGCGCCTCGGATTCACACGGCAGGCGCGCCGGCTTGTTCACCGTACGCTCGCTTGGCGCCAAAGCGAAGGCGAAATTGTCGATTACCTTGGTATCGCCCGCTTGCTCATCGTCTCCGCTAGGTGCGACCTGGCACGTAAAAAGCCGGCTTCAGCTGCCGAATCATTGCAGGCTGCGTGGGCTTGGTTGGAAGCACTTGTCCAGGAGTATGCCGGCGAACATAAAGATTTGCTGCGCTCGGCCAGCGGCATTCATCTCGCCCACGTTTGGTGGTGGCATACCGAGGCGAATCGGCGGCGCCTGGCCGGCGAAGGAGACACGGAGATCGCGGCTCTCGAACAGGCTATCGAAAAGGCGCGCCTGTGCTTCGACCCCGACGGCTGGCGAGCGCATTGGGACGACCTTACGCTAATGCAACTCCTCCTGCAAATGTCGGAAGCCTACGGCCGGCACAACCGACCAACCGAAGCTACGGCGTTTCGCTCCGAGGCGGAAGAGATTTTCAAACGTCGGCGATTCCCAGAGGCGACAAAATTAAGCACGGCGTTCCTAAAGAGGCTCCCATGAGCAGCGAGCTTGCACATCGAGACGATTGATGACGCAGTTCGCATCACTGCAGCCAATTCTCGACCCGTAGCCCAGGAACCTGTTGGAAGTCGCGCAGATTCGCAGACAGCAGCAATGCGTTGTTCTCAAGTGCGATTGACGCGATTTTTAAGTCTTGAGTGCCAATTCGAATTCGCTGCTTCCGCAATCTTTCGAACCGGACGGCCGAATAGTTATCGAAACGCAGAATGTCCCAAGCTTGAAAGAAACGCAAGAGATTGAACAATTGGTCATATGGCCTGACCTCGTCGGCGACATCGCGTGCGCGGCGAATCTCCGCAAGCCAGCCGCGCATATGCTCCTCGAAAGTGATGATGCTCGTCCAAAAGTCTTGATCGAGCGACGCGTCGATACGCGATTTCAGGACGTCATAAGAACTTCCTCTTGCGACCTGAAGGATCATGAAATGGTCGGTGTCGAAGATGATCACGATTCACCTTGGCGGATGGACGCCCGGTCATCGTCGCGAATACGCTGAACTTCCCGCTGGAGGTCCTCAATTCGCGGATCATCAGCAAACATGCCGACCACACTCCGCCACGCCCCCTTCGGAGGTCGGCTTTGCATCGTATTCAAGAGTTCCGTGAATCGCGATTCAAGGGCAGCGACGCGTTCTTCAATCGTTTGCTGCGGCATAGATTTTGACCTTCGAGCCGGTCTAACGGATTTGGATTTGCTCAATTATAGCTGACGGAACGCTCAAAACCCAATCCGCCTCACGGTGATTGGTGGTCTAAGCCAGCAAATCCGTAAACTCAAACTTCGCCCCATCAAACAGCCCTTCGTCGCTCAGCTTCAGCGCCGGAATCACCAAGAGCGCCATAAACGACAGCGTCATATAGGGTGCCCGCAGCGGCGAACCCCACGCCTTCACAAGCTTGTCGAGCTTGCCGTAAGCCGCGCCGACTTCCCCGCAAGTCCCGGTCGCCATCAAGCCTGCCACCGGCAACGGCAGCACTTCCGCAACCTTGTCAGCCACGCACACGGCCGACAATCCGCCGCCCGCCTCCATCACCAAGTTCACCGCAGCCGCAATGTCCTCATCGGTCGTGCCCACCGCAATCACATTGTGCGAGTCGTGCGCCACGCTCGACGCCATCGCCCCGCGCTTCAGTCCGAAGCTTTTGATGTACGCAATCGCCGGCGGCGCTTCGAAATAGCGATTCACCACCACCAGCTTCAAAATGTCGAGCTCGAGCTGCGCGTGCACCGCCTCATTCACCACTTGGGCTGGGTACTCTAACCGATTCGTAATGAGCTGCCCATCTAGCGCCTCGATCACCTGCAGCTTCAACTTCGAATCTGCGGGCACCGAAATCTCGATCGCCTCGGGCGTGATTTTATGCGCTGTGAAGCGATTTACAACTTTCGGCTCCGCCCGCTGAATCGTCGTCGCGCCCTTCTCGGCTACAAGCTTCCCATCGATCCACGTCCTCAGCACGTCGAACTCGGTTAGCGAACCCACTTCAATAAAGTCTGCCGCATCGCCCACGCGCAACTGCCCCACGGGCAGCTTGTAGTGCTCCACCGGCGTCACACACGCCGCGAGCAGCACATCGTATACATCAATCCCGCGCTCGACCGCCCGCTTCACCAGCGTATTGATATGCCCCACCGCCAACTCATCTGGGTGCTTGTCGTCGCTGCACAGCATCACTTTGCCCTGGGCCTCACCCAAGAGCGTGTACAGTGCGTCGAAATTCCGCGCCGCCGAGCCTTCGCGAATCGCGACCTTGCAGCCGGCCCGCACCTTATCGAGCGCCTCTTCCTTGGTGAAGCACTCATGATCCGTTGTGATGCCGGCCTCGATATACCGGGCCGCCATTTCGCCGCGCAGCCCCGGCGCGTGACCATCCACTCGCTTCCCGCGATCGTGTGCCGCTTTCACCTTTGCCAAACACGCCGCGTCGCCGTTCAGAATGCCCGGGAAGTTCATCATCTCACTCAGGTACAAAATCCGCGGATCATCCAGCAGCTTCTCGACCTCGGCAACGGTGATCTCTGCTCCGGCCGTCTCGAACGTCGTCGCCGGCACGCACGACGGCGCCCCAAAGAAGAACTTGAACGGCACATGCGACGCGTTCTCCAGCATGTACGCCACGCCCGCCACGCCGAGCACATTCCCAATCTCGTGCGGGTCGCTCACCGTGGCCACCGTCCCATGCACGACCGCCGCCCGGGCGAACTCGCTCGGCACCAGCATCGAACTTTCCACATGCACATGCGCGTCGATGAACCCCGGCAATATATAAGTACTGGGCTGCTGCTTCGTCCGGTTGAACGCTGCCACCTTTCCATCCTCGACCACGACCTCGGCCGCGAACACGCGCTTCCCTGAAATATCCACCAGGTTGGCCGTTATCGTGAAATTGCTAGCGTCCATGATCCCGTGCTCGTTAGTTTTATGATCAGCAAATGCACCGCATGCGTCGCGAATGCGCTGCCTTCGTTAATGATAAGCACAACCTATAGCCACAATGCCGTCACCAAAAGGCCTCCGCATCCTGCTGGCGCTTTGCCGTGCGTCGGCGCCCCTTTTCGTGGCTATCGGCTCTGCTATCGGCGGCAGCGCCGCCAGCACACGAGTTTAACGATTTCGTAAACTTTTCCGAAAGGGCTACCCACCAACTGCCGATAAACCCATCAAGCCTTTGGTCCAAGGGGGGATCACGGCAGTTGCCTGCGCTCGAAATAGGGCCGGCGGCCGCCACTGGTTTGCGAACTGCTCCCCCTGAAGGATCAACCGATGTTTCTCGCCCGTCTTACCGCGCGTCGGTTCCAACTTTCGACCCTCGCCCTCGGCACCGCCTGGGCCCTCACCGCGATCACACAAACTGCCGCCGCCGACGACGAGTGGCGAGCGTCTGGCATTACCCGCCCGCGCACCGCGCAAAGCACGTCGGCCGCCACCAGCGGCGACGCCAATCAAGCCTGGCGTCTGCCAAATAATCAGCAACCGGCCGCAACCGCCGATTCGCGCGACGACGACGCCTCCAATCCACTCCGTCAGAAACCGGTCCCGAAATCGACATCGTCCCCCGTCAGCAACAAACCACAGTCGCGCACCGCGGCTCAAGAACCCCGTGCCTTCCAGCCGCCCACCGGTGCCCAGCGCATCGCCAGCAATCAATCCGCCGCCACCAGCGCGCCGCAGCAACCAGTTCAACGTCCGGCCGCCAACGCCACAGCCAAAGCCCCGGCCGCCAGCACGTTCAATCCGCATAACAACTCGAACAACGCCGTCCGCCCAGCCTATGCTCAAGCGCCGCAACGCCCCAACCACCAGCAACGGCCACAATCAACAAACGCTCGCCGCAACGAAGTCAACTACGCCAGCGGCGGCTTCTGGGACACGATCAACGTCGCCTTCCAAGGCGAAGCGCCGCAGAAGAGCGTCGTTACCGAAACCTTGCCCTCGCCAAACAATCGCGCCGATATGCAAGATCCCGTCATGAAGCACTTCGACGGCCCCGGCGCCTTCATCGGCCCGTACCAACCGTACGACGACGGCGGCCCCGGCTGCGTCGACGGCAGCTGCCCCTGCGATGGTCCCTGCAACGGCGGCTGCCCCTGCGGCGAACCCGGCTGCAGCTGTGAGCCTGGCTGTGGTTGCGAAGCGGGGTGCACCTGCAACGATTGCTGCTGCGGCGACGACCTCTTCTGCCTCGGACCCGGCGACCCCGAAGCTTGCCATACTGTTCGCGTCCGCGTTCCAAAATGGCAAGAAGTGATGGTCTTCGGCGGCGTCCAAGGTTTCAAGAGCCCGTACGATCAAAACCGCGACAGCGGCAACTTCGGCTTCAACCAAGGCTTCAACATCGGCGCCAAGGTTCCCTACGCCGCCCTCGGCTACCAATTCGGCTGGCGCGGCACTCAGAACCAGCTCAACGGCGACGAAAACACCGGCACTCCCGATCAACACTTCCAACAGTTCGCGACCGCCGGCTTGTTTCACCGCCAACCGCTCGGCCTCAACTTCGGTGCCGTCTGGGATGTCCTCCACGACGAACGCTTCGGCTCCGAAAACTTCCACCAGATGCGTTCCGAACTCAGTCTCCGCGATGGCGGCTGCCACGAGTTCGGCGCCTCGGCCACCTTCGGCATGAACAACCACGGCTTCGACGACGGCAACGACGGCACCTACGAGTTCCGTGCCAGCGACCAGTTCTACTTGTTCTACCGTTACCACGGTGTGGCCGGCGGCGAAGGACGCATCTTTGCAGGCTGCAACGACGACTCCGACGGCATCTTCGGCGCCGACGTCTTCATCCCCGTCGGCGATCGCTTCAGCGTCCAATCCGGTTTCGAATACCTGATCCCGAACGAGAAGGATGGTGTGGCCGGCGCTTCCTCAGAAGCCTGGAACGTCGGCGTCGGCCTCGTCTGGCATTGGGACTGCCAGGCTCGCAAGTGCCACGACAACTGCTACCGCCCACTGTTTGACGTCGCCAACAACGGCTCGCTCATCGTCGACCGCCGCAGCCACAACGTAGCGGCAAGCACAAGCGCGCCATTGCCCTCCGCAAACAATATCGACACTGACTAGTAGCGTCGTCGCTCCGCGACGAATCTACGGCCAGAAATCTCAAACTATCCTCAATAGCCGGACCGCCACCGCGGTCCGGCTATTTTTGCGCTGACCACCTGGTTGCATTTCAATCCCAAGTATTATCCACTACGGTCGCCCGATTCCACCGAACTCCTCCCACGGCTCTCCGCGACCCATGCGCCAATCTGTCGCCGTCCTTTACTTCCTGCCAATCGCCCTGGCGATTGCGCCCGCGTACGCCTACGACACCATCGGCAACGGTTTCGGCTCCAAATGGGGCGCCGACCCCACCGCCGGCACCGGCGCGATCGTCACCTGGGGCTATATGCTCGATGGCACCACACTCGACCCGGCGAACTTCCCCTTCCACAAACAAATCACCGGCGCCAGCAGCATCACGGCCCTCCGCAACTCGGTCGACGCCAACTACGGCGCCGGCGCGTTCGACACCGCCATCCAAAACGCTTTCAACACTTGGTCGGCCGTCGCCAACGTCACCTTCGTCGGACCTGTGAGCGACTCTGGCCTGCCAGTCGCCGCCGCCGGCGCGACCAGCCCCAACATCCGCATCGGCGCATTCGAAGCCGTGACCGGCGACGATCCCGATTACTGGTTCCAACACGGCAGCGCCATCGGCATCGGCCCGCCCGGCCCGTTCTTCGAAGATCCCTTCTCGGGCGACGTCATCTTCAACGTCGCCGGCATCGGTATGCAGCGCCCCTATCAAATCGCTCCTGGCCAGGAAGATGTCGATCCCGTTGATGTCTACAACTTTGGCGACGACGTCGAAGGCGTCTTCCTCCACGAGCTCGGCCACGCCGCGATCGGCCTGAATCACCCGCGGTGGGCCGGCGAAGACCCCGACCGCCGCATGATGTACGTCGGCGACAATCAAGCCGCCGGCGCGCCCTATTGCTGCACCGCTATCAACCGCCAACTGCACGTCGACGACATCGCCGCCGCCCAATACGTCTACGGCCTCCGCGGCGACTACGACCGCAATCACATCGTCGACGCCGCCGACTACATCCTCTGGCGCAACACGCTCGGCCAAACCGTCACCGCCGGCACAGCCGCCGACGGCAACGTCGACGGCCAAGTCACCCCCGCCGACTACACCATCTGGCGCACTCGCTTCGGCGACGTCGCCCAGATCGGCTTCGGCGAACAACCCTCCTTCGCCGCCGCCACCGGCTCCAGCAATTCGACCGCCCCAGAACCCTCCATTACACTATTAACCATCGCCCTGGCGTCACTCTCCGCCATCACAACCCGCGCCCGCCTTTAATTCCGCACTCCGCACTCCCCACTCCGCCTTCCGCACTCGAAACACCATGAACACCCTTCGCCTCCCCCTCCTGACACTCGCCCTCGCGCTCACCACCATTCTTCCACTCCGCGCCGAACCCGCCGCAAACGCCCCCACCCTCCACTGGTGGAAAGGCAACATCCACACCCACTCCCTCTGGAGCGACGGCAATGACTTCCCCGACATGATCGCCGACTGGTACCGCCAGCACGGCTACAACTTCCTCGCCCTCTCCGACCACAACGTCCTCAGCGTCGGCGACCGCTGGATGAAGCTCGACGACATAAAAAAACGTGGCTACACCGACGCCCTCGAAAAGTACCGTGCCCGCTTCGGCGACAAATGGGTCGAAACTCGCGGCGAGCCCGACACGCCGAAATTCGAAGTCCGCCTCAAGCCGCTGGCCGAGTTCCGCACGCTCGTCGAAAAGCCGAACGAGTTCCTCATGATCCAGTGCGAAGAGATCAGCGACCGCGCGCTCGATGTGCCCATCCACATGAACGCCACGAACGTCGAAGACGTCATCGAACCGCAAGGCGGCAAAACGGTCGCCGACGCGATCGAAAACAACCTCCGCGCCGCCGAAGAGCAGGCCAAACGCACCGGCAACGAGATCCTCGTCCACCTCAACCACCCCAATTTTGGCTGGGCCATCACGGCCGAAGACATCGCCCAGGTCATTCGCGAGCGGTTCGTCGAAGTCTACAACGGCCACGACGGCGTCCACCACCAGGGCGACTCCCGCCGCGCGAGCGTTGAACAAATCTGGGACATCGCCAACACGCTCCGCATCGCCAAACTGCACGCCCCGCCGCTCTTTGGCCTCGGCACCGACGACAGCCATTACTACAACGGCAAACCCGGCAGCCACCCCGGCCGCGGCTGGATCATGGTCCACGCCACGAAGCTCGAACCCGACACGCTCATCAAAGCCATCAAAGCCGGCGACTTCTACGCCTCCAGCGGCGTCACGCTCCGCAGCGTCACGTTCGACGAAGCCAAGAAAACCCTCCGCGTCGAAATCGAGCCCGAACCCGGCGTCGAATACTCCACCCAGTTCATCGGCACCAAAATCGGCTACGATGCCGCCTCCGAACCGCGCCTCGACAAAGACGGCAAACCCCTGCGCACCACCCGCAAATACTCCCACGACGTCGGCCTCACCTTCGCCACCGCCGCCGGCCCCTCGCCCGAGTACACGCTCACCGGCGACGAACTCTACGTCCGCGCCGTAGTCACCTCGACCAAACCCGCCGCTGACCCCTCCTTCAAAGACCAAAAACAACAAGCCTGGACCCAACCCGTCGCCTGGCAACAACACCTCACCGAACCCAACAAACAAGCCAACATCGAATAAACAAGGAAAACGAAACCTTTTCTTCCGGTCCCCTCCCCTCGACGGGGAGGGTTAGGGAGGGGTGAAGACACAGCAACAATCTCGGATACATACTTGAAGTCTGGGTGCCTGGGTCAGAGGCTCTGCGATGCCCCAGCCAAAAATATCAACCTTGCAAACCCTGCTCCCAGTTCGCGGCATGCCCAAAGACGCACCGCGCATTTAGCCCCCGGTCAATGACCTGGGGCCCCATCACCCAAGCAAGCGCACATCAACGCTGCGCCATATTCCGTCCCCCTCCCCTTCGAAGGGGAGGGGCTAGGGGAGGGGTCGGCCCCGCCAACCAATTCAACAGTGCAACCTCGCACCGCCGCGATGCTGCACGTCACCGCAAACTCAATTCGGCGTACAACGCATATCATCCCGCCCACCCTCTCCTCGACTATTGCACCACCCGCGGCACAGCCCCCGAAATCGTGATCGACTGAATCTCATTGCCCGTGACCACGTCCCATCGCACGGCCCTGCCTTTGGAGTGACCCATCACGTAGCTCCTGCTGTCCAAAAAGAAAGCGAAACAACGCAGCGTCCGATCGTTGACCTCTCTATATAGCGCGCGGCCATTCGTAAGAGAGTAAAGCTTCAGTCCGTACGTGCCCCAGGCCGCGAGTAGTTTCCCGTCCAGCGAGAACGCCAGGTCCCTCCTCCCTCAGGTTACGTTTCGCCAAAGTGGCTCAATTTAATCGTTGACTTAGTTCCGCATTTTGCTACAGTGACAACATAATACTGAACATACGAACACACCAGAAGCGAGATTCCTTCCCCAATCGCGTCTCGGCTATCCGTGTGCACTGACTGCGCCCGACCGCACCTGCCCAATCTCCCGTAGATGGCCAAAACCCCGGGAGGGAGTTTTGACCATCTACGCAAATAACCGATGAAAACGCCGACTCCCATCCTTCCACGCCAAACCGCCCACTGGCGTACCCTCGCCGCCCTAATTGGGGTAGAATTGCGGGTCTTTGTACCATTTCCTGCCAACCGCCATTCTCCGCCCCGCAAACCCACCGCATGTCGACGATTTCCGCCACCCAGCCCGTCAGTTCCAGCAAGATGCGCCGCACCGACGTCCGTAACATCGCGATTATCGCCCATGTCGACCATGGCAAGACCACGCTCGTCGATTGTCTGCTCCGTCAGAGCGGCGAGTTCCGCGCCAGCCAGCTCGTGGGCGAGTGCATTCTCGACTCCAACGACCTGGAGCGCGAACGCGGCATCACGATCCTCGCCAAGAACATCGCCCTTCATTACAACGGCGTCAAAATCAACCTCATCGACACGCCCGGCCACGCCGACTTCGGCGGCGAAGTCGAACGCGTCCTTCGCATGGCCGACGGAGCGCTCGTCCTGGTCGACGCCGCCGAAGGTCCGATGCCCCAAACCCGTTATGTCCTGTCGAAGGCCCTCGAATGCGGCCTCGTGCCCATCGTCGTCGTCAATAAGATCGACCGCCCCGACGCCCGCTCCCACGAAACGCTCGACGAAGCGTTCGAGCTGCTCATGGACCTCGGCGGGGAACACGTGCTCAGCGACTTCCCGCACATCTTCGCCACCAGCAAGGGCGGCTACGCCACCGACGACCCGGATGTACCCGGCGAATCCATGCGGCCGCTCTTCGACATGATGCTCGAAGCCATCCCCGGCCCCGAAATCGACGAAAACGCCCCGTTGCAAATGTTGGTGACCAACCTCGACTGGTCGGACTACGTCGGCCGCATCGCCGTCGGCCGCATTTACTCCGGCTCGATCAAGAAGGGCCAGCAGATCGCCCTCATGCAGGCCGACGACAAGTCGTCTACCGTGAAAGTCGCCGAGGTGCACGTCTTCGACAAGCTCGGCCGCGTCGAAGCCACCGAAGCCACCGCCGGCGACATCTGCGCGCTCGTCGGCATCGAAAAAGTCACCATCGGCGACACAGTAAGCGACCCCCTCGAACGCCGCGCCCTGCCACGCGTGCACGTCGACGAGCCTACCATCCAAATGGTGTTCAGCATCAACTCGTCGCCGTTCGTCGGCCGCGAAGGCAAGTACGTCACGAGCCAGCACCTCAACCAGCGGCTGCAGAAGGAACTCGAACGCAACGTCGCCCTCCGCGTCGAACCGGCCGGCGGCATGGACGCGTTCCAAGTCTTCGGCCGCGGCGTGCTCCACCTTTCGGTGCTCATCGAAACGATGCGCCGCGAAGGCTACGAGCTCTCAATCAGCAAGCCGCACGTGGTGCTGCACAAGAACAACGGTATCGTCGAAGAGCCGTTTGAAAGCCTCGTCGTCGAAGTGCCGCACGACAAGCTCGGCCCCGTGATGGAACTCGTTGGTGCCCGCCGCGGCCAGCTCATCGAAATGACCGCCCACGACAACTACACGTTCGTCAGCTTCTCGATTCCCGCTCGAGGCCTCATCGGCCTCCGCACCCGCCTCCTGAACGCGACCCAAGGCACAGCCGTCATCCATCACCGCTTCGAGAAGTTCGCTCCCGCGGAAGGCGACATCCCCGATCGCCCCAACGGTGTGCTCGTCTCGATGTGTACTGGCACAGTAAACGCCTACGCTCTCGACACGCTGCAAGAACGCAGCGAACTGTTCGTGAGCCCCGGCGACGATGTGTACGAAGGCATGATCGTCGGCGAAAACGCCCGCGACGACGATATGGCCGTCAATCCGACCAAGGAAAAGAAGCTCACCAACATGCGAGCGAGCGGCACCGACAAGAACATCCTCTTGAAACCGCCCCGCATCATGTCGCTCGAAATGGCCCTCGAATACATCGAAGAGGACGAGCTGGTGGAGGTTACGCCCACGAAAATCCGCCTTCGCAAGAAGATCCTCAAAGAAACCGACCGTCGCCGCCTGGCCCGACAAGGAGTATGAACTGACCACAATTACCGCGAGCTGGCAATTTCGCGGACGCCGCTAATGAGTCGATCAACTTCATCCGTCGTGGTATAGCAAGCACACCCAGCACGAACCAAACCTTCCTTGCCAAGGCCATAGCGTTCAACAACCGTCGCCGCGTAGAAATCGCCATGCGACACAAACACGCCACGTTCAGCCAACTGCCGCGCAACCTCACCCGCTAGCACACCCTCCACCGCGAATGCCACCGTCGAAGTCCGTGCAGCGTCGGGCTGCGGGCCGTACAACCTGACGCCTTCGACGGCTGCGAGCCCGTTCCAAAGCTGATGCGTCAGCTCGCTGCACCTTTCATGCATAGCCTGCATCGCCGCGGCAAGCTGCCTCCTCCGCGAGGGACCTTTTGCGAGCGACGCCAGAAAGTCAACAGCCGCTGCCGCGCCGGCAATGCCTTCGTGATTGAGCGTACCCGTTTCGGCCCGCTCCGGGGCGGTCGTCGGCGCCGGGCGCACCTTCGCGAACGGCAACGACTCGAGCAACTCCTGCCGGCACCACAGCACGCCGATGTGCGGCCCGTAGAACTTGTACGCGGAACACACCAGAAAATCACAACCCATCGCTCGTACATCGACCAAGTTATGCGGCGCGTAGTGTACGGCGTCCACAAACACACGTGCGCCAACCTTATGAGCCAATTCCGCACCGCGGCGGACATCCGTGATCGTGCCAAGTGCGTTCGACGCCGCCCCAATCGCCACCAGCTTCGTCTGCGACGTCAGCTTCTGCTCGAAGTCATCCCAATCCAATGCTCCTGTCTTCAGATCGAACTTGACGACTTGAAGTGTGCAGCCAGTCTCGGCGGCAAGGGCTTGCCAAGGGCCCACGTTCGCATGATGGTCGAGTTCGGTGACGACAACTTCATCCTCAGCAGCCGTTTCCCGAGCCAGTGCTCGCGAAACGTGAAAGGCGAGCGTGGTTGCATTCGCACCGAACACGATTTCACTCGGCGATCCGCCGAGAAAATCGGCAACCGCTTCGCGCGCGGCGGTAAGGATCCCGTCCGTCTCAGCGCTAGTTGGATAGTTCCAGTGGGTGTTCGCGTTATGATGGTAAAGATAATTGGCCACGGCGTCGCCCACGCTCCGCGGCACCTGTGTGCCGCCGGGACCATCGAAGTAGGCGACCGTGTGACCCCGGTGCTTGCGGCCAAGTGCGGGGAATTGCTCGCGAATGTACTCAATACTGGCCACGGTTGCCGATGCAGAAATGGGCGTCCTTGCGGTTTGACTCATAATGTAAGGAGATGCCTAGCGCAGTGTTTACGGAGGGATACTCTGGTCTCAGTTCGCCGCCGGCGCCCCGTCCTTGGTCGGCAATTCATACACGGCCATTTCTTCGCCGTTGCGGAGGAAAACCCGGTTGCCGGCGACGACCGGACCGTTCCAGGTCTTGCCTTCAATCGCCTGGAAGCGGCCGAGTTCTTTGTATCCTGCGCGGTCGGCCGATACCAGGATGACATCGCCTTTTTCCGTAGACACGAGCAGCAGGTCTTGGTTGGCGAGAAGCACCACTTGCCCGTGACCGAGCCGCCCCTTCTTCCACAGTCGTTCACCGCTGGCGAGGTCGATACAACACAAAACGCCGTCGTTAAGACCGAACAGCAAGCCGTCGTGGAGCACGAAGTCACTGAAGCCGGCGCGAAGGTTGTTACTGGTCCAAGCCGGTTCCACATGCCACTGGTCCCCATCATGGGTAATCTTGAGGCGTGTGATTCCCGGTTCCATGTTGTAGATAACCGAATCGTCTGGACCAATGTGCGGTTGCAGCATCGGCATCGCCAGCTCGGTGGGATTCGGCGCTTTCCACAACGGCGCACCGTCGGCGATGTTAAAGCTCGTCAGCGATTGCGTGTCGTGCATCAGCACTTGCTTTTGGCCATGCAGCGTGGCAAGCTGCGGCGAGCTGTACGACTGCTTACCAGCCGGCCGCGACCAAGCGAGTTTGCCGTCTTCCGCGTGATAGGCGAGCAGGCATTTATCTTTCGTGCCGCCGACGAATACGATGACAAGACCGTCAACCACCAGTGGCGAGACGGAGTACCCCCACGTGGGCATCTCGGCGGCAGTGACCTCGCCGTCGGCCAAGCAATCGTGGCTCCATATGACGACGCCGGTTGTCGGTTCAAGGCAATTGAGCGTGGCTTTCGCGCCGTACGCATAGATGCGGCCATTTGCGAATGTTGGTGTGCCGCGTGGTCCGGGGCCGGCGAGTGCTTCTTCGAAGCGCTGTTCGTCCTGATGGACCCACAGTTCGTCGCCTGTGTTGGCGTCGTAGCAGGTGACCACTTCGTATTTGTCGCGTTGTTCTTGCGTCACGACGTGGCCGTCAACGACGATCAAGCCAGACCAGGCGGGACCAACTTTGCGGCGCCAGAGTTGCTTCGGGGGCGATGCGGTCCAGTCGGTCGAGATATGGGTGTCGTGGATGACACCGTCGCGGCTGGGCCCGCGGAATTCAAGGGTGTCGGTCGCGAGTGGCGTCCAGCGCGCGGTAGGTTTGTCCGAGCCGGCGTGGGTGGAGGCTGCAGGTGGGACCGCGGCGTGGCCGCCGCCGCTAGACGCGACACGATTTGCAGTCGAGAGGAAGTCTTGTTCTTTGGTGGGTCGCCACCGCCAGCTGGTTTCGGCTTGTTGGCTGGCGTCGAGCCCATCGAACCGGACA
Organism: Pirellulales bacterium; assembly: GCA_046349975.1. Classification (GTDB taxonomy): domain Bacteria; phylum Planctomycetota; class Planctomycetia; order Pirellulales; family Lacipirellulaceae; genus JABDGM01. The sequence goes on from JAXMBH010000011.1 coordinate 166,789, forward strand.
AGTGTGAAGTAGCCAAAGGCAAGCAGCATCGCGATGCAGAAGCCAAGGCGTTGATGGATCGGCTTCATGCTGCGGGCCACGACGACCCACGCGAGCCACGCTGTGAGGATGGTCGGCAACGATGCCAGGAACATGAAGAATGGATTCCGCATGACGCCGGTGGCGGCGCAGCAGGCGAGGATGCTGAGGATGAGCGCGACTGCGATTGCTGCGAGCCTATCTCGCCAAGGAATCGCGGAACGGCTCAGCCACCAGGCAATGAAAGCTATGAGTGCGAGCACGTAGCTAATAAGGAGCGACGCGAAGCGGATGCCGCCCGAAAGCTCGTAGTGATGGTTGACATAAATGAAAGCCCAGAAGAGGGCGATCAGGACGACGGCGGGCCACACGCGGAATTTGGCGCGGGCATCACGCGACGCTGGCGAGACGACAGTGCTTTCGATGGCGGCGGTATTACTCATGGGGTAGGCAACTCTTGCAGTTTCGTTATCCGGCCTAAGTGTCTTGTTGGGTGGACTCCGGGCCGCGTGGCGGTGCGGCTACTGGCACGCTCTACTTCGCGGCTTGTTCTAACGGCGCCTCCAGGCGGCGGCTTCTTCGCCGTCGAGGCGGAGCGTGAGACACTTCGCGCTGCCGCCGGCTTTGACGAACTCGTCGAGCGGTGTGGCGACGGGTTCGTAGCCGCGGGCGGCGAGCGCGGCGTGAAGGCGGTCGCAGCCGGTGTTCGTGATCACGCGTTTGCCGATGACGACGGCGTTGCACGCGAAGCGCTCGGCTTCCTCGCGCTCGACCTCCAACAACAACGGTACGTGCGAGCGAATTGCTCGTTGTCCATATTCATCGAAGGCGGCGGAGTACCAAATTGCTTCCGTCGCGCTCAGCGGGCAGAAGCACGTGTCAAGGTGATAGTAGCGGGCGTCAATGAGTTCAACGGGAATCACGCGGCAGCCGAGCAGGCGGCCAATTTGCTGATGGCCGGCGGCGTCGCTGCGCATGCGGTAACCGGCGTAGAGCGTGTCACCGCAGAAAAGGGCGTCGCCTGCGCCTTCGAAGCTAAAGTTTTCGGGGACATCGACGACTGTGAAGCCGTTTTGCTGGAACCAGTGGCGGTTGTAAGGCTCCTCGCCCTGCCGCTGGCGGTGGCGGAAGCGAGAGAGCAGGGCTTTTTCGCCAAAGATCATCGCAGCGTTCGCGGTGAAGACCAAGTCTGGCAGGCCTTCGACGGGTTCGAGCAGCGAGACTTTGGCACCGGCCGATTGGATGTGTTGGTAAAGTGCGTTCCATTGTTCGACCGCCACGGCACGCTCGCTCTGGCGCGACATATCCATCCACGGATTGATCTCGTAGTGGATGCCGTAGAAATCGGGCGGACACATGAGCACGTGGGGAGTGGTGGGCATGAATTCGAGTGCGGAAGGCGGAGTGGGGCGTGCGGCAGGAGGACAATTTCGCGCTTACATCTCCATGAGTTGGACTTCTTGGACCAGCGCGCGGAGAAAGGGTTCGACGTCGGTAACGAGGCCGAGAGTTTGGAAGCTGCCGCGGTCGCTGAGCTTGATCACCGTCGACGGGTTGATGTCGACGCAAACGACCTTGACCCAGGCCGGGAGCAGGTTGCCGACGGCAACAGAGTGGAGCATAGTCGCGATCATGAGGCAGAACGTGACATCGCGAACTTTCCCGCGCATCAGGCGCTGGGCTTCGAGCGTATCGGTAATGACATCGGGCAGAGGGCCGTCGTCGCGGATGCTGCCGGCGAGCAGGAAGTCGACGTTGTGGCGGATGCATTCGTACATGATGCCGGACTTCAGCGTGCCGTCTTTCACCGCGTTGCGGAGAGAACCGCAGCGGCGGATGCGATTGATCGTGCGGAGGTGATGTTCGTGCCCCGCTTCGGCAAGACTGGCGTCGGCGAGGTGCACGCCCAGGCTGGTGCCAAAGAGCGAGTGTTCGATGTCGTGCGTGGCGAGGGCGTTGCCGGCGAAAAGTTTGTTGACATAGCCGCCACGAATCAGCTGACAGATCGTAGGCCCGCTGCCGGTGTGAACAATCGCGGGCCCGCCCACGATGAGCGTCTTGCCGCCGCCACGCCGGTTCTTCACGAGGTCGCGGGCGATCTCCTGCATGAGTGCAGTCTTCGGCTTTTCAGTCGACACGCCGCTCGACATAAACGTAAAGTCGCTGCGGACGTTTGTCCGTTCGACCGGGATGACGCGGACACCCATGTGGCCGCACACGACCGGCATGCCGCGGCGGATTTCGGTCATCGGGATGCAGCGAGGCGTGAGGAGCGAGGAGCGAGGAGCGAGACCGGCGGAACTAGACGCAACGGATTTACCCTCCGCTCCTCGCTCCACGCTCCCTGCTTCGACGACGATGCCGCAGTCCATTTCTTGATCTGCGACGGGGGTCCATTTGCCGTCGAGGCGGATTTCGGTGCGCTGGTTCGTGGTGCTGTAGAAGCCCTCAGGAAAAGCGCCGTCCATGTCGGCTGCGACGAGATGACAATCCCGTTTGGTGGTCGGCACGGCGCCGTGGTCAGCGATTTGGGCCAGGATCGTCTGCATCCGCTGGGGCGTATCGGCCTGAACTTCGATCACGGCATTGCTGGGATCGTGCCGCGACTGGCCGATGGCGATCTTGGCGATGCGGAATTTGCCGCCGTTGGCGGTAATGGTGTCGAGAACCTTGGGCAGGATGAGACTATCGATGATATGGCCGGAGATTTCGATCTCTTCGATGATTTGTGCGGCGGTGCTCATGGGTTTTATAGCGATCGGGGTGGCGAGCCGGCTTTTCGTAAGTCGTGGAAAACCTTATACTTTCGAAGGATTTCAAGATTACACAAGGCCAATGGCGGACTGGCGCGAAAGTCAAGGCAAATCAATTCACAACACCGCAGCTCGCCCCAGCGAGCTTTAAGCAGCCCCGACCTCTCTTTTACTATGAGAGGAACATGATTCTGGCGGCCTCTTCAGCAAGGCAGGTGTTTCTTTTCGGGCAGCTACTCAATAATACGAAGCGAGATTATGGAAAAGCAGGAATACAAGTCAAAGTGGGACGAACTGGTCCGCGAAATCGGCGTGGAAGTACCGGCCGAAGTTCAGCAGCGTGAAGAAGCCGTGGCGAGTCATGCCGCTGCTCCGACACCCGCACCGCCGGTCGAAGTTGAGTCGGCCACGCCCCGCTCGGCACCGCCAAAGAAGGCGGCCGTGAATTGGAACAGCCTGGCTGAGGAGTTGGGGCTGCCGCCATTGCCGCCGGAAGAAGTTCCGCCGGCGCCGCCGGTTGTCGAACCGCAGTCATCGGTTCGGCCGGAGCGGAAGCGCGAAGAACGGGAAGAGCGAGATCAACGGCCCCGCGAAGAGCGTGGCGAGCGACCGCGGCGGGACCGCGAAGAGCGGCCGCGGCGCGAGGGTGCGGAATCGCGCGGCCGCGAACGTGGCGGACGCGGTCGCAGCCGGCGCGGTGAGCGGGAAGAACGTTCTGACCGTGGCGAGCAACGGGAGCGAGCGGAACGCGGTGATCGCGAAGAACACGCTGAGCAAAGCAATCGCGCGGAACGCGATGTCCGGGGAGGTCGTGGAGAACGTCAAGAGCGGCCACGACGCGGCCAGCGAAGTGAGCGCCAAGAAAGTGGTGATCGGGAGGAGCGCCCCGTTCGCGGCGAGCGACACGAATCCGGCGAGCGTGGTGATCGCAGCGAACGGACCGAACGTGCGGGCCGAGGACGCCGTGGACGTCGTGGCGGGCGATCGCAACGCGACAGCGAGACGGTATCGGAGGAGCGCGAAGAACAGGCTTTCGTCGAGCGTGATGACGTTGAATCCTTTGAAGAAAAGGCCGAAACATCAACTCGCCAGGAATCGCACAGTGTCGAGCCGGCGGAACGCCCCGCGCCTGTTCGCGAAGAACCGCCGAAGTCGGCGGCCGTGAGTTTATGGCACAAGATCTTTGGCTCGCCCGCAGAGCAATCGGCCAAACTTGCGGATGAACCGCAAGACGAGCTGTCGTCGGTGCCGGCCGAAGATCTGCGCGATGAGCCGCGCGACGCGGGCGGCTTTGCCGATGCGCATGTTGACGAGGATATTGCTGCGGACATCGTTGATGAAGCTGGGGAAGGCGAGGAAGGCTTAGCAGCGGATGACGATGCGGCGGGCGAGCGGCGACGTGGCCGGCCGCGTCGGCGGCGGGGCCGAGGTCGCGGGCGCCGAACGGAATCGTCGGGTGAATCGCGAGGGGAAGGCGAGCGTGGATCGCGGACGTCGGAGCGCGGTCGCGACGAAGACGACCTGGATGATGATGCCCTGGATGACCTCGCTGGCAGCGAAACAGGCGGCGACGTTGCGGATTCGGTCGAAGACGATGAAGACGGCGAGGAAGCACTCGCGGACGCCGGCGGGTCACGCGCCCGCAGTTCACTACGCGGCACGATCCCGTCGTGGGACGAAGCCATTGGGTACATCGTCGACACGAACATGCAAAGCCGTTCGCAGCGACGTCCGCCCGCGCGCCAAGGTGGTCGTGGCGATGGCGGCCGCGGTCGATCGCGCGGCCGACGCCGACCGCAGTAGTTAGTGGTATGCGGTTGGCCGCCGCGCAAGGGGAGTGGCGGACGCACGCATCGCTGGCCAGCGACTGGTACGCAAATGTCCAGTCATGCACGGCGAGCCGTCGCGGGACGCGACGGTTGAGAGAAGCACGCAAGTCATTGCCGTGTAACTATTTCGGAGTTCCGATCGGCACCCATCGCCGCTGGTTGACACGGGGCATTTTTTGACTTCGTGTTGCCGAAATTCGAAACGTAGTCGATACTTAACTACGAAGAGGTGCGACTCGCAACTTCGCACGAGTCGCGGTCGAGTAGCGGCTTGACCGACACACCACCACCTTGTCCCCGCTCTTTGCCAATCTCTAACTGTGTGCAATCTGGCACGCGTTGGAAGAAATCCTAACGTTTGGCCGGTTGTGCGCTTCGCGGCCAACTTCTTGTGGCGATTCGTCAAAGTTCTGCACGGTAGTCGCTACAGACAACGTGCGCGACGCACGACTTCGTCTAGCGTTCTAGCGCGCGCCCACTGCTCTTCGGCGTGCCAGCCATTCTTCCGCTGCACGACACGATGGCCTGGGAATTGCATTGCAAGCGACGAGACAGCGAGAGCAAAGCCCGCGAGAGAACTGAGAATCATAGCGACATCGCCCGCCGGAGAGAATTAAAAGCGGTAAGGAAACCACTCGTCGGACAACATGAAGTTTGCATCGCGTGGATGGAGTTTCGTGCCGCGAGCGTTGAGTATTGCTCAACGTTTGGGCGGCGGCTGCCTCGCGCGATGAAGGACAGCGCGAACCGGCGCGGTCGAGGTCGTTCACCAGGAGCGTATTGATGAGCGACGGACGGGAGATCATCGCTTTAGTAGCACAGCGTCAAGATTGCGAGCAGTTCCGCCGCAAGAATTGGGTGGGGACGTTCGCCGAGTATCTAGATATCGTGCGCGAGCATCCGGAAGTGACGCGGACCGCGTATCAGCGGTTGTACGACATGATCTTGTCGTACGGAGTCGAAGTCACGGAGAGCGGACGCGAGAAGCACGTTCACTATCCCTTCTTTGCGGACCCTGAAAACAACGGCCGCGATGCGGTGTTTGGGCTCGATACCCCGCTGCATCATTTTGTGAACGCGCTGAAGAGCGCGGCGGCGGGCTACGGCATCGAACGGCGCGTGCTGCTGCTGCACGGGCCGGTTGGCAGCAGCAAGAGCACCATCGTGCGGCTGCTCAAGAAGGGCATCGAGCGATACACGTCGACTGACGACGGTGCGCTGTACACGCTGGGATGGGTCGACGAGGAAGACCCGGAGAATCCCGAGAAGATTCATTGGTGCCCCATGAATGAGGAGCCGCTGCATTTGATTCCGCAGCGGTTTCGGGCGGATGTAGAGACAAAGCTTAACGCTGGCCGCGGCGAGGACGAGCGGCAGGTGCACATCGAGGGCGAACTCGACCCGTTCTGCCGGTTCATGTACTACCAACGGCTCAAGAAATACGACGGCGATTGGAGCCGCGTCGCTCAGGATGTCCGCGTGAAGCGCGTGCTACTGAGCGAAAAAGACCGCGTGGGCATCGGCACGTTCCAGCCGAAGGACGAGAAGAATCAGGACGCGACGGAGCTTACCGGCGACATTAATTACCGCAAGATTGCGGAGTATGGCAGCGACAGCGATCCGCGGGCATTCAACTTCGACGGCGAGTTCAACATCGCCAACCGCGGCGTGATTGAGTTCGTCGAGGTGCTGAAGCTGGATGTGGCGTTTCTGTACGATTTGCTCGGCGCCAGCCAAGAGCACCGTATCAAGCCAAAGAAGTTCGCGCAGACGGATATCGACGAGGTGATCATCGGCCATACGAACGAGCCGGAATATCGCCGGCTGCAGAACAACGAGTTCATGGAAGCGCTACGCGACCGGACAGTGAAGATCGATATTCCGTACGTCACGTCGCTCTCGGATGAAGTGAAAATCTACGAGAAGGACTACAACAAGACCACGGTGCGCGGCAAACATATCGCGCCGCATACGATCGAGATGGCCGCAATGTGGGCCGTGCTTACGCGACTCGAGGATCCGAAGCATGCGGGGCTGTCGCGACTGCAGAAGCTGAAGCTGTACAACGGAAAGACGCTGCCTGGGTTCACGGAGGAGAACATCAAGGAGTTGCGTGAGCATGCCCGGCAGGAGGGCATGATCGGCATTTCGCCGCGGTACGTGCAGGACAAGATTTCGAACGCGCTGGTCGCTCATCCAGAGGCCAAGAGCATCAACCCATTCATGGTGCTCAACGAACTGGAAGCCGGGCTCAAACACCACAGCCTCATCAACAATGAGGAGACCAAGCAGGAATATCGCGACCTGTTGGGCGTCGTGAAGGAGGAATACGAGAATATCGTCAAGAACGAGGTGCAGCGGGCGATTGCGGCCGACGAGGACGCGCTCAAGCGGCTGTGCGGCAACTACATCGATAACGTAAAGGCGTACACGCAAAAAGAAAAGGTGCGGAACCGCTTCACCGGCAAGAGTGAAGAGCCAGATGAGCGGCTGATGCGGAGCATTGAGGAGAAGATTGATATTCCGGATAGCAGGAAGGATGACTTCCGCCGCGAGATCATGAATTACATCGGGCGCTGTCGATTGACGGTAAGACGTTCGATTACAAAACGAACGAGCGGCTGTACAAGGCGCCGAGCTCAAGCTGTTCGAAGACCAGAAGGACTCGATCAAGCTGACGAGCCTCGTCTCGAATGTCATCGATGCGGACACGCAGCAGAAAATCGATGTGGTAAAGGGCCGGCTTATTCGCGATTACGGCTACGACGATGAAAGCGCGACGGATGTGCTGAACTATGTGGCGAGCATTTTTGCGCGCGGCGACGCGAAGGAGCACAAGTAGTGGGGACAAGGGAGGATGTGCGTAAGTGAGTAGACGAATGGGCGATCCGCGAACTCACCTTGTTCACTTACTCATCTGCTCACTTTCCAGCGAATACCTATGGTCATGAAAATTGAGCGAGATCAGCGCCGGTTTCGGCAGATCGTGAACGGGCGGATCCGCAAAAATTTGCGAAGTATGTGACGCACGGCGAAATGATTGGCCGCAAGGGGCGGGATCTTGTCAGCATTCCAGTGCCGCAGCTCGATGTGCCGCATTTTCGTTTTGGCGACAATGGTTCGGGCGGGGTAGGGCAGGGCGATGGAGAGGAAGGCCAGCCGCTCGGCAAGGGCGGCGATCCGCGAAACGGGCAGGGCCCCGCGGGCAGTGATCCCGGCGGCGGGCACTTGCTGGAGGTCGACATTTCGCTGGAAGAGTTGGCGGAAATACTCGGCGAAGAACTGGAACTGCCGCGGATCGAGCCGCGGGGCAATGCGTCGATCGTGCAGGAAAAGTCGAAATACAACAGCATTCGGCAGACGGGACCGGAGTCGCTGCGGCACTTTAAGCGGACCTATCTCAAAGCCGCTCAAGCGGCAGATTTCGACCGGCGTGTATGAGCCGGATGAACCACGCGTGGTGCCGATCCGTGCCGACAAGCAATATCGGTCGTGGAACACGGTCGATCACCCGCAAGTCAACGCGGCCGTCATCTACATGATGGATGTTTCGGGATCGATGACCGACGAACAGAAGGAGATCGTTCGTACTGAAGCGTTTTGGATCGACACCTGGCTCTCCAGCCAATACGAGGGCATCGAAACTCGGTACATCATTCACGACGCGGTCGCCAAGGAAGTCGACGAGCACACGTTCTACCACACGCGCGAAAGCGGTGGCACGCGGATCAGTTCGGCCTACAGAGCCTGTGCGGCGTTGATTGAAGAAGAGTTTCCGGCCTCCGAGTGGAATTTGTACTGTTTCCAGTTCTCCGACGGCGACAACTGGGGCGAGGACAACGAGGAAGCCTTCCGACTTCTGGGCGAGCGTTTGTTGCCCGTGGTGAATCTGTTTTGTTACGGGCAAGTCGAAAGCCCGTACGGCAGTGGCGAGTTCTTGGGGTACTTGCAGGGCCGGTTTGGCGAGCGGCACGAGTCGCTGGTGTTGTCGGAGATCGAAGACAAAGACGCGATTTACGAATCGATCAAGATGTTCTTGGGCAAGGGGCGTTAGCAGCCGCAGCGACGTACAACGATGGCCACTGTGGAAACTCCAGTATTGCCGCCAGAACTTGCCGCGGTGCAGCGCGAGATGGAGGCGTATGCGCGCGGGCACGGGCTCGATTTCTATCCGACGATTTTCGAATACATCGATGCCGATCAGTTGAACGCGATCGCCGCGAAGGGCGGCTTCCCGGTGCGTTACCCTCACTGGCGGTTCGGCATGGAGTATGAGCAGCTGAGCAGGGCTATCACCATGGTTTGCAGAAGATCTATGAGATGGTGATCAACAACAATCCTTGCTACGCCTACCTGATGACGAACAACAGCTTCACTGATCAGAAGCTAGTGATGGCGCACGTGTACGGGCATTGCGACTTCTTCAAGAACAATTTTTGGTTCAGCCAGACGAATCGCAAGATGATGGACGAGATGGCGAACCACGGCAACCGCGTGCGGCGGCACATGGATAAAGTGGGCGTTGAAGAGGTTGAGGAGTTTATTGACGCCTGCTTGAGCTTGGAGGACCAAATCGACATCCACTCGCCGTTCATTCGGCGGCGGGAGGAACGGAATCGGTACGACTTCAATCACCAGACAGGCGAGGAGCCAGAGGGGCCGCGCGGTTTCGGGCAAAGAACTACATGGATTCGTTCATCAACCCGCGCGAGAAGCTAGCCGCTGCGGCGAGAGAAATCGAGGAGAAGCGGAAGGAGGCAAAGCCATTTCCCGAGCGGCCTGAGCGAGACCTGCTGCTGTTTCTGTTGGAATACGCACCGCTCAATGGCTGGCAGGCAGATGTGCTTTCGATCATTCGCGATGAAGCGTATTATTTCGCACCGCAGGGCCAGACCAAGATCATGAATGAGGGCTGGGCCAGCTATTGGCACTCGACGATCATGACACGGCAGGGGCTCACCGCGGCTGAGGTGGTGAACTATTGTGATCATCACAGCGGTACAATGGCGAGCTCTCCGACGCGGCTTAATCCATACAAGCTAGGCATCGAGCTGTTCCGCGATATTGAAGATCGTTGGAACCGCGGCGCGTTCGGCAAGGAATACAATGAGTGCGACGACTACCGCGCGCGGCGCGATTGGAACACGCACGCAGGCCTCGGCCGCGAGAAGATTTTCGAAGTGCGGCGGATTCACAACGATCTCACGTTCATCGACGAGTTTCTGACGCTTGACTTCGTACGTGAGCAGAAGCTGTTCAAGTTCGGCTACAACAGTAGCACGGAATACTACGAAATCGAGTCGCGAGAGTTTCCCAAGGTGAAGCGTCAGCTGCTGGCGAGCCTAACCAATTTGGGCCGCCCGCAGATCGCTGTGCGTGATGGCAACTACAAGAACCGCGGCGAGTTGTATCTCGAGCACACCTACACGGGCGTGGAGCTGCAACTCGAATACGCGAAGGAAACGCTACGGAATTTGCAGACGCTATGGACCCGGCCGGTGCATCTGGAAACAGTGCTCGGCGACTCCAAAGCCGTGATGTCGTTTGATGGAAGCGACCACGAAATCGAAAAGGGAGGCACGATCGAACTTGCAGATGGGGCACTTTTATGACGCTTGTGAATCAATTCGCGCGAGGACTTGCGAACATTGGCAACGGCGGGCCCGATGTGCTGACTATTGAAGCTCCGCCCCGCAAAATCGCCTGTGACATCGTCCAGTGCAATGCGCTAGCGGTATCGTTTAATGAACTCTGCCTGGCAACGACCGAGTTAGCCGCGGCAGACGCAGTTCGGCTGCAGCAACTGGGGCAAGCGCTGTCGGCGCGACTCACGTACTTGCTGGAGCCGATCAGCCCGATCGAGATCGATGCTCAAGGCTGCGTTGTGCAGTTGCGAAGCAATCCGCCGCAGCGCGATGACGACGGCCGGATGTACTATGAGTTGCTGGTGCGTCGCGGCGGCGAGATTTCGCTGAAGCGATATCACAAAGAGAACAGTACAGCTCGCACCGCGATGTCGGCGACTGTCACGCGCGAGGTCTTGCTGCGGCTCGTGGGCGATTTCTCGGCGGTGCTGGATTAGAGTAAATGGCGAGGCGGGCGGCAGGTTGGGCCGTCGATGTTAAGGGGGCGTTGGGCAGGCGTTTCTGCCACACTGTTTCTTCAGGCGAAGATAGGATAGGATTGCATGCCGTATAATTTGAGCGTCTTCTTCCGCCGTCTTCATGACACGACCCGCTCACACCTCCAGCGCCGAATCGATACCGCCCAGCCTCGTGCCGGCTGGGGGTGGATGGCATTGCAGCCATCTGTATTACTCGTTCAATCGGTCGGCACTCGCTCGCCTCACCTCGGACGAACGCGCCGCCGGTACGCGCGATCTAGTTGCGGCACTTGATCCGGTTGGCGACGACGCGCCGCTACGGCTGCAAACGACGATCACGGCGGGTCAAAAGGCTGACTTCGGCATCATGGCGCTCGACACCGACCCACTGAAGGTCGATCGTGTGCATCAGCGCGTGATGGCGGGCCGGCTGGGGCCCGCGATTGTGCCGCGCTGGTCATTCGTGTCGCTCACCGAAATCAGCGAGTACGTTCAGACAGCCGAGCAGTTTGGTGTACGATTAGTGGCCGAGGGAATGGATGCAGGCAGCGCCGAGTACGCCGCGCGAGTGAAGGCCTATTCCGAGCGATTGGTGGAAATGAACCATCAGCGCCTGACGCCGGATTTTCCGCCGTACCGCGCGATGTGCTTCTACCCGATGAACAAGAAGCGCGAGGTCGGGGAGAATTGGTTCACGCTGCCGAAAGAAGAACGCGGCCGGCTGATGATCGAGCACGCTCGCAGTGGAATGGCGTTCGCAGGCCGGGTGTCGCAGCTCATTACTGTCGGTGTCGGACTCGAAGATTGGGAATGGGGCGTCACGCTGTGGGCAGCGAACCCAGAGTATCTCAGTAAAATCGTGTACACGATGCGGTTCGATGAGGCCTCGGCGCGGTACGCGGAGTTCGGGCCGTTCTATACCGGCTATGTGGCATCGGCCGAAGAGATTCTGAGCCATTGCCTTGTTAGGTAGCCGAACTGCTCCGGTTCGGCGCGCCAATGCTCGCGCACTTCTCGACGCACGGCCTGCACCAGGCGCGATTGCCACTGAGCCGGAACGGCTCGGCGATTTACGGGGCGGCGGGCACGGGTGGGGCGGGCTTCACGCCGGGGGCGATGGCTTCGTCGTTTGTGGCGACGTAAATGCCGATGGCCGCGAGCATCAGAATCACAATGGCCCAAAGACGCCAATCACGGTGGAGCCCGCGTTTTGGGGTAGCGTTGTGACCATGATGTTCGTGGTGCGAGGATTCGTGCGACATGGAAATCCAGGGGCTCGGTACTGGGATATGAAACGAAGCGAGGTTCTAGGATAACGTCGCGTCCCATGCTCATCAATGAGTGGTAGCACCAGCCTTCGCTTGTTCGTATCAGCGCAGCATCACTTCACACGCGACAAAATGCTGCCCGCCGAGGAGTCGATACCCTTGAGCGCCGAGCTAAGCGCCTCTCGGCTCGGTGCAAAGTCCATAGCCACCGTTCGCAGGATGCGATCCTGGTTTACGAGTTCGCACAGCGAGTGGGTGTAGTCGCGCATGCCTTCTTCGCGGCATTGGTGAAGAATCGCGGGCAGGTCCTCGTCCTCCTCATGGGCAATCTTCTGTTTGACAATGGAATTCGCGAGTAGCACCTCAGTGGCCGGAAATCGTACGCCCGTTTGGACGCCCGGCACCAGCCGCTGGCAGAGGATTGCCCGCAAGCTGGTCGCCAACGATGAGCGGATGAAACTATGCTCGGTGCGATCGAAAAACTCGAGTATGCGGGCGAAGCTGAGCTGGGCGTCGGCACAGTGAAGCGATGCCAGTACGAGGTGGCCCGTTTCCGCGGCTTGAATCGCGGCCAGCATCGTTTCGCGGTCTCGCAACTCACCGATGAGGATGCAATCGGGGTCCTGGCGCACAACGACGCGTAGGGCTGCCGGAAATGACGGCACATCCAAGCCAATCTCGCGCTGCGAAATAATGCTCTTCTTGCCGTGGAAACCAAATTCGATCGGATCTTCGATCGTGATAATATGCAGGCCGCGCGTTTGGTTGATATATTCGATCATCGCGGCGAGCGTGGAACTCTTGCCGGAGCCGGTAACTCCACAAACAAGGATCAGCCCTTCGAGCGTTTTGCTGATCAGGTCGCAGTACACTTCCGGAAGATTCAGTTCGGTAAAGTCGGCGATCTTGGCCTTGATGCGCCGGACAGCCACGTGAATGTCGCCCTGTGACCGATAAATGTTGATGCGGTACCGGTCGCCATTGGGATCGCGGGCGGAAAAGTCGAGCGCGCCGTTCACTTCGAAGTCGTGCCAGCGGTTGTCCGGCGCCAGCGGGCGAATCATCTGGTGGACAAACGCCGTATCGGGAATCGCGCCGAGCTCAAGTTTGCGCAAATGGCCGCCGATGCGGACGTAGGGCGGATAGCCGACCTTTAGATGCAGATCGGACGCTTCATGTTTGCCGAGGAACGCGAGAAGACGCTTCATGTCTTCAGCGGGAGAGCCGTGGTTATCCATGGAGAACTCCATGCGCTGCGTTGCTTCGCGAGCAACGAAGACCGGTACGATGCGAAATCAGCCGCTGCGTCGCGCCAGCCAATGGCACGGCGCTGAAAAACACGCGTCGCGCGCCGTCACGCGAGCTTTTGTACCGCTTCTCGAACCGGTTCCAGCGATTCCCGCCGACGGCAGCATTAAACCTTGCCGCCGCCAATAGAGATCAAAAAGACGATCGAGCAATCTGCGTGCAGCGTGCCCATTAGAACGATTTCAGCGCGCCGTTCTGACACACTGCCGCGCCTACCGCACACCAGCTACAGCGTTGCAACCGCCGATAGAACGCGATTACGGCGCTGCCGATGGCTGCCGAGTTTGGCGGGGCAATTTGCGTACCACCGCCGCGCGATGGGTAAATCGGCACTCGCCGCCGCGAGGCTGAATGAAAGGCCTTTGTCGGACCTAATCGGCGTGCTTCGGCGGAAACGCTAAGATGATCGGGCTGCCATCGATGCTCAATTCGATGGATCCCCGCCCCACGGTTTTCCAAGAGACTTGCTCCGCGCGACCGTCTTTCGTTGGCATTCGCTCGGCGTTCGTGGGAACTGCCGGCATGTTCGCCAGCGTAGCCAAATGCTGCCGGCCATCGCCGGTCGGCGCCCAAACCACCCACATCAAGCGACCGCCACGGCGCCCTTGCTTAAACTCGACAACAGTGCGTTCGCCCGGCACGTTTTCAACCACGCGTGAAAACCGGAAGTCAGCGAGAGTCCTGGCGAAATAACGAACGGCCCAGTAAGACGCCTTCGGCTCGAAATTGCGCGTGAGTCCGCTGGCTCCGTGCACAGCCGCTTGATCGGCGTCGTTATAGAAAAAAATGTAAGCGCGGTCGACGCCGCGTTCGGCGAACCAGAGCAGCGAACGCACAAGATACTGGGCTTGTTCCAGATCAGACTGCCCGCGCCAATTGAGTTTCTCGAACCAGCCCTGGCGACGTTGCATCGCCGCGGGTGTGCAGGCATCGTAGCCAAACTCGCTTATCCAAATTTCCTTCTTCGGTGAATGTTGATCGCGCCAGCGGATCGCCTCGTCAATCTGGCTCAAGTACGGTATTGTTGGATCCTCGGGATAGCTGCGGTCCCAGGGGCTCTGACCATCACGAGCCGGCCGTGTGGCATAATCGTGCAGGTTGATTACATCGTAAAGCTTGAGAAACTCCGGCTCTGAATAAGTTTCATCGAGGGATTTGAGCCATTCATCGGCCGGGCCAGCGCGAGTTGCGGCAGTCGCGATTTTGATCTGCTTATCGCCCATACGGATGCCCTGGGCCATGGCCGCAAACAAACGCCGATAAAGCGCATCATCAAACTTGTTGCCCGGCTCGTTACCGATTTCGATCGACGTGACGAGTTTATGCGCGCCGGACGGGCCGAAATACTTCGCCATTTCGAAACCATATTGCCTGATCCATTTCTCCTGGCGATCCCACCATTTCTTGTAGTCAGCCTGAGAGGGTCCAAACGAGTCGATTTGCGCACATAAGTCGATTTCGAACTGCCGCTTCCTCCATGGGGAGTACACATGCTGATCCCAATCGACGCCGTTCACACAGCGCGGAAAGGTGATCGGATCGCCTGGGTGGTTCACGTCCCAAGTGATGTTGTGATAGTTGCGCACCAGCCGGCAGACGGGAGCGTACAGTTCAGGCCGAAAATTAAAATCGACGTTGAGGCCGACGAGGTCACGGAACAGCGGCTTGACGCGGCCTTCGTCGGCTTCAGCCGGTTCGATGGCAGATGCGATCAGGAGCAGAATGGCTAGAGCTGTTTCACTGGTGTTGTCGAAGAGATCAAACACGATTGTACCGCCAAGTGATTGGTGTTCGCTGCCATCCGCTGGTTGCCGCCACGTCGTTAATCGGAGGAAACGAACAATTTAGCTTTGGCGGAGGGAGTCGGGTCCTATCTGACCGATACGATTTACGTGCGACGACGGATTCGCGACATCAAGATCCTTCCAAGCACCATGCCCATTATCATGGCGTTAAGCATCCCAGGCTCTGGCACGGCGGCGGTCGTGGCAAGTGTTCCAACAGCAGCGCTCAGCATGGTATCGTAGGCGGTTACATCGGGAATACTCTCACCATATTGGTCGAACCAGTCGTTTAGGTTTGCCTGTTCGGCGCCAAGACTTGCAGCGTTATTGCGCATGGCGACGTAGTCGGCTGCGTCGACCGTGCCGTCATTGTTGGCATCGGCAAATGGGCGAGTGCGAGCGAGGGCCTTCAACTGATAGGTAAAATAGTCGGCCGTGTTTGGCGGCGGTGTCGTACCGCCGCGCAAGTACATCCACGGGCCGATTACCGAACCGAACAAGTGAATCGACGAGCCGTCAGCTATCTTTCCTGTGAACTCGTAGACATCAAAAGGAGCAGCGACGGGCAGTGCCTGACCATGTAAGCCTTCTAAATTGAGAATTTGATCGATGTCGTACGCAACTGCCGGGGTGGGATAGGGAGAAATGACCGCACCCCACACTTCGGCGTTGTCGAAGTTTGCGGCGACTGGCGAGCCGGTGCCGAGCACTACATCGTATTTGCCAGTCAGCAGAAAGTTGACTTCGCGTCCGGCAAACCCGCCGGATTGGTGCAGCGTACTTTGCCGCGGCAACAGCGTGTAATGCCCAACTTTCGCCGTTGAGCCTTGCGCCCGGATTGCCGAACCACATGACAGTGCAGCCACCACCGCAAGAAGTAACGATGAGAAGACGTTACGCAGCATGATGTGCCTCCTACGGAAAGCGAATTCGGCCGCGGAGATTACGCTCAGTCTAACGGAATTCAGCACGAGTGCAAAATGAGCTCACGCCATTTTGCGGGTCCGAGCGACCGATCTAGCCCATCGATGGCCGACCGTACCAGTTATTAGGCGGGTGTAACGCGAAGAATGCCACCCTGCGATCCGTTTTCTCTTCGCTCTTGCGACGTTAACGTCCGCCGTTCTCCCATGCTGGTCGATCGCCAATTTGGGCCATTGGCGGCGACGTTGAGGGCGAACGCTTCGGCTTCCGGCCGCTCAAAACACATTACTTTGAAGTGACCAGGCAAATGGCCTGCTGCTGTGCTCCCGCCTCAAAAAGGCGTCCTTGTCGGCAGACGTTATATGTGGTAAAAATAAAGGTCTCGGCAGAAATGCCGGCTCATACCGTCGCGGGGTGGAGCAGCCAGGTAGCTCGCGAGGCTCATAACCTC
>JAXMBH010000012.1:0-177245 GCA_046349975.1 Pirellulales bacterium
GATGTATACCTTTGGATCCGGCGACGCTGGCAAGAAGGGTGAGGTCGGCTGCGAGAGAGTCCCGTAAAAGCCCTTCTCATACCGGAAGTCAACGATGAAGCTCGTGCCGTTTTGGTCCGTGACCACAGCTTCCGGACTCGAATGCACGTAGTAGGCCGTGCCCGCGTATGCAGAAGATGCCGTCAAGAAACACAATACTAATGCTGCTTTTCTCATTGACCTTCCCCACAACGCTATTCTTCAAAACGAGCGAACCGCTGACCGTCGCCTGCGCCAGCGGAAGTCGCCGGCGCGATGTCTAAAGTAGCATGGCGATGAACGAATTGCCAGCACTTCGAACGGCGGCCGCGCAGCTGCTACGAAACCGAAGTTGCTGGCAAACAACTACTTGCGCTATGGACGTTCGCGACCCTGAGCGACGCTGCCAACGCCGTCAGCATCGCGCACTGCTGCGCACGCGAATGTAGGTAATCGGTGCAATAAGAAAGGTGAGCAGGCCGGGGTAGCCACTACAGCTGCTGAGCTACCGCAGTCTTCGACGACCGGCGGCGCTTCAGTTGACTGCTCACGCCGGCAGCGACCGCAGCCAACCCAACACAGAGAAATGCGGACGCTTCTGGTACCGCCGCGAGCGACACCACGCCACTTCCCGAGAAATACGTGTCACTCTGGAACATCGCGCCGCTCGACGTACTGCCATAGGTGCCAGCCTGGGTTTGCACCACCCCGCCCAAGACGAGGCTGCCCACCAGATCGTTCACGCCTGCGCCGAGATTCGCCATCCCCGCCGCCCCGCCGGCGAGCGATAGGGTGGCGCCATCGGCGATCGCATTCGAAACGCCGGAGAGGATCGACAACACGGCCACCGATGCCACCGAAGCCGCATTGTTGACCGTCACGTTGCCGGTGCCCAGCGTCGCGCTCGCGCCACTCACCACTAACGTGCCTCCCTGCACCAACGTGCCGCCCGAGTAGCCGTTGGCATTTGTCAGCGTGAGCTTGCCAATGTCATTGTTGCTGTTAGCAGCCGTAAACGTCAGCTGCCCGACGCCATTGACAACGCCCGAAAGCGTGAGCGAGCCGGCTGCCGCGCCTTGCACGTGAATCACCGCGTCGCTTTGTAGATTGACCGGATTCGAAATCGTAATTATCAAACCAGTCGACGGCCGAATGGCCCCCGGAAACGGGGAGAACTGACCTGTCGTGGGTCCAGCGCCATTAAGGTTCAGCGCGCCCGTGCCCAGGGCATAGGTGGCGGCCGAGATTAATTCGAGCTGACCGCCCGAATTGATCGTGAAACTTGATGTCGACGTGGGAGCCGCTGCCGACGAAATCCGCATCCGCCCGTTGTTCAGCGTCGTTGTCCCTGTATACGTCTTCGCGTTCGTACCAAAGCTCGCCGCGTTGTCGCCGTTCTTGATGAATCCGCCGGTGCCTGAGATTCCGCCTACAAAATTCAATGAATCCGTGCTTACCATGCCGGTTTGAGCTGTGTCGACGGTCACCGTTTCGTTCAGCACCAGCGGAGCATTGAACGTGGTCCGACCCGTTCCGGCGCCGGCCGAGGTAATCTTCGCGCCGCTGCCTCCGTTGTCCAAGATCAACTTCGAGCCGCTGGTCCCGGTATTGATGGCGTTAGTAAACGCGCCACCCGTGTTGATGGTGATCGCTCCCACGGTAAATCCAGAAGTGCCAGAGTCGACCGTGACGGTCCGATTAGCAGCGTTGGCCGGAAAATCGGCCGTAGCGCTGACGGCATTGGGGACGGTGGCCGGAGTCCAATTTCCCGGCGTCGCCCAGCTGCCGCCGGCCGCCGGCCCGGAAAAATTGGCGGCCGCCGCGAAATCAATCGGCAACGCGCAGACAGCCACCACTAACTGCATTTTCCACCGAGACATCGCCTGACTCCGCAATGAGAAAAGGAGGGGCCCAATCGAGGGGCCGACCAACTTAGGGCGGCCGGGACAGAAAGCTGACTAGCGATTTCCGCAAAAATAATAAAAAAGAAGCCTGTTCACGGTCGCCGCTGAGCCACCGGGGTGCCCTTTACCCGGCCACAGCTTTTTTGAGCGTCCGTCACTAGGGGGTTCCGCCGCGTCCGGGGCATCGGCTAATCAGAGATCTCAGACGCCATGCAAAATTCGTAGGCGAAAAAACCGGCAGGATTTGAGGCGCCGTCGTGCCTCTAGGGTTCCCTGGACTGCGACGGTAACGAATGGAATTTCATAGGCGCTATGTCCCGCCCGAACGAGTCGGCCACCGCAAGATACGACTGCAAAGCTGCTTCTAAACATCGGTGTCATGCCGCCCAGCAGAACACACGGCCTCTTTATTTGCCCTTGGGTGGCCCGCAAATACAGCTCGTTTCGCACCCGATTCCACGTGGCATGAAAGCGGGGCAGCTCAGAAATGCCAAAGAGCGACTGCAATCCGAACGGAGCTGCGTTTTTTGGGATTTGCTTGCTCTCACGAGTTTGCTTCCCTTTGTACGCAGCACTGTAGAGTGTGTGCAGCCCTAGACATAAAGGCCATGAGGACTTGACGTCATCCCCACCTTCCTCCGGTTTAACACCGGCGGTCTCGCTAGAGTCCCCGACATGACTCGCTGGCAACTAGCGACAAGGGTTTCGCTCGTTAAGGGACTTAACCCGACATCTCACGCTCGCAAACTGACGACCGCAATCAAGCCCGCCGCAGCACGTTCCCATTCGAAGGCGTTCCAGCCGCCCGGACCCCCAAAAGACGATCGCAATTGCGAGCAACGAAAATAGCGTCGGCTCCGGAACTGGTTGACCGAAAGTGCCGCCGCCACCACCTGACGTTGCGCCAAAGTGGGTCCTCCAATCCGGGTAGCCCCGAGCGCCGTGGATATTGAACTTACGCCATAATACATAGTCTCGCGCGTCGACAACATGGTCGTCGTTGTAGTCGCCGGATATCGGGGTAAGTAGTCGCAATTGATAACCGGAGTGTCCTACCGCGTTTCCGGTTGTGCTAAATAGAATATCCTGTTTGACACCATCCGCAACGAATGTCCCAATTACATATTGTCCAACGCCGCCAGCGGAATCAGTTGTGTTTGGATCGCTTAGTACGCTGGTGACTCCCGTCGACGCCACGATAGGGCCCGTGCTAAATGGACGCGAGTCGTTGAACCACCACTGGAACTCATACGTATTGCCGACGGCTAAGCCATTGATTGTCATCGTGATCGAGCCATTGAATTGCGTCTGGCTCGAGTTGCTTGCATAATCGGCTCCGTCGAGCAGCACCCGATAGGGCGCCGATAGATTGGAAAACGGAGCGGAAACAGAGCCTAGCCCGCTTGTGGTAAAAATTCCAAAGCCGGGAGCGGGTGTCAGTGTGAACAGACCCGATGGATCAGTCGGAGTGCCCCCGCCGGTAGGGGCCCAGGCGACAAAGTCCACCCCATTGACCGTCGTCGCTTGGCCCACGTTGCCGTATAGACCAGGATTCACTGCGCTCAACAACGTCCCATTCGTGCTCACGTCGCTGTCGCCCGAGATAGTTGTTGGCGGTCCCCAGCCAATCGTCGCAGCATCCACACTCCGGCTGAACAGTGCAAGATAGAGCGTTAGTAAAAACGCAGTCGCAGCTACAGAGCGCGCCTGTGGATCGACTGCAGTCTCAGGGATTCGACAAGTTCCCATTAGGGTGCTCGCTGGGATACTCTGAAGTAACGTTATCTCCGTCGTACCGCACTTAATTGCGATCTATTTTATTTTTCCCGATCCTTCCATCAAGCATCTTCCGCTTGGTATTGGCGAACTCAGGTGAGCCAGGCGCATAAAAAAACCCGGCAGTGAGGAGGCTAACCTCACGCCGGGTTTTCTCAATATCAACTTCGGTCAGATGAGTCCCTTGACGAGTTGGTGCGGCACGGGGCGCAACAGATGTTGCAGACGGCCATTGAAGCGGAAGTCGATGAGTTCCTGTCCGTGCATGCCGAGCGGCGTGATGCGGGGCAGCGCCTGGTGGTCCGCAACGGCTACCAGCCAGCGCGAGAGATTCTCACCGGGGCCGGCCGGCTGGCGGTCGCGCAGCCGCGTGTTCGAGACAACTCACGAGCGAAGGAGAGCCGCGTCCGATTCTCCTCCGGTTCTTCCGCCGTATCTCCGCCGCAGCAAGTCGATCGACGAGCTGATTCCTTGGCTTTACTTGAAAGGCATCTCAACGGGCGACTTCACCGAAGCCTTGCAATCGCTCGTGGGCGAAGATGCTCCGCGCTTTCGCCGAACGTTGTCGTGCGACTCTCCGACAGTGGAGCCAGGAATACGACGAGTGGAGTCGCCGCGACCTCTCCGAAAAACAGTACGTGTACGTCTGGGCGGATGGCATCCACGTGAACGTTCGCCTGGAAAACGAGGCCAATCAGCGGCAGTGTTGCTCGTTTTGATGGGCGCCACGGCGGATGGACTCAAGGAACTCATTGCCGTCGTCGATGGCTACCGGGAAAGTGAACAGAGTTGGTACGAGCTCCTCTTGGACCTCAAGAGCCGTGGACTTGCGCTCGCTCCCAAGTTGGCCATCGGCGATGGGGCGCTGGGCTTCTGGGCCGCGCTGCGGAAGGTCTTTGGTGAAACTCGGGAGCAACGCTGCTGGTTGCATAAGACGGGAATGTGCTGAACAACATGCCCAAGAGCGGCAGCCGCGGGCCAAGGCTCTCATCCACGAGATCTGGATGGCCGAGAACCGCGCCGACGCCGTAAAGGCTTTCGATGGGTTCCTGGAAAAGTATCGAGCCAAGTACCCAGCGGCCTGCGAATGTCTGGAGAAGGATCGCGATGTGCTGCTGACGTTCTACGACTTCCCCGCGGAACACTGGAAGCACCTACGAACCACCAATCCTATCGAGAGCACGTTCGCCACGATTCGCTTACGTCATCGCCGAACCAAAGGCAGCGGCAGCCGGAGGGCCAGCCTGGCCATGATGTTCAAGCTCGCTCAGGCTGCTCAGAAAAGATGGCGACGACTCAATGGACACACGCACATCGCGCATCTCATCGAAGGCAAAACGTTCATCGACGGTATTATGCAGGACGCCGCCTAAAATCTCAGAACACAACTATCGACAATACCTCCGTTATCTCCGTCGTACCGCACTAAATTGCGATTATCTTATTTTTCCCCGATCCTCCCATCAAGCATCTTCCGCTTGGTATTGGCGAATTCAGGTGGGACAGGCGCATAAAAAAACCCGGCAGTGAGGAGGCTAGCCTCACGCCGGGTTTTCTCAATATCAACTTGGTAAGCTCGCTATTTAGCCGCCGGTCAATGACCGGCGGTTCGATAACGATCCAATTTCCGTCAGATTCAAGACTCCCCACATAACTGCCTCCGGCGGGCATGGCCCGCCGGCTATTGACCCGTACTCCGAAGAGTTCGTGGTCAAAGCGCAGCTAAGGATAATCCTTAGAAAGGAGGTGATCCAGCCGCAGGTTCCCCTACGGCTACCTTGTTACGACTTAGTCCCAATCGCGGAATTCGCTCTAGGCGCCTGCTTCCTTGCGGTTAGCGCGGCGACTTTAAGCGCCTCCCACTTTCGTGGCTTGACGGGCGGTGTGTACAAGGCTCAGGAACACATTCACCGTGGTATGCTGACCCACGATTACTAGCGATTCCGGCTTCATGCAGGCGGGTTGCAGCCTGCAATCCGAACTGAGCTGCGTTTTTTGGGATTTGCTTGCTCTCACGAGTTGGCTTCCCTTTGTACGCAGCATTGTAGGACGTGTGCAGCCCTAGTCATAAAGGCCATGAGGACTTGACGTCATCCCCACCTTCCTCCGGTTTAACACCGGCGGTCTCGCTAGAGTCCCCGACATGACTCGCTGGCAACTAGCGACAAGGGTTTCGCTCGTTAAGGGACTTAACCCGACATCTCACGACACGAGCTGACGACAGCCATGCAGCACCTGTGCACGTTCCACCCGAAGGCGTGGCCCGGCTTTCACCGGGTTAATCCGTGCATGTCAAGACTAGGATAAGGTTCTTCGCGTAGCCTCGAATTAAGCCACATCCTCCACCGCTTGTGTGAGCCCCCGTCAATTCCTTTGAGTTTCAGCCTTGCGACCATACTCCCCAGGCGGAGCACTTAACACTTTCGCTACGACCGAGAGCCTATGGGGGGGCCCTCGATCAAGTGCTCAACGTTTACAGCTAGGACTACGGGGGTATCTAATCCCCTTCGCTCCCCTAGCTTTCGTACCTCAGCGTCAGAAGAGACCCAGTAAGCCGCTTTCGCCACTGGTGTTCCTGATGATATCAACGCATTTCACCGCTCCACCATCAGTTCCGCTTACCTCTGTCTCCCTCAAGCACTGCAGTATCGGGCGCAATTCCTCGGTTGAGCCGAGGGATTTCACACCCGACTAACAGCGCCGCCTACGTACCCTTTAAGCCCAGTAATTCCGAATAACGTTTGGACGGTTCGTATTACCGCGGCTGCTGGCACGAACTTAGCCCGTCCTTCCTCCTAGAATAGGTCAATGACTGGGGAGAACCCCAATCAACTTCCTCCTCTACGACAGTGGTTTACAACCCGAAGGCCTTCATCCCACACACGGCGTCGCTCGGTCACGCTTGCGCGCATTGCCGAAGATTCTCGACTGCAGCCACCCGTAGGTGTCTGGGCAGTGTCTCAGTCCCAGTGAGACGGGTCATGCTCTCACACCCGCTATGCATCATTGCCTTGGTGAGCCATTACCTCACCAACTAGCTAGTACAACGCAGTCCGCTCCCAGGGCGGAATCACACCTTTGATCCGGGGATGTTATCCGGCATTACCCACAGTTTCCCGTGGCTATTCCGGACCCCGGGGTACGTAACTACGCGTTACTCTCCCTTTCGCCGCTCTCAGAGTCCACACACCTCGTTCACTTAATCTATTTGGCCCCCCAGTCATTGACCGGGGGCTAAATTAAATGAGCCGGGGTGTGTGAACTCCTACCGCTCGACTTGCATGCCTAATCCACGCCGCCAACGTTCATTCTGAGCCAGGATCAAACCCTTCAATTGGTTATATGCATTAACACCCAACGCTCCGCTCCCGGGCGCCACCTTGCGGTGGTCGGTCGCGGCTCGCCAGTGAAATGAGCCGTTTGAATAAGTTTGAGTGGCCAATGTGAGGGGGTGCCACGGCTATTGATCCCGTCGCTTGTGCGACCGGCTCGCCTGACCGTTAACACTCCCTCAGCCAATTTCTGAATAAGTCTTGGCTGACAAAAAAATTGGAGGTCACTTACCAAATTGTCAAAGAGCAATTCAACTCGACATTGATGCCGAGCCCGTTATTCTAGCCTTTTCCAACTGATGGACAAGGGGTCGAATAAAAAATCCCACCCAGAAAACCTTCCCGCGTACGGGTTTGCTTCCCGGCTGAGACAGAACCAATCATACGCGCATTCAGTGAGGCGTCAACAGCCACAGGCAGGATTTTTTTCGAATGTTTTTGCGGCCGAAGTCACCCCAAATCACCCCGTCAGAGCAGCTTAACAACAAGGCTTGCTCAAACCACTCTGGCGGACTACTCGCACTCGATCGCGATCGCTAGATCATCTTCGGCGACCACCTCGTGAAACTCAAGCGAACGAACTCGGCAGCGGAACAAAGCGATCTTGTCGCGCTAGATTCACGCAGAAAATCGACACTCAGAAGAGATTGTATTTCACAATGCACCAGATCGCCCGAAATCCGTCTCGCCAGCCGATTTTCTTGCCCTCGACATTCGATCGGCCCCGATACGAAATTGGCACTTCCAGAATTCGCAGCGATCTCTTGCCTTCGCGATAGCGACTGAGTTTCGCAGTGATCTCTGGCTCAAAACCAAACCGATTCTCTTCCACCGGTATGCTTTGAATCAATTCGCGGCGGAACATCTTGTAGCAAGTCTCCATGTCGGTGAGCGACATGTTGGTGCAGGCATTGGACATCCATGTCAGCACTTGGTTGCCGAAGCGATGCAGCGTCAGCGGATGCGGGTGCGAGTTCTCAGAGACGAACCGCGAGCCGTACACGACATCGGCCTCGTCGCGAACCAGCGGCGTGATCAAACGTTCAAAGTCGCGCGGGTCGTACTCAAGGTCGGCATCCTGCACAACGACGAATCGTCCCTGCGCCGCAGCGATGCCTGTCCGCAGCGCAGCGCCTTTACCTTGGTTCCGCTCATGAAGCAGAACTCGAAGGCGTCGGTCGCGGGCGCCAAGAGCGCCGAGCTTCTCGCGCGTGCCATCGGTCGAACAGTCGTCGACGACGATGATCTCCTTGTCAATTTCGACCGCCCGAACCGCGTCGAGAATGCGGCCGATCGTACGCACTTCGTTGAAAACCGGCACCACGACCGAGAGCAGCGGCCGATTCGCGGTTTCGTCCCCCTGGCTCATATCTTCCAGCCTATTTCGCCGTTGCCCGTGCCACAGCCGTACGTGGTCACTGTATGTCGTCGCCCAAATTCCCGTTATAGTTAATGGAATCTGGATGCACATTCGAGTTTTCGTTAAGCAATGCACTCGTCGTAGCGAGGAGTTGAGCAGCCATGCCGTGCCGGGGAGTGCGGGGAGCAACGACGGTCCCTGAAAATACACGCGAAGAAATCCTCAAGGCCACGCGGCAGTTGGTCGCGCTGATGGTTCGCCGCAATGGCATTGAGGCCAAGGACGTCGCCAGTGCGATTTTCACGACCACTCCCGACCTGGACGCCGAATTCCCGGCTCTGGCCGCCCGCCAACTCGGCTGGCTTGAAGTGCCGCTCCTCTGCGGCCACGAAATGTCGATTCCCGGTTCGCTACCTCGTTGCATCCGCGTGCTGGTGCACTGGAACACAGACCGAGCTCAGCACGATGTTCAGCACGTGTACGTCCGCGACGCCGAACGACTTCGTCCAGATCTTTGCAAGCTCCCTCCCGTGAATTGGGAGGAACTCGAAGCCTGGATTCACGAACAAATGGGCGACCGGGCGTGATGCTCAGTGAACCACGGCACACGGCTGTCGGGGAACTGGAAATTGCCCGACGGCCGGCAGCGCGCGTCAGGCAAATATCAGCTTCAAACCGGCGATGACCAGCACGACTGCCAGCAACCGACGCAGAGTCGGATTGGCCAGTCGCCGCGAGCCCAGACCGGAGCCAATTAGCCCACCGGCTACGACTGCGACAATCCAATACGGCAGCATGGCCGGAAACACCGTCGGCTTCGTACACAGCCCGATGATCCCGGCGATCGAGTTCGCCAGAATAAATGCGGCGCTCACGCCAGCGGACTGCTTTGTTTCGGCCCAGCCCATCACGAGCAGCAAGGGACTCAAAAAAATCCCGCCCCCCGTGCCCGTCAGACCAGATAGCAGGCCAATTCCCGCACCGCAGACAAGCGCCAATGCCAGTGGCACCGGCTTCGCAGTGTCCGCGACTGGCCTCCAGGCAAATCGCACGGCGGCCGCGAGGAGCACGACTCCCACAACAGCTTTGTACGCCTTACTGGGAAGTGTGATGGCGCCGCCCAACGCCGCTGCCGGAATCGACGCCAGCGCGAACGGCCAAAAGATTGCATGGGAAAAGCAACCAGCGCGGTAAAACTGAATAACGCCAATCGTTGCGACAAAGACATTGAGCGTGAGCGCCGCCGGCCGCATCGCTTCGGGAGCCAAGTTAAACAAAGCCATCGCCGCCAGATACCCGGAAGCGCCGCCGTGCCCAACTGAAGAATAAAGCATGGCCGCCAAGAAAATACATAGAATCAACGCCAACTCACTAACCATTTAAACACTCCAGGCTGCGGCCACTTTCGACGCCATCATAGTCGCCGCGCGAGGAATTGCCGAGCCGTGGCGCAGGCCTGTCATGCGGATCGCCGCCTGGCTTAATCGCCGGCCGGCTAGCAAATGGCAAAGCTTGGAAGCCGCAGGAATCATACATTCACGCTCCGATCTAGATTCGACGATTCGCTCAAACCATGCCTGCTTATTGCCAACGTGCCGCATACGAGGCCTTCGCCCAGCAGATTCCATGTATCGATACGACGCCGGGCCTGTTCCGGGCAGCGTTTGCGATTGCCCGGCATGAGTTGCCCGCAGCGGAAGTCGCGCCGGCCGAAGCGACAATCGCCCAACTGGCAAGGACGGTCGAGCAACGCGTCCGCTCCCAAAACCTCGACGCCAAACTCGCTCACCTGCACGATGTGCTCTTCGACGTCGTCCGCTTCACCGGCAACGGACAAGACTATTACAACCCAGCCAACAGCTACCTGCCCGAGGTTCTCCGCACAAAGCGCGGGCTGCCTATCACGCTCGTCCTGATCTACAAAGCCGTGGCGGAACAACTCGGCCTGGAGGTGCAAGGCATCAATTCGCCGGGCCATTTCCTGGCCGCGGTCCGCCAGACGACTCGCGGCAACTCGAACGACACGGCGTACGAGCGCTGGATGTACGTCGACCCGTTCTACGGCGGCGAACTACTCACTCGACAGGACGTCTTCCACCGCATCGCCGACGCCACCGGCCAGCCTCTCACCGCCAATGACAAGTGGCTTACCCCGGCCACTCACCGCCAGTGGCTCGGCCGCATGCTCAACAATCTGCAGGCCATCTTCGCGCACACGGGGCGCGAACGCGATCTATTCGCAATGCAGGAATTGCAGCAGCTGCTCACGTGACTCGCGGCTCCACCGGCGAGTACGCCTAACGCCGGCGACCCATTACGAGCGCGATCGTTCCCATGCCCAGCACCAAGAACGTGCCGGGCTCAGGAACATAAAACGCAATCGCATCCAGCGAGGCGACCGAGTTGCCGACCAGCGTCGTCGTGCCCGTCGCCGGGTCAATGGTCACGAGCGCGGTTGGCGGCGGCGACCCAGAACCGACATTGAGCCCGTACAATAGCGGACCGTCAAAATCGAGAGCCCCGTAAGCACCACCGCCGGTTGGCTTCGCGGGGTTGGCAATGTTTGTAAAAGCGCCAGTCGTCGAGTTATATGTGCCAAAACGACTTGAGGTCGGCGTGCCGTAGACAACACCACCCGCACTAATTGCCAGCCCGCCACCAGATGTCGACGTCGACACGCCATTCGCTCCGACGAGCGTTGCCTGCCCGGTCGTCGTATTGATTGAGTAGAGATTCGGCCCGCCGATCGAAGCGGTGCCATAGAGATTGCCGGCCGCGTCGAATCCGATGTCTGCCATCGTCGAAGGATCGCCACTCGTATTTGTGGGACCGGCATTGAAAGCGCCTACTACCGTAACTTGGGCGGTTGCCTTGTTGATCTTCACCAGCGTGCCTTTAGCCGCCGTGTTAGCGTTGCCCGTCGAGCCAAAGAGTTCGCCGGTCAGCGGATTAAAGGCTAAACCGGTGACCGCGTAATTCGCGCCCGTCACGTCGTTGAGCGCGCCAACATCTTGAACGACCGCTCCGGTCGCCGGATTGAGAACATAAAGGCGACCAGCGGCCCCGGCAGCCGTCGAAGCGTACAGCACACCCGCCTGAGCTTCGATCGCCCCTAAAAACACACACAACGCCGCAATCGCGAAGCAATGAATCGCTTTCATTAGGCACTTCCTCACTGCAAAATACTGACGCCTGCTACGCACAAACGATCCCACAATAGCGGGACGGGCCCGATTGTCAATATAGGGGGTATGGCACGCGGGAACTATTGCGCGGGAAATAGACAATCTTGCGCTAATCTCAGCTTCTCACATCGCAAACGACCGTCCAATAGGTCGCAGCCGCCAGCCGCCGTAGAATAGGACGATGTTCGCTTGCAAAGCAATTCGGTTCCGAAGGTTCGCCGTGCGAGTTCTCGCCTTGGCGGCCGCCGTGTGCGCTGCTTCCGCCCGCCCCACCCCGGCCGACGTCATCGTCCTCTCCAACCGCACCGGCCGCCCGATGCCAATCCGCTTCGCCCCCGCCGGCGGCGCTGTCCAAACGCTCACGCTTGCCATCGGCGAGAACGTACCGCTGTACCTCGACGGCAAAGCTACTGTTTCATACTCCTCGCCCGGCGGCCCCAATAACTACTCGCTCGACGCCAACTCCGCCTACTTCTTCACCACCGGCCCCGGCGGCCGCATCAACCTCGAACGCATCGGCCTCGGCGAAGATGGCACGCTCCTCAAGGGCCACTCGCTTCCTGGCTCGGCCGCCCGCGCGCCGAACGCCACGATCACCGTCAAGATCCTCGTCGACGAAGAAGAGCCTGCCAAACAAATCGTGTGGGAACACCGCCTCCGCCGCCGCGTCGAAGCCGCGTCCGCCATCTTCGAAAAGTACTTCCACACCAAGCTCGAAGTCATCGCCGTCGGCACTTGGAATTCCGATAACGCCACCAACGACTTCTTCGCCTCGCTCGCCGAATTTGAAAAAGAAGTCGATCCCAAACCAGCCCGCCTCGCCATCGGCTTCACCAGCCAATGGCAAATGACCCGCGGCCGTACCCACATGGCCGGCACCCGCGGCCCGTTCTCCACGCATATCCTCGCCCGCGAGGGTTCCCCGCAAATCAGCGAGCCGGAGAAGCTCGAATTTCTCATCCACGAGCTCGGCCACTTCTTCGGTTCCGCCCACAGTCCGGAACGCGAGAGCGTGATGCGGCCGGTGCTCGGCGACAACCGAGCCGGCCGCGCAAACATCCCGATTCAGTTCGATCCCGTAAACACGCTCGCCATCGCGATCATCAGCGAAGAAATGCGCCGCCGCGAGATCACCACGATGGGCGAGCTCGGCAGCGACACCCGCAAGCGCCTCGGCCAGATCTACATGGAGCTCGGCCGCGCGATCCCTGACGATCCTGCGGCCTTCCATTTCGCGCAAATTGTCCGCTCGGAAGACGCGACGCCGATTGTCGTCGCCACGCGCAAAGTGGTACAAGCGATCACCCAGGCGGCGCTCGAAAACCGCTCCTTACCGCCGCCCGTCGGCAGCAACAGCAACAGCACGATTCCCGCCCAACGCAAAGGCGACGAACTCACCGACTTCCTCGTCCGCCGCGCCGCCCGCGCCGCGACTGACCTGCCCGACGACCTTCGCCCCCGCGCGTTCGTCCTCGGCATCGTCATCGGCCTCGACGACGCCGGCCTGCTCACGCGACTCCCCGCGACGGCGAACCTCGTCACCGCGATCGAACCGGCGAGCGAACGCCGCATCCGCCTCGCCATGCTCGGCGAACCTACACTCGCCGGCCGCGCCGACCTGCTCCGCCACTTCCTGATGTCCGCCTTCCTCGCCACGACAGCGAGTGTTGAGGCCGCTCAGACAACTGCGATCGGCAAGGAACTCGCCGATTCCCAAGGCCCCAGCGGCTTCAGCTTCGTCGATGTCGCCGCCGACCGCGCCGGCATCCGCTTCGCCTCCAGCGTGCTCGACAAGTCCGTGACTGTCCCCATCCTCGCGCTAACCTTCTCGTCCAAGGCCTTCATGCCAGATGTAGCCGGCCTCCCAGAAAAAATCGCCGCCAAGGATCTCACGGCCAACTACGGGAACACGGCCGACCCGCGCTTTCTCAAACAACTCAAAGACATCGACGACCGCATCCGCAAACTGCCGGGCTATCAACCGCTCAAGCTAAAGTAGCCAACCCCAAACAGCCCTCGGTCTGAAGCACGCAGCGCAAGCAAGTGCCCAGCGCCGCCAACTCAAGCTGCCTTGGCCGATAACAAACGCGAATAGAGTGCAGCCCGCGCCGCGAATCTGAACGAAGTCCCGCTCACGTTGCTTCTCGCTGTTCACCGCTCGCGCAACCGGCTCATCTCACACGACTGCAAAACCTTGCCAATCGCACTTCGCAAATCCAGTACTCACCACACCATCAGTGACGCATTCGTCCCCTCGACCTGACCAATTATCAGCATTAAAATGCGGCTCTTTGCTATTGATTCGGCTCCCCACGGTTGGATTTGAATGCTAACGATTACGCCCAAGCACGAATTCCTCGTCGGCATCGATTCCGACGGCTGCGTCTTTGACTCCATGGAATTGAAGCACAAGGAATGCTTCATTCCGAACTTCATCAATCACTACGACCTCCAAGGCGTCAGCAAGTACGCCCGCGAGGCGGCCGAGTTCGTGAATCTGTACTCGAAGAGCCGCGGAGCGAACCGCTTCCCGGCGCTCATCGAACAGCTCGATTGGCTCCGCCGCCGGCCCGAAGTGAAGGCCCGCGGCATCAACGTGGCGAAACCCAAGGGCCTCATCGACTGGGCCACCCGTGAATCGAAGCTCGGCAACCCTGCGCTCGAAAAGGCCGTGGCAGAAACCGGCGACGCCGACCTCAAGCAAGCCCTCGCCTGGAGCGTCGCCGTCAACAAATCGATCGCCGACATGGTCCGCGCCGTGCCCCCATTCCCGTACGTCCGGCGCACGCTCGAACAACTCGCCACCAAGTGCGATATGCTCGTCTGCTCGCAAACTCCCAATGCCGCCCTTGAAGCCGAATGGCGCGAGCACGAAATCGATCAATACGTCTGCGCGATCTGCGGCCAAGAGATCGGCAGTAAGAAAGAATCGCTCACCAACGCCAAGCAATACAAGCCGAACCACACGCTCATGCTCGGCGACGCCCCCGGCGACTATAAAGCCGCCGCGGCGAACAATTGCCTCTTCTTTCCGATCAACCCTGGCAAAGAAGAAGCCAGCTGGGAACGCCTCTTCCTCGAAGGCATGCCCCGCTTCTTCGAAGGCCGCTTCGCCGGCGACTACCAAAAATCACTACTCGACGAATTCGACACGTATCTCCCCGACCGCCCATCCTGGCCGGTCGACGACTGAGTCAAGAGTCGGGAGACAAGAGTCAAGAGCCGGCAAGACATTCATCTGCAACGGACTACAGACCACGGACAACGGACAAACAATATGCCACAAGATTGTGACCTCGGCCTCGTCGGCCTCGCCGTCATGGGCGAGAACCTCGCCCTCAACATCGAAAGCCGCGGCTACAAAGTCGCCGTCTTCAATCGCACCACCGAGAAGGTCGACGAGTTCATCGCCGGCCGCGCGAAGGGCAAGAAATTCGTCGGCTGCCACTCGCTCGCCGACCTCGTCGCGAACCTCGCCAAGCCGCGCAAAGTGATGATGATGGTCAAAGCCGGCCCGGCGGTCGACGACCTCATCGAAACGCTGCTGCCGCACCTCGAAAAAGGCGACATCCTCATCGACGGCGGCAACACCTACTACGCCGACACCGAACGCCGCACCAAGTACATCGAAGAGAAAGGGCTGCTCTACATCGGCACCGGCGTATCCGGCGGCGAAGAAGGCGCGCTCAAAGGCCCTAGCATGATGCCCGGCGGTAGCCCCGCCGCCTGGCCGGCTGTGAAGCCCATCTTCCAAGCCATCTCGGCCAAAGTCGGCCCCAAGGGCGATATCCCCTGCTGCGAATGGGTTGGCCCCCGCGGCGCCGGCCACTACGTGAAGATGGTCCACAACGGCATCGAATACGGCGACATGCAGCTCATCTGCGAAGCCTACTTCATGATGCGGGAAGCCCTCGGCCTCTCGAACGAAGAGCTCTACGACGTGTTCGCCGAGTGGAACCGCGGTGAACTCGATAGCTATCTCATCGAAATCACGCGCGACATCTTCAGCGTGAAAGATAAGGACGGCAACGGCTTCCTCGTCGACAAGATCATGGATAAAGCCGGCGCCAAAGGCACCGGCAAATGGATGAGCCAGCTCGCCCTCGACCACGGCGTGCCCAGCACGCTCGTGACCGAAGCCGTCTACGCCCGCTGCCTCTCCGCAATGAAAGACGCCCGCACCCGCGCGAGCAAAGTCCTCAGCGGCCCTTCCGGAAAGTACACCGGCGACAAGAAGGCGTTCGTCGAAAAAATCCGCCACGCCCTCTACGCGTCGAAGATCTGCAGCTACGCCCAAGGCTTCGTCCAACTGCAAGCCGCCGCGGCCGAATTTAACTGGCCGCTCAACTACGGCGAGTGCGCCCTACTCTGGCGTGGCGGCTGCATCATCCGCGCCGTCTTCCTCGATCGCATCAAGGAAGCGTTCGACGCCGATCCGAAACTCGAGAACCTGTTGCTCGCCCCGTACTTCGCGAAGGCAGTCGCAGAGGTCCAAGACTCCTGGCGACACGTCGTTGCCACCTCGGCCGAGCTCGGCATCCCCGTCCCAGCCTTCTCCGCCGCCCTCGCCTATTACGACGGCTACCGCCGCGAACGCCTGCCGGCGAACCTGCTCCAAGCCCAACGCGACTACTTCGGCGCCCACACCTATGAACGCCTCGACAAACGGGGCGTATTCCACACCGACTGGATCCGCGAACGAACCGTGAAGTAGGTGCCGCGAGCCGAGCGGCACCCGTTTTGGTTACCGTCGGAAAGAATAAGTCCACAGATTACGCAGATGTTCGCAGATATCGATTCGAGACGATGAACTACTGAATCATTCGTCTGCTTCATTCTTCATCTGCGTAAATCTGCGCAATCTGTGGACTAAATAATACTCAAACCAGCAATCATGTCCGCCTCGGCTCGGCGGACCTACGCCCATGTCCGACTATCTTCAAAAACTCTTCAGCCTCGAAGGTCACACGGCTGTCGTCATCGGCGGCACTGGCGTCCTCGGTGGCGAGTTCTGTATGGGCCTGGCCCAAGCCGGCGCGAACGTCGTCGTCGCCGGCCGCAGCGTCGAACGCGGCAACGAACGTGTCGCCAAAATCAAATCGCTCGGCGGCAGCGCATCTTTCGCCGAAGTCGACGCCTCGAGCCGCGAATCGGTCCAACAACTACTCGACACCCTCGTCGGCCTGCACGGCCGCGTCTACGCCCTCGTCAACTGCGCCGGCGTCAACTCACCGACGCCCTACTTCGACATCCCCGACGACGAGTTCGATAAGATCATCAAAACGAACCTCTTCGCCACGCACCTCGGCTGCCAAATCTTCGGCAAACACATGACCGAAGCCGGCACGGGCGCGATCCTCAACATCGGCAGCGTCACGAGCTATCGCCCGCTGTCGAAAGTCTTCGCTTACTCGGCCTCCAAAGCCGCCGTGCTCAACCTCACGCAAAACGTTGCCCGGGAATTCGCTCCCAAGGGCGTCCGCGTCAACTGTCTCTGCCCCGGCTTCTTCCCGGCCGAACAGAATCGAAAAATTCTCGACCCGTCGCGCGTCGAAGCGATTCTCCGCCACACCCCCATGGGCCGCCTCGGCGACGCCCCCGAACTCATCGGCGCCGCCCTGCTCCTTCTCTCCCCCGTCGCCGGCAGCTTCATCACCGGCGAAGCCATCTACGTCGACGGCGGCTTCACCTCTATGACGATCTGAGCACCACGACTATGGCTGACATGCATGTCGACGAGGTTGTCTATGACGGATCAGCCGAGCAATTCGCCCAGCTTCCCACACTATTGAAAGAAGGCAAACGAATACTTTGTCGTCGATGCCGATCGGAACTCATTATTGCGCTGGACCTTGAAACTGCGAATCGCCTTAAAGTTCATACTGGAGTCTATTGCCCTAAGAATTCATCACATGTGTGCATCCTGATCGAACTTGTCGACGCGCGACGCAAGATATTGAAGTTCTTCAGCGAACTGAACGACCGGCAGTGATAAGCCTCGCAGTTCAGCCTTTCTTAACCTCCCACGATCACTCTCCGCGTTGGGGCACGCGTCGTGCTTAAGTCCCGCCGCGCCCTTCCCTACCAGGGGGCCCACCCGCTACGATTGCCCGTCGGCATTCGCGTTCTGCCTTCCCCCCTCCCCCTTCCGCCTTCCCCCCTCGCGCAGCATGCCCCACACCATCGTCATCTTCGGCGCCTCCGGCGACCTCACGCATCGCAAGCTCGTCCCGGCGCTCTATAACTTGTTCCGCAAAGGCCGGCTGCCGCCAGACACGCGCATCGTCGGCTTCTCACGCACCGAGTTCACGCACGCCGCCTGGCGGGCCGACCTGAAAACCGCCCTCACGAAGTACGTCGGCAAGGACTTCGACGAGACCCTGTGGGACAAGTTCGCCCCGAACATCTACTATCACTCCGGCGACATCGAACAACCCGACGACTTCACCAAGCTCGCCACGCTGCTCAAGGAAATTGAAGGCTCCGAAACTAGCACGCGCGTGTATTACCTCGCCACCGCCCCGCGCTTTTACGGGCCCGCCGTCGAGCAGCTCGGCCGCGCCGGCCTCGCCGCCGAAAATGGCGGCAAGCGCCGCGTGATCATCGAGAAACCCTTCGGCACCGATCTCGCCTCCGCTAAGAAACTCAACGCCGCCGTCCACGCCGTCTTCAACGAACGCCAGGTCTACCGCATCGACCATTACCTTGGCAAGGAAACGGTGCAGAACTTGTTGGTGCTCCGCTTCGCCAACACGATCTTCGAACCGATCTGGAATCGCAATTACATCGACCACGTGCAAATTACCGTGGCGGAAGAAGTCGATGTCGGCCGCCGCGCCGGCTATTACGACACCGCCGGCGTCATGCGCGACATGTTCCAGAACCACCTGCTGCAGCTTGTGATGGTCACGGCCATGGAAACGCCCGTCCGCTACGAAGCCGACGCCATCCGCGACGAGAAAGTGAAAGTGCTGCAGGCCGTTCGCCCGCTCACCGGCGCCGACGTCCATCGCGACACCTTCCGCGGCCAATATCGCGACTATGCCTCCGCCGAAGGTGTCCGCCCCAACAGTCGCAACGCCACCTTTGCCGCCGTGAAATTGTGGATCGACAATTGGCGCTGGCAAGGCGTGCCGTTTTACCTGCGCAGCGGCAAAGTCATGTCGTGCCGCACCACGCAGATCGTCGTCCAATTCCACGAGCCGCCGCACATGCTCTTTCCCGGCGGCCCCAAGAACGTGATCGACGCGAACCGGCTCGTCATCCAAGTGCAGCCCGCCGAAGGCATCCAGCTCGAGTTCGAAACCAAAGTCCCCGACGCCGGCATGCGGCTTCGCCAGACTGCGCTCGACTTCAGCTACGGCCGGGAATTCCGTGGCAACATTCCCGAAGCCTACGAACGCCTGCTGCTCGACGCCCTCGAGGGCGACGCCAGCCTGTTTGCCCGCGCCGACGAAGTCGAGGCCGCCTGGAGTATCTGCGACCCTATTCTGCAAGAATGGCAAGCCAGCGATCTGCCCGACCTCCACTACTACGAGCGCGGCCTCTGGGGCCCCGACGAATGCAGCGACTGGATGGCCGCCCAAGGCCGCAACTGGTACGACATCTGCCCCGTACTGCATTGACGTGGATGCAAACGCCCGCGCTCCGAACAGCCCCGGTACGGAGCACGCAGCGCAAGCAAGTGCCGCCCGCCACAAATCTTGCCACCCGCCCCGTTTAGCCACGATGCGGAGCGGAGCGCTCGCCACGCCCATAATGCAGATGGCCATAAATACTAATGGACATCCGTTCCAAAAGCTGCTATATTGCCCACGCGCCTCCACATCGCAATCGCTCATTGACAACCAAACACCAAAGTTTGACCGCATCGCTACCTTGCGGCTGCGCTACCGCCGCGCGCCCAATCGGCTTCGCACACGATGGGCGACTCCAAATGCGGGAAATCATTAGCAGCGCAAGACCCCCGTGCCATTCTCAATATTCACGGAGTTTTGGCACTGGTAATCTAAGTGGTGGGATTTGATTTTTAGCACGATCCGTATCGAGAGAAGAATCCAAGCAAACCGAAAACGGTCATCAACACGACAAGCAACCACAGTGACTGTCTTCCCTCGATACACATCGCCAGCCAAATCACAGCGCCCACTCCCATTTGAACAAGTACCAGGATGGCTGTAAGTCCTGGTGAAGCTATCTTGTTGCGTTTGCGATCAGTTCTTTGATCGTCCATACGTGGTCCGTTAGCCCACTGGCCATCGCCGGTGTTTTGCCTTTCAAGGTTTCGTGCTTCCGGCCGAAATTATACCAGGCCACGAACAGCGCCTGCATAGCCGTGTGGTGGCGCAGGCTCTTGGAGTGGGCATTGGTCAATCGTGTATAGCGCCGCAGGCTCATCCGGTAGGTGAGGTTGAACCGCTCGATATGGCTGGTGCATATCGAATCCTCTTCGGGCTCGCCGAAGATCGGCAGTTTCTCGGCGCTTATTATCTTGGCCGGGCTGTAGCGGGTCTGCTCTTGGGTCGAGCTGTAGACTTTTATCAGTTGGGCGAAGTCGACTTGCATCCCGAAGGCAAAGGGGACGTTGTTCTTGTAGGCCGCTAGGCCATCGGTGGTAAGCTGGAATCGACCGCTGCCGATAGCCGCCTTCAGCTTGAGCATGAGCGCCCAGCACGTGTCACTATCACGCTGGCCGACTTGGTGAGCCAAGATCAGCTTCGTATTGCGTTCGATGGCGAGGAATGTCCAGGTGTCGCCATGCTCGCCGGGCGACTTGCCCTGCGCCACGTGGGTCTTTTCCTTCATCCCGATAAAGCCCCAGATTTCGTCCACTTGCAGCTCGTTGACCTCAACTCCCTTAACGGTCGATTCCAGCATCCGGGCGCAGCCCTCGCCAACCAGGATAATGAGGTCGGCCAAGGTTTGCCGGCAGAGCCCCGTGATGCGCTGGACGCTGCGAACGCTCATTCCTTCCAATAGGAGGTTGAGCGCCAGCGTGGCTTGCTTCATATCCACCCGCATATTGCCGAGCGGACCGGATTCTTCCACGAACGTCGCGCCGCAGGCCGCGCACTTATACCGCTGGTTGCCGCACTTGTTCTTGCCGTGCTTGTGTTTCTTTTCGTGGGTGCAGCTTATGACGATCATCGCGGGAGCTTTCTGTCTTTTGCGCTTCCGCTATAATCGAGGTACTAGGCACGATTAGCGAAAGCTAGTTGTACTTGCCCCGCCACAGGCTTGCCGGCTTGTGACGGGGTTTTCTATTGCTGGATTTATTATACCCATAATTAATCGGCTATGCAAGTGTTGACACCAACATTTTTATGGGTATATTTATTTGCATGGCTACACGAGGTAGACCCCCTAAAGCTCCAGAAGAGCGACGAACCGACGAAATGAAAATTCCGCTTTCGGAAGCGGAGAAGCAGCAGATATTGTCCGCAGCCGAGAACGACGATCAAAAGCCGGTTACATGGGCCAGAGACATATTGCTGCGAGCCGCGAAGCGGCGTACAAAGTAGTTGGAGCCGCCCGGAATTGAACCGGGTTGCTGCGCCGTATAAGGGCTAGCGACCAAACCTGGCGGCCCCATGAAAGGCGGAGGGAGCGGGAATCGAACCCCACCGGCATACGCCGGACTGCTTCGGCGGTTTTAAAGACCGCTGCGCCGGACCAAGACGCGCAGACTCCCTGCACGAACGAATAAAGCCGTAGGCGGCGCACAGGCTGCCTACGGCTTTTTGCATTTGCATATCGGATCGTCGCGCGGTAGTCTAAACCGCGCAACGAGAGCGGCCCCGCAATCATTGCGGCGTCCTCCGTGAACTGGCTCTTTGTCCCTATTGGTTCCTAGGCCGAAGCGGGGCAGAGAGCCTTTTTTGGTTTGGTGGGCTTACATCATCGCGTTAAATCAGAAGGGAATATCTTCTGCGGGCGGTGGTTCTGGTTGGAATCGTTGAATCAACGCTTGGATCTGCTCGTGCGTTAATTCCTTGAGATAGGTAACGCCAAATTCGTACTGCATGACATCTTGCCGAAATGCTCTTGGATTGACTTGGCGAGCGCCCAGTAGCGACCGTAATTCTTCGATCTCCGCTTCAGTCGCCATTTGCGACTTTTCTTCGTCCTCGGTATCTAGCCGCTGCGGTGGCGGCTCCGGCGACGGGATCGCCTGAGAAGTAATCGCGTAGACGGAGGCCCGTTTACCGCTGCCTTTCGTCACTAGTTGGAGCTGTCCCTCGTTCACCATGCGACGTAGTTTATGGATGATCGTTGTGCGATTAGCCGCCAACCCCTTGACCTGAGTAATCCATGCCTCGACTTGCTTAGTGGAAAAAGGTTCCCCGTTCCACTGGCGGACAAACTCCTCGACGGCAGCCGCAGAATTCACGCGCTCGGCACCGTTGCCATTGTTTTCTGCGGACTCCTTAGGCGGCTTTTTGCCGCCTGAAATTTCCTGCCAAATCAATTCCAGTGCTGCGAGCTTCTGCTTATACTCGTCCTCGAATTGCCGCTTCAGTCGCAGATAGTCCCGCTCATTCATACCGCCATTCTTGTGGCGTCTAGCGTGGCTGTCAACTGTGCCACGCAAATACCTTGTCGCATTACACACTAGCGCGCTATAATGCGGCCTCACCGATGCCGAGCAACTAGGACGTTCTAGTCCAGCTAACCCCTACATTTTAAGGACGATCACGGTGTCAGACCTAACCACAACCAGTAGTAGTCAAAACGCCCTATTTGAGAATTTACGGAAAGTGAATGCACATGGTGTTGAGTATTGGACGGCCCGGGAAATCATGCCGCTCCTAGATTACTCAGAGTGGCGTAATTTTTCGCATGCAATCGAGCGCGCAAAGACCTCTTGTCAACAATCTGGTAACGTTCCACAGGATCATTTTGTTGACGTCACCACCATGATCGCCACGGGAAAGGGTGCCAAGCGAAAGGCAGCCGACGTTCAGCTTTCCCGATTTGCATGCTATCTGATAGCCCAGAACGGCGACCCGTCGAAGGCAGCAATCGCACACGCGCAAAAGTATTTTGCGATTCAAGCGCGGCGACAGGAAGTAAGCGACCAAATTGCCGCCGACCAGGAACGAATCGAACACCGTGATCGATGCTCCGACGAATACAAAGCGCTTTCTGGCGCGGCGAAGCAGGCTGGCGTAAACAGCCGGAAGTTCGGAGTTTTTCACGATGCTGGGTATCGTGGACTGTACGGCATGGGCTGCTCGGCAATCAAAGATCGCAAGGGCGTTCCGCAGAAAGAGAATCTACTCGACCGGATGGGAACTACGGAGCTTGCAGCGAATGCCTTCCGATGTACGCAGGCGCGTGAGCGCATCAATGAGTCAGCCGCGAATGAGCAGCAGGCAATCGTAATCAACGAGAAGGTCGGTCGAGAGGTTCGCGATGCAATTCGCCGCATCGGGGGAACTATGCCCGAAAACCTCCCCGCTGCCGAACACATAAAGGAAACAAAGAAGCGGCTGAAGAAGGCGACGCCCAAAATTGAACTGGAAAAGTCCGACGCGATCGGATTGGTCGCCGCTCCGCCGGATGATCTTAGCGATCTGTGATCGTCCACCGCCCCCGCTCATCCCGCCGAAACTCCCGCGCGTAGTACCGTATCCCGCTGTCGATGGCGTGCGCCACGGCCCGCGGATCGTCGCCCACTCGGCACCCCGGCGGCTGGACCTCTAACGTCAGTTCCGCTAGCGTCATTGGCTTGCCCTCTAACAGCACCTCCCGCGCTACGGTGGTCGCTTTAAGGTTCGGGTCGCCTGCCGGCAGTCTCTTGCGTGGCCGGCCCGGTGGCTTGAGGCCGAGCTTCCGCTGCAAGGCGGCTATCTCTTTGAGGGCGGATTGATACTCACGCTTGGCGGCCAGTATCGCGGCATTACGCTTGGCCAGCGCATCACGCTTGAGAAGATCAATGGCATCCATCCCGCTATAATTGCGGGCGGGAATCAGCGGCGAAAGTGGGGCGAGCGAATCCCACTACTTAGATTACCAGTGCCGGAGTTTTGCAACGCTCCGCCCACTTGCGCGTCCCGCTGCCCGCAGCGCAAGCCTTTGCTGCGAACAAATTTCCGCGTTGCGATTCGCCCGCGCCGAAGCGCAAGCGAGGCGCAAAACCCCGCGACTTCTGCAAGGTGAATTCTAAGCTGAAACGCAACAGTTAAGGGATTGGTATTGGAAAAACCATCGCTGGGACGTTCGGATGTTGTTGGTGAAAACGGCAACATTCGCACGGAGGCCCAGCGATGGCGCGTCATCTTACCATGGAAGAGCGAGAGATTATCAGTCAGATGCGATCGGCCAGGCGTAAGCCGGCGACGATTGCCCGTCGTTTGAAGCGGCATCGCAGCACGATCTGCCGCGAGCTAGCGAGGAACTGTCGCCATGGCAGCTACTCGGCGGTGCGAGCGCAGCGGAGGTCGGAGCGGCGCCGCCGGGAACGCCCGTTGGTGGCGAAGTTGGATCGCCCCAAGCTCCGCGAGGAAGTCTGCCGCGGACTGGAGAAGTATTGGTCTCCGGAGCAGATCAGTGGCCGGTTGCGGCGTGAGCACCCGCGGGCCCGCAGTTGTCAGGTCTCTCACCAGACCATTTACGGGTGGATCCGCCGGCAGTCCGATCGGGCCCATTGGGAGAGCTTTCTCCGCTTCGGCGGAAAACGGCGGCGACGGCGTGATCGGCGGGGAAAAATCCCCCGCACCGTCGAGATCGACAAGCGGCCGGCGGTCGTCAGTCAGCGGAGCCGCTATGGGGATTGGGAAGGGGACACGGTCATTGGCGCCCGGCGTCAAAGCGCGCTGGTGACGCATGTCGAGCGCAAGAGTGGCTACTTATTGGCCGCGAAAATCGCAGCACGTCAAAGCGCGGAAGTCAACCGCGCGTCGCAGCAGTTGTTCGCCTCCGTTCCCGCCCAGCTGCGCCGCACGCTGACCCTCGACAACGGCAAAGAGTTCGCTAGCCATGAACAACTCTCGGAGTGGATCGGGATGCCCGTGTACTTCGCGCGACCCTACGCAGCCTGGCAACGCGGCACCAACGAAAATACCAACGGCCTCTTACGCCAGTTCTACCCCAAAGGCACCGACCTAAAACCGCTCACCGATCGTCAACTACAGCAAACCGTCGAACTCCTCAACAACCGACCACGAAAACGACTCAACTACCGAACTCCCAACGAAGTTATCCGAAACTCACCACATCTCCCCGTTGCATTTGAGAATTGAATTCACCCAATAAAAAACGCGTTTGCCCGGAAGGATCAAAATTCAAACCATATAGCCCAGCCCTCCGGGCTGGCGCCAACCAACCCTCAACCGCGAGCCGCAAGCGTAGGGGAGCGGAGTTTTAACGAGCCCCCCACCACCCCCGCCTTCCCACCCTTTCGCGCCGTCCCCCGCTGCCGTATATTGCAGCCTCAGATTGCCCACCTATTCCGGACCGATGCTCGAAAAGTTACCTATCGCTCGCTGGGGTTGGAAAGACCTCAACCTCTTCGGTTGGCCGCTCGTTGCTGCCATCCTGCTCTGCCTGTTGCTCGGCAGTCCTTGGCGCTGGATCGCAGTCATTCCGGTTGTGCTGCTCCTCTGGCTGATCAGCTTCTTCCGCGATCCGCGCCGCGACATCCCCGATGACGAACTGGCCATCGTGGCCCCCGCCGACGGCACCGTGGTCGACATCACCCCCCTGGCGGAATACCACTTCATCGGCCGCCGCAGCGTGCGCATCGGCATCTTCCTGTCGATCTTCAACGTCCACATCAACCGGGCTCCCACCGCGGGACGAGTCCTCGAAATGCACTACCAGCCGGGGAAGTTTCTCAACGCCCTCAAGCCGGAAAGCGCTGATCACAACGAGTATATGTGGATCGGCATGGAACGCACCGGCGCTGAGCCCGACCGGTTCGCGGTGCGACAGATTTCCGGCATGCTCGCCAAGAAAATCGTCTGCGAACTGCGGCCAGGGCAGACCGTCTCGCGCGGCGAAAAGTTTGGTATGATCAAACTAGGGTCACGCACCGAACTGGTCCTGCCCGCCGACGCGGTCGACATCACGGTCCAAGTCGGCGACAAAATCCGCGCCGGCGCCGATATCGTCGCCCGCTGGAAATAGGCGTTCGCTTCGATCGTAGCTGAATTCGCCAGAATTCAGAGCACGACGCAACCACTGAATTCTTGCGAATTCAGCTACAACACCATGAAACCCATCCGCGCCATCGCCGTCCTGCCCACGCTCTTCACGCTCGGCAACCTCATCTGCGGCTTCTTCGCGATCGTGGTCCTGGCCCGCATCGAAAAGCCGACCGACACCACGCAATTTGCCCCCGCGCCAAAGATCGAATTCAAGATGCAGTCGGCCCAAGAGATTCGACAGTCAGCTCGCGACCTCATCGACAGCGACGACCCCACGCACAACCTCATGCTCTGTGGGGCCCTGATCCTGCTCGCCATGATCTTCGACGCCGTCGACGGCCAGGTCGCCCGCATCACCCGCGGCCAAAGCGATTTTGGTGCTCAGCTTGATAGCCTTTGCGATCTAGTGTCGTTTGGCCTCGCGCCGGCGATCTTGCTAGTGAAAATGTGCCCGCAATTCACGAGCCTGCACAACGATGCCATTTGGATGATCGCCGCCGTGTTCGCCTGCTGTGCCGCCCTGCGGCTCGCCCGCTTCAACGTCGAGACCGACGACGAAGACGACCACAGCATGTTCGCCGGCCTCCCCACGCCAGCCGCTGCCGCCACGATCGCCAGCTTCGCCATGCTGTCCTACTTCCTCCGCAACGAAACGAACGTCGTGACGCATGAGAATTTCGTCACCTACGACTGGTGGATGCAGCGAATCGTGCCCTTCTTCGCCATCGTGATTGCAATCCTAATGGTTTCACGCGTCCCCTATCCCCATCCGCTCACGCAATTCGTCCGCGGACAGCGCAGCTTCGCCCACCTGGTCGCCATCATCTTTGCCGTCTCCGCAATCTTGATCGTGCGAAACTACGCGATCCCGCTGCTGTGCGTGCTGTTCGTCCTGGCACCGCCAGTACGTTACGCCTGGGATCTCGTGTGGCACCGCCGCTCGCGGAATGAATCACTGTTTTGAATCAAGAGTAACGTCGTAAGCAGCCCGGCACTGCCTGATTAACCACCGAGCTAAGATAACCAGCTCAGAATTTTTTGCACGGGAGTGAAACATGTCAGGCCCAGCCTGGCGAGTACCATGTTCTCAGGAATCGTTCGCAGTTTAGCCGAGGTTGCCGATCTTATTTCCGAACCACCCGGTGTACGGCTCGTCATCCGCGACGCCCCGTTCGCCGCCACCGCCCAAGTGGGCGACAGCATCGCCATCAACGGCTGCTGCCTCACCGTCGTTGGCGTCGACGGCGACACCATGAGCTTCCAAGCCGGCGAGGAAACGCTCTCCCGCACGAACCTCGGCGAACTCGGCCCCGGGTCGCGCGTCAACCTCGAGTCCTCCATGAAGCTGGGTGACGAACTCGGCGGCCACTTCGTCACCGGCCACATCGACGCCACCGCCAAAGTCCACACTCGCAAAGACGACGCCGACTGGTGCACCATGTGGTTCAGCATCGACCCAGCCCAAAGCTCGCAGATGGCCAGCAAAGGCTCAGTCGCGGTCGACGGCGTGAGCCTGACGCTTGTCGACGTCGAGCAGGACCGCTTCAGCGTGGCGCTCATCCCGCACACGCTCAACGTCACTACGCTCGGCCTCCGCAACGTCGGTGATCGCGTCAACATCGAGACCGACGTCCTAGCGAAATATGTCCAGCGCCAGTTCCAAGCCCTGAACGCCAAAGCACTCGCATAGCAGTCGCGGCGCACGTGGGGTGCCTGGGGTCAAGCCGAAGGCGAGCCCCCAGTGCCCTTGGAAACCCTCGGCCTTCACATTCACCCACATCCGCCCTGAACCCTGACCTCTGAACCCTGCCCCCTTCCCCCGATGCCCCGTCAAACCAAAACCTTCCTGCTCGAACGCTTCCGCGAAATGGGCATCCGCCCCGCCACGCGGCACGGGCAGAATTTCCTCATCGACCTCAATCTCGTCGATTTGATTGTCGATGCAGCTGACCTCACGCGGGA
This sequence comes from Pirellulales bacterium, assembly GCA_046349975.1. Lineage (GTDB taxonomy): Bacteria > Planctomycetota > Planctomycetia > Pirellulales > Lacipirellulaceae > JABDGM01. Next base: position 27,688 of record JAXMBH010000012.1, read on the forward strand.
TGACGTGGTGCTAGAAGTTGGCACCGGCACGGGCTCCCTCACCGCCATGATGGCCGAGCGGGCGTCCGCGGTCGTCACCGTTGAGATCGATGCGCATCTCTTTGAACTCGCCAGCGAGCAGCTGATCGATCTGCCAAATGTTACGATGCTGCAGCTCGACGCACTACGAAATAAGAACAACCTCGACGACCGCGTGATGGATGCCCTCGGCGAGCATCTGGATGCCGCGCCAAGCCGACGTTTGAAACTCGTCGCCAACCTGCCTTACAACATTGCCACGCCGGTGCTATCGAACCTGCTCCTCGCGCGGCATGTTCCCTACTCGATGACCGTGACGATTCAAAAGGAACTCGCCGATCGGATCACGGCTTCGCCCTCGACGAAGGACTACAGCGCGCTCAGCGTGTGGATTCAAAGCCAATGCGATGCAGAGATCGTGCGCGTGATGCCGCCATCGGTCTTCTGGCCGGCGCCAAAGGTTGAATCGGCAATCTTGCGTATTCATGTCGATCCTGCCAAGCGTGGCCGCATTCGCGACTTGCCGTTCTTTCACCAAATCACGAAAGCTCTCTTCCTGCACCGCCGCAAGTTCCTGCGGGCGAACGTCGTCGCCGCGATGAAGCAGCACCTAAACAAATCGCAGGTCGACAAGCTGCTCGACGAAATGGGCTTCGCCGCCGATACCCGCACCGAACAGCTCGATGTCGGCACGCTGATCAAGCTCGCCGAGAAAATTCAAGCCGCGGCTCCCGAATGGAGGCTGTAGCGGGACATTTTCCCTGCTGCTGACACTTTTTAACCGGTCTGTTAGAATCCACAGATCGGCATTGAATCCACCTCGCGTCCCAGTGAGAACGCTGCATCATGTCCTTTATCGAAATGACCGGCGCTACGCTCGAGAAGATCGTGGCCGATGATGAGCTACATCATGACGACCTCGCGACCGCCGGTGTGAATGGCCACACGATTGTCCGCGTCAATCGCCAGGGCGATATCGAAGTCCGCCGCCCCAGCGGGTGGGATGTTATCGGTGGCCTGTTGGGCGAATTTGACGAGCGTATCCGCCGCGAAACCGGCCTCGATTGGGCGTAGCGTCGCCGCCCGATTCGCCGGGCAATTGGCCCGGTTGTAACGAAGAATTCGGCCAGGCAGAACCCGCCGTCGCTACTTGCTGTCTTTGTTGTCGACGGCGCTGGCCCTCGCTCGCGAGCCGTTCGGCACGGTGCTACCATGTCGATAGACGCCGATACTGCAGTAGGCACGTTCCGCGTGCCGTAACTAGCGCCGGCGACGGCACGCAGAGCGTGCCTGCTACAATAATTCCATGGCCCGCACCGCTACCATCGACCGCAAGACCGCTGAGACCGACATTCAGCTCACGCTGAACGTCGATGGCTCGGGCCGCGCCGACATCGCCACGGGAGTCGGCTTCCTCGACCACATGCTCACGCTCTTCGCGAAGCACGGGGCGATGGATCTCACCGTGAAAGCAGACGGCGATCTGGAGGTTGACCAGCATCACACGGTGGAAGACACGGGCATCTGCCTCGGCCAGGCGCTGCGTCAGGCGATCGGCGACAAGGCCGGCATTCGTCGCTACGGGCACTTCACGCTGCCCATGGACGAAACGCTGGCGACCGTGGCAACCGACCTCGGCGGCCGCTGCGTGATCGCGTTCAATGCGGAATTCCCTTCGTCCAAGATCGGCGAGTTCGATACCGAACTTGTGGAGGAGTTCTGGCGGGCCTTCGCCGGCAACGCGCTGTGCAACCTCCACGTCCTAGTACATTACGGACGCAACAGCCATCACATCAGCGAGGCGATCTTTAAGGCTGCTGCCCGGGCGCTACGCATGGCAACGGAAGCCGACCCGCGGATGACAGGCGTGCCCAGCACCAAGGGCACCCTCGATACGTAGCAACAAAAAACCCCTCCCGTGCTGGGAGGGGTTCAGATTGGCATTGGCCTGTCGGCCTAGTGCTGCGCCGGCAGCGCTACTGGAAGCCCACCCGCGCTTGACCGACAACGGCGGCCACCGCGCAGACCGCCACACCAGTTAATGGTGCATCGGCGCTATCGCACACCTTTGGTAGCTGTTTGCCCCGTCGTAAGTTCCTCTTCGTTCACATACACTTCGAGGAACCGCGTGAGCTTGTGGAAGTCGCTGCTCGTGTCGATGTGGCGAACAACCGTGACCAGCGTGCTCGGATCGACCAGTTCTTCAAACGGCACATACCGCAGCTGCAACTGGCCAGAAACCGAGACCATTACCCCATCGTGGCCGTTTTCGACCAGCGCCCGATAACCGCCGACGCCAAGCTGGCAGCCGAGCATCACATCGAATGCGAGCGGCTTCGCACAGCGAGCTTCATAGCCGAGTTGCACGCCCGTGACCTTGCGCGACTTGCCGGTCTGGGCCTTGTACTCGTCGGCGATAAGCTTCTTGAAAATCGTAAACAGCTGCACCGCGGCGATGTTAATGTGGCCGTGTTCGTCTCGACCGATGCCTTCGAGGTTTTTCTCGGGCAACAGTTCAGCCAAGCCTTCAGCGATCACAATGACACCGTATTCCTTGCCTTCGCGCTCCCGAGTAAGCATGGTGAGCACGATGCGCTTGATCACGTTGTCAATGTTCATGATCTTGCGGGTTTTGACTTCGCCCGTCTTCGGATTCTTCGATTCCTCCGTGGCGGCGTACTCGCCTTCAATATCTTCCACGCTGATCACCAGGCTCGCTTCACCGGCGATGGCAACGCCATACGCCAGCCAGCCCGCGCTGCGGCCCATCGCCTCAACAAGGAAGTACGCCCGGTTGGCCTCGGCGTCGGCGATTAGATTGCGCACTTCATTGCCAAGGAAGTCGACGGCCGTAAAGTAACCGAAGGTGAAGTCGATGCCGCTGTAATCGTTGTCGATGGTCTTCGGCAGGTGCACGACCGGAATACGCAGGGCGCCCGGCGGCAGTTGTTCTTGATAGAGCTTGAATTTGTTGGCGGTCTTGAGCGTGTCATCGCCGCCGATCGAAATCAGCGCGTCGACTCCGATCGACCGCAGTGCTTCATACACGGTCTTGAGCGGCTTCACGCGCTCGGGATCCTTCATATGATCGGGATGCGAAACGTTCTTGCCCGGGTTCGCGCGGGCAGTGCCAATGATGATGCCTTGCGAATTGCGGGTGCGACCCAGCATGCGATGGTTCAGCATCACATAATCGCGGCCTTCAACGAGAGGATGCTCGGGCGAATACTCCACCAGGTGCGAATAGCCATGCAGCACGCCAACAACTTCGATGTCATTCCGCAAGAAGGCAGTAGCTGCCGTCGAAATCACGGCATTCGCCGCGGGCGCGGGGCCGCCGGCAAAGAGAATCGCCACGCGATGAAAATTGTGCCGCATCCGTGGCGGCCGAGCTAATGTGGAACCTTTTGTTTCTGGCATGGCTATTCTCCGACCTAACTCCTAGTAGTAACACGAAAGGATTATTTTAGCGGAATTCGAAGGGACGCACCAAGTCCCAACCGTTGGTGGTTGCCAAAAACAGGCAGGACAGGAAGGCACTTGTCACAGGCTCGCACGCGACACATCTGCCAGTAATTACCACAGCTTGACAGCGGCCGATCCCAGCCAAATACTAGGCCGCGCTCGACATCACTGTACACGTCGTACTAACAGTTTTCTTCCTATTCGCTGCTGTGACGTGTCGAACGTGGCGCTGAGCGGCAGAGTCAGGGGGCGTGTGCATCTGAACGAACCTGTGATCCCACAAATCGAGGAGGCCGCTAATGAAGACGAAACTTTTGGCAGTCACGACTGTACTGTGCTTGACTGCAACATCTAGCTGGGCCGTGCCATTGCTCAACGTGACGCCCGGCGGGCTGCAAGGCGGCAACTGGATTTGGAATGTGAGCGTCACCCCGACAACTAGTGGATCGCCACTCGCCGTGGAGTTAGGTTTCCGCTTGAGCAGTTCGCCGTTAACGAATGTCACCAACGTTAATCCGGCAGAGTGGGACTTTAATAATCCTGGCAAGCCTATTTTTGGCTGGGAAGTGCCGTACGGAGCTCCCGGGTTTCCAGAAGGCATCGAGATCAACTGCACGAGTTGCACAGCTTCGAACGCTCCCACTTTCGGCGGCCATGCGACGACGGTGGTTGCTGGTTCCAACAATGAAGTCTTCGCTGCCATGGGAAGCATCGACTTCCCTACAGGCGGCGACAAGCCATTCTTGAAAATCATCGCCCTCGGCCCGGGCAATGGTGGGTCGAACACGTCGAGCATTCAGTGGCTTGGAGCATATAACGGCAAGGGTCGTATTGCGGAGCTCGCCGGCGCGAATGCCGTGAATTACGACATCTATGCCGGTGTTGCCACGCAGTCGATTCCGGAACCTACCTGCCTGGTGTTGGTGGGCGCCGGCGCGGTTGCCTTGCTATTGAAATACAGAACTCGCCGCGAAAGCTAACGTTCGCACGCGTCAAACAGATGGCGTATCACGAAGCTGGCGGCGATCGACTCGGTCGCCGCCGCTCTTTTTGTTCGGCGGCGGGTTACTCGGCCAACAGCGTTCGCTCGACGAAAGTCGTATCGATTCGCCCTTCAACAAATGCCGAGTGGCTGAGAATTTCCTGGTGGATCGGAATCGTGGTATGAATGCCCTCGACGCGGAGTTCCGCCAGCGCTCGCTGCATGCAGGCGATCGCGTCGGCCCGCGTGGGCTGATGGACGATCAGCTTGCCGATCATGGAATCGTAGTACGGCGGCACGGTATAGCCGCTGTGCGCGTGGGTGTCGAATCGTACGCCATAGCCTCCCGGCGCGATGAGCTGTTCGATCTTCCCCGGTGACGGCTGGAAATTCTTCTTAGGATTCTCGGCATTGATGCGGCACTCGATCGCCGCGCCGCGCTGCACGATGTCTTCTTGCGACCACGGCAGCTTTTCGCCGGAGGCCACGCGAATTTGCCACTTGATGAGGTCGATGCCGGTGACCATTTCGGTCACGGGATGCTCGACCTGAATCCGGGCGTTCACCTCGATAAAGTAAAAGTTGCCGCCTTTATCGACGATAAACTCAACGGTCGCCGCGTTCGTGTAATTGGCGGCGCGAATCAGGTTGCGGGCCGCGTCGCACATGGCGGCGCGCGTTTCGGGCGTGATGCTCGTGCTCGGGCTCTCTTCGATCAGCTTCTGATGCCGCCGCTGCACGCTGCAATCGCGCTCAAACAGGTGGACGACATTGCCGTGATGATCGGCGAGCACCTGCACTTCCACGTGCCGCGGGTGCTCGATGTATTTTTCGAGGTAGACGTCGCCGTTGCCGAAGGCGGCTTCGGCCTCTGCCCGCGCTTGCTGCAAGGCTGACTTCAACGATAAGTCGTTGGAAGCGACCCGCATGCCGCGACCGCCGCCGCCGGCCACTGCTTTGATGAGCACGGGAAACCCGACATCGTGGGCAAAGCGCAAAGCTTCTTCTTCACTGGTGATGACGCCTTCGCTGCCCGGCACGACCGGCACGCCGGTTTGCCGCGCCAGATCACGGGCGGCGTTCTTGTCGCCCAGCCGGGCCATGGCATCGGGCGTGGGGCCAATGAAATCGATGTTGCAGCTGCGGCAAATCTCATTGAAATGGGCGTTTTCAGCCAAGAACCCATAGCCGGGGTGAATCGCCTGCACGTTGCCGACTTCGGCGGCGCTGATCACACTCGAAATCTTGAGATAGCTCTCGGAGGCCTTCGCGGGCCCCACGCAATACGATTCGTCGGCGAGTTCTAAATAACGTGAGCCACGATCCCCTTCACTATAAATGGCCACCGTCTCTACACCGAGTTCGCGGCACGCCCGAATGACGCGTAACGCGATTTCTCCACGGTTGGCGACCAGAATACGTTGATACATGGGCGGGGGCGAGGGGTCAGGGGTCGAGGGTCAGGGAAACCGCCTTCAGGTTACCCCTACAAATGTCCGTCGACTGATCTTTGATCAATCGGGCTCAACGCGAAACAAGGGCTGGTTGAACTCGACGGCGTCGCCGTTCTGAGCCAGCACAGCCACGATGCGGCCTTTGCACTCGGCTGGAATTTCGTTGAAGACCTTCATCGCTTCAATGATGCACACGGTGGTTTCAGCGCTGACATGGTCGCCCACCTTCACGAACGGCGGCGTATCGGGGTTGGCGGCGGAGTAGAACGTGCCGACCATCGGACTGCGGATGGCGGACGCATTCGCATCGCTCGCCGGGACCGCAGCCGGCTTGGCCGCGCCGCCACTCGCCGCGGTCGGCGCACTGGGTGCGGGCGCAGCGGGAGCCGGCATCGATGGCATCGCGGCAACCGTCACGGCCTCGGGGCCGCGGCGGAGGCGAATTCGCTGATCGGCCTGCCGCAAATCGATTTCCGCCAGGTCGTGCTCGTTCATCAACTCGATGAACTTGCGCACTTTCCGAACATCAAACACGTCGCCAGGGATCGGTCCCGGATTCGAACTCATGCAGGTCTCCCTGTGGATTTGTTTCGCGGTTGCTCGCGGTGTTCGCGTGCGCCGCGATCGGCGGCAGCAGCCCATTGGCTATCGCGAACCACCGAGAACGGCGTCGTCAATTGGAGGAGCTTACGACGACAATAGGCAGTCTTCCAACTGCTTCGGCACGTCGGTAAGGACTTCATGGCCAGTCCGTGTGACCAGCACATCGTCCTCGATTCGCACCCCACCCCACCCCGGAACGTAAATGCCCGGCTCCACGGTGACGATCATACCGGGCAACAGCTTGGTATCTTGGCCGACGGCCAGCCGGGGGGCCTCATGAATTTCCAGGCCAGTGCCGTGCCCTAAACCGTGGCCGAACGCCTTGCCGAAGCCGGCACGGGTGATGATTCGCCGTGCGACTGCATCGACCTGTTGGCAAGTTCGCCCAGGCCGGATCGCGTCGATTGCCGCGAGTTGTGCTCTTAACACAACTCCATATATTTTCCGTAGTTTGGGCGAGATTCTACCGGTGACGATAATACGCGTCAAGTCGCTCATGTAGAGGCCGGAGTTGACTCCCCAGTCGACGAGCGTGAAGTCGCTCTCGCCGAGTTTGCGGCTGGTTGGCCGGGCATGCGGCAAGGCGGCCCGCGGACCGACGGCCACAATCGGCGGAAAACTGAGGGCCTTCGCGCCAAAGCGGCGGGCCTGATATTCGAGTTCGGCGGCGACTTCGAGCTCCGTCATGTTCGTAGTGAGACTCGCCCGCACCACATCGTACGCACGCTTTGCCTGAACGCAGGCGACGCGTGTGGCGTCGATCTCGCTTTTGTCCTTCACCAGCCGCAACTGCTCGACCAACCCTTCTGTGACGACGATCGCGCACTTTGGCAGCTCCTTGGCGACCGACCGTTCGAAGGCCACGGTGGCCGAGGCGCCCTCGAGGCCGAGCCGCCCTACGTTGGCGTCGCTCAGCACCTTTACGACGGCGGTGAGCATTTTCACGCCGGGCGCGCGGATTTCGAGCGCGAGGCCGGGGCATTCTTCTTCCAATTGGGTGGTATAGCGCGGATCGGTGATGAGGCATTCGCCGTCGAGCGTGACCAACAGGTAGCTGTCGTCGCCGGTGAAGCCGGTGAGATACGTCACGTTGATAAAGCTCGTGATGAGCAGGGCATCCGCCTTGGCTTCTCGGATTAGCTCTCGGAGTTTCTTGCGGCGCTTATCGAATGACATGGTGCCTGGCTCGTGGTTTTTAGGCAGTGGTGCAAAGTTTTCTCTTGCAGCATCGCTGCGGCGAGATAGTGGCAGCGGCGGCTGCCTCAATATTACTGGCCTGGGACGATGGCTCCTAGGAGCAGTTTCAGAACCGGGGGCTAGCGCCCCGCGGCGAATCAGACTAGCCGGCACGCGCTAGCGTCCGGTTAGTGCGGCAGGTATTGAAACCGCTCCTAGCTGCATCTAGATGCTGCGGCATCGGCAGCGATTGTAGGCATCTCGCTCTGCGAAATGCAATTTCCTCTCGCGGAGCGAGAGGACCACAAAACATCCAGGCCATCTCGCCCGATGAGGTGGGTTGGTACAATACTCAATTCGCCTGACCGACTCGAGTTGCCGCCTATGCCCACCGCTGCTATGAACTCGACGACTGGCCTGCTCCTGAGCGGCGGCATCGACAGCGCCGTTCTGCTGTGGCAATTGCAGCAAACTGCCGATCAAGTGGCGCCGTTCTACATTCGCACGGGCTGCGTTTGGCAGAACGAAGAGCTCGCGGCGGTGAACCAATTTCTGGCAGCCACGGCGTTTCCGAATGTTGGCACGCTTGTGGAACTGGAGATGCCGCTGGCCGATCTCTATGGCCGACACTGGAGCATCACAGGCAGTCGAGTGCCAGACGACCAAACGGCCGACGAAGCCGTGTATCTGCCGGGCCGCAACCCGCTGCTGCTGCTGAAGCCTGCGTTGTGGTGCTATCGCCACAACATTCGCCAATTGGCGCTCGCCACGCTGGCCGCGAATCCGTTCCGCGACGCGACGCCGCGATTCTTCCAGGCGTTCGAGACCATGCTGCGAGAAGCGGATTGCGGCAGCGTCGCAATCATTCGGCCATTCGAAGCGCTCACGAAGAAGGATGTGCTGGCCCTCGGCCGCCATGTGCCGCTCGAGCTCACGTTCTCTTGCCTGAGCCCGATCGAGGGCCAACACTGCGGCCGCTGCAACAAGTGCGCGGAGAGGCGGCGGGGTTTTGCCGAGACTGGGATCGAGGATCGCACCCGCTATTACGCGGGCCCAGCGGCGACGCCTTCGACGATGCGATAGCGACGACTTCTCGGGCAATTGGCCCGCGGTCGATGTGGCGCGAAGTTTGCCACGAGCGCAAAAAAAGCAGTCCGGGTGGCTTCCTTAAGCCAGCACCGGACTGCGCCCCCTGGGAATACGCTTAAATGTGGGCGAGTATTTCCGACCGCAAGTTCGCCGTAGCGACGACTCGCACCAATGGTTGCTCAATCGAGAAGCGCACTGCCATTCGTGCTTCTTGTGCGGAGGGCATTGGGACGATGGTGCAACCGCGCGTGGGGCAGGTTTCGAAGAAACTCGTCTGCGGTGGCTGCCGTGAACGCGCTGGTGTGCACTGAGATTATCGGCGATGACCGCACAAAGCTTTGGAAATCTGTAGCGGTTCTTCCTAGCGCGCCAGCGGGTGAATCTGGGAAATTCGCGGGCAGTTTAACTCATCAAGTTTGCCGATTAGGTCGATTTTGAGGGACTAAGGATTGCACCTCGCATCGGTGCTGCGCGCACCTACCGCGCCAGCATGCTGGCCGCAGCTAGCAGCGCCGGCGATTGCCCGAATTGGAAAGACGCACATGGACGTGATCACTCTCACCAGCCTGGTCTTGGCACTAGCCGTCGTCGCAGCCGCACTCATGGGGTTCAACAAACTCGTGGGGCAAGGCCCGCGCGGCACGCTGTGGTTGCTCGCCGCGAGTTTGTTCACGTGGTCGACGATGCTGCCATTCGCGCTCCGCGATCCGGATGACCTCTCGCTCACGACAGGGCAAGACCTGCTGGTTTCGGTGTTCCGCCTGTGCGCTGCCGTCGGCGCCGCGTTCGCCGTGTTCGACTTCTTTCAGAAGCGCTCGACGAGCGTTTCACACCCCCGCGCAGAACTGGCGCTGCGACAACCGGCCCTGTGGGGCGTTATCCTGGGCATCAACTTCTTCGCCCTGGTCTACCAAGGAACGATCAACCATTGGCTGCTCACACGCTACTGTGCGAGCCACCCGATCGAAATCATCGAGATGACAGTGTTTTTCGTCGGTCTCTCAGCGCTCGCGCTGCGGTTCACCGATATCGTTGGCCAATTCTCGTCGCTTAAGGTTTGGCTGCTGCCGCCGATTCCGATGGAAGGCAACACGATTGCCGAGTGCGATTACCTCATCAAACAACTCGAAAACTATCAAGCACTGAACCACACCTTCCTGCTGCGGCGAATTCGCGACGCGCTCGATTTCGTGCGCCGCACCGGCTCGGCCGATGCCCTCGAACCACACTTGCGCCATCTGGAAGAAGTCGAAGCGATGCGCGCCAACGGCGCATACTCGATGGTTCGGATCATCATCTGGGCGATTCCGATTCTCGGTTTGCTCGGCACCGTCATTGGCATCACGATCGCCGTGGCGAACCTCAATCCTGAGACGCTTGAAGAGTCGATGTCCAAGGTTACCCACGGCTTGGGCGTGGCGTTCGATCACACTGCGACCGCGCTTTCGCTCACGATGCTGCTGATGTTCACCAAGGCTGCGGTCGAACGCGTGGAAGACAATTTGCTGGGCCGCGTGGATGAGCGGGTATCGCATGAGCTCATCGGCCGCTTTCAAGTCACAGGCGACAAGAACGACCCGAACGTGTCGGCGATTCGCCGCCTGACGGACCAGGTCATTGTGGCCATTGAATCGCTCGCAGGCCGGCAAGCTGATATCTGGAAAACCACGATCGACGGCGCCCATCAGCAATGGGCCGATGTCACGATCGCCGCCGCCTCGACGCTGCGCGATTCGCTCGGCTCGGCCGTACAGGAAGGTCTCGACCGCCATGCGAGCGCGATCAATCTCGGCGTCGAACAACACGCGAACATCATCAGCCAGGCGTCGGAACAGCACACGCACGCGGTTTCGCAGGTATCGCAACAGCACGCCAGTGCCATTGCACAAGCTTCTCAGCACCTTGCCAGCGCGATCGATCAGGGCTCGCAGCAGCACATCGATCGGCTCATCAGCAGCACGTCGCAGCATGCCGAACTGCTTGACCGCAGCACGCAGCAGACGAGCGAACGGCTGCACGAAGGGCTGGAGAAACTTGCCGAGTTGCTGATCGAGGCGCTCGAACGGCATGGCGAAGTAATGACGCAGACCGAGAACCAGCTGGCCACGGAGAACCGCAAGCATCTTAGCGCGGTGGAAGCGGCGCTTAGCAGCTCGATGACGTCGTCTGCCGAGCGGCAGGAACGGCTCATCAGCCAGAGCGAGCATCTGCTCAAGGAAATGCAAATCGCCCTTGTTGAAGCTGCGAGTGCGACCGTCGAACAGCAGGAACAGCTCATTCGCCAAAGCGATGTATTGCTCCGCGTCGTCGACGCGACCGGGCACATTCGCGACCTGGAAGAGGCGCTCACGCGCAACCTCAGCGCGGTACAGAAGACTCACAACTTTGAGGAAATGGCACTCAGCCTGTCGGCCGCCATTCAATTGCTGAGTGCTCGATTGGGTCATCCGGCCAGCATCCGGCCCAGGGAGGTCGCTGGTCACGACACCAGCCATGCCGCATGAGCCGCGCTAGAGTCCACGAAGTCTCAAGCCCGATTTCGCTGTTTCCCTTCATTGGGATTCTGCTCTGCACGATGGGGGCCTTGTTGGTCATCCTCGTCGCGGTCAGCCGCTCTGCGCGCGATACGGCCACGGCGGAGGTCGAAGCCAAGCAGAAGGCCGCGCCGGTCGATCACGTGTTGGTCGCGAAAATCGATTACGTGAAAGGCTACGTCGGCAAGCTCACCAAGGTGCGTAGTGAAGCGGAAAAAAAGCTCCGCGAGCAGCACCAGCACCTCAGCAATCTCGAAGATCACATCAACCGCATGCATGAGCGTATGCGCTCGCTGCAGGCGGCGGCGAAGGAGCTCGACTCGCTTGAACGGGAGCACTACGACGACCGGTCGCAAGCCGAGCGCGAAACAGTGCGGCTGAATCAACTCATTCAAGAAGCGCACGAATCGATCGCCTCTATGCAGGAATCGGCCGAGAAAGCGCCGTCGTCGTATGCTGTCGTTCCCTATGAAGGTCCCAACGGCACGTACCGCCGGCCGATTTACATCGAATGCGTGAAGGACGGCGTCATCTTGCAACCCGAAGGCGTCGTGATCGCCGGCCAGGACTTGCTGCCGCCGTATGGCGCGGGCAATCCGCTCGCTTCCACGTTGCGGGCGACGCGCGATCATCTGATCAAGCTGTATCCGAAAGAAGGACAAACACGGAACCTGGAACCGTACCCGCTACTCTTGGTGCGTTCCGAAGGGCTCATCATGTACGACCGGGCTCGGCAGGCGATCGAAGCGGGCGACTTCGACTTGGGATTTGAGTTGGTCGAAGACAACTGGAAGCTGAAGTTTCCGGCGCCCGACCCGCAGCTGGCATCGCGGCAGCAGCAGGCGTTGGTGCAAGCCCGCGCTCGGCAAGAGGTGTTGGCAGCGGCGGCGCCGCGGGCGTATCGCGATCAGCTCATGGACGACAGCCAAACTGGGGCCGATGACGGCGACAGCGGCGACACTTCCTTTGCCGCAGGCGGTGAAAGTGGCGCCGCGATGCAAGGTGGACCCGGGCTTGGCGGCTCGGGCGGGTCACGATCGCCTGGTGTCGGCTCATCAGGTTCTTACGCCGGCGGGCCGGGCGGCGGCGGCTCCAGCGGCAGTTATGGCAGTATCGGCAACCGCGGCGCTGGCAGTACCGCCAGTTCCGGCGGCATGAGCGCCGGCGGCGGGACTGGCGGCAGTTCCAATCCGAGCACCGAATGGCACGGCGGACAGGGAGCTACCTCGGCCGGTGGTATGGGAACGATGAGTGCTTCGGCAGCTCCGGCCGGCGCTGCCGGCACAGATGCCGGCGGCATGGGTGCTGACGGCAGCAGCATGGGCGGCGGGATGGGCGGAAATGGCAACCCGGGAGCCGGCGGCATGGGCGTTACGGCCGGCGGCAGCTCGCCCGGCAGCGTCGGCGGGTTGCCGATGAGCACGAGCGACGATCCCCATGCGCCGCCCGACCCGAATGCACAAAGAAATGTGAACATGCAGTTTGGCGCGCCACCCCCGGATGCGGCGAACGTGGCTCAAGATGATCCGCGCCGCGGGAAGATGCCGCCGAACCTCGCCGAATCGCGCGGCAAAGACTGGGCGCTTCGTCAAAAGGCGAAAACCGCCACGCCGGTTCGCCGCACGATTCGCGTCGTCGTTCAAGACGACAAACTGCTGATCCTGCCCGACAACGCTACCGGATCAGCGAATGCGATACAGGGAAAAGTCGTGCCGCTGGAAGGCGACACCGTGCAGTCTATGGACGGATTCGTGAAGCAAATCCGCGAGCATATCGACAATTGGGGCATCGCCGGCAACGGCTTGTACTGGCGACCCGTGATTCTGCTCAGCGTCGCGCCGCAGGGACAGCGCCGTGCGAGCGACCTCGAACGCCTCCTCAAAAACAGCGGCCTCGAGCTTCGCACCGACGAAACGGCCAGCAACGCGCCGCCGAGGAAAATGCAATGAAACGCGCCGAAGTTGAAGCCGATCAAATGCCAGGCCAGGACTCCTTCCTGGACGTCATTACGAACATTGTCGGCATCCTCATTTTGCTGGTGCTCGTCGTCGGCCTGCGAACTTCGCACTCCGTGCGCGAAGCGCCTGACGTGCAGCTCGCTACCAAGGCCCGCGGCGAAGCCGAGTATAAGGAAGCGTACACGAATGCCGTCTCCACGGAGCGCGATGTTCGCAGCCTCGTGGCACGCGTCGGCAACGCGCTGGAGGAAACCGACTTCCGCGAACAGGAGCGCGAGTGGCTCAACACGAACCTGGTTGCCGCGGAACAGGAGATCGACGAACGCCGCAGCCGGCTAAGCACCGACGAGCAACGTGATTTCGACGTGCGCCAAAAGCTCGCAACGGCTCAGGCCACGCTCGATGACCTCACCCGGCAACAGGTCGCGCTGATGTCGCGCGAGCCCGTGGTTCAAGAACTGGAATGCCAGCCGACGCCGCTGGCCACAACGGTGACCGGCAAGGAAGTGCACGTGCTGCTTTCCGAAGACCATCTGGCAATCGTCCCATTTGATGAAATGCTCGAGCAGATGAAACTCGACGCCCAAAATAACGTGTGGCGAATGCGCGAAAAGAGCGCGATGGAACGCACGATCGGACCGGTCAACGGGTTCCGTCTGAAGTACCGATTCATTCGGGAAGACATCTCGGCCCCAGGCTCCGGTGGCTACGTGAACGGCAGCGTATCCAGGTTTTCGCACTGCTACCTGCTCCCAGTCACCACGCCCGCGGGCGAACCGGCACAAGAGGCGATGCAGCCGAAGTCAGAATTCTATCAGCAGCTGCAGCGAAACCGGCCGGAAGGAACCACCATCACCATCTGGACGTATCCGGGCAACTTCGAGCGCCTGCGGGAAATCAAGCGTACGCTTCGCGAAATGGGTTACGCAATTGCGGTTCGGCCGCTGCCGCCCGGAATGCCGATCGGCGCTTCGAGCAGCGGCAGCAAATCGCTGGCAGAATGAGCCAGGCATGTGGCCCGTCGCAACCCTGTTGCATGCGCTGCTTAGTTCTCAAGCAATTCCGCCAGCGATAGTTTCCGCAGTTCGGCCCGGCACGCTTGCGATGCCTGCTGAAAGTGGTGCGACACCCGCTCACGTACGCGCGACGGCACGCCTTGCAGCAGCATAGTGGATCGTGCGAGCGAATCATCGAAGATCTCTACGATTTGCCCAACTGAGATTTGTTCAGGCGGCGCCGATAGGCAGTACCCGCCAGCCACGCCGCAGGTCGATCTCAACACACCTTGCTGCACCATCCTGCGTAGCACTTGTAGCAGAAATCGCTCGGGCATCTTGCCATGCTTTGCAAGTTGCCGGCACGGCACTGGCACTCCATATTCACGCGACGCTAGATGCAAAGCAGCCCGCAAGGCATAAATCGTTGTTTGTGATAGCCGCAAAGTGCCTCAACTCGAACCGCCAAAAACTCGCGTGTTAACCGCTAACAGCTATCTAGCGACTTCGGTGTTCAAAAGTCCAGGCATTTCCGTGGGCAAATTCAGTAACCGCCATGACAGACGTATGTCATAGCGCAACTGCGATACACGGCGCGCAATTGCTTGCGCGGCAACAACTCCTGGCCGTCAAGCGATATAAAACGCCGACCAGAACCGTCGACATTTGATGACCAGAAATGCCAAATCGTCATGCAGCCGCGGCCTTGCGGCTTGGCGGCTGCAGGAACGCGTGCAAGAAGAGCAGGCTTGCTCCAACGACCAGCATCGAGTCGGCCACGTTGAAGTTGGGCCAGCGCCATTGATCGCTGACTTGCCAGAGCACCCAATCGCGCACGGCGTGCACAGCCTCGCCAGCCTGCGGGCCGCCCGCCGACCAAATCTCGCCGTGCAAACCGAGCCGGTCGTACAAGTTGCCCAGCACGCCGGCCATCACGCAACCGAGCGCCGTCGTCAGCCAGGCATCCTTGGCAGCACGAAAACCAAATAGCCAGGTTGGAATCGCGATCGCCGCCAAGCAACTCATGGCGGCGAAGATCCACACCTTGCCCTGCCCCATTCCAAACAGGGCGCCTTGGTTGAGGCTAAGTTGGATGCCCGCATGGCCCTGCCAAAGCCACCAGATATCGCCGGCACGCAGAGCCGGCTGGGCGAAGAAATAATGCTTGGTCGCCAGATCGACTGAGAGGCCGATGGCTGCCGCCAGCACGAAGAGCACGTACCGACTCCACGGCACCGCAGCCGAAACCGCTGATTTCGCCGGCCCATCCGAGGCCAATGTGCCTTCCATAATCGCGGCCCAGTCGAAGAGGCCGCGCCCAGCCCATCGCCAGGCGCGGCCCTCAGCCAAAAACTAAATGTGTACGTGGCCGTTGCCGTTCATTTCCTGCAACTCGGCGCACTTGATGCACACCGGCGTGTACGGAATCGCGTTCAGCCGGGCCTTTGAAATCTGGCCTTCACACTGCACGCACTTGCCAAACGTACCGTCTTGAATGCGTTCCAAGGCATGGTCGATCGAGCTTAGCGTACCTTCGTCGGCTTCCATCAGACCGAGCGTAAACTCTTGCTCGAAGTTGTCGCTGCCCAGCTCGGCCATGTGAATCGGCATGGCGCTATCGCGGGATTCGTTACCCGATTTCCGCAAAGCAACGTCGGCCATCGCCGTGACGTCGCCGCGGAGCCGCGCGCGGATGATATGCAGCTTCTCCTTGAATGCAATCAATTCGGTCTTCTTCATGTGGGTACTCCGAGGCGATGAGAACTCGCTCGTCGCTGCGAATAACCAGGCATTGGTCCATTGGCAGCGCGAGACTCATTATTGTAAATCGCCTCGCGGGGGGTGTCTAGCATCCGGCGGGGGATGCCAGCCGGCTTTGGTTGCTGCCGCGGCCGCTGGACGTTACACTGACTTGCGCGGGGTGCGCGCGCCAGACCACGGTTTTTGTAGTGAAAAAACGCCGCGGTCCATGATTCTGCCAACGCGATAGTTCCCGGTGCGCGCCGCTGCTATCGCTGCGTCCAGCCGCGCTGCTGCGACTCAAAGGATTCTGTGGTGGCTACTACGGTTTCAAAGAACACTTCGACCGGCCTTGCCTTTCAGCGCTGCGTGATGCCGAGCTGCGGCGCCACGTACGACGTCGGAGACGTCCGCACTAGCTGCGAGTCCTGCGGCGCGCTACTCGATATCGATTACGAATGGGATTCGCTCCCGGTTCCAAAATCACTCTCCGAGTTTGAAGGCCAATGGAGCCGCCGACATGAACCGCTGTCGTTCAGCGGCGTATGGCGGTTTTACGATCTGCTGCCGTTCGCACCGCAGAACAAAATCGTCAGTATTGGCGAAGGCCAGACGCTGCTGCACTCTTCAGATGGCGTGGCCCGCTTCGTCGGCGTCGACCATGGCAATTTGTTTTTGCAGTACGAGGGCATGAACCCCTCGGGCAGCTTCAAAGACAACGGCATGACCGCCGCCTTCACGCACGCTCACACGATTGGCGCCCGTCGGGCGGCGTGTGCGTCGACCGGCAACACCAGCGCCTCGCTCGCCCTGTACTGCGGCGTGAGCAAGCTGATGCAGGCCGTCATCTTCATCGGCTCCGGCAAAATCTCTTACGGCAAGCTCTCGCAAGCGCTCGACTACGGCGCGCTCACGATTCAAATCGCCGGCGACTTCGATGACGCCATGCTTCGCGTACAGCAGGTAAGCGTGAAGCAAGGCATTTACCTGGTGAACAGCATCAATCCTTTCCGGCTCGAGGGCCAGAAGACGATCATGTTCCGCGTGCTGGAGGCCCTTCGCTGGCGCGTGCCGGATTGGATTGTCGTCCCCGGGGGCAACCTCGGCAACAGCAGCGCGTTCGGCAAAGCTTTCCATGAACTCCATCAGCTTGGCCTGATCGACCGCGTGCCACGGCTGGCCGTCATCAACGCTGCCGGCGCCGATACGCTCTATCAGCTGGTCGAAAAGAAGGGCCTCCGCTGGAACCACGGACGGCCCGATGCGAGCATCATCAACAACTACTACGCCGAAATGGACGATGCCAATCGCCGGGCCTCCACCATCGCCAGCGCGATCGAGATCAACCGGCCCGTAAACCTGTACAAGTGCCTCCGCGCTCTCGAATGCTGCCATGGCGTCGTCCGCGAAGTGACCGATGAACAAATGCTCGATGCCAAGGCTCAAGTCGGCGCGAACGGTCTCGGTTGCGAACCGGCCAGTGCCGCCAGCGTCGCTGGTGCGAAGCTGCTCCGCGAACAAGGCATCATCGCGCCCAGCGAGCGCGTGGTGTGCATCCTCACTGGCCACCAGTTAAAAGACCCGACCGCCACGGTCGCTTATCACACGCACGACCAGAACGAATTCAATCGCGTCCTCGGCAGCCGCGGCGTCAATCGGGCAGCATTTGCCAACCGAGCCGTGCAAGTCGAAAACAATCTCGAAGACATCGTCCGCGCGATCGAGTTGAATAGTTGAGAAAGGCATGTGAGTACTTAAGTAAGTGAGTATGTCGCTGGCACGACCTTTGTAGTTTGTATCTATTCACCTACTCACCAAAATACACATGAAACTTGCCATCCACGGAGCGGCTGGCCGCATGGGTCAACGCGTGACGGCCCTCGCCGCTAAAGACTCGCGTTTCCAAATTGTCGCTGCACTCGAATCGGCCAATCATCCGCTGCTGGGTAAAGATGCTGGACTCATCGCGGGCATCGGCGAAATCGGCATCCCACTCGGCGTCGTTGGCGAATCGAATGCTGATGTCGTCATCGATTTCTCGGTGCCCGACGCGGCGGTGGCCGTCGTCGCCCATTGCCTCCAATACAACCGGGCCGTCGTCATCGCCACCACCGGCCTCGAAGCCGACCAGCAGGCCTACATCGCCAAAGCCGCGAAGCAAATTCCGATCGTCTGGTCGCCCAGCATGAGTACGGCGGTGAACGTGGCAATGAAGCTCACCGAAATCGCTGCGAAATCGCTCCGCGACCTGCCGACCGGCGTCGATGTCGAGATCATCGAATGCCACCACCGCTTCAAGGAAGACGCCCCTAGCGGCACCGCGCTCAAGTTCGGCAAAATAGCTGCCGATGCCCTGCAAATCACCGAGCACACGCATGGCCGCTCTGGCCGGCCTGGCGCCCGCCCGCGCAACGAAGTCGGCTACCATGCTATCCGCGCCGGCGACAACCCCGGCGAGCACACGATCCTCTTTGGCATGCTCGGCGAGAAGCTCGAACTTCGCGTCGCCGCCAGCAACCGCGACTGCTACGCCCAAGGCGCCTTGCTCGCCGCCGAATGGCTGGCAAAGAAGCCGCCGGGGCTGTATGGGATGAGTGATGTGCTTGGTTTATGAAAGTCAAGAGTCGAGAGTCGATAGACAAGAGCCAGAATGGTTCGGCTCTTGACTCTTGACTCACAGCTCTTGACTCCCCTCCCATGGCCAAATGCGAAGAAGGCTACCTCTGCGACGTCTGCGGCCAGGATGTGGCCGAGCTGACCGATAGCGATCTCTACCTCCGCTACGTCATTGGCATGCTCGACCCTGAGGTGCTCCACACCACGAGCGAACGCCACATCCGCTGCAACCCGACGCTGGCACAATACATTGTCGCCGATGATTTCGAGCCGGTGGTCGTCGCAGGCCCATTCGACAAACGGGGGCTCGATGCCGCGTACGTCGCCGAGCGCGAACGCCTCGTGAGCCGCGGCTGGAAGCGGCTCAAAGAGGTCGCCGTGGCCGGAATTCCGATCATCGAGTACCCGCTGCCGGAAGTCGTGGCCCGCATCAAGTCGCGAAGCCACACGTAGTGCAGTCCTCTCGCTCCGCGAGAGGTTCGCGTCTCGCGGAGCGAGACGCCTACACTTCGCTGCTCTTGCGGCTTCCGCGCCACCACCGTCATAATCCCGCCATGACGGCCCCACCCGATAAATCACGCGCCTTGCCCATTCACCCCAGCACCGTTCACACCCCCAAAAGCTCTCCGGTTTTGTCTGAGACGGGTGCGATCGCAGACACTATCGGCTATTCCGCGGCACTCCCGCCCTTGCGTAGCGATCCCAGCTTCTGGGGCATGGCAACCACGCAGTTCCTCGGTGCGTTCAACGACAATCTCTTCAAACAGCTCACGCTGCTCCTGGCCACGCCCTCCGCAGCTGCTGTGGCAGCCACACACGTGAAGGATCGGCAGGGCGAAGCGCAAATGATTTTCGCCGCGGCCTTCCTCATCTTTTCTGGATTCGCCGGCTACATTTCCGATCGCTACAGCAAGCGGCTGGTCGTCATCAGCGCGAAGGTCGCTGAGATCGGCATCATGTTCCTCGGCTTCCTGTGCTTCCTGGCGTACGGACGTGACGGCCTGAACATGTTGTTTGTCGTCCTCTTCCTCATGGGGACGCACAGCGCGTTTTTCGGCCCGGCCAAGTACGGCATCCTGCCCGAAATCGTCCGGCCCTCCGATTTGCCGCGCGCCAACGGCTTGTTCTTGATGCTCACCTTCCTCGCCATCATCTTCGGCACCGCAATCGCCGGCCTCCTGTTGAAAGATGAGCACTGGCCCATTTGGAGCGGTTCACTGGTGTGCATGGGCATCGCTGTGGTGGGTACGCTCACGGCGACATTGGTCCGCCGCGTGCCAGCGGCACAACCCGACCTGAAACATTCCCTCGCGAATTGGGGCGTGCCAAAATCGGTGCGGTTGCTCTTGCGCAACGATCATCAACTCTTTTGGGCAAACATCGTATACGCCATCTTTTGGATGGTCGGCGGCATCGTACTGCAAACCGTCAACGCCCTCGGCAAAACGCAACTCGGCCGCAACGACTTGGAAACCGGACTGCTGGCGGCGTCGATCGGCATCGGAATCGCCGCCGGTTGCGTGCTCGGCGGCTACCTTTCCGGCGACCGAGTCAACCGCACCGTCGTGGTGGGCGGCGCAATCGGCGTGGTCATCTCGCTGCTGCTCCTTGCGATTCCCGGCGGCGATCACGGCCAACTCGTCGGCTTCTACGGCAGCTTCCCGCTGCTCGTGTGCGTTGGCCTCTTCAGCGGCATGTTCATCGTGCCCGTGCAAGTGCTGCTGCAATCGCGCCCGCCAAAAGAAGAGAAAGGCCGGCTCATCGCCACGATGAATCAATGCAGCTGGGTCGGCATCATCCTCGGCGCCGTCCTGTGGGAAGTCTGCCTCAAGGTGCTCGCCGCCACCGATTGGCCGCGCAGCAGCGTGTTCGCCATCACCGCATTGCTAATGGTGCCCGTCGCCCTTTTCTACCGTCCCACCGACGAACAGCTGTCGCACACCGCCGTTTAAGCTGGCCGACTTCCAACTTATTGTTTCACCGCTTCGGCCGCCCCGCCCTTCACCGTCGAGTTTTTGAACCCGTGATCGACGAGCGCCGCCACCGCCGCATTCGCATCGAACTTCCCATCCTTGTCGATCGCCACTTTCGCCGTCTTCGAATCAAAATCGACGACCACTTCCTTCGCCCCCGGTTGCTCGGAGAGAATTTCCTTCACTTTCGTCCCGCAACCCTCGGGGCACATCATATCCGGCGCGCTGAATTCGACCGTCGGCGCACCAGCGGCGTTGAACGAGGTGGTCGTAACCGCATCGCTCGTCGCCTTCGGCATTGAAGCCGGCTGCGGTTGGCAACCAATCACCAGCGAAACACACAGAACAGCGAACGCATATCGAATCATATCATCTCTCCTACAACCGATCGTCATTACGCTGAGCAAGTGCTCGATCAAGTTTGCGTTCAACATCGAGCGCTTTTGCCCAGTGCCGCATATAGACTTCATCCAGCGGCCCCTGCGTGAAGAACACATCTGCAATGTCAATCCAATCCCGCGGGCGGTCCGCCGCGAGCTTCAACAATACCAAGTCTTCAGGACTTGCCAACCACAACTGCCGGCCCTTAACATCTGCCAGGCGGCGACGTTTCAGCACTTCATCTTGAAAGGGAGTTTCAGCCAAAAACAAATCGACATCAATGGCATGGTCGCCAACATATCTTTTTAGTTTGACTAATTTGAGAGGAACCGCGGCACTAAGCTGATCTACCCATCCCGCTCGATAGGGCTCGGGAATTGAGTAGTTGCGAGTCTCCAACTCGGAATACAGTTCGGGTAGCCGGCGCCGATCAAGCGACAGCGTAAAATCGATGTCCTCTGTTGACCGCGGTATGGCGTACGCCCGTATTGCCAATCCGCCCATCACGGCGTACTTGATACCCTTCTGTTCCAATAACTCCGCAAGTCCGAAGAGTGTCGGCATCAGGTCTTTCATGCCTTTTTCGTCCGGACAAGCGCATCCAGCATGCGTCGATTTCGCTCGTCGTTCTCCCGCTGCAGTAGCTCAAACTTCCTTTGGACCTGTTCCGGCGTACCGTGAAGTAAATACGGCTCCGACTCCTCCGTCAGTTTGAGCGTCAGCGCGAGACGTTCCCCCGGCGTCATTCGTCGATACGATTCTAGCGTTTCGCGACTGAGCATGAACGTATATCGATCGGCGGCACCGCAACCGCAACTATCATGAATTCGACAAAACCGGCAGTTCCAGCGCCTTCTCCGCTGCCATCGCCCGAATGTCTTCCGTAATCTTCATCGAGCAGTACTTCGGCCCGCACATGCTGCAGAAGTGGGCGCTCTTGAAGGTGTCTTGCGGCAGCGTTTGATCGTGATAGGCCTTCGCCGTTTCCGGGTCGAGCGCCAAGCGGAACTGCTCGTTCCAGTCGAACGCGAACCGCGCCCGGGAGAGTGCATCGTCGCGATCCTGGGCCCCTTTCCGCTTGCGGGCGACGTCGGCCGCGTGGGCCGCAATCTTGTACGCGATCATGCCAGCCTTCACGTCCTCGCGCTCGGGCAAGCCGAGGTGCTCCTTCGGCGTCACGTAGCACAGCATCGCGGCGCCGTACCAACCCGCCATCGCAGCGCCGATACAGCTCGTAATATGGTCGTAACCCGGGGCGATGTCGGTCACGAGCGGGCCTAGCAGATAGAACGGCGCTCCGTTGCAGATCTCGATCTGCTTCTCAACGTTCATCTTGATCTGATCCATCGGAATGTGCCCGGGACCTTCGACCATCACTTGCGTGCCGCGCGCCTGGCTGCGGCGCGTCAGGTCACCAAGCACCTCCAACTCCGCGAATTGGGCCGCATCGCTGGCATCTGCTATCGATCCCGGTCGCAGGCCGTCGCCAAGGCTCCACGTCACATCATATTGCCGCATGATGTCGCACAGGTCTTCAAAATGCGTGTACAGCGGATTCTGCTGGCGATGGGCCATCATCCACTTAGCAATCAGCGAACCGCCGCGGCTCACGATGCCCGTCACCCGCTTCATCGTCAGGTGCAGGTGCTCTTGCAGCACGCCGCAGTGCACCGTCATGTAGTCGACGCCCTGCTTGGCCTGGTGCTCGACCATATCGAGGAAATGCTGCGGCCGCATATCTTCGATGTCGCCGCCAAGCTCTTCGAGCATCTGGTAAATCGGCACCGTGCCGATAGGCACAGGCGACGCCGCGATGATCGCCTCGCGGATCTCGTCGATGTTTTTGCCCGTCGACAGGTCCATCACCGTATCGGCGCCGTAATGTACGGCATAGTGCAGCTTGTCGAGTTCGCCGTCGAGGCTGCTCGTCACGGCCGAATTGCCGATGTTCGCGTTCACCTTGCACTTGGCTTCGATGCCGATGCACATCGGTTCGAGCCGCTTCGAGAGGTGCACCTTGTTCGCGGGAATCACCATGCGGCCCGCCGCCACTTCTGAGCGAATCGCCTCGGGCTCCAGCCCTTCGCGCTCGGCCACAAACTTCATTTCCGGCGTCGTGTGCCCAGCGCGGGCGTGCTCGAATTGGGTGATGGGTTCACGCATGGTTGCCACTCCTCCGAGAGTCGGTCCTAAAGCTCAAAAAACCGCCGCAAACTGCGGCCTTCAATTCCGTTCATCCTATCGGTATGCCGCCCGGTGTCAACGAACCCCCGCTTTTGCGCATTCCAAGTGACAATTGGAACAGCGAAGGGGTGGCCGGGGCAGAGTCTTCGATGCCCCAGACGTGTCGACTTGCGGAGCCGCGACTTTGATGCCAATTTCCGTTCGGCCGACATTCAGCCCCGTCGCTACACCGAGCCGCACTTAGAACGAGCGCGAACTGAGGCCGCCATTGCGTCGATCCGTCTTACTAAGCACAATTGAAGTACTCCTCAATCTGGCGGATACGCTGCATGCCCGCGCGCGTGATTGCAATTGGTGACGTCCATGGCTGCGACGCTGCGCTGCGCGCGATTATGGAAGCAGTCAATCCCCAGGCCGACGATACGATCATCATCCTCGGCGACTGCGTCGACCGAGGTTCGCACAGCCGGCAGGTAATCGAGCAGTTGCTCGCACTTCGCAGTCGCTGCCGGCTGGTTTGCCTGCTTGGCAATCACGAAGAGATGATGCTGAATTTCGTCGACGGCAAACCCCAGCCTGACGATTGGCTCCAGTGCGGCGGTGCTGAAACCGTCGAATCGTATCGCGACGCCAACGGGAAGCTGCAGCCGATTTCCGAGGAGCAACTGGCATTTATTCGCAGTTGGGGCGACGTTTACGAAACGAGTTCGCACTTCTTTGTGCATGGGAGTTACGAGCCCCACAGCGCGCTCGGCAAGCAGCACTGGCAGACGATGCGTTGGCAATCGCTCAAGTACTCCATGCCCGGGCCGCATGTTTCTGGCAAGACCGCGATCGTCGGACACACCGCCCAGAAGAGTGGTGAGATTCTCGATGCCGGCTATCTCAAATGCATCGACACCTTCTGCTGGGGTGGCGGTTGGCTAACGGCACTCGATACGACCACCGGCCAAATCTGGCAAGCCGACCGAACTGGCCAACTGCGGGCCGACAAGCAGGCCGCCCAGGCGTCAAAGCTCGCATAATCCGACCGTTTTGTTGTCGCCTTGGCAGGTGACTGATACGATAAAGTCATACAGCGACCGTGCTTTCGCCTCTTGCACTTGGCACGCATGCTTCTCAGGAACAGTTCGGCAACCGTCAACGACTCGCTCCGACTTTCGATCGGGGCTCCACGATGTTTTCACGCCTCATTCCGTCGGCAGCTCTGGTCCTCGGCCTTGCCCCGGCATGCTTTGCCGCGAGTTTGAATGTGCAAATCTTCCCGATCACCGGCGAAGTGCGATTTCAGAACACCTCTGCGATCGCCGTCCCGTTCGTGTTCTACACGATTGCATCACCGAGCGGCACACTCAACAGCGGTGGGTGGACATCGATTGCAGACAACTACGACGTGAGCGGGAATGGCCTCATCGATCCGCTGACCAATTGGTCTGAATTTGCCGCTTCGCCGACGCAAATCACGGAAGGCGCCACGTCTGGCGGTGGAGGCAGCTTACCGGCCGGTCGTTCGATCAGCCTCGGCCACATCTGGTTTCCGTTTCAGTATCCAGCAAACGACCTGAGCTTCACGATTCTACAGGCCAACCAGTCACCCGTTGCTGTCACAACTCAGTATGCCGTCGCGGGCGACTACAATTCCGACAACGTGGTGAATAATCTCGATCTCGATTTGTGGCGGTCGAACTTTGGTTCCCTGTTGAATCTCGCCGCCGATGGCAACTTAAACGGCGTGGTCGATGCCGCCGACTACGTTGTCTGGCGAAATAACTTGGGACAAGCGCTACCCGGGTTTGCCGCCAACTCGGGCCTCTTGCTCGGTGGCCGTGTGGTGCCGGAGCCGACGACGATCGGACTCGCTTGGACCGGCCTCGTTGCCATGATTACTGCAGCCTCGCGAACACCGCGTTCTGCACATCGCGAACGACCTCGCCCGTGACCTTTCCGGTTACGGCCAAATGGCCGAACGGCATGATGACGGTGTCGGATACGCCGTCGAGCCTGCCTCGCTTTACGGCCACAACGCCGTCGCCCTTGCCTTCAACAAGCTCGTCGATGTCGGCCAGTAGCGCGTCGAGGCTTGCGGCACTTCGCGTTCCACCTGGCACCTTCGCGAGGCTCTCGCAGACTGAGTGGCGAATCCAGTCCACCTGATCCTCAGTAAGTCTGGCTCCCGTACCGAGGAGTACCGTATATCGCACGCGCGGGTTTCGTGGCTGGGCGTTGAGTTCGCGCAGAAAATCGGACTCTGGGCACAGGTCGGTGGCGGCTTCGCCAAGCCCGTCGACAATGGAATCGCGAACGCGTTGCCAGGGCCAACCGTCCTTGCGCGAGAGCCAGTGCTCGTACACATCGGTGCCGACGGCGAAGTGGGCAATCAAGGAACCGTGGGTCGGCGGGGCGATCATGATCAGTCGCTCGACATTGCCGGGATCGTAGAGCGAATCTTCAACACATTCCCGCGCGACGAGACTGCCCATCGAGTGACAGACGAGGATGACCTGCCGGCCACGATGCTGCAGGGCGAAGCGACGCAGTTCGCTCGACAGCAGTTGCGCGGCATTGCGGATGAAGTAGTCGTTCGGGTAGGCAAACGTGCCGCAGGCAAAGCCGGCTTCGTGGATCGGCAGCATGAGCCCCGCGTTCTGTTGCGGCGACGAATTGAAGCCGTGGACCATAACGACCACGGGTTTCGTGGTGTCGCATTTCTCCCAGCCGTCGGCCATGCACAGGCCGTATTTGGCCAAGTCGCAGTCGCGCACGACGTTGCGGCGAATCCAGGCTCGCGGGCCAGTGCCTTCGTTCGCCTGGTTCGCTTTGGACGCCGCGGCGAGGAGTTGTTCTGCTGACCGAAAACCAGCGGGCTCAATGGCCGGTATGTAAGGCTGCGCGGCGGAGGCGGCAACGGCAGTCGCAGTCGATAGTGCGAGACAGAGCACTGGCCAACATGCGGGCATGGTGGGCAACTCTGGTGGGTTTTGGGCGGGGAGAGGGGCTGCCGAATTATACGCGCTCACCGCCGGTTGGCTATTAGGCCTGCTAGCACGCGGGCGAGTTCTTCAGTGGCATCAAAAACGCAAACGGTGTGGTGAAAATGAACCGCACCACACCGCCCGCGAAAAGCGCCAACCAAAAAAGAGTTTACTCGTCGAGACCGCCGGCTGACTCGCCGTCGTCGTCGCTCGACGACTTCGAGACGTTCCCGATGTGACCGCCGGCGGCCATCACCTTTTCCTTGATCTCCTCGGCGATCTTCGGATTCTCCTTGAGGAACTGCCGGGCCTTCTCTTTGCCTTGGCCGAGCTGCATTTCGCCATAACGGAACCAGGCGCCGGTGCGGCCGACGATCTTCTGCTCCATGCCGAGGTCGAGGATGTCGCCTTCGTAGCTGATGCCGTCGGTGTGCATCATGTCAAACTCAGCGGTGCGGAACGGCGGGGCCACCTTGTTCTTGACCACCTTGGTTCGCACGCGCTGGCCGACGACTTCTTCGCCTTCTTTCAATTGGCCGATGCGACGAACGTCGACGCGGCAGGAGGCATAGAACTTGAGCGCCCGACCACCGGGAGTCGTTTCGGGGCTGCCGAACATCACGCCGATCTTCTCGCGAATCTGGTTGATGAAGATCACCACCGTGCGGCTGCGCGCGATCGCGGCAGTAAGCTTGCGAAGCGATTGGCTCATGAGCCGGGCCTGGAGGCCGACGTGCGAATCACCGATTTCGCCTTCGAGTTCTTTCTTAGGCACGAGCGCGGCAACCGAGTCGACGATGATCACGTCGACCGCGTTCGACTTCACGAGCATCTCCGTGATCTGCATCGCCTCTTCGCCGCTCGATGGCTGGCTCACCAGGAGCATTTCCAAGTCGACGCCCAGCTTCTTGGCCCAGCTGGGGTCGAAGGCGTGTTCGGCATCGATCATGGCGGCGATGCCCCCGGCCTTTTGGGCCTGGGCAGCCACGTGCAAAGCCAGCGTGGTCTTACCGCTGGATTCCGGACCGAAGATTTCGATGATGCGGCCGCGCGGGAGGCCTCTGCCGCCGAGGGCGATGTCGAGTGAAAGGCTGCCGGTGGAAACGCCTTCGATCGGCTTCATTTGGTCGCTGGCGAGCGACATGATCGAGCCTTCGCCGAATTGCTTTTCAATCGCGGCGACCGTGTTGCGAAGCTCGGTGCTGTTTTCCAGCACGCTGCTCGGCTTCGGTTCACGCTTGGCGGCCTTCTTGGTGGCTTTGTCCTTGTCTTTGGTGTCTTTATCTTTGGCCATGCGAGTGTTCGGGGCGGGAGGAGTAACAGGACGATTATTGGTTGCGGTCGCGACCATGAACGGAATCCTTTTATCTAGTGAAAACCTGTAAACGGCAAGTGGGAGGTGAGCCGGCGCCTGCAAGACGACGGCGATTCAAGGGCTAATGGCTAAATTGACATGCTGATGTGTAGAAAAAGGTCCAGGGGGGAGGGGCCGGGCCGCGGGGCGAGCAACCGAGTGACGGCGGCAGCTCGCAGGCCCCGCCCCTCCCGAAATCGTCGGAGGAGAGTGCACGTTCCTTAATGAACGCTTGTGTACTATATCGACCTGTACGCATGGATACAAGACGTGTTCGAGCCCCCCGAGCAATTTGTGGAGAAATGGCCCGCGGGACACAAGGGGTAGTAGTGTACAAGCGGCAACTGCGTAACTTTGTTGGTCCGGCGACTGGAAACGCCCGCCTGCAAGTTGTTTTGCCCCTCAAATCGATTTTCGAAACGCAATAATCACGACTCGGCCGAGTTCTGCACAACACCTTTTTAGTGCGCTCGACGCAAGTTGTGTCGTTGCAGAAGGATAAGGTTTGCACGGCGCCCGGCGATCCCAGCGAACGGGTGCAAGCCTCTTGGTTTGCGCGACAGGAGTCGCTGGCAAGGTGGAATATGCCGAGATATTGCCGTGGCGTTTACTGCAAATCGGGGAGTGACTAGCCGCAATTCGACCCGGGGTGTGTGAGGCGTCGCCCGGCGGCGCTAAAGGGGGCTGGCGTGTTGCATTTGGAGAAATGGACGCTGGCGTGGCGCGCCGCGCTACCATAACACCGAAGGCGGCCTACCTTCTACAATAAAACACGCGCGGTTCGTCATTTTTGCAGAAATGTAGAGGAGGTTGGTCAATTGATGCAGCAGAGTTTGCCCACGCCATGGAAGCCGACCAAAGCGCAGCTCCTTGCAGCGCACAACAAGCGGGTTCCGGATTTGATCGCCGAAGATTTGATCGTTCTATTCGCCGGCATCAATCCCGGGCTGTATACGGCGGCAATTGGCCATCACTTTGGGCGGCCTGGTAATCGGTTTTGGCCTGCGCTCTACGACGGCGGCTTTACGCCGCGACTCTACTCTCCATTTGAAAGCCAACTTCTACTTGATCTCAAATATGGCATTACCAACGTGGTGTCCCGCCCCACGGCGCGGGCCGATGAGCTCTCGAACGAGGAGCTTCGGGCCGGCGGCAGGCGGCTTGCGGCCAAAGTCAAACGTTGGCGGCCGACGGTGGTTGCCTTTGTCGGGATCGGCCCTTACCGCATCATCTCCGGTGTGAAAGATGCCCGCGTTGGGTTGCAGGAGGAGCCGTTTGGCGGCAGCCATGCTTGGGTCCTCCCGAACCCCAGCGGTCTCAATGCTCACTACCAACCCGCGGCGCTCGCACAATTGTTTGGCGACCTTCGCGTGTGGGCTATTGCGCATCATCGGCAGCGCGGGAAAAATCGTTCCGTGCGTTGATGGATCGGACCTGAACAACAACAGATCATTGCCTGGGCTGGGTGCTTATTTGTCGATCTGCGTGCTCGCCGCACGAGCGTGTACGAGATCGCAAATCGCTCCTTATTCAGAGCTTGGCCGGACCGGCGGCGATTCGTGCGCGGTCGTCGGCGGTTATCACTGCGGTTTGAAGCAGGATGATCTTGGGTTCGATGCCGTGGAGCGGGTAGCCGGAACCGAAAGCGATAGCGGCGGGTTTGTTGCCGCCGACGATGGCGGTGAGCTGGTCGGGCGTCGTCAGCTGCGAAACGTCGAAATAGATCGGGAAAGTCGCTGGCAGTTTGTCGATGAGCTGCCGGATCACCGTTGGTTGCCCGCCGGTAACGAACAACCGCGGCAACGCAGCGTTCGCAGCCGTTGTTTCGTCGGAGGTGTGCTCGCGCGCGGCGGCGCGGATGAACTTTTCCAGCGGGCCCTGCGGACTGGTTAGCGGCATGAGGTCGACCTCGTCGACGGTTGGCATAAGCCAGCGGTGTTTCGCGTTATCGAGCCAAGCGACTAGCTGAATCAGGAGTTTATATTGCGCAGCCATTTCCAGTAAACGTGCGAAGCGGCTGTCATTTAGCGAGTAGCCGTGATAGTTGGGATGCACACGGAGGCCGGGCATGTGAAAGGTTTCGTGGCAGCGGCGGAGGTCTTCTTCCCAGTCGGGCAGCGTGAGGTTCACGGCGCCAAAGGGGATTAGCATCGGGTTCGTGGCGCAGGCGGTTGCGAGGCGGTCGTTGACGGCGGCAATGTCCTTGTGGAAGAGTGCGTCGAAGCTGCCGACCCAAGCTCGGGTGATGTTGTGCTGGAGAAGTTGGTCGACGAGTGCGTGCGGATCCTCACAGGGAAGTTGGGCGTGGGGCCAGTGGCCGAGGTAGATGTGGGTGTCGGTAATGGCGGGGAGACTGGGCGTGTCGGCCGCGCTCCTGGTTTCGAATGCGAGCGTGGCCGCGGCGCTGCTGAGAGCGACTGTGGCGAGCGATTCCGAGAGGAATTGCCGACGAGTTTGAGGCATGACTATTTTCGGGGGGCGGGTTATTTGGTTGGGTGACGAACCTCCCCTGGCCCCTCCCTAAGAGGGAGGGGAATTGCGGGCGTTTGTTAGCGCGCTTTTTCGGGGACGATTAGGTTTTGGGCGTTATGGTGGGCGATGGCGACCAATTGGGCTGGGGAAAGCGTGGACTCTTGTAGTTTCAGAGCGGCGGCTTCGAAGTACAAGCTAGGCGCGTGCGAGCCGAAGAGGATGCGGTCGAGCGGGATGGTCTTCAGGATGCGTTCGATGCCGGCGGCGCCTTCGAGCGTGGCGATATCGACGAAAACTCTGTCCGATTCGATCAATCGCAGAATCGTGTCGCTTGGTGCGCTGCCCGTGAGTGCGTTGAGCAGCACGAGTTTGACGCCGCCAGTTTGGACGAGCGCAGCTTGCAGCGGCGCGAGATCGACGGGCGGCACGCGCCACAGCGGGTGCATCATGCGGGCGTCTTCCAGCAATACCGGAATTTGCACGATCAGGCCGTGGTCGCTGGCGCATGACACGAGTTCGCGCACGCGCTGGTCGCCGAGCGAGTAACC
The DNA here is from genome assembly GCA_046349975.1 of Pirellulales bacterium. Lineage (GTDB taxonomy): Bacteria > Planctomycetota > Planctomycetia > Pirellulales > Lacipirellulaceae > JABDGM01. Next base: position 58,202 of record JAXMBH010000012.1, read on the forward strand.
GTGATAGTTCGGATAAATGCGAATGCCCAGCATGCGATGCGTTGCGGCGCAGCGCTTGAGTTCCGCTTTCCAGTTCTCGGCGCGAGGATTAACGGTGCCGAAGGGCCGGAATCGCAAGTCTGAGGAACTTGCTGCCGTACACGCGGCAACGAGGCGGTCATTGACGGCGGTAAGGTCTTCGTGAAGCAGGCCATAGTAGTGGGCGGCCCAGGCTTCCGTAACGTGGTGCGAGCGCAGCTTGTCGGCCAGGCGCTGGGGATTGTCGCCAGGAACGCGGCGCGTGGGCCACTGGCCGAGCGTGACGTTGACGTCGATGAGCGGGAGGTCGGCCATGCTTGGTGCTACGGCGTGATGCCTTTGTCGCGGAGGATGGGTGTCAGCAAGCGTTTGAGGTTGCCGGCGAGAATCAGCTGGCGGGCGACGTCGGGGATGGCGGCGCCATCGACCTTGGCCAGTTGTGAGGCGAAGCTGCGGCCGGGGGCGTCGCTGCCGAAGAGGACACGTTCGGCGCCGAGTTCGCGGACGGCCATTTCCGTGATGCCTGCGACGGGATCGCCGCCGCCGAGATCGACGGCCACGTTGGTTTGAGCGCGGACGGCGCGGATGCCCTGCTCCCAGTCGCCGCCGGCGTGCCCGCAGATGATTTTGGCGTGGGGATGACGCGCGGCCAGGGCGGCGAGTTCCATGGGAGTCGATTCGCCGGGCAGGTTGCCGGTGATCTTGATCCAGGTGTGTTGGAAGACGACGGCGTTAAGTTCGGTCGCCCGCGCAACGAGCGGGTCGAGTGCGGGCGCGTCGGCATGGGAGGCGACCCACAGTTTGACGCCGACCATCGGGCCGTCGGCGACGCAGCGGTTGAGTTCGTCGAGGCTTTCGCGCGGATATTTCGGGTTGAGATAGACGAAACCGAACGCGCGGTCGGGCCAACGGCGGATGGCGGCGAGAACCTCGTCGTTTTGCTGGCGCATGTCGGCCGGCGAGGGGTCGTAGGACCACTTCAGGCCCATGAATACGCAGAGGCGGCTGATATCCAGGCGATCAGCGATTTCGAGCAGGCGGCCGAGGCGCGCTTCGGGCGTGTTGCCCGGGAGGCTGGCGAGATGGCAGTGGGCGTCCCAGATCTCTGGCATGTGGATGATTGTAACGCGCAACGGTCGGTGCGCGATGGTGGCGTAGAAATGGAGGGCCGCGCACGTTGGCAATACTACCGTGGGTTCGTAACGCCAATTTGTTGGCACATGTCCAGGACGGGACATGTGGAGCACTTGGGCCGGGCGCCGGTGCAAATGTGTTTGCCAAAGGGGACGAGGAGACTATTCAGTTCGATCCAGTACCTGCGAGGAAGTCTTTTGTGGAGGACGGCCATGGATTTTTCCGGCGTTGTCGCAACGCTGGAGGCATGGAGCGGCACGGCCCGCAAAATGCCTGATGCGGCCGCGCCATCAATTGGTTAAGAGATAGTAAACGTCGGTAGTGATCTTGTCTGGGTTCTGTTGCCAATCGGTTTGCCAGTGCCCGTAGATTTCCCAGCGAGGGCCAGCGAGTTGCCGGTCGTTGGCGCGGCACCAGACGTGAATGGCTTCATGCGCCAAGTTCAGCAAGTTGTAAGGGCCGTAATGGGTCGTTGCAGCGACGGTGCCAGCGGGTGTTGTCGATGGGACGACCTCGCCGTCGCCGGGAAACGGACTGCGGACTTCGACGCCGACTTCGAGATTAATCGCATCGTCGTAATAGATGGCAACGTGGCGGCCTGCATCGCCAACGTCTTGCGCGCGGAGCGCATTCCAAACGAGGCCGCAGCATTCCGGCACGACTTTCGAGAGTTCCTGCGGCAGCGCGCGGCGGCGAACGACGGCGAGTGTTTGGGCCGGGGCTTGTTCGATGCGGATGGTGTAGTGCATTGCTCCCAATCACGGTTAAGCCGAAGGACAGCGATCCCGACAGCGGCTGCCGAGGTTGTACTGCGGTGCTGCGCGGAAAGCAATTAAGGGGGGAGCGGGCGCGTTCGATTGGTGAGGTACAAGTAAAGGGGCGCAACAAAATGCCCCCGGCCGTTGACCGGGGGCTAAATGAATTTGACCGACGTGGGGCAAATGACGCTGCTATTTCGCGCGCTTGCGAGCTGGCGTGCCGCCGACAGCGCCGCCGGTGAAACCGGACATCGGGGTGTTTTCATCGGGGCGGTCGTCATCGACGTCGAAATTGCCGCTGCCGGTGGCTTCGTCTAGCTCGGAGACCACCGGTTCGCCGGCGCCTTCGTTACTGCCAGCGAGACCGCCAACTGCCGTGCCGCCGCCTGCCGTGCCGGCGGCGTGACTATCGCCGCGGCGTTTGCGGCCGGCGGCAAAATCATTCGCGTCGGGATGCGTGATCCGGTCTTCTTGCATCTCGCCTTCGGGGGCCAGTGTGTCCTTCGGGCCGTGCGGGCGGCCGTCGTCGAGATTGACTTGCGGCGTGCCGTCGTGAGTTTCGGCGCATTTCACGCAGTAACGCGTGTACGGAATTGCCTCTAGCCGCGCAGCGGCAATTGCTTTACCGCACGATTCACATGTGCCATAGCTGCCCGCGTCAATGCGGCGAAGCGCTTCCCGGGCTTCGTTCACAATGTACTGCTCATTGGCCAGCAGCGTTGTATTCATATCATACAGATACTCTTCCGTTCCCATGTCGCCTAGGTGGAGAGGCGCGTTGGAAAGTTCCGATCCCCCATTGCCACCGCTAGTGCCACGGACTTGCTCGACCATGCCACTGGCATCGGAGCCAACACGGCTGGCGAGGTCTTCGAGCAGCTTGCGATACTTGTTCGATTGCTTGGATTGCATTATGGAGTCCTTTTGCGTTGGCGGTGCGAAGGCCGCCGATCACTTCCGATGCCAACTTGCCGCACGCGACGTGCTAAGCGCAGTCTAGCATTCCTGGAACCGAGCTTCAAACGTGCAAACGATGCGCCAGCGATTGACATCGGTCCAACGCTCAACGGCGCTCGCTGGAGCGGCTTTGCGGCGCATAAATTGCTTCATAATGGTGAGCAGTTTGGCGCTCGAACGAGCCGCCTAATCCTTCTTAGGGATTGATTTTTCTATCGTGCTGATTAGCACTCGAGGTGTGTATGATCCGCAAACTGGCTTCAGGCGAATATCGGCTCTACTCGCGGAAGAAGAACCCGCGCACGGGCAAGCGGCGGAACCTGGGAACGTTCAAATCTCGCGCGGCAGCGGAGCAGCACGAGCGCGAGGTGCAATACTTCAAGCGAAACGGATAAATCGACGGTCCGCCGTAAATGAGCGATTGCCACAGGCTACTTCAATTAGCCGCGCGGCGCTTGCCCCGGTTTGGTCGCTGCAGTTAGCCCTCAGCCAATGCAAACGCGTGGTTTTCGCGTTCGGCCACCAAGGCCACCGCGTTCTTGGAGTCCTGAATGTGCGGCGAGTATTCCGGTACGAAGGCGGCGACGATGTGGAACCACTGTCGCGCAAGCCCCAGGCGGAGAAGATCCCCGGCCGAAAGAGCGAATCGCCCAGCGTGCTTCCGCAGCGCGAACTCGACGCCGGCAATCCCTTCGTACGTGCGATACACGACCTCGGTGCAGACCATGCGGTGCGAAGCGCAAAAGTCGAAGTCAAAGTCGTAGGGTTTGCCCTCGTGCGCAAATGCTTGAGCCAGCCCGGTGCTGATGTCTTCCGCGCTGAGCAACGGGCGCAGCACCACGATCGAGTCGCTATTGAACGCGGAATTCACCGACCGGATGCGGACACCGTCTTTCATGGCTTCGAGAACGCAGGGGTGGCCGACGGACGAGCTGTCGGCCGGTGAGTGTTGTCCACGGTGTTCGTACGCGTTGGCCAGATCAGGCGAAAGAACCGCCATCGTCGGCGTCGCCGATCGAAGCTGAGCCAGTCGCGGTTTGACGTGCGGATGCTCACTAATGCCGCGGGCCTCAAGGTCGCGGACGGTGCCGAGATACAGGGCAACGTGCGGCCAGTGACCGGGAAGGAAGTAGTTGGTCGCAGCGAATTCCTTGCGGACGACCAGGATATCTCCCGGCTGCAATAATGCAACGAGCTCCTCGCGAATCTTTCGTGGCAAGCTGGGAGAGTGCGACGGCTTCATGCGGATTTCCGCCAGCCCGCGTCCGACGGCCTCTTGCACGGCGTACAGCGCACGGCCGAGGACGTCGCGGCCGATGTGGCGCGTAGCGCGGCGGCCGCGGACGCGCAGGCACGTGCGGAGGTAGGCCCAGGCGGAGGGTTTCAGTCTGTGGCGCAGCCGGTCGACAATTCCAACGAGTTGTTCGATGTTGAGTTCGGCCGCCCGGTGTTGTAGTTCGTCATGAATCCGATCGTAATAGCGGGCGGCCTGCCAGAGGTGCCAGGCATGGTAGGGGCTGGTAAGCGACTTCTGGATATTGTCGTACATCCGCGGTGGAATGCCGAAGATGGGATCCTGTTCGTCGAGCTTGCGGCGAACAACGCCGACGCGGTGAAACTGCTCGCGCAAGAAACGGGCAGCGTCAACCAAGATCGCCGCGGCCGTAACTCCGATGAGGAATTGCTCGGGCGTGGCGCGGTCGAGTCGTTCGGCAGAGAGCCAGGTTTCCATCATCAACTCAAAGAGGGCGTTGCGGGCTTTCCAATAGGCGATTTGCAGGTGGCGGAGTTGCGTCTCCTCGCTCGGAGTGATGTAGCCGCGGGCGGCGACGGCATCGGGACCGTAAATGCCGAGGGCCCGAGTTTTCAGTTCCTCGAATACTTGGCTGACGTCGACCAGCGTGCGAACGGCGGCGGTTAGCTGTTCACTATTCATACAAAGCGGCTGGAAGATAGCACAATTCGCCCGGAAGGCCCGTTCGTTGCCGATTTCGAAGCAACGGATATTATGAACTTGAACGAAGTGTATGAGGAGCGAATATACTGGATATGGGCTGTGTTGGGGTCGGTTGTCGACGATTTGTAGCTGCGGAATGAGCTAACCTGGTGCGTGGACCGTGCAGTGAAGTGGCTGCGATGATAAGAGCCGTGGGGCCGGATAATGGCCGAAAATGCAACAACTCATGAAGGCCCGGGTTGGATCGAAGACCTGAATTCGATGCTGGCCTCGACGGCAATTCATTTCACAGCGTTCATTCTACTGGCGTTGCTGACCGTTGCGGGCACCGGCGGCAAACGCGGCACGACGCTCGAGATGACGCTCGGCGGCGACGGCACCGGCGCGGCCGCTGGGCCTGATATGCACGATCTGCCGTCGCAGGGTGATCCGCTTGCCGACCCGGCACATCTACTGGCGGATCAGAACGTCGATCTGGCGGCGGCACTCGGGCCGGCGAACGCGATCGATACCCCTGCTTCGCTCGATGCCGCACCGGTCGATGTGAGCGCTGCGCTCGCGGCCTCGGCTGACTTGGGTGGTGGTGGCGGATTAGCGCAGAGGGGTGCGGGCGGCAGCGGTGGCTCGGCGCTTGATGCCTCGCCGATCTTCGGTGCGACCGAGGGCATCGGCCGCGGGGGCGGCGGCACCGGCGACGGGCATGGCAAGTACGGCCAAGCGTCGACCGATTTCTTCGGCATCGGCGGCTATGGCCAGACGTTTGTGTACGTCGTCGACGCTTCCGACAGTATGAACGACTTCCGCAAGTTCGAACGGGCGCGGTACGAGCTGCTGCAATCGATCGAACAGCTTAACAGCGACCAGAGTTTCTACGTAATCTTCTATAACGGCGGCGCGTACCCAATGGACGCTGATAAACCGCTGTTGGCAACGAAAGACAACATTGCGAAGGTGACGAATTGGATCAACAGCGTCGAACCTTCCGGCGGCACGTACCCGCTGCCGGCACTGCTCATGGCGATTTCGATGCAGCCCGATGCCATCTATTTTCTCTCCGACGGTCAGTTCGACCCGCTGACGATCGATGAGTTGCGCGTTCGCAACCGCGACAACCGGCGTCTCAAGACGCGGATGATTCCCATACACACCATCGCGTTTTACGATCGCATCGCGGAAGGCCTGATGCGAATGATTGCACGGAACTCAGGCGGCGAATACCGCTACGTACGGTAGCGGCGACGGGCGGAGGGTCGAGCGTAGGGCGGGTATAATTGCCGTCGATTTTGGCGTTGCGAGTTAAAGGGATGATCGTGCGCGTGCCCGCCATTTCGGACGGACAACGATTTCTGTCGTACCTCGCGCTGAACACTATTTGATTTTCAGATCGAGCCAGACGCAACGATGGTCGGTGGCGCTAATCGCGTCGGCGCCGGGGTCGTCCGATTTGGGCCAGAAGATCCCGCCGCGAATGACTTCGAGGCCGCGCGACGGCAACACGTAATCGATGCGCAGGCAGCCGTGGCCTTCTTCCGTAAAGTTTGAGGTGACGCGGGCCGGGTCGCCGTGGTAGTGCCTGAACTGCTCGGGGAATTGCTTGACGATGAGCGGGCCGCCTTCGCTCGCCGGCGTGAACGCGGCGTCGACGCGCGGGCTTTCCAACAGCTGCGGCATCGTACTGCGGAGGCCTTCGCCATCCACTGGATCGCAATTGAGGTCGCCCGTGATGACAAAATTCTCTGTGGCGGCGAGGCCACCGGTGTGGCCGGCGTCGTCCTTCAAATAGGCGCTCTGCGCAGGGTCGCCGCTGAGATAATCGGCGATAAGGCGGATCTCATCGTGGTTGCGGCGGCCGTTGCGATCTTCGGGTCCGTCGAAGACGGGCGGCGTTGGGTGCGAGCAGAGCAAATGGAGCGTGAATGGCCGACCGCCACCCGCCGCCGTTGAGCTAGGTGCCGCGCTGTTCAGCGTAATTTCAAGGGGGACGTCCCAGAAGCTCTTTGACGAGAGGCGAAAGATCGCGAGGTCACCCTCGCTGTAAAATGGTTTGTTCGTGCGCGGGACAATTGGCAGCATGGCATTCGGCATATCGCGCCAAAGGAACTTCTGAAAGCTGCGGACCTTCTCGGTGAGAACGGGGAACCGGGACAGCACGAGCATACCGTATTGGCCGGGGTGACGACCGAATCCAAAGGCGTCGTCGCCGTCGCCGGTCTTGCCATTGTGGCCGAGGTCCCGACCGCTTTGCACACCGGTGTTTACCGGGCCGGTATAAAAATAATTGAACTTGATCGGCTCGAGGCCTTTCTGGCCAACGGCAACGTATTTGGAGCGGAATAGCTCTGCGGCGCGGCCGGCTTCGTCGTAGTCGAATTCGTTGAGGAAGAGGATGTCTGGACGCACGCGCTGGATGACTTCGGCGATCTTGCGGGCTTGTTCGTTGTTCCCGGACGCGAGGTCGCGGATGAGCTGACCGTCTTTGTCGCGGAAGAGGGACGTGTTGTAAGTGGCCACGCGGAAGGTATCGCTCGCCGGCGAAGGTTGGCTAATCCCGAATGCGACAACCGCGAGTGCACATAAGGCAATGTGAATTCGAAGTGCATGAACCATAGAAGCAATCGACGTTCGTCTCGTTAAAATCATCTCACAACAAGCCTCTCGCAGAGGCGCTGAGGCCGCGGAGAAGGGCTCACGGAGCGAGCTGGCCCTGCGAACTCAGCGCCTCTGCGAGAGACGTTTAGGCCCCGCCGAACCAAGTGACTACGACGAGCAAATAAGTTCTTGGTCAGGACGGCCAGCCGCGGCAATGCGAAAATTGGGGCGGGTTTGCACATTGTAACGAGGATTCCCTGCGTTGGTGTGAAAACTCATACGAACTAGGGCGAAGCGCGGTTGGGGGATTCTTCTCAACCTACGGCATGCTAGCTAAAATGGGTTCGCCTGGCCCCGGGGAGCCGAGCGGGCGTTCTTGGGGAGCAAATTCTCGCGGCACCGGCACCGCGCGTGGATAAAGGACGTTGCCATGAGTGTTACGTTTGCGGCGGACGCGCCTGCGATTCGACCCACGACGACTGAGGAATATATGAGCGGCGTGTTCGAAGTTCAGCATCCGCTGATTTCCTGCCACCTCACCCGTTTGCGCGATAAATCGACGCCGCCGGCCGAGTTTCGGCAGCTGGTGCATCGGCTGGCGTCGCTGCTGGCCTACGAGGCCACGAAGGATCTGCGCACCGAGAAGCTGATGGTGCAGACGCCGCTCGTGCTCACGGAAGGCTGCCAGCTTGCGCAGCGGATTGGCTTGGTGCCGATTCTGCGAGCCGGACTCGGGATGATCGACCCCGTGCTGGAGCTGATCCCGTCGGCCGAGGTCTGGCACTTGGGGCTGTATCGCGACGAAGAAACGGCAAAGCCGATCAAATACTATTCGAAGCTGCCGCCGGAACGGCCGGTGGACGTGGCGCTCATTCTCGACCCCATGCTCGCCACCGGCGGATCCGCGGTCGACGCCCTCACGACGCTCCGCGATTGGGGCGTGCCGCACGTGAAGCTGCTCTCGCTCATCGGGTCGGAAGAGGGCGTGAAGCGGGTCGAATGCGAGTTTCCAGAATCGCAGATTTACGTGTGCCAAGTCGATCCGGATCTGAACGATCGCAAGTTCATTGTGCCCGGCCTGGGCGACGCGGGCGACCGGATTTTCAACACGACAGGGTGAGTCAATTCACCAATCGAATCAGTTTTAGTCACCACGACGTCACAACGAACACGACGAACAGACCTGAGAGCTCACTACTCGGTCGTGCTTCGTTTTATTCTCTTTCGTCGTGGCCGTCGTATCGTTGTGGTTAAACAGCGTTTTTCATTACGAGAGGAATACTGCGTCATGAAGACTTTGCTCAGCAAGGAAGATTTGCACGATGGTGTGATGCGGATGGCCGAAGAGATTGCGACTTGCTACGCGGATCGGCAACTTACGATCGTCGGCGTGCTGACCGGAAGCGTCGTGTTGATGGCCGACCTGATTCGGGCGATCGATTTGCCGATGCGGGTGGGCGTGCTGCAGGCGAGCAGCTATCGCGGGGCGACGACGACCCGCGGGCAGCTGGTGATCAACTCGGAGCTGATGCTCGATATCTCGGGCCGCGATGTGCTGCTGGTCGACGACATCTTCGACACGGGCCACACGCTGGTGCGGACGCTCGAGAAGATGCGCGACTTTGGGCCGACGTCGATCAAGTCTGCAGTCTTGTTGCGGAAGAATGGGCGGCAGGAGATTGAATACACGCCGGATTTCGTGGCGTTCGATATTCCGGATGAATTTGTGGTGGGCTACGGGCTCGACTACGAGGACATGTACCGGAATTTGCCGTTCCTGGCGGCGCTGGAGCCCGAGGATATCGCGCGGCACAAGGAAGCGATGGCCGCCAGTGCAATGTAGACGTCTCGCTCCGCGAGACCGAATCCTCTCGCTCTGCGAGAGGACTACACTACACGGGGCCTTCGAAGCGGCCGGGTAGGAGTTGGTCAAGCGTGGCATGATGGATTGCGTCGGGGTTCAGTGAGTCGACCATCACGATCGGCAGCTTCGGGCTGAACTCGGCCAGGAACTGCCGGCAGGCGCCGCACGGCGAGACGCCGGTGCGGCTGACGACAGCAATGGCCGTGAATTCTTTGTCGCCATTGGCGACGGCCGCAGAGGCGGCGACGCGTTCGGCGCAGATCGTGAGGCCGAACGAGGCATTTTCGACGTTTACGCCCTGGTAGACGCGGCCGCTCGCGGTGCGGAGCGCTGCACCCACTGGGAAATTGGAGTAAACGCAGTAGGCACGCTGCTGGGCCTTAAGGGCGGATTCGATAAGTTCAACTTCGTTTTCGATGGGCATGATTTCAGCTTGTGTTGACCACGGATAACACGGATGGGCACGGATAAGAAACCAGGCTGCTGTAATCTAATCCGTGATATCCGTGTTATCTGTGGTTCAAATTCATTTTTTCGAGTCCGCAGATGACGCAGATGTTCGCAGATGAAGAAAATCGGAAGTAATGTTCTCGTGAACGCATCGCATTACACATCTTATTCATCTGTATTTATCTGCGTTCATCTGCGGACAAATTCTTTACGCAATTCGTTCGACAATCAGCGGCGGCGGAGTGGTTTGTTCTTCGCCGATCGTGATAGCGGCGAGGAGATCTCGCTTGACGTGCGCGGCGGCTTCGGGCAAGGCGAATAGTCGGGCGAGCGGTTGGCCGGCGTCGACTTTGTCGCCGAGGCGGACGAGCATCTCGAAGCCGACGCTGAGGTCGAGCTGGTCGCCAAGTTGCCGGCGGCCGCCGCCGAGGTTGATGACGACGTAGCCAAGGCGCTCGGTGTCGATCGCGGTGACGTAGCCGGCGTAGGGGCTGGGGATGTCATGGGCCGGGGCGATCGGTCGCGGGGCGTCGAGGTCGCCACCTTGGGCGGCGACCATCGCGCGGAATTTTTCGAGGCCAGCGCCGGACGAAATCGCGCGTTCGAGTCGGTGGCGGGCGGCGGCGGTCGTCGCTTCGCGCTTGGCGAGCACCAATAGCTCAGCGCCAAGTTCCAGCGTGACTTCCATGAGGTCGGCGGGGGCTTTGCCGAGGAGGGCGTCGACCGACTCGTTCACTTCGTTCGCGTTGCCGGCCATGCGGCCGAGCGGCTGGTTCATGTCGGTGAGCAGCGCAACCGTGGGCACGCCCATGCGTTTACCGGTGTCGACCATCGACTTGGCGAGCGCGCGGGCGTTGTCGAGCGTCTTCATGAACGCGCCGGTGCCGTGCTTCACGTCGAGCACGAGGGCGTCGAGCCCCTCGGCCAGTTTCTTGCTCATGATGCTCGCGGTGATGAGCGGGATCGACGGCACGGTGCCGGTGACATCGCGGAGGGCGTAGAGTTTACGGTCGGCCGGCACGAGATCGGCGGTAGCGCCGCTGATGACGCAGCCGACGTCGCGGCAGACTTGCTGGAATTCCGGCGTGGTTAGGTTCGTGCGGAAGCCGGGGATGGCTTCGAGCTTGTCGAGTGTGCCGCCGGTGGCGCCGAGGCCGCGGCCGGAGATCATCGGCACTTGCAGGTCGCAGCACGCGAGGAGCGGCGCGAGCGGCAGCGAGACTTTGTCGCCGATGCCGCCGGTCGAGTGTTTGTCGACCTTGGGCGATTCGCCGGCCGGCCACTCGAACGTGACGCCGGAGTGAAGCATGTGCTCGGTGAGCGCGGCCGTTTCGGCGACGGTCATGCCGCGGAGGTACACGGCCATGGCCCAGGCGGCCATTTGGTAATCGGGCACGTCGCCGCGGACGTAGCCGGTGATGAGCTGGCCGATTTCATCCTCGGTGAGTTCGTGGCCGTCGCGCTTTTTGGAGATTAACGAAACTACGTTCATATTCGACGATGTGGATGCGGTACAAATACTCAAAAACAATTTGAACCACGAAGGACACGAAGGGCACCAAGGAAAGCGACGAAATCCAAATCCTGATTACATTAAATCCTTCGTGCTCTTTGTGTCCTTTGTGGTTAATTCTTGCGGCAGAATTCCTCGTTGATGATGCCGGCTACGATGGCGAGGAGTTTGTCGCGGGCGGTTTCGGCGGTGGCGATGACTTCGTGGCCGCTGGTGGTGACTTGTTTGTCGGGGGAGCAGATGTTAGTGATCGTGGAGAGGCCGAGGACGCGGAGGCCGGCGTGGACGGCGACGATGGCTTCGGGGACGGTCGACATGCCGACGGCGTCGGCACAGAAGTAGCGCAGCATGCGGATTTCGGCGCGGGTTTCGTAGGTGGGGCCGAGCATGGCGGCGTAGACGCCGCGGTGGCAGACGAAATCGTGCGCGCGGGCGATGGCGAGGGCCCGATCGCCGAGGCGGCGGTCGTAGGGTGCGCCCATGTCGGGGAAGCGCGGGCCGAGTTCATCGTCATTCACGCCGATGAGCGGGTTACGGTTCAAGAGGTTGATGTGGTCGTCGATGACCATGACGTCGCCGCATTGGAAGTTCGTGTTGAGGCCGCCGGCGGCGTTCGAGACGATCAAGAGCTCGATGCCGAGGGCATTCATCACGCGGACCGGGAACGTGGCCCGCTCTGCCGAGTAGCCCTCGTAGCAGTGGAAGCGGCCCTGCATGGCAACGACCGGTACGCCGCGGAGTTTGCCGCAGAGCAAGCGGCCGCGGTGGCCGACGGCGGTCGACTTCAGGAAGTGCGGGATGTCGCCATAGTCGATGGCTGTGTCGAGTGCGATCGATTCGCCGACGCTGCCGAGGCCCGAGCCGAGGATGATGCCGCAGCGCGGGCGGTCGCTCCAGCGAGAGCGGACGAATGCGGCGGCTTCGGCGATGTGCTTGCGGAGGTGGAGCATGAAACGTCAGAGGGGGAGAGGGGGAGAATGGGAGAGGGGGAGATTTGAAATCATGGTTTTTCTCCCCCTCTCCCCCTCTCCTTATCTCCCCCTCTTTTCGCGGCGTCGTATTTCAGCACGCCGCAGACGATTGCGCGGAGTTTCGGGGCGGCGGCGTTGGCGGTGGCGATGATTTGTTCGACGTTGACCGGCTCGGCATGGTCGGGGTAGCACATGTCGGTGATGACCGAGAGGCCGAAGGTGCGGAGGCCGCAGTGAGTGGCGACGATGGCTTCGGGGATCGTGCTCATGCCGACGACGTCGGCGCCGATGCGGCGCAAGAAACGGTACTCGGCGCGGGTTTCAAGGTTCGGGCCGGTGACGGCGACCGTGACGCCGCGGTGGCAGACGAAGTTCGCTTTGCGAGCGACTTCGAGGCCGGCATCGATCAGTTCGAAGTCGTAGGGCTGCGACATATCGGGGAACCGCGGGCCGAGGCGGTCGTCGTTGATGCCGACGAGCGGGTTGTCGCCCATGAGGTTGATCTGGTCGTCGATGATCATGACATCGCCGGCGCGGTACATCGCGTTGAGACCGCCGACGGCTTGCGAGACGATCATCAGCTGAGCGCCGAGCCGCTTGAAGACGCGGACGGGCAGCGTGATTTTCTGGAGCGGGTAGCCTTCGTACTGATGGAAGCGGCCTTCCATGACGACGACCGGCACGCCTTCGAGCCGGCCGCAGACGAGGCGGCCGCGGTGGCTGGTGGCGGTGGATTTGGGGAAGTTGGGGATGGTTTCGTAGTCGAGCGTGGCGGCGATTTCCATTTCCTCCACGAGTCCGCCGAGGCCGGTGCCGAGGATGATGCCGGCGTGCGGGGTTTCGTGGAACTTGGCTTGGATGGCCGCCGCGGCGGCTTCGATTTGGTCGTAGAGTTCGAGCATGAGATAAAGGTTATCGGGTGCCGAGAGGCGAGACAATGCGTCGGCCGCGGAAACTGAGTTGATTGAATTCCTCGTGATTTGGCGTAGATGGTCAAAACTTCCCCCATGGGTTTTGGACATCTACGGGCGACTGGTTCGTAGCGCTTTTGCGCAGAATTAATGACGTTGGTGGTGTCGATTGCATTGGCTGGTGCGCACGGTTGTGGAGGTTCAGTCACATAGTGTTCGTTTGTATACAATCATGGCGGGCGGATGTCAAGAGTGTGCGGCTGGGCGACGCAACCGATCCGCCGGACGGATTGGAGCACGCAGCGCGAGCAAATGGGTGGGGCCCGAGGTGGCGTGACGGCGATTGCTCTTGCTTGCGCTGCGAGGTTCGAGCCGGCCACACACCTGCCAAGAAGCAGCCCGTTGCCTAACGGCCGCCGCCCGAAGTTGAAAACAGGTGCTTGGGAATTAGCTATTGAAAGTGATACGGCCGATATATCTTCCCAAGCCTGTCAAGAATGCCCTGACACTCTTCGCCCGCATGTTTGTCGTAGAACATTGTAATTGTGCATAATGTACCCGGCGCATCAGCACGCTCGGCGGGGTTGTAAAGACACGGGTAGTTGCTGTCCAGGTAAATACTCTTGCTTCCAGCATCGAACATCGGCAAATCTTTGTAGCCGTATTCCGGGTGCTGTTTCCAGAAATCCGCATCCGGCGAGCCTTTTCCAAGCCGTTTCTCTCGTCGCACTTGTGCCACTGCCGCGAGGTCTTGTTTCCACATCTGCTTGAATTCGTCCGCCGTTATGTGGTCCTCAAGTGAAAAAGAAATCGTTAGCTTATCGCGAAATACCCGACGCTTAATTTCTTCTTTTTCACCAAATGGAGGCATTGCCAGTGCATTGTAAAGCTCCACAGGCTCCGCACGCCGCAAGACCACGCGATCCTTCTCTATCGATATGGTCCAACCCTTTGGCAATTCGCGCTTAAGCTGTGCGGCGAGCGTGTTCAAGTCGAGGGCTTCTGGCGCCTTCGCTCCTATGAAGAAGACGACAACACTCAGAAACGCGACGCGGCGGGCTAGTTTTGAAGCAATGTCCATGATCGACAATATACTCCCATGCCGTTCGCAATTCACCAGTGCGTTTCGGATGGCATGTTAGGAGCTGATGTCGACGGCGTCGACGATGCCGACGATGACGGAGCGGATGGGGGCTTTAGGGCTCGCGAGGACTTGGCGGGCGCCGGTGCCTTCGTCGACGATGAGGACGCGGTCGCCGACGCCGGCTTCGACGGTGGCGACGGCAATGAGGTAGGCGCCTGTCGGCTGGCCGGCGGGGTCGAGGCGATCGCAGACGAGCAGCCGGCGACGGTCGAGGTCGGGGTGGTTGATCGTGGAGACGATTTCGCCGGTGACTTGAGCGAGGAGCATTGGGCGGCGTTTAATGTTGTGCTTGGCTTGGTAGGGGCGGAGATTGCAAATCGCAAATTGAAAAATGCAAATTATAAATTGGCGGAGGGTGGGGGTTGAGTTGGGACGCGAGTGTTTTTAGTGAGGGGCGAACCCTCCCTCGCCACGGCGAGTTCCAAGCAACCTGGCCCCTCCCTATGAGGGAGGGGAAGTTGTTGTTAGGTGGTGTTTAGGTTGTCGACGATGCCGACGATGGTGTGGTCGACGGGGACGAACGTTTCGCGCAGGGCCATGGCGGCTTCGCGGCCGCCTTCGTAGTACACCAGTTCGCCCGGGCCGGCCATGTGGGTGGAGTCGCAGCAGACGATGGCGTCGCCCTTGGGCTCACACTTCTTGGTGAGTGGTTGGACGACGAGCATCGGCACACCTGCGAGGCCTTGGTAGGCTTCGCAGGCGACGAGGGTTCCGATGACACGGCCGAGGAGCATGGCTTTCATTAACCGCAACGCGGTTTCACTCCGAAGCCCAGGGTCGCGCAGCGCACCCTGGGTGTAGTTGTGTAACTCGGGCACAAACCCCAACGGGGTTTAACAAATCGAAATATCGATGTCGCGGAGACATGTTTAACGCTTTCAGCGTAACCGATCGTTGTTTGTATTCTTCACCCAGGGTGCGCCGCGGTGCGGCACCCTGGGCTTTGGAGTTGAACGCCGTTGGCGTTCGTGGGTGAATGGGGTCGAAGGTAGTGAGGTGTTGGTGCGTTACGGTTAGTTCAGGGTTCACTGGGGGCTCGCTGCGCTCGACCCCAGGCACCCCGTGCGAGGGCTTGCTGTGCTTGGCGTTGGGTGGTCGGAGCACTTCGGAGGGCGTGGCCCTCCGGCTACTGTCTTACTTCGTTGATTTTGTTGGCCGCGAATCTTTTGGTCGTGGGTGGTGCGGACTTGTTTTACGCTTTCAGCGTAACCGATCGTTATTTGTATTCTTCACCCAGGGTGCGCCGCGGTGCGGCGACCCTGGGCTTTGGAGTTGAACGCCGTTGGCGTTCGTGGGTGAATGGGGTCGAAGGTGGTGAGGTGTTGGTGCGTTAAGGTAGTTCAGGGTTCACTGGGGGCTCGCTGCGCTCGACCCCAGGCACCCCGTGCGAGGGCTTGCTGTGCTTGGCGTTGGGTGGTCGGAGGGCGCCGGAGGTAAGCCTACGGTGCGGTGTGGTTAGTACGTGGTTCGCTGGGGGCTCGCTGCGCTCGACCCCAGGCACCCAACTCCGGAGGGCGTGGCCCTCCGGCTACTATCTATTCGCGCCGCGGCGACGGTCTAATGGCGTTGCGACTACGGTCGAATCTTACTCTTGAGCTAGTTGCCGAAGAATCTGGTGGTGTTGGTGACGTGGTTGGCGAATTGTTCGTGGACGTTGGAGACGATCGAATGGCAGAGCGTGACGCTCCGGCCGGCGAGCGTTTGTTGGGCGATGTCGGCGGCGGCTTCGACGTCGGTTAGCTGGCCGGTGAGGATCGCGAGACCGCGGCCATGGAGGCCGTTGCCGATCCGCATTTCGGCGACTTCGACGTTTGTGCCTTTGACGGCGGCGTCGGTTGCGCGGAGGATGGCGGCGATGGTTGACGTTTCGAGGACGACGAGCGAGTCGATGCCGCTATAGGCGCGCTGGCCATCGAGGGCGCGGAGGACTTGTTTGTGGACGTCGGGTAGAAATACATCGTCGAGGATGTCGTTCGCTGCGGCTTGGAGGCCGGCGTGGTGGCTTTCTTCCACCTCGGCGGTGCCGCCGCCCACGAGGACCATGTACTTGCCGGGCTGGACGGAGCCGGCATGGAGCAGCTCGACGGGCGCGCGCTTCAGCATCTTGTCGGCGGCGAACATGCCGGCGGCAATGCTGTTGTATTCGATTAGTGCGATGGCTGGTGGCAAGGTGCCCTCACCCTGCCCTCTCCCAAAGGGAGAGGGTTACTTTTAAACGATGCGGAAGTGGTCGAACATCACACAACGGCGGAGGCGGGAGAACGTGCGGGCGTCGGTCATGCCTTCGCCGGTCGGGGAAGCGATCGTGAACGATGTGCTGCCCTCGCCGCCGTGGCCGAGGCCGGCATAGCAGGGGGCGTTTTTGACGAAGATGCTGCAGTTGATCCGCTTCGCCATGCGGGAAAGGTTGTCGATGTTCTTGGAGTGCATGACGGCGGTGTGGCCGCGGCCGTGCTCGGCTGCGACGGCGAGGTCGATTGCTTCGTTGGCGTCGGCGACGCGAACCACGGGCATGATGGGCATCATCTGTTCGCTCCACACGAGCGGGTGATTGACGCCGACATCGATGATGCCGAGGCGGAGATCTGCGGGCACGTTCATGCCGATCTTCTGGAGGATGACGCCGGCGTTTTTGCCGATGCAGTCCTTGTTCATTTTGCCGGCCTGGCGCGGGCCGCGGATCTCGGTGAAGATCAGGTTTTCGAGTTGGCGAGTTTGTGATTGCGTGAGGACGACGGCGTTGTGCTTGGCGGCGGCGGCGAGGAGTTTGTCGGCCACGCCGGCGACGACGAAGGTTTCTTTTTCGTCGGTGCAGATGACGTTGTTGTCGAACGACGCGCCGAGGACGATATCGCGGCCGGTTTGCTCGATGTCGGCCGTTTCGTCGACGACGATCGGCGGGTTGCCGGGGCCGGCGGAGATTGCCCGTTTGCCACTGCGCATGGCGGCTTCGACCACGCCGGCGCCGCCCGTGACGACGATGATGCGGATGCCTTTGTGGACCATGAGGGCCTGGGCCGATTCGACCGTGGGCTCGGCCATGGTGACGATGAGGTTTTCGGGACCGCCGGCTTCGACGATCGCGCGGTTGATGATGTCGACGCAGCGGAGCGAGCACTTTTTGGCGGAGGGATGAACGTTGAACACGACCGCGTTGCCGGCGGCGACCATCGAGATCGTGTTGTTGATGATCGTGGCGGTGGGGTTGGTGGAGGGCGTGATGGAGCCGATGACGCCGAACGGGGCGCGTTCGAAGAGCGAGAGGCCGCCGTCGCCGGTTTTCACTTCGGCCTGGAGAACTTCGGTGCCGGGCGTTTTGGTGGCGACCAGGCGGTTCTTGATGATTTTGTCTTCGTAGCGGCCAAAGCCGGTTTCCTGGTGGGCGGCGTAGGCGAGCGATTCGCTTTCACGGAGGGCCGCGCGGCGGATCGCGGCGATGATCTCTTCGCGCTTGGCGAGCTTCATCGTGTCGAGCGATTCGAAGGCCGCGCGGGCGGCTTTCACGGCGGCGTCGAGGTCGTGGAAGGCGCCGAGGTAATTATGGGGGGCATTGGGAGTGGTGGCACTCTGGGGGCTCGCTGCGCTCGACCCCAGGCACCCGGCGCCGAGGTCGTGGAAGGCGCCGAGGTGCTTGCGGCCGTCATCGGGTGGCTGGGGTCGAGCCGAAGGCGAGCCCCCAGTGCGCGCGTCACCGAGCTGGCGGAGCACTTGTTGGGCGATGGCGTCGACTTGTTGGTCGGTGAGGCGGGTCACGGGCGACTTCCGATTCACCCCCCGTCATTGACGGGGGGCTAAATGACTGGGGGCTACACAACGGGGGCTAAATAAAGTTAGTCATCGCTTTTGCGGTACTTGGTTTCGCCGTCGACTTCCCAGTGGTCGACGATGGCCATGACGACGGCGTCGACGGGGCGGTTTTGCGTGGCAATGGTTTGACGGGCGGAACTGCCGGTGGCGAACAGGATCACTTCGCCGACGCCCGCGCCGACGGCATCGGCGGCGACGATTGCGGCGCCCGTCTTCTCGCCGCTGGCAGTGAGCGGCTGGCAAACGAGCAGGCGTAGGCCCTCCATCGTCGGCTCTTTTTGAGTCGACACGAGCGTTCCGATGACGCGGGCGATGAGCATGGTGAGGGTCTCCAAACGCCGGCAACTATTCGCCGTACTTCGTAGCTGAATTCGCAAGAATTCAGTGCGTTCAAATGCCACTGAATTCTTGCGAATTCAGCTGCAGGGCTTCGAGCCGGGGACGGCTCGGCTATCTGGGGGCCGAGCCGAAATGGCTTGGTTATTTCTTCGCTTCGGCGCGGCCGAGGGGAAGAACGGAATCGACGTTGGTGTGCGGGCGGGCGATGATGTGGGTGGCCACGACTTCGCCGACACGCGAGGCGGCGGCCTGGCCGGCGTCGCAGGCGGCTTTCACGGCGGCGACGTCGCCGCGGATGATGGCTGTCACGTAGCCGCCGCCGGTCTTCTCATACGACACGAGTTCGACCTTCGCGGCTTTGACCATCGCGTCGGCGGCTTCAACCATTGTGGGAAAACTGCGGCATTCGATCATTCCAAGGGCTTCTGACATGAGGTGCTCTCCGGGTGAGTTGTGTTGGATTGCGTTGGTTTATCGCAGGGTGGCTGGGGTCGAGCGTAGCGAGCCCCCAGTGAACCTGGGCTGAACTCTGGCGCACTGGGGGCTCGCCTTCGGCTCGATCCCAGCCACCCCCTTTGTAAGTTGTGGTTATCTTTTACTGGTTTTGCCGGTGACTCCTTCGATGGCGGCGATGGCGGCTTTGTAACCGACGTCGATGTCGCGTTCTTCGCCGCCGATGTAAACGCGGCCGAAGCTGCCGAAGGTGCGAACTTCGAGAATGTTGATGTCGGCGGCCTTCTCGGCTTCGTTGGCGGCGAGGGCGGCATAGCCGGCCGGTTCGAGCTCCATGATGTAAAGCGTTTGGCCGGCGAGGATCATGTTGCCATGGCGCATGCGGTTGATGAGCTGCGTCTGGTGGTCGTCGACGCGGCGGATGACCTGGCTGGAGGCGATGGTGGGCTTGGTGCGGTCATTTTCTTGGAGGCCGAGGGCATCGAGAATGGCCTGGCCGGCGCCACGGACTTCGGCTTGCGACTCGGAATGGATTTCGAGCATGCCGAAGACGCGTTCGACGATCTGCATGCCGGGCTTCACGAGGTTGCTTTTGAGGGCGATATCGGTGACCCGATTGATTTCGATGCCGGGAGAGATTTCGACATACAAGCTGGCCATGCCTTGCGTGGGCAGGAAGCCCTGAGCCACGGTCGCCATGAACGAGGCGAACTGCGGCTGCATATTGTCGATGAAGACATACGTTCGGAGCTCAACTTCTGCCACGGGGGACTCGTTGTTGTTCGAGGTTCAGTGAATACGGTCGTGATTGGTGGCGCGAGGTGTCCGGTGTCGGGGTTCAGGTGTCGGCTGGGAAACTGACACCCGACACCGGAAACCTGACAGCTAATATTTCCCGCCGCCGGATTCGGAGAATGTTACGCCTTGGGATTCTTTGACGATGCGGACGCCGGCGCTGGCGCCGATGCGGGTGGCACCGGCGCGGATCATTTGCTCGGCATCTTTGAGGTTACGGATGCCGCCGGAGGCTTTAACGCCCATTTTGGTGCCGCTCACAGCGCGAGCCATGAGGGCGACGTCTTCGGCGGTGGCGCCGCCGGGGCCGAAGCCGGTGGATGTTTTCACGAAGTCGGCCCGGGCGCGGCGGGCGGCCTGACAGGCTCGAGTTTTCTCGTCATCTGTCAGGAGCGCCGTTTCGAGAATGCATTTGCACAGTGCGCCGCCATCGAGCGCGGCTTCGACGACGGCGCGGATATCGCGGTAAACGATGTCGTCTTTTCCGCTCTTGAGGGCGCCGACGTTGATGACCATGTCGATTTCGGTCGCGCCTTCGCGGATCGCGCGGCGGGCTTCGAGGGCCTTAGTTTCAGTGACGTTTGCGCCGAGCGGGAAGCCGATGACGGTGCAAACTTTCACGGGTGTGCCCCGGAGCAGGCCAGCGCAGTGGCGGACGTAGAACGGGTTCACGCAGACCGAGGCGAAGCCGAACTCCTTGGCCTCTTGGCAGAGTTTCGTGACCTGGTCGAAAGTGGCATCCGGCCGGAGGAGCGTGTGGTCGATGTACTTGGCGATTTCTTTGGGGACTGCCGCGCCGCCGCCGCGGTGGGTGATGCGATCGGCGCCGAGGTCGATGAGGCCGCGGACGAGTTCGGGATTGATGTCGGAGCAGCTTTGGCAGAAGCCGCAGGCATCGGTGCAGGCGTGGCCGCCGTGACCGCTGGCGGAAGCGCCGACGAGTTGGGAGATGCGTTCGGCGATGCGTCGCAGATCGGCTTCGGAGATGTTGTTTAGGTTTGTGTCCACTGCCAAGCCCAGTCCGTTTGCAGGAAGCTTCTGAGATGTTGCTTGGGTGTCGGGTGTCCGGTGTCGGGTGTCAGATGCTGTCGGTAGACTCCTGACACCTGACACCTGACACCTGACACCTCGTATTTGCTGGTCGATTTCATCAATCATGGCCGCGCGGCGGAGGTGCCGGTCGGCGGTGCATGCGGTGTCGACAAAGGCGTCGACGATTTGTGTGGCGAGTGCTGCGCCAATAAGCCCGGCCCCGAGCGTGAGCACGTTGGCGTTGTTGTGCTCGCGGCTGTTGCGGGCGCTCGACAAGTCGTAGCACAAGGCGGCCCGCACGCTGGGAAACTTGTTGGCGGTCATCGCCGAGCCGATGCCGGCGCCGTCGATCACGATGCCGAAGCGAGCCCGGCCATCGGCGACTCGTTCAGCGACCGCGGCGGCGAACTTAGGATAGTCGACGGCCTCGGTGCTGTTGGTGCCGCAATCCTCGACGGCGAAACCGCGCTTGCGGAGGTGCTCCGCCAGCTGCCGTTTGAGCTCAAACCCGCCGTGATCCGCGGCTATCGCCAGGGTGTGCATCGAGAGAGGAAGCGCGGCCCAGGCGCTCGCAGAAGGGAGATTGAAGCTACGGCTCCATCGTAAATAGGGCGGTTTGGGCTGTCAAACGCGGCGGCGACGTATATTCAAATGGCGCAGAGATTTAGGGCAGAAAATAAACCGCCAGCCGGCCCAGTAATCGCGATCCGCGCGTGTTGCGAAATCAAGGCTGGCTCGCTCGCAGCCCATTAGAACGCTTACAGGGCCTCTCCAATATCGTCGGCCGCCCGAGTATAGAGAGAGATGAACGTGTCGAGATCGACGTTCTCATTCACGAACGCAACGCTGCCGTCACCCATTAGTTCGTTGCCACCACCAGAGTGGAAGCTGTACAAGCCCTGGTAGTTATTGCAGTTCATGATGACATTTATCGTGCAAGCCGGGTCTTTACTATTACCCCAGACTGCATATACGGCTGGGTCGGCCCACTGGTACTCCGCCGTCATTTCCCCATTCACAACGCCACTCGATGACTGAATGAGGGCATGATTTCGGTCGAAATTAAGTGGTCGCCCAGCAGATTCAAAGAACATAAAGGTCTTAGACAAACCATCGCTACATTTCTTGAGCGACGTCGGCATATCCTGCAATAGCCCCAAAAGCCTATCGACGCTTCGCTTCGACTTCAGCGACGGTTCAACGGAGCAATACGGTGCGTCTTGGATATCGACGATTGTATAGTAGTCAGTAGTGTATTTAAGCGGCCGGTTCTCGGTGGATGGGCAGATGAAATCCGGGATATCGACTTTCACTACGTCATTATTAATCGTTCGTTTAACAGGACTTTGGACAGTTGCATTCCAGTCGGCGGTCATTGTCGCAGGCGGTGTCGCTGCGGTGGAAGAGACGGTATCAATTTGATCGTACAACGACTGATACTCCAAATACGGGAGAATAAACGTCAGCACAAAATGCTTTGGTTTATTGTTGCACGCATTCCCAGGAGTATTTCTGCCAGGGCAAGGACCGACGCCAATTGTTGCAGATGGACCGCAGTAGTTTGGTGTGTAGGCAAGCGGCAGCATTTTGCGAGCAGATTCGTAGTTCAGCATAGCCAAACCGATTTGCTTCATCTTGTTGGTGCATTGTGCGCGGCGCGCGGCTTCGCGGGCTGCCTGGATAGCCGGAAGCAATAAAGCGACCAGGATGCCAATAATAGCAATGACAACCAACAACTCGACGAGCGTAAAACCACGTTGGCGAAATTGACGCGCGGTCATTATGATTCTCCTCCAACGCCTGTTGGGATATCTAAACTATACCGAAAGGAATGATATTTCACAGACTTTCGCGTGTGGATTTACAAATTTCCACTTACCCGCGATGTGGCTTGTTCGCCGGGTGGCGGCGCACATCACTTCGACTTCAACTCGAATGGGGGTAAATCGTTGGAGCCCGACTTGATTTCCACGTTGAAAGGCGTGGTTTCGGGGTTATTATATCGCCCCTGCAATCGGTCGCCGCCTGGCGTGGGAGCTCCATCGCGCGCCGGGCCGCGTGCCGGCGCAGCCCAACTCAGGAGAACCTTGTATTGCCCAGGAGGAGCACCGTCGCCACCACCAGTCGTGTTGACGATAAATGTTCCGTCCGACTGAGAGAGCCCCATCGGGCGCACGCGCTGAAATTCAGGCGTTCCACCAACGGGATAGAAAATTAACTGAACCCCCGAAGCTGGCTGACCGTCTACCTTAACAATGCCCGCAATCTTACCGCGGTCAGGCTTTCCGGAGCATCCAGCAATCGCTGCCGCAAGTAATAGCAGAGTTCCAGGAAGAACGCACCGCCTTGCCTGGGCAAACAGTCTGTGAAGACGCATCCTATCGATCTCTCGCTTCAGCACGCCAGCAGTAGACTCGTTTTCGGAAATATCTGGCATGAAGACCCACTAATTCGCCTAAACGCAATGATAGCGGCCAAGATGGTCAGCCGTCCATTTATTCCTTGGTATTTCACGCGTTTTTCGCGAAATTTCCCGCCGCGTCTCACCTATGGCAAAACAGCCGCGCCCTGTCGAGCGCGGCTGGCGAATTTAGACGGAGAACTCTGCGCGAATTTAACGTCGCCACAAGGAGAGCAGTAGGCCAACCACGGTGAGGTAGGCGATTGACATGGGCTCTGGAACGACGACCGCTTCCACAGTTCCATTGAGTACCAGATCATTCGCGCCGGCGGTGCCGTTCGTATTGAAGTACCAGGTGCCGCCCGAACTGGTGGCCCCCCAGGTTGGCACTCGGAATGTAACCGTCGTGCCTTCTGCAAGGCTCTGCAGCGCGGAGATGCCCGAGAGATCAATCGAGGCTTGCGGATTACCGGCACCAGTGGTGATCGTACCCCAGGTGATCGCGCTGCCGATGTCGGTGAAGTTCGTGCCGTCGAGCGAGTATTGCCATTGGCCAGTGCTCGGCCCGGTCGCAGAACGGCGAATGTTGTATGGATCGATGCTGGTCAGTGAGAGTACGTAGCCGGCATTCGGACTTACTGAAAACGTGGAATACTCGAGATCGGCGACGGCATCGGCGGCCGAAGTGTTACCGCTTTCGAAATCGCGCGAGCCCCAGGCATTGGCGCCGCCAGAACTGGTACCGAGGTTCGTATTCAAGCCCGCGCCGCGGACCAAGCCGCTCGACGTAACATTGGCATCGCTGGTGCCGGGTGAGAGCGGTGATGGACCGAAGTTGGTCACGCCGCCAGGAGTGCGGCCGTCATTGAAGTCCCACGCGTTGATGATCGCCGCGTGGCCACGGCTACAAATGCCAAGTATGGCCGCTAAAGATGCAGCGGCAATTCTCATTCTCATTAGACGCTTCCTTCCGATTCACCTGCGGTGTTGGCACCGCTTTAGCGCGGCGCGGTTCCCATGGTAGTGCCTCCAACCCGGACGGCTCCATCCTACTGGGATATCGCCGAGGCACAAGGAATTTACGCACAAATCCAGAGGAAAATCAGTGCATCTTAGCAGCAACTGCGTCGTCCTGGCGTAAATCACAAAGGCGCACAAACGGCGACGCGGCACCGCTGCCCGGATAAGTTTTGAGCTGGCGGTAGCTGACAGTCTAATACTGAAAATGCTTGATCATCTCGCCCTGCTCGCCGATTTCGGTGAGGGAATCAATGCCGATCGAGAGGTGGACATCGGACCAATCGCGATTGACGCGAGCGTCGCTTTCGCTGGTTTTTACGCCCTCGGGCGTGAGCGGCTTGTCGGAGACTAAGAGCAGCGCGCCGCGGGCGATTTGGTTTTTATGGCCGACGACGAAGATCGTGGCCGTCTCCATATCGATACCGATCGGTGTGTATTCCTGGAGTTGCTCGCGGAACTTCATATCGTGTTCCCACACGCGACGATTGGTCGTGTAGATAACGCCGGTGCGGTAATCGAGACCGCGGTCGACGAGTTTCTGGGAGACGAATTTGTGAAGCTTGAATGAAGGCAGGGCTGGGACGAGCGGCGGGAGGTAGTCGTCGGAGGTTCCTTCGCCGCGGATCGCGCCGATCGGGAGGATGAAGTGACCGATTTCGGTGGCATGCTTGAGACCGCCGCACTTGCCGAGGAAGAGGACGGCCGCGGGGTGGTAGGCGGTGAGCAGGTCCATGATCGTGGCAGCGTTCGGTGAGCCGATGCCGAAATTGATGATCGTGAGGCCGGCATCGTTGGTGGAAGCCTGCATCGGCCGGTTGTCGCCGTAGATATCGCAGGCGAACCGGGCGGCGAAGCGTTGGACGTAGTCGCGGAAGTTGGTGAGGAGAACGTAGTCGCCGAAGCGATCAAGCGGCATGCCCGTGTAACGGGTGAGCCAGTCGGCGGCGATTTCGATTTTGGTGACCACGGGGCTGGGGGGCTCGGTGCTGGGGGGCTGGGGGCTGGGGATTTGCGGCGGTGGTATTTGTTGCTCGTAATCTACTGTATTCGTCGTTTCAAGGAATGTGAAAGGGACCGGAGTTGTTTTCCGCGAATGTCGACAGATACCAGTGCGTCATCGATCAAAGCAGGATGGCCGTAGTTTAGGTCTCGCGAAATGTGCAATTGTGTTTCGCGTTCAGCAAGCGAGCCGAGTGCAGTTGCCACATGACGAATGTACTCGCGAGTTGAAAGTCGTGCATGACCTTCTGCAATGTTTGACGGCACCGAAACAGCACAACGTCGTAACTGACTTACCAACCCGAATTTCTGATGTTCGGGAAATAAGGCGGCCAATTTGTAGACGCCAAGCGACAGTGAAACTCCCTCCTGCCAAACCTTCAGATCTTTATAGCTGGTATCCGACATGCGTCTTCCCCCCCAGCCCCGAGCCGCTAGTCCCTAGTAGACGCAGCGCTGCGGATTCGCCTTCCACTCGGCAAAGAGCTGTTTGCATTCTTCGGGAAGGAGTTGGGGGATCAATTTCAGTTTGCTCCCGCCGAGGCGGAGGAGTTCTCCGGCGGGGAGTTGGAGTTCGTTGAAGCCGGCAGTGTCAGCGTCGGCGATCGTGGCGCCGTAGTAAACGGTGTCGACGCGGGCCCAATGGAGGGCGGCCATGCACATCGGGCACGGCTCGCAGGTCGTAGCGACCACCGCCCCATCGAGGAAGATGCTGCCGATGTTGCGGCAGGCCTCGCGGATGGCGTTCACTTCGGCGTGGGCCGTGATATCGGTCGTAAGTACGACCGTATTGTGCGAGCAGGAGATTACCTTTCCGTTTTGCTCAATGGCACAGCCGAAGGGGCTTTGGCCGGCGGCGATGCCGGCACGGCACTTCTCGATGGCAAGCTGCATCAATTCGGAGGGGGACATAATCTGGCTACGTGCGGATGACGTAAATCTTGTTTGGGTACTACTTTACGCCGAGGAAGCCGCAATGGCAAGATAGGTTCTGTGAGCAGGCCATTGTGACCAGCCCCCGCCGGCGGGTTGGTATGCGGCTTGGAAAGTCGCTGCCGCGAGGGCACACTAAGTGATGAACGTTCGCCGGTAGTTGGAGGAGAGGCGGTGCGGCTGCCTCTCGGCTGGACCGAAATGCGACAGGCGAGCGGCGAGTCCCTTTGGGTCGTGCGGTACTTTTTGGGCCGCTTGGGGTTAAGTCAAAATATGAGTCAAGCGAGCCGGGGATTTTGGCGAGTCCCGCGGCGAAGAAGTTGGCAAATGCCAAGAGCTGGGAGACGAATCATGAAGTTTCGCGTTGCGGCCGCTGCGTTTGTGTTTGGATTGCTGGCTATCGTTACGACGAGCGTGGCACAACCGCCAGGACCCCCGCCGGGAGGCCCGGGTGGACCGGGGGGATTTGGTGGGCCGTTTGGAGGGGGTGGCGGAGTTTTGGGCCTGGCAATGCGGGACGAGGTGCAGCAAGAATTGCAGCTGGTGGACGAACAGAAAGAGAAGATCCGCGGATTGACGGATGAGTTGAGGACAAAAGCCCGCGACGAAATGCGCGGCATGTTTGAAAACATGCGCGACCTGAGCGATGAAGAACGCCGGGCGAAGTTCGACGAAATCCGCAAGAAGTTTGAATCGATCAACACCGACATGGAGAAGAAGCTCGACGGCATCCTGCTGCCGCACCAACTCGACCGGCTCAAGCAAATCAATCTGCAGAACCAGGTGCGTTATCGCGGCGCGTCGGCACTGACGAGCGGCGATGTGGCCCAGGCACTGAACCTGACCGACGAACAGCGCGAGAAGCTCGAGAAGCGAGCGGCGGAGGTGCAGGAGGAATTACAGACGAAGATTCGCGAGCTGCAGGCGGAGGCGCGCAAGAAGATGCTCGATGTGCTGACGCCCGAACAACAGGCCCAATTGCAGAAGATGATGGGCGACCAGTTCGATATGCCGGAGCCTAGCTTCGGCGGCCAACGCGGCCGGTTTGGGCGCGGTGGCACTGGTAGTGGCCCGACACGTGGGCCGGCGCCCCAATGAGTAATCGCGGGGCGACGCAGAATAATGTGTTGACTTGAGGTTTGAGGAACTGGTGGGATTGATGCTTCGTTCGATGCGCAGGAGAGCGAACGCGCAGGAAAGCTCACCGAGATAGTAATTACACACGCTCTTTCCGGCTCCCTCCCCCGCCGCGGGGAGGGTTGGGGAGGGGCGGCCCGCCGCAGGACTTCCCCCCTCCCCGACCCTCCCCCCTCGAAGGGAGAGGACCAGAAGAGACAGTTTTTTGTACGCGGTCGCGCTTAGGCGTGGCAACTAGCTGGTTGAATCATTGGCTGGTTGACCACCTCGAACCGTGCGGACCGATCCCTTAGTCGAATGGAATTTCGATGGAAGCAGGCGCCATTCTTGTGAAGCGTGGGTTGTTGTCGACCCAGCAGTTGAATCAATTGCGAGTCGAGCGGCCGGAGGCCACACGACTCGACGTTGCCGCCGTTGATCAGGGTTTGGTGACGGAAGAAGCGGCTCTCCGGGCGCTGGGTGATGAGGTTGGCATTCCGTTTGTGGACCTAGAGCAGCAGCAGATCGATTTGTCGCTGCTGCAGAACTTCCCGCTCAAGCTGATCCATCGGCATTCGCTCTTCCCGCTTGAACGACACAACGGCACGCTGCGAGTCGCGACGAGTGATCCGTTCGATCTGTATCCGCTCGATGAGCTGAGCGCCACGACCGGTCTGACGATCGAGCCGGTGCTCGCGCCGCGCGAGCAGATTGCCCGGCGTATTAAGGCGCACCTCGGCGTCGGCAGCGAGACGATCGACGACCTGATGGCGCTGCAGGAAGAGGAAGACATCCAGCTGCTCGATGAAATCGACATGGATGGCGAGCTGAGCGACGAGGCGCATGAAGCTTCGGTCATTCGGCTCGTGAACGAGATTCTGATTGAGGCCATCGAGTCGCGAGCGAGCGACGTGCATATCGAGTCGCAGGCGGCGGGCATCAAAATTCGCTACCGGATCGACGGCATGCTGCACCCGCAGCCGGTGCCGCCGGAGATCAATCGATTTCAGGCCGCGATTATCAGCCGGCTCAAGATCATGGCGCGGCTGAACATTGCGGAGAAGCGATTGCCGCAAGACGGCCGGATCAAGCTTCGCATTTCCGGCCGCGAGATCGACGTGCGTGTGTCGGTGATTCCCATGCTGCACGGCGAAGGCATCGTCATGCGTTTGCTCGATAAGGGCCGCATGAAACTGTCGCTCGAGAGTATTGGCATGGACCCGGAGATGGCGAAGCGTTACGGCGATCTCATCCGCATGCCGCACGGGATTGTGCTGGTGACGGGGCCGACGGGTTCCGGTAAAACGACGACGCTCTATAGTTCGCTGATTGATATCAAAGACGAAGAGACCAAGATCATCACGACCGAGGACCCGGTCGAATACCAGCTCGAGGGCATCAACCAGATTCAGGTGCACCCGAAGATTGGGCTCACGTTCGCGGCGTCGCTGCGGGCCATTTTGCGGCATGACCCGGATATCGTGCTGATCGGCGAAATTCGCGATATGGAGACGGCCGAGAACGCGATTCAGGCGTCGCTCACCGGCCACTTGGTGTTCAGCACGCTGCACACAAATGATGCGCCGAGCGCGTACACGCGGCTGGTGGATATGGGAGTGGAGCCGTTCTTGGTGGCGAGCACGGTGGAAGCGGTGATGGCTCAGCGGCTGGTGCGGTCGCTATGCCCGAAGTGCCGCGAGTCGTATCAGCCGAAGCAGGAAGACCTGCCGAAGGACTTTCCTTGGGACGAGTTTAAGAAGCGCGGCACGCCGTTGTACAAGCCGAAGGGTTGCCGCAATTGCCGGCAGCTGGGCTTTACGGGCCGGCAGGGGATTTTTGAACTGTGCGTAACGAACGACGCCGTGCGGCAGCTGGCCCACGACCGAGCGAGCAGCTGGGAAATTCGCAAAGCGGCCCGCGCCAACGGCATGCGGACGCTGCGCGAGGACGCGTGGTTGAAGGTGCTCAATGGCGTGACCACGATAGATGAAGTGCTGCGCGTGACGAAGGGTGATCGTTTGTAATCATTGCGGATTTGGGATTGCGGATTTAACGACTGAATCCGCAAACCGAAATCAGAAATCCGAAATCCCTTATGCCTGAGTTTACTTACATTGCGCGCGACCTCACTGGCAAACGCGTGGAAGGTACGCTTGCGGCGGGGAGTGAGCGCGAGGCGGTGGCGACGCTATCGGGCAAGGACCTGTTTCCGCTCAAGGTGACGTCGGCCGATGGCCGGCCAACGGGGGCGAAGGGCTCACCGCGGGTGAAGTCGCGGATCATGGCGGGCACGTATGGGCAGCTTTCCGCGCTGCTGGGGAGCGGCGTGCCGCTGTTGCGGTCGATCGATTTGCTGCGCGAGCAAACGCCGCACAAGAATCTTGCCATTGTGCTGGAAGACGTACACACGCGGGTGCAAGAAGGCGCAACGCTGGCCGACGCGATGGCGCGGCACCCGAAGGCGTTCGGGGAACTCGCGACGAGCATCGTTCGCGCCGGCGGCGAGGGTGGCTTCTTGGAAGAGGCGCTCGATCGATTGGCCAAGTTCACCGAGCAACAGGACGAACTGCGTGGGCGCGTGGTTGGTGCGCTCGCTTACCCGACGATTTTGTTCGTGCTCGGCACGGTCGTGGTGAACGTGCTGATCATCTTCTTCGTGCCGAAGTTCGAGCGGCTGTTCACGCGGCTGCGCGAGCGGGGCGAGTTGCCGGCGGTGACGGACTGGCTGTTGTGGCTCAGCGCGACGATGCAATCGTACGGTATTTTTGTCGCCGCTGGATTGGTCGGCATTGGCATATTTCTCTTCAACCGGGCGAAGACCGAAGAGGGCCGCCTGCTGCTGGATAAGGCACGGTTGAAAGTGCCGATCGTAAGCGGCATTTATTTGAGCATGGCCGTGTCGCGGTTTTGCCGCGTGCTGGGCACGCTGCTTACGAACGGCGTACCGATTGTGCGGTCGCTCGAAATTAGTGCTGATTCGACGGGTAATCGGGTGCTGTCGACGGCGGTGCGGGAAGCGGCTGAGAATATTTCGGCCGGCGAGTCGCTGGCGACCCCGCTGGCGGCGAGCGGGCAGTTTCCCGCCGACGTGGTCGAAATGATTGCCGTCGGCGAACAGTCGAACAACCTCGAGCACGTGTTGCCGCACATCGCCGATACGCTGGAGCGCGACACGTGGCGAAGGCTCGACTTGTTCGTGCGGCTGCTCGAGCCGCTTATGCTGGTGCTGCTCGCCGGAGTGGTGCTGATCGTGGTCATCGCGCTGTTGGTGCCGGTGTTAAAGATGAGCACGACGGTATAGGCATTGGATATAATCGAAGGAACAAGAGCACAAATCGACAGCGGTTTTGTCCACATTTAAGTTGCATCGATTTTATTGAACAGGAGGTAACAGAGGTAACGGAGCCAACGGACGGATTCATTCTCTGTTCTCTCTGTTTTCTCCTGTTCAGGAATGATCAAAAAGAGAAATCAGAAGACAATCTCGCTGAGGCGCGGAGAACGCGGAGGAACTTCTTAGCAGTTTCGTTGCTCCGTGATCGCCGCGTTTCGGCGAGAACCAAAATACACTTCGCCAAATGGGCCAAATTAGGAGTTGAACCATGTTGTCACGAATAGAAAACTCGAAGCGAGCCGCTGGACGCCGTGCTCGCCGCGATCGCGCGGGCTTCACGCTCATTGAACTCTTGCTGGTGCTCGCGATTCTCGTGGTGCTGGCGTCGATGGTGGTCACGATGTTCAGCGGCACGCAGGAGAAAGCGCTCAAGGACGCAGCCAAAGGCCAAGTCGGCATCTTCAAGAGCGCGATCAATCTCTACAAGTTCCACACGCGGAATTACCCGTCGGATTTGAGCGCGCTTACGACCAAACCGAGCGATGCGAATGTGGCAAGCCGGTGGGCCGGACCGTACCTCGACGCTGGCAAGGTGCCGCTTGATCCGTGGGATCGCGATTACCGGTTCGTGGCGCCCGGCAAGCACAACGCGGATTCGTTCGACGTGTGGTCGGTCGGACCCGATGGGCAGGACGGCACGGATGATGACATCGGCAACTGGGAGATTTAGCCAGCTCTCGCCAACCAATGCCGGCTTGCGCCCATGCCAATTACCGCCCACCTGCCGGCGAAACGTCATGGCCTCACGCTAATCGAGGTCGTGCTGGTGCTGTCGTTGTTGGTGATTATCTCGGCCGTGTCGATGCCGTACCTCGATGGGGCGTTTTCGCGTGCGCACTTGAGCGGCGCGAGCGATATGGTGCGTGGCGCGTGGGCCCAAGCCCGGCTGCAGGCGATGGAATCGGGCGAGGCGCAGGTGTTTCGCTGCGAGCCGAAGGGGTCGCGGTTTCAACTCACGTCGCTGAATAAGCTCGGCATGCCGGAGAGCAGCTCGCAGGCGCGTGAGGCATCTGACGAAGACCGCGCGGCGCAAAAATCCAATCAAGAATCGGAAAGTACTTCCGATAGCGATTCGGGCAGCAGTTCGGGCTCGGACTCTGAGTGGTCGCCGGAAGATATCTTGCGGCTGGGAATTGAACGCCTGCCGGATGACGTGAACTTCGCGATGGCTGAAGTTTCGGCGTCGAATCAGGTTGCGGCGATGTTTGGCGGGTCGACCGATCAGTCGTGGTCCGACCCGATTCTGTTCAACCCCGATGGCACTACTTCCGACGCCTCGGTACTGCTTGAGAACGACCGCGGCGAAACGATCCGAGTCACGCTGCGCGGCCTCACGGGTGTTTCCTCCGCCGGCCAAATCGGCAACGAGGAGGTCCCATGACGACGATATATAGCCGAGCCGTCTCGGCTCGACGTCGATCGATTCGAGACGTGAGGGGGAATTGGCGACGCCGCCCAGCTGGGATGGCTGGGCGATCATCCAAGCCTGCCGAGACGGCTGGTTGTTTGTCCAACCCAGCCGAGACGGCTGGGCTATGTACGGGGTTTACCTTACTCGAGATCATCCTGGCCCTGGCGATTCTTGCTGGTTCGCTGGTCGCTCTGGGCGAAGTCATGCGGCTCGGCGATCAAACGGCGATGCTGACCGAGGGCGAAACGCAGGCGCAGATCCTGGCGGCCTCGGTAATGGAGGAGCTGGTCTCGGGCGCGCGGCAGCTGAGCACTGTCAGCCGGGCGTCGCTCGTGGAAGACTCCGACCCACCGTGGGTGTACTCGGTCGACGTGCAGAACACCGATTTCAACGAACTGGTGGCGGTGCGCGTAACCGTGGAGCAACAAATCGACGAGCGGCTGCAGCCGGCGCGGTTCGAGCTCGTGCGGTGGATGCCGAATCCTGATTTTGAGGCGTCGAGTTCTTCGGAAGAATCGAGCACTACATCGAGCACATCCGGCACGGGTGGAACCACGACAACGAACGGAGGCGTTTCAAAATGATCAGCGCCAACGCCTCACGTCGTCGACGCGCCGGCTTTACGCTTTTCGAGTTGATTTTGGCAGTTGCGCTCAGTGCGATTCTGCTGTCGATCATTGGCTTGGCGATCAATTTGTATTTGATGCGCGTCGACTCCGATCGCGGTCGCGTCGAAGAGGCTCAGCTCGCGCGGAGCGTGCTCAACATGATCACCGACGACATCCGCGGGGCGACGATCTACAAGCCGCAGGATACTTCGGCGATTGCCCAATTGATGGCTGCGAGTAAGCCGTTTGATGTGGATTCGCTGGATAAGGCCCGTGAGACGTTGTCGAAGGGCGGCGGCATGGGAGGCCCCGGCGGAACGGGTTCGGTCAATAAAATTGCGGCCATGGCTTCTGGCGCGAGCGCCGCGAGCGGAAAAGCATCTGGAGCGTCCGCATCGGCGTCGTCATCAAACTCTTCTTCAGGAAGCAAGTCGTCGAGCAGCAGTTCGACCAGCGGCGAAAACGATGAGACGATGCCCTTGGGGCTCACCGGCTCTGATCTGGAGCTCTATGTCGATGTCGCCAAGCTGCCGTACCAGGACGAGCTCTTCGGCACGGTAACTGGCTACACCAATGCACCATCGGCTGCGGCGGCAAATCCTGGTGGCACGGGGGCGAGCACGTCGACGGGCGAAGTCCATCCACCCGCAGATGTGAAGACGGTGCATTATTACGTTCGCTCCGGCGGCACTACCAATTCGAGCGATACGACGAGCAACGAACTGTCGCCGACGGTCCAGTCAGGAGCCTCTGGATTGGTACGGCAGGAAATCGGCCGGTCGGAACGGCTGTTCGCGGAACAATCGGGCGGCAGCGATGTGTTGAACTCTGGCGGCGTACTGGTGGCGCCAGAGGTTGTGCAGCTGCAGTTCCGCTATTACGACGGCTCGCAGCTGCTCGACACGTGGGACATGAAGGAGCTGCAAAAACTGCCGACGGCGATCGAGGTGACCGTGTGGCTGAGGCCGGCGAATCTGTCGACCGAGTCATCGGATGATGGTGCGGCGCAGGCTTTGACTTCCAACATCGTTCAACAGTCGCACTCGTATCGCCAGGTTGTGTATTTGCCGATGGCGGCGCAATCGCAGGCTTCGGCCGGAGGAACAGCAGCGGCGGGGTCATCGACAACAAGTTCGTCGTCAACCGGCTCAACCGATGGATCGTCGACTGACGGCAGTTCGACAGGCGGCAGTTCGTCCGGTGGCTCGGTGTTCCAATAATGGACTAGTTTTTCGAAACTTGGATCAAGTAACGTTTTTTCATTCGCGCCATGCAATCTTCCCGTCGTCCTAATTCCGATCGACAAGCCAGCGCGCTCGTGCTGACGCTGATCGTCGTCGCGATGCTCACGCTCGGCGCGGCCGCGTTCTTTGAGCGGATGTTTGCCGAGCATCAGGCCGAGCGGGCGCACGGCCGGCAACTGCAGGCGAATCAGCTCGCGGAGTCGGGCGTCGAGTATATTAAGGCGGCGGTGACGCAGGATCCGGAGACGATTCTGCAATCCGGCGGCCTGTATGCGAATCCGAGCTTGTTTCAGAGCATTTTGGTGAACGACGACCCGCTGGCAGCGTTTCGTGGCCGGTTCACCGTGATTGCTCCCGACCTCACCACGGAGGGCTACTACGGCGGTATTCGCTACGGACTCGAAAACGAATCAGCGCGGTTGAACCTTAACACGATCCTTCTGGCCGATGGCCAGGGCGAGAACAGTGCCCGCACGCTGCTGATGACGCTGCCGGGCATGACCGAGTCGATTGCCGACGCCATTCTGGATTGGATCGATCCGGATGACGACTCGCGGCAGCTCGGCGCCGAGCGCGATTATTACGCGTCGCTGCCGCATCCCTATGCCCCGCGCAACGGTTCGCTCGGCTCGATCGAAGAGTTGCTGCTGGTGCGCGATGTGACGCCGGCCCTGCTGTTCGGCGCCGATCTGAACCGTAATGGCATGATTGACGGCAATGAGGAAAACCTCACAACGATCGACAACACCGATAACTCGACCGGGGAACTCAACCGCGGCTGGGCCGCGTATCTCACGCTCGATAGTGCCGAGGCGAACGTGCGGGCCGACGGTTCGCCGAAGATCGACGTCAACATGGACAAACTCGAAGACCTCAAGAAGAAATTGCTGGAGGTCTTTAGCGAGGACGAGGCAAACTTCATCGTCGCGTATCGCCAAGGCGGTCCGTACACCGGCAAGGATTCTGGCAAAGACGTTTCGAGCGTAAAGGTGGATGCAAAGCAGCAGGGCAAAGTTCGCTTAAACACCGTGCTCGATCTGATTGGTGTGAAGACGAGTGTGGCGAAGCCGCCGGGTTCCTCATCGAGTGGTGGTGGAGGAGGTGGCGGCGGCGGCGCTAGTGGAGGCAGTGGAGGTGGTCTCGGCGGGACGAGCGGCGTCGGCGGAGCCAGCGGCGGAGCCGCCGGTGGCGGTGGCACCAAGAGCAGCACGCAAGTCATCAATGCTGCCTTTCCGAACGAACCCGGTGCAATGCAAACCTACTTGCCGAAGCTGATGGAAAATCTCGCGGTGAATGCGTCGCCGTCAATACCGGGCCGGCTGAACATTAACCAAGCGCCGCGGGCCCTGCTGAACGGCATCCCTGGTCTCACACCGTCGCAGGTCGATCAGATTATCGCCAATCGCGACGTCACCATCGGCGAGCAGCGGCCCGAGCAGAAATACGAAACGTGGCTGCTGCAGGATAACGTGGTCGACCTGGCGAAGATGAAGAGCCTCATGTCGCTGGTTACGTCCGGGGGTAGCGTGTATCGGGCCCAGGTGGTCGGCTTCTTCGACGAAGGCGGACCGGCCGACCGGGTAGAGGTTGTCGTTGACGCCACACAGTCGCCGCCGGTGGTGCGGCGGCGGTGGAGCCTCCGGCAATATGGGGCAGGCTATTCCCCCGAGGATTTGGGGGTTCCGGCGGAAGACTTGAAGTAATTCGGGTGTGTACAATGGGAGTGGGAGGCGGGAGTAGCCTCTCGTGCGGGTTGTTTGACGACTGCGCGGTTGGGCCGCCGCAGATTAGGCGGTGGCCGCCGATGCTAGATGGCAGCGCGTGTGACATAAGTTTCGATTTGGTTTACGGTTATGCCTCGGATTCTGGCCATTGATTGGGACCGCCATGAAGTGCGCGGCGTGCTAATTGCGTCGGGTGCGACCGGCACGTCGGTAGTGGGGGCGTGGGCGGCATCGCTGGCGACGAATGATCCGGCCGGTCTAAGCGGCAAGCAGATCGGTGTGCGCTTGGCCGGGGCGATGGCCGGCGAAGCCTCTGGCAAGATGACGACGCTCGTGGGCGTGGGTCGCGACAACGTGCAGATGAAGCTGATGACGCTGCCGCCGGCGCCGGCCGATGAGCTGCCCGATATGGTGCGGTTCCAGGCGGAACGCGAATTTACGGCCCTCGGCTCCGAGGCGGCGCTCGACTTTATTCCGCTCGCAGGCGATGCCGATTCGCCCCACCAGGTGCTTGCGCTCGCGTTGAATCCGGCCGGTATGGCGGAAGCGCGCGAAGTGTGCGAGGCGATTGGTGTGGAGTTGACGCGAGTTCCGGTGCGCGGCTGCGCGGCCGCGTCGCTGGTGCGGCGCGCGGGGCTTGTGAAGGACGACAACGTTACGCTGGTAGTCAATCTGCTTAAAGAGGAAGCCGACCTGATAGCGATGACCGGCGAGACGGTCGTGTTGCTGCGCACGGTGCGGCTGCCCGACCCTTCGCAGGAAGAAGGCCGGCAGCGAGCGCTATTGGGCGAAATTCGCCGCACGATGGCTGCGGTAAGGCAGCAAACGGGCGAGCAGCAAGTCGGGCAGGTGTTTGTGTGCGGCGGCGAGCCCGATGGCGATGCCGACGGGCTCGCGGCAGAACTCGATGTTCCCGTTTCCGATTTTGACCCCGTGGCGCAAGCCCCCGCCGGTCTCGCTGGCAAAGGCCTCGATTCGGAGAGCTTAAGCCGCTTTGCTGCCGTGCTGGGCATGGCGCTCAATGAGGCTGATCGACGGCCGCCAATTGTCGACTTCGCCAATGTGCGTAAGAAGGTCGAGGCTCGTCGCTTCACGCGGGTGCACTTGCAGGCTGCGGCGGTCGCGGCGTTGTTGGTCTTATGGGGCGGCTTCTATGTGTGGCGGCAGTTCTCGGAGCCAGCGAAAGAGCTGGCCGAGCTGCAGAACCGCATTCGCGACGTGCAAGCCCAGACCAATATGTACAAAAAGGTCACGAGCCAGTCGGAGGCCATCGATCAATGGCTGGCGACCGATGTCAACTGGCTCGATGAGCTCAACGAGTTTGCCCACCGTGTGCGGCCGCAGCCGCTCGTGTCGAAGGACTTCCCGGTGAATGACGACGCGGTGATCACGCAGCTGACACTGATCAAACCGCCGGGCGCGAAACCGGTCGGCGGACGGATGGACGTGCAAGCGGTTGCTAAGAGTCCGGCGGCGGTGGCGTTGCTGGAGCAGCGGCTCCGCGACGGGAAGCACATAGTGTCGACCGGCGGCGGCAAGCTTGAGAAGGGCACGCCCGGCTATGACTGGTCGTTCGGGCTCGATGTGCGGGTACCCGCCGCGTCGGAAGCTCCGCCCGAGCCGTCAAAACCAGCCGCTGAAAAAGCCAAGCAAGTGGCCGAGGCGCCCAAGAAATGAACAAGCGGGAAAAATATCTGGGTGCGGCCGTGATGCTGCTCGTCGTGCTGTGGGGCGGGCGGGCGATGTTCCTGCGTTACCGGGCCGCGGTTGCCGCGCGTCGTACGCAAGTCGAAGACGCGAAATCGCGGCTGGCCGAGGCGAATCTCACGCTTGCCAAGGGCCGGGCAGCCATGCAGCAGATCGAAGAGCTGCAGAAGCGATCGTTGCCCGCTGACCGCGAGAAGGCGATGTCGCTGTACAAAGCCTGGCTGCTTACCAAGGCGAAGGCCAGCGGCCTCACGGTGAACGACATCAAGCTTGCAGCGCGGACGACGACCGCTACGGCGTTTGAAGCGATTGGGTATCAAATCGAAGCGACTGGCAACCTGTCGTCGGTCGTCAGTATGCTGTTTGAGTTCTATCGCAGCCCGCAACTGCACCAAATCACGCGGCTGCGGCTGTTGCGGCCAATCGGCGCGAGCAATCTGCAGGTGACGCTGGAAGTCGAGGCCCTGTGCCTGCCCGGCGCGGTTGCGACGGATGCGCTGCCGGAAGGCGATTCGAAGCGGCTGAAGCTCTCGAGCGTGGCGGATTATCAGAAGAGCCTCGGCGAGCGGGATTTGGCGACTGTGTATACGCCGCCGCGTCCGCCGGCGCCGCCGCCAACGGAGCGGCCGCAACCGCCGGCGCCGCCGAAGTTCGACGAGTCGGAGTT
Source organism: Pirellulales bacterium (assembly GCA_046349975.1). GTDB lineage: Bacteria > Planctomycetota > Planctomycetia > Pirellulales > Lacipirellulaceae > JABDGM01. The sequence goes on from JAXMBH010000012.1 coordinate 96,118, forward strand.
CGCGATGTTCTCCGGCGCGGTCGATAGCGGCAAGGGCCCGCAGGCATGGATTCACATTCGCACGACTGGCGAAATGCTGCATCTCAACGCGGGCGATCCGATCAAGGTCGGTGCGCTGGAGGGCACAATCGAATCGGTCGAGGACCGCTCGCTCGTGTTAAGAACGGGCGAGAAGAAGTTCCGCGTGCCGCTGGGGTCATCGCTTCGCAAAGGCCAGGAATTGGACGCGGATGGGAATGTGAAGCCCGGGGCTGCGGAGCCGCCGAAGAGCTGACTTTGCAGAACCGATCCGCGTAGCTGAATTCGCCAAAATTCAGGCTGACGTGCCAAGGCACTGAATTCTTGCGAATTCAGCTACAGAGCGGCAGTCACACGGCCACGCCATCGGCTTTGGCCTTTTGCACGCCCACGTAGGAGCGGTGGGCCTTCCAGCAGGTCTGCTTGAACGTTTCGGGCCGGGGCACGCCCCAAATGCGGAATGTTTCGACCGCGCCTTGGCGGAATACTAAATCGCCAGCCTTGAACCAAGCCTGCCCGGGCTCGACGACCGTTTCGATCGCATCGAACCGATCGAGCGAGACCGATTTCAGTTCGCCGCCGAAAGGATTCTCCATTACGACGCGGCGATTCGTGAGCCGGTAGGTCCAGCACCATGGATTCGTGATGCCGATCAGCACGCCGGGGAATCGCGGCAACCGCATCAGAAAGTAGAGCGCGATCATGAAGGGAATCGACGCGAGTGCGAAGATCCGGCCCAGCGTGATGGGAATGCCGAACAGTGGGAAGCCGGCTTCGATCGCGAACAAGCGGCCCCAAAAGCGGCCAAACCCGGTGGCCGAGAGCGACGGCCAGACCGTCATCACCGTGACTTCCTGCAACTGCGATGGGGCAACGCCGGCGACCGGTTGTTTCATGGGGAGGTCGAAGGTTGAGAGATTGAGTTGATTGGGCGGATGTCTGATGTGGCGGATAGGCCGCAAGCAGGGGCATGGATGAACAAGAAAAGGTATCAAATTCCGGCCGAATTGGCTAGGGCCGACGGTTGTCGTATGCTTGATAACTCGCGCACTGCGGAGCGACTTTTGCGTCGCCGACCAGGTGTTCAGCAACTTTACCCGCAACTTTCAGCGTTTGACCCTCAACCCTTCATGCACCTTTGCCTGCTCGATATCGACGGCACGCTCATTCTCACTGGCGGCGCCGGACAGAAGGCCTTCGCCCAAACGCTGGCCGCTGATTTCGATATTCCGCAGCTCAACACACAGGTGGCGTTCGCGGGGCGAAGCGACCGGGCGATTGTGGCTGACTTGTTTCGCGGGCACGGCATCGAACCGACCGACGACAACTGGGAGCGATTTCGCCGCGGCTACCTGGAGCGTCTCGATGCGGCGCTAGCGAGCCACCGGGGGTACGTGCTGCCGGGCGTCGGCACATTACTGGAGGCAGTGTCGGCTCGCGGCGACATCGCGCTGGGACTGATCACGGGGAACATTCGCGAAGGCGCCCGCCGAAAGCTTGTGCACTATGAGCTGTGGCATTGGTTTCCCTTTGGTGGTTTTGGCGATGATCACACCGAGCGTTGCGATATCGCGGCTGCCGCATTGGCGGCGGGGAGAACTCACGCGGCGATAATCGCCCCTTCCGCAAACGGCGAAACGCGGGGGAAGGCAAGGTCCGCAATCGGCGAAATCGTTGTCATTGGCGACACACTGCACGACATCAATTGCGGACGTTCAATCGGGGCTCACTGCGTGGCGGTAGCAACGGGCCATTCGCCGACGGACGAACTGAAAACCGGTGATCCGGATGTCTTACTCGATACGCTGGAAGATACAAACGCGGTGTTACGATTATTTGGCTAGCGACCCGCAATCTAGCGGCAGGGATCGGCCACCCTGCAAGGTAGGCGGCCCTGACAGAATGCTAGCGGGAGCGTGCAACGAGGCAGCGGCCAACTGGATGGAGATTGATCGAATCGCCACTCTGGGGGTAAGCTTGTGTGGGTGATCGCGCTCGTTCGTCGTTACCATATCCGCGAAATTGGGCTAGTGAACAGCGGGCAACTCGACGATTCAAGATGTCCGGACATTCTCGATTGAGCACCTAACCCGGTGTGCCGCGAGCCAGGCAAAATGTTCCCACCTCGCGGCCACGAGTGCTGCAGCGGGCGCTAGACTTGGCCGTGTGCGCGGTCGTCAACTTGAGGCAACGATGTCGGGGACCAAGCTTCGCATTTTGGTGGTTGATGACAACACCGACGCGGGCAACACGCTGTGCATGCTGCTGCGTGTCAAAGGCCACGAAGTTTGTATAGCGTGCGACGGTCTGGAAGCGATCGATAGAGCCGCCGAGTTTCGGCCGAAGGTCATCCTTATGGATGTCGGCATGCCGAAGCTTAATGGCTACGAAGCGACCCGCCGGATCCGCGAATTACCTGGCGGCGACGAATTTTACATCGTGGCCCTCACGGGCTGGACGCAACCGAACGATATCGAGTGCGCTCGGCAAGCTGGTTGCTCGACCCATTTGGCGAAGCCGTTGGACTTTCCGACGCTCGACCGTCTGCTGGCGTCTTTGCTGCCAAGCGAGTGATGGGCAGGATTTTTTCGCCGGTGCGGCGCCGTGTTGTAGGCGGCGCATTCGGCACAACCGGCAATCGCCCCCCTCTGCAGCCATTACCGGTTCGGCCGGCATTTTGTTATTGGTGCGAGCCTATCACCTACGATTGCATATCGCCCGAACGGAGGAGTGCGCCGACAGCATGCGGCTCCCCGGCGGACGAGGCCTTGGCACCTGGGAGTGGGTTGAATCATGCGATATGACCTCGTTGTCATTGGAAGTGGCCCGGCGGGCCAAAAGGCTGCGATTGCTGCTGCCAAACAGAACTGGCGGGTAGCGATCGTGGAACGGCGTCGGGAGCTTTTGGGCGGGGTATCGCTGCACACGGGCACCATTCCCTCAAAAACGATTCGTGAGGCGATCCTGCACCTGACGGGTTATCGGCATCGTCACGTTTACGACGATAGCTACCGCCGGAAACGCGATATCACGATGGACAACCTGCGGCTGATGATCCGCAATGTTGGCCAATCGGAATGGCAGGTTATCCAGGATCAGTTTGCGCGCAATCGCATCGATGTGGTTTGTGGCGACGCCGCGTTCTTCGACCCGAACCGGGTGGAAGTGAACACGGCCAACGGCAAGCAGATTCTCAAAGCGGAACACATTCTCATTGCGACGGGCACGCGGCCGTCGCGGCCCGATCACATTCCGTTCAATGGCGAGTCGATTTTTGATTCCGATGAAGTGCTGGAGCTCGCGCAGGTGCCGCGGTCGATGATCGTGGTCGGCGGCGGCGTCATCGGTCTTGAATATGCAATCATGTTCGCCACGTTGGGCGTGCAAGTCACGGTCATCGATGGCCGGTCGCAGCTGCTCGAATTTTGCGATCGCGAGATTATCGAATCGCTGTTGCACCACGCTCGGTCGCTGGGCATGGTGTTCCGGCTGGGGGAGAGTGTCGTTTCGATTCACGAATGCAAACGGCGTGGCGTGGCGGTGGAGCTCGAAAGCGGCAAACGGCTGCTCGGCGAAACGGTGCTGTTCAGCGTCGGCCGGGCCGGTGATACGGCGGGCTTGAAACTCGAGAATGCAGGCTTGCAAGCCGATGGCCGCGGCCGTATTCGGTGCAACGCCAATTTTCAAACCGAGGTGCCGCACATTTACGCCGTGGGCGATGTTGTCGGGTTTCCAGCGCTGGCCAGCGCCGCAATGGAACAAGGCCGGCAGGCTGCTTGCCACATGGCGGGCGTCGACTTCAAGACATGTGAATACATGCCCTATGGCTTGTTCACGATTCCTGAAATCTCGATGGTCGGCAGGAACGAAGAGCAACTGACAGAAGCTCGCGTGCCCTATGAAGTCGGCACGGCCCGCTACAGCGAAATCGCCCGGGGGCACATTGCAGGCGACACGCAGGGCATGCTGAAGCTGCTGTTCCACCGCGAGACGCGGAAGTTGCTCGGCGTGCATGTTATCGGCGAGGCGGCCACCGAGATCATTCACATCGGCCAGAGCGTGATGTCGCTCGGCGGCACGATCGATTACTTCCGCGACACGGTGTTCAATTACCCGACCATGGCCGAGTGCTACAAGGTCGCCGCGTTCGAAGGGCTTAACAAGCTCTCGCTGTGGGCGGAAGCCGAAGGCACGATGAGCGACGCCACCGCGACTTTTGATGCGGCCACGCAAGCAGTGGCCGACGCGTTGTTAGTGTAACTACGCGAGTTCTTTTAAAACCAGAACCGGAGGACGCAGGGCGGGACGATGCATGTGCTCGTTGCGACGCCGCGGCCCTGGCACTTGCTTGCCCCGCGTGGTCCGATTGGGTCACCCAGCTCAACCCCTCCCCTGGCCCCTTGCGCCCTTCTCCGTATCATAGCGGCATGAACAACCGCGACGTTGCCGCACTCTTCGAGGAAATTGCCGACCTGCTCGAGTTCCAGAATGCGAACCCGTTTCGTGTGCGGGCTTATCGGAATGGCGCGCGGCGGATCAAGGATTTGCCGGAGCCACTGGCCAGGATTGCGGCCGACGCGAGCCGCGAATTGACCGATATCGAAGGCATCGGCAAGGACTTGGCCCAGAAGATTGCCGAAGTGCTGTCGACCGGGTCCATTGGCATGCTCGATCAGCTGCGTGCAGAGATTCCGGGGGGCGTGCTGGCGATCGTCCGCATACCAGGCCTGGGTCCGAAGAAGGCGGCGGCGCTACACAAAGAACTTGGAATCAGCTCGCTCGACGAGCTCAAGGCTGCGTGCGAAGGCGACCGTGTGCAAGGCCTCAAAGGCTTCGGCAAGAAGACGCAAGAAAAGATCCTGGCAGGAATCGAAGTCGCTGCCCGCGCTGAAGAGCGATTGTATTGGGCGCGGGCCGATGAAATCGTCGAAGAGTTGCTCGCGCACATGCGGCAGCTGAAGGGCATTCGGCAGATGGAGGTCGCCGGCAGTTACCGCCGCGGCCGCGAAACGATCGGCGATCTTGATTTGCTGGTAGATGCCGTGGATGCCAATGCTGCGATGGACCAGCTCGGCCGGTTTGAGGAGCTCGCCACAGTCATTGGCCGCGGCGAGACGAAAATGTCGATTCGCCTTGGCCGTGGTCTGCAAATCGATCTACGTGTTGTGCCATCGCAATCGTTCGGCGCTGCGTTGCAATATTTTACCGGATCAAAGGACCACAATGTGGTGCTCCGCGGGATGGCCAAAGACCGCGGCCTCCTGATCAACGAATATGGCGTTTATCGGGTCGCGGCGGGCGGTTTGCCTGCCAAGAAGAAGAAAAAGGGGAACGCTGCTGCGGCCGTGGGTGAAGGAGAAGCGACTGACCGAGCAACTGACGACGAAGAAGCAATCGGCGGGCTGCCTGTCGCCACGGATGCGGAGTTGGAATACGTCGCCGGGAGGACCGAGGAGGAAGTTTATGCGGCGGTAGGCTTGCCTTGGTTTCCGCCAGAAATTCGCGAGGCACGGCAGGAGTTCCAATGGGCTGCAGAGGGCAAGCTGCCGAAGCTTGTGGAAGTGACTGACCTCGTCGGCGACTTGCACATGCACACGACCGCGAGCGATGGCAAGGCGTCGCTGCGTGAAATGGTGGTGGCCGCGATCGAACGTGGCCTGAAGTACATCGCGATCACGGATCATTCGCCGCGAGTAAGCATGGCAAACGGCCTGGGCCCCGAACGGCTGCGGAAGCAGTGGTCGGAGATTGATCGCCTGCGCGGCGAATTTGATGACTTCACCATTCTCAAAGGCATCGAATGCGACATTCTCGAGAAGGGCGGCATGGATTTGCCCGATGAGGTGCTGGCCGAGGCCGACTGGGTCATTGCCAGCGTACACTATGGGCAACAGCAGTCACGCGAGCAGATTACCGATCGCATTCTCGGCGCACTCGAGAATCGGCACGTTTCGATCGTCGCACATCCGACGGGCAGGCTCATCGGCCGGCGTGAACCGTACGCGGTCGATCTTGAGCAAGTGTTCGCCATTGCCGCGAAGAACGGCAAGTTGATGGAAATCAATGCGAACCCTGCGCGGCTGGATTTGGACGATGTTGCCGCGGCTGCGGCCAAGCGTTATGGCATACCGATTGTCATCAGCAGCGATGCCCACAGCCAGAAAGGACTCGATGTGCTGCGTTACGGCGTGCTACAGGCCCGCCGGGCGGGGCTGACGGCCGATGACGTTGCGAACACGCGGCCGTGGGCGAGCATCAAGAAGATGCTGGGGAGGGAATAGAGCGTAGGACGGACAGTTCTGTCCGTCCGAATTGGCGAGCGGTCGAGATACGGACGGACAGAATCGTCCGTCCTACAGATCGTGCCACAATTGGCTCACTCCATCTGTGGCCGGGCACCGAGGGTCACCTTCAACGTGGAACGCTGCTCGTTCGAATCCTGGTCCTTGCGAACGATTTCTACGTCGATTTGGTCACCCGGCTGGTGTTGAGCCACGAATGCCGTCAGGCGGTCGAAATCTGGCAGCTTTTTACTATCGAGAGCAGTGATTATGTCACCAGGAACAATCCCAGCGTTGGCTGCGCCGCTGGAGGGCTGCACAAATGTGACCACGACACCAGGCGGATGCGTTTCCGCCGTGACGCCGAGAATGGCCCGATTGCGAACATACACGAGTGCGTCTGGATGCTTCGTTTTCACCTCATCGACAGCGGCCGGCGTAACCTTCGTGTTCACGAGCTGCAGCACGAGAAGCTTGTCTTTTTCGGCGAACATTCGCACGACGGCATCATCAATGGCATCGCCTTCGAGCCAGAACCGTTGCTGCTGCAACTTGCTCACCTGCCGCAAGTCTTCGCTCTTGCCATGCCAGCTTTCACCTAGCTTCACCGTGAGGACCGGACCGTCGGAGATCGGATTGATGATGTCCATCCGCATGCCGATTTCTGCGCCGAGCGGCCCCAGGCGATCCTCACACACGGCCACGCTGCGTTCGGCGAGTTCGGCTTCGGCCTTGGCCACGAGGGCCGGCCGGCTACGCAATTGGATGAGCCGTTCCAAGGCAGCGAGGGCGAGGTCATTGTCGCGTGAGCGGCCGAACCGCCGCAGAATCCAAATCGCGCGATCGGCGGGCTCTGGCTTGTCGCTATTGGCAACCGCCAGCAGCGGATCGAGCGCCACGGTCTTGGCATCGACCAAGTGTTGGGCGGCCTGCTCGCGGGCGAGGTAATTGTTGTCGTCGAGAGCTTTGATCCAATCCGCCACCTGCTCCGGGGTGATGATCGATGGAGAACGTTTGGCTGGAGCGGGAGTGGCGGGCTCCTCCGCGTGCAACGTGGGCCCGAGGACGACGGCCAACAGAACGCCGGCGAAAAGTCGCGCGGCAGTCGCTGCAATCGAATTCCTCCTCATTTGGTACACCACTTCCGCCACTCTTGCCAGAATAAACGCACGTTGATGACACGTTCTGTGCCGCTGTAATCTTACACCAAAACGGTTTTCAGGCGATAATCCAGTTTTGCCGGCGTGCCTGCCGCACTGCACATAGAACTGTTCAATGTGCCATTCGCCGCTACGCCGCTATGCCCAAATCATTGATGCATTTCGCCATTCTCGGAACTGACGCCGACATTTTCGCACTAGCCGCAGGCGCGCGCGAATTGGGTCACAAAATCAGTTGGTGCGGCGATGTGCGGCCGGGGGATGCCGCGGCAATCGCAGATCTTAACGCGGCAGCTACCGTCTCGGACGAGTGGGAGCTCTTGCTCGATCGCGCTAGTGTCGATGGCGTGCTCGTTGGGCGCGGAGTGGCGACTGCAGAGCTACGTGCCGAGCAATTGAAGCGTCTAGCCGCGGAAGCAATGCCACTGCTCGTGGTGCATCCGATTTTTGATTCGGTGCTGCCCTACTATGAAATTGATATGACGCGTCGCGAAACCGGCGCGATCGTACGGCACTACAGCCCGCTTGGGCAGAATCCTGCTGCGGAGCTGTTGGCAGATTGGGTCGCGAATGGTCATCCATCGGTCGGAGCAATTCACCAGCTCACGTGCGAGCGGCGTGTCCCCGGTATGGCGCGGAATGACGTGCTCAGCGCGATCGCCCGCGACGCGGAGCTACTGGCAGCGGTCGCGGGCGACATCCGCCGCGTGAGCGCGATCGGGCCGGCGGCTGACGACGCATCGTTCGGAGCGCTGCAGGTGCAAATGACATCGACGAGGATTTCGTCGCTGCGGTGGTCGGTTGGCGCTCGGCTGGCGGCGGGCGCTGTCATGGAGTTAGCGCTCATTGGCGAGCACGGCGCGATCCTGCTGCGCGAAATTGCGGGGGCGAAAGGCGCCGCCAGTTCTTGGGAACTTGAAACTGCCGTTGGTGATGGTCGCACGAACGAGGTCATCGAGTGCGCCGATCCCGCTTTCCATGCGATCGAGCAGTTTTCGGCGGCCATTGCTAGCACAGATATTGCCACCCGCAACGCGGCGTCGACTTGGGACATTGCCACGCGCACGATGGAGGTCGTCGATGCGATCGAGCTGAGCCTGCAAAAAGGCCGCACCATCGAGGTTTTCCAGCAGCAGCTTACCGAGAAGCTCGCCTTCCGGGGTACGATGGCCGCGCTTGGCTGTGGGCTCTTGTTGATCGCGTTCTTGGTTGTCGTCGCGATTGCGGTGCTCGGCGGCGCCGAAGGCATCGTTGGTGAAAAGATTCTGCCGGCGTGGCCACTGTTGTTGCTGGCCGCTTTGGCGTTCTTCCTGTTGTTGCAGGCAGTGCCGCTCCTGGTGACGAAAAGAGCCAGCGACAAACAACCGCCGGGAGACGCGTCTGTGCCCCGCTAGCATCGCCGTAGCCAGTTCACGGCGCGAATGGGCAAACCTTTCTGGCGGCGCAAAAGTTTCCGCCGCCTGCCGACGATAGATCAATTGATGGCCATGCGCGCGCCAGGCCCTTGGTCCAATGTCGTTAGCACTCGTCCCACATCTCATCGCCCACGATCATGAAACGAGCCACGCAGCTGCTGTGGATCTTGCTTCTGTGCGGTGGTTGTGCCGCGCCTTTCGCCCGCCTTCGTGGCGCCGCCTCGTGCGGCACGCCCGTGGCGGGTGAGGATCAGGCGTGTGCTGGCGATGAATCATGCAGTTGCGGGCATTGCGCGCTGCCGCTCGGCTGCGGGGGCTACGGCTGTGCCTGCTGCGCTTGCTCGCCGGCGATTGGCGTTGCCGAGACGATTGTCTGCTGGCCGGTACACACAGTCTGCTACGCCATCAACTTCTGTGCGCCCGATGGCTACATCGGCCCGTCGCCGGCTCCCGGCCCGGGACGCTTCCATCCGGTTCCGACACACCCGGTGTTCGAGCCTGCGGCTCCGCCCCTGGTGCCGGGCGCGCCGCTGTAACGGCGGACGCCGCCGGTCGGCCATCTTTCGACCATCTTTGCCTGCTGTTCGCGTGCCTTTGGCGATGTGACTGGCCGCTTGCGCAAAATCGCGCCAGCACTGCACGACATGCGTAGGGAAAGTGACACTAGTCGGCGGGCGGGAAAGAGCCCGACCCGCGAAGCTAGGCCGACTATTCCTGCCCTTTTTGTAGCGTTTAAGCCGTTCTTAGCGGCGCGTCGATGATGCCTGCATGGCGTCCCCTGGTCCTGGTCGAGTTGACCCGGCTCGCGCAGGCTGCGTGGGAACGACCGTGAACCTTGTAATGGCCCAGGCTCGCCTGGTCGAGCCCACGATCGAACCCGCTCGGCACTGCTGATGACCCACTCTGTCCGCGCCCGCCGTCGAACTCCACGCGCCCGCCTCGCGTCGGTGTCGGTGGCGATCATTCTCGGTACACTTCACTCGCTGCTGCCCACGGCAGCGACGCCCGCTCACGAAGTCTCAGCGGACCGCATTACACCCGTCGTGTTGGCAGTGCGAAACGCCAGAGCGTCGGTGGTGAGCATTCGCGGTCAGAAGACCGTGGTTGAACCCGACCCGGCAGACTCGGCGGACACTTCCGCCGCACCGCGCCAAGTGAACGGCATGGGCACCGGCACGATCATCGACGAGCGGGGCTATATCCTGACGAATTACCATGTCGTGTCGGACGTTCGCCACATTGAAGTCACGCTGGATGACGGTCGCGGGCTCGTTGGGGACTTGATCGCATTCGACTCGGCCGCCGATCTGGCCATCGTGAAAATACCGGCGTCGAAACCGCTGCCGACAATTCACATTGGCACATCGTCGGATCTCATGGTCGGCGAGTCGGTTATCGCGCTCGGCAATGCATTCGGCTACGAACAAACCGTCACCCGCGGCGTTGTCAGCGCCCTGGGTCGCGACGTGCAAGTGAGCGACACGCAATCGTACGACGACCTGATTCAAACCGATGCGAGTATCAACCCTGGGAACTCGGGCGGTCCGCTACTTAACATCGATGGCGAGATGATCGGCGTGAACGTGGCGGTGCGGGCCGGAGCTCAGGGCATCGGCTTTGCAATTCCCATCGACAATGCACTGCAAGTGGCCGCGAAGCTGCTCAATGTGCAACGTCTCCGCGGCCGCACGCACGGACTCGTGACCAAAGCTTCGACGGCTGGCGATGAGCCGATCACGGTCTCAAAAGTCGAGAGTTCGAGCCCCGCCGACAAGAGCGGCTTGCAGCCCGGCGACCAGATCGTGCGCGTCGACTCGCGCACGGTCACCCGGCCAATTGACCTGGAACGTGCTCTGCTCGATCACGCCACGGGCGAATCGGTCGCGGTTGAAGTTCGCCGCGGCGACCAGACGCTTAACCTGGAGCTGGCACTTGCCGATGCCCCGAATCGCCCGGTGGCGGCGGCCGTGGCGATGAGCGACGACGCCCGCATCTGGGATATTCTGGGCCTGAACCTCAGCGAAGAACCGAAATCAACTTTCGAACGCCGCAGCTCGCGATACCGCGGGGGCATGCATGTGAACAGCGTGCGGCCCAACAGCCCGGCCGCTCAGGAAGGCATTCAGCCGGGCGATGTGCTCGTTGGCATGCACAAATGGGAGACGGCGTCGGAGCAAGATCTGCAATACATCATCTCGCGGCCGAACCTCGAGCAAATGGGCAAGCTCAAGTTTTACGTCCTCCGTGGCCAGAACACACTCTATGGCCACATGAGCCTGGCCTCGAAGCCGACCGGCGGCGACCAGCCGGCGACGCGCCGCTAACGGGCAATCGGTTGTTGGCAGCGCACTGGGGGCTCGCCTGCGGCTCGACCCCAGCCACCCCAACGCAGCGCACTGGGGGCTCGCCTGCGGCTCGACCCCAGCCACCCCCACGCAGCGCATTGGGGGCTCGCCTGCAGCTCGACCCCAGCCACTCCAACGACATTCACTGCGACTCGGCGCGGTGGCGGTGTGCAATACGAATGGTCGCAGGGCCGATGGTGGCCGAGGCGCGATTTGCCGCCTACATTAGTGCCATGGAAATCGAGTTCATCCAATGGCTCCGCGAGCACGTTCCCACGCATTCCTGCGCGAGGCTTGGCCTCAGCGATGATGCCGCGATCGTCGCACTCACTGGCCGCAGCGACGTGGTGGTGACGACCGATTTGCTCACCGATGCGGTCGACTTTCAGCTCGGCACGCACGAGCCGCACCGCATTGGCCGGCAGGCACTGGCGGCGAATTTGAGCGACCTTGCCGCGATGGCTGCCAAGCCCACTGCGGCGTTCGTTTCGATCGCGCTCCCGCGCGATGGCGCGGTCGGCCAAACCGCCTTGCAGCTTGCGATCGGGCTCTACGAAGGGCTGCTGCCGCTCGCGCAAGAGTACGATGTCGCCATCGCCGGCGGCGACACGAACACCTATGACGGTCCGCTCGTGCTCAGCGTGACAGCACTTGGTACGACCACCAACCGCGGCCCGCTAGTTCGTTCGGGCGGCCGCGTGGGCGATTGGCTGCTCGTTACTGGCTCATTAGGCGGCAGCATCCTCGGCCACATGCTCGACTTCACACCCCGCGTGCGCGAGGCACTGCTGTTGCACGAACGCTATGAACTCCACGCCGGCATCGACATTAGCGATGGGCTAGCGCTCGATGCCTCGCGACTTGCCGCCGCGAGCGGCTGCGGAGCGGTGATCGATACCAGCCGCGTACCGGTGTCACCCGATGCAGTGAGGTTGTCGCAACAAGAACATGCGGCGAAGGTCGACTCAGCAGCGCTGCTTCACGCACTGAGTGACGGCCAGGATTTTGAATTACTGCTCGCGGTCGCGCCAGAAGTCGGCCAGCGTATACTGAACGATCGGCCAACGGATTGCACCGTCACGCACGTGGGGCAGCTGGTCGCCGAACCTGGACTATGGCAGCACGATCGCGGTGGTGGTCGCATACCGCTGGAGGCCACGGGCTGGCGACACCAGTGATTCGCGTGCTAACGTATGGCGGACAATCTGTCCGTCCATCTAACCATTTGATGCACTTACCCCGCAGTCGCCCGACTAACTCAACTCGAACGGACAGAATTGTCCGTCCTACGAAAACGCGATTCATGTTCACCTTTACGGCGCAGAGTGAGGAAGACACAGACCGCCTCGGCGCAGCCCTCGCCGCTGCGCTATCGCCGGGAACCGTCGTTGGCCTCATCGGCACGCTTGGCGCCGGCAAAACGCGGCTCGTGCAAGCGGTAGCCGCAGGGCTGGGCGTGCCGCGGTCGAATGTCACCAGTCCCACGTTCGTACTTGTCAACGAATACTCGGGCGGCCGCGTGCCGATCTATCATTTCGACACCTACCGGCTCAAGGACGATGACGAATTCCTCAATCTTGGCCCCGACGAATACTTTGACGGCGACGGGCTCACATTCGTCGAGTGGGCCGATCGCGTCGAAGCGTTGCTTCCGGCCGAGCGCGTCGAAATCACGATTGTCCCGACGGGAGAAACGAGCCGTCAATTCTCAATCCACGGCACGCTTCCAGAGTTTGAGGTCGTGGAACAACGTCTCAAGACCGCTTGCGGGATCGCTTGAGTAACCACCGTTTGGAACAGGGGGCGGATGTCCACCCTACTTTTTCTTTCCTGCTGCCCGCGCCTTGAGCACCGGGTCGGCTCTTAGCGGCAGCTGCACTGGTCTCCCTGTTTCGGCCGCCTTGTAAACGGCAAGAATGATCTCGACCGATCGCCGGCCCTCGTGTCCGTCGATCGCGGGTGGACGATTCTTTTTCACGGCCTCGACAAAGTCGCGGAATTGCATCGTGTGACCGTGGTGGCCGATCGCCGTTGGGTCACTGGCTCCGCCGCCCGTGCTCTTGTGCTGCTTCATTTGTTCGAGAATCGCTTTGTCCTCTTTCCGCGGCTTGGCGAAATCCCAGGCCTTGAGATCTTCTTCCTCCAGCAGCGCCGATCCTTCGGAGCCGTGAATCTCGACGCGTTTCAGATAGCCGGGATAGGCGGCCGTGGTTGCTTCGAGCACGCCGAGCGCGCCGTTCGCAAACCGCAGCGTGGCGACCACCGTGTCTTCGACTTCGATACGCTCGTGCGCGAGTGTTGCCGCGTTTGCCTGAATCTCTTCGACCGGCCCCATCAACCACGTGAGCAGATCGACGCTGTGAATCGCCTGGTTCATGAGCGCGCCGCCGCCATCCAGAGCCCATGTGCCGCGCCATGCGCCGCTATCGTAATACTGCTGCGTGCGGTACCACTTCACGTAGGCGTCGCCGATCGTGAGCCGGCCGAAGCGGCCGCCATCGATGGCCTTTTTGATCTTCACGCTCGAATCGTGGAACCGCGAGGGAAAGATCGCCCCGCATTGCACGCCGGCTTTCTCGCAGGCCTCGATAATCTTGTCGCATCGTTTGAGCGTAATCTCAAGCGGCTTCTCTACGATGACATGCTTCCCGGCTTTGGCCGCCGCCACGGCTGGCTCCATGTGCGCGCCGCTCGGCGTCGCGATCGTGACGATTGACACCTTGGGGTCGGCAAGCATCTTGTTCAAATCGGAGTAAGCCGCGCAGTTGTGGGCAGCCGCGAACTTCTCGGCCGACTCGGCCCGCGTGTCGAAGCATGCCACGAGCTTGGCCCCGCGCACCTCGGCAATTGCCCGCGCGTGAAAATTACTGATCATGCCGCAACCGACGATGCCGAAACCAAGCGTCATTGAGGGGCCTTTGTATTTGATGCTGGATGCTTGATGCTCGATGCTGGATGCCCGGCCCGGAGGAGCCATTGGTCGCGTTCCGCCGAACGGCCCTCGCGCCGGATGCGAAACATTGTGTCTTGCGGATCGCGCGAGCACAACCGACAACAGAGGTTGGAAGGTTGTGCCGAACAGCATCCAGCATCCAGCATCCAGCATCCAGCATCCAGCATCCAGCATCCAGCATCCAGCATCCAGCGAACTCCGCGGACATACGTCCGGCGGCTCGCCCTTCGTTAGACTTGTTATGAGCAGTCAATCGGATCCTTACGACCCTTGCCTGCACGTGGTGCTGCACCAGCCGGAGATTCCGTACAATACGGGTAGCGTCGGCCGCACGTGTGTGGCGGTGGGGGCGAAACTGTGGCTGGTGCGGCCGCTGGGGTTTCGGGTGGATGACTACTACCTTCGTCGCGCGGGTCTCGATTATTGGGAGCACCTGGCGTGGCAGGTCGTCGACAATTGGGAAGAGCTTCGCGCCGCCCTGCCCGACCGGCGATACTGGTTGTTCACCAAGAAGGCGGACCGTTCCTACTGTGATGTCGCCTACGACCGCGGCGAGGTGTTCGTATTTGGCAGCGAGTCGGCCGGCCTGCCCGATCACCTGCTCCAAGCCCACACCGGTGCGCTGCTCCGCATCCCCACGCGCCCGCAGGTGCGCAGCCTCAACCTTTCGAATGCTGTCGCTGTTGCCAGCTACGAAGCGCTGCGGCAGTGGGCGTAGCCGAGACGCGGGAATTCAATGAGTGGCGATTTGATGAAATCGTGCAAAATCTGCTGCAAATCGGCCTGCGGCATGGCCGCCAATCTCAATTGACGCTCAGCCCGCAAGCCGTCACCATTAAGGCGTATTTTCACGAGGTTTTGAGATGACAGCAATGAGCGGAATCGATTGTGTTCGCGAGCAAGTGCCGCTGGCGGACCGGACGTGGTTCAAACTCGGCGGGCCCGCCCAGTACTTTGCCGAACCGAGCTCCCTGGACGAGTTGCAGGCGGTTGTCGAGCGTTGCCGCGATGAAGGAATGCACGCCCATTTGCTTGGCGGCGGGTCCAAACTGCTAGTGCGCGATGAAGGGGTAAGCGGCATGGTCATCGCGCTCACGCACCCTAGCTTCAGCGCCATCAAAGTTAGTGGCCAGCGCGTGTCGGTCGGCGCTGGCGCGAGCCTCGCCAACGCGATCACGGTCACCGTCGGTGCGGGGCTCGCCGGGCTCGAGCCGCTCGTCGGCATCCCAGGCACCATCGGCGGCGCTCTGCACGGCAACGCCGGTTCGCACGGGGGCGACATCGGCCAATGGGCGACTCATGCCACGGTCATGACCCGCGCTGGCGAAATCATCGAACGCGAGCGTGGCGACCTGGTTTTCGCCTACCGTCAAAGCAGCCTCGACGAGCTCGTCATCCTCAGTGCCGAATTCGAGCTTGAAGAAGAAGACCCCCTTGAAGTCACCAAACGGATGCAGAAGCAGTGGATCGTCAAAAAGGCGAACTTGCCGATGGCCCACGAAAACACCGGCTGCATCTTCAAGAACCCGCGCGGCATGAGCGCCGGCATGCTCATCGACCAATGCGGGCTCAAAGGTGAACAAGTTGGCAAAGTGGAAGTGAGTCAACGACATGCAAATTTCTTCGTCGCCCAACCTGGCGCCACGGCGAAAGACGTTTTGCAGTTGATCGATATCGTCCGCAACCGCGTGGCTGAGCGGATGGGTGTCGAACTCGAGACTGAAATTGAAATTTGGTGAGTGGCTGGCCAGACCGCTCCTGCAAGAAACTGAGCGCGCATCGTCGGACACAAGGAGGTGTCACATGGCGAAGATCAAGAGCGACTCGCCGCCGCTGCCGGAGGTTCAACCGCGCCGCTTTCGCCCGCGGGCGTGGTTCAGCATCCTGCTGCTAATTGCTTTGGGCGTTGGCATGCATTTCCTGTGGCAGTTTGCGAAGCCGACGGTCGCCCACGATCCGCACTATACTCTCACTGTGAACGACATTCACATCACGCCGCTGCCCGCGTGGATTCGCACCGATATCAGGAGCCAAGCGTTCCGCAATGCCGGACTCATCGGCACGCTCTCGGCCCTTGATGACTGGCCGACGCTCTCAGGGCGTCTCAAGCAAGCGTTCGAGTTTCATCCATGGGTTGCGTCGGTGACCCGAATTAGCCGTTCGACGCCGACATCACTCGAAATCGATTTGGTTTACCGGCGGCCGATTGCCGCCGTTGAATCGAGCGATTCGAATGGCGTGATGTTCCTGCCGATCGACAACGGCGCGATTCGGCTGCCCGAGGGTGATCTTTCCGAAGCGGAACGCCGCTATTTGCCACGGATCGCGGGCATCACTGGCCGACCGCTCGTTGGTGATCGCTGGGACGATCCGCGGGTGATCGGCGGTGCGAAGCTGGCCGCCCAGTTGGCCGACGTGTGGCAGAAACTGCGACTCGTGGAAATTGTCGCGACGCTGCAATCGGCGCCCCATGACGACCAACAGGTCTTTCGATACGAACTGGTCACCACGGGCGGAACCCGGATCGTGTGGGGCATGACGCCCGGCGACGAGAACTCAGGCAACGAATCGCCGTTCCCGCAGAAGAGGCAGCGCCTGCTCGACTACGAGGCTCAACACGGCAAGCTCGAATCGATCGACGGGCCGGCCGTGCTCGACGTGCGCAGCGAACTGGTCGTTACTCCGCGGACTGCCCGGCACAAGAAGGCAGCCGCAGAAGACGAAATGCAAACAAAATAAGAGAACTTAAAGCGCATCTGCCCTGCAGCTTGGCATGACTTTCAGCGCATGATCCCCGTTTAGCCGAAAGGAGAAAGGATCGGCGACCGAAGCCGAGCGAGTTTCGTGCTGTGACGATTGCCGATCCACCGCTCTAATCTGCCAAAGTCTCGGCTTGCTCCGAAGCCAGCGCTTCCTCTGCCCGCCGCAATTCTTCGGCAAGTTCCTCGCGCACGACGGCCAACTCGGGCGGCGCTTCGATCCCGAGTCGTACGCCGCCATGGCCGACCTTCACGATCGTCACGCTAATCTTGTCGCCAATGAGGATCCGCTCGCCAACTTTTCGACTGAGAACTAGCACGTCCGTGGCCTCGCGTCCGGATTTAAGTTGGGATAGCAGGGAGTCGAGCGCAGGTGCCCCGTCTGCGCCTCGATCGGCTCAATCCACGCTGTGCGATCGAAGCTCGCATGCAACAAAGCTAGCGGCGACATGCTGTCAATGCAAGCACTCGGGGAGCAAGCCGAGCGACCGTCGCCGGATTCGCGCGAACATCGGGGAGATGGGATGACTACGAAAACGCGGGCACGCAATTAACTAAAGCGTGGCGAGTGCGACCTTACTTCACCAAATACACGCCGTTCGCTGCCGCGACGCTGGCTCCATGCTCGAATTTGTGGCCCTGCTCGGCCAGTAGCTGCTCCAACGCGGCGAGCAGCAGGAGCACGTTCGTCTGTCGGCTCGAATAGCCCATTAGGCCGATGCGCCAGACCTTGCCCTTGAAGGCCCCCAGGCCAGCCCCGATCTCGATTCCGAACCGCTCGAGCAAGGCCTTCCGCACGGTCAGGTCGTCGATGCCGCTGGGAATTCGTACGGCATTTAGTTGCGGCAACTCCCGCCCGCCCTGCGTGGCGTATTCCACCCCCAGCGCTGCCAAACCGGCTTTCAACGCCAGGTGGTTCTTGCGATGCCGGGCGAAGCAGGCATCGAGCCCTTCTTCCAGCACAATGCGCAAGGCCTCGTGCAGCGCGTACGTCATGTTGATTGGGGCCGTGTGATGATACACGCGATCGGTGCCCCAATAGTTGGCCAGCAGCGACACATCGAGGTACCAGCTGCGCACTTTCTCTTGGCGTTTGAGAATCTTCTCGACCGCTCTATCGCTGAACGACACCGGCGCGAGGCCTGGCGGGCAACCCAGGCACTTCTGCGTGCCGGAGTACACGGCGTCGACTTGCCAGTCGTCGATATCGACTGGTATGCCGCCGAGGGCGGTTACGGTATCCAGAATGAGCATCGCGCCGGCCTCGCGCACAGCTGCTGCGATCTCCTTGATTGGCTGCCAGGCACCCGTTGAAGTCTCCGCCATCACGATCGCCACGACCGCGGGTTTCACGCGGGCAAGAGCCTCTTTGACCTCAGCGACCTCGAACACCTCGCCCCATGGCCGCTCGATCTTGGTCACCTCGCCGCCCGCGCGCTGGGCCATATCGAACAGCCGGTTGCCGAATACCCCATTAATGCACACCAGCACGCGTTCGCCCGGCTCGACCAAATTGACAACCGTCGCTTCCTGCCCGGCCGAGCCCGTGCCGCTGATCGCCATCGTCATGCGGTTCTTCGTGCGAAATACTTCACGGAGCATCGACTGAAGCTCGTCCATGATCCGCAAGTAGTACGGATCGAGATGCGCTACGGTTGGTTGCGCCATAGCGGCGAGGACGCGCGGGTGGATGTCGCTCGGACCGGGGCCCAGCAGGGCGCGAATTGGAGCATTTAAGGGGGAAGGAATCGTCGACATGTTGCCGCCTGGGTAGTACGACGGACAGATCTGTCCGTCCGGATGAATAAAGTAAGAGCACTGGCGGACGGACCGATTTGTCCGTCCTACGCACTACAACGTGCGCAGCGCTTCGAGCAAATCAAGCTTCGATGCGCGATTCGCCGGGAACCACGCCGCCACAGCGATGATCGCGAGACCGAGGGCAAACCCGCCGAACAACAGGTTCGGATGCAGTTCGAACTGCACCGGATGACCGATGACCGGCATCATGGCCACGTTAATGAGATACGCCACCGACACGCCGGCGATGATTCCCGGAATGAGTGCCAGAATCGCCATAATTACGGCCTGTGAAAACACGGTCTTCCGCACTTGAGCCCGCGTCATCGCCACGATCCGCAGCAACCCGAGTTCGCGAGTTTGTTCGAGCACGTTGATCGTGAGGGTATTGGTCACGCCGACGGCCGACACCAAGAGGCCGAGCACCACCATTGCCCATAAACTCGCCACCACGCCCGACATCATCACGTCGATCGAGCTTTGGATTTCTGAATACGTTTGCAGAATGAGTCCGTTGTCATCGGCGATCTGCTGCAATTCCTTTCGCACTTCATCCAACTGCTTATGATCGGCTTTGATAATGTAAGCGCTTACGCCCTTGTAATCGAGTTGTTCGCGGGCCACCGACCGTTCCATATGGATTGTCAGCCCGCCTGCTTGGTAGTCATTTACGATGGCGGCGATACGGAAGTGCTTGTCGCCGTTTTCCGTTTCGAACGTCACGGAATCGCCAACCTTCAGCTTGGCGCGTTGGGCGAATACCGAACCGACCGCGACCTCGCCGTTTTGAAAGCGTTCGCGCAAATCGTCCTCGCTGCCGGAAATTATGTCTAGTGCGGGCGGACCTGGCTCGGTGTGATCGCGGGCAATCAAGCTCGCCGTCTGGCCAGCGACCTTCACGTTTCGCAGCCGCATGGCATCGATCGTCGTGATGCCCGGCACCTTACGAACCTGCGCGCCAATATCGTCTGGCAAGTCAGCCGACGAATTGGAGGCCATATCCGGCGCGGATGCCCGCAAAAAGAAGTCGGCCACGATCGTTTTGCGATACCACTCGCGCACATCGTTTACTGTATCGGTCACTGAATTCGCGAGGCCAATACCCGTTGCTGCGGCGATGAACACAACCGCCACGGTCAGCGTCGTGCGGGCTTGATGACGCAACAATTGCCGGCGCGCGAGCCGGGACTCAATCGGCATAAACAGTTTGATTAAGTACGCGGTGATTGCTGATAACGGTCGCAGTCCGAGTGGCAGCAACAGCACGAGGCCCACGAGAAGCACGATCGACGCCCACACCGTGTGCCACATAGAAACCACGCCGAAGATACTCAGCGTCATTACCGTCGCAGCGATTATTACCAGTACGCCGCCGATCGCGACGAACCACCAGTGCATGCCCTCCATTTCTTCTGGCAGCACATCGCGCATCGCCTCGAGCGGCGACAAGTGCGTCGCCTTCCAGGCTGGCAGCGCTGCCGCGACGAGCGAAATCCCGAGACCGCAAGCGGCCCCCACAAAAAACGGATACGCAGTCAACTGGATCCCAGGAAGCGTCGCCTTATAAAGCGACCCCATCGCCAGCGACAGATAGTGGGCCCCGAGGATCCCCAGCAGCGAACCCAGAATTGTCCCGATAATTCCCATCATGATCGCTTCGCGATAGACCATTTCGGCCACTTGAGCCCGGGTCGAGCCAATGGCCCGCATGATGCCGATTTGTTTGCGGCGCTGCGTCACGTTGATGAGAAATGTATTTGCGATGATGAATACGGCGACCAGCAGTGAGAAGCCTCGCGCGAGTCGCATGCCCTGCTCTGTCGACAGCGACGTCTCGGCGGCCATCGAGCTGCGTGCTGCCGGCGGCCCCACCTCGACGCCCTTCGGTAAGACCGCGGCAATCTTCTTCTTAACCGCGTCGACATCTGCATTCGCATCGGTCACGATTTGAGCCGTGTCGACCTTCTTCGGGCTGTTCCAATAGACTTGTGTCGCAATAATTGGCACATAGATGGTCGCCCCCTCGGTCGACGTGGCAGTGCCCTTCGATTTGTAGAGTCCAACAATCGTCGAGTCCTGAAAACCCGAGGGCGTCATGATATCGACATGGTCTCCCACGTCGAGGTGCTGTGACTTCGCGAAGTTCGCCTCAACCAAAATGCCAGGTTGTTCTTCCAGCGATTTGCCGGCGGTAATTTCGTACTCGTGAATCTCGCGATCCAACTTCGGATCGACGCCCATAATCTTCAGGCGATAGTGACGCTTGTTCTTGCCCTCTTCGAGGACCGAGAACGATGTGTCGCGTTTCATAAGCGGCGCAACGACCTTCACGCCTGGAACGGCACGGATCGAGTCCAGGATCGTCTCGCTGAATGTCGTGCCTGCGCCGGCGGAAACTTCGAGCGTCGCATTGCCAGCGACCGTCTTATAGATTTCGTCGAAGGCGCGCTTTGTGGTGCCTGACGCGATCGTCACCGCCACGACGGCGGCGACGCCAATGACCACGCTCAAGAGCGTAAGAACGGGTCGGCTCGGGCGCTGCCGCAGCTCCCGCCACGCGAATCTCCAATAGAGCATCATGGCTTAAATCACCAGCTAGCGGCGCGGGGGATAGGGCGGCGCATGTGCCCCGGCGAGTATTCTTCCAGCAAGCCGTCGCGCACCCGCACCGTGCGGTCGGCTTGGGCAGCCACGTCGTTGTCATGCGTGACAATGACCACCGTCTGCCCGCGCGAGTCAACCAGGTCTCGGAGCAACCGCATCACCTGGGCACTGTTCACGCTGTCGAGGTTGCCGGTGGGTTCGTCGCCGAGCACAAGCGCCGGTTCGATGACCAGTGCGCGGGCCACCGCCACCCGCTGCTGCTCGCCGCCAGACATCTGCGACGGCAAGTGATCGGCCCGGTCGGCCAAATCCACCAGATCCAAACATGCCAGGGCCCGCTCGCGAGCCTCGCGTTCGCTGATCCCGTCGAGTTCCAGCGGCAGTGCCGCGTTTTCGACGGCGGTCAGGGTGGGCAATAAATTGAATGCTTGAAAAATGAACCCGATCCGCCGGCGACGAACCAACGTCCGCTCGGTGTCGTTGAGGGTCGAAATGTCGGTGCCTTCAAAAAATACCTGTCCGTCAGTCGGCGGCTCGATCGCACCCAGCAAATTCAGCAACGTGCTCTTGCCCGAACCGCTCGGGCCCACGATCGCCAGCATCTCGCCTTGCCGCACGGCGAGGTCGATGCCGCGCACGGCGTCGACGTGCATCGTGCCGTTGAAAAATGATTTTGTGACGCCAACTGCTTCAATGATATCCATGTTGGATTCACCTGAGGGGTCTACCTGGATTGCCGGCAGGCGCGGTCCATCGCCCGGCCCTGAGCAGTATCTAAGCCTTTTATACTACCGCGATGAGGGCAGTTTTCCCATGCCCAAATCTGGTCGGAAACCTATCCACTGGCCCGATCTCAGCTTACGCCAGCGTCAGATTGGGCGGACTGGTCAAACCTTTTGCGTTAAAACGTAGCGATCGCAAGCACAGCGCATGCCAGTCAAACTGTAGGATGGAGCCCACCCGCCCTGATGCGTTCACCGCCATCCACTATCAGCGCATTGAATCGTGGGCAGTGTCCATCCTTCTGCTACTACGCGACGAGTTGGCGGCTGTTTCACCGAGCTCGAAATTACTCAGCCGTCGGCGCCTTCTCTTTCGCCAGTGCGCTAATCTTTTTGAACTCGGGCGCTTCGGCCGTTCGGCACCACTCGAACATCGCCGTTTCGCAAGTAGAGAGAACGATGCCGGCGGACTCCATTCGCCGCAGCGCGGTTTCATGATCGGTGGCGTAGCGCGCGCCGACCGCATCGACGGGCACAAAGACTTCAAAGCCAGCGGCCGCGAGATCGAAGGCGGTTTGCAGCACGCATACATGTGTTTCGATGCCACACACGAGTACGCGTGAGCGGCCGTCGTCTTTCCAGCGCTCGAAGATCTCGCCGCACACGCCTGCACTGAAGCAGAGTTTATCCGGCGCCGAGCCGATGCGCTCTTTAAGAATTGGCAGCGTCGGACTGAGCCGATCGGGATACTGCTCCGTTGCCGCGACCGCAACGCCGAGCAGATTCGCCGCGTCGAGCAGTCGGCGAATGTTCCAGACGATCCGCTCCTTCTTGGGAATAATATCGAGCAGCTTCTCCTGCGCGTCGACCACCAGCAGGGCCGAGTCTTCGCGGTTCATCAGCTCGGGGCTGCGCGGCAAAGGGCTGCAATTCGCGGTTTTTTCTACAGGCTTCGATCCCATAAGACCACCGTAACCCCTGGCCGCTCATGCTTCAATGGGCGACAATATGCAGAGTTTCCCGACGAATTGCCAAAGACGATTCCAGCAAAGGTAGAAGATAGTCTCTCGCAGAGGCGCTGAGATCGCAGAGGAAAAGGCGCAAACACCAGCCCGCTCACGCTGACCTTACGTTTCGAATTTTACCATTGGTATTTTTCAATTACGTCTTCCCCGCGTCCTCTGCGCCTCTGCGAGAGATAATTCTCAATAAAGCCCACAAGCTCAGATGAACAAGCCCAGAACTCGCTCTACCACGATTCTCACTGTCCGCCACAAGGGCCGCGTCGCCATCGGCGGCGATGGCCAGGTGAGCCTCGGCAGCACGGTGATGAAATCGGACGCCGTGAAGATTCGCCCGCTTGCCGACGGTCGCGTCATCGCGGGCTTCGCTGGCGGTGCCGCTGATGCTTTCGCCTTGCTCGAGCGCTTCGAGGCGAAGCTGAAGGATTATCCGGCGAATATGCCGCGAGCCGCCACTGAGCTCGCCAAGGAGTGGCGCACTGACCGCGCGCTACGTCGACTAGAGGCGATGATCGCTGTTGTCGACGCGCAGAATACGCTGCTCGTTTCGGGGACGGGCGACGTCATTCAACCCACCGATGGCATTCTCGGCATCGGCTCCGGCGGCAACTTCGCCCTCGCCGCCGCCCGCGCGCTCGTCGCCCACTCCAGCCTCAGCGCCAAAGAAATCGTCCGCACCGCCTTGGAAATAGCCGCCGATATTTGCGTGTACTCCAACCGCAATATCGTCGTCGAAGAGCTACCCGCGTCCTAACACCAATACGAATTAACCACTAAGAACACGAAGGACACAAAGGCCGCACAGGCGAAAGGTAGAAGTTGACCGCTAATTGACGCTAATTCTCGCTAATAAAAACTAGATTTTGGAAAGCCATCTTTAGTACTGGGCGAACACCGCTCGCGTCTTTTGTGTTCGACCATCCTATTGGCGAATCATTAGCACCTATTCGCGGTGCGATATTTTTCTTCGTGTTCTTCGTGCCTTCGTGGTGAAAGATCCGTGCCCAAGTGGTGAACAATCGAAGAGCAACACTGTGAAAGAACTTACCCCGCGTCAGATCGTTACCGAACTCGACCGCCACATCGTCGGCCAGCATGATGCCAAGCGGGCCGTCGCCATTGCGATTCGCAATCGTTGGCGGCGCCAGCGCGTGGCCGAAGACATGCGTAACGAGGTCGCGCCCAAGAACATCCTCATGATCGGTCCCACGGGCGTCGGCAAAACGGAAATTGCCCGCCGGCTCGCGACGCTCACGGGAGCCCCGTTCATCAAGGTCGAGGCCACCAAGTACACCGAAGTCGGCTACTACGGCCGCGACGTGGAGAGCATGGTCCGCGAGCTCGTGGAAAACGCCATCGGCCTGGTGCGCGAGAAGGAACTCGAGCGCGTGAAGCCCGAGGCCGAGAAGCGCGTCAACGAGCGGCTGCTCGACCTGCTCGCCCCGCAGCCGGCGAGTCTCGATGTCGGCGTCGACTCACCCAATACGCCGGAGCGCTATGAACGCACGCGCGAAAAGATGCGGCAAATGCTCGCCGCCGGCGACATGGAGCAGCGGAACGTTGAAATCACGGTCGAACAAAAGGCCCATGCCATGGTCCTTCCCGGCATGGGTCCGGGGAGCGACTCGATGGAATTCGACTTCCAAGGCATGCTCGAGAAAGTGCTGCCGAAGCATGTCTCGCGCCGGCAAATGACGGTTGCGGAGGCCCGCCGCGTGCTTTTCGAGCAGGAGAGCCAGGCGCTTATTAACGCTGAAAAAGTGAACGCCCAGGCAATCGAGCTGGCGGAGAATCTGGGCATCATCTTCGTTGACGAAATGGACAAAGTCGTCGCCAGCGAAGGCGGTAAAGGGGCCGATGTCTCGCGTCAGGGCGTGCAGCGCGACCTGCTGCCGATCGTGGAGGGCACGGTCGTCAACACGCGTTACGGCTATGTGCGCACCGACCACGTGCTCTTTATCGCTGCCGGCGCGTTCCACAAAGTGAAACCGAGCGACCTCATGCCCGAGCTACAAGGCCGCTTCCCGATCCGCGTCGAGCTGAAGGACCTCACGAAAGACGATTTCGTCCGCATCCTGACCGAACCGAAGAGCTCACTTACGAAGCAATATGCTGCGCTACTGAAAACCGAAGGTGTCGACGTCGACTTCACGACTGACGCCGTCGATGCCCTCGCGAACTACGCCTTCGAGGTGAACCAGAAGACGCAAAACATCGGCGCCCGCCGCCTGTACACGATCCTCGAACGCCTGCTCGAAGAACTCTCGTTCGAAGCCCCCGACATGCAAATGGGCCGCGTCGAGATCAACGCGGCGTATGTGAAGGAACGGCTGGAGGAGGTTTCGAAAGATGAGGATTTGAGCAAGTTTATTTTGTGAGGCATTCGGACGGGGCCAATACATGAAGCGCAAGTCGCTCGCCATCGTCGGCTTTTTCGCTTTTGCGGCGATTATTGCGCTAGTCGCAGTGGAGATACCCCATCAACAGCGACTGGCAAAAGAGCACCTTGCGAAAATGGAGAGCGAGTGGGCGCGCAGAAATTACCAGGAGTTGAAATCCAATGGCCGATCCTACACGTCCATAATATCGCCGGAAAATATGCTGTTGGTCGCGAACGATCCCGAATGTGCGCAACGACTAACGTACGTTCATTTCGATATGACAGACCTTAAAGCGCCGGAATTCTCGCTCGTGCAAAAGTTGCCGAATCTCAAGACAATCAGCTTCTATGACTGCGAATCGATACCAACGCTTCTTGGATATGCCGCTAACATGCCGTCGGTAAGCGTTATCCATTTCGATTACATGCCGCCACACGACGAGATTCTCAAAGCGCTTGCCTCGATACCCAGTTTGAAGAGGCTGCTATTCAATGACGCGGCCGATGGCGAACTCGAAGTATTCAGACGTGCATTGCCGAATGTGCAGGTCGATATCTACGACGAAACGAGAGACAAGGACCCGGCGTTCAAGTCCACCGCCGATACCGAGAACGCCAACGGCGTTTCACTCCAAAAGCCCAGAGTCGCCGCGCTAGCGGCGCACTCTGGGTTACCGATTCTATTCAAACCACGCTTACGCTGAGGGCGTTACAAACGATGCGTTGTTCTCGACGCGTGTGTAACGCCTTCGGCGTAAACCATTGTTCCGAGCTTGTCACCCAGAGTGCGCGGCTGCACCGCGATCCTGGGCTTCAGAGTTCAACCGCTTCGCGGTAAGGGAGCGCGACGACCGACGGAATCGCTCGTATTTCCGGACGGGCGCATGTACAACGATGGATAATTAACGCCAACGGCGTTCAATTCCAAAGCCCAGAGTCGCCGCACTAGCGGCGCACTCTGGGTTACTGTTCAAATTGAATCGTTTACGCTGAAAGCGTTAAACTCTTGCGTTCCAACCTACCCTCGGATGTAATCCCGATTTCTCCGCGATTCTACGGACGATCCCATGCCGCAATCGCTCGCGCAACTCTACATCCACATCGTCTTCTCGACGAAGAACCGGCAGCCGTTTCTACGCGACGACGAATTCCGCGACCGCACCCACGCGTATCTTAAGGGCATTTGCGACAATCAAGATTCACCGACGCTACGAGTCGGCGGGGTCGCGGACCACGTCCACATCCTCTGTCGCCTGTCGAAAACGCTCGACATCGCCACCTTGATTCGCGAACTGAAACGCGACTCATCGAAATGGATCAAGCAAGAGAACCCGCGGCTAGCTGACTTTCATTGGCAACAAGGATACGGCGCGTTCTCAGTGAGCCCATCGCACGTGGAAGCGTTGGTCGAGTACATCGCAACTCAAGTTGAACATCATCGGCAAGAGACATTCCAAGATGAGTTCCGACGGTTGTGCAAGAAGTATGGCATCGAAATCGACGAACGTTATGTTTGGGACTGATTCCAGTCGTGGTTTAACGCTTTCAGCGTAACCAATGGGAAGGCTCGTGTACCCAGAGTGCGCCGCGTTGCGGCGACTCTGGGCTTCGGAGTGGAACGCCGCTGGCGTTCAATGCACCGCGACGCATCATTGGCTGCAGGGGAAATCTTCACCGCATGATTAACGTCCAGCAAATCATCGACCGCCTTCAACTCGTCCCCCTCACTATCGAAGGGGGCTACTTCCGCGAAACGTATCGCTCGACGCTTACACTGCAAGGAAGCGCGCTGCCGAATAATTACGCCGGCGACCGCAACGCCTCGACCTGCATCTACTATCTGCTCACGACGGAGACATCCTCCGCCATTCACCGCGTGAAGAGCGACGAGATATTCCACTTCTATGCCGGCGACGCCGTGGAGATGTTGCAGCTTTGGCCGGGCGGCGAAGCCCGCGTCGTCACGATTCACAACGACCTCGCCGCCGGCCACGAACCGCAGGTCGTCGTGCCGGGCGGCGTGTGGCAAGGTTGCCGCCTCGTACGTGGCGGCGTCTGGGCTCTCATGGGCTGCACGGTCGCCCCCGGCTTCGACTACGCCGATTTCGAACTCGCGGACCGCGCGGCAATGCTCGCCCTGGCCCCTGAGCACGCCGAATTAATCCAAGCCCTAACAAAAGACTGACGCTACCGACACACCGCAATACTCGCTTCTCGCGTCTCGTTCCTCGCACCTCATTCCTTCTTCCTCCTTCCACAAAAAAACCCGGCCGCGCCGCCAAGCGACACGACCGGGTCTCGCGAGTTTCAATTGTGCGTTCTTAAGACGCGGGCCGATTAATACCGACCGCGGCCACCGCCACCGCCGTAGCCACCACGGCCGCGGCCACCGCCGCCGCCACCACGCTCTTCGCGCGGGCGGGCTTCATTTACGGTCAACGTGCGGCCATCGTGCTCCTTGCCGTTGATCCCGTCGATCGCGGCCTGAGCTTCTTGATCGCTGTTCATTTCGACGAAGCCGAAGCCTTTGCTCCGGCCGGTGTCGCGATCCATGATCACGTCGGCGCTCTTCACGGTGCCATACTCGCCAAACAACTGATCCAGATCCGAGCTCGTCGTGTTATAGCTCAGATTGCCACAGTACAACTTCTTTCCCATGATGGGACTCCTGCAAACCGGAAATACACGCAACCCAACCACAACTTTCGGGGCTGCAAAGAAAGGGGCCCGTAATGGCGGCCCGCCAGGAGGCACGGCTGAAGAGGCAGAGGCAGCCGACCAAGAAGAACGGCTAACACGGTCACATTCGCTGAACCAACCCGACGAATTATCGACCGGGGTTTTTGCGAAGTCCATACTAATTTGCTAGCTACCGAAAAGATTCTTCGGAATTCACTCCCGACCGACATAGGGAGCAAAATGCTCATTCGATTGTGCTGCGCGATTCAGCGGAGCTTGACTCACGAAACGCGGCCACCAAATTTACCCAGCTCGCGTAATTGCCACTTCGGCGACCCCGGGAAAGCAATGAAAACGCTTTCACCTGGCCTTTGAGTCGACACTTCGCGAAAAACTCCATGGAAACGGAAGCGCAATCCGCTCCCTCGCACATTGCCCCTCGGCTCGGCCTGTGGGACGCCGTGAGCATTATCGTCGGCGTCGTTGTCGGAACCTCGATCTTCCGTGCTCCGCCGCAGATATTCGCCAACGCGGGCAGCCCGTGGACCGCCATGGCGCTCTGGGTCGTCGGCGGCCTGCTCGCTTGGTGCGGCGCGCTCTGCTACGCCGAACTCGCGACGGCCTACCCTCGCGACGGTGGCGACTACCAATACCTCAACCGCGCGTTCGGCTCCTGGTGTGGCTTCCTCTTCGCCTGGGGGCAACTCACCACGATCATCAGCGGCAATATCGCGATCATGGCGTACGTGTTCGCCGACTACGCTGGCCATGTGTGGCCGAGGCTAGCGCGATTTGAAAACTGGTTCACCATTATGCCGATCATCGCGCTTTCGGCACTTAACACCCTCGGCATCGCCGCCGGCAAGCTCACACAAAACATTCTCACACTGATAAAAGTCATCGGTCTACTCGGCATCATCTTCGCCGGATTTCTCGCTACCGCGCCCCCGGCCCAACAGCCGCTGGCGGCAGCCGCGGTTCGCGTCAACGACACTGCTTCAAGCGGGACAAACGTCAACATTGGCCTCGCCCTTGTTTTCGTACTCTACACCTATGGCGGCTGGTGCCATGCTGCATACGTGGCCGCTGAAGTACGCGATCAACGCCGCAACCTGCCGCGGGCACTGATTCTCGGCGTGGTCGGGATCACGGTCATCTACCTCGCCGTCAACGCTGCGTACCTGCAGGCACTCGGTTTCGAAGGTGTTCGCCACACCAAGATCCCGGCTGCCGATGTCCTGGAACAGGCGGCGGGGCCCTGGGGCGACCGCGCGATCAGCATTCTGGTCATGCTCTCCGCCCTCGGGGCGATCAACGGCATGATCCTCACCGCGGCCCGCATTTACGCCGTGTGGGGCGCTGATTATCCAGCGCTCCGCCGGCTGGCCACGTGGAACGAACGCCGCGCTGCCCCGGTCGCCGCGATCGCCGTGCAAGCTTTCATCGCCGTCGTACTCGTGTTACAAGTCGGCACCGAACTCGGCCGCCGCCTCTTCGATTCGGCCCTGGCTCGCGTCGGCCTTAGCGGCCTGCCCTGGGCAAAATACTCCGGCGGTTTCGAGACGCTGGTGGCTGGATCGGCGCCTGCGTATTGGGGTCTCTGCCTCCTGACGGGCGTCGCAGTATTCCGATTGCGCTATCGGGATGCCGCCGCCCAGCGCCCGTTCTCAATGCCATTCTATCCGCTGCCTGCCATCCTGTTCTGCGCGACGTGCGCGTTCATGCTGCAATCGAGCATCGCCTACGCGCGCGGCCTGTCGATGATCGGCGTCGTTCCACTCGCACTCGGCCTCGTTGTGTGGGCGGCCCTAACGCTGGTTGCACGACTTCGCTGATTCGCATCATCGATTGGATGCGGCGTTAGACGGATAGCCGGAGGGCCATGCCCTCCGGCGCCGGACCGCATGGCGGTCCGGCTATTGCGCCACTGCCCTCGTCGCCACTACCTCCGCGGGAATGGAAGTTGCACACGTCAGTCGGGAGCATGACATAAAGGAGCCCCATATGGCCAACGAACAAATCACCGGCAAGAGAATTGCCTTCCTCGCCACGTCTGGCGTCGAGCAGGTCGAACTGACCGAACCGTGGGCAGCCGTCGAAGCAGCTGGCGGCAAGGCGGAACTTATTTCCATCACAGCGGGCGAGATTCAAGGATTTAACCACGACAAGCCCGCTGATCAATTCCATGTCGACAAGACGATCGACAATGTGAGCGCTGAAGATTACGACGGCCTAATTCTGCCCGGCGGCGTCGCCAACCCGGACACACTGCGAACGAATGAGATCGCCGTCGACTTCGTCCGCGACTTTTTTAAACAGGGTAAACCAGTCGCCGCGATCTGCCACGGACCATGGATGCTGGTCGAAGCGGACGTTGTCGAAAGCCGTACGCTCACTTCATGGCCGAGTCTTAAGACCGACATCCGCAACGCGGGCGGCAATTGGGTCGATGAAGAGTGCGTGGTCGACAATGGCCTCGTGACCAGCCGCAAGCCGGACGACCTCAAGGCGTTCTGCGCAAAGGCAATCGAGGAATTCGCGGAAGGCCCACATCCCGAACAAGCCGAGTTCGCCGCGGCGGCCTCATCGGCTAGTGAAGAACCGCTTGCGCTGCAGCAGGCGGGTCAAAAAGCTCGTGTCGATGACCTGTGAGCGGCGATCCGTCGTCAGAAGGTTTGCCGATTGTAATTGCACGCGGGCCGGGCCCGGCCCCGGTTGTCTCAAGCTTTGAAAAACAGGGATGGACCGCGCCGGCTCGCTGGTTTTCGCTTTCCAACCGCTCTTTCCTCATTCGCCCAACTTCTGCAACAATCCTGGCCATGTTGCAGACCGCACTCGACTTCATTGTCTATATCATTGTTCGCGCACTCATCGCGCTCATTCAGGCGATGCCGCTCTCGGTGTGTGACAGCGTCGCGGGCTTCCTGGCTACGCTCGCCGGCCGCGTGCTGCGTATTCGAGGCAACGTCGTCGACAAGAATTTGCGCATCGCCTTCCCTGAGAAATCAGCCGAAGAGCGCGACGTCATCACGTGGCAGATGTGGCGGCATCTTATCCTGATGATCGCCGAGATCGCCCAAACGCCGCGCAAAGTTCACGAAACCAACTGGCGCGAACATTCGAACATCGTGCGGCAAAAGGAATTCGTCCGCACGCTGCTGAGCGGCCGACCGTTGGTCATCATTTCCGGCCACTTCGGCAACTTCGAGCTCGGCGGCTACCTGATGGGCCTGTTCGGCTTTCCGACCTATACGGTTGCCCGCGCGCTCGACAATCGTTATCTCGATCGCTTCATCAATGACTTCCGCGGCCGCACCGGTCAATACATGCTCCCGAAGAAAGGCAGCGGCGAAGACATCCAACGCATGCTCGAAAGCAACGGCATCCTCACGCTGCTGGGCGACCAGGCCGCCGGCCAGCGACAATGCTGGGTAGACTTCTTCGGCAAGCCAGCCTCGACACACAAGGCCGTGTCGATCTTCTCGCTGACATTTAACGCACCAACCATGGTCAGCTACGCCCGCCGCGTGGGCGCGCCGCTACACTACGAAGTCGGCCCGGCTGCGATTTGCGATCCGCGCGATCCGACCTTCGAATACGGTTCCGTGCCGCTGCTTGCGCAATGGTACACCGATCATCTCGAAAAGCTCGTGCGCGAATCGCCGGGCCAATACTGGTGGCTCCACCGACGCTGGAAAGGCGAACCGGGAGTCCGCAAGAAAAGCGATGTCAAGAAAATCTGCCGGCGCGAAGTCGCCTAAATGCCTACGGCGGGCCGATACCCCCCGCCATATCCTTGTCTGTCCGGCCCCTCCCCGCTTACGATAGCGAGTTCGCCAACTCATGGAATGAACTCCTCTGCCCCGGCCTTGCCGTGTATCAATTCCGCTCATTTCGCAACACCGACCCGCCACGGCTGGCGGAAATCTGGCGCGAACAGCCGCCCCAGCGCGGCTTGGCCCAACCCGTTACGGCGGGAATCCTTGAGCAGTTCGTCTTTTCGAAACCTTACTTCGACCCCGCGGGTCTGATCGTGGCCCTCGTCGACAATCAGCCTGTCGGTTTCATTCACGCCGGATTCGGTCCGAACGAAGAACAAACGGCGGTCGCCTACGACTCGGGCACAACGTATCAATTGATGCTCCGCCCGAACCATCGCAGTGTCTCGCTCGCCGGCGAATTGCTCACGCGCTCTGAAGCCTACTTGCGCGAGCGCGGTGCAAAAGTTGTTTATGCGGGTGGTATCCGGCCGCTCAATGCATTCTATCTCGGCCTGTACGGCGGCAGCGAACTGCCCGGCGTTCTTACGGGCGACGTGCTGTTCAATGATGCTTGCCGAGCGGCCGGCTATCGGGAGATCGACCGCGTCATCGTGATGCGGCTCGACCTGCCGACGTTCCGCCTGCCCATCGCCCGTAATCTTCGCCAACTGCGTCGCGAGCTGACCTGCCAGGAAACCCAAACTCCGCCGGCGCCCACGTGGTGGGAGGGCTGTACGACCGGGGCGTTCGAACGCGTCCACTTCTTCCTCGCTCGCCCGGGCAGCAGCGAAGCAATGGCCGACGTGTGGTTCTGGGACGTCGAGCCGCTCTCCTCAGTGTGGGGCGCTAACGCCGCGGGCATGTTTGACCTCTGCGTACTGCGCGATCATCGCCGCAAAGGTCTTGCCACGTTTCTGCTGGCCGAAGCATTCGACCGCCTGCGTGCCCGCGGCGTGCTGATCGTCGAAGCGCAGACGATGCAGCACAACGATGCGGCGCTCGCACTTTACCGCAAGCTTGGCTTTCAAAAAGTCGACGAAGGCGTAATTTATCGAAAAGATGCGTGACTTTGTGGTGTTAGCGACAAATCGCAAGTGATATAGCCGGACCGCCACGCGGTCCGGACTCCGGTGAGCGTGGCTCACTGGCGACTGTCTCACACAGTGCTTGCCGCCAACAGGCCTGGCGCGAAGCAAGCGTTACTTCAAAGCCCGCACCACACTATCCTGCTTTAGCGTGGCGATGTATTGAGTGAGAGGCAGCTCCGGCGTAACTCCTGCCTTGGCGAACCGAATTGAAAGCGGCGTCGCTGCAGCCTTCTCATGTAATTCCTCGAGATAACCTAGCAACAACTCCCGTCGCTCCGGCGGCGAGTGGAGGATAAAGTACACCCAGGCCCACGACTCCGCGTAGTCGCGCTGGTCCATTTGCGCCGAATCTTTCAACGATTCGAGCCGCTGCAGATTCGGCTTCCAGTTGTCGCGTGTGATCGAGTCCGACAACAGTTCCACATGCGGCTGATTCAACCCCGCGAGCCCGCGCGGCACTTCAAAATACTCAGCCAGTCCTTCGTCCACCCACAACGGCAAGTTCGGCAGCGCGGAGTGCAAGTAACCATGCGCGACCTCGTGGCGCAAATCCTCGGCCACGCGATCACTCCAATGCGCGTAAACGGCGAGCCTCGTATCGGTCTCTAAGAAGAAAGCTCGCCGCGAGGGAACGGTCGGGAAGTTGCGCATTAAGTATTCGCGGTAACGTTCCGCATCGCGAAATAAGTACACCTCGATCGGTTCGTTGTTCGTCGCGATGCCGAGCGTGTTGCAGATGTCCTCGCGTTCGAGCGTGAGCTCGCGCACCAGCCGGTGATCGCTCGGCAGTTCGAAGTCGCTGTGGAACACGAGCTGACCGACAGGCACCTGGTGCGCATCGGGCAGCGGCGAAAGCCGCGGCACATGCGGCAACCCGCGGCAACCAGCCAGCAACAGGAGCGCACCGATAGTAAAGCCCGTCACGCGGAGCATCCGCTTCCTCCCGGCACGCAGCCAATGGCGACCACTTTGCGCCACGCGGCACGTGAAGCCGGGAATTCTAGCGGAGATAGCAGTGAACCCGAAGATCAGAAATGCGGGCCAGAAGTGGCCTCGTGCGGCTGATCTTCTCGTAGCACCATCGTCTCGGGCGCGGGTGCCATTTCAGCCCGGCCGTTTCTCGTGCCCGTTCGGTGCCGCTTCTTGCCGAGCCGCCGCAGCGCTTTTCGCCGCAGAGCCACGACACAGACTTCTTGACCGCCGGAAACGAGTTGCCGAGCTCGCACATCGCGATACCCCCACGCGCGCACGCGGGAAATAAACCCCGGGAGCCGCGTTGCGACGTCCCAGTCCGAAAATTTCAGCGTCAGCACGAGACCCCGAATCGATACCTGGGCGTGCGTGACGATCGCCTCGACTTCGTCGAGCGTATCTTCCGGCGCGATGTTCATATCGGCCACCAGCCACCGCACGCCTGCGAACTCCTGCCGCCGCACGTCACCGCCGCGTTTCTTAAGATGGCGGAAACGCGGGTGGCCTGTCACGATCGGATCAACATCCGCCGGATCGATTCCCGTCACGAATAAGCCGCGATCGAGCAATGCCTGCGTTGCCCCGCCGGGCGCGCAGCCGACTTCCACACACTCATCTTCCGGTGCAACCGGCAGGTCGCTCCACTGCAGCGATTCTTCCAGCTTCGCATACGCGCGCGAAACCGCATGCGGTGGCAGCCGCACGGGAATTACGCCGCCGGGCCAGCGCTCGGCCCGCCGCACGGCGCGATGAAAGCCAATCCACCATTCGCCAGGCTCGACGACGACAATATCTAAGACCAGTGCATTCCGCGGCGTGGCCTTGCGGCGATCGGCCATTGAGCGTTGCACTTCGGCCGCTTCCGGAGCACTTCTCCGCAAGGCAGCTTCGATTTCTTGACACAACGGCGTTACAAACGTTTCGTTCCCATCAAGATCGATCGCTGGCATGCGCTGCCATACGTGGATATCGAGCGGCACGTTCTCGTGAACCAAGTTCGCCGCTTCGACCACGCGCCACACATCTTCAACGAGCTCGCCCAACTGTCCGCCGCACACTTTGCCGAGCGAAATGCCGCACGCGTACGCGAACGTCCAATTCCGCTCCGCCAGCTGTTGTGCCGTGGGCCACGGCAGCTCGCACTTGAATGTGAGAAATCCGGGCCGCGAAAACGCCGGTCGCCAATTCGGCTCAAGCAGGCCCACTTCCTGCTTGAGTGGTCCCTCGGCCCCGGCACGACATGTCATGTACACGAATTGAGAAGCGTGATGTGACATCGTTCCCTCGAATTACTACAATTGGCCAAAAGAAATTTGGAAAAGATACGCCAATCACAAGGGCCCATCAAAGAAATGCGATCGCCGATGAAGAAGCTCCCTTCTTGGTTTTCTGTGCCCTCCCTGGCAGTGACCGCCTTTGTGCTCTCGATTCCACTCTGTCTGTTAGTGTACCTGTTGGCAACGCCAAACAAACTACCCATGACCAACAAAACCGAAATTTCCAAAGAAGACCTCCGTGCCCGCCTCACACCTGAACAATTTTACGTAACCCAGGAGAAGGGAACTGAGGCCCCGTTTACCGGCAAATATTGGAACCATCACGAGGACGGCGCCTACCGCTGCATCGTGTGCGGAACGGAACTGTTTACCTCGGCGGAAAAGTTTGACAGCGGCTGCGGCTGGCCCAGCTTCTCCGCCGCCGCAAGCGAAAAGGTGGTCGACACGCAGACCGATACCAGCCACGGCATGGTGCGCGACGAAATCATTTGCCATAACTGCGGCGCCCACTTGGGACACGTGTTCAACGATGGCCCCCAACCAACTGGCCTGCGGTACTGCGTAAACAGCGCCTCGATTGACTTCGAGGCCCAAAAAGGCGGCGGGGAAGCGCCGCTGGCCAATTAGGGCTCAAGTGCCCGCTTGCCTCGGACCGGCACCCAGCACAAGCAAGTGATTGCTCTAGGCCTATGCGGCTCGCGCCGCCAGCACTCGTTTCTTGCTACAATCAGAACTTATTCAGCGCAAGCGACAAATTTCCAGCGCAGTCTGATTCCGCGTAGTACTTTCATGTAATGGCCACCACCACGCCGCATCGTCCGCTCACGCAGCTCACCCACGAGATCGAACAGCTGGAAGCGGAAGTCGCACGCCTGGAAGCCGAACGCTGTGGCATCGCCCGCGACAATAGGAAGGCCGCTCGCCACCAGCGCTACCTGCGGATCGCACAATCGCTGCGTCGTCCCACCGCGCAATTCGATCTGTGGCCGATTGCGGTAATGATCATCGGCCCGCTGGTGGTTGGTTTTTTTACGCTCGTGATTGTCAATTTGCTCGTCAGCTCCTTCGCGATCGCTTTTCTGGCCTTATTAGGGGGTGCGGCTGCGGGCGCCGCGCTCTTCGCGTCGCTGCTGTATCGCCCGGCCGACTCCGTGCTGCCTGCCGCCTTAGCCGAAGCCCAATCACAATTGCGTCTCGCCGAGGCGCGGCTCAAGGAAAAAGTCGAGCGCATCACCGAAACGAAGACCCGCCTGCAGAAGTTGGTTGACGAACGCCGCGACCAAATCGCGTCCGGTAAGCTCCAAAAGGCCGCCCTGTTACAGCGCAACTGGAAGAAAATGGGCGACGCCGAGTGGGAGGATTATGTCGTCGAGGTTTGCCGCACGCTCGGCGCAAAAGTCGATCGCATCGGCCGCCCTGGCGGCGAAGATGCCAACCTCATCGCCGATTTCAGCCCCCGGCGCGTTGCTATTTTGACTCAAGGCGAAGGCCACAACGTCTCGAGCGACACGGTGCGACAAGCCCTCGCTGCCAAGCAGCGTCACCAGTGCGATGGCTGCGCCGTCATCATCAATCGCCGCTTCACGGGAGCGGCTCAACATTTCGCTCAATTGCAGAAGTGTGGCGCGATTGGAGCCGGCGAGTTTCCCGACTTTGTTATGGGCAAAGTGGCACTTTAAGGTGAGCGCGGACGACCGCGGGCCGTTCGAAACGGGGCCGCCCAACTCAAGAAGTGCGACAAGAAAGCGCTACCTTTGTTCGAAAACTGCAGCACGTAGCGGTGGTCGCCCCCCCATCGATCGCTATTTTGTCGCGAATACTTCGGTTACACTACCAAGTTGGGCCAGCTCATATCGGCTTTCTGCCGGGCACTGCGGGAACTGTCATGTCTATCGCGGAACTCCGTCGTATCGGTGCGCTGCTGCGCGAGCAGCGTCACGTTCTTCTTGCGCGCTGGCGCCGCCAAGTGCGGCAACTACCTTCCGCAGAAGGTTTGGATGTGCCGTCGCTCAACGACCACATGCCGCTCCTCATTGATGAATTGGCCACTGCCCTCGAAAAGCAGCCAGAAGAGGCCGCCGAACAAACCCTGATGCGCGGCAGCCCGCCCATTCACGGTCGGCAACGCTTGCACGACGGCTTCAACGTCGAGGAAGTCGTCGCGGAGTACAACGTGCTTCGCAGTTGCGTCCATGACCTTGCCGAAGAACACGGCATGATCATTCATGGCGCCGATCTGCGCGTTGTGAATCGCATCATCGACGAAGCCATCGGGCTCGCCGTGCAAACGTACGCCACACAACTATCACTTGAAATCAAGCGTCATCGCGATCAGCACATCGCGTTTGTTGCCAATGATCTCCGAACACCGCTGCAAGCGATTTCCCTTACCGTGAGAGTCATCGAACAGGCACTCACGCACGACGGCAATAATCCGCAAAGCGAAAAGTTGCTGAAGGTCCTGCGTCGCAATATTCAGCATCTCGAACAGTCGGTCGTCGAAGTGATCAAGTCGAAGAGCGACTCACCAACCGGCGCTGGCGAAAAGATGGAGTGTCGCCGGATCGATCTGTGGCCAGTGGTGGAGAACGTTGTGGCCAGCCTCGAACCGGTGATCACGGCTTCCAGCGTGGACCTTGTCAACGACGTGCCGACCGACCTGCAAGTCTTCGCCGATGCCAGCCTCCTTGCGCGGGCCGCCGAAAATACCTTGGCGTTCGCGATCTCTAGCGCGCCGCGCGGCACCGTACGCGTTTCGGCCACGGATGCGGGCGCGCGCGGCGTATGCTGTACCGTGCAGCATTCGGGCGCGCCGCTGTCTCGCGAAGCTCTGGCCAACCTTCTTGGCGCCCGGGCCGCCACCGAAGCGACGTCGGAACCGGTAGGTCTTGGAATGCCCATCGTGAAACAGCTGATAGAAGCCCACGGCGGCCACGTTTCCGTGCGGTCTAACGAGGCCGAGGGTACAAGGTTCGAATTATTCCTGCCGGTCGAAAGATAGCCAGCCTGGCGTCTTCGAGCACAATCGAAAGTCTCGCGGTGCGACGAAATTCCGCGGCGTCGCATCATCCCGCCGCGGCACGAGATGTGCCCTGCGGGTAGCGGTTTTACCGGAAGCTGCGATCCTCGAATCGCGCTCGAACGCCTGTGTTCTCCGCTGGGTTCGCACGTTTCGCTGGCGACGGCCGCAGCTTAACCTCTATCCGCATTCCGGCACGATAATCGATGAAGGATCGCACCTCCCCGCTGTTCATTCTCATCGCTGTCATTACGGCGATCACGACTCTGTACGTCGCCAAGGCCATCCTCCTGCCGCTAGCGATGGCGATCCTGCTGAGTTTCCTGCTCACACCGCTCGCCGACCGATTGGAGCGCTGGTACGTGCCGCGGATTCCCGCCGTCCTGGCTGTGGTTGGGATTTCATTCGTGATTCTGGGATCGCTCGCTTACGTCGTCACTACTCAACTTGTGGAACTCGGCACTGAACTTCCGAATCACGAAACCGAACTCATCAACAAGATTCACTCGCTGCGGCCAGAGTCGCCGATGGTCGCGCGCGTCACGGCAACGCTGACCGATTTGCGTAATGCCATCTCGAACGGTCCACAACAAAAAAAACAGGTTCCGAAGAGCGATCCGACGGCTAATCCGGCGGCAGCGCTCAAGAGCTTGGCCACCTCAGATACAGAACAAAGCAAAACGAACACGAACCAAGACGATTCACAAACAGGGAAAGATTCGGCTGCCATTGCAATCGTGCAAGAGCGAAATGACAGTCGATCAGACGCGCTTCAGCCGCCCGAGAATACGGCGAATGCGAGCCCAACCGCCGGCTCGACGAAGGAAGACGACCCGGCCAAGGCGCTGGCAGTCAAAGTCGTCGAACTCCCGCCCTCGCGACTGCAACAAGCGCAAGATTGGCTTGGCCCCGTCGTCGCGCCGCTGACTACCGGCGGAATGGTGATCATCCTGGTGCTGTTCATGCTGCTCGACCGCGAAAACCAGCGGAGCCGACTGATTCAACTCTTTGGCGCTTCGCATCTGCACGCCACGACTGAAGCTGTGCACGACGTCGCCTACCGAGTCGGCCGCTATCTCCGCGCGCTGTTCCTCGTCAACGCTGGCTACGGCCTGGCCGTGGCCATCGGCCTCTGGGCGATCGGTGTACCTGGAGCAATCATGTGGGGCGTCCTCGGCTTCTCGCTCCGTTTCTTGCCCTACATTGGCCCCTGGATCGCCGCCGTGTTGCCGATTATGGTCTCCGTGGCCACATCGCCCGGCTGGTGGCAACCGGGACTCGTAGTCGGCTGGTATATCGTCGTCGAGCTCATTTCGAACAATGTCATTGAACCGCTCGCCTATGGCAGCACCACCGGCGTTTCGACCGTCGGCGTCATCATCTCCGCCATCTTTTGGACGTGGCTATGGGGACCGGTTGGCCTCATTCTCTCCGTACCAATGACGGTGTGCCTGCTGGTCGCAGCCCGCTATGTGCCGCAACTACATTTCATTACGATCCTCCTCGCCGATCGCCCGCCGATGTCGCCCGCGCAGCGCGTGTATGAACGGCTACTGGCCTTCGACTACGACGAGCCGCTCAAGCTGGCGCGCAAGGCCGTTAAAGAGTCTTCGCTCGGCACTTACTACGACGAGGTATTGATCCCCGCGCTGGTGCTCGCCGAACAGGATCGCCACGGCGACCTGCTCAGCGACGAACAGGAAGCCTTCGTTATCGAAGCTGCCGAAGACGTAGTCTCGGAGCTTGAAGGAACAGCTCGTGAGGAATACTTGACACGCCGTCGACTGGAAACTGAGCGGGCAATTGCCAATGGCGAGGAAGTCTCCGCCGGCCAGATCACGCAGCCGCCGCATGTGTTGTGCATTCCGCTGCGAGACGACGCCGACGAAATCGCTGCCCGCATGCTCGCCCAAATGCTTACCGCCGAAGGCTTCGAGGCCGACACTGGAGCCGCCAAGTCACTCACCAGCGAGCTCGTCGACAAGGTGGCCGAGTCGGATAGCGACATCGTCGTGATATCCGTACTGCCGCCCATCGCCCCGCGCGACAGCCGCCTCCTTTGGCGTCGCCTCCGCAGCCGCTATCCGCACCTGCCGATCGTCGTCGGCTTTTGGACCGCCACCGAAAACAAAAACGCCCTCGCCGAACCGGTCGCCGACGCCCGCAGCCGCGTCGTGACCACGCTCGCCGACGCTATCACGGCCGTGCGGGCACTCTCAGTGCATACGAAGCTCGCGGCGAAGACGGCGTAGCGTCCTTCAATCGGTCGCACGCGCCCAAGCCTCGCGGACTAAAGGCGTCCGCCCAACTGGGATTCACGGTCGTGCCCGAAGGTGAACACATATTCTTACGTCGCAACAATTCGGATGACTCGTCGACTCCGATGACCTTTGCCGAACGCATCGCACGCCTTAAAGGCTCGCCTTTGCGGATGGTCTGCACGCCAACCCGCATCGACCGCGACGTCGTTCTCGAAGCGTACGAACGGTTTCGCTAAAACTTACCGCGCCGGCCGTACCGCACTGTGTGCCAGTATGATCTTCTTCTGTCCCACCGTCGCAAACTGAATCGTCGCTCGGCGATTCTTGCCAGAGCCCGAGAGGGCGACAATCTTTCCCGGTCCGTACTCGGGGTGCATCACGGTCATGCCCTGCTTGAACACATCCGGCGGCACACGCGGCACGGCATCCGCCAGCTCGCTGCCGACGACGGCCGCCCCGGCGCCAGTATCCCTGGCTAGTCCGGCAGCCGCACCCGACCGCTCCATAGCCGCCGCCGTCATGATCGACGCCGCCGAGATGTTGACCGCTGGTTTCGAATCGACATCGCCGACCGGCGCGACCTCATGGTCCTCCAACTGCCAATCCCATGAATCATCGCCGTCATCGTCGTCGGGCACTTCCCACGGGTCGAACGACATCGGGTCGTGCGCGTTCTCGCCGCCGAGCATCTCCATTTCGCCCCGCGGCATCTCCATCAGAAAGGAACTCGGAATCGTCCGCCGCCGCACGCCGCGGAAGTCGCGCGTCACGGCATAGCTGAGTTGCAACTCTTCCATGGCCCGCGTAATGCCCACGAACGCCAGCCGCCGCTCTTCTTCGAGCTCATCGGGGTGCTGCCCCACGCGCTCGTGCGGCAAAACGCCATCTTCCACCGCCACGACGAATACAACTGGAAACTCCAAGCCCTTCGCCGCGTGCAAGGTCATCAACGTAGCTTTGTCGGTCTCAGCGTCCCAATTGTCGGTTTCGTTCACCAGCCACGACCGCTCCAAATACTCCTCCAAATGCCCGCCGCCGGGATTTTGTTCATCGAACTGCCGCGCGTCGGTCAGTAATTCCTCGATATTCGCCAACCGGTTCTGATCCTGCTCATCATCACTCCCGAGCAATGAGGCGCGATACCCCGACGCTTCCAGCACCGTGCCGATCACTTCCTCCACGTCGCCATGCACCACCGCCGCGATCCGATCGATGATCTCGATATACGCCGCCACTTTCGCCGCTGTGCCTTTGGAAAACCCTTCAATTTGCCACGCCGCCCGAGCGGCCTCGAGCAATGGCAAGCCATGGCGGTATGAATACTCGGTCAACCGCTCAATCGTCTTTCGCCCGATACCCCGCGCCGGCGTGTTGATCGTGCGTTCGAATGCCATGTCATCGCGCGGATTGTTGATGAGTTGGCAATACGCTAGCACATCTTTGATTTCCTTCCGCGCGTAGAACTCTTGGCCGCGGATCATCTGGTACGGCACGCCCGCCATCCGCAGCGCCTTCTCGATCGACCGAGACAGCGCATTCACGCGGTAAAAAATTGCAAAGTCACTCGGCTTCCGCTTTCCTCCGGCGACGGCCGAACGAATCTGCTCGGCAATATCGGCTGCCTCTTTATCCTGGTCGAGATAGGCAATCAGCCGCACCGCCGCGCCGTCGCCATTCGCTGTCCACAACTGCTTCTTCTTGCGCTTGAGATTGTGGCCGATCAGTTCATCCGCCACGCGCAGAATCCGCTTCGTGCTGCGATAGTTCCGCTCCAGCCGCACGATCTTCACACTCGGATAGTCGTGTTCGAACTCCAGAATGTTGTTAAGATCCGCGCCCCGCCAACCGTAGATCGACTGGTCGGGGTCGCCTGTCACCGCCAAGTTCGGGTAATCCG
Source organism: Pirellulales bacterium (assembly GCA_046349975.1). Lineage (GTDB taxonomy): Bacteria > Planctomycetota > Planctomycetia > Pirellulales > Lacipirellulaceae > JABDGM01. The sequence continues at coordinate 138,531 of JAXMBH010000012.1, forward strand.
TCGACAACGCCCGCAAGACGACGTACTGCGCGCGGTTCGTGTCCTGATATTCATCCACCAGTACATAGCGATACTTCGCATCCAGCTCGGCCCGGACCTCAGCATGCTCATATAGCAGCCTCGCGATGTGCAGCAGCAAGTCGTCGAAATCGACGGCCGACGATGCCAGCAGCCGCGCCTGATACGCCGGATAAACCTCCGCCACCACGCGGCTCAGCATACTGCCGCTCCGCGGTTCATACTTATCGGCCGTGATAAGCTTGTTTTTCGCCGCGCTGATCGCCTCGTGCAGCCGGTCGGGCGAATAATTGAGTGTGTTGATCTCGCGAGCCTCAACAACTCGCTTAATCGTCTGCCGGGCATCGCTCGTATCATAAATGGTAAAGTTCGGCTGCAGTCCGACGTACTCCGCGTATCGCCGGAGCAGCATCGCTCCGAACCGGTGGAACGTGCTTAACCACACGCGGTTGCCGGGCGACAGTTCGGCCACCCGCCGCTTCATCTCGTCGGCCGCTTTGTTCGTGAACGTGAGCGCGAGAATCTGCGAACTCGGCACGCCGCTCTCAATGAGGTGGGCAATACGATGCGTGATGACCCGCGTTTTGCCGCTCCCCGGCCCAGCCAGCACCAACAGCGGTCCATCGCGATGCGTCACAGCCGCCCGTTGCGGCTCGGTCAGGTTTTCCAAGAGATAATTCATTTGGCTTTCCGCAGCTGAATTCGCAAGAACTCAGTGCCTTTCGCGCACAGCGTTCGGGGCCGCAGGGCCTGCCGCTTGGAAGGACGTGATCGCGTCCCCACGGGTGTCCCGGCCGTTCCGTACGCGTGAGTTTAACACCGCAAGGCACGCGTTCTTCCATCATTCCGCATCCATGTTCGCCCGTACATCCCCTCGCGCGAACCGAACGTCGCTCAACACCCACAATGCTACGCATTCGGCCACACGATGCTAGCACTCGCCGTATTTCACAACGTGTTTTTTACGGAGTTTATTCGCATCGCCTCGGAAAGTTGGTATACTCTGCCACCAGTGCAGGCGGAGCGGTATGATCTCGACCTGCCGCTTGGCCTCGTTCGTTTTCATTCTTAAGGGAGGGACCCCTCATGACACGCATCCCGCTAAACCGCGCGTACGAAAGCTCACAAGACCTCAAGGAAAAACTCGAAATGAGCACGGCCGAAATCGGCCTGGCGGTGCGCACGACCAATTGCCTCGAAGAACGCGGCGTCTTCACCGTCGACGACCTACTCAACTGCACCCGCGAAGACCTGCTGAGCATCTCCAACTTCGGCGAAAAGACGCTGGAAGAAGTCTACAAGGCACTCGAGAACGTGGGCTTCTATCGCCCCGGCCACCAGCCGATCGAAGAACCCGCTGCCGTCCACTAACGGTCGCGTTCGTGAATTGGAACATTGCGTCGCAACTCGCTAGCCCCTGGCTCCGCCGGGGGCTTTTCGTTTGATGACCCTTCTCCACGGGTGGCTGGGGGTCGAGCCGCAGGCGAGCCCCCAGTGCGCCGCCACTGAATCCTGATCGTTCGGCAAACCCCCGGCAGAGCCGGCGGCTGACGAGATCCAACCAATCGCAACGCCTATCACGAATACATCGACCCCGCCACCAGTCTCCCGGCCCGAATTCTTCTGTCAGCCCACCAGCGGATATGTGAGAATAGTAGTATCGTCCACCGTTCACATCGGGCGGTTCCATCTCACTCCCGCAAGCGCCGTGTCCTTAATTCCTCGCCCACGCCTGTTCGTCAAGAAGCGCGGCACGCGCAGCACCAGCTCGCCGTGGGCCGGCCGCATCGCCGAAGGGCTGCTGTTCGCTACGTTCCTCGCGCTCGGCATCATCGGCGTGTGGTGGCTCATCCACCACATCTCCAGCGCCGATGACGCCGGCGTCTGGCCGTGGCTCGGGATGGTCATTCCGGTCGCGCTGATCGTCTACGGCGCCGCGGCGCTCATCCACTTGCTCTGGCAATCATCGATCTCGACCGAACGACGCGCTGCCGTCGTTCGTAAAGCGACCGACTGGGAACTTCCCGGCGTTGACGATCGCCCCGTGCGCCCGACGCTACCCAATGTGCCGTCGATCGACGCTGTGACCGACAGCGCGGGCGTCCGCTTGGCCTACCGCCTGCCGATCGACGCCGCCCCAAGCTGGCTGTCGTTCACGATGGCCGCGGTTTGCATCGTGTGGAACACCCTGGTTGGATTTTTCGTTTTCCAAGTCATCTCGATGTATCGCGAAGGCAGCCCGAACGTCGCGCTGCTGGCGTGGCTAATGGTGCCGCTCGTGCTCGCCGGCGTATGGACGCTCGCCGCGCTCATCCGCCAAATCGCTTTCACGATCGCCGTCGGCACGACGCTCGTCGAAGTCTCACAGCACCCGTTTTACCCTGGCGGCACGTTCCACGGCTTCGTCTCCCAAAGCGGCCGGCTGCGATTCCGCTGGTTTCAAGTGCAGCTAGTATGCGAAGAGCAAGCGATTTATCAACAAGGCACTGACACGCGACGCGCCAGTCAGCGCGTGCACCGCTCCGTGCTCTTTAGCCATCGCAAGTTCGACGTCGAGCCACAGCGCGCGTTCGAAGCCACGTTTGATCTCACGATACCCGACTTTGCGATGCACTCGTTCGTGTCGCCGCACAACGCAGTGATTTGGACGCTTGTCGTATGCGGCCGCATGGCTCGCTGGGGCGATTTCGAACGCCGGTTCCCGGTCTACGTTTACCCACTGCGGCTGCCTGCCGCTGCGCCCACGACCGACCGAGTTTTGGCGAGGTCGCAAACGTGAAAGCGCAACCCACCATTCGCATCGTGCTCGATTCGCCCGCTGCCGCGTATCAACCCGGCGACCGGCTTTCAGGCCGATTCATGATCGATGGCACGCAGATGCGCACAGTCCGCGCCGCCGAACTCTCGGTTCTCTGGTACACCGCCGGCAAAGGCGAAGAGGACCTCGCCGTCCATCATTTCGAACGCCTTACCGATGACGCGTCACGCCCGCTGGACCTCCGCGTGCCGCACCGCTTCCACACCGTGCTGCCACCGAGCCCGCTGAGCTATGACGGCAACATCGTAAAGGTCTGCTGGTGCGTTCGGGTCCGGCTCTTTATGCCGCAAACACCCGAAACCGTGGCCGAGCTACCATTCTGCCTGGGCAGTGTCGCGACCTTCAGTCCGCTGGAATCAGACGCGGAGTCGCGCCCCCCCGCCGATGGCGAATGAGTTCGAAACGATCGCAACTGAATTCGCAAGGACTCCGCCTCAAGCCAATGAGCCACGCCACTCTCGCAAATCACTCCCGGGTTCCGTCGCGCGACTCAAACCCGTTCGCCACCTGCTGGACACGCCCCGGGGCCCTGCTCTACCGCTTTCCCGCCGATATGAGCGCCGAGGGCCTTCTCGACAAGCTAGCAACTCTCAACTGGCGAGCCGCCATCACCGGCCCGCACGGCAGCGGCAAATCCACACTGCTCGAAACACTCAAACCACTGCTCACTGGAGCCGGCAAAGAAATTGTCGCCAGCACACTGCGCGATCGCGAGCGGCGCCTGCCAGACGAGCAAGTTCGCGCTCGGCAAATTGCGATTTCAACGCACGGCCCCGATCGCGTGGTTGCCATCGTCGATGGTTATGAACAACTCGGTTGCTTCGAGCGATGGCGGCTCATTCGTCGCTGCCGACGCGCCGGCTGCGGACTCATCGTTACAGCACACGCCCCTACATGCCTGCCAACCCTCATTAAACTCGCCCCCGATCGCGCCCTCATCATGCAGCTCGTAAGCGATTTATGTGGTGAAGTGTCCAACTGCATCACCCCAGAAATCGTCGCCGCTAGCCATGCCTGCCATGGCAGCAATGTCCGCGAGATCTTCTTCGACCTCTACGACCGTTACGAGCGCTCGCGCCGCATGACGTGAACTCCGACGGGCCTGTTCCCGTACTAAAAGGCCGTCTTGTAAGTGCGTCTCTCTGTGGAACAGATTGGTCGCCCATGCTTTGCATTCGATCGTTTTGCCGCACTGCGCGAGCTGCCCCAAATGCTCATTCCAATCACACCGTCGCGATCTCACAACACGCCTCAAAAGTATGTCGTTTATTCGCAACACCCCGCGCACGGCCAAACTTTTGAGATACACTTCATCAGGTTCCCCCAACGGCCGCAGGATGCGCAGCCGGCGTACGGCACTGATCGGGTCTCATCCAAACTTAGCCCGCACGCCTTGGCCAGACGGCACAGCTTGCCCAGCAAGCAATCCCCACCAAATTCGCGCTCACCTTCCGCACATAGTTGCTTTTGTGGGGAAGGCTGAGTAAACAAAAGGTAGGGTCCTTCTCTGCAGAAGTCGAACTTGTGAGCGTTATCATGTCGAACAAATTCACGCGTCTTGTTGCGGCATTCGCCGCGCTGCTCTTGTCAGTGGGCCTCGCACAAGATGCGAGCGCTCAATGTTGTGGTCAGGCCGTCACGTCGTATTACGCGCCGGCCTATACCACGTACTATGCCCCCACGGCCTACACCACGGCCTACAGCGGTTGGTATCCCGGCTACTGGTTGAACCGTGCGAGCGCACGCCTGTTCGGCGCGACGACCTACGTCGCGACATACGCCCCCGCGTATACGGCCAGCTACGCCCCGACTTGCTCAACATGCACGGCCAATTTTGCTCCAACCTGCTCGACTTGTACTGCGAGCTATGCACCAACCTGCTCCACGTGCACGGCCAGCTCCGCACCGGCGTGCTCGACCTGCACCGCAAGTTATGCTCCGGCACCAACCTGCAGCGCCTGCAACAGCACGTACACCACGTCGTACGCGCCCTCGTGTGGGTGTGAATCGTGCGGCTCGAGCGGCTGCTCAAGCTGCTCTGCCGGCGCGGTAACTCAAACCTCGTACGAACAACCTGCTGCACCGTGCTCGAATTGCTCCGCGAGCGCCCCGGCAGCTTCCCCGACTCCAGCCGCCACTGCGGCCGCACCACCGCCGACCTACGCTTCGCCCCAGCAAGCACCCAGCGTACCGCAGTCGACAACCGCGCTGCCCGCCAATGCCTCGGCAGCGGCCGGTGCCACAACAACCAACAACAATCCCGGCGCCGCTCCTTCGTCAACGACCGCCAATCGGCCGACCGATAACCCGGCTGCTACGCAGCCCCAGCCGGAGCCTCAACCAGAATCGCCGAGCGACGCCACTGACCCGTACAAGGTACAGAAGAAAGAAAGCTCGACTTACCTCGAAGCGCCGCAATTGTTCCCCGCGAATGATCGCACTGCTCGGCGCGCCGTGCTCGCCCCGGTTCACACTGCCGTTTACGAGCAACGGGTAAACTACAGCAAGACCTCGGCCGCCGTGCCACGGGCGACGACGGTTGCCGCCAAGCCGCAGCAAGACGTCATCACCTGGTCGAGCAAATAGTGAACGCGGCAAACCGGTCGCACCCAACAAATCTCCATTCGCGTGCGCACGGACTGGCCACTTCGGTGGCCAGTCCGTTTTGTTTGCGCTCACGCCGAGGGTGCCTGGGGCAGAGGCTCTGCGATGCCCCAGATGAGAGACGCAACCATCGCTGCAAAGAACGTTTACCCTATCAATCCAAACAAACCCTCACATCACCGCACGATCAACACCGAACACGGCGCCTCGCGCAACACCTGTTCCGAAGTGCTTCCCAGCAGCAACCGCTTCAGCGAACTGCTCGATCGGCTGCCCATGATCACCAGGTCGATCGCCTTCTCGCGAACCTGGACCATAATTTCCTCGCCTGGCCGGCCTTCCGCCACAATCAACTCTTCACTCGTAAAGCACCTCGGCAAGACCTCGCGAAACTTTTCCAGCTCACCGCGCGCCGCTTGAATGTTCTGTTGATGCTCGACCTCCCACGCCAATGCCATCGCCGCCACGTCCGGATCGCGCTCAACCTTTAGCCAATCCGGCAGGTCCGTAATGAACATCGGCCGCACCACAGTCATCGCCCAGCCGCGGGTCTCCGGCGGCCAACTGAACTGCTGCAGCAAGGCCGCCGCCTGCTGTGCGAACTGTGCATCTACGTAGGCCGTGAGCAAGTGAATGTGCTTCGTCGCCGGCCCCGGCGACTGCTTCGCAGGCATCTCGGTCCGCTCGACACTCTTGACCACGAGCACCGGCACCTTTGCCGAATGGGCGACCGCCCGCGTAACGCTGCCCAAGATGAAATTTTCGATAATGCCGCTCGTGCCGCGAAAGCCGACCACCAGTAGGTCGGCATGCTCAACCTCGGCCGCTTCGAGCAACTTTGTACTTGCGGCCCCCGCAACGTCGCGTTTCACGACACGCTCCGCCCACGCCGCCGGCAACCGCTCAGTCGCCGCGTCGAGGACGGTCCGACTCAGCACCGACCGCGCCCGCTCTTCAATCGCGGGATCCAGCCGATCATCTTCAAACGAAATCGCTGGCGTAGCAAACAACAGCACCAGCTCATCGCGCTCCGCCGACAAGAGCCGCCCGACAAACTCCACCGCGGCGAACGAATTCGACGACCCATCGACCCCAACAAGAACTCTCATACACTACTTCGCCTCCGCTTCCGCCGCCGGCGAACGCTCTGCCTTTCCACCGTCGCCCGCCCCCCTAGCCTTTCCTTCCGCCTTCCCCACTCCGGCTTCCGCCTTCAGTTTCGGCCTAAACACCAACCGCACCGGCGCTCCCAACGGCGGAATCTTCTCCGTAAACGCCTCGAACTCCAGTTCTTCATTCGATTGCGAACTCCTCACCGGAATATCGAGCATCGCCGTTCCGAAGTTCGATACGCACACAAAGTCACCGCCCTCAGCCTGGTAATGCTGCTTCTTCGTATCCGGGTCCGTCCAAAAACTGCTGCCGCCGAAGACGAACGGAAACTCCATCGGCTTCTTCGTCTTGATATCCTTGATCCAATCTTGTGCCCGCGCCGTCTGCTCCTTGCCCTTGGCATCGCGATACCGCACCAGCACCTCGATCTCGGTGCCTGTCGGCGGCTTGTACTCTGGCTGAAATTGCGCCGGATGCCCCGGCTCCGCCCCCAGCGCCAGCAATCCCGCATGCACGAATTGCGCCTTGGTATCCGCCGTTACAATCGCCTCATGCTCCTTCGTGTTGCGAGTGCACGCAAACATCTCGAGCATGCCTTCCCGCAGGCAGATTTGCCCGTCAACCAACACAGCCTTCTCTTTCGGATCCACCCACACCGGATACTGCGGCGACAACCGCTTCGCCCCCACCGGTTCCGGCAGCCGCGGCGCCTGCGGCCTTGCTTCCACATCACGCGCCACCGCCTTCGGCTCCGCACTCTCGCCGGGCGTCGCCTCCCCGCGCGGCACGGCTTGCTGAGCCCAACCGTGGGACGCATTCAGCGTGGCCAAAATCAGACAAAACGCGACTCGACAAATACCGCCACATCCACCGCCATGCTGCAAGCGATCCATCCTACGACTCCTCAACAATTAGCGTCGCCCATTTGTAGCAGGCACGCTCCGCCGTGCCGTCGCCCAACGAGCAATTGACGCTGCCAGCTTTGTGCTATCGGTGCGATTATCGACCCGCCCTTATGCCACGCTCGGCGTGCCTACCCCAATGGCCCTCAACCCTCGACCATCCCCACCGCAACCTGTAAGATAGCGGGGCCGCTCGCAATCGTCTATTTACCTGCGTCGGCATCTCCTTCGGCGTCACAAAACAGGCGCAATAATCATCATCGGCGCCGCGCGACTCGACAGTTCTTCCTGCCAAGGATCGACTCGAATCGGGCGGCCATCGCAGGATTGCACGGTCATCATGGCGATCGCCATTCACGAAGAAGCCCCGCTGACGTTGTCGAACCTTCAACCGCTCTGGCACGACTCGGCCCCGCGCCGACTCGCTGACTCGCCTACCGCGAACGATCCCGTCGCAGCCTGGAAAGCCTGGCAAGAGCACCTCCAAGATCGCCGCGGCCACAAGGCGCCGCGCTTCCTCGATCAGAAGAATCCGCCGCTCCTCTGGGGCTGGCCGTTGGAATGGGAACGCGAGGAAATCGCCACCGCGATCGACTCCCCGACGACGTTGGCCGAACTCGTCATCGGCGATGATCTCACGGCGACGCCCGACCTCGCGATGTCGCTGCAGATGGTCGCGCTCGCGTACGCGCTCCCGGAACTCGCCCCGGAGTTGCCCGCCGAAACCTGGTGGTTTCTTGTCGAACGCCTTCACACCATCGCCACGCAAGCCGCCGCCCAGCGCATCGACTGGCAATCGAACCCAGACGACGTTGTCCGCAATCAACTCCTCGCCGGCGAGTTGCCCTTCGCACTCGGCTATTTATTCCCCGAAATCCGCGCCCTCCACGACCTGCGAGACGAGGCCCGCGTCGCCTTCTCCGACGCGCTGATCGAAATCACCGATGGCCAAGGCCTACCCCACGCCAAACTGCTCCCCCTGCTCGGCCCGCTCTTCGCCTGCTGGACCCGCGCCCGCTGGCTCGGCGACAATCTGAAACGCGGCTGCTGGTCGCGCGCGGCCGAACGCCAATACGAATGGCTCGTCCGCCACGCCATTCGCCTCGCCGACGACGATGGCCGCTTCCTGTTTTCGCATGCCGAACCAAGCAGTATGCTACGCGGGCGCAAGACGGCCAAGAGTTGGTGCAAACCGCTCTTCAAGACGGCGCTGAAGCTGGCCGGCGATCGCAGCGACCACGCGGCCGCCCGGGCCACGCTGCCGCGCGGCAGCGTGTCGCCCTGCCACAAGCTCAGCCGCAAGCATTTACCCGCGCCGTCGCTCAATTCCGATTGGGCCTGCGTCACGATCATGGCCGATGGCTGGTCGCAGTCCGCCGCCCGCCTCGCGACGACTTACGTCGACTACCCGCAATCGCTCGAACTCTCGGTCGATGGCGAAAAACTCTTCGCCGGCAATTGGACGTTCACCACCAAAGTCGCCGGCCAACTCGCCGAACCGGAAGGCGAGTGGGAACAACTCTGCTGGGAGTCGGGCAAACGCTTCGACTTCATCGAACTCGGCCTCCCGCTCACGCATGGCCTGCGCCTCGAACGCCAAATCCTTTTTGGCCGCCAAGACCGCGTGCTGTACTTCGCCGACATCATCTTCCCGACCGATGGCGAGCCGCGCGACCTCGAACACACATTCAACCTGCCGCTCGCGACCGGCACCGTGTGGACGCCCGAAAACGAAACCCGCGACGGCATCCTCTCTGGCACGCGCACCCGCGCCGCCATCCTGCCGCTCGCGCTGCGCGAATGGCGCGCCGACCCTCGCAGCGGCGCGCTCACCGTCGGCGATGGCCGACTCACGCTCGCGCAATCCGGCCGCGGCAAATCCCTCTGCTGCCCGCTGTTCATCGACCTTGATCGCGACCGCGCCGCTCAGCAGCGCACCTGGCGACAGCTCACCGTGTGCGACATGCTCGAAGTCGTGCCGCCAGACGTCGCCGTCGGCTTCCGCGCCCAATCGGGCAACGACCAGTGGCTCATCTATCGCTCGATCACGCAACCCGGCAACCGCAGCGTGCTCGGCCACAACGTCGCCGGCGAATTTTGCGCGGGCCGAGTCGTCGACGGCGCCTTCAAAGAGTGGATCGAAATCGAACCGGTGTAGAATGAAGGTCGAGAGCTGAGGGTCGAGAGTCGAGAGCCAGAAGCAGCGCTGTCTAGCATAATAGACAGACCGTTTGGGCCGATTAGTTCTGGCCCTCGACCCTGGACCATCAGCCCTCGACCACTCCCATGTCCATCGCCGACAACCTCCGCCGCGTCCAAGAGCGCATCGCCCGCGCCGCCGAAGCCGCCGGCCGCCGCGCGAGTGAGGTCACGCTCGTCGGCGTCACCAAATACGTCGGCCCAGCCGAAGCCGCCGCCCTCGCCGCCGCCGGCTGCCCCGACCTCGGCGAAAGCCGCCCTCAAGAACTCTGGCGCAAGCATGAAGCCCTGAACTACCTACATGGCGAGCCCGCTTCAGCGGGCGGGCTCCCCATCCACTGGCACCTCATCGGCCACCTCCAACGCAACAAAGTCGCTCGCACGCTTCCCCTCGTCACGCTCATCCACAGCGTCGATAGCCCCCGCCTCCTCGCCGCCCTCAACGAAGCCCGTTCGAGTGAAGGTGACACCCCCCCGCCCATCGCCGTATTATTAGAAGTGAACACCTCACAGGAGACCGCCAAACACGGCCTCGCGCCCGGCGATGTTGAAGCCCTGCTCGCCACGGCACCGAACTACCCTCATGTTGCCGTGTGCGGTCTAATGACCATGGCCGCTCTCGAAGGCGGCGAAGCCGCAGCCGCCCGCAGCTTCGCCACACTGCGGGAACTCCGCGACCGACTCCAACGAAACACACCCTCTAACGTACAACTCCAAGAACTCTCGATGGGCATGAGCGGCGACTTCGAAATCGCCATCCAAGAAGGAGCAACGATCGTCCGGATCGGCTCGGCACTTTGGGAATAATTGATTGAACCACGAAGACACAAAGGACACGAAGCAGTCGAGCTGATTTTTGAACTTCAAGCATTTGAATATTTGATGTCTTTCGCAGGATGATCGCGCTCGTTCGTCTTCCTTCGTGCTCTTTGTGCCTTCGTGGTTAAAGAAATGTCACCGAACATGAACCTCCCCCGCAACCCCACCCGCCCCGTCCGCATCGGCACCATCACCATCGGCGGCGGCCACCCGATCGCCGTGCAAAGCATGACCGCCACGCCGACGCGTGACGTCGACGCCACCGTCGCGCAGGTCAACGCCCTCACCGCCGCCGGTGCCGATGTCGTCCGCATGGCCGTCGATGGCTTCAGCGAAGCCGAGGCCGTCCCCGAGATCCGCCAGCAAACGACCGCGAATCTCTCCGTCGACCTGCAGGAGAACTATCTGCGTGCCAAGCGCGTCGCGCCGTACGTCGACAAGCTCCGCTACAACCCCGGCCACCTCTACCACGCCGAACGTGAAAAGCCGTGGCAAGATAAAGTGCGCTTCCTCGTCGATGTCGCCCGCGACAACGACTGCGCGCTCCGCGTCGGCGTGAACTGCGGCAGCATCGATCCCGACAAGAAATCAAAGTACGCACCCGGCGACCGCATCTCGCCGATGCTCGACAGCGCCCTCGACCACTGCCGCTTCCTCGACGACCTCGGCTTTACGCGCTACTGCGTGTCGCTCAAAGACTCCGACCCGCATGACGTGATCGAAGTCAATCGCCGCTTCGCCGAAGCCCGGCCCGACGTGCCACTGCACATCGGCGTCACCGAAGCCGGCCTGCCGCCCGATGGCATCATCAAAACCCGCATTGCACTGGAGCAGCTCATCAGCCGCGGCATCGGCGACACGATCCGCGTCTCGCTTACGGTGCCGAACGATCGCAAGCCCGAAGAAATCGCCGCCGGTCGCCAAATCCTCGCCGACATCGCCGCCGGCCGGGTCCGCTCCGTTGTCGACTACGGCCTCTCGACACTCAACATCATCAGCTGCCCCAGTTGTTCGCGCGTCGAAAACGAAGCGTTCGTCGAGCTCGCGCAGGAAGTGAAGCGGATGACCGAGTACGCCCGCGAGCACAAGATCACGATCGCCGTCATGGGCTGCCGCGTGAACGGCCCCGGGGAAACCGACGAAGCCGACCTCGGCCTCTGGTGCGGCCCCAACTTCGTCAACCTCAAACGCGGCGGCGAAACACTCGGGCAGTTTCCGTATGATGAGATACTGGGGCGGCTCAAGCAGGAACTTGATTTGCTCATTGTTCACGGCTCGTAGCCGCTGGTTGACTATAATGGCTCAGATAATCGCGCGAGGTACCTTAAATGGTTCGAATGACGATCGAAGTTCCTGAGCCCGCTTTGGCCGCCCTGCGAAAGTCGCCTGACGAATTCGCGAAAGAAATCATGTTGGCCGCGGCCGTCAAGTGGTACGAATTGCGACAACTTTCCCAGGAGCGAGCCGCTGACGTGGCAGGATTGTCTCGCGCTGACTTTGTGATGGCCCTCGGTCGCTTCGGCGTTTCGCCATTTCAATACGGCGTCGATGAAGTCGTCGAGGAAGCCGACCGTGACTGATTTATGGGTCGTCAACGCCTCGCCAATTATTTCCCTAGCCAACTGCGGTTGCCTCGAATTAATCAACAAATTGTGCGACGAGGCTGTGGTGCCTCAATCAGTCGTCGATGAAATTATCGCTGGCCCCGAGAGTGATCCAGCCAGGCTAGCGATTGAAGGCGGTTGGGGCATCCGCATCCGCTCGCCAGTACCGTGCACGGATCTGATCGAATGGGGTTTGGGCGCTGGCGAGACTGCGGTGCTGGCACTCGCCCAAGAGCGATCCCCCGCGACCGTTGTTCTGGATGACGCTGTTGGGCGAGCATGCGCAAAGGCCATGAACGTCCAGGTAATTGGCACCATTGGCATCATCATCCGCGCGAAAAAACGCTCGTTAATCCCTTCTGCAGCGACGGCTATCGCGTCGCTACGAGATACGGGCCTTTATCTTAGTGATGACGTCGTCGCCGGCGCGCTTCGGTACTGTGGTGAAGAATAACAACGTGGTTATTCATGCCGGAAAATTGCCAGCATGGCCGCAGCTAGCACGCCGCACGCCGTAGTGGACGAGGGCGTGCTTTTCAACATCGTCGTTTTTTTTAGCCGGTATGTAGCCCGCTCCGCGCCAGCATGTCTTGACGATTTCCACCGCCGGTGGTAACTACGCCCACCGCGCCCGTGCTGCGCGCCTCGCGATCGACCGTCACCCGCGTGATTCGGAACAGCACGTTGAATCAGCCACGTCACTCCATCATTGGCTCTTGCCACCGAACTCGTGAGCGAATCACATTCGGGCTTCGACAAAGCTGCGCACTCTGCGGATACGTGCTACTGTTGATTCTTGTCAACACGTCGCTCGCGCAGCGCGTGGAATTTCCCACTCCCGCGCAACCTGTGCAATACGGCGTGTCCGCCGCGCCACCCACATACGCCGCGCCAGCCCCGCCGCCGAACTACTCACTTCCCGCAACGACACCGCCGACACTCAGCGCGCCGCTGCCGACATACTCCGCTCCATCGCTCGGCCCGCCGCCCACGTTCGATCCGTACGCCGTCGGCGGCACGACGACGCCCGCGCCGCCAGCCGCGCCGTTTGCCGCGCCGGCAGTGCCCACGTATCCGGCAACCGCGCCGCCAACGTACACCCCGGCGACGCCATTCACTCCGTATCCGACGACAGCGGCCCCGCCGATTCAACCCACGCCGAATCCGTTTCAATATCAGCAGCCCGCGCCCTACGATTTGTCGATGAGTGGCGAAACCTATTGGGCGAAAACGCAGCGATTCCTGCAGGAACTGAGTTTCGAATACACGTACCTTTACGGATCGCATACCAACTCCAACCAGTTTGGGTTGGACCGCGTGGAACTCTCCAGCACGTTGGCGTTCCCCATGTTCAACAACATCGAAACACCACTGCTCGTGACGCCCGGCTTCGCCTTCAACTGGCTCGATGGCCCCGAAAGTGGGCCGCCAATCCCCGGCCCACCACCGCTGGCCGGCGGCCCCGACCTGCCTCCGCGCGTCTACGACGCGTATCTTGATTTCGCATGGTTTCCGCGATTTAGCCCCGCGCTTGCAGCGGAGTTAGGTTTCCGCACCGGCGTGTACAGCGACTTCGACCATGTGAACTCTGACTCGGTGCGCTTCATGGGGCGCGGCGCCGCCGACATCGCAATCGCACCGGATATGGACCTCGTCGCCGGTGCCGTGTATGTCGATCGCGTGGATGTGAAAATATTGCCGGTCATCGGCATCTATTATCGGCCAACGCCTGACTGGGACATTTACGCCGTTTTTCCGAACCCCAAAATTCGTCGCTTCCTCGCCACGGTCGGCACCACGAAATGGTACGGCTACGCGGCCGGCGAATACGGCGGTGGTTCGTGGACCGTCTCCCGCGAAACAACAGCCGACCGCATCGACTACAACGACATCCGCGTGATCGGCGGCCTCGAATGGGAAACGCAAACACAGATTCGCGGGCACCTCGAAATCGGTTATGTGTTCGATCGCGAAATTGTCTTCGATTCGGGCGATCCGCCGAATTTCAAACCCAACGACACAATCATGCTGCGGGCCGGCGTCGACTTTTAGCACCCAGCACCAGGATTTACAAACCAACGTTCGCCGATGCGTTTCAGCCTCGCACCACTGTTGATGCTTGCCCTCGCCGGCGCCGCACCCGCGCAGCTGTCGACCCAAGCCGTGCCGCAAACTCCCGCCACGACGCCGATGAGTTCCGCGGCCGAGTCGACGTGGGGAGGCTACGCATTGCCCCCGCAAGTGCCCTATCAGCCGACGCTCCCCGGCGAGTGCGTGCAGCCAATGCCGATGGTCATGGGGCCGACGTGGCAAGCGTATCCGCCAGGAATGGAACTGCCCGTCGACGGCGGCAATCAGGCGGTCATGCTCGATCAAATGGCGCCCGGCGTTCCGCCGGTCGCCGTGCCGGTCGATCCCGGTTACCTGGGCACGGGCGAGCCCGACTTGCGGCAATCGCTGATCCCGCCAGGTTCGCGCAACGGGTTCTTCCAAAAAATCAAAGGCAGTGCAACGTATCTGCCGGCGCCGAATTCCGAATCAATCGGCTGGGTCGACTTGCGAACTGATCTCGTCACCGCATTGCCGTTCTTCACGCGCGAGAACCCGATCATCATTACGCCCAGCTACACGATGCACTTACTCGACGGGCCGATCAATCTCGACTTGCCGCCACGGCTCAACGATGCGCAGGTCGACTTCCACGTATTCCGCGTGTACGACAACCATTGGATTGCCGACCTCGCCGTGACACCCGGCGTGTTTGCCGATGATCACAGCTTCGATTCCAAGGAGGCCTTCCGTATCAACGGTCGCGCGGTCGGCGTGTACGCACCGACTATCGACATCAAGTGGGCGTTCGGCGTAACGTATCTCGACGGCGGGTGGGCGAAGATCGTGCCCGTCGCTGGCGTCATTTACACCCCGACCGATGATGTCGAATATCAACTGCTCTTCCCGACGCCAAAGATTTCGTATCGGCTCACGGGCATGTCGCCGATTCCCGGCCGCGATGAGCGCTGGGTATATGTCGCCCTGGACTACGGCAACCAGGCTTGGGCCATCGAGCAAGCCAACGGCGAACCCGACGTGCTCGCCTCGCGCGACTACCGCGTTCTGCTCGGCATCGAACGCCGCATCGTTGGCGGTATCTCGCACACGATGGAAATCGGCTACGTCTTCAACCGCGACCTCAAAGTTGCCAGCATCTCTGGTGACGACATTGGCCAAGGCAGCACGCTGATGCTCCGTGTCGGTGTATGGTACTAACGACGGCCTGAACCGCACACGAGCGCGGGGCGGCGTATCGGATTAGCCGGCAAGCGCTAGCATTCGGTTGATTTCCGACGTCGCGCGATTTACTGCACCTGGCCTGGCAAATTCTGCCACCTTCTGGGCCGTTGCAATCGCGCGGGCGGTTGTTCAGAATTGAAGGACTTCGGTGTTTCCTTCCTCCGCGATCGGTCTGGCCAAGGCCGGTTCGCAATTCTGTCCACTCCCAGCCCACCCGGACACGTCATCATGTTTACACGTTCTCGCGCTGTTGCTCTGTTTGTGCTCGTCGGCCTGTGTGCTCCTGTGATTGCTCACGCAGATGAAACAGTCGAACTCTTCAACGGCAAAGATTTTACGGGTTGGACTAAACGCGGCGGCAAAGCCACGTACAAGATCGAGAATGGCGAGATCATCGGCCAAAGCGCGCCGAACACGACCAATACATTTCTCTGCACCGAGAAAGACTATCGCGACTTCGAACTCGAATACGATTTCAAGATTTCTGACCAGGATTTCAACTCCGGTGTGCAAATCCGCAGCCACGCGCGACCCGAGAAAGACGAAGAGCGCGTATATGGTTACCAGATAGAAATTGATCCGAAGCCGCGGGCGTTCACCGGCGGCATTTATTTTGAAGGCGGCAGTAAAGACCAAGACGGCAAGTGGATTCGTAAAGGCATGTGGCTGCAAGACCTCAGCCAGAACGCAGCGGCTCGCAAAGCGTTCCGTTTGGGTGAATGGAATCACATTCGTGTCGTCGCTACAGGCCGGCGGCTGCAGACCTGGGTAAACGGCGTGCCGGCCGCCGACTACACCGATGATGACGACAAGGCCTTCACGCCAGCCGGCTTCATTGCGCTCCAAGTCCACGCTGTTGGTGGTTCAAAAGACACCAAGGAGGTGCGGTGGAAGAACATCAAGTTGAAGGAACTCAAGTAGTCGTCCGACCTGACAACAGTAACCCGGCGCCGGCATGACACCGGCGCCCGGTTGTTGGCAGCCCCGCTCGACGCAGCACTTCTTTAAACGATGAGGTTACAGCATCCGCCGCCGGTTCCCATCTATCGGCCGGTCGTGGGGTTCGGTGGTCGGCGTGCTGTTGGGGCGCTCCGGTTGCGGTGCTGGCGGCACATCGCGCGGCTCGCGTACCGGCACATCAATTGGTTCCTTCACAGGAACATCGGTCGGAATCGGCTGCCGTGGAACCGGCTCTGGCTCTTCAATCGCGTTGTGGATTCCATAGATCGAGTACGCCGGCACCAGGTTGAACGACGAACGC
Organism: Pirellulales bacterium; assembly: GCA_046349975.1. Classification (GTDB taxonomy): domain Bacteria; phylum Planctomycetota; class Planctomycetia; order Pirellulales; family Lacipirellulaceae; genus JABDGM01. Next base: position 155,160 of record JAXMBH010000012.1, read on the forward strand.
TGACCCCGCAAGCCGCTCGATCGAAGCAGTTGGTCGCAGATCGTATTGCCGGGACTGGCGATAATTGGCAACCAACATGATCTGAGCAAATGCCTGAACATCGCCTCCTCACTTTCCGCCGCAAGGAAGACCGCGCCACTGCCGGTTTGGCATCCCTTGAAGTGCGTCAATATGTAAAGGCAAATGATGTGCCAGCGACCACACTTAAGCGTCGCACCGGACCACATTTCGCGTAATTAAGTCGCCACGACAGGTGGCGACCAAAGGCGAATCGCATCTGAATCGACGCGTATTAAAGGAGTATAACGAGGATGTTTTCCCTCGCGGTATGGATCGTTGCTCCGCGCGTTGTAGCAGCAGACGAGGGCCCAGCGATCGTTTTCCGAATGGTTCTGATCGCTGCGGTGGAGCAAGTTGGCGTGAAAAAATAGTGCGTCGCCGGGGCTCATTTCGGCATACACCAATTCCAAGCGCTCCGCGGCCGCCGCAACTCGCTCGGGATCGGCGCCAGTTTGATCGCCGGTTTTCAAATGACGGATGCGACCCATCGCGTGCGAGCCGCGCAGCACTTGCAAGCAGCCGTTTTCGCGCGTTGCGGGATCGACCGCCACGAACACGCTGCACAGATTGGGAAACAGCACGCCGTTGTCGTACCAATAGCCGTAGTCCTGATGCCAAGCCCAAGCACCCCCGGTGCGGGCTTCTTTCATGATCATTTTCGAGTGGTAATGATACGGTTCGTCGCTCAGCAGCTGCTCGACGCGGTCGACAATTCGCCGATTGCGGCTGAACATGCCGTACAGGTCGTCGCCGGGATGATTCCACAACGACAGCCGCACGCTGCCGCCTTCGCCGTCGTTGCGGCCGTACGCTTGCTCGTCGAGGGCGCGATCGCGCTTCGCCGTATCGCGCAGTAGCGTGATCTCGTCATTCGCGAAGAGACCAGGCGCGAGCAGATAGCCGTCGCGGTCGTAGGCGAGCAAATCGTCGACTGTCAGTGGACCTTCGGACATGTTCGATTCCATAGCATTCAAAAGCGATACCGTCGAGCGGCGGACCTTTTGCTGACCGACAAAGCAGAGTTGTCCGCAGATGACGCAGATGAGTTATACAGCTAAAACCGGTGATGCCTGGTAACACTGAAACAATAATCATCTTATCTGCGATCATCTGCGTCATCTGCGGACTTGTTTGTTTTGATGAACGCTCGTCACCTGCTGCTCGCGATCGTCGTGATGACCGCGAGCGCCGTGAAAAAGATGCCGCCGAAGATGAGGCCGACGCGGATAAACCAGTTGGGGCGGAGCGGTTGGGGCAACAGGATCGTGTTGACGGCGAGGACGTGGAAGCAGCTAAAGCCGAGGGCGGCGTTGTAGATACAGGTCGCCCACACCAGCAGCTGCTTTGGGTTCAAGAACGTGAGCGCGAAAATGCCAAAGACGGCGTACCCGCAGACCGCGCCGAAGTAGAGCCAGCGGATGCGGTGAGGGTCCCAGCGGCGGACGAACGGCACGCCGGTCCAACACAGGTCGACCCAGCGGCGGAGCGCTCCGTCGAACGTGCTGACGGCCGCCGGGGCGAGCACGAGGAAGCCACAGAACAGTGTCATCAGCCAGAAATATTGACCGAACCGCGGACCGACGGCGTCGCGGAGGCCATCGGCCGTCATGCCGGCGGCGACCCAATCTTTGGCGGTTGTGCCGCGCGGCAGGAATTGAATCGACAGCATGCTGGGCAACGCGACACCGACGAAACAGGCCGGCATCCATACGACAAGCTGATCCTGCAGCAGGAAGCGATACCATTGCCGAAAGCGATGAATCGATTCGGCGTTGATCGGAAAGACGGAGCCCACGTGGCAGAGTGTTAGTTTTCGGCCGCCCACCACGCTCGGGATCGCGCCGACGTGCGTGCCCATTCCCCAGCCTTGGTCGCGGGCGTAACCACTGAGCGCGGTGTTCGTGAGGCCGCCGTTGCCGGAGATTGCGGCAAGGGCGCCGAGCACGGCGACCATCGTGAAATCGAGCTTCGGCATCTCGCCGCCATGCCACCACGTGAGAAATAGGTTCTCGGTCACCGGCGGCCCGCTCGAGTTGGCATTTACCACCGGAACCGTGCCGAACTTAAAGAACCCCGAGAGGATATCGGCCCAGGTATCTGGCGTCGAATAGAACGCGGCCACGAACAACAGGAAGCCGAAGACGACGACGATCTTGAAACTCATGATCGCCTTAAGCGAGTTGTAAACTTTGCCGCCAAAGATGAGCGGCACGAGCGACATGATGAAGACGATATACGTGAGGCCGCGGAGAAACGCCTGGCCGGTCATGTCGAAACCGGCGAGGTGATAGATCTTATCGACATCGGGAATCTCGCCGAGGATGACCGCGCCCAGCGGCGTGGCAGCGTTCGCGACGAGGTAGGGGAAGACCGAGCCGAAGTCGAGGAACACGTATACGACGAGCCAACACGCCGGCCCGGGCAGCACGCGGAACTTGCCGGTGAAAATTGGCTCGCCGCAGTACAGCGTATAGCGGCAGATTTCGAGGTTGTAGAAGACTTGCACGAGGATCGACACGGTGGCAAGCCACAGGATGGCGCCGCCATAACGCGCGGTCGTGAGCGGGCCGGCGAGCCACTCGCCGCCGCCGATCGCTGCGCCAGCCGCCACGAGGCCGGGGCCAATGAGGAGCGCCCAACTGCGGGCCGTAATGCGCGGGGCCCGCGGCAGCTCGGCGGCATCCCACCGCGGCATCGCGCTTGAACCGGGATGCGGGGGGATGAACGGTTCCATCGCTTGTTTCGCCTGCAATTGGTCGGTCATGCGGTCCCGCGTGTTGATGTAGCTGAACTCGCAAGAGTTCAGTGGCGCTGCCGCCCTATTTTGCCAAACTAAAGCGAACTTAGTCCGCAGATGACGCAGATGATCGCAGATAAAAAACACTAAACTGTATGGCCCATGCTCTTTCGCCGCCCTATCGAACAGCGGTGGGTGATCTATCTGCGTAAATCTGCGTCATCTGTGGACTCATTCGTTTTAAGTGCGATTGATCGCTCCTGCAAATATCGCGGCGGGACTGAGTCAGCTGGTTTCCTGCGCAACCCGCTACGTTGATTTTATCTTGCCGCGCCGGTTTATTGCGGCAGGTTTTTTGCTGCCAGCAGCTTTGATTTCGCCGCCGGAGTTGTTGCGTGCGGGGCCGGTCCATTCGTCGACGTCGGCCCGTTTGGCCCAGGCTTCCCATTTGGTGATGAGATCCTTGGCGACTGCGGGCTCATCGTTGACGAGATTGTGGCGTTCGGTGCGGTCGCCTTCCATGTCGTACAGTTCCCACGGGCCTTTGTACTTCATGACGAGCTTCCACTTGCCGTCGCGGATCGCGCGGTTACCCTCGTGGGCGAAGTAGATCGGCGATTCGCGGTCGATCGGTTTGCCGTCGAACGCGGGGACGAGGCTCGTGCCTTCCTCGGGCTGGATTTTATTGCCGTGGTATTCGGTCGGATACTTGGCGCCGGTGAGCTCGCAGACGGTCGGCATGATGTCGACGAGGTGGCCGGGTTGTGGTTCGAGTTTGCCGTTGCGATCGGCGTTGATGCCGGCTGGCCAGTGGACGATGAGCGGCGTCGAGATACCACCTTCGTGCGTGAAGTGTTTGTAGCGCCAGAATGGCGTGTTCGAGAGCGTGGCCCAGCATTGGCCGAGGAACACAGTTGATTTCGGACCGCCGGGCTCATCGCCTTCGAGCCGGCCGCGGGGTCCGCTTTCGGCGTTGCCGCCGTTGTCGGCCATGATGAAGATCACCGTGTTCTCAAGGATGCCACGCTGTTTGAGGCCGGCGACCAGCGTACCGACGCTCTTATCGAGCCGGTCGATCATCGCGGCGTAAATGGCCATGATGTTGTCGAAGCGATCTTTGTCGGCGTCGCTGAGCGTATTCCACTCCGGCACATCGGGCGGCAGTTCGGTCAGCGGCCATTTTGCTTCGACGAGGCCCATGTCGATTTGCCGCTTATGCCGCGCTTCGCGAAGCGTTTGCCAATCGACTTTGTACTTGCCGCGGTAACGAGCGACATCTTCAGCGGGCACTTGCAGCGGGAAGTGGACGCTGCTGTGCGGCAGGTACCAGAAAAACGGCTTCTTCTCGGCGATGGATTCGTCGATGAACTTGAGGCCGTACTCGGTGAGCAGGTCGGGGCCGTACCAGTCTTTGCCGAACTTGGGGTCGTCGAGGTCGTAGCGCTCGCCATTGAAGAGGATGCCTTCGTTGCGGCGCTGTTGCTGGTTCGGAAAATAGAACTCGCCGATCGGAGCGCACAAGCTCCGCGTGAAGCCGCGCTTGGCAGGCGGTGTGCCGTGCATGTGACCCATGTGCCACTTGCCGGTCATGAACGTGAAGTAGCCGGCGTCATCGAGAACTTCGGCCATGGTGACACAGTCGTCGCGGAGCCGGCCTTGGGTGCCTTTGGAGCCGGGGATAACCATGTTGTCGAGGAAGCCGAGGCCGGCTTCGTGTGGGTACAAGCCGGTGAGTAAGGCGGCGCGCGACGGGCTGCAGCGGGCCGTGTTGTAGAACTGCTGGAAGCGCACACCCTCGCTAGCGAGCTTATCGATGTTCGGCGTGGGCACCTCGCCACCGTAGCAGCCAAGGTCGGAGAAGCCCATGTCGTCGATGAGCAGGACGATGACATTGGGGCGCTCAGCGGGCTTTTCGGTGGCGGCGTGGGCACACCCGAGTGTGATGAAGGTGCGAAAAAGCAGTGCGGCGGCGCACAGGAGCGCCGGCTTGATGGAGAGGTAGGGAAGTTTCATTTGTCTTCCTGTGTTCTGAGGAATTTAGTCCGCAGATGATTCAGATATGCGCAGATGAATTAACGACATTTCCCCGATCGCTCGAAAGGCCGTAGACATCTGACGAGGGATCAAGGTCTTATCTGCGTACATCTGCGTCATCTGTGGACTCATTCGTTTTAAATACGACTGGCTGAGTCTGCAAACGCGATGTTAGGTGGGTAGTGAGGTTGCCGAGCTTTCGGAATGACTCAAGAATAACTTCGGCTTTTCCGGCAATGCAACACCACGATTTGGTAATTACACCGCAGGTGTTCAACTTCGAAGCCCAGAGTCGCCGCCAGCGGCGCACTCTGGGTTACCATATCGCCGTTCCAATCTTTTGCGCAGAAAGCGTTAGACTTCCAATGCGCCAAAGCGTTTGCCGCCTTCGGCGTAAACGATGCAATATAACACGAGTTGCCCAGCGTGCGCGGCCGCGCCGCGATGCTTCGGAGTGCAACGCCTTCGGCGAAGAATTAAGCAAGTTGTTTTGAGTCGCGGTCGGACGCCTTCCGCAGCCAGGTCGGAGCGGGCATTTCACGTGTCACCCTAACAGAAGGCGCGGCCATTTCCAACAAAAATCTTTGCGAGAGAAGTGCGCGGCTAAATATTGGCGATTGACACCCGAGTTGTGTAGGGCGAGGTCTGAAGGGTACAGTAGAACCCGGTGAACAGAATTCATTTTTAAACAGAAGAACACAGAGGAAACAGAGGCAGCAAATCGTCTCTGTCGCTCTGATATCCTCTGTTCGACGGGGCATGCCGCAGTTTTCTGTCAGAGATCTGTTGTGGGCGACGCTGCTTGTTGCAGTTGGAACATGCTTGTTGGTGCCGCTATTTCGCGTCGTACCTCAAGATAGTCTTCTGCGCTTGACTGGATTGCCAGGAGGTATCTTTCTGTTGGTCAGCGGTTTCGGAGCCATCTTTGCCGGTCTATTCACGCCGTTTCATAGAACGAAGATGGGGTTCAAGATCGGGGCCGCTCTAGCGGTCGTGTTAATCGCAATCGTATTCGCGATGGTGCCCCGCGTTCACTAATGTGTGACCGATTGTGGCGGTGACGATTGTGTTGCGGCTGCCAGGTTGGTGCTCGAGCTTACTTGCGTTTCATAGCGCGCTGGAGGGCTGCGCCCATGTCGGCTGGGCCTTGGGCGACTTCGATGCCGGCGGCGTTGAAGGCGGCGATTTTTTCGGCGGCCGTGCCTTTGCCGCCGGAGATGATCGCGCCGGCGTGGCCCATGCGTTTGCCCGGCGGGGCGGTTTGGCCGGCGATGAATGCGGCCATCGGCTTGGTGACGTGCTCGCGCGCGAACGCGGCGGCTTCCTCTTCGGCCGTGCCGCCGATTTCGCCCATCATGAGAATCGCTTCGGTTTCCGGATCGGCTTCATAGAGTTTCAAGAGGTCGATGAACGAGGTGCCGACGATCGGGTCGCCGCCGAGGCCGACGCAAGTGCTTTGGCCGAGGCCGAGGTTTGAGAGTTGCCACACGGCTTCGTACGTGAGCGTGCCGCTGCGGCTCATGACGCCGACCGGCCCCTTTTTGTGAATGTAACCGGGCATGATGCCGATCTTGCACTCTTCGGGCGTGATGACGCCGGGGCAATTGGGGCCAACTAAATGCAGAGTCGGTGACGGGGAGAGGGGGAGAGGGGAAGAGTTCGGCGACGCGCTCTCTCCTTGTCTCCTTGTCTCCTTGTCTCCCACTCTTTTCAGGCGGTTGTAAACTCGCACCATATCGAGGACAGGCACACCCTCGGTGATTGCGACGACCACACTACAGCCGGCGTCGATGGCTTCGAGGATGGCGTCGGCGGTGAAGGCGGCGGGGACGAAGATCATGGCGGCGTTCGCGCCTTCTTTTTCCACGGCTTCGAACACCGTGTCGAAGATGGGGACGCCGAGCGTCGTTTGGCCGCCCTTGCCAGGCGTGCAGCCGGCAACCAGCTTCGTGCCGTACTCGATGCAGTTCTTGGAATGAAACTCGCCCGCTTTGCCGGTGATGCCTTGGCAGACGACGCGGGTGTTTTTGTTGATCAGGATGCTCATGATTTAGTCCAGAAAACCTTTACCACGGAGGCACGGAGGACACGGAGGACACGGAAAAGAAGAAGCTTTAACTCTGTGAACTCTGTTTCTCCGTGGTGAATAATCCTATTTGTCTTTACGTAGATATTGATCAGGCCGATGTTGCCACCTCAGGTGTGTTGCTTGCGGCGAGGGCTTTGTACTTTCTAGCGGCGCGGCTGAGGCCGATGCTGCGTATGCCGAGCATGACGCCGAGGCCGAGGAGGATAGTGCCGGGGAAGATTGCGTCGGTGTAAATCAGGATGGCGCCGAAGATCAAAAAGATCAGGCCGAAGAACGCAGCCGAGGCGAAGGACTGGTGATAGGATTTCGCAGTCGTGCCGTAAACGACGGAGCGTTCGTCGGCGGCGCGTTCATTTTTCAGCATGAGCTGGCGGACGCGGGCAACTTCGGCCTGGCACGTGCCGCGGCAACTGAGCTTCCCTTCAACGACGGTCGTACACTCTTTGCACAGACCGCGACCGCAGTTGGTGCAGGTGCCGACGGCGGGCTTCGAAGGGTGCTCAAAACAATTCATGGGAGGGCGTTAGTCGTTAGGCGTTAGGCGTTAGTCGTTAGTCGTTAGTCGTTAGTCGTTGGGCGTTAGTTGTTAGTTGTTAGTTTTAGGGGACAGGTACGATTGCATTTGACTAACGCGGTTTGCGGTCGGCTATTTCGCTGTCTAAGTAGTTTGTTAGACCGCATAGCATTCGCTTGATTTCATTGATGCCTGTGTTCAACGAATCGTATGTCGGGCGATCGACGAGACCAAGGTCGCGGGCGAGTATCAGGTGATATTCAACTTCGCATGCCGAACCGGAGGCCATTTGCACGAAGCGTTTGTAGTCGGCGTCGGTTTCGCGTCCGCAGCCCTCAGCCAAGTTGGCGCCGATGGATGCCGCGGCTCGCTGCAATTGCGACGTGAGGCCATAACGTTCGTTGGCAGGAAAACAGATCGTTAGTCGATAAATTGACAAAGTCAACTCATGCGCCTTCTTCCACACGTCAAGCTTCTGAAAGTTCCGCATACGTCGCCATCCCCACTAACGACTAACGACCAACGACTAAAGCCTTACCCCGCCGCTTTGACGACTTTATTCGCGGCGTCGGTAAGGTCGGTGGCGGCAATGATATTCACGCCGCTCTCCTTGAGGATCTTGCGGCCTTGTTCGACTTCCGTGCCTTCCAGGCGAACGACCAAGGGCACGCTGAAGCCGACTTGTTTGTAGGCTTCGACGATGGCGCTCGCGATCGTGGTGCAGCGCATGATGCCGCCGAAAATGTTCACGAGCACGGCCTTCACGTTCTTATCGGAGAGCAGGATGCGGAAAGCTTCGGTAACTTGTTCGGTGTTCGCACCGCCGCCGACATCGAGGAAGTTGGCCGGCTCGCCGCCGTGGAGTTTGATGAGGTCCATCGTGGCCATCGCGAGGCCGGCGCCGTTGACGAGGCAGCCGATGTTGCCGTCGAGTTGGACGTAGCTGAGGCCCGCCTTGCCGGCGCGGAGTTCGTTGGGGTCTTCTTCCGAAATATCTCGCAGCTCTTCGAGTTGCGGATGGCGAAACAAGGCGTTGTCGTCGAAGCTGATCTTCGCGTCGAGGGCGAGCAGGTCGCCCGTCTTCGTGACGACAAGCGGATTGATTTCCACGAGGCTGCAATCGAGCGAGACAAACAGCCGGCAGAGCGCCTTCATAAACTTCTCGGCCGAGCGAACGCTCGGACCGGCGAGGTCGAGCTTTTTGGCGAGCTTGCGGACCTGGTACGACTGCAGGCCGGCGTCGGGGCAGAACGATTCTTTGAAAATCAGCTCGGGCGTTTTGGCGGCGACGTCTTCGATGTTCATGCCGCCGGCGCTCGAAGCCATTAACACCGGCAGGCCCGCGGCACGGTCGATGACGATGCCGAGGTACAACTCGCGGGCGATGTCGCAGCCGGCTTCGACGAGAACGCGGCGGACGGTTTGGCCGGCGGGGCCGGTTTGGATGGTGACGAGTTTGTGGTCGAGCAAGGCCCCGGCCACGGAAGTCGCCTCGGCGTCGCTGCGTACTAGCTGGACGCCGTGCTGTTTGGAGTTGTCTTTGATGGTGCCTTTGCCGCGGCCGCCAGCGTGGATTTGCGCCTTTACCACGGCGAGCGGACCGCCCAGTTTCTTGAACGCAGCGGCGGCTTCGGCGGCGGTCGTCGCCATAATGCCCTCAGGCACCGCAACGCCCGCCTCGCGGAGGAGCTGTTTGGCTTGGTATTCGTGAATTTTCATCCGGCTACTCCCAGTTTCGCAGCGGCGGTAGACTCAGGTTAGAGTGGAGAAAGATCTCGCAGAGGTGCGGAGGACGCAGACGAATTGGCGGAATGCTTAACCGCTAATTGGCGCTGATGTCGGCTAATCGACACTACTAAAGAACTTATTAGCGTCCTATTGCCGAATATCAGCGGTCTGAATTGGAATTGCGAGATCCTCTCCGCGATCTCAGCGCCTCTGCGAGATACATCCCTTTCCCCGGCAAGTGGGTGAATTGTAGGTAAAACGGTCGAGTATAGCGCCCGGCGTTGCAGACGGTCAACTGGCGATGTGATTCTGCGAGCTAAGGAAACGGCAGTGGGAAATTCGTGTGCCGAAAGATTTCAGGCTTGGAGCCCGCAGCGCGAGCAAGGGGGTTGGGCATTGCAGCCGCGTCACTTGCTTGCGCTGCGTGCTCCGATCAGGAATGTGATGCGCGCGATCGTGGTCGTTGGGGCGCTGGTGAATGTTGGATTGTTCTGCAACTGCTCGGTTGTTGCCGAAACAGTGGTGCTGCGGGGGGCCACGCAGGGCACAACGTATCACATCAAGTTCGTGCAGCCGGCGAAGGCGGTCGAGTTAAGCGCCGTGCAGTCGGATGTCGATCGGCTGCTCACGGAAATTGATCGCGAGATGTCGACGTATCGGCCGGATTCGGAGATCAGCCAGTTCAATCGGGCGCCGGCAAATGAATGGTTTGCGGTGTCGAAGCCGGTCGCCGAGGTGGTGCTCGCGGCGCGGGAGATTAGTGAGAAGTCGCACGGGGCGATGGATGTTACGGTGGGACCGCTGGTGAGGTTGTGGCATTTTGGTGGAGGAGCGAGGAGCGAGGAGCGAGGAACGAGCAGAAATAAACGTCCTACATCGCGCTCGTTTGCTCCACCATCGGAACAACTGATAGCGACGGTGCGAAAGAAAGTGGGTTACGCGTTGCTCGAGGCGCGGTTGGAGCCGCCGGCGCTGCGGAAGAAAGTTGAGGGCTCGGAGATCGATCTGTCGTCGATCGCATCGGGGTACACGATCGATCACTTGTCGGAGTTGCTCGCATCGCACGGCATAGCAAACTACATGGTCGAACTTGGCGGCGAAGTGCGGGCTGCCGGCATGCGTGAGGATGGCACGCCGTGGCGCGTAGCGATCGAGCGGCCGATTGCCGGCAAAGAAGAGTTTGAAACGGCGGTGCCGCTGGTGAATGCGGCATTAGCCACGGCCGGCGGCACGCACAAGTATTTCGTGTACGAGGGGCGGCGGTATTCGCACATCATCGACCCCGCGGCCGGGCGGCCAGTCGAACATTCCCTGGCTTCGGTCACCGTGGCGGCTGATTCGTGCATCGAGGCCGACGGGTGGGACACACCGCTGTTGGTGCTCGGGCCGGAGCGCGGGATGGCAGTTGCCGAGGCGAATGGCTTGGCGGCGATGTTTGTGTCGCGTGCCGAGGACGATGCCGGTGGCAACGGCAACGATGACGTGAGAGTCACCAGTGCTTGGAAGAAGCGGTTTGGTGATGGCCGACCGGCCACCGCTGAGACGCGCACTGGCAAAGCCCGTGGCACTCGTGAATAGAGTAAGCTGGCGCAGACGGTGTGCGGAATCGGTCAGGAGTTTCGTTGTGACGCGGCTTCCGATTGACGTTCAATCTGGCTTATGGCCGCTCGTTGAGCGAGCATTCGACGGATTTCTCCTGGTGGCTGCTGATGAGCGGACAATTGTGTTCGCGAATGCAGCCGCGGGCGAGCTATTTGGGCGCTCAGCGGAATCGCTAATCGGTCGAGCGATCGTCGAGTTTTTTGACGGTTCGTCGCAGGGGTTGATGCGGACGGCGATTGCGCAGGCTCGGCAAGCGGCTGACGCGAAGGTAGCAGCCAAGGCGGTTGGGGTCATTGCCGTCGGCGGCGGGAAACTCGTGCGTGTTGATGTGCGCGCATGCCAGGTGAACTTGGAGAGCGGTGGCTTCGTCGGCATCGTAATCAAGCCGAGCGGCCGCGCAGCGGCGACCCACGTAGCATCGCTATCGCGGCAAGATCCGCTCACGGGCCTGCCCGATCGTGAGTTCTTGACGGCGCGACTCGCGAAATTGCTAGTCGAAAACCGCTCAGTCGGACCGCAGTTCGCGGTGTTGTTCATCGATATGAATAACTTTAAGGAAGTCAACGATCGGTTTGGGCATTTGGTCGGCGATCGAGTTCTGCAGGAAGTTGCCAACCGGCTGGCGAGTGTCATTCGCGATGGCGATCACCTGGTGCGTTATGGCGGCGATGAATTTGTGGCCCTCATCGAACAGGCTTGGGGGCCGGACGAGTTGGAGCCGATCGTGGCGCGTATGCACGACGCTCTCGCGACGGCGATCGTTGTCGAAGGCCACGAGGTCGCGCTGTCGCTGAGCGTGGGCGTGGCGATGTCATCGGCCGAGTTGCGAACGCCGGAAGAAATGTTGGCCGCGGCCGATCGGGCCATGTATGTGGCGAAGCGGAGCGCCGGGTAACGGCGAATTTCGAGTTCGCTGGCGGCTGAACGCGCACGAATTCGGCTGCATTGCCGCTAGAGCCTGAATTCGTGCAAAGTCCGCTGCCCCAGGGTCGCGCTAGCTCTGCTGGCAGTCGCTAGCTTGGCATTGTTCGAGTCTGGCGGAAACGCTATCTTCTCGCGGCACACAAAGACCCAACTGGCAATCGACCCGTAGCGAGCGGCGGCTCGCCTGTCGCGCTCTCGCGCTAGTCGATTTGATACGCGGCCGGCAAACCGCCCGCCGCTCCGAGCTTGCAAGGATGCGTTAAATGCGAGTTTCGACCATTACCATTCACGGCGCCGCAGGCTGGCCCGGCGTTAGTCTCGACTCCCTGGCCGCGCCGCTCACGGCGATCTGCGGCCCTTCCAATAGCGGCAAGAGCACCGCGGCCGGGCTGATGGGTCACGTGCTGTTCGGCAAGGCGGAGCCGTGGAGTGTGGGCACGGCATTGCCGGAAGGTGAGATCGTCGTCGAAGGCAAGGGCGGGCGTTTTCGGCTGCGGCGGGTCCGCGATACGCATCAAACGCTGCGGCTCACGGTCGCGGCGCTCGACAACTCGCCCGTCGATCACGAAACAGCCCGCCGGCTGGCGGGGAATTTGCCGCCCAGCGTGCTCGCGCCGTTGTGCGCGGTGAGTTTTCGCGAAGCGCCGCATGTGGGGCAGCTGTTGTCGAAGGAGTTCGCCCTCGGCTTTCAATCGATTCAAGATGACGGTGGTCCGCACGGATCGCGTCGCGCGGCCGAATTGGCCGCGCGGCGCGATTTGCTTGCTCAAGAACTCGAAACGCGAATTGCGGCGGAGCGGCGGGCCAGCGGCGAACTCGAAGCGCGCTGGCGCGAGCTCGATCGCCGGGCCCGCGAACAGAAACAGCAATTGACCACCCTCGAGCAACGGCTGGCGGCGGTCGAGAAGTCGCTGGCCGAGACGGATGCGCGGCTGCGATACCGCCGGCTGGAACTGAACGTGGAACTGCGGTGGCGAGCGGACGAAGACCAAACGCCCGAGACACCGCTCACCGAACTGGATGCACAGGTTGAGCACTGCCGGCAAATGCTGGCGGAACTGGGAGCGCGGGAAGGCGTCGTCCGCGGTCGATTAGCCCAAGTGCAAACGCCACGCAGCGACGCGGCAGCGATTGCCGAGCAGGAAACGTGGCTGGCCGTGTCGAAGCAACTGGCCGCCGACCTCGCGGGCGAAGTCTCGCGACTCGCGCGGGCGAGTGCGTCGCAGCAGTGTGCCTGCCACGATGCCCACCCGCGGCTCCGGCCGATTGCGGAAACGATCGAACGGCAACTGGCCGTGCTCGAACAATCGATTCAGGAGCAACGCCGGGCGCTCCATGCGACGGAGCTGGCGAGCGAAGTTGAAGGCCTCGTCCGCACGCAAACCGAAATGCGGAAGCATTTGGAACACCTGCTCGAACGGCGGCAGGCTCACACATTCGGTGCGCGGTCGGCTCGCGAAGATTCGCACGCGCTGGGATTCAGTGCGGCCGACGCCGAGCAGCTTGAAAGCCGGCGGATGGAGCTCGAACAAGAGCGGTTCGGGCTTGTGGAACAAGTAAATGCAGCAGCCGCTCGATTGAAGTCGATCTGCGGCGAGCGCGACGAGCTTGATCGGCAGCGGGCTGGCCTGCTGTCATCGCGATCGATCGAACACGTACAGCGTGAGCTGGCAGCCGTGCAGCAGAAATTGGAACAGGCGGCTGGTACGAGCCTGGCAATGGAACGGTCCATCGTCGCTGGCGATTACCCGGCACGGGCTTCGGATTTCCTGGCCCAGCTTACGAACGGCGACTTGGTGCGATTGATGCTCGTCGGCCAAGGCCGGCAGGCATGCGTGGTCACACGCGAAGGCGCCACAGTTCCGGTTGAACATTTGGTGCCATCGCAACGCGACCAAGTGTATATCAGCTTGTGCCTCACACTGCTCTCAGCCGCGAGTCGACACGGCGTGTGGCTGCCGCTCGTTTTGGACGAACCCTTCGAACGCCTCGACACCCGCGGCACCGCGGCGCTCGTGGCCGTGCTCGATGCGTTCAGCCGGCAGGGACACCAGGTGTTCGTGTTTACGCGGAAGCAGGAGGCAACTGAGCGGCTAACGTCGATTGGCGCAGCCGTGCATAGCATCGCCAGCTTGCGGCGGTGGGGCGCAGAAATCGGCTCGGTGGTTGAAACGTTCACACCGCCGGTTACGACGGCGGCATCGGTTCCGGTCGCACCCGTTGCGATGACGCCGGTTGCGATCACACCAGTGGCGCGCAGAACCGAAGCGCGAGGCGCTCAAAGCAAGGCGACTTCGGAGGCATCAGCAACACAACCTGGAAGCGTCGAGATCCGTCGCCGCAAGAAGAAGGTCGTGCGGCGGCCGCACGATGGCGGCAATCCATCGTCGCATAGCGACGCGGCGTAACTTGGCCGCAAACGCGTGCGATGCCGGGTACGCCGAAGGCGTTCCACTCCAAAGCCCAGGCTCGCGACGAAGTCGCGCAGTAGTCGGCCCTCGAGACGCCTTTACTCCAAAGGAGTTACACACGCATCGCCGTGAATGTTTAACGCTTTCAGCGTACAGATGCCTTTGTCTTCCATTTCTACCCAGCGTGCTCCGCTGCGCGGCGACGCCGGGCTGTGGAGTGGAACGCCTTCGGCGTTCGAGCAACGTGCGCTAACTCACGCGAGGTTAGAGGCCCCGACTCGTGACGGTCGTGCTGCGATGACTCCGGACCGCTTGGCGGTCCGGCTATTAGGTGACGCGCCCCAGAATTGAAGATTCGAGCAAACTTCGCGTCACTCTTCCTCGAACTTGATCTCGAGAATCTCAAACCTATTCGTCCCCGCGGGGACTTCGACCTCGACTTTGTCGCCGACTTTCTTGCCGACGAAGCCTTGGGCGAGCGGGCTGGCGATGTTGATTTTGCCGGTGTCGTAATCTTCTTCGCCCGCCCCAACCAGCGTGTACTCCTCGGTGTCGCCGAACTTGAGATCCTTGACGACGATCGTGCAGCCGAACGCGACCTGGTCCTTGGGCAGCTTGGCGTTGTCCATGATCACGCTCTTGACCAGCTTCTCTTTGAGCAAGTTGATCTTGGCCTGCAGCAACCCTTGTGACTCGCGGGCACCGTGGTACTCGGCGTTCTCGCTGAGGTCGCCTTCAGCGCGGGCTTCGGCGATCCGCTTCGCGATCTCCGGCATCTTCTCGTTTTCGAGCACGTCGAGCTCGGCCTTGATCTTGTTGTACCCGGCGCGGGTCATGGGGATGCGATCGGACATGGCGGTGGAGGGGTGAGAGGTCGGAGGTCAGGGGTGAGGGCCGGAATGTGCGAGCCCAACACACCGCAGTGTTATGAAATCGCGATCAGCGCAACAAAAACGGCCTCCTCGGGGAGACCAGTTGCAGAACCGTATTTTCGGCTGGAATGTGGCGAATGTAAAGGGTGAAGTGGCGCGCAATGTCGCATTGATTGACCATGGTAGCCCCCGGCTTTGACGGGGGTATCTGGATTGGCATGTGCGGCGTCGTGTTGACGCCCAACGAAAACCCCCGGCAGAGCCGGGGGCTGACTGGAGTAGCCCGCTCGATAGTGCCCGTGGATTGAATACCACGCTACTCCGGCAGATATAGCAACCGCCCACACGACTTACAGAACACAAGCTTCGACAACCGCAACTCATTCTGCATGTTGAGCGTGATCTGCTGGCCGCAGCCGGTGCAGACGCCGTCGTCCACCGAGGCCAGGCTATCGGCGCCTTTGCTGCGAACGACCCGGTCGTAGTCGGCCCTCAAATCAGGCGGTAATGCCTTCTCGGCATCGACGAGTTCCACTTCCAATTGGGCGATGTCGGCTTGGATGGTACTGGCCGAGGTCGCAACCGCTTGCTTGGCCTTTTCCATTTCGGCCTTGCCGGCAGCGAGGTTCTTCTCGGCTTCCTTCGCAGCGGTTTGCAGCTGGTCAATCTTTTCTAAACCTTCGAGGATTTCATCCTGCATCACGCTGCCAGCCATTTCGGCCGCGGCGATTTGTTCCAGCAGAGCCTGGTACTCGCGATTCGAATTCGCGCCGTTGAGCTTCACCCGCAGGTCAAGCACCTTCTGCTCGCCCGACTTCAGGTCGAGCTGCTTGCGGTCGGTCGCCATTTGCGTTTGCTTCGCCCGCTCGCGGGCCTCGGCGAGCCGGGCTTCGAGCTGCGCGACATTCGCCTCGCGGATTCGCACCTGCCGTGGGCCGCGTTCCAGGCGGTCGCGCAGGTCGGCCAGACGCTGGTGAATTCGGTGCAACTCCCGCAATGCGGCAGCCGTGACGCTCATGTGCGGCCTCCCTGGTGCAAACGAGAAAACTATTGATCGCTAGGAAGTTAATGATCGGCAACTCGTTTAACCCCGAGCCAACGGCGACGGGAAACCTGGCGCTGCGTCGCCGTTGGCTCCGGGTTAAACAACCTCGATAGGTTCATTCTCCATGGGATCATCCATGAGATGATCGCGATGGCGGGCATGGGAACGAAGGATTCATCATACCGCACTTTGGCGGGGAGAAGTATGGTTGGAAATGGCCAGGGTTCCGGAGTGGCTGCGAGCTGCGTGAAAGCTTAGCTGGGCGGCAGCGCTGGGGTGGCTGGGGCAGAGGCTCTGCGATGCCCCAGTCACTGCAGACTCCTCATCGTCATAGGCTCTGTGCCTCAGGCACCGCCAGGTCGAAAAAACCTGTGAATTAACATCATGGGTACTCTGATACGTCCCATTGCTGGACGTATATGGGCTTATCACGAAAGAGAGATTCAAGCCGAGCGGCCGGATAGAAAAACTGAACCTGCCAACTGTGCCGGTCGAATTGGGCGCTTCCATTCAACTTCGGACCTGTGACACTTCCCCGGTAACCAAGGGCGGGATAGGCCGAAGAGTACGCCAGTGAGACGAGCAAAAGCGTTAGCACGAATACGCCAATGAGTCGGAAAAGCGGTTTCTGATCTCGCATGTTCCCATCGGAACGTTTCCAAAACCAAAACCTCCATCACAGCGCAATTCGAGTGCGCGCAAAAAAACCGCCGGCCATTGGCCGGCGGCTAAATGAGTAAGTTGGTCCTGCTTGGATACAGCAAGTTTACGCCGCGGCCGGCAGCGCGCCCGGTACGAATGGTTCCAGGTATTTGCTGCGCACCGGGTTCTGTAGCTTGGCCACGGCCTTGGCCTCGATCTGCCGCACGCGTTCGCGGGTGACTTTGAAAATGCGGCCAACTTCTTCGAGCGTATACGAGTAGCCATCAGCCAGGCCGTACCGCAACCGGATGATCTCCCGCTCGCGGAACGTGAGCGTCTTGAGCAGTTCTTCGATCCGCTCGCGCAGGAGGCCATTGTTCGCCAGCTTGTGCGGCGACTCGGTGCCCATATCTTGCACGAACTCGCCGAAGCAGCCGTCATCGCCCTCGCCGATCGGCCGATCGAGACTGATCGGGTGCCGGCCGATATCCAGCACGCGTTCGGTCTCTTCGATCGAGATGCCGGCGGCCAGCGCGGTTTCCTCGGTCGTCGGTTCGCGGCCCATCTCCTGCAACAGCTTCTTGGCCGCGTTGCGGAGCTTCATCAGCACGTCGATCATGTGCACGGGGATGCGAATCGTACGCGCCTGGTCGGCAATCGCCCGCGTAATCGCCTGACGAATCCACCACGTGGCGTACGTGCTGAACTTGAAGCCGCGGCGATATTCGTACTTGTCGACCGCTCGCATCAGGCCCGTGTTGCCCTCTTGGATGAGGTCGAGGAACGACAGGCCGCGATTGCGATATTTCTTCGCGATCGACACGACGAGCCGCAGGTTGCCGCTCGAAAGTTCGCGCTTCGCGTCTTCGAATTGCTTGAACTGACCGCGGAGCAGGCGGCAGCGGCGCCGCAGGCTCGCCGGACTCTCGAGCGTTTGCTGCATGAGCACGCGCAGCTCATGGCGGACCGACGCGATCTTCTCGGCCGGAGCGTTGTTGGCCCGCAGGTCGGCCAGTTGCCGCTTGAGCTGGTCCATCCGCTGCGAAGTCTCTTCGAGCTGCCGGATGAGCGGCTGCACGCGGCGGGTCCGCAGGCTCAACTCTTCGACGAGAATGAGCATCTTGTCGCGGGTGCGGACGTAGCGAACGCGGGCCGCGGCCTTCTCTTCGGCCGTCGACTTGCTGCTGATCAGGGTGGCAAAATCGCGGCGCTGCTTGGCCATCAGGTGCTGCAACAGCGGCAGGTTGTGCGGCATGCGGGCCTGCACCTGCTCCTTTGTCAGCCGTTCGGTCAGCGACACTTTGATCGTGCGATCGAACGGCAGCTCGCCGCTGTGCACACGTTCGAGCACTTTCACCGTGGCTTCCAGGGCGAAGAACGAACGCAGCAAGTTGCGGCGGAAACGCTTGCGGGTGAGTTCGATCTTCTTCGCCAAGCGGATTTCTTCATCGCGCGTCAGCAGCGGAATGTGGGCCATCTGCGAGAGGTACATCCGGATCGGATCGCTCGAGCCCGCCGGCAGGCCGTCGTTCAAGATGAAGCCGCGGTCGCCGTCGGCCGTGCTGACCTCCTGCTCCGCCAATTCGCGGCGATGGGCATTGGGGCCGTCGACCAATTCGATGCCCAGGCTGTCGATCGCGCCGAGCACGGCGTCGATGCGATCAGTGCCTTCGATTTCATCGGGCAGCAGCGCGCTGACTTCTTCGTACGTGAGTTTGCCTTCGGCTTTGCCTTTGGCGACGAGTTGCTGCAGGGCGAGATCAATACGTTGTAACATCGTTTCGGCTCCTCCCGCACTTCGTGTGCGGCTGGTCTGAGGTGCGAATTTGCCACCAGGGGCCTTACTCATCCGTAAGCAAGGAGGTCCTGGCGGTTGATGGTCTGTCGTTCGCGGTGGTTATCCGTTGTTGCGGGTCATACGCTGTGATCAACAACGGCCACGAGCGACAGACAGTTACGGGATGCTCCTAGGTTTCTGGGAATCAGTAATCGACGGTTTCAAATTAAACACCGAAGGTGTTTCACATTCAAAGCCCAGGGTCGCCGGTCCTCCGGCGCACCCTGGGTACGATGATCGAGAATGGATTTAAAACCCCAACGGGGTTTCACATTCTTCCGTTTATCCTCGTGTTTAACGCTTGCAGCGTAACCGAACTTTGTGTTGTGTCGCGTTCCCAGCGTGCGCCGCGGGCGGCGACGCTGGGCTTTGGAGTGGAACGCCGTTGGCGTTCAATGACTTATTTCTTCTTTCTTTCGTAGTCGCTGAGATGCTTTTGCCTGGACTTCTGAAGAAACTGTGTGAGCAATTGCTCTGCGTCGTTGTCCTGCTCACGGGCTGCCACTAATCGTGTTCGCTTTTCCTGCCCTTCAAGTTGCCGGTGGTATGTTTCAATCAGGCCCGCGAACCAGCGGTCGCGATCGGCGGCGGTCTTCATCGCGGCCGACTCATCGAGCGCGACGAGCAGGTTCTTCATTTCGGGCTCGTCGAACGCGGCCATCAGGCGACCAAAATCGTGTGCGGTGCCCTGCTCCGCCATGCGGATGCAGGTCGTGAAAATACGCTGGGCTGCCGGCGACGACAGGGCCGTCGGCGGAACGACATCCGCCAGACGAAGAATGAACGTGTGATCGAGGATGATCAGTTCGAGCAGATCGCGATCCCACGTCGCGAGGTCGCCAATGCGAACCGAAATCGCCGGCCGACCGCCAAGCGAATTCGCATCATCCTCTCGGGCCGCGCTGCGCGAGGCTGGGCGATTGCGCGCTGCGGTGCGAATCGCCTTAAGCCGCTCGCGGAGAATGGCATCGCTCAAATGGAACTCGCGGGCGATGCGGCTGAGCATCTGCTCTTCGCGCAACAGCGCCTGGGAAGAAGCATCGCCGCCGCTGGGGCGAATTTGAGCCAGCGTCGTGAGCAACTGCTCAGCGGCCTGCGAGGCACGATGGGTATCGGTGAGCGTGTCCAATCCGTTGGTCACTGCGTTGAATTTGTGTTCCAACGCGTCAGTCGCCGTGGCGATCATTGCGAGGAACGGGTCACATCCATGTGTAGCAATAAAATCACACGGATCGATACCTTCTGGCAAGGTCAGAATCCGCATATCGACAGAAATTTTTTCGAAGAGTGCCAGCAGGTTATCTAAAATCTCGTTCGTGCGGCGACGTCCTGCCGCATCGCCATCGAGCACCAGCGTGATACTATCCGTGTAACGCCGCAGCAGTTGCAAATGCCGTTCGCCGAGTGCCGTGCCCAGTACGGCCACGCAGTTCGGTATGCCGTGCTGATAGGCCATCAGGCAGTCGGTGTAGCCTTCCATGATGATCGCCCCGCCGGGTAGCTTGAAATGTTCGCGGGCGTAATCCAGGCCGTACAGCTCCCGGCTTTTCGAAAACAGCGGCGTTTCGGGCGAGTTGATGTACTTGGCGCTCCGGTCGTCCGCTAGCTGTGGCAGCACGCGGCCACCAAACGCGATGGGGCGCGAGCGGGCGTCGCGAATCGAGAACATCACGCGGCCGCGAAACCAGTCGTAATGGCCGGCGCCGGTCGCCGCCGCGCCCATCTCGCCACGGACCGCGAGCTCGCGTCGACGCAACAGCCCAACGCGTTCCATCACGCTGATCGGCACGTTGCTCGCCCGGGCGCGTTCGAGGAGCCAGTCCCAACGGTTCGGCGCGAAGCCGAGATGAAACTGGCGGATGATCTCCTCGCTAATGCCCCGCTCCGCGAGGTACGCCCGGCCCGGCTCGGCTTCCGCCGACGTAAGCAGGCAGTGATGGAAGACTTGTTCGGCCCAAGCACACACGCGGTAGAGCGTGCGTTTGTCGTCTTCCGGGCGCGGCGGAGGACCGCCCGGCTCGCTGCTGTGCCCCAGTGCCTTCAGTTGAATGCCGGCCCGTTCGGCAAGGTGCTCCAGCGCTTCGCGGAACTCCAGATTCTCCGCCCGCATGATGAAACCGAACACGTCGCCGCCGTAATCGCACACCCAGCACTTGAACGACTGCCGGTCCGGATTCACCTGCAGGCTGGGCCGGCTGTCATCGTGCCACGGACACAAGCCGACGAAGTTGCGACCCTGCCGGCGCAGCTGAATGTAGCTGCCCACCAGGTCGACGATATCCGTCGCCTGGCGGACCTGCTCTTTCGCATCAAATGCTGCGCCGGGATTCAAAAGGTCCTCCGATGACCGCTAATGCGAGTACGAGTGCCTCACACTCAGCCCAAGACATGTTTGGTCCCCTCCCCTCGACGGGGAGGGTCAGAGAGGGGTGATGTTCTGCCACGGACCAACGCCGTCAACCAAAACACCGAACGACAGTCTACCACGAACATCGCTTACCGTTCGACCGCCGGCCGTCGTTCCACTTTCACTTCCTTCGCCAGCTGCTCTTTCTCTTTGCCATTAAGCCGCACGAGCACCAACTTCGCGGTGGACCCAATCGTCGTCGCCGCAATCGCACGGCTTAACAGCGTCGGATCCGTGGCCACGTGATCGTTCCATTTGAGAATGATGTCGCCAGGATGGACATCCGCCTTCCCGGCAGGCGCATCCGACTCGACCGTGCCAACAAGCACGCCTTCGCCCAATTGCAGGCCGAACTTAGTGCGAATCTCCTCCGGCACGTCCAGCGGCATGATGCCGAGCCAAGCGCGATCGATGTGGCCCTTCGCCTTGAGCTCTTCATATCGTTCCTTGGCGATGGCGCTCGGAATCGAGAAGCTGATGCCCTGGTAGGCCGGGCCAAAAATCGCCGCATTGATGCCGACCACCTGACCTTCGATGTTCACCAGCGGCCCACCGCTGTTGCCAGGATTCACCGCGGCATCGGTCTGCAAGTATTCCTGGTAAGGGCTACTGCTAATGTAGCTGCCGCTGCGGCGCGCTTTGGCGCTCACAATGCCAAACGTCAGGCTGCGATCGAGACCATACGGGCTGCCGAGTGCCCACACGAGATCGCCCACCTCGAGCTTGTCGCTGTTGCCCCACGACGCCGGAATGAGATTATCGAGGTCGATCTTCAGCACGGCGATGTCGGTCATCGCATCAGAGCCGACGACCTCCGCCTCCGTCACACGGCGATCGCTCAGCCGCACCTGCACGGTGTTTACGCCGTTCACCACGTGAAAATTCGTGATGATATAGCCAGCCTTATCCACTATGACGCCAGACCCTTGGCCATCCAGGTTCTTGCCGCTCGGCCGCGTGATGCTCACGACGCTCGGCTCGACACGCTTCGCCACCAACCGCGACGCCATCTCCAAGTCATTGAGCCGCGGCTTGAGTTGGTCGAGCGTGCCCGACGCAACGTCGTAGCCGGCCTTCAATTCGTTATACGTCTTCTCGTAAACGAACCGCCCCACCAGGAACGGGCCGACAAGCAATATCACGAACGCCAACAGCAAGATCCACAGCGCGCCCGTTTGGCGCGG
>JAXMBH010000013.1:0-154172 GCA_046349975.1 Pirellulales bacterium
TGCCTCAGCCAAAGAAGCGTCTTCTCGCCGCAATCGAAAGTCGACGTACGTCTGCGCAACAAAAAAGCCCCCGCTAAGGCCGGGGGCTCGATCGCTTCGGTGGTATGGTCTTCGCTGATAGCTGCGAGCTGAAAGCTATCGTCTTCGTTCTATGGCAAAATCGCCGAAACGCCTGTCACTGCGCCCGCTTCAAACAGCGCGCCGCGCAGGCTCAGTGGAATTGGGTCGCACATGTACGGCGCACAGTTGCCCGGGCGATAGTGGCCGAGCGTGTAGATGCACTCGCACGGCGGCTCGACGCCCATGCAGTACGGCAGCACGGGCAGCCGTGTGAAGAAGTGTGCCCCCGAGACGAACGGCTGAATGCACGGGCTGAACGAATGCCCGTAACGCTCGAGCTGCTCGTTCTCAAAGTACAGCGGCTTGTGGCACAAGGCGGAGGCCTTCCACATATACGTGGTCTGGTCCCAGCAGCGGCCGGCGTGCAGGGAGCCGTCATCGATCGAGCACTCGAACGGATAGTCTTCGCCCTCGGTGCCGCGAATCGCGATATCGAGCTTCACCTTATCGACGGTGTACGCTTTCAAGTTTTGCAGAGTCTTATCGCACGATTCCTTGGCCTTTTCGCCTTCCGCCTGGATCGTGGCCTGGGCAGGCCCGGTCACTGGCGTCGGCGATTGCTCCGGCTCCGCGGGCCCACTCGGCAGCACCGGTTGGAATTGTCCCGTGTTCGCTTCGCCAGCGGGCGGCTGTTGCCGTTGATTCAACTGCTGAGCGTTATCCGACTGTGAGCCGGCCGGATTATTGTTTGTGGATGGATTCGTCGGCGTCGTGTTCCCTTCGGGGATCGGCAACGGATTGGGCTGCGGCGGTTCCGCGTTATCGGTAAATGGCGAACGCAAGCCATCCTCAACGCCGGCATTCCCGGCACCGCTCGGATCCTTCGTCGTTCCGGTAATTGGCGCCGCCTGCGCCGCGCGGAAACCATCGGGCGACGTGTCGCCGTCGCGATTCACGACGACGCTCTTATCTGATTCTCCGGCACTATCGCGCCCGCTTACCAATCGCGGGGCGCTGCCTTCATATTCGTAGGCCGCGAGTTGGATCGACGCATCGCGCTGGCGCCCAGAAATCTTCGGCTTTACAAACTTCAGGGCCGAGCTGCTGGAACTGCTCGAGCCGCTGTCGGAAAGCTTCTTCACCGACTTATCGCCGGTCCACTGCAGCCGGGTAACCTCAGCGCGTACCGCTGCGCTGCTTAAGACCAGCGAAGTGGTCAGCAATGCGGCAACGCATGAATGCAAATTGCAAATTGCAAATTGCAAATTGAAAAATGAAAACCAGCGAGCGCGAAGTCTCGACCAACCGTCTGGCCCTCGACCCTCGACCCTCGACCACCCCCGCTCCCTGACCCCTGATCCCTCATCCCTCTGAAGAATATTCAGCGGTGTAGTTGGGCGCTTCCTGCGTAATTGCAATGTCATGGGGATGGTTCTCCCGCACACTGGCCGCGGTGATCTGGATGAATCGTGCTTCCGTGCGAAGTTCATCAATCGTTTTGGTGCCGCAATAGCCCATGCCGGCTCGCAAGCCGCCCACAAGCTGATACAAAAACGGGCTCAGCGCACCCTTATACGGCACGCGACCCTCGACGCCTTCCGGCACCAACTTACCTTGATTGTTTTCGTTGCCTGCCGATTGTCGGTATCGCTCGCTCGAGCCATGCACCATAGCGCCCAGCGAACCCATGCCGCGATAGGCCTTGTAGGTTCGGCCTTGGTACAGCACGCGGTCGCCCGGGCTCTCATCGAGCCCGGCGAGGAGCCCGCCGATCATCACGGCGTTCGCCCCGGCGGCGATGGCTTTGGTCATGTCTCCCGAGTAGCGAATGCCGCCGTCGGCAATCAGCGTGGTGTTCGTTCCCTTGACCGCTTGCGCGGCGTCGTAAATCGCGGTGATCTGCGGCACACCCACGCCGGAAATGACCCGCGTTGTGCAGATCGATCCGGGCCCGATGCCCACTTTCACCGCGTCCGCCCCGGCATCTGCAAGGTCCCGCGCGCCTTCGCGCGTGGCCACGTTGCCAGCCACGACATCGATATCCCACCGCCGCTTGATCTCGCGGACCGTTTCGATCACGTTGGCCGAGTGGCCGTGGGCACTATCAACGACGAGGAAATCGACACCCTTGTCGATCAGGCTGCCGACCCGCTCATAATCAAACACACCGACCGCCGCTCCCACCCGCAGCCGACCTTGCCGGTCTTTGGCCGCGTTCGGGAACCGGCGCATCATGTCGATGTCTTTGATCGTGATCAGTCCGGTCAGTCTGTTATTTTCGTCAATGAGCAGTAGCTTCTCGACCTTTTTTGCCATCAAAATCTTCTCAGCTTGCTCAAGCGTCACGCTCCCGCGTGCTGTCACGAGGTGCTCCTTGGTCATCACCTCGGCGATTGGCACATCATTATGTTCGAGAAAACGCAGGTCCCGCTGCGTGATGATGCCCACCAGCTGCCCATCCTTCACGATGGGAATGCCGCTGACCTTCGACCGCTGCATCATCTCATGTGCGGTAGCGACGCTAGCGTCCGGCGGCAGCGTGACCGGGTCGACGATGATGCCGTGGGCCGAGCGCTTGACCTTGTTGACTTCATTCGTCTGCCGCTCGATCGACATGTTCTTATGAATGACGCCGAGCCCACCCTCCTGGGCGAGCGCGATCGCCATCGCGGCCTCGGTCACTGTATCCATCGGCGAAGAGAGAATCGGCACTGGCATGTCGATGCGGGCCGTAAGTCGAGATTTGACGTCTACTTCCGAAGGCACCACGGAACTGTACCGCGGTGCAATTAGAACGTCATCAAATGTAAGAGCGGTGGCAATGCACTTGCCAGAGAGAATGTGGTCTTCCATGCCGTATTGTTACGGACGGCAGCCGCTCCATCAAGTGTCGCCACATACCGGTTAGGACGGCGCGCTATACGCGAGTTTCGCCGACATTCGCACTAGCAACGTCACCCTATCCTCCTAAATCCTCTTTCGTCGCCCAATCGCGCGCCGCACGCCGAACATGTAGCACCTGCACCTCGTCGCCGACGATCGTGAACAGCGCACGATACGCTCCCTGGCGCCGGCCAAAGGTCAATTGGCGAATCTCGGGCTCGACGAGGGCATTTTCCGGCGCTAGCTGAAATCGTTCCGGAAAGTTGGTTAACGTTTCAAGCTCGTTCTCAAACCGAGCCAACCAAAGTGTGGCAGTCTCGGGTGCCCGTTCCGCCGCCCACAAGTAAGCTGCTCGCAGGTTCTGCTTCGCTTCAGCAGTAACAACAACCCGATACTTCATGTCGGGCCGGGCAAGCCGAATTCATGACGAAGATCACCAAATGCGTCTTTCAAAGGCTGCGTCCGTTCCGCCGCCGCGTCTGCTAATCCTCGTCGCACACCCTCCAGCGATTCTTCCCGCTCCACCTTCAATAGCCTCAGCGCCTCGGCCACAACTTGCTGCTCGTTCGAAAACACTCCGAGCGCAACCTGATCGTTGATGAATGTCTGCAAATCAGCTGGAATCTCAATTGCCATAGCCAATCCTCGCGAATCTATTTTAGTCGTACCAATTTGCATCGTGAAGCGGTCACGCTTCACAACGATCGCCCCCCTTGGAGTCGGCCCCCAGCCCGAATCGACCGCTGCCCAGCGTCGCCGTCAGCACACCTGCCAGCCGCCACACAAAACGAACCGCCTCGCAATTCCTCACCATCCCAGCCGCCGCACTCCAACCACATAATCGAAGTTCGCATTGCGGCTGACAATTGCCAAGGAATACTGCCGAGCCAAGGCGGCAATCCACAGGTCGATTTCCGGGATGGGGCGACCACCAAGTTTCAGCGCGTGGCGGATTTCGGCATACCGATCGGCTGTTCTGCGATCGCTGGGCAAAACGATCGATTGCGACTCCAACAGCTCAAAGCCCCGTTCAAGTTTGCGACGTTGCCTCGAGCCGAGCATGCCAAATTGGTATTCGGCAATCATCACGACTGGCAAATGCTGGCGCTCGCCTGGCGGCAGGGCCGCCTGAATTCTCGAATCGCCCGCAAGAATCGCTGAAACAGCGTTGGTAACTGGGAAGTAGCGTTCGGGGCTGCCGATCCTGAGGAGGTCGCTGAACTTCAACGCGTTATCGATGACGAGTTCTCAAGAATCGATCCGGATGCTTGGAAGTGATCCTCGATAGCCGTTGTCGGCGGCCAGCTTCGCACGACTGAAAGCTGCTCGTTCTCATCGAAATGAAAAAAAACGCGGCGCCGACTTCTGCCGCCGCTTTCGCCAGGCCCTGTGGCTTTGGAACACTGTCACCTTTGCCGCGTCGACATCATCTTGGATACGGCGACGCAAGCCCATAGACTGTTAGATATGAGCCTTGTAATCCAACCGATCGCTGTGGATTCACACTTGCCTTCCGAATTTAGGCAGCTTGACGACGGTGTTCCGCTCGCAAGACACTTCTCGAATGCTACAATCATCGTGCCACTGAACTGCAATTAAATGGAGTCTCCGATTGGCCAGCGCAACAGCAAAGCTGAACGGTTCCTATTACACCCCGTCGATCGTTGCACGGACTCTGATTCGCTGGGTTGTGCGCAAACGCACTGACCGCTTACTTGATCCAGCTTGTGGTGACGGCGAGTTCCTCGCTCTCCACTCAAACTCGGTCGGCGTGGAATTCAATCAGAGTGCGGCGATTGCCGCCAGCCGTCGAACGCCCGGCAGTGTAGTCCACGTCGAGGACTTCTTCGTGTATGCAAACCGCACTAAGGAACGTTTCGACTGCGCCGCCGGCAACCCGCCATTCATTCGCTACCAGAGTTTCGCAGGCGATGTACGTCGCAGAGCGCTCGACTACTGCAATTGTCACGGAGCGCGATTCTCAGAGCTTTCGTCTTCTTGGGCTCCCTTTTTGGTTGCCGCCGCAAGCTTACTTAAACGCGGTGGACGCATGGCTTTCGTAGTTCCTGCGGAAATTGGACACGCGCGATACGCTGCACCTTTGATCTCGTTCCTGATGCGTTCGTTCAAAATTGTGCATCTAGTTGCTATTCGTCAGACGGTGTTTACAGACCTCTCGCAAGATGTCTGGCTCCTTTATGCAGATGGATATGGAGAGAACACCGATCACATTGCCTTAAGCGTCTGGGATCAATTCAAATCGGTGTTAAGGCGTCCTAATACGTTCCAACGAGTATCATCAAAACAGTGGGAAAGCTGGGGGTGTCGGCTTCGCCCATTTCTCGTTACCAACGGAGTCCGGCAGCTTTACGAGCGGCTACGCGAATCTTCTCAAACGCAGCAGCTTGGCGATGCAGCTCGCGTTGGCATTGGATATGTTTCGGGAGCTAACGACTTCTTTCATCTCCGCCCTTCGGCCGCCAAATCGGTTCGTATACCGGATGATTTTCTTCTTCCTACAGTTCGGAATGGACGAGTACTTCCAACGCAGTCGGTGAACCGTGCAACGCTCGCTCGGTGGATAGAACAAGACGAAGCGTGTCTCCTTTTGCGACTCCAAGCCAATACCATCCTTCCACAATCGGTGCTCAACTATCTGGGCTCCGCCGAAGGACGTCTTGCCCAGCGGTCGTACAAGTGCTCTCATCGGAAACCATGGTATGTCGTACCGGATGTGCTGATTCCCGACGGATTTCTTTCATACATGAGCGGGGATGGTCCGTCTCTGGTTTCCAATTCGGCCGGCTGTAGTTGTACGAACTCCGTTCATGCAGTACGGATGAAAGATGGATACAAATTTTCACAACTGCAGGCGGCATGGGGACATCCATTGACGCGTTTGAGTACTGAACTTGAAGGACATCCGCTTGGCGGTGGAATGCTCAAGCTCGAGCCTCGCGAGGCGTCGCGTGTACTCCTACCTAACCCAAGCTTAACTTTATCTGCCCACGATTTGCAGCAGTTGCGTGAAGGGCGTGAGGTTCTTCGTAAATGGAGACACTATGCATAGTGGCCTTATAAGTCTCCGTGATGCGCTGCGGGCGTTCGTTGAAGCGGAGGCAACACAGAGTCAGTTGCATATTCGGCCGCTCCATCGCCACATCGTCGAGCGGCTGGTAATCGAGGGTGGCTTTCGCCCAGATGACATATCTCCGCATCCGCCTTTGCGTATTGAAGTGGGCGGCGGAGGACGGGACGTTCGTCATCGCCTGGTTTACGATGAATCGGCTGCATGTACCGGAGAACAGACCGTGCTCGGTGGACTCAAAACGAAGGATGTCGATGTTGTAATTTCACAACGACATATCGGTCCTTCGCTCGCAGTATCCGTAAAGGGCACCTCTAATGCATTTCGTAATCTTACAAATCGCATGGAAGAGGCAGCTGGGGATTGCACCAATCTTCATATCGCGTATCCTGCGCTTGTTTATGGCTTCTTGCATGTGATGCGTGCAAACCTTGCTAAGGACGTATCAAATCCAAATGACGTTGCGATTCAAGCAGACGGCACAATCGTCCAAACGATCAAGCGTTACCATGATGCAATGGCCAGAATTACCAACCGTTCGGACATGCGAAATGACGTCAGTCGCTACGAAGCTGTCGCAATCGCTCTTGTTCATCCGCGAGGCGACAACATCGCAGAGGTTGTCAACGATTTTCCGCTATCGTCAAGCCCACTCGCTTTCGACCGCTTCTTTGAACGGCTGTACGCCGCTTACGATCTTCGATTCGTTTATTCAGCACCAGCGCTTCACTCGACAACACGGCGGTTAGAGTGGGATCCAGGTTCACCGATCATGCCAGATGCTCAAGCAGCTGGCTTTGTGCCGCGCTTCGCTTCGGAGTAAGTAAACTAGGTGCCCTTATGATCGGCAGTATTCTTTACCTCCCGGTACTGCTTTCATTAACGCTTCGGTGTTCGACCGCGGGTAATAGAGGCTACCATTGCCCCTGCAACGAAATAAGTTTCACCAAGTTTGCAGCATCCTTGAATGCACATGCTATAGCATTTGCGCGATCAAAGTAGCGGCAGAGCAGTTGCCACACTAGCTGTTCGGTCAACAAACTGGCTTTCGTCGAATTCGATTGGTATCGGCACCAGCTCTTTGACCTCAACCTCGACGTCGCCCCCCAGCCCCGCGGCAAAGCCGCCCGGCCGTCCACGCGCCCCTCAGCCCAGCCCCCAACCAAGGTCTGAACGGCGATCGCGACGTCAATCCCCAACCGACCACTCCAAGAACGGCGGCGAAATTTCTCGAATCTTATCGTCCGGCGACTTCGCTTGTTGGATATCCGGTGTCGTTGGGTCGAACTTCACGTTCACCTTGATGAGCGGGCAATCGCGATATGCGAATCGCTGCTCCGAGCGCGTCGACAGGCCGCCCTCCTCCTCGAACACCTTGAGCAATTCGTCGCGTGTCATGCCGGGTTGCACGGTCTGCATCTCGCGCAAGGAATCGGCGAGCCACTGCATGATCTCCGGCGGCGCTTTCGCCAGCTTGCCGGTCGCTCGGAGCGCGGCGTGCAACTCGTCGTTGTTGCGCGGGTCGATGCCACAGATGAGCGCCGCTGGCGTTGCCGGGTAGCCAAGCTGAACGCGGAGCTGGTCCTCGCCAAGATTCGGCTCGATCGCCTTGGCGTCGAAGACAATCACGAGGCCAGGCAAGCTCATCGACGAAGCACACGTTGTGAACTTGCCCGCGTAGACCGCCTTTCCACCCACCGCCACTTCGAACGGCACGCCCGGAATGATGTGTCCGCTCTGCATGAGCTTGGCCGCCAAGTTTGCCCGCTCACCCGGAGCAAGCGTGAGCGTATGCGAGCGCCAATCGTACGACTGAAGCGCGTCGGCCGCGATGAGCACATGGCCTTGCTCATCGCGAATATCGACGGCCTTCGGAGCGACCGCCTCTTCACCGAATGCCGACCCAATGGCCACAGCCAAGCAACAGCCCAACGCCCCCATAAAGATAGCTCGAATCATCGCGACGACTCCTGTAACGATCAGCCAACCGCAGAACGCGGCGGTATCGCCCTGATTCTAAGCGCCGCGCGCAGCCCCCGGCGTAACGAGTTTGTAACGATGCCTCAGCGCAGCAAAAAACCCCCGGCAAAGCCAGGGGCTGTGCATGCTAGTTTCGAACTAAGGCACGTGCGTTGCCAAGTCGGCGGTCGCCACGACAACCAGCGACTCCGCTACGTTTTCGACCTGGGAGCGGCGTGGCGACGACCTAACGGGCGCCCGCGATACGCCGCGACGACGCGATCCCGAACAGACCAAGCACGGCGATCGCGGCAACTGCCGGCTCCGGCACGGCAGTGCCGCCGCTCAGGCTGCCGCTGCCCGGAGTGTTGGTGTTACCAAAGTTCGCGCGCCACAAATCGTAATCGGCCTGATCAACAGCAAGGTCGCCGTTCCCATCGGCAGCGAGGTTGCCTTCACGCCAGACCACGTAGTCGGCCGCATCTACAACACCATTCGAGTTGTAGTCGCCCGTCAACGGCGCAGCCGCGGCGGTAATATCGTAGGTAACATCATACGCGACGCCGATCCCCTTGATGACCGACACATTCGTGGTTTGATCAGGTCCATCCACGACCAGAGTGTAAGGACCAACGCGCCGGGGGAAGATGCTGCTGCCAGCTTCGGTTCCGCCCGGGGTGCCGAAGTTGTTGTTGACGAGTTGGTTGCTGGCGACGGTGCCGCTGACGAGACCAAACCCAATTGTTTCCGAACCCTGTGTCAGCAGCATGCCTGCCATGGTTTCGTCGAAGTTATTCGAGCGAAATACGCGGGTCCCAAAATCCGAGATGCCGCCGGGCGTGAATGTGAAGCCTGGTTCCGTCAGCGAGCCGGTGAAACTGAGGTTCGAGATGGTTGCGGCGCTGACTTGGAATCCATCGGGTTTATCAATATCGTCGTTTCCTCCGAGGACCTGCGTAATACCAATGCCGCGACCCAGCGTACCGCCGGAGGGACCAGGATTCGTGAGATAGCTTCCCCCGCTAAGTGGCAGGGCCGAGATAGTGAATTCGGCAGTGAAACTCAGCGTGATGCCCGCCGGTACACCATTGCCATCGGTCCAGTTGCCGCCAGACGTGGAGTTTCCCACGATCGTGTAGGTCTTGGTGGGCGTAGTGCTTGCAGCCTCGCCGGCTTTGGTCGGCGTCTTCGGCGCCCAGCCCTCATCCGTCGGCAGGAAAGTTACCGAGCCGTCGCTACTCGTGGTGAAGAATGCCGATTTGGTCTGATTGTGGTCGAGCAGATCGGTTCTTGTGCGGAGGACGTTAACGCCAAAGGAGTTGGCGCTTATGAAGCTGAGGAATACCAGTGCAGCGCATCCGCTTGTCGCGGTGTGACTACGAAAAAAGCGTAGAGTCCGGATCGCCTGATACATGATGAGTTCCTATGGTGAATCAAGAGATAACGTACAAACGAGGCCTCGAGAACGGCATCCGGTCAGGCTCCTACTGCCCGTTGCCTTCCGGGTCGATGGTTGCCAGCGGCGGGTCGGAGCCGGCAATCGTGCTCTGCGAGCGCCACACGTCGAGGTCGACATCGTTGCTGATGAATTCGGTCGACACATCGCACTTCACTACTACAACGCCGCCAGGATGACTGCTTCGTGCGGCGAGAATCATCTGTGGGATATCCGATTGCCCTTTCCTAATACAAGGAGCGATGCTGTTGTTCGCAGTGGAGCAAGCGGTCACATCAGCAGCGGCGGAATTCGGCGACATCCGCGTGTTGATTTGATAAGCGCCAGGGTTGTAAATCCAGACACGTCCACGGCGATCGGATGGCTCCGACTCCGACGGCACCTGGAGCATCTCGATCTGTAAAAAGGTATTCGCGAGGCCGTCAGATATGCGTTTGAAGTTGATTTGTTGACCGCTGTTGTCTTTCGCGAGGTTAGGCCGGTAATGTTCGTTCCTGGCATTGAGATCGAACGTGCCGGTCTTCGTAACGCCTGGGTTTGCCCAAAATGGACCGCGGCGAGTTTTCTCCTTGCCCAATTGTCCATAAGTTCCATATCCATAATTAAATCCATAGCTGGCTTTGCGGTCACCACCCTCCTCGCCGCTGCCCGCGACTAACATAAGGTACGAATCGGAACTTGGGCAGCGCAAAATCGGCTCTTCACGCGAGAGCAATTTTAAATTGTCGGGATTCGTCGCGTTCGCGCTGAAATTGTAGGCATCCTTGATCGCTGAACCTTCCATATAAGGTAGCATCTGGAGGTACAGGACTGGCCTGACGTTGTTCTGTCCGTTGATGTCCACCGGCAGATATTTATTAGCGTCATGGAACATCTGTTGAGACAACCCCAACTGCCGCATGTTGTTTATGCATTGCGAGCGGCGAGCCGCTTCGCGGGCGGCTTGAATGGCCGGCAGCAGTAGGGCTACGAGGATGCCAATGATGGCGATGACGACGAGCAACTCGACGAGTGTAAACGCGGAGCGATGGCTCCGAAAACGAGATATTTCCACCTGCTAATCCTTTGTTCCGAAAGGATGTTGAAGTCACCGAATCCCACCCGGCGAGATCCGGAATATTGGCCCTGAATGCTGTCGATGGGAGTTCGATAAACTATTCACGAGTTGACATAAAGTCGCAGCAGAACATGGGTTGCGTCCTGGCGTAAGGATGACTTCCTGGGACTTAGCTTACCGCGAATGGGTAACCAGTGCCCGGTTCATTTGCCGGACATAGTCACTAAGTTGCGCAAAAAGAGGCGATTCGGGAAAAATTTTCGAGAATCGATTCGGAGTGCTCCCAGCTCAATTGCGCAAAGACACGCGCACCACTTGCTTTCGCGCCTGTTCTGCCCCGTTGGAAGAATACTATGCAGCGACAGCGAACCGGACCAGCAACGACTCAATGGAATGCCAATTCATCGTTTGAACAGAACGCGCGGTCGTGGATTCACATTGCGAACCCATCGTCGCATTGCCGCCGCGCTACGCCGCAGACGGCAACTACGTCGTTTGATCGCAGACGCATCTGTGGAAGTGCGATCAAGCGCGTGATGAAAGCCGCCCATGCGAATTCGGTACCAGTGCAATTTCGACGAGTCTCACGTAAGCTAGCGAGACGGCACCCGTGTGATTTGCTCGCCGGCGGCAGGAAACCCCCGCGATTTGAAGCAGATTTCAAGTCAATCGCAAGGCACGGCAACCAGCTGGTGCTAAGCCATTGGTCACGGGGACGCTGCGCTAATTCGCTTTACAAGGCATGGCGAACGACGATCGGCAAATTGACCGCAGATCGATGACCGCTAGAATCGCACGAGATCAGTGCAAAAGTCGAGGCTAGCAGCGGGCTTGGACGGCATCAACACGCGGAGCGGCGAATGAGTTTGCGGGAGCAACTACGCTCGGCAACACGAGAGAAGCATGCTGAGCTCGATGCCCAGGTCAGCGCTATACGACCATTTGAGTCGGTAGAGGGCTATCGAACCTACTTGCGCGGCATGCGCGAGCTGTACGTGGCGTTTGGCGACGCGCTGGATGCGGCTTCTCAGGCGGCAGGTATCGGGCCGCGACGCAACCGCTTAGTAGCCGCTCTCGAACAGGACCTGGCCGCATGTGGCGGCGATTCAACTGAGGACAAAATTAGTGAAGCATTCAAGAACTGTCATGATTCGGGTTCCGGTGGCGAAGGCGCATCGTGGGGAGCGGCCTACGTGCTGGAAGGCTCGACGATGGGAGCGCAAATGCTCGTACGGAGCGCGGAGCAGAAGCTGCCGGCGGGCAATACGGTTCACTTCCTGACGGCGCTCGCGGCCGACGGCGTGCCGCGGTTCAAGCAATTCTGCGCCGCGCTGGATACTGCGAACGTGGATGCCAACGAGGCGATTCGCGGAGCGCTGGCCGCGTTCGAGCACGCGCTCGAGTGGTTTCGGAACCAGGCGGGGCACGAGGAGGCCAGCGTTGGGATTTGAGGACGTTGCCCTTGCGAATTGCGACCAGGAGCCGGTCCATATTCCTGGTCGCATCCAGTCGTTTGGTACGCTCATCGCGATGGATGCGCAGACTGAACTGGTGTCGTACGCGGCGGCGAATTGGGAGGAGGTGTTTCCAGCCGCTCGCGGTTGCCCAGTCGGCAAACATCTTCACGATGTCTTTGCAGATCGCACGTTCGTTCACGACCTGCGCGGCGCATTGGGGCTGGCAACACTCGGCATGCATCGCGAGCGGATGGGGGCGTACGAAGTTAGCGGCGCCATGGTCGATGTGGCTGTTCACCGGCAACGCGAGCAGGCGGTCGTTGAACTGGAACCATTGACGGAACCAGACGGCCGATCCGATGCAACGATCACGCGGGTGCGGTCCATGCTCGACAGCGTGCGCGCAATGACCGCTGTGGATGATGGCCTGAGCCTGGCGGTTGACAGCTTGCGGCGGCTTACCGGATTCGATCGGGTAATGGGCTATCGCTTTCTGCCGAACGGCGATGGCGAGGTGCTGGCCGAGGCGCGGAGTCCTGGGATCGAGCCATTCTTGGGGCTGCGCTATCCGGCGTGGGATATTCCGGCGCAGGTGCGAGAGATTGCGCTCCGCATGCCGTTTCGCCTGATTGCGGACGTGAACGATCCGCATGTGGCACTTGCTGCCACAGCAGGCGCTCCGCCGCTCGACCTTACGTTCGCACATTTGCGTGGCGTGTCGCCCGTGCATCTTGAGTATTTGAGGAATATGGGGGTCGGCGCGAGCATGAATTGCTCGATCATCGTGCAAGGCGCGCTGTGGGGCCTGTTTGCGTTCCATCATTACCGCGCCAAAGTGTTGCCGCCGAATTGTCGCTCGATTTGCGAGATGTTCAGCCAGTTCTATTCATGCCATTTGGAGCAGCAACTCGAGCGTGAGATGGCGGCGCGTTCGAAGCGAGCGCGGGCGATGCTGGCATCGTTCGAATCGGCAGATCAATGTTCCCTTACGGAGCGATTCGACGACCTGGCGCCGGAATTGGCCCAGGCGCTCGAAGTCGACGGCCTAGCGATCGCCGGCGCGGCCGGCGTGAAGGCGTTCGGCCATGTGCCGACGCACGAAGCCATTCTGGCCATTGGACGACTCGCGACAGACGAACTGCTGGGCGTTAATCATCTGAGTGCGAGCGGCATCGCGGCCGACGGGCTCGACGGCGTGGCCGGCGCGATCATTGTGCCGTTCGCGGATGAGGACTTGTCGCGATTGTTCTTCTTTCGCGACGAAATGATTACGTCGATCCGTTGGGCCGGCACACGCGAGAAGACGATTTCACATGGCCCACTGGGGCCGAGATTGCACCCGCGGAGTTCGTTCGAGGAATATAAAGAATCGGTACACGGCCGGTCGCGCGAGTGGACGCGGGCCGACATGGCAGCGGCGGGCGAAGTGCGGACGCTCGTGCTCGAAGCGTTGAACCGGAATTTGAGCACTTCGGACCGCGAGTGGCGCAAGCAGCGGCGGCAACAGGACTTGCTGATCGCGGAGCTGAATCACCGCGTGAAGAACATTCTCGCGTTGGTGCGTTCGATTGCCCGCCAAACGAAGGACTCCGCGGAAACAGTGGAGGAGTATGCCGAGGCGTTTGAGCGGCGCATCGCCGCATTGGCATTCGCTCACGATTTGGTAGGCGGCCGGGGCACTCAGCAGGCGTCGTTGGCGGAGCTCGTGCAGATGGAGTTGCGGCCCTATGCCAGTGGGTTTGAGCGGGCGTGTGTGAGCGGCCCCTCGATGGCGCTACGGCCCGAGGCGGCGCCGATTCTGGCATTGGTATTTCACGAACTGGTATCGAATGCCGCCAAGTACGGTGCGCTTGCCGGCGACGACGGCAAGTTGCGGGTAGCGTGGAAAGAAGAAAAAGGCGGCCTCACGATCGAGTGGGATGAAGAGGTGACCAGGCTTGTCACCCCGCCAACCCGGCGCGGGTTCGGCACGGCGCTCATCGAGCGAGCCATTCCGTTTGAATGCCGCGGCGAATCGCGGGTGCAGTATCGTGCCGACGGCCTCAGTGTGCGGATGTGGCTGCCGCGGGAGATGCTAACGCGCTATGAACCAGTGCCGATGGTCGAGACGAGCCGTCGCGAGAGTGCCGCGCCAC
Source organism: Pirellulales bacterium (assembly GCA_046349975.1). Lineage (GTDB taxonomy): Bacteria > Planctomycetota > Planctomycetia > Pirellulales > Lacipirellulaceae > JABDGM01. Next base: position 14,096 of record JAXMBH010000013.1, read on the forward strand.
GGCAAGAGACTCGGTTTGGCAAGGCGCTCGTAGCCGAGGATAATATGATCCTCACCATGGAACTCGAAGGGCTTTTGGCCGCCATAGGATTTGATGGCGTCGACTCGGCGCCGAACAATAGCCAGTCATGGGAGCTGCTCGCGGCGCAAGCATACGACGTGGCCATACTGGATGTGAATTTGGCAGGCCAAACGACATTTGAACTCGCTGAATTTGCACTTCAGCGAAATGTGCCGGTCATCTTCGTAACGGGCTACGGTACGCATGTGGATATGCCGGAATCGCTCGCCGGAGCTCCGCGATTATCTAAGCCAATCGATCGCGACATGCTGGTGGCAACGCTACATGAGCTGAAAGTTGGCAGGTGCGCGTGAAGCGAATTTTGCTGTTGGAGGATGACCGGCAAGTCGCGCTCAGCTGGCAAGCCAAGCTGGAGGAATTGGGCTATTATGTCGCGCATGAAACGCGTGTGGAGCCGGCAATCGCCGCAATCGATACGGCCCCGTTTGATCTGGTGATTACCGATATTCTTATTCGCGATCGCGAGGATCGAATCAGCGACAAAGGCGGCTTTCGCTGCTGAGTCATATTGCACTCAACATTAAGGTGCGGCCCAAGATTATTGCCGTTAGTGGCGGCGACACAAAGCTCCACCTGCTGAAACATGCCGAAATACTACGGGCCGATCGCACGCTGCGTAAGCCAGTGAGTGCGGAGGAACTGGTGCAGGTCACCGAGGAGTTGTTGCGGTGATAGCGCCAGCACGCGTTGGGGAACGGGCAGCAATCCAGCCCCAGCCGCCGCTTGGCTTAACGGCGATTGACAAAAGCTCACGGCCAATTGGCAAGATTGGCACGATCCGCTCGAATAGCACAACGGGCGAGAGTTGCCCTCGCAGAGCTGCAAGCACATGGGGAGGAATTGCGATGCCGTCGGGTCAATTGATGCGGAGCCGCAGCAATCGAATGATTGCCGGCGTTTGTGGTGGGTTGGCTGAGTGGTTGGGCTGGGACCCGACCGCCGTGCGGATCTTGTATGTGTTGATTTCGTTCTTCTCGGCGGCGTTTCCGGGCACGATCGTGTACATTATTCTCGCGCTCTTGATGCCGGCGGAGGATGAAGTTTGATTTTGTCAATCCTGTGACGCTAGTCTGCGTGCGGCGTCAAATGAGATAGCGCGAGCGTCGCCCACGAGCTCGCTGCACACGTAATCGGCGTGAGCAGCTTGGCGCTGCCGGGCGAGCCATCGGGCGTGGCGCGTGAAGTCATTGGCCAACTACCATCGGCGGCTTGAGTGGCGACGAGGAAAGCGATGCCGCGCTGGATCGCGGGAGATTCGGCCGAGTAGCCTGCGAGAGATAGCGCGTAGAGCGTTTCGCCGGTGGCGAAGGCATCGCTGTGCGGTTCAGGAACCGTCTGGCTCCAGCCGCCATCGTCGCGCTGGAGCTTGAGCAGCTCATCGAGCGAACTTTGCAGCGATTCCCGCGATTTGCCCGCTTGAACACCGAGGAATATCTTAAAAACTTTGTCTTGATGCAAGTCGGCAGGAGCCGCGGCATCGAGCCACGCGACGGCTTTTGCGAGCGCGGCACGCTGTAGCTCGGGCGAGTCTTGGTGCGTTGCCTGAGCGAGCGCCAGGATAATCCAGGCGACGTCGGTTGTCTGGCTTTCATTAATCGGCGGGCGGCGAAGCGTGGCGAAAAACTCCCATGAGCCGTCCGGTTGCTGCTTCTTCAGGATCTCGTCGACGATCAGAGCGGCGCTCTGCTTTTGTGAATCGCGGAGCGTGGGAATGGATTGGGCGGCGACAAGCAGCATCGGCAGCCCCATGTTCAAGCCCCGGCCTTGCGGGCGTGGATCAGGCGGGGCGGCCGGATCGGGAAAGATTCTCGACGCCTTGAGCTTCTCGTGACTTCCTAATAGCGATTCGATCGTATCGTCGAAGTACTTTTTGTCGATCGTATAGCCATGCTGGTTCGCTTCGCTCAGTGCCCATAGCGGTAGCGGAGCATGGTGGCACGCTGCACATTTGCGCGTGCTTAGCCAGGAGGCGCTTTCTGTCTGCAGATACTGAATCGCGCGGTTGACCGTCGTTTGAACCTGACCGGTCGTTGCAGGGCGACTTGCCGGCGACGTTCCGCTGCTGGATGTAGCCGTTTCGCCGGCTGCACAAAGGAGACCTGCGGGTAAGAACGCCACCGCGAAGCAGAAGAGAAAGCGAGACATGACTTTTTTCTCGCGTAGCCAACCGACAACAGCATCGCCCGTGAGAGATTATACAACGGCCGCCGCCAAATGCGACCGGCCGCGGTAGCCGCTGCGATTATGGGATCGATCAGTGGCGCGGAGGGGCAATTGCGGCGCGGCAAGATTCAGCCGAGCCAAGCAGGATTTTTCGCAGTGCCGTCGAATTGGGCGGTGGTCTTGTACTTTTCGAATTTACCCTCGCGGGCGGCTTCGGCAACGCGATTAACGAGTTCCTTGCGTTCGCCGGCCGAGAGCGGTTTGAACGTGCGGGCCGCTTCGCAGGCCTGATCGAGGATCTGCAGGCTGTCGATGCCGGTGATCATTACGCTCACGGGAAGCGACATCACATAATGCTGCAACTCGATCGCGGTGGCAATGCCGCTGCGGAGCACTTCCTGCAACACAAACGGTCCGCCGAAAGGTTTCATGCCCAGCGGGGCGATCTTCTCGGCGACAAGCCGCGGCAGCACCTGGTTGGTGAAGCTACGGAAGTGGGCGTCCATAACGTTGATGGGCATTTGGACGGTGTCGAAGTGTACGACATGTTGCTTGGCCATATCGAGCATGCGCAGGTGGCACGCAGGGTCTTTGTGGCCGGTGAATCCAACGAAGCGTACCTTGCCAGCTTTCTGGGCGGCTTGCATTGCTTCCCACGCGCCGTCGTTGAACACGCGGTCGGGTGCATCGAGCTGGATGATTTCGTGGAACTGCATGAGATCGATGCGATCGATCTTGAGGCGTTTGAGTGACTCGTCGATTTGCTTGGCGGCGGCTTCGCGCGTGCGGCCGTCGATCTTGCTCATGACGAAGACGCGGTCGCGGTAGCCGCCTTCGAGCGCGCGGCCCATGCGAACTTCGCTCTCGCCATCGTGGTAGTCCCAGCAGTTGTCGAGAAACGTGATGCCGCGATCGATGGCGGTGCGGATGATGCGAGTGCTTTCGTTGGGGTCCTGGGGTGTGCCGATGTGAAAGCCGCCGAGGCCCACGAGCGAAACTTCGACGCCAGTGCTACCGAGTTGGCGATAGAGCATGTCGCCGCGGCGCGTGGTTGGCGGAGTTTCGAATTGTGGCGTTTGTTGCGACGGTGGCGGCGGAGCGGTTTGTGTTTGACCAATAGCGGCCGCGCGTGAACCGGCGATTCCGGCGGCGGCGAGGAGCGAGCTATCGCGGAAGAACTTGCGGCGGCTGGGCTGCATGAGGGACTCCTTGCAAACGGCTGGATGCCGCTAGTTGTCGATCGGCCGGCCGAAGTGCCGGCGAGCAGCAGAATCGGTGCAAGGGGCGTGCCGGAAGGGCGTGGCAAGCATTCCAGCAAGGCATCGAAAGCACGCGGGACCGCGGGCGTTCCGATATGGTCCGCTGGGGCATCGCAGAGCCTCTGCCCAGGCGCCCTTCGACGACATTTTGCGAGGCGAGCGAGCTACCGGCGGCGGCGTGCGGACCATGCGATGGTCGCGATCCACATCAGCACGATCGCTGCCGGTTCGGGAACGGCGAGCGAGGTAACGCTGCCGCTACCGAGGCCGTAGATGGCTTGAATGCCGGCGATGTCGTCGGGGAAGAGTTGGCCGGTGCCGAGACCTTGGAAGCGGTGGAAGATCCAATACATGTTCGCGCCGACGACATTCGTGTGATCGAGGCCGAGCGTGTGGCCGATTTCGTGCGTTGCGGCGCCGAGGATATCGGGGATCGCTTGTGTGCCGGAGGCCTGCCAGGGGTCGCCGTGGTCGAACTCGACGTCGCCCGAATAGTCGGGACCGGCGGGATAGTACGCTTGCGCTTTGGCGATCGGGTCGGCCGGCGGCGGCGGATCGGGGCCGTTGATATAGATGTGGCGAAAGCGGAGTTGTCCGTAGTGAGTCGAGAATCCGTAATCGAGTCCGTCGTCGGGGACTTCGACGAAGTTGAGCGGCGCGACGCTGGCCCACAGGCCCAGCGCTTCTTCGATGGAGCTGCGAATGAGTGACGCCGGCAGCGGATCGCCGTTAGGCATCTTCAGGCCGCCATCGAACATGTTTTGGAAGCTGTATGTGAGCGTAACCGGCGAGCCGAGGCAGTTGCTGCCGCACGGACCCGGCTGAGGCCACTTGCTGCCGATGAGGACGTAAGCGCGGGCATCACTGCCTGCGGCCAGGCTGAGTGCAGCGAGAACGAGAATCATAACTGGGTAATTCGACACTCTGGGCATGTGGCAAGCTCCGCGCTAAAGAACAACTTGATAACTCGAAAGGCACACAATCAGGTGGGACGATTTCCCACGAGGGCTCGCCGGAAGAAAGTGGCGAGTAAGAGCTCGTGCATTAGCGTGTCGAGTTCGGTAATAGAAGTGGGGCCGGCCGGAAGGGGACCCAGTTGTTGCCAACCTCCATTGTAGCCCGGGTGCCATCGGCCGCAAGCAATTCGCAAGTGGGCCATGTCGTGCCATTTGCAGGCGTTTTACCCCGTGAGACGCGGTTTCCGCTCGCGGAGCGAGAGGCCTACATTGTGCTGGTTTCCAGGCTGTTTCGGCAGGCTGAGAGGAATTTGAACCGCGTAGCCGCATCGATCAGGCTAGCGTTCGGCGGTTGTTACAGGTTTGTTACACTCGCGGTGAGGGAACCCTGCGAGAATTGAAGTGGCCGGCGTTTTGCTCGGTTGCATCCGAATAGGTTTTGGCTCAATGAAGCGTGGGCGGATACTCACGATCGAAGACGATGCCGCGATCCGGCGCGGGATCGCCGATGCGCTGGCGTTTGCGGGCTACGAGGTGATTCAATCGGCCAACGGTACCGACGGTTGTGCGTCGGCAACTTCGCGCGAGTACGACTTGCTACTGTTGGACATGGTGCTGCCGGGCATGACGGGGCTCGAAATCTTACGGCGTGTGCGGAACGTGCGGCCGACGCTGCCGATCATCATTCTCAGTGCCCGCGGCGAGGAACGCGATCGCGTGAGCGGGCTGAAGCTGGGGGCGGATGACTACGTCGTGAAGCCATTCAGCATCGATGAGTTACTGGCCCGCGTGGAAGCGGTGCTGCGGCGTTCGCCCAGCCGGCCGACGGACGTGGCCGAGTTGCCGGTAGCCGGCGGCGGGCTCGTGGATTTCGCGCGGCGCGAGGTGCGGTTCGAAGATGGAGCAAGCGAAGTGCTTTCGGAGCGCGAGCTCGCGCTCATGCGTTACTTCGCGTGTCATGCGGGGCGAGCCATCGGCCGTGAAGAGTTGTTGACGAACGTGTGGCAGATCGATGCCCGCGGCGCTTCCACGCGCACGGTAGACATGAGTGTGGCGCGATTGCGTGAGAAGTTGCGCGACGGCGGGGAGGAACCGCGGGTGATTGTTACGGTGCATGGCAAAGGGTATATGTTGGCGCGCGGATGATAATTGATAGTGGATAGTGGATAGTTGTTATTCGATCGTTGCAAGAACGCTACGAGGATTGAGGAAACATCTCTCTCAACTAACCACTAGCTACTATCCACTATCAAAAAACCTCTCGCATGATTCGTCCCTGGCAAGTTTGGCTCGTGTTTGCCGTGTGCGTGCTGGCCGCGGCTAGTGCGATGGCGTGGCTGACGCGCGAGGCGATCGATGCCGATCGACAGCGGCGGGCGGCGATGGCGGAAACGGAGCTCGAGCAGCGCGTAAGCCTTGCGCTGTGGCGGATGGACACGGAGCTGGCGCCGATACTGGCTGAAGAAGTTATTCGGCCCGTCGATGCGTTTCGACCGGGTAAGGTCGTAACGGATCTGCCATCGTATGTATTGCTTCAGTTCGAGGCACTTCCCGACGGCACATGGCGTTCACCGCAGTTTCCAAATCCGGCTGTGAGCGAGCAAACGGCGCTAACTAAACTATCCCAATCGGTAAGCTATCAGAAGCTGCTGCCTGACGTGCCCAGTATGCCCTTGCCCTCGGTGGCGGATGTGGCACGCACCGAACGCGCAAAGAATGCGGCGCCGATGATGACGGGCACATTGCAGCAGCAGGGCCCGCAACAGCTGGACGGCACCAATTCGATAAAGGAGAAGAGCTCATCACGGGGTGACGTTCTCTACCCGCTAGCGAATGAGTACGAATACCAGTTTCTGGAAGGCAACCGAGCCAACTACCCGAGCAGTCTGCAATCGGGAGCTTCTCAAAACTCTCTCGCGCAATCGAATACACCGGGAAGCGCGAACTCTCGGTCATCGATCGCGGATTACGAGCAGCGCAGCAAGAGGTATCAATCAGCGGCGCAACAAGGGTTGTACAACTCGGAGCTCAATCGAGCGGCAGCTCAATCTCCGTTAGCTGACAAGGGACAAGCGACTCAGAAGATGACTGACGCGACCGAGCGAGTGGGTGTAAGCCGGCCCATGTGGATCGGTGACAAATTGCTTTTGCTGCGGCGCGTCATCGAGCAGAACGCCACGATCGTCCAAGGGGCGTGGCTCGACTGGCCACGACTTAAGGAACACTTGTTGACAGAAGTCGCCGATCTTCTTCCGACGGCAGACCTTGTGCCAGCTGAGGCCAATGGCGGCGATGACCCAGCAAGAATGCTGGCGGGTTTGCCGGTGCGGCTGGTCGTGGGCGAGAGCGTCGCGAGCGTGGGCATCGGCACGACATTGTGCTGGGCGCTGTGGTTCGGTTGGGGCGGCGTGCTGCTGGCCGTGGCGGCGGCGGCTGCGTTGCTGCATGGCGTGATGACGCTGAGCGAACGGCGGGCGGCGTTTGTCTCAAGCGTGACACACGAGCTGCGCACGCCGCTGACGACTTTCCGCATGTATGCCGAGATGCTCGCCCGCGGCATGGTACCCGACGCGGCGCGGCGGCAGGAGTATTTTGAAACGCTGCAGCGCGAAGCGGAGCGGCTAACGCTGCTGGTGGAAAACGTGCTGGCGTACGCGCGGCTGGAGCGCGGGCGGAAACCGCAAGGGCAGGACCGCGTGACGTTGCAATCGCTGCTCGCTCGTGTGGGGCCGCGGCTCAAGCAGCGGGCGGCGCAGGCGGGGATGGAGTGTGTGCTGGAACTCCCTCTCCCTTTGGGAGAGGGTTGGGGTGAGGGCGAATTGCCTATAGATAACGACAGGGGTCCCTCACCCTGCCCTCTCCCGGAGGGAGAGGATTTCAATGCGGAATTCACCACGGATCAAGCGGTCGTGGAGCAGATTCTGTTTAACCTCGTCGACAATGCGGCGAAGTATGCCGGCGGATCACAAGACCGGCGTATCCATTTGTCGGCTCAGCGCGATGGCCAATGGATAAAGCTCACAGTCCGCGACCACGGCCCTGGTATTGGTAAGCAAACGGTTACAGGATCGACACCGTTCGCCAAGAGTGCACAAGACTCGGCAGAGTCGGCGCCAGGCGTGGGCTTAGGTCTCAACCTTTGCCGACGGCTGGCAAGGCAGTTGGGTGGTCGGTTGGAACTGCCGCAGTCGAATGGCGGCGGTACAACAGCCGTGCTGTTGTTGCCCGCTGAATAGCTCGCCAATTGCTATGTTAATGCGCCAATGATCGAAGCAAGTAAGATCAACAGTCCAATAGCGGCCGGCAATCGGGCAAACATTCGTGGCCAATCGCCGTGGCCCCACGCCCAAACGATGCCACCGCACAACGTCGAAACGACTATCGCGGCAAATGCTGCAATCCCAACGGATTCCCGAAACGTGGGCGAATTTGGGGGCACCCAGCCAAGAAAGCTTGAGCTATAGCCGGATGCCATTTGCAGGAAAACACAAACGGTGAATGCGAGCATTGCCGAATAAGAGATCGCCACAAGTATCCGCGCAAACTTCGCGTTCATTGATTTCTCCCGGCAGTCGCAAAGAACCAGGATTTCGTTCGCGCTCAGGCCGGCTGCGCTCGCTCGGTTGTCGTAATATGTGCAATGTTCAAGCTGGCAATTCGTTCCAATTGATCACCGTCGTGCGCAACGAGGAGCATTTCCCCGACGACCATTGCCTGATCTGGGTGGCGCACTTCAAACTTCCTGCCATTGTTTATGTGCACTGTAAATCGTTGAAATGGCTGAAGTCGCATCAGGGTGATGACGTTATCTGCATTCATGCAGTCATTCCTGGAAGAGGGATGCGATCGACAATCGTCATTTAATTATACCACCGCCGCCTGCAATTGCAGGAGAGACGCTGCCCTGCCGCGTCGGCGTAAATCGCGGTATATTTGTGGCTTGGCTCCGGCGACCTATTAGGTCGCGGCTAGCGGGGCATTGCGAGCGAAGCCGCAAGCGATGTGGCGACGATTTGGGCGCTTTCGCAATGCCGATGCGTTGCGACCCGCCCTGAACCCTGACCCCTGCCCTCCCGACCTCTCACCCCTTCCCCCTGATGAAGACCGACGAACTACGCGAAAAGTATCTTGCCTTCTTTGAATCGAAGGGGCACAAGCGGTGCCCGAGCGACGTGCTGGTGCCGACGTGGGATCCGTCGGTGCTGTTCACGCCGGCCGGCATGAACCAGTTCAAGGACCACTTCCTGGGCAAGGTGAAGCTGGAGTTTACGCGGGCGACCACGTGCCAGAAGTGCCTGCGGACGGGCGACATCGACAACGTGGGCCGCACGGCTTATCACCACACGTTCTTCGAGATGCTGGGCAACTTCAGCTTCGGCGATTACTTCAAGCGCGACGCCATCAACTGGGCGTGGGAGTTTCTCACGAAGAAGGACTGGCTCGGGCTGCCGGCCGAGCGGCTGACGGTGACCGTGTACACCGACGACGATGAAGCCGCCGGCATTTGGCAGAAGGACGTCGGCCTCACGGTGAATCGCATCGAGCGCTGCGGCGAGGATGAAAACTTCTGGCCGGCGAGTGCGCCGAGCCAAGGACCGGATGGCGTGTGCGGGCCGTGCAGCGAAATCTATTACCATCCCGAGGGCAGCAAGTCGGTCGAAATTTGGAACCTGGTGTTCACGCAGTTCAATCGCGTCGGCGCGCCGCCAAATAACTTGCGGCCGCTGCCGAGTAAGAACATCGACACCGGCATGGGGCTCGAGCGGTGCGCCTCGACGCTGCAAGGCGTGCCCACGAATTACCACATCGACATTCTGCTGCCGATCGTCGAGGCGGCGGCGGAGGTGTGCCAACAGAAATACGAATACGAGTCCGATAACGGCCGGCGGCTGCGGCGGATTACCGATCACGTGCGGGCCTGCACCTTCGCGGTGCACGAGAATGTGTATCCCGGCGCGAACAAGGAGAAGTATGTCGTGAAGCGGCTGCTGCGGCGGGCCGTGCTCGATGGCCATCAAATGGGTTTGCGCGAGCCGTTCCTGCACAAGCTCGTGCCGATTGTCGCCGAGATGATGAAGCGGCCGTACCCCGAGCTCGGCGAGACTGTGAAGCGCGTGAGCGGTGTGATTGAGAAAGAGGAAGCTAATTTCTTCGGCACGATCGACGCGGGGCTCAACCACATCGAGCGCGTGTTCGCTGAGATGCGTCGCGACAACCATACCACGGTGAATGGCGGCGTGGCAGCGGAACTGTACCAAACGTACGGCGTGCCGCCGGAGTTGTTCGAGTCGCTCGCGGCTGAGCATAACCTCGCGTTCGACTGGCAAGGCTATGAGCGCGCGATGGAACAGCACGGCGAGATTTCGGGCAAGGTGCAGCATGCCGTGATGGGCACACGCGGCCCGATCGACTCCCTCAAGCAGGCGCTCCACGCGACTGAGTTTCTGGGCTACGACACGATGGAGGCCGAAGCGGAAGTGAAAGGCATCATCGCCGGCGCGGCGCCGAATGACCATCTCTGCGACAAGATGCAGGAAGTTGGCCACACGAACCCCGTGCGCGTCGTGCTCGATCGCACGCCGTTCTATGGTGAGAGCGGCGGGCAGGTGGGCGACACCGGCAAGCTCGTCGGCGATGGCTTTGAGTTCAACGTGACCGATACGCAGAAGGACGGCGGCCTCATTGTTCACCATGGCCACCTCGTGCGCGGCGTCATGCGCGAGGGTGCGAAGGTGAAGGCGGTCGTCGACGCCAAGCGACGGGCCGGCATTCGGCGGGCCCACTCGGCCACGCACATCCTGCACTACGCGCTGCAAAAGAACCTCGGGTCGCACGCCCAACAGCAGGGCTCGAAGGTCGACGAAGACTGGCTGCGGTTCGACTTCACGAACCTCAGCCCCGTGAGTGCCGAGCAGTTGGCCGCCATCAATGCCGATGTGGAAAAGCAAATCGCGGCGGCCGCCCCCGTGAAGTGGGAAACGCTACCCCTGGCCGAGGCCCGCCAGCAGGGCGCGATGATGCTCTTCGGCGAAAAATACCCCGATCCGGTGCGGATGGTGTCGATGGGGTCGTTCAGCAAAGAACTGTGCGGCGGTACACATTTGACGAACACGAGTGAAGTCGCGCGGTTCGAAATCCTCAGCGAAGAAGGCATTTCCGCGGGCACTCGCCGAATCACCGCGCTTACCGGCGAAAAGGCCGCCGAGCATGTCAAGCAGGTCGAAGACGCAGCCCACGGCGTGGCCAAGCTGCTCGGCGTGTTGCCCAACGAGATTCGCGATGCCGTCACTAATCTCACGAACCGCGCTCGGGATTTGCGGAAGCAGCTCAGCGGCGGGGCCGCGGCAACCAAAGCCCAAGCGGTGGAGACCGTGGTGAAAAAGCACGCCAAGGCGTCGTTTGACGACCTCAAGCAGGTGCTTGCGGATGTGGGCAAGCAACTCTCCGTGGCCGCCCTCGCGATTCCGGACCGGATCGACGCCATCAAAAAGGAAATCTCCGCGCTCGAGAAGCAACTCGCCGAACGTGCGGCAGCTGGGCCGCTTACCGGTGAACGATTACTAGAGTTCGCAGAGGAGATTGGCGGCGTGACCGTGGTTATCCACGACCTGCCGGGTGTCGAAGGAAATCTCATGCGGCAGCTTATCGACCAGGTGCGGGGCAAGACGAAGTCGTCCGCCGTGCTGCTCGCAAGTCGGCAGGGCGATGACAAAGTGACAGTCGTTGCGGGAATTAGCAAAGATTTGCAGGCGCGCAAACTTAGTGCTGGTGAGTGGATCCGTCCGGTCGCGGCCGTGGTCGGTGGCGGCGGTGGTGGCCGGCCCGACATGGCGCAGGCCGGCGGCAGAGAGCCCGCGAAATTGCCCGAAGCTCTCCAAATTGCCAGAGAAACCATTCACAAAATGCTCGCGAAGTAACTACGCGAGCCGCGCCATTTCTTAGCGCGGGCGTGCTCTAAGAAAGCGGCTGCTTCAAGAACCGAGGGCTAGCGCCCCGCGGCTAATGCGATTAGCCGGCACGCGCTAGCGTCCGGTTCTCCTTCGCTCGATATTGCTAGATGTTGTGCGTGACCAAATTGTCGCGCCGCTATAGTTTCACAAGCGCGCTAAATAGCACATTGCTAGCTACAAAAAATTTTGGCATTGAGCATTGCAGTGTGAAATGCGCGGATCGTAAGATGGTTAATCACAGGCGGGCGACGCAGCGCCAAGTTCAGGACGTGGAGCAGTGTGTCGCAATACTCTTTCACAACGTGCCCTTCTCGGCACCTGGCGGCTAGATGGAGCGTGCCATGGCTATTCACAATGTTGATGGCCTGGAATTGAATGTCGATCGAGGCCCGAATTGGTTGTTCGTGAAACTGCGGTCGCGCGGCACCGCGCCGAGCGCCGTGTCGCAACTGGCGGACAAGTTATGGTCGATCGCGTCGCGGCATTTCATTTATCGGCTCGTCCTTGAGCTCGATGATCTGGATGCGATGCCCAGCGGCATGATGGCCCAGCTTGTGCTACTGCAAGAAAAACTTCACCAGTGCGACGGCGCGCTGAGGATCTGTGGCCTATCACATGAGTGCGAAGAAACGTTGTGCAATTGCCACTTGCACATTTCGCTGCCGAACCATGCATCGCGCGAGCACGCCGTGATGGGCAGTAGTATGTACGCATAGCGGAGCGTACGGGTGGGCAATGCGTCGCCCCTGTGTAAGACAGACCTATCTGTCCGACCAGCATTGCCCATAGTTGGAGGGTGGCATCGCCCACCCGAGGCGGCGAGCCGAGCTGGCGCATGGTGGGCGGCGCCGACCCGACAAGAAGGCGTTCGGATATTTTGGAGCGTTGCTACAGCTTCGAAATCCGGACGGACAGAATGATCCATCCTACAGCTTCACCGCTATTTTCCGCCGTTGAGATATTGTTGGCGGATCTTTTGCAGTGCATCGAGCGCGGGTTTGGCGTTTTCCTCCGCATCGAACAAGCCGCTGTGCGGATAATGATGTGGCGTAGCATCGGAAAGCTGGTTCCACAGCACGATCTGCACCACGTTCTTCGCCAATAGCAACGGCACGTGCTTGTTGATCCAATAAGTTTGCGACTGCGGCGTCACATCATCGGCCTGGCCGGCGAGAACTTTGACCCGCGCGTTCGCCTGCGGGTCTTCGTTCGCGGCGCTCGGCATCGTGAGCGACACGAGCAGCGGCAGTTCCAGCAAAGCCCACGTGTCGATCAACCGGCTCATGGCGATCGGTCCACGCTGCACCGAGCCGCCCGGGTGATAGCCGAAGTTGATCTCGAGGCCAATGCCCGACAGGCCCAGGTCGGCCCGCACTAGTGCATCGGCGAAGTGCAGCGGTGCGAGATCGAGTTGCTGGCCCGCCAGATATTCGGCCCACGGTTGATCGAATGTGACGACGAGCGGCGTCGTCGGGTCGAGTTGCTTTACTGTACTGATCGCCTTCGCGGCCAGTTGCAGCCGCGCTTCCTCGCCGAGGCCGAGTGCGTTGCCGTGCGTCATTCGCGAGGCGACCTGCCACAAGTGAACGCGTCCGCGGTAGCGCTCGACGACTGCTCGCACGTGATCGAGCATGAATGCGAGCAAGCTGTTGAAGTCGCCTTCCCACAGGTACGTCCAATCGGGCACGCCGCGGTCATCGAGTTCCAACAGGGGCCCGCCGCAAATTCGCAGGCCGGCCGAGTGGGCCCATTCGACCTGGGCATCGGCATTTGTCCACACGCGCCGCCCTTCGACAGCTTCGATCGACCGCCAGGTGAGCGGCAGCGACACCATGTTGAACGTGTTTGCCACGTGGCGGGCGACGTGCGGCTTCGGCGGCTGGCCGCCGAGGTTTACGCCGTACCACATGTTGAACTGCCGCGGCTGCGTGCGCCGCATCGCGGTGGCCTGCCGCACGTATTCGTCGGTGAGCATCGACATCGTCGTGACGGTCGTTTCCAGGGCCCGATTGGCCCAACTTGCGGAGGTCGCCGGATCGTTCTGGGTGGTAGCAGCGCGGCAGAATTCAGAGGTCGCCTCGGCAATCCCCTCGGCAAGCGGCTTCGTGACGACGAGGCCCATGCTTTCCCACATCGCAATCTGATTGCGCAGGTTGTTGAGCATGCCGCGGGCAAGTTCCACTTCCAAGAGATACGGCCGGTCGCGTTCGACGAGCGTGGCCGTGTTGATGAGCACCGGGCTGGAATTGCCGATCCGCCACGGCACGAATACGCGGCCGGAATCGTCCTCGTTGCGTTCGACGATGAGTTGATCGCCGCTGAAATACGTGCGGCTGAACCAAGGCAAGTCGTCTTGGCCGCACATATGCACGTGTTCGAGTCCGCCGGGCGGAATTTGCTCGCGATTGAAGACAGTTAATCGCATCAGGCCCATGGCGTGGCGAGCCTCAACACATTCAGCAAAGCGGCAGGCAGAAACGCGGACACCGGCGACCGTTCCGATCGACGCCGGATGAGATCGAGGACATTCCGCGGCGAATCCTCGATTTTACTCGGCAGTCGTTTGCTCAACAACCATGGCGGGGGGTGGGTGGCAAGCGATATACTCGGAACAACGCGGCGCGATGATGGTCCAGCGGGTCATCGGCCGCTCAATTCCCTGAAGTACAGGCCGAATTCTCGCGAAATCGGCAACGGAATTGCTCGTTCCTATCGAGCTGCTTACGCCGCAATCCCTTCACACGGATAGGACTCCGCATATGCCATCGACTGTCACGACCACGTCTCTTGCCGACTTGCCTGTGCGCCGCGGAAAGGTGCGCGACATCTACGACCTCGGCGATACGCTGCTCCTCGTGAGCACCGATCGCATTAGCGCGTTTGACTGGGTGCTGCCGAGCGGCATCCCCGATAAAGGCCGCGTGCTCACGCAGCTCAGCCGCTTCTGGTTTGAGCATTTCAAAGACGTGCCGAATCACATGATCTCGTGCGACGTGAACGACTTCGGCCTGCCGGCGGGAATCGACCTCGCGCCACTCGAAGGCCGCTCGATGCTCGTGCGGAAGACAAGCGTGGTGCCGATCGAGTGCGTGGTGCGCGGGTACCTATCGGGCTCTGCGTGGAGCGAATATCAAAAGACCGGAGCCGTCTGCGGCATCGAGTTGCCGACTGGTCTCAAGGAGAGCGACAAGCTGCCGGGCGCGATCTTCACACCTTCGACCAAGGCCGAGCAAGGCCTGCACGATGAGAACATCTCGTATGACGACATGTGTGCTCGCATCGGCCGAGAACTGGGCAAGCAGTTGTCGCAGCGGAGCATCGACCTGTACACCCGCGGGGCCGAGTACGCGGCCAGCCGCGGCATTATCATCGCCGACACCAAGTTTGAATTCGGCTTGGTCAATGACGAGCTGATCCTCATCGACGAAGTGTTGACGCCCGATAGCTCGCGATTCTGGCCGGCCGACAAGTATCAGCCCGGCCGCGGCCAGCCGTCGTACGACAAGCAATTCGTGCGCGACTGGCTGACCCACAGCGGCTGGGACAAAAACAGCTCGCCGCCGGAGCTGCCGGGTGACGTGATCGCCAATACGCGGGCGAAGTATATCGAGGCGTTTGAACGGCTGACCGGCGAAAAGCTATAATAGGGTAAAGGTACCCTATGGCCGCACAGAACGACTGGCAGCAACGCATTATCGCGAATCCTACGACGCGTCAGGGCGAGGCGTGCATCCGTGGCACGCGCGTGCCCGTCAGCGTGATCGTGGGGAGTATCGCCGAAGGTGATTCGTGGGAGCAAGTTCTCGCGAGCTACCCGCAATTGGCCCACGAGGACATACGTGCAGCCTTGCTCTATGCAGCGGAAGCCGTCTCGCGATTTGAGTTGATTCCGTTGGCTGACTGATTAGCGCATGCCGGTCGCGATCAAGATTGACGAAGACTTGCCAGCCGAAATCGCACTCCGTTTGAGAGCGGCAGGCCATAATTGCACCACGGTTTATGAACAAGGGCACTGTGGTCTGCCGGACGAACAGTTGTGGCCAATCGTCCAGAGCGAAGGTCGATTACTCATTACAGGCGACAAGGGTTTCGGAAACGCCCGGGCGTTCCCGCCTGGTTCGCACGCGGGTGTGATCCTGTTGCGGCTACCGCGTGAATCGCGTGCAGGGTATATCCGCTTAGTCGAATTCCTTCTCGCAAATATGCGTTTGGAAAACGCGCTGCGCTCGATTGTGGTAGTTTCCCCCGATGCGATTCGGATGCTGAAAGCATAGTTCGCCACCTCTCATCACTGCGATTCGCTTGGTACACTAGGACTATCGGATTTTCTCTGACCTCTGCATCCTGAATCCCGTCTCTGTCTTCCAAGCATGCTTCGTTATCTGACCGCTGGTGAATCGCACGGTAAAACCCTCATAGCCCTCGTCGATGGGTTTCCCGCCGGCGTGACGGTCGATGTCGAGCCAATCAATGTGGAATTGCGGCGACGGCAGGGTGGCTACGGCCGTGGCGGGCGGCAGCGGATCGAGACGGATGCCGTCAACATTTTGAGCGGCATTTGGCGGGGCGTCACGCTCGGTGGGCCAATCGCGCTCGAGGTGCCCAATCGCGACTTTAAGCTGGAGCGGCTCGATGACCTCCCGCGACCGCGCCCTGGCCATGCCGACCTCACTGGAGCAGTGAAGTATCTTGGCTCGATCCGCGGCGTGCTCGAACGCGCAAGTGCCCGCGAGACGGCCGTGCGGGTGGCGGCGGGCGCGCTTGCCAAGCAGCTTCTGGCCGAGTTCGGCATCACGGCGTTCGGTTACGTGGTCGAGCTTGGCGGTGAAAAGATCGAACCGATGGATGTGCCGGCCGACCGGCTGCATTCAATCCGCGATCAAAGCGAAATCTACAGCCTCAATTTGGCCCGCGATGAAGCGATCAAACAGCTGATCGACGCTGCCGGCAAGGATGGCGATACGCTCGGTGGTGTCCTGGAGGTACGCGTTGATGGCCTACCGTTCGGACTCGGCTCGCATGCGCAGTGGGACTGCAAAATCGACGGCAAGTTAGCGCAGGCCGTAATGAGCATTCAGGCCATCAAAGGGGTCGAAATCGGTCTCGGCTTTGAAGCGGCCCGTCGACGAGGCTCACAAGTGCACGATCCGATTCAATACGACGCGGGCCACCGCGGCGCTCCCAGCCTTGGGTACAGGCGGCCGACCAACAACGCCGGCGGAATTGAGGGCGGCATGACGAACGGGCAGCCGCTCATTTTGCGGGCCGCCAAGAAGCCGATCAGCACGCTCGCGCGGCCGCTGGAGTCGGTCAATCTCGACACCAAGCAGAAGCAGGAAGCGAGCTACGAACGCAGCGATGTGTGTGCGGTGTCGGCGGCCAGCGTCATTGTCGAGAATGTCGTCGCGTTCGAAATCGCGGCTGCCCTTGTCGACAAATTCGGCGGCGACAGCCTCGCCGAAATGAAAGCCCGCTACGACCTCTTCCAGAAAATGGCCAGCGAACGTTAGCCTAGCCCGGTGCGTGCGCGATCCACGTGCATGAACGTGGCATATGGGTGGCACGCCCTGCTCCGCGAAGGGCATGGTCGCGGAGAGCAGATCACCACGCCCTTTCAGGGCCTGCCACCCCGACTTCCGAGCATCTTACTTCTGCGTAAGCGCGATGACGCCTGGAACTATCGAGCGATGATCGTCTGCCCGGCGATGCCGCTGTCGACCAAGCTCCCGCTGAATTTGTTCGGCCAGAAATTTCGCTGGGACGGACGTGGCAACTGCTTCAAGTTCGCCAATTTTCGCCGCGGCATTTTCGTAGTCGCCTGCTTCGAACAGGCGGAGGACTTCCGAATACATCGCCCAGACGTCGCTCGAATGCGAAGACGTCGCAGCCGAATACGCGGTGTAAAGTTCAAGTGGATCGTCGACGCCAGGCAGCCGCGCACGGCAAATGCGGTGCGTCGCGATGCGATTCGACAACTGCCGCGCCGTGGCGCCGGTAATCAGCATCGGCAACCCGATCGATTTCGTCGCGGATTCAACGCGGCTCGCGAGATTGACGTTCGCCCCGCGCGGGCCGTACTTCATCCGCCGCGTGCTGCCAGCGTTACCAACGTGCACGGGCCCCGTGTGAACACCGACGCCCAGTTGCAGCCCGCGATCGAGAACATTCGCCCAATCCGCAACAACTTCCGGCACGGCTTCCAGCATCCGCAGCCCGGCGCGGCACGCGAGTTCCGCGTGCTCGGCTTGATCGGCCGGCGCGTTCCACATCGCGGCGAGGCCGTCGCCGTAGTAATCGATGACGAGGCCGTCGTGGTCCATCACCGCGGCGGTGAGGCAATCCATCACGTGGCCGAGCAGTTCGTAGATGACTTCCATGCCGAGCATCGTCGAGAGCCGCGTGAAGTCGCGCAGGTCGGCAAACAGCATCGTCACTTCGCGAGTTTCACCGGCCATGCGTCGCGGATCGTTGTCGAGCGTGGCAACGAACGCCCGCTCCAGCATCACGCGGCGGCGTTCCACTTCGGCTTCGCGTTCCAGCCGCACGATGCCATCGGTCACCGCGCCGGCTAAGAGTTCAAACCAGTGAGCTTCCAAGTAGCGAAGGCCGCGGCGCGAGTTGCCCGGTCGCACAGATCGGTAACCATAGAGCGCTCCCGTCAACTGACCGGCAGCGTTACGCAGCGGCGAGAGGATGATCGCCGGCGGCGTGTTGAGTGGCGTTACCGGATGCGGCGGTTTCGTTGGATCGTCCGCAATCGATTGCGGATTGTGGCATCCGGCGGGTAGCGGGGATTGCGGCTTTGCAGTTGTCGAATCGTTGCCATGAAAGAGCGTTTGCGGCGTTCCGAGCAGTTGGTCGAGAGCCGCGAGTTCGCAGTGGATACCAAGCTCTGGGTGCGGCAAGTAACTGGCGGCGATCTCCCACTCATTGTCGCGGCGTCGCAGCACCATCGCGCCATCCAGGCCGATGGCGTCGACCGCACAACGCGCTGCCTGAACATACAACTCCTGCAAACTCATCGCGTGATGATTGAGCGCGCCGAGGGCCGCGAACCAACGCGAGAGCGTAGCTGGCGACGGCCCCGAGCCATCGGCCCGGCGCGAAACGCCAGGCCCATCGGCTACCAATCGTTGTAACGGTCGCGGCTTGGCCGACATCTGGGCCGGCGATTGGTTGATTTCGAATCGGGTGTCGCCGATCGAGAACTGCGCGGGTATCTCGAGGCGGCAGTGGCCTTTTCGCGTACAGGGCCGACCGCAGTGGCACTCCAATTCGCAGCCCGCCATCGCGAGTTCGACGCCTTCGCGGGTGAGCAGAATTTCGACGAGCGCAGTCGGGCTGGCCGGCGGATCGCGATCAATGGCGGTCCAAACTGCCGGCTCCGTTTCCGATCGCGCTAGCACGACCGCTCCTTCGCTCCGTTGAAACTGGCGGTGCTGGCGGGGGTTGTAGAACGCGATGTCGTACATCGGCTTGGGCCGCTGTTCTTGGCGGAGTTCGGAACATAACTTCCTATAAGAAAATAGGTTACGCCTGGTTTTCGGAGTGCGCCATGTTGACCGAAGCAACTCTGCTGGCGGGCTCGGTGGGCCCTCGGTTCTACCGCTTAATCGACACGATCGGAAACATGCGGCGCGAACAGCCTGCGCACCTGCTGCTAGCGGCAGTGTTATGGACACCAATCGGCATTTCCGGAATAATCCGCGGCCCGCTTCTGCCGCCAAATTCCAGCCTGCAATTCCCCACTGCCAGCATGAGCAGCGTTTCGCAAATCCTAGGTCTCTCGGTCGGCACACTGATGGTCGGCTGGGTCGGCGTGCAGGCGTTTACTTTGGGAGCGACCGCCGCTGTGAAGCGTTCGCGTCGCAATCGCCAATACGAAGCGGAGCGGAGCGACTTTCGCCGCCGCGTCGAAGCGGCAGCGCGGGCGGCGCGGGCATCGCAGGCGATCGCCGACTGGAGTGGCTGGCGGTCATTCCGCGTCTCCGCGATTGTTGATGAAGCCCACGATGTGAAATCGTTCTACCTTACTCCGGAAGATGGTGAGCCGCTCGCGACGTTTGCGCCGGGCCAATATCTCACGTTTCGTGTACCAATTGCTGGCGAGGAAACGCCGCTCGTGCGTTGCTACTCACTCTCCGATCGGCCGCGCCAGGACTTCTTCCGCGTGACGATCAAGCGAATTGCCCCTACCGCCGGCACCGGGGCATCGCCCGCCGGCCGCGGCAGCAGCCACTTTCACGAGTCGATCCACGTCGGCGACCGTGTCGACGTGCGCGCCCCCGCCGGAACGTTTTTGCTCGATCCACAGGTGACTGAGCCGATCGTCCTTCTCGGTGCGGGCATCGGCGTGACGCCGCTCGTGAGCATGCTGGAAGCCATCGTCAACTCCGGCGGGAAACGCGAAGTGTATGTTCTTCTCGGCTTCCGCAACGGCGCCGAGCATCCGTTCAAAGACCGGCTCGTAGCGCTCGCGGCAGAGAACCCAAACGTCCATCTACATGTGAGCTACTCGGCGCCGCGCGATGCCGACGTGCTCTACCGCGACTACAACCACACAGGCCGCCTCACGCTCGACCGCATTCGGGAAGTCTTGCCGTCGAACAACTTTCGGTTCTACGTCTGCGGTCCTGGCGCGCTCATGGAATCGCTCGTCCCAGCACTCTGGTCATGGGGCGTGCCGGAATCACACGTGCATTTCGAGGCTTTCGGGCCCGCAAGCGTCCGCAGTGCGGCACACGATCGGGCGCCAGTCGAACCTTGTGAGGTTCGCTTTGAACGCAGCGGCCGCACCGCGATGTGGGACGGCTCGCGGGCCACGATTTTGGAATTCGGCGAAGCGGCCGGCGTGAAAATGCCCTCGGGCTGCCGCGCGGGCGGCTGCGGCGAATGCCTCACCGCAATCCACAGCGGAAACATCGCCACCGTGAAGGCCCCCGGCATCGCCGTTCCCGAAGGCCATTGCCTGACCTGCATTAGCATTCCGGCGGGCGAGCTGGTGTTGGACGCGTGAGTGATGCGTTTGCGCCTCACGCTAAGACGCAAAGGAAACTGAACCATGGCAGCAATAATCTGTCAAATGCAGGCGACAGCTACTCGCCTTCGACATTGCGCCTTTGCGCCTTTGCGTGATGCATCATTCGGCCTGCTGTTGGTAGTACTATCGATTGCGTCATCGCAACAGGCCTTCGGCGCCGAATCACCTGCCGGCCCCGTGGTGCCAGACGCCTCCAAAATCGTCGGCTCCGACCAATGCGCGAAGTGCCACGAGCCCGAAGTGAAGCAGTGGATGCAGACGCCCCACTTCGCCACGTTCGACTCGCTCCATCGCAAGCCGCGGGCGAAGGAAATCGCCGACAAGCTGGGCGTGCCGTCGATCAAACGCAACAAAGTGTGCACCGAGTGCCACTACACGCTGCAGAATCAAGAAGGCCGCGAACGCGTGGTTGCGGGAGTATCGTGCGAGTCGTGCCATGGGGGCGCGCTGGGTTGGCTCACGCTGCATTCCGATTACGGCGGCGAAGGCATAACGCGTGCCACCGAGTCGGCCGCCCATCGCGAAAAGCGAATTAATGACAGCATCGCGCAAGGCATGAACAATCCGCACAACATTTACCTCATCGCCCGGCAATGCTTCGACTGCCACACGGTGCCGAATGAAAAGCTGGTGAACGTTGGCGGTCACCTCGCCGGCAGCCAGGATTTCGAGCTCGTCGCGTGGTCGCAAGGCATGGTGCGGCACAACTTCCTCCGCACCGGCGAGAAAGCCAACGCCATGCTCACGGCCGAGGAGCTGCGCGTGATGTTCATCGTCGGCGCTATGGCGGACCTCGAATACAGCCTGCGGGCGGTGGCCACCGCTGCGGAAAAGGCGACGTTCGGCGTTACCAGTGCCCAGCGCGCCGCCCGCCTGAAGAAACGTCTGCACGAAATTCAAAAGCTCGTGCAGGATCCGCTGCTGCAGCCCGCGCTGGATGCCGTCGCGACCGTCGAGCTGCGGCTCAACAACCAAGCCGCGATCGTCGCCGCCGCCGATGCCGTCGGCAAAGCCGCCCGGGAATTCGCCGAAAAAGCCGACGGCAAAAAACTCGCCGCGGTCGACCCGCTGCTGCCGCCGCCGAGCCAATACAAGAATCAACCTTCGAGATAAGTCGTCGATTCATTTTCGCCACAGAGGACACAGGTCTAGTTTCGCACTTTTAAGCGGCCAGTGAACTGACCTGTTGTAGTGTTTGGATTATTTTTCGACTGCCTGGTCCTTGTAGACCTAGTGAGATAATGTTCGAGCGAAGTGTTTCGGTGCGGAGTATGTCCAGCATGTCGACGAACGCTGGTCCTCGTTTTGAGCGATACCAGGGCCGTTCGGGAGCTTGCCATAAGCGATGACCATGATCAGCGAACCAGAGCACAATCAGGCTGTACAGCAGCATGGCCAGGGGCGCAGTACGCTCCACGGCGCGACGAGTCCAACTTTGTGGCTGCTCGAAGCCCAAGTAACCTTTCGTCTCCTGAAAAGTCTGTTCGATGGCCCACCGCCGCGCATACCAGGCCAGCACTTGTTGAGCGGTCGCTTCCGGGCAGGTCGAATAAAAGGCCTGAAGGCGGCCCTCGGTTGTGAGCGACTCAACGGCCACGACGCGCAGGGGTCGCGCGAGGTCGGCTTCCGAGCGAGCCACGCAGTGACTGAGGCGAACCCGCTCTCGCCGACCATAGAGTTCCAAGGTTACGCGATGGGCGCGATCTTCGAGCATCCGACGGGGAGACGACAACCGCTCTCCTCGCTTTCGCGCCCGACCGCGTTGGCCGGGCCGCCGCGCTGGTGGCGCGTCGTAGAGACGCGCATCGAGGTGCAGGCGGCTGGTGAGCTGGCAATTGGCGGGCAACTCCCGAAGCACGCTCTTGCCACCGTACAAACTGTCGGCCACGACGTGAAAACGGAGCGTTTTTTTGGCCTTCGCAAGGACCTGAAGCATCTCGACGGCCAATTCGGGTCGCGTCCGGTACACGCGCCGCGCACGGTCGGCTGCGGACTTGTTGAGGTACAGCCGAAACAAGATCGGCAGGCAAAAATAGCGGTCGGTGCGGAACGGAAACTTCACCAACACGCCTACGATGACCCAACTGTGCCCCCAATTGAGCACGGCCAGCTTGCGGCTGGAGATCAAGGGATCGTGGTGCATGCCCGCGCCAAACATTCGCCGGCCGCTCTTTCGCGCCAGGGTGTCGTCGAGCGCCAAATAAGTCGTCTCTCCGAGCCACGGTTGAACCAGCCCAAAGGTGGTCAGCCCCAATTCGTCGAGCGACCAGCGCGCGGCGGCAAAGAAGCGATGGAACGTCGAGTGATGCTTCACGCCAACCGCTCCCGCGGCCTGGATCATAGCTGTTACCGTACGCCGGCGAGCAAATACCCAACCGTAGGCGATCACCAGGAAGTTCTGGAATGTCGGCAACGTCATGATCAGATTCAGCTCTTGCAACAATGCCGCAAACGAAGGTACAAAATTCTTCACGTGAGCCTCCTTGCAATGCCTTGGATTCGTCAAATCCCCAAGCATTGTGCCGGAGGCTCGCGTTATTTTTACAGATCAATCATCACGGACTCGCTAGCATAAAGTGCGAAACTAGACCACAGAGAGCACAGAGGCAGAAGCAGAGACTTGTCGTTGCAAATTTGCAGTTCGTCATCGGGCTATTCTAAAAATGGCCAATTTCAAATGACAAATTCTCAATGACAAATTGCTCAGCTCTTCTCCGTGTCCTCTGTGCCTCCGTGGTTAATTCCCTTCCCACACCATGCCTGAACTAGAAGTCGCCATTCCGCGTCCCGAGCGCTGGAACGAACCGTTCGGCCCAATGAGCGAGCGCGACGTCGACCACCTGCTGCGGCTCGAGCCGTTCAGCAGTATTGACGCGAGTGCGTTCCCGCCGACGCTGCCGCTGCGCGGCATCTTGCTGGGCGACACGCGCATTGTGCGTTACCAAGCGGGCGACATCATTGTGCGGGAGGGCGACTACGGCAACAGTGCCTTCCTCGTGCTCAGCGGCACGGCGCGGGTGATGCTCGAACGGCTCGATTCCAGCCTGCTCGGCCGCAGCGAACCGCCACGCCGCAGTTGGCTCCGCGCGATCGCCCAATTGTGGGAAAACTCGCGGCTGCCGGAGGTGCGCAGCCGGGCAAACGTGAATCCCAAAGCCAATGGCACGCACATTCGCGACGAACACGGCACGCCGCGCGTATTCGTGCAAGATGTGCCGCAACTCGTCTCGGCTAAAGGCACGGCCCGCATCGGCGTGGGCGAAATCTTCGGTGAACTGGCCGCGATGACGCGTACACCGCGCTCGGCAACCGTGCTCGCCGAAGGTCAAGCCACGCTCCTCGAAATCCGCTGGCAAGGCCTGCGCGACATCATGCGGCGCACGCCCGCCATCCGCACGCACATCGAACGCCTCTATCGCGAGAACAGCCTCCGCGTGCACCTGCGTGAAACCGAATTGCTCCGCGACTTGCCCACACAGCAACTGGAACTCATCGCCGCCGGCACTGAGTTCGAATCCTACGGCAATTTCGACTGGTACTCCGACTTCAGCGCCCAGCGCCGTCGCGACGCGGCCGAACAAATCGCCGCCGAACCGCTCATCGCCGCCGAAGGCGACCGCCCCACCGGCCTGTACCTCATTCGCTCCGGCTTCGCCCGCGTGAGCCATCGACTCGGCCATGGCCACCGTACACTCGCGTACATTGGCAAAGGCCAGGTCTTCGGTCTCGAAGAGCTCATCGAATCGCACGCCACCGGCAACGACGTGCCGTGGCACAACTCGCTGCGTGCGGTCGGCTATGTCGACGTGCTGCGGATCCCGGCCAAGATCGTCCGTGAGGCGATACTGCCGAATTGCAAATTGAGAATTGAAAAATGCAAATTGAAAAATGCGGAAGCTGAGACTCTACGAGCGATTGGTAAAACACAATCCGAAATCCGAAATCCGAAATCCGAAATCGAATCCCCGCTCAGCCCCCGCCTGCTCGACTTCCTCGCCGATCACCGTTTCCTCAACGGCACGCAGACAATGCTGATCGACCTCGACCGTTGCACGCGCTGCGACGACTGCGTGCGGGCCTGCGCTTCGACCCACGACAACAACCCGCGGTTCATCCGCCAAGGCCCCGCGCACGATCACCTCATGGTCGCCAATGCCTGCATGCACTGCATCGACCCTGTGTGCATGATCGGCTGCCCCACGGGCGCGATTGCCCGCGACGCCGACTCGGGCCTCGTACGCATCAACGACCGCACCTGCATCGGCTGCAGTACGTGTGCGAACAGCTGCCCGTATAGCGCGATCCGCATGGTGGAAGTCCGCGACACCCGCGGCGCCTTCTATGTCGATGCAGCCACGCAGCAACCGATTCTCAAAGCCACGAAGTGCGATTTTTGCGCCGGTCAACTCACCGGCCCCGCCTGCCAAGCGGCCTGCCCACACGATGCACTGGTGCGACTCGACATGGGCAACCTGCCGGCATTGAGCAATTGGATTCAAACTTAGACCAATCGCGCCGACGACAACATCGCGTATTTTGCCATTTCAACCAATTCATTAGTCCACAGATGACGCAGATGAACACAGATAGGAGCACAGAGGATCTTTGAGTGACTTATCTGCGATCGTCTGCGACATCTGCGGACAAGAACCTTTGGTAGCTTACCCCGCAATCACATGAAATCCTTCACTCGACGACGAATCCGCAACGGCGGCGCCATGCTCGTGGCAGTGGCGCTCGTGTGGCTGTGGGTGCGCACGTTGGAGCGAAACCTGGCATCGTCATCGATCGCCACCGGCTGCATCTTGCTCGCCGCTGTGTGGTTTCTCGCGTTTTACAACATTCGCAAGAAGTTCCCATTCTTGCCGCTGGGCACATCGGCCACATGGCTGCAATGGCACCTCTATGTGGGCATTGGCAGCATTGGCGTGTTCGCGCTGCACGCCGGCATCGCCTGGCCAAGCGGCATTCTCGAATCAACGCTCGCCGCCACGTATGCCGCGACCGTGATCAGCGGCCTCGTGGGCCTGTATCTCACGCGTACCATTCCCGTGCAACTCGCTCGCGTCGGCGAAGAAGTCATCTACGAACGAATTCCGGCCCTGCGCAGCCAGCTAGGCCAGCAAGCAGAGGAAGTCGTGATGCAGGCCGTCACCACCGCCGGCACGACAACACTCGCCGACTTCTACTCCGACCGCTTGTTTGGATTCTTTCGTCGCGGCCGCGGCCTCAACTATTTCTTCCGCCCGACCACGGCCTTGCGCCGCGGCCTGATGGCCGAGATGCAGCACTTGCGACGTTATCTGTCCGAAGCGGAACTCACTGCCTGCGAGCGGCTGTTCGCTCTCGTTCGCCGTAAAGATGATCTCGATTTCCACCGCGCTCGCCAGGGACTGCTCAAAGTCTGGCTGTTCCTGCACATCGGTCTGACGTACGCCCTGGTTGCGCTCGGCATCGTGCACGGCCTCGCGGCAGCGGCCTTCCGCGGAGGCGCCCTGTGAGAGACCCCGCGCCCGATCACTCTACGCCACGCTACGAGCGGCCAAACCAACCGTGGATTTGTGGTCAAACCGAACACGGCAACGCCTGCCCTACCGGCCCCATCGATCGTGGCCACTGCCCGGCTCTCGCCGAGTGCGCCCCCACGCGCGACGGCGACCGCTGGAAATGCAATCGCTCCCCACTCCGCGGCGGCCCCTGCGGCGAAGGTCCGCAGCCGGATGGCGCTTGCAGCCGCATCCATAAGTGCCATCCTATGCGCAGTCTGCGCGCCAAGCGTGGCCGCTTCGTTATCGCCCTTTCGCTGCTCGCCATTGGCGGAATATTTATCACATTGAACGCCGATTGGCGCGACCGTGCCATTCGCCCCGGCCCACTGGCGAGGCAGCACGCCCAGATTCTTGAAAACCACGAGACTGGCGCCTCGGCCTGTGGCGCGTGCCATTCCGCCGCCGCTCAGAACATCGCCGGTTGGGCCCTCTCGGTCGTCACTTTCCCAAGTGGCCACCCCACTCAATCGCAGCTGTGCATGAACTGCCACTCGAAGTCGATCGCCAAGGACTTTGCACTCGCGGCCCACAACCTGGCGCCGGAACTTCTTGAGCAGATCACTGGGGAATCGCCCAACCCGAGCGCCTCCGCAAGAAATCCAAATGCTCAGCGCCAACTCGCGTGCTCGGCCTGCCATCGTGAACACCATGGTGCGACGGTCGATCTCACGGCGATCGATAACGATGCCTGCCAATCGTGCCATCAACAACATTACCAGAGTCTGGCGGCCAGCCACCCCGATTTCGGCAATTGGCCGTACAAACGCCGCACACCGATCGCGTTCAATCATGCGACGCATCAAGGCAAGCACTTCACCGAGAAGAAGCAAACATTCGACTGCCAGACCTGCCACGCGGTGGGTGCCGCTGGCAACGTTGAACAAACGGCAAGCTATGAAAAATCGTGCGCCGCTTGCCACGACGAAAAAATCGCCACCAGCGTCGGCCCTGGCGTGTCGATGTTCGCGATTCCCACGCTGGACGTCGCTGCCATCCGCAAAGCCGGCCGCGATATCGGCTCCTGGCCCGCCGCCGCGACCGGCGACTTCGACGGCAAGCTGCCGCCGACAATGAAGCTGCTACTCGCGGCAGATCCCGCTGCCGCTCAAGCCATTGCCAAGCTGGGAGTGAACTTCGAATTCCAAGATGTCGCGCCGGATAACATCGAACAAGTGGCCGCGAGTGCCGAGATTGGAAAAGCAATCAAAGCCCTGATGACCGATCTTGGTGCGCTTGGGCCAACCGTAATTCGCGAGCGACTGAGCACTGTGTTGGGCCGTAAAGTTAGCGACGCCGAAGCTGCAGGACTCGCCGCGGGTTTATCGTCCGACACACTCAGCGGCGCTGCTACATGGCTAAGTGGCCAATCACAACCCAATGCTGTTCCGCCCGGCGCCGCGCTAACAACCATCACAGCATCCGCGAACTCATACGGACCGTCTGGCAGTTGGTCGAGCGACACAGCCACGCTTTCCGTTCGCTACCGCCCGGCCGTGCACGCCGACCCCGTGCTCGGTAGTTGGCTCGCCGTGCTCGCGAACACGCCCAACCTCGAATCGCGCCCACTCGCTGCGGCGACATTCAAGGAACTGACCAGGCCGACCGCGCCCGGCTTATGTGCCTCGTGTCACAGCGTCGAGCAGCATTCGACGAACACGCTCGCAATTAATTGGCGTGCCACCGATCGCACGACCGAACCGCGGGGCTTCACCAAGTTTGCCCACGGCCCGCACCTCGTACTGCCGCAGCTTGCCAACTGCACCGCATGCCACGCGAGCGACGCCGCCGCCAACACGGCAACGTCTTATGCCACGACGAATCCGCAGCAGTTCGCGAGCGAGTTTAAGCCGATCACCAAGCAATTCTGCTCGCAATGCCACACGCCGACCGCCGCCGGCGACCGCTGCCAAATGTGCCACAACTACCACGTGCAGACGGCCGAAAGCTGGCGACTCGATCAAGCCAAGAACGGCCTTAACCGCCAGGCCTTCCAAATAGACATCTCGGATTTCGACTTGCGCGTTGGAGAGCGTGTTCGTCAATTCGGAATCCGCAACCCGCAATCTGCGATCCGCTAGAACTTCCACCGGAATTCCGCCCGCGCGCCCGAAATATCCGGCGCGTTATCCAGGAAGCCGTGCATCACATCGAACCGCAGCAACGTGGCGTTGGAAAGGGGAATTTGATATCGGGCGCCGACGCCGTACTGATCGCCGGCCGCGTTCCGCAAATCGGGATCGCCGAACACTTGCACGGCCGCCGCCTCCAGAACGAGCTGCTGCGTGAACTCGGGCGACAACAAATTGAGTCCCACGGCTGCGCCCCACGTGTTCGCCGCGGTTGCATCGAGCGTCGGGTAGCCGGTGAGATTGTCCGACTCGAATAGAATGCCCGTGTTCCGCAGCACGCCGCCCGCCGCGCCTGCGCGGGCAACCGATTGCGGATCGTCGAAGCCCGACCACAAGTTCACATACGGAATCACGTTGTACGGCCACGGCGTGAGGAACGAATTTTCGGCAATCAATAGTAGGCCGTTCGCCGTGCGATCATCGACTGGCCCGCCCTGCCCCGAGTTCACGATTACGCGCATCGAGTTCGACAGCAGGTTGAGATACCGCCGCGTGTACGAAATGCCGATGTTGTTGTAGCTGCGGCCGAGGTTCGCCGTGTCATCTAGATATGCGTAACCGAGCTCGATGTAGCCGCCCTTGGCCTCGATGAACGTGGTGGCGCCGAACAAGTTCGCCGCCGCGTTGCTGTCTTCGAATGCCGGGCTCGTCACCTGGTCGAAACCGGTAAAGAACGTCACATCGAAGTTCGACCAATCGAAGAACGGGCTATTGCGGGCCGGAATCGTCGCAGCAGCACCCACGATCGCGTCTTCCATCCACACGCCGTTCTGAAACAGCAGCGGAATCAAGCCAACCGACACCGGCATGTCGAACTGGGCGTATTTGCCGCTCCAGCCACCCAGCATGTAGCCCAGGTCGCCTTCGAAGTACGCGGTATCGGTGTTCGCGTCGAAGAAGTCCATCTCATCGAAGAACTCGCTGGAGCCGTCGTCAAACTCGACGCGCTGGAAATTATTGCCGCGCTGCATCGGCCCCGTGAACATATGGAACCGCTCGGTCGACGTCAGCCACAAATCCCACTCCAGGTTCAATCGATCGGCGATGACGCCCTTCGTGTTGCCGTTCTGGTCGTTCGTAGCGGCCGCCGCGCGGTAATCGCCGTACAAATAGAATCGCGGGAGCGACGGGTTCGTCGGTCCGCAGTCGAGCGACGGCGGCGGCACCGGCCCGGTGTCGTACAACGGAACCCCCCACTCGACGAGCGGCCGCTGCGTGGGATTCAAGTATTTGTCGCCGTACACGCCGAGTTCGGCGCACGTATCGTACGGTTGGTCGTAAAACGGATCCGCTGAAAAGTCGCTCGTGCTATACGGCGAGAGTTGGGCGCGGGGATCGAGGCACGGCTGTTCGCGTGCGACTTCCGGCGGGTTCGCCATCCGCGTTAGCGTGGTTTCCTTGGCAGAAGGCGGGGGCGACGTTGTTTGCGACGCCGCCGCCGGTGGCTCGCCTGCGGCTCCGACCCAGCCCCCCGGTTGTAAAGCGCAATTCTGGCCGCAGTCGCTCGCATCGATCGGCGGTGCGGCGAACAAGTTTGCACAAGGCGAAGGCGGACCGCATGGCGGTGGCACGCAAGGTGGTGTAAGCACGTAGGCCGAGTGAACCGAGTCGACACCCGGTGTTCGCGGCGCGACGAGACCGAATCGCCCCAACGCCGGCATGAAGTACGACTGCATTGGCCACGGCCCGCAGCCCGGCGACGTTGCACACGGCGGCACATTCGGCGTCGTGCCGATCACCGGCCGTTCCAACCAGCCGGCGTCTTCCAACGGCGGAGTACCGAATATCGGCGGCGGACTCGACGACGAGCCCGCAGCCGCATCGTTTGCTGACGACGGCGCGGGGAGTTCTCGGACAGCAACGCCGGTGGATGCGGCTGCCTGCGCCGGCTGCTCCGGCAACGCGGCCACTCGCGGCGACCACGTTTCCGACGGATATGCACACCAGACCTCCGACGGCCGCGGCTGCCATTCCTCCGACGGGTATTCTTCCGCCAACGCGCGGCCCAACAAGAGGGCAGCCGCCACCAGCGTCATCGCACCGATGACCGGCAAACTGCTTCGCATTGGTTGGCGGCAAAACATAACTCAGTGAACTACGCACATCGCACACGATGCGCTGCTAACGTACGTCGAACTCTACGCTGCTCGGGTGTACGTCGATCATCCATTCGTTCTCCATGCGCTCCATCTCTTCTGTGGCCAAGCAGAACCGCATGAAGTAAATGGGCTCCGACCGGCTCCGCATGCGGAACGACAATCGATACCTCCCCGGCTGCTGCACGAGCGCGCCCGGGATGCGATACGGCACACGCCGCGAACCCGTGGCGGCGAGCGACTGGCTCTCCATGCGGATGAACGGCGGGTGGTTGATGTTCGATATGGGTTGGGCGCCGGGCCGAATGAACGGAATTTGATCGATGTCGAAATTCACCGGCACGAAGAACTCGCGATCGGTGCCTTTCACGCCCGTGATGAGGAACATCGTCTGCAGGTTGAACAGTTGCCAGTCGAACGGCAGCCGCTTTTGGCGCACATCGTACGAGTGAATATTCGCCAAATCGCCGGCCGAGTCGACGTAACCGGTTTCCCACAGCCGCTGGCCATC
This sequence comes from Pirellulales bacterium, assembly GCA_046349975.1. Lineage (GTDB taxonomy): Bacteria > Planctomycetota > Planctomycetia > Pirellulales > Lacipirellulaceae > JABDGM01. The sequence continues at coordinate 44,830 of JAXMBH010000013.1, forward strand.
GGGCCCGATCAGCACGATGTTCGCCCACAGCTGCGGCTGCGCGCCGAGCGAGGCGGTGAGCAGGTTATGCCCCTCGTTCGTGTTCGTCACGAGGTAGTGGAAGTTGATATCCTGCCCGCGACAGAGCGACGAATCGAAGAACGGACCTTCAACGCGCGAGCCGTTTTCCATCACTTGCACCCGCAGTTCTCGCTTCAAATCGAGCTTTTTGAAGTTGTCGTCGATGATCTCGCGGGCATCGAGGCGGTCATCGGCCTCGGCCCACACCGGCGGGAACTGGGCGTGGATCTTGCCGTCGGCCACGGCGTCTTCGAACTCTTTCGTGCCCCAGCCGGCGCGCCAATCGAACGTGAGCCACTGGTCCATGGTCCAACGGTTCGACTTCAAGTGGAACGGAAACACGCCCGGATGGGCGATCGAATAGTTCGGGCCGAAGAAGATGTGGTTCGACTTCTTGCGGTTGTCGTTGACGGTTTTGCCGTTGATCTTCGCGACTGGCCCGCAGTCATAACCGACCGGCAGACCCGGCACGCGGCCCATGTGGCAATCCTGGCATTGAATGCCCTTCTTGCACGCGGGCGACGCGCGGTACTGCTCCCAGACCACTTCCAGCTTGATGCCTGGGTGCACGGCCACCTGATGGCACGGCGTGCAGAATTCGCTGCGCGTGAGTGGTTGGAAATAGATGCCGGTGATGTGCATGTTCTGCCCGGGGCCGGGCTCGTTCGGCGCGGTCTTCACTTTCAGTTGTTCTTTGTGCGCGATGGCGTCGGCCACGCCGTCGCCACCGAGGCCGCCGAAGACGGGCGCGAAGATATCGCCGGTTTCAATGCGCCGCTCGCCGTTCGATTTGCCGTAGGCGTACTGCACGCGATGACACACCACGCACGTGATGCCTTCGCGCGCGACCTCTGGCTGCTGCCACAGCGGCGTGTCGCGGGGGATCGACAGCGACGTGCCGACGGGCGAGTGGCAGCGCATGCAGAAGTAGCCCACCGTACCTTGCGAGAGATCGTTGAGCCGTTGTTCAAACTTATTGAACATCGGCGATACATAGGCGTACGCGTGCGCGGAGACGCTCCACTGGTGGTAGACGTCTTCATGGCAGACGGCGCACTCACGGGCCGACGGGTAGGCGTTCTTCGCGTAGAGCTCGAGGTGGGGGTCAACGGCGGGCGGTGGGCCAGCAGCGGGCGTGGGCCCGCCGGGCGGCGCGCCCGCCGTTGGTGGTGGGGCGAAAATCGCAGATGGTGCTAGCGCGGCTGGTGGGGATGGCGGTGATGCTTCCGGCGCTACCGCTGGCGGCGAAACTGGCGTGTGAGCGGGCGACGTAGAAACGCTTGCAGGCGGCAGCGGCTCGACATTGCCGGCGGCGGGGGCCGACGGCTCAATTGGCACAGTCGGCTGTGCTTCGGCTTGCGGCACTGTCGCCGGCAACTCGAGTTGCTCGGGAGTTGCAGGCGGCTCCGGCGATGTTGCCGGTGTTGTCGGTTCCGTTTTGTCTGATGGCGATGCCTCCGGCCTGGGCAGCGTGAGGTCGGGCACTTGGAGTGGCGACTCTTGCGGAGCGGGCTGCTTGGGTTCCTTGGCGGCGGGCGGCGCAGGGGCCGGAGGCTCTGGTGGTGCGGCGGGTTTCTCAGTTGGTTCGGGTTTCGGCGGTTTGGGCTGAGTGGTTGGCGTTGGAGGAGGCGGGGTTGCGGGGGTCGGCGGTTGCGGCTTGGCTTCGGCTGGCGGCGTGGGTTTGGCGTCGTCGGTAAACCAGTCCTTCGGGTCGATCAGCCAATCGCCTTGAGTGCCGGCGGGTGCAGTGGCTTGGGCGACGCGAAGTTCGGTGGAAGGCTGTTGCAGACGAGCGGCCGCGCCTTGGTTTGCTTCGAGGTGGACAGGGTAGCGAATGCGTGGGACGGCGGGTTCAGCGGGTGAGTTGGGAACGTGGTTGGCCGTTTCGTGGTAGGCGGGGAGCAGCGATTCGGCCTTCTCCGGCGAGTGGGCGATGGTGTCCCAGTCGATCGCAGCGGCCAGGGGGCAGGCGTGGTAGAGTTCGGCGAGTTCGGCATCGCTGGCTGAGGGGACGTTGTGGGCTGCCGAACCCCCGGCAAAGCCGGCGGCTGACGGGGCAGGCGCCAGCATTGTGCCGTTCGCAGGCGCAACCGGTTTCTCGGCGGCAAGTTGAGCGACGCGGGCAACCGTGGCCAGCGCGGCGACGGCGAGCACGAGCTGGGCCAGCGTGCGGAAGAGCGACGTGTTCGAAGAGGGTCGAGTCACGAGCGAGCGCGGCGTGCGGGCGGCGTTACGGCCCGTGATGCGAGGCTCGGAGAGTCTCGCCTACAATCGGGGCCGGGTCATGCGGGTCGATACGTGAGGTTTATCGAGCAAGCATGACCGGCAGATTCGGTCTTTCGTGACTGCACGGCAAAGGCGGCGTGGTGGGAAGAACTGGCAGAACCGGTACAGCCGGCAAAGTTTGCCGCGAAGAGCGAAGACGGCGGCGGGGAGTGGGGACTGCGGACTGTGGGCTGATAGGGAGACAGAATGGGGCTGCCGGGTGAATAGCGGTGGCGGGAGGCGGGGGGTTTTTGATGCTCGCGGTCAAACGCGTTTCTTATTGCACAACTCAGTGGGTTTTGCGCCTCGGGGGGGGTCGGAAATGCCTGGAAATGACGGGGAAAGGTGGAATGGGGGGCCAAGAGTCGGTGTATTTTGAGGCAGGAAAGGAGGCAGGAAAGGGGACGGGAGTCATTCTGATTTCGCGGGTTGTTTTTTGGGGCGGCCGCGCGGGCGGAATGTGTGTTCGAGGCCCATTTGCCGCGCGACTTTGTCCGACCAACCTTCGCTGCCGAAGGGTTGACCGCGCTGTACGCTGCGGCGAATCGCTTCGAGTTCGGCCTCGGTCTGTGGCTCGTTAACCGATTGACACCATTGCGTGCCCAGTGGGACGGGCGATTCGGCCAGCAGTCCACGTTCTTCCGCAGTGCCCGCCGTGCGGCGGTACAGACTTCCCCACTGCCATTGCTCAGCTCGGTCCACCAGGCCAGCCCGGAGCGGATTGCGTTCCACGTAGCGAAGTACGGTGAGGAGATGGTCATCGGCCGCAATGGGGAAGCTCTTAAAGCGGCCTTGGTAGACATGCCCCATGCCCGCAGTGCCATGATGGGCATGCCAACGCTGCGAATGGGTGACCGTGAGCCAGCGAAAAAACTCTGACACCTGCTCGTGCTGCCGCTGTCGGGGCCAGACGACGAAATGCCAATGGTTGCTCATGACTGCGTAGCCGAGGATCCGCAGCGGCACGCGTTCGAAGGCTTCGGTGAGCACGCGTTCGAAGGCGGCGAAGTCGGCCTCCTTCTTGAAGAGGCGCAAGCGCCCGTTGGCTCGATTGAGCACATGGTACGGGTAACCGCCGAGAATCGCACGGGCACGGCGTGGCATGGGTGAAGGATAACGCCGAGGAAGGCCTCAAGTCAAGAAATGACTCCCGTCCCCCTTAATTCCCCAGGCCTTCGGAGCCGAGTAAGGTCGCCACGGCGACCGATGCACTGCTCCTACTACGCCCTCTGCTGACTTCTGTGCCGCGGTCGGCTTGCCTCGCGGCCCGCCCAGTCCGGAATCCCGGACACGGCACAGACCTCCCAGGTTAAGTCTGTCATCCTTCGTCGCACGCCCGCCGGATTTACAGCACCGGTCTTCGATGGACGGAGGACTTCGCCGTCTTGTGCCGGCTCGTCCCACCAGTACTGCCTACGATCCGATTCCTGTTCGTCGCGCCACGACTTTGCTCCACGCTTCCTTCAGACAACGCCTCGCGACGCCGCCCTTGCGCTTCGCTAATCCTTCACCTCCATCCAGTTGGATAAGGGACTTCCACCCTCAAGTTGACAAACATGCCTGGCAAACACAAAAAAAGGCCCTGCGATGCGTTGCATCGCAGGGCCTTGTGTATTTCAAATTAGTCGAGGTCGACTAGCCGCGGCGACGCAGGCCGAAGGCACCGAAGATCGCCAAACCGATCATCGTAACGGTCGCCGGCTCGGGAATCGTAGACTCAACAAACGGGCCACCAAAGCTGGCGTTCGTGAGGGTCGGGAAGATAAGACCGGTCGGGTCCGCAGCCTTCGCGCTGAGGATGATCTGCGGGCCATCGCTTTCCTTGAATACCAAGTAGGCGATGTTGGCAGTGGTCGATGGGGCCAGGATTGCCCAGGCACCGGACAGATCGCCAAGGCCGTACTCAGTCGTGCCGGGCGTGCTGACCAGCGGGCTGCCGGTCGTCGAGTTCGTTTCCGAAGGACCGGAGCCGAACGGCGAGCCAGCCGGAGCCGTCAAGTGGCTATCACCACGACCATCGGAAGCGGGACCGTTAGGCGACGGATTGGTCGTGCCATCGAAATCGGTATCGGTCCAACGTTGATGCAACTTGCCGCCAGAGGTCGAGAAATCGATGGCACCGATTGGCTCGCCAGCGGTGCTCTGAACACTCAGCTGATAGGCAACCCAACCAGCCGGCAAGCCAGCGTCTGGAGCACCGAAATTGTTACCAGCACCTGGGTCCTTGACTTTTGTAGCAACGCCGATGATCGCGGCGTTTGAGGAAGCTGCAACCACCAACACGGCGGCCAAAGCGAAGAAAGACTTACGAACCATAAATGTTGTCCTTGTCATTGAAGTGATACTTAAATTCTTGCTGATGAAACATCAATTGAACGCCCGCCCCAGATCCTGATCACCTTCCAGCGGGCGTGTAGGTGAAAAACGGCCCAACTCATTCACGCATTAGCAAATAGCTCCCGAAGAATCTGATCCACTTCTTTGTATCCTAATCAGGATTGGCAGGCAATCGAATTGCCTGCCAATCCCGAACTTTGATATCTAGCGCTTGCGGCCAACCAAGCCCAAGCCGCCGAGAATCGCGAGGCCGACGAGGGCGACCGAGGCCGGTTCCGGCACAGCCGAGCCCGCACCAAGGCCTGCACCACCCGCGACACCCGTCACATTGAGCGGGGTGTTGCTACCGCCAGATTGGTTGTAATTGGCACCGAGAACGGCCAAGTCGCCGACGTTCACCGCACCGTCGCCGGTGAAGTCGCCCTTCGTCCAGTTCTTGCCAGTCGTATTGTAGTTAGCACCCAGAATGGCCAAGTCACCGACGTCAACTGTACCAGACAGATTGGCGTCGCCAGACTTGATCGTGCGGGTCGCAACACCGGTGAAGCCCTTGAAGTTCGCCGCGGTGGCGCCGTTCATTTCCGCAATGCGAGCACTGCCAGTGTAGGCACCGGAGAGAGTGAGGCTGCTGGTGAGAGCGCTATTCGTCGGACCAGCGGTGCGGACCGTCAGGACCTGGGTGGCGGCACCCGAGGTGAGGTCGATGCTGCCGAGAGCAGCGAAGATTTGATTCAGCGTGCCGTTCACGACGGTGGTCTTGTTGCCGCCCTGGGTGGCGCCGTTGGTGACGGTGCAACCGGTGCAGTTGGCTTCAATGCCTTCCGGGAACAGCGGGGTACCGTACTTGGTTTCCCAGTTGAAGATCTGGGTACCGGGATTGGCGTAATCCCAGGTCGCCGGCGTGGCATTGGCGACACTCTTCAGCGCGCCGTTCGCCGTAAGACCGAGCTCCACGGCCAGCGGTGTGCCGGTGGCCGTCGGCGTGACAGAGACGTTCCAGATCCATTCGCCAGTCGTGGCATCGAGGCCGCCGCTGGTGATGGACAACGCTGGGGCCGCGAATACAGGCGAGGCCACAACACACAACAAACTCGCAGTTACTAAGCTCTTCCAGGACATTAGTGTTTCTCCACCCTCTTAGATAAAGAATCAGATCAGAGTTGCTGAGCTAAGCCTCGCTGTTTTCGGTGTCAGGTTTCGGGTGTCGGGTGTCAGGGGGACTGACGCACGGCACCTAAACACTGACTTGGCTCACACAGCGACCGAAACTCCCCGCGCTAGTGCGCGACATACAACAGGACACAAAAAACGATTACTTACCGAAACCTCACGAACGCGATAGCGGGCGATCCATTGCGCCTCGAACATCCATTCCGTTTTTCCTGCCCCGCGGCCCCGTCGAGAGTTTCGAAAAACCTCCACACTACCAGCGAATCGTTCGACGTAGAGCGTCACAGCTCGGTGGATCGAACAGCGGAGACGACAAGAAAATGTCGGCTACCATCGGGCATTATGTTCGGGGTTGGCAGGACTGTCAAGCAGTTTCCAAGTCTATTGTTTGATTTTTCTCCGGAATTTAATAGGTTATCGAAAGTACTGTAAAACACGGGTGATTTGGCATTTTCAGGTGATTTTTCCAGCCCCCATGCGGGCTACACTTCGCGCAGAAAAGTATCACTTCTTGCTTAGTTGTTTCCGCAGTTCCACATCATTGAGCAAGCGAGCTGGTGAACGATTGTTCTGACTGAGTTTCCAACTTGTTCTCTTGACAAAACCGCGTCGCCATGCTGCGGCGTTTTGTGCTTGGTTGTCGGCATGAATTTCCAGGATGTTTGTTTCGTATGGGCGAGCCGCTTACGCGAGCGGCTGGGACGGGCGGCCGGGGCGTATCGCGGCGGCGACCAGAGCGGCTAAGGCGGCAAAAATGCCGATCGACGTGGGCTCGGGGACGGCGATAGTGGACAAACCGCCACCGGTGCCGGAGCCCATGGTGGCCCCGAAATGGGCCCGCCAAATGTCGTAATCGGCGGCGTCGACAACGCCATTGCCGCTGCCATCGGCACCCGTGCTGGGCGTAACGTTTTGATTTTGCGTGTTGCGCCAGAAGACGAAATCGGCCGCGTCAACGATGCCGTTGTGGTTGTAATCGCCGGGGAGGCCGGCGAGGTTGGTGCGAACGACGGTGGTGATGGCGGACGCGGCGACGGTATTGCCCAAGACGGCCGAGGTGCCGAGGGCCATGAACACATTTCCACTGGAGCCGGCCAGGAAAGCGGGAGTTGTATTGACGGCGAACGTGCCGCTGGCAAAACGGGCGGCGGTGCTCCAGGCGGCGTTGTTGAAGATATCGCCGGTGGCCCAGGGGATGTTCGTGGGATTCGTGAGGGAGGCGAGGAGCGGGCCTTCAGAATTCGTACCGGCGGGCTTGCCGTTGTAATTCGGGGCACCGTTGGCGAGTTGGCCGACGCCGTAGAAAGCGCCTTGTTCCTGGCCGGCGGTAAGGTTTTTCTGAGCCTGGCCGAAGATCAAGTCGTGGTAAGCGGGTGTGTCGCCGGCAGCGGGATGGAAGGCGTCGACGTAGATATCGAAGCCGGCGCCGCCGGTGCCATTGACGGTGCCGCCAGGGGAGCGGTTTTCGACGGTGGACACGTTGGTGATGAGTGCTTCGAGGCCGGCGATGCCGAAGTTGCTGCTTTTAGCGACGAGTTCCCACGTGCCGCCGGAATTGGGGTTCGAGGGCGTAGTGTAGAAGACGTTGAGGCTGAGATCGATGGTTTGTGCGTGGGCCGGGGCGGGCTGTAACAGGGCCAGAGCAGCGGCGGCGCAGCAGATTGCGGCGAGCGAGTGAATGCGGTGGCAAAGCATGCCGACATCTCCGTAGACGTAGGGCCTGGTGAGGGCGTCCGGTCCCTACGAAGGCGTTTCCAACGAGGCGGTTTTCGCCGGTGTTTTTGGCGGCGCTGCCGTTGCGACAGGCTGGGCGTCGTTGGGAAAGTACGAATCTGTTCCGGTGGACGCGGCCGAAGAGCCGGCGAGCGGCTGTTCGGTCGGCATGCGGCGGCACACGATAATGCCGCCACAGTACATCCAGTGTACCAAGGGGCGGGAATGCTGCAAGAAAAAGGTGTGGTGGGAGGGGATGGGGTGGCGGCGGGAGCGACAAAAAACAGGCAGAAAAGACGGGGCGGCGGGTGTTTTGTTACACGGATGCGGGGGATGGTGCCGGGCGGCAGAATGGCGAGAAGATGCGTGCGCGATAATGGCCGCGGAAACGCAGGGGCGATAGGGCTCATTCGCACGCACCTCTGAAAGAACGCGGTGCGTGCGTTGGGGCAGCGTGAGGAGGTGGCTGAATTGACTTACTCGATACTGAGGAGAGCGACCGGGATTTCAGCGGCGAAGCGTTGAACGCTTTGAGCGTAAAACTGTGTTCGCTCGAACTCAGCGTGCGCTTGCCGCGCGAGCGACGCTGGACGGTGGAGAGCAACGCCTGCAGTGTCGCCGAGCGCGCTTCGTAAAGGCGTCGCATCACGTACTGGCAAAGTTGCGCGCGATGCAGAGGCGTGGGTCTTTCTGTTGAAGAACGCGAGATGCCTGCGTCGCCCGTATGCAATGTTTCGCTGATTGTTACGACGCGAACTTGGGAGCAAAAATTTCTATTGCGCGGGGGCAGAATTCCGCAAATACGTTTGCTGCGCGCGGCAAGAATTTGGTAGTCATAAGTGTGTTGTGAATGTGATGTCGATCGGTGCAACCGACTTAACGAAAGGAGTTCTGATAGGTGTCGCTGGGTTGTAACGCGTCCCACTTTTTGTCCCTGGGCGCGGGCCGACGCCGCAGCGATCGTGAGCTTGAGCGACGAGCACTCGCGAAATTTACTGGAGCGTATTCGATTGGCTATGATGAAACGCTCACGCCCGGTTGGGCAGCCGCGCTGGTGGTCGCTTGAGAGGCACGAGAGTTTGTCGACGTCTGGGCCGCGCAGGATCGCACCACTAACCCCGAGGAAATTTCTATGACTGAGGAAGCGCCAAATTAGCCCGTCCTGCCGTTGGTAGGGCGGGCTTTTTTTGTGCGCTCGTGGGGAGTTGGGCGGGATGCGAGAATCATGTTGGTGGGCGGAGACGCTTCGCTGCGCGGAGCCTGCTCGTCGCGGCGAAACGGGAACCCATGGCGTGATTGACGGGTGTGGGAAACGGCGGATGATTGTAGGCGTATGGCCGAGTTAAAGACGATTTTGTTCACGGATATCGTCCGCTCTGTGAATCTCAAGAGCGAGATGCCCGGGCGTAGCGACTCGGACCGCGATGTGGCGTTCATCGAGCAGATTCTGGTGCCGCATCGGCAGCGGATCGAGCGAGACCTGGCGGACTGCGGCGGGCGCGTGGTGTCGACGGCCGGGGATGGCCATTTTCTGGTGTTTTCTGACACGATTTCGGCGGCACAGTGGGCGGTGGAGATCCAGCGGTCGCACCGCGATGAGCCGATTCAAACGCCGCAAGGCACCGCGGTCGAGGTGCGGATCAGCATCCATTTGGGCGTGCCGCAGGTCGACCCGGCCGATGCGAATAACTTCATCGGCAAGCCGGTGGATTATGCGGCGCGGCTAAATGACTATGCGACGGGGCGGCAGATTCTGGTGTCGCGCAGCGTCGTGGCGGTGCTGGAGGATGCCGGGATCGAGGGGGTGAAGTTTCACAACCACGGCAAGCGGGAACTCAAGGGGATCGGGCGGATCGACGTGTACGAGCTGGTGTACGACGGCAACAAGCCGCTGGCGATGCGGGCGCGGCCGCGGGAGTGGGTCGATCGGCAGTGGACCGTGCTGCCGATGACGATGGGGCTGAGTGAGTTTCGAGATCCGACTTACCCGGTGGATGCGGGGCGTTGGAGGCTTGCTGGCGCTCGTCCCGAACAACCCGGAGCGGACGGGCAGCGCGAACGCAGGCCGGCGCCGGCGACGGATGTGATTCCGCTTCGGCTGGGGAATTACGAGCTCGAGCAGCGGCTCGGCAGCGGCGGCATGGGCGACGTGTTTCGCGCGCGGCATTCACACTTCAACCGCGTGCGGGCGGTGAAGGTGATCAAGCAGCACTTCGTCGAGTCGGGGCACGACGAGGTGATTCGGCGGTTCTATCAGGAGATCAAGGCGGTTGGGGCGCTGGAGCATCCGAACATCGTGGTGGCGATTGATTCCTCGGCGCCAACGGATGACGTGCATTACCTGGTGATGGAGTATATCGAAGGCGTGGCGGCGGATGAGCTGGTCGGGAAGCATGGGCCACTGGCGATCGCGGATGCCTGCGAGATCGTGCGGCAGGCGGCGCGCGGGCTCGCTTACATTCACGAGCACGGCATGGTGCATCGCGATATCAAGCCGTCGAATCTCATGCTGACGTTATCGCGGACCGATCTCACGGGGAGCGCCTCAGTGGGCGGCGCGGGCGGTCCGGCGAAGCCGGGCGACACGGTGGAGACGCCGGTCGTGAAGATTCTCGACCTGGGACTCGCGCTCTTGGTGGGCGAGGACCAGCAACGGCTCACGGTGTTCGACAATCGGGCGATGGGCACGGCGATGTACATGTCGCCGGAGCAGTGGAAGTCGTCGAGCGTCGATATTCGGGCGGATATCTACAGCCTGGGTTGCACGCTGTACCACTTGCTCGCCGGGAAGCCGCCGTTCTTGGAATCCGATTTCAAACCCGAGAAGGCACACGAGCGGGAACAATTGCCGGCGATCGAGCGGGCGCCGCCGATTCCGCGGGCGCTGTGGGACGTCATCAAGCGGATGACGGCGAAGAACCCGGAGGAGCGGTACGCGGAGCCGAGCGAGGTGATGGCGGCGCTAGCGCCGTTTGCCGAGGGAAATCAGCTAGCGGATCTTGCTCGCGAGATGATCGGCAGTTCCCCGCACGAGCGCACGCACGGTATGGCGAAGACCGAGACGCTAGTGGCCAAGAATGTGCAGTCGGATACGCGGCCGCGGACGAATGCGAGCTGGCGAGCGCAGGCGCTGAGCGGCATCTCGCGGCAGCGGTTATCGAAGATCGCGATGCGAATCGCCATGCTCGCGGCGGTCGTGGTGATCGGTTGGCTCGCCCTGCAGGCGACGATGCGGCGGGAGTCGGTCGAGCGGGCAATGGAAGCGCGGCGGCACACGCTGCAGGTGTCGGCGAAGTTCGCGGCGCGGGAGATCCTCAAGGAGATCGATCTGCGGTTCGATATTCTCGGCCGGCTGGCGGCGGACGATGAACTTCGCAAGCAGATGACTGCGATCAATCAACGGCCGAGCGATACGGATTTGTGGAAGCGGCTGGAGGATTGGCTCGGAGCGCGGAAGGCCGACAACGACGGCAAGGCGACATCGGATAGTTGGTTCATCAACGATGCGCGGGGCGTGCAAGTAGCCCGGAGCCCGCGGAGCGAGGCGAGCCGCGGGGAGAATTATGCGCATCGCGATTACTTCCATGGGCAGGGAGTGGACCTGTCGCCGGAAACGAAGGACCTCAAGCCGATTCAAGAGCCGCACTTGTCGGCCGTGTACCGCAGCACGTCGACCGGGCATCTGAAGGTGGCGTTTTCGGTGCCGATTTCGAACGGCAAGAAAGGGAAGGATCGCGAGATTGTGGGCGTGCTGGCGATGTCGGTGGATCTCGGCGAGTTCAACGTGCTGCAGAAGGATTTGCCGAAGGGGCTGGAGGTGGTACTGATTGACTTGCGGCCAGCGACGATCGATGGGCAAACGCGGCGAGGGCTGGTGCTGCATCATCAGCGCGATGAAGAGGCGTATCGCGAGGGGCAGCCGCCGCCGTGGATCAGCGTGGCAACGCTGGCAGAGATCGAGAAGCACGTGCACGCGGCGGGCATTGACCCGGCGGATAACGCCGTGATGCTCGATGACTTTGAGGACGAGGCACTCACGGGCGGCCGGCATTACATGGGGGCGATTCAGCCGGTGGTGGGAAGGAGTTCGGAGGAGCCGTCGCGGGATGTCGAGTGGACGGTGTTGGTTGAGGAGCCGCTGGAAAGGGAGTAGGCGGTTGCGTGAGTTGTTCTTTGGGTAGGACGGACATATCTGTCCGTCCGTGCCGGCGATGCGTAGCATCGCGGCTAGTTTGAATCTGTTGAAGGTGTTGCTGGCGCGGCCCCGAAGATTTCATCTCTCGGACGGACAGATATGTCCGTCCTACGACGCCGTTAAGTTCCGGTCCATTCGCCATTGGACGATGCCGGCGAGAATGTGCTGCATGAGCGTGGCGAGAACGATGAGCAGGATCGCCACGGGCTGATCGCTGAGCACGGTGCCGGCGAGGATGAGCGCGAGGCCGGTGTGCTTCATGCTGAGGCCGAACATAAGCGCAGTGCGCGTTTCGGGGCGGAGGCCGAACGCGCGGGCGATGAGCCAGCCGAGAAGAATGCCGACGGCGGCGAGGCTGGTGGCGAGTGCGAACGTGGTGGCGAGGATCGCGATAGGGGCGCTCGTCACGCGTGGCAAGGCAAGCACGGAGTTGATGTAGTTGAGCACGAGCAAAGCGGCGGCGCTCGTGAGCGTGAGAACTGGCCGAACAGCTTCGATGCGTGCGGTCGAAAGCAGCAGGCGGCTGGCGAACCCGGCGGCGGTGGGCAGGATGACCCACACGATGAAGAACAGGCCGGAAAACTGGCTGACGAGTTCGGTGCATTGCTGTTCACTTTCGCCGAGCGAGGCTCCCAGCACGCTCACCAGATTGGGAGTGATCATGGGGCTGGCGAGGATGCTGATGACGACGAGGGCGAGCGCGAGGCCGAGGTTGCCGCCGGCACTTTGCGTCCAGCCGACGGAGGAGTTGGCGACGGGCATCGAGGCGATGAGGGCGAAGCTCACGAGGAGGCCAAGGGTTGGTTCGCCGCCGATGGTCGGGGGAAGCATGTGGCCAAGTACGAGCGAGAGGGCGGCGGGGCCAAGCCAGACGCTCACCAGTGCGATGAGCACGACGAACGGATGACGCCAGACGTTGCGAAGCTGTTCGAGGTCGGCGAGCGCGGCGGCGATGACAAGCATCACGGCCAGGAGCAGGAGCGAGGCGAGCGGCACGTTCGAGATTTGCCGCGACGACCATTGCCAGCTGCGGATGGCGATACCCGGCGCGGGCCAGGCGACGGCGAGCACGTAGCAGGCTACGAGCAGCCACAGGAAGTGGCGTCGCACGAAGAGCGCGGCGGTGGCGCCGGGACGTGTTGACGGCGGCGAGGTCACGTCGGCTGGTGGAAGGGCATTTGGTTGAGGTGCTATTTTTTGTTCAAAGATCGCGGGAAAGGTAGCCGGACCGCCACCGCGGTCCGGGGCCGCCGGAGGGCGTGGCCCTCCGACTATTGTGGTGCGTTGCGATTCCGGGATGGCAACTGAATTCTTGCGAATTCAGCTACGCGTTCATGGCTAATGCTAGTTGCCGAGTTGGCGGTTTAGTTCGTCGAGGTCGTGGCGGAGTTCGGTGGTGATGGATTCGAAGTCGCTGCGGGCGGCGGTGAGTTCTTGTTTGAGCGCGTTGAGTTGCTCGCGGAGGGAGGCTAGTTCGGCGGTGAGGTTGTTGTTGGCAGCCGGGGTACTGGTCGCTGAAGCGACCAGTCCGGGCCGTGAGGTTGTGGCGGGAGATGGGATCGTCGGCGGCGGGGCGGCGGGTGGGTGGTGGGCAGCGTGTTGAGACAGGGGCGGGGACGCCCCGGCTCGCTCTTGTTCGGCGATGGCGTAGCCGGCTTCGCGGCGGACTTTTTCCAGCTCGCGGTCGAGATACAACGCGTGCGTCACGACGGCGCCGCGGCCGGGGGGCGAGAGAAATGTAACGAGACCTTTGGCGGCGAGCACATCGAGAATGGGCAGCAGCTCGCCGAGGTCCTTGATGGGCTCCATGCGTGCGGCTCGGCCGCGGAGTTCGCCGACGGTTTGCGTGCCGCGGAGCAAGAGTTCGGCCATGATGGCGAGTTCCACTTTATCGACGCCGAGCCATTCGTACGCCAAGTGACGGTAACGATCGACGCGGCCGCTACCCTGCACTTGGGCGATCGCACCGCTCTTGCGCAAGGTTTCGCAGGCTTCGTCGACCTGCTCTTCCTCGAGTTGCATTAGCGGCGAGCGGTTGTTCTTCTGGTTGCAGCCGGTGCGAAGGGCGTTGATCGAGAGCGGGTAGGCTTCAGGCGTGGTCTTGGCTTTTTCGATGAGGACGCCGAGGCAGCGGCGTTCGATCGATTCCAGGGGGCGCCAACGTTTTTGAGGTGGTGATGCGGAGGGGGAAGATTCAGTCGTGGAAGCGTCGGTGGACATTCAAGGTCGCCTGGAGGGAATTGCGTGCCGATTGGGTAGGATGGACATTTCTGTCCGTCCGCCGGCGATGCGTGGCATCGCGGTTATTCTGCGGTGCTTTTGATGCTCTTCTTAAGTCGCGCTGCGGCAAGGCAAGTTACGGGGTGGACGGACAGATATGTCTGTCCTACGGGTGCACTTGGGACGCGGCGTGCGCATCGCGGCTTGCGAGGCCATCGTAGCGGAGGATGCGCGGCGAGAGCAACCACGAAATCGGCAGGCGGAGGGGCCGCGAGGCGGGCCGGATGCTTATTGCGGCGGCGTTTGGCTCAGCGGCTTGGAGCCGTCGTTGATGGCCCAGACGAGCCAGCGCGAGCGGCCTTCCTTGGGGAGCTGCGCGCGTTGTACGGTGATCATAACATCGACCGGCTGGGCGCCGGCTTGGGACGCGGGCGGGATAATGTTAAATCGCTGCCCAACGAAGACGCGTTCGAACGATTGCGGATCGTAGGCGACGGTGTCGATGAATTTGATTTCTGCCTCCGGGCCGGCAGCGATCATCCCCTTCACTTGCGGCAGCTCGAGGAACTTTTGATGCGGATCGGGCGGCGCCTTTTCGCCGGGAGCCGGTGGGGCTGGGCCGCGGACGGCGTCGATCGTGAGGCGATAGGCTTCGTCGGCATGGCCGGAGACAATGTCGTGAATCCACTTTTCGGCGAAGGTGCGGGCTTGGCTCGTACGCAGGGTGCGCAGCACATACGAACGGCTGATCGGGGCCATGGCCATCGCGCTGCAAAGGATGAGACCGCTGACGGCCGCCCATTTGCCCGCAAGGGCGCCGTCACTGGCTTCGATCCGCACAATAGCAAAGACGGCGATGGCGATGCCGATGATGGGGATCACGAGCAGCAGTGGCGCACCGAAACACAGCGGAGAAGCGAGGCCGAGCACGAGGGCCAGGACGGCCGGCACGCTAAGCGAGCGATACTCGATGGTTTGCTCGGCGTCGCCCGTGTGGAACGCCGGCGAGGGTGCGGAAGTGCCTGTGGCCATAGCGTGCTCAAATACGTGGGAAGTGCCCACCCCTCGATTGAGTTTAGGAGGTGAGTGGCGGTGACGCCAGATGGGCTTCAGACTCGTGGTCGGCAAAGTGGGCGGGCGTTTTTCACAGCTGCAAATTTGGGAATCAGCCGCCGGGCGCTAGCCCGCGGTTTTGTCGGTTGAACCGCGGGCTAGCGCCCGGCGGCTAATGTCTCTTGTTCCTGACCGTCAGCGATGACACGACACTAGCCGCGTTTGACGATGAAGTCGGGGGTCTTCTCGAATCTCTCGCGGCGGTCGCCATAGATCTTCACGAATGGCTTGGCTTTGATCTGGTTTGCCGCGTTGCTGCCGAAGGCCTCGGGCGAGGTGACGGTTTCCATGAACCGCAGCCAGGCGGCATCGGGTTGGGTGGCGAAGAAGGCGGTGTCGGCGTTCGTGTAATTGAGGGCGCCGCCGAAGGCGTTCTTATCCATCGGCGACACGTGCAGCGTGGCCGTAGCGAACGCGGCGAGCACCCAGGCAGCGATGAACGCGACGAGCGGCCCGCCAACCGGATCGATCGGGTGCTTGAACCGCATGCGAGTTTTCGAGAACGCGCCGGTGATCGTACGGCAGATGAGCATCACGACGGCGAAGATCGCCCAGATGATGGCGAAGTCGATCCAGTAGGTGTGCTGACCCTTGGTGTATTCTTCATCAATCCGCACGCACAGCGGCGCGTAGAAGCCGAAGGCCGCGATGCCGCTGATGAGAATGTTGACAAGCGTGATGGCGTTGCTCCAGAGGCCTTCGCGGACCATCATGGCCCAGCCAGCGAAGAGAACACCGAGGTAGATGGCCCAGAACATAGAAGGGGTTAGGGGTCAGGGGTGAGGGAACGGGGAAATGACGAATGAGGAATGGGGAATTATGAAACTAACAACTAACAACTAACAACTAACAACTAACAACTAACAACTGCTTACTCCTTCAACACTCGCTGCAGCTCGGTTAGCGACGTGACACCTTTGGCGACCAGCAGCAGGCCCTCTTCTTGGAACGGTCGCATGCCGGCGAGGCGGGCGGCTTTGGTTACGAGGTCGAGTTTGGGGGCTTTCACCAGGACTTCGCGGATTTTGTCATCGACGACGAGCAGCTCGAAGATGCCGGTGCGGTTTTTGTAGCCGATGCCCGCGCACTCTTTACAGGGCTTTTCGATTTCTTCTGGTTTCGGCACGCGGTAGAGGGCTTCTACTTTGCCGGCCGGAATGCCGAGTTTCTTGAGCAGGTCGGGCGTGGGGGCGTAGGCCACCTTGCAGGCATCGCACAGCCGGCGGATGAGCCGGACACAGAGCACGGCGGTGACGACGGAGGCGAACTCCTTCTGCGGCACCTTGAGCTGAAGCATCCGCAACAACGCTTCGGGCGCGGTCTTGGCGTGCACGTTCGTGACGATCAGCCGTTCGTCGTCGCGGACTTCGTTGATCAACAGCTTCGCCGCCTCTTGATCGCTGAAGTCGCGCATCACGTACACATTCGGGTATTTGCGAATGAGGGCCGGCAGCACGCCGGCGGCGGTTTCGCCCTTGGTCGCGTCGAAGGTTGTGACTTCGATGTTCTCGAGGTCGCGTTCGCGGTGGTGGACCTCTTCGATCGCCACGAAGTCGCGCAGCAGGCGATCGGTTTCCATGAGCGAGACGTCGGTGAGCGTCGTGAGGCCGCCTTCGGGCACGGCTGCCAAGATGACGATGCCTTTGCTGGCACCCATGCAGTCGGCCCATTCTTCGGCCATTTTCTGACGCATGCCCAGGTCTGCGTAATGCTTGAACGCGCGCTGCGCGCCGCCGAGGACTTGCAGCACGACGCGCTCGCCCGTGGGCACACCTTGGCTCGAAATTGGGCAGACGTAGGAGTGGTCTTTGTATTTCGCGGCGAACTTGCTCTCTTGCTTTTTGCGGCGTTCGGCGGCGTTGAGATTCGCCAGCGTTTTCATGACGGCGAGCATGACGTCGCCCGATTCACGGTCGCGAGCATCGCCGTTGTGCCACACACCATCGATGTGTTGGCGGGCGACGACCGACTGTTGCGAGTAGTCGAGGATGCACTTGTCGCTGCGGCGGTCGACCATGTCGGCAATGAGTTCCTTCACGAGCAGATAGCCGGGCGACTGGCGGGCGGTAATGAGGTTGGCTTGGTTATCGCGCTCTTGCGGCGCGGCAACGGCCATGAGATCGACCGGGGCGCCCTTTTCGTAGTCGGCCTTACGTTCGTGTTCGATCTTCCAGCCGACCTTGCCGGCCAGTTCGGCGAATTCGTAGCGGAACCAATCGGCGGTGTACACCTTTTGGTGCGGCGGCACTGACTTGTTGTGCGTAACAACGTACGGAATGTACGTAGCCAGATACGCAACGGAGAGCAGGCCCAACGCGAGGTAGAAGTTGGCCGGCAGCGGCAGCAGGATCGGAAAGACGAACAGGATGAGGACTGCGAACACAGGGAAGAAGGCGATCGGGTTCCACTTGCCGTAGCCGAGGTCGTAGATTTGCGTATCGCGATTGATCCAATCGGCTGAGAGAACCCAGATGAAGAAGATCAGCGCGACGGAGCCAAGTCTGAGCCAAGAGATTGAATTGCCCTTAAGGCGTGCGACGGAGTGGGCGTCGTTGTACTTGTCGAGTTTTGGCGGCGGTGGGGCCGGGGCGGCTTCAGCCGGGGGCGCGGCGTTGGCGTCGGCGGGTTTGGCGGCGTCGCCGGGGGCCGCACCGGGTTGTTCGGCGCCGGGTGCGGGCGCCGCTGGCTGATCGCCAGGCGCAGCAGGAGCGCCGTTGGGCGCGGGCCGGGCGGCATCCTGCGCATGCACGGAAAGCGAAAACCATGCTGCCAACAGGCATGGCACGAGAACCAGTATTGCCAATCGCTGCCGCATCAGATAATTCCAGGATCCTTAACTTCGATGCCTTTGAGAGCCATTTTGAGCGCCTCACGATTGGGCGCGACTTCCATCGCCACTTCGCGGTCGATGAGCTCGTCATCCACGAGCTGCTTGAGGCTCATCGTAAAATCTTGCATGCCGTCGAGCTTGCCGATGCGAATGATATCGGGCAGCTTCTCGTCGTTTTCTTCGAGAATGGCCTTCTGCACGTTGGTGTTGAAGATCATGATCTCGCAGGTCGGCACGCGGCCGCCGCCAAGCTTTTTGAGCAGCTTTTGCGCGACGATGCCTTTCATGTTGAAAGCGATCGCGCTGCGGAGGGCCGAGTGCATATCGGAGGGGAACAAGTCGAGAATACGGCCGATTGTGGTCGAGGCGCTCGAAGCGTGGATGGTCCCGAACACCAAGTGGCCCGTTTCGGCAGCGTGGATGGCGGTGAGGAACGTTTCCTTATCACGCATTTCGCCCACGAGCATGATATCGGGGTCTTCGCGCACGGCGTGCTTCATGCCGACTTCGAAATTCACGACATCGAGGCCGATTTCGCGCTGATTGATGAGGCACTTGTCCTCGGTGAACACGAATTCGATCGGGTCTTCGAGCGTGAGAATGTGTTTGCGGTACTGGTGATTGATGAGGTTGAGCATCGACGCGATCGTCGTGCTCTTTCCCGAGCCCGTGACGCCGGCGAGCAGCACCATGCCTTGGTCGAAGTGGCACAGCTTCTCGATGGCGGGCGGCAGGAACAGGCCTTTGAAATCGGGCACGACGCTGTTCACGCGCCGGGCGACCATGCCGACATGACCGAGCTGTTGCAGCAAATTCACGCGGAACCGCCAGATGACGCCGTCGACATCGAGCGTATGGGCGAAGTCGGCGCCGCCGTCCTTCTCGAAGATCTTGCGGTTGCGCTCGTTCATGAGCGGGAAGCAGAGGCGGACCATCTCTTCGTCGGAGATGGGGTCGCGATTCATCGGCCGCAGCGTGCCGTCGACGCGGACCATCGGCGGCTTGTCGACCTTGAGGTGCAAGTCGCTGGCTTTGAGCTTCACGCAAGCGCGAAAGAGCTTGTCGACCTCGAGTTCGACCTTGCGGTGGATGAAACTGCTTTTGAATGCGTCGTCTTTGGCCATGACAGTGAGCTGTCAGCTATTAGCTGTTAGCTATTAGCCAGACAGTTGGGAAACTCCTCTTAAGGTGCGCTCGAACGAGTTGAGCATCTTTTTCACTTCAGAGACTTGCTCAAAGAGCGACCGATAAACTGACTCTTCCAGGTATTCCAAATCGCGGGCGAGTAACAAATGGTAGTGGGTTTCAGAGGCCGAGCCGGCTGCGATGCTAACGAACCGGGCAAAGTCATTATCGCCAGTCCGCGCACAGCCTTCAGCAAGATTTGCGGAAATTGACTCACATGAACGCCGCAGTTGTGCCGTCAAACCGTAGCGCTCGTCGCCGGGGAACGAACGCGTCGATCGATAAACATCGAGCGTCAACGCATGCGCCTTCTCCCAGACCTTCAATTTCCTGAAATCCTGCACCCCCGTTCCCCCTTCTGGCTAAAAGCTAACAGCTAATAGCTAACAACTAAAATCGCACCGGCACTCCCCGTTCCGCCATGATGCGTTTTGTTTCAGCGATGGTGAATTCGCCGAAGTGGAAGATGCTGGCGGCAAGGGCGGCATCCGCCTTTCCTATTGTAATTGCGTCGGCAAGGTGGGTGGGATGCCCTGCTCCGCCGCTGGCGACGACGGGAATCGAGACCGCTGCGCTCACGGCGGCCGTAATTTCCAGGTCGTAACCGTCTTTTGTGCCGTCGCAATCCATGCTAGTGAGCACAATTTCGCCGGCCCCGAGCCGCTCGACCTCGCGCGCCCAGGGGACGGCTTCCAGACCGGTCCGGATTCGGCCACCATTGATGTGCACCTCAAACCGCTCCCGGCCGTCCTCCCGCACCCGTTTCGGGTCGATGTTCACAACAATGCACTGGCTGCCAAACCGCAGAGCAGCTTCGTGCACGAATTGTGGGTCTTTGACGGCAGCCGAGTTGATCGACACTTTATCGCACCCGGCCAAGAGGAGCTGGCGGATGTCTTCGAGCGTGCGGATGCCGCCGCCGACGGTGAGCGGCATAAATATTTGCTCGGCCGTGCGGCGGACCACGTCGAGCATGATGTCGCGGCCCTCGTGGCTGGCCGTGATATCGAGGAACACGAGCTCGTCGGCCCCCTCCTTCTCGTACCGCGACGCCACCTCGACGGGGTCACCGGCATCGCGAAGATTGACGAAGTTCGTCCCCTTCACAACGCGCCCGCGGTCGACATCAAGGCACGGAATGACACGCTTAGCGAGCATGGAGCGAAGGTGCGTGTGGGGCACCCAACGAAGCGGCGGAGACCGCCAGAATGTTCCAAATTGCCCAAACAATTCAGTCTAAGTGGGGCTGTAGCGAGGGTCAACCGGCGGCGCAGTCCAGATAGTTGACCACGGATAACACCGATGAACACGGATAAGAAGCCAATCTGCCGGCAACGAATCCCACGCGAATGGGTTTATATCCGTGTCATCTGTGCTATCCGTGGCAAATTTCCGTAGTTAAACGACGACCCGTTTCCAATCAAGACGGGCGTTTTTGAAGTTGATGAGGAGGGCCAGTTGCATGCCGGTGATATTCAAGTAACCGATCATTTGGGCCATATGGGTGTCGTTGAACGCGGCGACGACTTTGCAGTCGACGATGACGAGATCATCGACAATCAAGTCCGGCACGAGCACGCCGATCGGCTGATCGCGGTAGAAAACGGGAAACTGTCGTTGTGCGTCGACGCGATGTCCGCGCGCTTGCAGTTCAAGGACTAACGCACGTTCGTAGAGCTTTTCATCGAGTCCAGGTCGCAATTCATTGAGCACAGTCATCGCCGCGCCGATGATTGATTCGCTCAACTCTTTGTGAACAAGATCTTTGTTCATATCGTTTGTCGATTACTTCCTTGACCACGGATATCACTGATATGTCATGACAATGACTACGGTAGGATACAAGACTGGTTTCCATTGCTACAATCGTTTCCGATTTGGGCGCTGGACTCGCGTTGCCGAAACCCTATCCGTGGTATCCGTGTTATCCGTGGTCAAAATCTGGCACTCCGGCAGCGACTCGATGAACAGCTTGCCATAGGGTTTCGTGACAATCCGCGGGTCGAGGCACACCACGCGGCCGTGGTCGGTGCGGGTGCGGATGAGGCGGCCGAAGCCTTGTTTGAATTTGATGACGGCTTCGGGCAATTGGTAATCGCGGAAGGGGTTGCCGCCGGCGGTGCGGATGGCGTCGAGGCGCGCCTCGAGCAGCGGATGGTCGGGCACGGCGAACGGCAGCTTGGCGATGATCACGTTTTGCAGCGCGTCGCCGGGCACGTCGACGCCTTGCCAGAAGCTGTCGGTGCCGAACAGGACGGCCCGTGGATCGGTTTTGAATTGGTCCAGCAACTGGGTGCGCGGTGTGCCATCGGCCTGGCTCAGCAGCCGCAAGTTGCGCCCGGTGAGCCATCGCTGCATGCCAGTCGAAACGCGGCGAAGCATGTCGTAGCTGGTGAAGAGAACAAACGTGCGGCCGTCGGTGAGGCCGGCATAGTGCTGAATCACTTCGATGCAGCGCCGTTCATATTCGCCGCGCGCGGCCGAGGTGGGGTCGGGCATGTCGCGGAGTGTGACAAGTTCGGCCTGCTCGCGGTAATTGAAGGGGCTGCCGACTTGGAGTTCGTCGCATTGCGTGAGGCCAACGCGGGATTTAAAGAAGGCGAAAGCGGCTCCCGAGGCCGTGGTCCTCCGGCTAGCCGGCGCGACCACGGCTGCTGCCGCGGTGTCCGACTCGCCGGATGCTCGACCGACCGACAGCGTCGCACTCGTCATGATCACAGAGGGGATCTTATCGAACAGCTGTTCGCGCATCGCGGGGCCGATGTCGACCGGCGCGGCGGCGAGTGTGACACGCGGTTGGCCGCGGCGGCTGGTGTAGGTTTCGAGCCAGTAGACGGTGCCGGTTTGAGCCTGCGTGCGCCATGTCTCTAATTCGCTGGCTAGCGACACGAGGCGATCATGGGCGGAGATAAAGTCCTGCTGCTCCGATTCTTCGCTGAGTTTCTTGCCGGCCGATTTCAGTTGCTTGGCGAGGGTTTCGAGTTCGGGGCTCAGGCGATTGGCGACGATGCCGGGTTCGAGAATGCGGGTGGGGCGGGCGAATTTGGGAGCTGAACTCTCCCCCTGCCCCGCCCTAGAAGGGAGAGAAGACTTGGGGCGATAGTCGTAGAGGTCGGCGAAGAATTCGTCGGCCAGGTGTCGGCAGCGGTCGACTTGTTGTTGTTCTTTAGCGAGGCCGTGGTGGACGAGCAGGCCTTTGTTCGTGCGGTCGTTGTAGAGCTTGTTGAGGATGTACTCGATTTGGCCGCTGGTGACGTTGATGCCGAGGTGATCGCTCGCGACCGCTTCGACAGTGTGCGCTTCGTCGAGAATGACGACATCGTAATCGGGCAGGATGCTCACGCCGGCGCGGCGGAGCGCGATGTCGCTGAATAGCAACGCGTGATTGACGACCAGGATTTGGGCGTGTTGCGCGCGGCGGCGATCTTTGTAGTAGAAACACTGGTTGTACGTCGCGCAGCGGCGGCCCAGGCAGTTGCCGCTATCGCTCGCGACTTCATCCCACACTTGCGGCAGCGGGCGAAACTTCAGATCGCTGAGCGAGCCGTCGACCGTGGACTTGCTCCACTTGCGGATGTCGCGGAGTTGGTCGAGTTGAGCGTCGTCGTTGAACAGGCTCTGGCTGCGAGCCAGGGCCAGCTCCTGCCGCCGCAGACTGAGATAGTTTCGCCGGCCCTTCACCAGCACTGCCGAGAACTCACGTGGGATCACCGCGTTGAGCAGCGGCAGGTCTTTGGCGATCAATTGCTCTTGCAGACTGATCGTATGTGTGGAAATAACGATTTTTGGCGATCGATTTTCGTCGGCGCGCTTTTCATCCGACTTGCCACTGGAGATCGCTTCGCGTTCAGTAGCCGCCAGAATCGCCGGCACGAGATACGCAAAGCTCTTTCCAACACCTGTGCCCGCTTCCGCGACGAGATGGCGGCCGGCGGCGATCGCTCGGGCAACGGCATCGGCCATTTCCAGCTGCTGCGGCCGGCATTCATAGTTGGCCAGCCGCGCGGCAATGCGCCCACCGGGCCCCAGAATGTCGCGAGCGGTGAGTGACTCCATCCCGTCAACGTAACAGACCAAGCGCCAGTCGAGTAGACAGCGCCCACCAAGTGTGCTTTTCGGAACACTACTCTACACTAATCTTCGCTGATATCTTTTCCGAATTAGTGATGACTAGCGAAGATTAGTGTTCCAAAAATGATTTCGGAGGTGAACGATGTTCGAGGACGAAGGTTACCGATTCATGGGCGCTGCATTCGAAGTCTATAACGTGCTAGGTTATGGCATGGCGGAAGAAATTTATTAGCAGAGCCTGGAGATCGAGCTCCTCCTCCGCGACTTCACATTCCAATCCAACGCGAGCTGGCCGTCTTCTATAAGCACCGATGTTTGAACACGTGCTACCGACCCGATCTCATCGTGTTCGACTCGATCGTTGTCGAATTGAAAGCACTTGCCGCGCTGACCGCCGACCACGAAGCCCAGCTGTTCAACTACATGCGGATCGCCCGGCAACCCATCGGTTACCTGCTGAACTTCGGCAAGAAAGGCGACCTCGAATGGAAACGCTTCATCCTTTCCGACCTGGCCGGTCAGAAGCAGAAGACGGAACACTAATCGACGCTGATCTTCGCTAATCTTTCTTACGAATTAGCGCCGATTAGCGGAGATGAGTGTTCCGTTTTGCTTTCAAACAACCAACCGAACGGACGCACCTATCGCGGCACGCGCGAAATGACCCCTTCCTCCGGGCTGCTGGCGGTGGCGTAGAGCTTTTTCGGAATGCGGCCGGCTAAGTACGCAAGCCGGCCGGCTTCAGTGGCGTGGCGCATGGCGTCGGCCATGCGCAAGGGGTCTTTGGCGTGGGCGATGCCAGTGTTGAGCAGCACGCCGTCGACGCCGAGTTCCATCGCGATCGTCACGTCGCTCGCAGTGCCGACGCCGGCGTCGACGATCACCGGATAATCGGGATCGTTCTCTTTGAGATACTCCAGGCAGATGCGGATGTTGTTCGCGTTGAGCACGCCCTGCCCCGAGCCAATGGGGCTACCGGCGGGCATGACGCTGGTGGCCCCGGCTTCTTTCAAGCGCTTCGCGGTAATCGGGTCGTCGGTCGTGTAGCAGAGTACTTGGAAGCCGTCGGCGACGAGTTTTTCGGTCGCTTGCAGCGTGCCGAGCGTATCGGGCAGGAGGGTGCGCTTATCGGCGAGCACTTCGAGCTTGACCCAATCGGCGCCTGGGTTTTCGAGGCCGAGTAAAATCTCGCGACCGAGCCTAGCGACGCGCACGGCATCGTCGGCATTGAAGCAGCCGGCGGTGTTGGGTAGCAGCGTGTAGCGGCTGGTGTCGATGAAGTCGAGCAGGTTATTGCCGGCGGCATCAATCAATCGTTCGCGGCGAACGGCGACCGTAATGCACTCGGTGCCGCTGCGCTGGAGCGACTCGCCCATGATTTGATAGTCGACGTACTTACCGGTGCCGACGATCAAGCGGCTAGTGAAGCGGTGAGTGCCGAGTTGGAGAACTTCCGTGGTGGTTTCTGCGGTGGACATTCTTATTCAGCCGTAATGTAGGGACTTGTTACCACAGAGGACACAGAGGACACGGAGAAGGGGATTCGGAATTTGTCATTGCAAATTTGTCATTTGTCATTTGCCATTTCCGAAATGGCCAATTTCAAATGACAAATTACCAATGACAAATCTCTTCTTGGTGTCTTCTCTATGTTCTCTGTGTACTCTGTGGTGAATTCTTTTCTTACCCGCCGCCGACCAATGTCACAACTTCCAAGCGGTCGCCGTCGCGGAGCGTCGTGGCGGCGTGTTGGGCGCGGGGGACAACTTCGAGGTTCAGCTCGACGGCGACGTGCGGCTGCTTGACACCGAGTTCTTCTAGAAGCGCCGCCACGGAGCTGCCTGCGGCGATCTCGCGCGGTTGGCCGTTGACTTGGATCGTCATGCGCGGCCTCACTTCGACTCTTCCGGCTTCGGCTGGTCGCGTACGAACGCGGTGCGGAATTGCTGCACGTCGAGCGGTTGGAATTCGCCGTATTGGTTGCGGTTGGCTGCCTGGACAGCCGAGTTCCAGGGAATCGTGTAGGCGGCGACCTGGCCGGTGCTGGCTTCGGCGACGTAGACAATGCTCTCGGCGAATTGATAATTGCTCGAACCGCGCGGCATGTTCGCCGCGCCAGTGACCATGAGATAGCCGGAGCTGCGGCCTGCGCCGGCGAAATCGGCCGCGATATTGCGCGTGTAGAACGCCTGGAACTTGCGGGTCTTCGGGTTCATGACGGCAGCACGCATGTCGCCGGTCAGGAAGTCGAGAAAGTAGAGGGCTTCCACGCCTTGGTCGACGGCACCGGTCGCGATGGCGAACTTGTCGATGCCGTGCGTCGCCGAGGCGTGCAGCGGAGCGGTGGGCCAAAGGCCTTCGAGATTGAGACCAATGATGAGCCCCAGCACGAGCCCCATGCCGACGTAAGCGGCCCGCGATTGAAACATCGAGTTCATGTTGTCGCTCCCCAAGGCACAGCACGAAAGTTGGTGATGCTCTCCAGCGCCGCGTATTTGCAGTACGCCAGCAATGACGCGCGAAGGCGTTCGAAAAACGGTACCTGCATCCTATCGATTGCGGAAGCTTGGGGCCAGTCACTTCTCAGAACCGGCGGCTGCGTCTGAGGCAGCATCCTGAGCACTTTCTTCGAGGGCGGCAGCACATCGCCTTTCTGTTCTGGCGGCGATGATGGCGACGCGGCGTCTGGCGACGCATTCTGCTTGGGCGACGTACTTTGCGGTGCCGATTGCGGCCGCAGCCTACCTGCCCTGAGCGCCTCGATGTAGTCTTGCGGCAGCGGGACGTAGCGCGGCGCTGGAATGATCCGCTGGTTGCCAGACTGAAACTCTTTGGAACTGACGACGCCATCGACTTTAACGATTCCGTCGACATAGAGCTCGCCCACGGAAGGCGCATTCGGAGAGGGCTCCGTGCGACCGATGAGGGCGAGCGTGCGCGGCTGCTCGTTGCCAGCCGCTTCGTCTTCGATGCGCAGCTCCTGGCAGACGATGCGCTTGGCCGTGAGGCTGCCGCCGAGTTTATCGCGGAGCGAAGCGCCGAGGGCCAAGAATAACAACGGGTAGACAACCCAACGTTCGCGTTCGGTCATTGTGTGGGGGCTGGGATGGAAACTGAGGATGGGGAGTGGGGAACGAGAGGCATCGAATGCGACATCGCGAACCCCAAGTGTGAGCGATGGAGCGATGCAGGCCAATAGCCGGAGGGCCACGCCCTCCGGAGGCAGGCCGCTAACCACCACAAAACCAGGCTTTAAGACGTCACCAACACAAACACTGGCTCAGCCGCACCGGCCGAATTGATTCGATACGGCAGCCACGCGAGCGCGACGTCGTCGGCTTCGATATCGCCCTTTTGGGGTTTCAGCACGAGTGGTTCGATTTTCAAGCCGGCGGCGGAATACCGTGCGTCGGCCAGTTTTAAGTCGTCCTGTTTCTGCTGCTCGAGCTGCTGCTTCTGTTGAAGCAGCGATTCGAGAGCGGCTTTGGCGTTTGATTGCTGGCCCGATTCGGTGGCGACTGAGCGAATTGCCGGGTCGAGCGAACGCCGCCGGCCGGGCATGTTGCGGCCGGTCGCGGCCATGATCGTATCGAACACAACCCACGCCGCTGCGCCGACGCGCGCGAGAAATTGCCAGCGTCGCGTGCTTACGCGGGTTTGCGCCGTGCGGATCTGGCCGTCGAGCTTCGTGATTTTGGCGGCGTACGACTTTTCAATCGCCGTGCGCTCGGCCAACAAACGCTCGCCAAGCGCCGGCGATAGCCGCGTGCGAAAGTCGGCGTCGGATTCCGCCGGCTCGGAAATTTTCTCCAGGTCGGCGCATTGGAAGAGCTTGAGCGACATCTCGCGGTACAAATGCTCCTTCAACTGGCGACCGAACACGGTGTAACTTTTTTCCCGCGTGAGTTCGGCGGGCAGCGCTGCGAACTGGGCGGTGGCCTCCGGCTGCGAGTCCGACGCCAGGTCTTGCTCCGCTGGCGCGGCGCCTTGCCAGATGTCATCGGCCGGTGCGTCGTTCGACGTTTGCAGCAAATAGTAGGTTTGCCAAACGTCGATGGCGGCCGCTTTGTGGACAAAGTGGACTTTGCCTTTGCCGATGAGTCCGGGGCGGTATTCGAGCGTAAAACCATCGGGCACGCGCCCACTAATGGCGAGGAATTTTTCGTGGATGCCGGCCGGGACCACGGGGCGGCTGCTACTGGCGGGACTGGGAGCGCGGCCCGCTGCAGCGGGAACGTCGCTGGCGCGGCGAGTATTTGTGGGGATGGTCGTACCTTCGTTCGCTGTTGGATTGGTTGGAAACTTCGGCCGCAGCGGGTCCATCAGCGTTTTGATCTGCCCGCGCGTGAGTGGGCCGCATAGATAAGACAGCGCCCAGCGCGATTGGAAGATCACGGGCGCATCGTTGTGCACGTTGTTCATCAGGAACACGCGGTTGCCGAGCGCGGCGAGTGCGGCTTCCATTTCCTGGCGGTTGAATGACGCGCCGGCCTGCGCCGAGGCGCCTTCGAGGCCTTCCATCACGCGGGCCTTGTCGCGCTCGGTCTGCAGGCGGCCCAAAAGCCAGGTACCGGCGTTCGACAGGCCTTTGTAATCGAGATCGACCGGGTTTTGCGTGGCCAGCACGCAGCCCAGCCCGAATGCCCGGGCTTGCTTGAGCAACGTGAGCATCGGCCGTTTCGCGGGCGGATTGCCGAGCGGCGGAAAGTAGCCGAATACTTCGTCCATGTACAGCAATGCCCGCAAGCTGCTCGTGCCGGGTTGTGTACGAATCCAAGAGAGGACTTCGTTGAGCAGGATCGTGACGAAGAACATCCGCTGGGCGTCGTCGAGATGGGCGATCGAAACGATCGCGAGCCGCGGCTTGCCGGTGGGCGAGTAGAGCATCCGCTGGATATCGAGCGGCTCGCCTTCGAGCCAACTTGCAAACGACGGCGAAGCGAGCAAGTTGTTGAGGCTCATCGCGAGCTTCGTGCGATCCTTCGCGGGAAAGAAGGACTCGACATCAACAGCGCCGACGTTCTTGATCGGTGGCCGATTGATATCTTGAATAAGTTGCCGCAGGTCGACGTCCTTCCCCGCGCGCCACGCCGCATCGAGCAGTGACGAAATGAATATGTGCTCGCGGCTGCGCACCGGATCGGCCTCGATGCCGAGCAGCGCCAGCAAACCGGAAGTGGCGGAGGCGACGCGGTCGCCGAAGGCATCGGAGTCGGCCAGCAGCTCCTGCGGCGGCGCGGCGAATGACTTGAGTACGGTGATCGGAATGCCCGCGCTCGACCCGGGCGTGTAGATCACGCGCTCCGCCGCATCGCAGAAGCGTTGGATGCGCTCGGGGCCCTGCTGCCACTTGGCGAGGCCGTTACGCCACAGTTCCGCCTGGCTCGCGGCGAATTCATCGGGCGACATCTGCTTGCGAGCCGCTTCGCTCTCGTCGATCCAAGGCCGAAAATCGCTCGGCGCTAATTTCGGAAACGCGAGCAGCAGATTCGCGAGGTCGCCCTTCGGGTCGATCGCGAGGACCGGGATGCCGTTGAGCGCGGCCTCCTCCATGAGTGCGAGGCACAACCCGGTCTTGCCGCTGCCCGTCATGCCAACGCAGACAGCGTGGGTCGTGAGATCCTTGCTGTCGTAGAGCAGCGGCGTAGCGGCCGTTTCGCCGCGTTTCAAATCGTGCGGTCGGCCCAGGTAGAACGAACCGGGTTGATCAATGTCGCTCATGGCACCGGCCAATGGGACAAGAAAAAACCACCCGCCGACACTTGCCGGCAAGTGGTTCGAAAAGGGGTGGCTAAAGGGGCTCGAACCCTTGACCTCCAGAGCCACAATCTGGCGCTCTATCCAACTGAGCTATAGCCACCGCGGAAAAGAGCAGTAGTGGAGTAGAGCAGAAGAGCAGTAGACGCGATTCGACTGCCATCGCCATATCTACTGCTCTTCTGCTCTAGCCCGCTACGGCTCTGTCCACGTCTTCCCACGATACCTGCCGCGCCCTTTTACGGCAAGCTCTCCAAAAACCGGCGGTACGCGGCGTCGAGTTCGGCGTAGCTCGTGCCGGTTAGTTCGCCGAGCGTGCCGGCGTTGTCGCGGCCGGCGTAAACGGCTTGCAGGTAGCGTACGAACGGCTCGCGATAGCGGCCGCCGTAGCCATCGATGAGAAACGCCGCGAGGCCGGTCGACTGGCTGTAGAGCTTGGCGGCATCGGGCCGTCGCTGCAGTTCGTCCTTATTGAGCTTCGTGAGTTCAGCGAGTGGAACATAGTAGCCCTCGCGGAGCCGCCCCCGCGCGGCAGGCAGGCGACCGGCGGTCGTTTCGCCGATGGTGTAATACAGACCCGCGGGGCCGCCCGTGTGTTCGGTGAGTGTTTCAAAATAATTCGCGACGCCCTCCACGACCCAAAAATTGGCGTTCGCCGCGATCCGCTTCGCCGCGGACTTTGATTCTTGAAACAGCTGATGCACAGCTTCGTGGTACAGCGTGGCGGTTGCGGCGCCCGTAGCAATATTCGTAGCGACGAGCGGCTCGCCTGTCGCAGATTCCGCAGCCATGCCCGCCGCCGCTACGGGCTTGGCATTGAAGAAGAATGCTTCGTGCGAGGTGTCGAAGTAAATGCCGAGTGTTTCGGCGATGCGCGGCTGGCGGCGGCGCAGGGCGTCGACATACTCGTCGCGATTGCGATAGTAGAACACGCGGAACGGCCGCGCCTGCACGCGTGCATTCCGCTCGCCGGCGAACAGGCCGCGGACTTCCTTCTCTGTGTAGTAAAAGCCCGCGAAGCGCTGCCGCCAGATTTGATAAAGCCGCTCGAGTCGTGCCGCGAGCGTGGCGGCCGCTGCCAGGCTTTCGTTCGTCGTCACTAAAAAGTGATCGGTGCGCACCTGCCAGCCGTTTTTCAAATCGGCATGGCGCGCGGCATCCTTCGCGTCGTCGACGGTTGACGTCTTCGTCGCTTCGCGCGAGTTCCAACCGCGCTGGGCGTTCCAGACTTTGCCGGCGTCAAACATCTTCGCGCCGTAGGCCGTGAGCCATCGGCCTTCGCGCTGCTCGTAACCCAGCACGCGGCGGGCGTCGGCGTGATCCGGGTTCGACCGAACCGCTTCGGTCGCCCATTGAAATGCGAGCGACAATTCGCCGGCGTCGGCGGCCCGTTTGGCCAACTCGAATAGTGCGTCGGCATACTTCACCTGGGCGGCGGTCACCTCTTTGCCGGGCGCGTCCGCCGGCGAATACTCATCCGGCGCCACATACATGAGTGAACCAGTCGCCGGCGGTTTTGGGAACCACTCCGGCTCGGCTGCTCGATAACCGTCGACTAATCGGAGATAGTCGGCGCGCAGCGACTCCATGGCATCGGCCGCGACGGCACGCTTCGCTGGGCCCGCGAAGATGACTAGGGCGGAAATTAGTAGCCAGATTTTGCAGTACGCCCGCACGAAGTTTCCTTGGCAATTCGGCGACGAGTTTTCGCAATGCCAGCAGCGCTAAATTAATTCTAGCACACCGGGCCGAAACGGCTCGGCTATATAGCCCAGCCCTCCGGGCTGGGTGCAATACATCGCCCAACCGCTGCGCCTACAACCGTGTCACTGCGTGACTTTCGCTGCCGAGCCCGCTACAATCTGTTCCACGTTCGGCCTTCGCTTTTTCGGTGGCGCTTCGAACCCTCATTGCATATTCGGGCCGGCAACATGAGACGTTTCGACCATTGGCGACCGGCGTTGGCACCACGCTTAAGATACTTCCGGCACCAGCTGATCGAACGCGTTCGCCCCGCCGGCTTCACGCTTGTCGAGCTGTTAGTGGTGATCGCGGTGATCGGCATCCTCGTGGCATTGCTGCTGCCGGCCGTTCAAGCTGCCCGCGAATCGGCGCGGCTGACCCAGTGTCGCAACAACCTGAAGCAAATCGCGATCGGCTGCCACAACTTCGAGTCAGCCCGTCGCTACTTCCCCAGCCATGGTGGGGAGCGCGAACCGCGCGGCGTCGACTTTGGCGATCGGCGGAAGGCCCGGGCCAAAGGCATGGCGTCGACCGGCAATTGGATCGTGCAGTGTGTTGGTTACATGGAAGCGAATCTGGTGTCGAGCGTGCTCACGGCGGCGGCTGCGGGAAGAGCGACGCCGGCGGAAATCAAGCAGGCCGTCGTCATTCCGGTGCCGACGTTGCATTGCCCCTCTCGACGCCCACCGCTAGCCTACCCGCTGGTCGATGCCGAACTCGCCGAATATGGCCCGCTCGGCGCGCGAACCGACTACGCTATGAACGGCGGCTGTTCCACGTCGGCCGGCAGCAAAGAGGGCGACGGCAGCGGCTTCAATTTCGCGCTGGAATTCGACGGTGTATGGTCCATGGGCCAACACACGGCGCTCAAGAACTTCATCGACGGCAGCTCGAAGACGTATCTCGTCGGCGAGAAGTCGATGGACGCGCTGCACTACCGCGACGGCGAGGATGTCGGCGATCGGGCGCCGATCGCCGGACTAAAAGACAATTTCGGCGCTGCCAATTCCTACGTGCGCTTCGCCGCGAGCGCGCCCATCCGCGATGTTGAAAACAACTGCCTCGCTTGTCATGAGTTCGGCAGCGCGCACCCGGTCGGCTGGAACACCTCGATGGCCGACGGCTCAGTACGCTCGATCAATTATGACATGGATGTCCGCCTGCACCGCATCTTCGCGTCGATCAACGGGCAGGAACAAACCAGCGATCTGCCGTGATCGCCAGGATCGAAATTCGGTTCGTCTCAGAGCGAGAACCAATTGCTGGTAGCCGATAGCCGATAGCTATCTCGCTACTCTTTTTCTTTCGTCCAGAAATCGAGCACGCGGCCCTTCTCGGCCACGGCCACCACCTTGCGCACAACCTCCTTGTGCTCCGGCGTGGCGGCGTATTTCTTCAGGCCGTCGACATTGTCGAACGTGAACATGAAGCAATGCGTGAAGCCCTCGTCGTGCTTTTCGGGACTGTTGTTCTGGCCCCATTCAAACGCTTTGATCGTGTCGCATTGCGAGGGCAACTTTTCGAGCGCCGCGATCGCGTCGTTGATTTCATCTTCCGTCGCACTCTCCTTGAATTTCACGAACAGCGCGTGCTTGACCTCACGGTCTTTGCGTTCCTTTTCCGGCTGGCCCCAATAGTCGAGCACGAACACCTTTTCGAGGTGCGGCCCGAGCGTGGCCCCGAACGCCTTGTGATCGGGATGCGGCAAATACTTCGCCCGGCCGGCCTCATCGGCAAACGTCAGCAAGAAGCAATGCGTGTAACCGTCGTCGAACCCCGCCGGGCTGAAGTTCTTGCCCGCCTGATAGTCTTTGATCGAATCGACCTTCTTGGGCAGCTCGGCAAACGCCCGTTGGATTTTGGCGACGTCGTCGTCGCTCGTGCCCTCCTTGTATTTAAAGAACACGGCATGGCGGAGGACTTTGTCGGAGGCCTTCGACTCCTCGGCGCGGCTGTCAACTCCGCATATGCCACCGAAAAGAATGAACGTCAATGCAATCGCCTTCCAGATGTTCATGTATCGCTCGCCAAGTGGGAAACTATTCGGGTCACGCCAACACACGTACGCCCCGTAAATGGTAACGCCGCGAACTGAGATCCGCCATGGTTGGTCGTCCGTCCGCGATGGAAGCTTCAAGGTTGCGACGCCTCGCTTTGCGGTCAGTGTCATCTATGCGTCGTGCCTGCCTAGCCCTTTCTTGGCTGATCGGCACCAACTCCCTATCGAGATGCCGGCAAAGAGCAGGACGACTAGACTCGGCTCCGGCGCTGCTGCAGCGGCCGCGGTCGCGGCGGATGCGCCCCAGTGCGCTCGCCACACGTTGTAGTCGTTGGCAACGTACGTTGCGCCGAGGCCATTGCGCCAGGCCACGTAGTCCGCAGCGTCGACCGTGCCGCTGCGATTGAAGTCGCCCGGCAATACGACGGCGATGGTGCCGTCGACATACAATCGCGACAGATCCCAAGCGAGCGAACTGCCAAGCGCCGGCATATTGATCGTGGCGAATGTACCGCGGACGCTGCCGAAGTCGAGAATATCGAATACGTCGTTGGCAATCATCTCGAGGCTCGAAGCGGTCACGTTCAACGTGCCGCCGAGCGTCACTGCGCCAGACACGGACAACCGGTCGTACATGCTAGCCGTGTGCCCGCCGAGATCAATTTGCAGCAAATCTCCGGCCTCTTGCGTAAACGTTCCGATAATCTGCAGCGTTCCAAGCGAAATGCCGGGCGAGACGATGCCAATATGCTGCACATTGGCGACCAGGGCCCCGTCTCCCCTTAGTGTCCCGTTTCCAATTGCCCTTAACGAGTTCGCCTTGAGCACGCCGCCGCGGCCTACCATGATCGTTCCCGATCCTTTTCCCCATTGCACATTTCCGGTGCTCGTCCATGTGGAGCCACTGCCGGTGACCGAGATATTTCCAACTGCCCCGGCGAATGTGGCCAGATACGTATCGCCGGTGATCGTTACATCAGCGCCGGCCGTCACATTGATCGTGCCCGTGCCGTGATCGCCAATCAACAAGTCGTCGACGGCCGTAGTTCCTGTCACGTAAAACGTTCCTGCGGTAACGTTAAGCGTGCCATTGGTGCCCGCCTCGGCGCCGATCGTTGCGCTAGGCGTATTAAGCTGCGGCAGTGAAGAACTCAATTGTACACTGCCGATGCCGGAGCTCGTGCTGCCCACAACAAGTGCTCGTGAAGAGGGGGTACCGCTCGAAGTGCTGGTCAGCGTAAGCCGCCCCGGACCGGCAAAACTCAGCGGCGTTGTTCCGATGATGAGTTGCGAGGCCGTCGCGTCGACATCAGCGTTGATATCGTAGCTCCCTGGCACGTAGCCATTGCTGAACACGGCGATATCGCCCGGACCGGGCGCGCCGCCGGGATTCCAATTCGCAGCCGTGCCGAACGCCCCACCGTCACGGCCCACCCAAACCTTCGTCGCAGCGCCCCCCGTACTGGCCGTTAGCCACGCACCAATCATCGCCGACCAAATCAAAATGCCACGGCCCATTGCCTCGCCTCCGTGACTGTCCATCATAGCACTTGCTGCTGCGGATCAAAATTGCCACCGTCACTCAGGGGATGCCGGCCACCAACCGATTAGGCTGCGGTCAGAATACCCAGCCGCGCAGCGGCCGCCGCCAAAGCACGGGCCGGTTGCCGCCTGCACAAGACCGCAGCACATAACGGTAGGCGATTCTTTGACGCGCCCGCCCAGTGGTTCATTCAGGTTTTGTTCCGGGCGACGTTTGGTCCTTGGAGACGCGCCTGGAGGAGCTGGCCCAAACTACCGATCCCGATCCGGACGCCCGGCGACTCACCATGTGACTACGGCGGTATCAGCACGAGTTGATCCGCTTCCTTCACGAGCCGAAGTTGGAAGGCACGAACCATCGCGCCGAGCGAGCCTTGAGACCCGCCGCCGTCTTGCGCACAATCACGGGCGGGCAACCGCAGTGAAGCAGGCGCCGCGGCTTGGGCCAAGCTCGCCAGCCTCATGGCCACCGCCAACCAACAACAACTCGGCATCTATAACGCCACAAAACAACTCATCGCCGAGTAGTGGACAATCCCGGGACGGTAAACGGTTACCTTTGCCTGGCTATCAATTATTGGTTCCTGACACCTTTGTCTCGCCCTCCATTAGGATGGACGCTCTTTTCTTATAGCCAAAATCGCGAACAATCCAAGGCAAGTGATTGAGATCGCAGTTGTTTCGGGAACGATCGAACCAACCCGAAAGCCTGTGCCGCTAAATGACTGTACGGGGAATCCGCCGAATGCAAACGAGACTGAAAGATCAGGAGAAAAACTGTCCCAATTTCCGCCGCGTCGTACACGGTAGTCGAAAAGCTCGTCATTCGCTCTATCAAGTTCCGACTCTTCCCACTCATCGACATTCCCACCCTGGCCCATTATCCCGAACAGACTCAGTCCTCCGGCCTGGGTGGTATCCGCCGGTCCGTCGAATAAGTCTTGGTGGTACACCGCAGTTCCCGGTGCCGTGCCACCGGCCACGGCCACGGGCGGCGAATTGCCGCCCGTCGGGTAGTCCCAGTACACGCCGGCCCTGGGATCGTAGTAGGCTGCCTTGTACCATTCATCCGCGCTCGGCAGGAAATACACCGCGCGCTTGTTCCGAAACAAGTTATTCGGGTCATAACCCGCGTCGCTGGGCTGCCACAACTGAAAATTGCCACTGCCATCGAACTTGTACGCTGGCGGGCTGCCCGTGCTCGTGTTGAGCCAGTTCACGAACCGCGTCGCCTCGAACCACGAAACGCTCGTCGCCGGCTTCTCGGGCCCCCGCGAGTCCTTCGTGATCCCCAGCGCGGCCTGCGCGTTGGCCTTCTCGATCATCTGCTCCGAGATTTCGTATTTGCCGATGCGGTACGCATATGGGACGCTCCAGCCCGCCGCCAGACAAATCCGGCAGTTACCGGGGCTGCCGATCGTTACGAAATCGATCTCAAACGAATCGGCCCCGCTGCCAAATACATCGGCATGTCCACGTTGCCCGCCAGCGAGACTCGCGGCACACGCGGCCGCCAGAAAACCGTTTGCACCGTTCATTATTCGCACCTCCACCGCCCACGCCGGCGACGTGGTTTTAGTAGACGTCAGATGCCCTTGACCGCGGATGCCGCGCCGCCGCCACGAATTCTCTCGCCGCACACCTTCGTGCCGCAGCCGCCGCAAACGCCGGTCCTCGTCGAAGGCTGCATCCAAATTGGCCGGCAATTCGCTCCGACGAGCCTGTCTTCGCGGACCACCGCAGATAGTGACGACAGCATCGGACCCGCCGCGAAAACAGGTCCGCTCTCCCACCTGTTCAGTGCGATTCGCGCCCGCGCGCACCGTTACCCACCGAATGGATGGCCGAATTGCAATTGCTATCTCGTTAAATCACGCATCGCCAAACGCCGAGTCGAACGCGCGGCCGCTGGGGCGGAAGTCGAGCTTTTTGACGAACTCGGCCGCCTCGCGGGCGCCGTGTTCGCGCTCCATGCCCGAGTCTTCCCACTCGACTGAGAGCGGGCCGTCGTAGTTGGCCTTGTTGAGCGCGCGGATGATCTCTTCGAAGTTCACGCCGCCGCGGCCCGGCGAGCGGAAGTCCCAACCGCGGCGAGCGTCGCCGAAGTTGATGTGGCTGCCCAGAATACCCGTGCGGCCGTTGAGCGTGACGATCGCATCTTTAATGTGAACGTGATAAATGCGATCCGGGAACTCGCGAATGAACTCGACCGGGTCGACGCCCTGCCAAATGAGGTGGCTCGGGTCGAAGTTGAAGCCGAACTCCTCGCGGTTGCCGACCGCCTCGAGCGCGCGCTTCGCCGTGTAGATATCGAACGCGATTTCGGTCGGATGCACTTCGAGCGCGAACCGCACGCCGCACTCGCCGAAGGCATCGAGAATCGGGTTCCAGCGTTCGGCGAAGAGCTTGAAGCCGTCGTCGATCATCGAATCGGGCACCGGCGGAAATGAATACAACAAGTGCCAAATGCTCGAGCCCGTGAAGCCGTTCACCACGCCGATGCCGAACTTCTGCGCGGCGCGGGCGGCGTTTTTCATTTCCTCGGCAGCGCGCTTGTTAACACCCGCCGGGTTGCCGTCGCCCCACACATACGGCGGCAGGATCGACTTGTGCCGCTGGTCGATAATATCGCACACCGCCTGGCCGACGAGGTGACAGCTGATCGCGTGGCACTGTAAGTCATAGCGATCCAATTGATCGCGTTTAGCTTTGGCATAATTCGGGTCGGCCATCGCCTTGTCGACTTCGAAGTGATCGCCCCAACAAGCGAGTTCCAGACCGTTATAGCCAAAGTCGACCGCCTTCTTGCAGATTTCCTCGAGCGGCAAATCGGCCCACTGACCCGTGAACAACGTAACCGGACGGCCCATGAATCTCTCCTTACCTGATTTCAAACCGAATGAATTTCCACCACGGATAACACGGGTTGCACGGAGGAGAACCTCTCGCCAGCGTCACTTGCTTTTCCTATCGGTGCCCATCCGTGTAATCCGTGGTCAAAACACACGAAATAGGTGGCATCCCGCATCGTGCTATACTTTCAACATGAGACTGCGTTCGTTTCTGACCATGTTGATGCTCGTCGCTTCGGCAGCGACCGCAACCGCTGCGCCGCCCATTGAGTTGGAACTCGTCACCGAGCGCGGAGTGCAAATTACCGCGCCCCACGAATGGCTGCAACTGCTCACGAGTGTGGGTGTTGACCATGTGCAAGTCCGCGGCCTGCGAGGCGGCGAGCAGCCCAGCGCGAAGAACGTGGGGTCGGTTGAGCGGCCGAGTTTCCTCGTCATCGGATTGCTGACCTCGCGGGACGAACTGCGGCTGCCGGGGGGCACGTTTACGCGTGGCGAGCGCGCGAAGTTGAAGGATTATCTTGAGCGCCTCGCGGCCGACGGCGCCGAATCGCTGACCGCGCCGCGGGGGCGCTTCGGCCTCACCGAACAGGAACTCGTCGCCGTTTTTGCCGACCTCACGCCAGCGATCGACTTCGCGACCAAGGACCAGCCGCTGCTGACCGTACTCGAAAAGTTACAGCCGAAACTGAAGTCGCCATGGGCCATTGATGCGGCGGCGAACCGAATTATCAGAGAGGCCAAGCCGGTAGCCGACGAGTTGCAAGGCATCACGATCGGCACCGCCGTGGCGATTTTGTTACGGCATGAGGGCCTGGTATTTCGTCCGGAGAAGCAGCGAGGGCGAGCGGTCGAATATCATGTGTTGGTTGCTGATGCCGACGCGCTGCGGGCCAGCACTTTGGGCAAAACCGAAAGCCTGGATCCAAATCTCAAGAATTGGCCGATTGGCTGGGAGCCCGACAAAGCGCCGGGCGAGGCGGCGCCGTCGCTCCTCGATTCGCTCAATGCCGAAATCGACGGCTACACACTCGATGAAGCCCTCGCTGCGGTGCGGAAGCGCCTGAAGCTGCCGCTCTACATTGATCATGCCGCACTGGCGGCCCACAACGTCGACCCGGCGAAGATCGAAGTGAAAGTCACGAAGGCCAGATACAGCTATAAGCGACTCCTCGACCGCGTACTCGCGCCGGCGCGCCTCGGCAGCTCTTTGCGGATCGACGAAAGCGGCTCACCATTCTTGTGGGCCACACGCTAGGTCAGCGCCGCAGCCTCTTACTATTAGAGAGAAATCGACGGGCGACCGCTGACACAGATTGCCCGGCTCGCGCTGGTAGAAATATCCGTGGCATCGGTGAAATCCTTGGTCAAAAAATAACTGGCGCTGCGCATCCGCCTATTCCGGCTGTGGCAGTTCCTCGCCGGCTCGGGTGACCATCGCGGCGAGCGCGCGGAGCTCGATGGAATCGCTGATTGCGCGGACTGAGCCGTCAGCAAAGGTGAAGTTGGCGCTGCCGGGATGGAAACTGTAAAAGCAGTGCCCCCATTCATTAGAGTTATTGATCGAGACTGTGCCGGGGATCGGATCGAACGACGCATCCCAAGCCTTGCGCTGGCCGATCTCGTAGGGGTTATCTGTGGTCGCCCAGGCGCCGCCGCGGGCGCGCACTTTGGGTGGCCCATTGTAATTGACATCGTACTTCACGCCGCGACGCCAAACATCCTCGCGTCCGGCAACTTCACCCAGCAGAATGCTCTTCGAAGTGCCATCGGCGATTGCAGTCAATCTGTTAACAGTCGTCTTGGCCGGATCAGTTTCCTCCCAGCGGATAACGCCAAACAGGCGGCGCTGGGTGGCCACGTCGTCAGCAGTGGCTGGCACCGGGAACTGCTGATCGGCGGGCAGGGAATTGTTGATGTCAGTATGCACGCCGGCTGGCGGGAAATAGTCGCTGCACGCGCCCGTTTTGTTGGGCGGAGTAGTTTCCGGCTTGTCTTGAATCCGCCGCGGATTCTCGTCGGAAGGGCAGATCAAGATCGGCAGGAAGGTTTGCACGAGCGTGCGATTGCCGGGCGTGCCATCGGCTCGATCCCGCCACCAGTCCTCCTTGAGATCGTATGTGGCGACGAGACTACCTTCTTCGATGTACGGCAGCACGGCCGGCGCCCAATTGTTCAAACCGCGTTTGGTCACTAGATCGGCCCGCTTGATCGAGAACGGAAATTGCTTTCTTGCCGCCTCATAGTTGAGAAAGGCAACGCCCTGCTGCTTCATATTATTGAGGCACTGGCTGCGGCGAGCGGCTTCGCGGGCGGCCTGAATTGCCGGCAACAACAGAGCCACCAAAATCCCTATAAATGCAATGACGACCAGCAGTTCGACAAGAGTGAAGGCGAGGGACACGTGGAAGCGACGCGCGCTGGTCATTGCAAGGCAAGTCCTATCTAATGGTCTACGAGTAGCGAGAACGGGCGAGAGTTTGGCGAAATTTGGTTGAAGTGCACATTGTTGAGGGCATAACATCCTATTACAAGCCGGCTCCGCTGTTCGCTCCTCGCGCGGGACGAATTTGCCGACGCGACCGACAGCCGAGTCGGATTTTTCGACAGTAGCTCCCGTTTTGAAGAACCCACAACACACGACGATGCTCAATCTCGATGCGGTGGTCGATTCGTAAACAGATCCTGTCGCCGTTGCTAGCGGTGGCGATCGTGAGCCTCACGGCGGTCGGTGCGATCAATGCCGTGTTGAGCGAGCACCGTACGCGCGATCAGGTTGAAGTGCAGTTGCGGCAAGTGATCGGCGTGTTATCGAGCTCGACCTTCCCGCTCACGAATACCGTGCTCCGACAGATGCGCGACCTTTCTGGCGCTGAGTTCGTGCTGGTCGATGCGGCGGGAACTGTTGCCGCAACATCGCTGAGTGACGTGGCGCCACTGCCGGCCGCTAAGGCCGTATCACGTGTGGAAGAAGTGCAGCTAGGCCCGTCGTCGCTGGTCGAAGGACGGTGGTACTTTCACACGACAGTACAACTCCCGGCCGATCCACACTCGAGCCGCGCCGGCGTGTTGCATGTGTTGTTTCCGCAGGACGAATATCGCCGCGCCTGGCGGCAAGCGTTTATACCAGCGTTTGCGGTCGGCGTGGTGACTATGTCGATTCTGGCCGCCGTCGCGTGGGCTGTGGCGAGCCGGATGAGCCGGACGATCACCCGATTGCGCGAGGAAGCGTTGCGGGTGGCGGAGGGC
Organism: Pirellulales bacterium; assembly: GCA_046349975.1. Taxonomy (GTDB): domain Bacteria; phylum Planctomycetota; class Planctomycetia; order Pirellulales; family Lacipirellulaceae; genus JABDGM01. The sequence goes on from JAXMBH010000013.1 coordinate 85,131, forward strand.
GATTTTCGCCCAGCGCCCGTACCGACGGTGAACGACGAGATTCGCGACTTGTCCATCTCGTTCAACCGCATGACTGAAATGCTCGCCGAATATGAAACGCAGGTTCGGCGATCCGAACAGCTTCGAACGCTCTCGGTATTGGGTGCAAGCATCGCGCATCAGTTGCGGAACGCGGCAACAGGCTGCCGGATGGCGCTCGACCTGCACGCGGCCGATTGCACTTCGAGCGACAGCGGCGAGTGCCTGGACGTGGCCAAGCGGCAACTACGGCTAATGGAAAGTCAATTGCAGCGGTTTTTGCGGCTCGGCAAGCGGCCGACCGAAATGGTCAAGCGCGAAATCGATCTCGGCGACATGGTCGAAGAGCTGCTGCCGCTTGTCCGGCCGGCCGCACAGCATGCGGGCGTAGCGCTCGACTGCCGAATTTCGACCGAGCGGCTGGCGATCGAAGGCGACGCAGAAGCGCTCGAGCAGGTGGTGTTGAATCTGCTGCTTAATGCCGTCGAGGCGGCGCAGCAAACCGGCGTTGAGCGGCGAGATGCGAGGGGCCGAGTGTGCATCGAAGTCCGTGCGAGCGTGCCCCGTGAAGTGGAAATTGTTATTAGCGATACCGGCGCCGGCCCACCGGCGGACGTCGCTTCGTGTTTGTTCGAGCCGTTTGTCACGAGCAAAGCGGAAGGCGCCGGGTTAGGCTTGGCAACCGCTCGCGAAGTGGTCTTGGAGCACGGCGGTTCGCTTGAATGGACCCGCGAGAACGAGATGACGCGGTTTCGGGTCAGACTGCCGGTGGATGAAGTGCGGGCCGGCGTCACAACAGAAGCCGGCGAGTTCCACGAGGCGGCATTCCGCCCCGGTTAGTGCGCGTTTGTCGCAGATTAAGAGCGATGAGATCAGCCGGTATTCGTGCCGTTGTTGCATTTGGTGTTTGCTGTCAACAGCACTACGCAGAGATAATGAGAATGTGAGAATAGGTGGGGCCGCTGAATTCTTGCGAATTCAGTTACGACCTCGCGGCGGGAACCATTGGTGACAATATGGCCAGGATTCTGATAGTGGATGACGAGCCCTCAATTTCCTGGGGCCTCTCACGGCTGGCACGGAGCATGGGACACGAAGTGGATGTCGCCCCGTCGGCCGAAGAGGGACTATGTCTCGCAGCGGCGAATCGCGCTGAGCTATTGATTCTAGACGTGCGACTGCCCGGCATGGATGGCCTCTCGGCTATGGAGTCGTTTAGCAAGGCGCTCGATGGCGCGCCGATCATCATCATTACAGCGTTTGGTGATTTAGCGACGGCACTCGGCGCCGTGCGGAAGGGCGCCTTTGAGTATGTGGTGAAGCCGTTCGACCTCGCCGCGATTAGAGCGGTGATCGAGCGCGCGCTACGTAAAGAGACGGCCCCGCAGTCGGCGGCATCCCCCGACGCGCTGCACGGCATGCTGGGTCGCGCGCCCGTCATGCAGAACGTGTTCAAGCGGGTCGCTTTAGCGGCGAGTTCCGACGCGGCCGTGTTGCTGCGCGGCGAGAATGGCACCGGCAAAGAACTGGCAGCGTCGGTCATTCATCGCAATAGCAGCCGGCGCGCTTTACCGCTTGTCATGCTGGATGTCGCTGCCATCGATCCGGCCAATCTGGAACGCGAAGTCGTCGGCGAAACTGGCAATGCAACAGGACGGTCGCGGGCCGGGCTCTTCGTTCAAGCGCACGGTGGAACGCTGTTTATCGATGAGGTGGCCGACTTGCCCATGCCCGTACAGTTGAAGCTGCTGCGCACGCTCGAACGCGGTGAAGTCACGCCGATCGGCGGCGAAGTGCCGCTCCGCTCGCGGTTTCGCGTGATCTCGGCCACGCGGCATAACTTGGCGCAGAGAGTCTCGGCCGGAGAATTTCGGCACGATCTATATCTGCGACTGTGCACGTTCGAAATCGCGCTACCGCCACTGCGGGAGCGGGTGGAAGACATCGAACTATTGGCCCATCATTTCGCCGCGCAGGCGAATGGCCAACCAGTGATGTTCGCGGCTGAAACATTGGTCGAGCTCATGCAACGGCCGTGGCACGGCAACGTGCGCGAGCTACGCGGTGCGATCGAGCACGCGCTGGTGGTCGCGCGACGCGGGGCATTGATGCCCGAGCACTTGCCGCCGGTGCTGCCCGATCTTTGGCAGGCGGCGCGTCAAGAGCGGGAGGCGGTCCCGAGCGATGTCTCCGATACACTCTTGCAGATCGCTCAGCAGTTGGTGTCTGACCCTGCGACCGCGGGCGAAGTCTACGACCGCTTCCTGCAACAAGTCGAGCCGCCGCTGTTAGCAACGGTGATGAACAAATGCGGCCAGCGCTGCGCCCCGGCGGCTCGTGTGCTCGGCCTGCACCGCACGACGCTGAAGAAGAAGCTCACGCAGTATGAGATCGAGGAAGTGGGTGGGGAGAACTAACCGGTCGGTCCCACTTTCGCGCGAGATCGACCGCATGCGGTTGCTAGGTTAGCCGTGAGCCTCGCGCAACATCGTCGCGGCCCATTCGGCGTCGGCGGCGGCGAGCGGCGGCTGTGGTTGCGAGCGGTAGACATAGTCTTCGTAACCGGCAGCCTCGAACTGGTCGCGAAATAATTGCCCGAGGTCGATTGTGGCATCCGTCCTGCCGAGGCGAAGCGGAACCGTGTTGCAGCCGATGGGCACAATTGCCACGTCAGGCGATTCGCAGCGGCTTGATGCGATTGACGTCCTTCTGAATTGCGCGGGACGCGTCCCACAGGTCTACCGCACGCTGGGCATTCAGCCAAAACTCCGGCGAGTTGCCAAATAGCCGTGCAAGGCGGAGAGCCATTTCGGTGCTGACTGCCCGCCGGCCGCGCAAGAGTTCGTTAATTGATTGACGTGACACGCGCATTGCCGAGGAGAGTCGAGCGACGGTTAGCCCGTATTCGGGAAGAAAGTCTTCTCGCAGCATTTCGCCCGGGTGCGTGGGCCTGCGCTGCAGCTTCTTGTTATTCGCTATACTCATGGCTCGCTCTCCGACTCAATGGTAGTCACAGAACTCGACCTCGTACGCATCTCCATCGACGAAACGGAAGCAAATCCGCCATTGGTCATTGATGGAAATCGAGTGCTGTCCTTGGCGGTTCCCCTCGAGGGCATGGAGCCGATTTCCGGGCGGCACCACTAAGTCATCCAGTTGCGTTGCCAGGTCGATATATTCCAGTTTGCGGGCGGCGCGCTTCGCAACATCTGGTGGCACACGCTTAGCCTTACCGGCAACGTACAACTCCTGAGTACGCCGATCGGCAAACGTCTTGATCATTCGGGAAAGTGTACTTTGTCACGTGACACTTGTCAAACTTCCGTAGCTAAAGCAAGTCATCCAGCTCATCCACCAGCCGTTCAAAGTACGACAGCGCCGTGTCGACCGGTTCCGGTTTGGTCATGTCGACGCCGGCGTCTTTCAAGAGATCAAGCGGCCACTTCGACGAGCCGCCTTTGAGAAACGACAGGTAGTCATTGAGTTCCGTCGTGCCGCCGTTCACGACGCGTTCGCTCAGTGCGATCGCCGCGGAAAGGCCCGTAGCGTACTTATACACATAGAACGCCGAGTAGAAGTGCGGAATGCGGAGGCATTCGAGCTTGAGTTCGTCGTCGATCGTGAAGTCCGGGCCGAAGTAATCGGCCAGCAGTTTGCCGTATTCGTTCTTGAGCGTTTCGACGGTGAGCGGCTCGCCGGCCTCGACCAGCGCGTGCGAAATCTTTTCAAACTCGGCGAACATGGTCTGGCGGATGATCGTGCCGCGGATGGCGTCGATTTCGCGGTTGATGAGGTAGGCACGCTGTTTGGAGCCGCGCCCGGCGCGAGCGGCGGTCGCAGCATTGTGGCCCGCTACTTTGTGGCCGTTGGTGGTGACCTTGTTCATCAAGTGGCGGCTGAGCAGCTGCTCGTTGAACGTGCTGGCGACTTCGGCAACAAAGATCGTGTAGTTGTAGTACTGGTACGGCTGGTTCGTGGCCGAGTAGTACGTGTGCATCGAGTGACCGGCTTCGTGCGCAAGTGTGAACACGTGGTCGAGCACATCCGGCTGATAATTCATGAGGATGTACGGCCACCCCCTATACGACCCGGAGCTGAACGCTCCGCTGCGCTTACCCTGGTTGGGGTAACGATCGCACCAGCGGCCATTGAGTCCCTCCTGCAGCACGCGGCAGTACTCGTCGCCAAGTGGCTCAAGCGCGGCTACGACGACATCGACCGCCTGTTTCCACGAATGCTTCGTGTCGAGCTCACTGAGAATCGGCACGTAGGTATCGTAATGGTGGATATCGCGCAGCTTCATCTTCTTGCGGCGCAGTTCGAAGTACTTGTAGATCGCCGGCAGCTTGCCGCGAACGGCGGCGATGAGATTGTCGTACACGGCCACCGGTACGTTGTCGTGGAACAGCGAGCCTTCACGAGCGCTGGCGTAGTTGCGCGCCTTGGCGTAGTACACGTCCTTCTGCACTGAGCTGGAATACGCCGCGGCGAGCGAATTCTCGTGGCCTTTGAATTGCTCGTAGTATTGGTGGAAAGCGCGTTTGCGGACGTTGCGGCTCGGTGAGCGCAAGAAGCTCGAGAACGAGGCGTGGGAAAGCTCGACCGATTCACCTCGCTCATTCTTGCACATGCCGAACTTGAAATCGGCGTCGGTAAGTTGGCGGAACACTCGATCCGCGGTGCCGGCCATTTCGCTTTGCATGGCGAGGAGCCGTTCCTCGCCCGGGCCGAGCGTGTGCGGCTTGTAGCGGACGAGGCGTACAAGCTGCAGCTTGTACGGCTGGAGCGGCTTCGATTCGGTATATTCTTTGAGTTTCTTATCGGAGAGGGCGAGGATTTCCGGCCGAATGAAGCTCGTGGCTTCGGCCGCTTTGGTGGCCGTGTGCTCGTAGCGGCCGAGCATCCGCTGGTAGCGGCTGTCGGCCATGTCTTCGGTCGTCTTGAGATGCGCGTACGTGCCCAGCCGCTCGGCGGCTTGATCGAACTCGGCATCGAAATCGAAGAGCTTGGCGAGCGTGTCGGGGCCGTCGCCAAGTTTGCCGCGAAATTTTTCGTAGCGTGGGATTTGCTTTTCCCAGGCGACGAAGGCGGTTTCCCATTCGTCGTCGTTTTTGAACAGGCTGGCGAGGTCCCAGGTGTCTTCGGGCTTGACTTGGCTGCGGGTGGGGAGTTTTTTGGTTTTGGACATATTTGATAGTTGATAGTAGTTAGTTGATAGTTGTTGCGCAGAGAGACCAGCAACTAACAACTATCAACTATCCACTATCGAACTCACCAGCGCATGAGCGCGGTGCCCCAGGCGAGGCCGCCGCCGAAGCCGCTCATCATGAGCAGGTCGCTGCGACCGAAGCGGCCGGCGCGGAACGCTTCGTCGAGCGCGATCGGTACGCTGCCGGCCGAAGTGTTGCCATACCGCTCGATGTGCGTTTCGCACTTGCTCATATCGATGCCGAGCGCCTGGGCGGCGGCGTCGAGTATGCGGATGTTCGCTTGGTGGAAGACCCACAACTTCACGTCGTTCGTCGTGAATCCACCGGCGGCCAGGACTTCGCGCGAGGTGTCGTCGAGCAGCCGCACGGCCCATTTGAACACCGGCCGGCCATCCATGCGAACGAACCACTCGGGGTCAAGCGTCTGGTCCTTCACGAACGGAGCACGCGAACCACCGGCGAGGCGAATGAGCAGCTTTTCCCCAGTGCCATCGGCGCCGAGCGTGTAGGAGAGCAGGCCCTGTTCGGGGCTGCCGCGGGTGATGAGCACGGCCCCCGCTCCGTCGCCGAAGAGGGGATAGGTTTTTTTGTCGTCGTTCTTCATCACGCGGCTGTTCGTGTCGGCGCCAATGACGAGCGCCATTTCGCTGCAGCCCGTGGCGACATACTGCATCGCTGTGATCATCGAGTATAGAAAACCGGCGCAGGCCGCGGAGACATCCATCGCCGGGCAGCTGAGGCCGAGGCGGCTCTGCACGGCAGGCGCGGTCGCCGGCAGCAGGTAGTCGGGGGAAAGGGTGCCGAGGATTAGCAGGTCGATTCGACTGCGGTCGATGCCGGCGGCTTCGATGCAGCGCTCGGCGGCGGCGACGGCCATATCACCGGTCGAAATCTCCGGAGGGGCGTGGCGGCGTTCGCGAATGCCCGTTCGCTGAATGATCCACTCGGGGTCGCAGCCCAGCCGGCCGAGGTCCTCGTTCGTCACCACGTTGTCCGGCACGAAGCTGCCCGTGCCGATGATCTGGACGCCGGTTAGCTGTCGCAGCGGCGAGCGTGCAGGCGAAAGTAATTCGACGTCGGACATGGAAAGGCGTGAGGATTCGGGGGGTCAGGACGCGAGACAAAACAGTCCGCGTTCACCGGTGCTGTTTCGAATCAGTAGGGCGACTTTGGCGGGCGGGATGTCAAACAAAAAGGTTACGGGGTTGCGGCATTTTGGGCAAGAGCGATGCGCGACCGGGGGGGTGTGGCGTTATATAGCCGAGCCGTTTCGGCCCGGCGTAACCATTTATGTGCGCAGCGCTTCACCGAATACAGTGCGACGATGCGTCGTGAGATACCACGATGCGGCTGCGCAGCATTCTGTCGGATCGTTGACGGACGGACAGGATTGTCCGTCCTACAGTGTGCCGGCGGGACGGACCTCGCTGCCTTCGCGTTTGGTGAGCGTGTCGCCGAGTGTGGCGCGGGCTTCTTCGGCGGCCTTCTCAAGCCTTGCAACAACTTCCGGATGCTCGGCGGCGACGTCGTTCTGCTCGCCGATGTCGGTCTTGAGGTCGTACAGCGCCTGGCCTGTCTTCCGCTGTTTGTAGGGCACGGGGTTGCCGTCCCGCCCACCTGGCATACCGGCCAGCGTACGGTATTCATGCGGCAACACAAGTTTCCAACGCCGGTCGCGGACGGCGCGGAGTTGCCGATCGTAGTAACAGTACAGCACATCGTGCGGGCTCTCGACAGGCAGGTGCACTTCACCGCCGCCTTTTAACAATGCGGACACCGTTTCGCCCGCCATGAGCGGCCAGATATCTTGGCCGTCGATTTTGCGCTCGCTCGGCACTTTGGCGCCGATGAGTTTGGCGATGGTTGGGAACATGTCGATGGTCGAGGCGAGTTCGTCGCACTTCGTGCCGGCGGGAATTTTGCCGGGCCAGCGCATGATGCACGGTTCGCGGTAGCCGCCTTCCCACATGGTGCCCTTCCCTTCCCGCAAGGGACCAGCGGAGCCGGCATGGTTGCCGTAGTTGAGCCACGGGCCGTTGTCGGAAGTGAAAACGACCAGCGTGTTGTCGTCGAGGCCGTTGCGTTTCACCGTGTCGAGAATTTGGCCGACCGACCAGTCGAGCTCCATCACGACATCGCCGAACAGGCCTGCGCCGCTCTTGTCTTTGAACTTGTCAGATACCGCCAGCGGCACGTGGACCATCGTGTGCGGCACGTACAAGAAGAACGGCTGGTCTTTGTGGCGGTCGATGAAGCTCACGGCATGCTCGGTGTAGAGTGTCGTGAGTTGGGCGAGCTTCTCGGGCGATACGGCCGAATCGACGATCTGGTTGTTTTCGAATAGCGGTAGCGGTGGGCTTTTGCGTTTGCGGGCTGCTTCTTCCGGAGTAATGCCTTTGATCATGTCGGCCTGCAGCGGGGACATGTCGTTAGAATACGGCAGGCCGAAGTATTCGTCGAAGCCATGCTGCAGCGGCAGGAACTTGTGGTGATGGCCAAGGTGCCACTTGCCATAGATCGCGGTCGCGTAGCCGCGCGATTTGCAGAGTTCGGCAAGCGTTGTTTCATCGGCGTTGATGCCGGTTTTCGCAAACGCGCTGAGCGCGCCGAGAATACTGACTCGCTCCGGGTAGCAGCCGGTAAGCAGGCCTGCGCGAGATGCTGAACAAACGGCTGTGGCGGAATGGAAGTCGGTGAAGACTCGACCTTCCTTCGCCATTTGATCGAGGTGCGGCGTCTTGTAGGCCGTCGCGCCGAAGGGGCCGATGTCGGCGTAGCCCATGTCGTCGATGAAGATGATGACGATGTTGGGCGGGCGGTTGGTGGTGGTGGGTGTCGCACTATCGGTGGCGTGGGCAGCATTGGCGACTATTAGAATGGCGCTAAACAGCCAGCCAATGGTCAGTGCGAAGAGGCGGCAGAGAGTACGGGCACAATGAATTGTGGACATCGCCTGTAGTTCCACGAAGGGGTGAAGTGGGTGCGTGCGAACTTCACCCAGATTACCGTGGCGATGGCAGTATGTCACGCGGCTGTGGCGCGCGGACATTTGTATAGCCAAGCGCCGCCGAGCTTGCCGACTTGGCGAATCGCCCGCGTTTCGCGCAAGCAGTAAGCCATGCGTTGGGCGATCCAGCGCTCGATGCCGAGGGCCGTGGCGAGTTGGCCCGTGTGGAAAGGTTGCGGCAGCGCGGGCGGCAAGAAGTTGCGCAGGTCGGCGGCCGTGCGGAATTGGTGAGTCGCGTGTACCGCGACCAAGTGTTGATCTTCAACGAGATGATCGTTGTCGCGGCGCCAACGCCTTCGGCCATGACCAGGAAAGCGCCACTCTTCGATTTCGATCAGCAGCACTTCGAGCGTAAGGCGGCGGTGTGGGAACACGCGCGTGAAATGCACCAGCTCTTCGAAAATGTCGAGGAGCGTACGGCTCTTGGGGCTGCGGCGACGCGAAATAACTTCACCGCCCTCGCGTTGGCGCTTCACCAGGTGCTTGGCGATGACGATCGGCTTCACGACCAGCACTTCGTGCGACTTGAGGAGCGCGGCAATTTTGTCGCGAATTGCGGTCAGCGATGAATGCTGGATCTCGATCAACTGCTTGCCACGAACGACGTCGATGCGGTAGCGCCCCACGCGGCGCTCGATCGTGGCGCCCTCCGTGGCGTAGCGCTCTTTGAGTTGGCGATGCAGTGACGTTTCCATCGTCCACTTAGTTCCCGGCTAGTCGCCGGGGGATCAAGGGCCTATCCCAAAATCACGAATCGTAAACAGCGTCGTCAGCTCATATCCCTTTGCCGCAAATGCTTCGCGGCCACCCTCGAGCCGATCGATGATCGCCAGCACGCGTTTCACCTTGAGCCCGGCTGCTTCGCAGCGTTCGATCGCCAGCAAGCTGGAGCCGCCCGTGGTGACGACATCTTCGACGATCACCAACGACTCGCCTGCTCGAAAGGGCCCTTCGACCGTCTTGCCCGTCCCATGTTGCTTGGGTTCCTTCCGCACCATCACGCCCCGCAGCGGCAACCCTTCGACGCCGGCCAGCGTGAGGATCGCGGCCGTGATCGGGTCCGCGCCGATCGCCATGCCGCCGACGAGGTCAGGCATGTCGCCGCCGAGCAATTCGAGCATCCCGGCGCCCACGAGCTTCGCGCCTTGCGCATCGAGCGTAATCTGCCGGCAGTCGAGGTAGTAGCTGGCCTTCTTGCCCGATGCCAGCGTGAAGTCGCCAAACTTGAGGGCCTTCGTGCGGATGAGTTGCTGCAGTGCGTTGCGATCGTACATCGGCGGGGAAATAGAGGTCAGGAGGCCAGGGGTAAGGGTTGGTAACAAGGACGCCGCATTGCTAGGAATGATGCGGCGTTCGAGTTTAACAACTTACAACTGATCGTCGGTGGCTGGCAACGACCCCTTAACGGCGGACGACCACTCGCGAGCCAATCGAGAGGATATCCGAAAGATCCTCAGCATCCTGCGGACCGACCTGAATCGTGGCAGCACCTGCGTTCGGCGCGCTTGCCACACCGCTGGCGATGACGAGCGTCGGCGCTTGGGGACCGCTCGCACTGGCGCTGCGAAGAATAATCGCTCGAGTCGCCTCCGTCGTCCCGGCCGTCACAGCCGCCGTTGGCGGCGCTACTCGATCTTGCTTGTTTTCTACAACCCACTGCCCATCGGCGACCGGTGCGCCCGGCGGAATCGTCACCGGGAATGTGCCGGCGTAGCGGCCATCGACTTCGAGCGTAAGCTCGTTGCGGCGGACATCCAGCACCGCCGTGAACGGACCACGCACGACCTTCAGCTCTTGCCCTGGTCGAACTTGGTCGGGCGCTGCAATGCTGTTGATCTTCGCCAAAAGTTGCCACGGCACGTTGTATTCCTTGGCGATCGCTTCCAATGATTCGCCTGGCTTCACAATGCGCGCCGGCTCCAGCCGATGCTCGTTCGAGTAAATCACCGTGCCGGCCAGCTGGCCAAGAAGGCCCTCAACTTTCTGCGACTCTTCCGGTGTCAGTGTTTCGTTGTTGTGCCACTTGGTGAGCAGTTGATGAGCTTGCTTGAGGTCGTTGTGTTCGAGCGCGGTCTGAATCGCCGGCCAACTGGCGGCGAAGGCCGAAGCCGAGGCAGCCGGCCCAAGTGCGGCCGGTGGCGCGGCCGCGGGCGTGGTCAGCGGCGAAGTGGCTGGCGGCGTTGCTGCCAGTGGCGTTACGGTCGTCGGTGCTGTACTCGTGTCGGCGCCGATGCCGTACCGATCGTCCGCCGCGGCGGAGTTCGCAGCAGCCGGCGGCGGCGCATTTATGGGACTCGGAATGCTCGTGACAGGTGAATTGGGAATGGGTGTTATATTGGCTGCCGGGGCTGGATTCACGAGCGGCACAGCGGCGTCGGCGGTTGTTGCTGGAGTCGACGCCGGCGGAGTGGTGATTTCCGGACCGCCGATTGGTGTCGTCGCGCCAGCATCGACTGCCGCGGGAGGCGTGGTCGGGGGCGTCGGCGTCGCGTCTGTCGTGGAATTTAGTGGCATCACCGGTAGCGCTACTGGTGTTTCGATGGGCGGAGTGGCCGGGAGGGCATTGGGTGTCGCCGCATCAGCCGTTTTCGGTAGTTCTGGCAGCTCCGGGATCGGCGGAACGGAAGGCACACCGTTCTTGTCGACCGTCGCATCGACGCTGGCAGCGTCTGCCGCTGCACTTCCGGGAGTAGCCGCCGGGGCCGGCGTCCCGACTCCTGGCGGCAAAATTGGAGCGGCCGGCGCATCAGCCGACGACTGCGGCCACGCCGGCGCGCTCGTATCTTGATCAAGTTTCGCGCCGCCGGGCGCGGCAGCGAGCGGCGGCACGCCATCGGGCATCGGTGTCGTAATGCCTTTCGCGCCGTCCTGCGGTTGCACCGGCCCTTGATTGATCTTCACGTATAAGTAGCCGAATACCGCGACCAGCACTGCAATGGTGAACAACGGTCGAATGGAACTCATCGCTCGTCCCTCCGGTGAAGCTGTTAGCCTTTAGCTACTAGCTTTTGGCCAGAATGCGTTGCGTGTTTTGAAAACGCTCAAACCGTATCGCGCGGTGGGAGCGCGGATATCGGGTGGCGGAGGGTAGCGGAACCGTCCCCCCGCTGCTATCCCAATCGCGGTGTAGGGTGGCTGGGGTCGAGCGCTAGCGAGCCCCCAGAGCGCCACGCAAACTGCTAGCACTTGCAGCATCGCCAACTTATGCTCTATCTCATGACGAAGAAACGAGCCGGAGAAGTTGTGACCATCGCCGACATCGAGCAGTCGATCCACGTCATTCGCGGGCAGCGGGTAATGCTGGATTCTGACTTGGCGAAGCTGTACGGTGTGCCGACGCGTCAGTTGAATCAGCAAGTTGCACGAAACAAGGACCGCTTCCCCGAGGATTTTGCGTATCAACTTACGCCGCAAGAGGTTACAGACTTGATATCACAAACTGTGATCTCAAGTTCCGGCCATGGTGGTCGACGATCGCGGCCCTGGGTGTTCACCGAGCAAGGCGTCGCCATGCTCTCAAGCGTGCTGAAATCGCCAACCGCCGTGCGGGTGAACATCGAGATCATGCGCACGTTCGTGAAGCTGCGGCGGCTCATGGCCACGCCGGGCGAACTCGTCGAGCAAATTCAGAGGTTGGCCGAAACGGTGCAACTGCACGACCGCGATATCAAACTCATTTCGCGCGTGTTGCAGCAGATGGTCGAACGGCCGGCAATACCCCGACGAGCGATCGGGTTCCATTCGGGCAAAGGCGACACCGAATCCAAATCACGTTAGCTCGGTTCGCCGCGCAGAGCGGCGCGGATCTTCTCCAGCCGTGCGGCTAACTCTCGTTCGAAGCCGCGGTCAGTCGGCCGGTAGTACTCGCGTTCGACGCCGAGATAGTCTTGCGCCGCGATGCCACCAGGAGCGTCGTGCGCGTATTCATAACCTTGGCCGTGGCCGAGGCGCTTTGCGCCGGGGTAATGTGAATCCTGCAAGTGCCGCGGCACAGGCAGCAAGCGGCCGTCGCGTACATCGTGCCGAGCTTCGCCAATCGCAATGGTGGCGGCATTGGATTTCGGCGCGCATGCCAGATACGTGACGGCCTGCGCAAGCGTGAGTTGGCACTCGGGCAGGCCGACGAACTCGCAGGCCTGCATGGCAGCGACGGCGAGTGGCAGTGCCTGCGGGTCGGCGTTGCCAACATCTTCGCTCGCGAGGATTACCAGCCGGCGGGTGAGGAAGCGCACGTCTTCGCCGCCTTCGAGCATGCGGGCGAGCCAGTAGAGACCGGCGTCGGGGTCGCTGCCGCGGATACTCTTGATGAGAGCGCTCGCGGCGTCGTAGTGGTCATCGCCCGTGGGATCGTAGCGGATGGCCTTGCGCTGGACGGCGTCGGCGATGAGATCGCGGGTGAGATGGAGCGGTTTGTCTGGCACGCTGGAGGCTCGCTGGCGCTCGACCCCAGGCGCCCCTGCGGACTCAGTGCTTGATGAGAGGACGGCTACTTCGAGGGCACCCAACGCGCGGCGGGCGTCGCCGTCGGAGACTTCGGCGAGGAACTGCAGGGCTTCGTCGTCGATCGTCGCGTGGTACTGGCCAAGGCCGCGCACCTTATCGACCAGCGCGCGGCGGATGAGCGCGCTGATGTCATCCACTGATAGCGGTTCGAACTCGAACACGCGGCTGCGGCTCACGAGAGCGTCGTTCACGGCGAAGAACGGGTTCGAAGTCGTGAGGCCGACCAGGATCACGACGCCTTCTTCGACATCCGGCAATAAAGCGTCCTGCTGAGCCCGATTAAAACGATGAATCTCGTCGATCATCAGCAACGTCGGCCGGCCGCCGGCCGCGACTTCGTTGCGCGCGTCCTCCAGGATTTCCCGCACCTCTTTCACGCCGCTAGTCACCGCGCTGAGTTGCCGGAAACGGCTATCGGTTTCCTGAGCGAGCAGCCGGGCCAGCGTCGTCTTGCCGACACCGGGAGGCCCATAAAAAATCACCGAGCCAAGCCGCCGGGCTTGGAGCATCCGCCACAGCAGCCTGCCCGGGCCGAGAAAATGCTGCTGGCCGACGAATTCGCTAAGCTTCGTCGGCCGCATCCGCGCAGCCAGCGGCTGCACCTGCTCCAAATTCGCGGCTTCGCTGTGGGCAAATAGATCGGGCACGCTCACTCCAGAATCAATGAATTTAACCACAGGCGACACGGAGAGCACAGAGGAAAGAACTCAATGAAGAATGGAAGTTGAAGAAAGCAACCGGCGAATTGCCGAGCAACACTGGCAGCCCAGCATTCTGCATTTTTCATTTTGTGAATTCTCTTTTGTGAACTCTGTGTCCTCCGTGGTGAAACGGCTTCAAATACGTTCAACAATTCCGCCCGTCGGCAATAACTCATACAGCGGACATTCCTCGCATTTTGGGCCGGTGCGTTTGCAGTAGTCCTTGCCGACTTGCACCAGTAGTGCGTGGTATTCATTGAAAAGCGGCGCTGCGGTTGGCAGTTCCGACTCGAAGTAGTCCTTAACCTGGTGATAGTCTGCCTCGTATTCGATCCACCCATGCCGGGCCAAAATGCGATGGGCGTAGGTGTCGACCACAAACGTCGGCAGCCCGCCCGCGTAGAGGAGAATGGCGTCGGCCGTTTCCGGGCCGATGCCGTGGATGGCGAGCAGTTGCTCACGCAGCACCGGTAAGCTCGTGCTGAACATCGCCGCCAGCGAGCCGTCAAATTCCTCAATCACGAACTTCAGCAGGTTGCGCAGCCGTTTGGTCTTCACCTGATAGTAACCGGCCGGGCGGATGAGTTCGGCAAGTTCTTCCGGCCGCAGCGCGTACATGGCCCGCGGCTTCATCACGCCGGCATCACGCAAGTTTTCGATCGCCCGCTCGACATTTCGCCACGCCGTGTTCTGCACGAGCACCGCCCCGACCATGATCTCGAACGGCGATTCGCCCGGCCACCAATGCTGCGGCCCGAACCTCGTCAGGAGGCATTCGTATACTTGATGAAGGGTGCTCGACATGTGCTGAAGCGGCAGTCGCTTTGATTGCGGACGACTGAATTCTTGCGATTTCAACTACGCGACACCGGCAATTCGTCAACCGGCGTCGGCTGGCTGCTAGCTTAGCGCAACGCACCAAGCAACCAAAAGTCAAGGCTGAATTTCCATCAAAATCTGCCTGCGACGAACCGACCTTTGTTGTGCTTTTTGCGCCGGATTATAATTAAGGCGTCCACTGAGTATGACCAGTCGCTCGCGATCACGATCTGAGAGAGACTGAATGGTTCAAGGAATTGTACGTGTTATCTGTTCGCCCGCGTATCGCCGAATTGGTGTTTCAGCTCTATGGCCGGTCGCTGCACCCGGAGCTGTTTGAAATTCATCGCAGCCGGCAGATTGAGCGCGCGGGCTACCGGGCGAATATTCAAATCACAAGCGCCGGGCATGTCGTGACGTGGCAGTACGACGGCCTCACGCTCACCGAAGTGGCGGCCTCGGCCCAGCACCCGCTGCCGCAGCGCCGGCGGCTGATGTCGCATCGGCTCAAAGACACGTGCACCGATGACCTCGAATGCCGCGGCGGCATCACGTATCACGTGGAGTTCGCCCTGGAGCCCGTGCCGCGGGAAACGTTCTGGACGTACCAGAAGGAGCTCACGCAAATCGGCGCCCGCGAGGGTCTGTTGCACTGCTTCGAATCGAGCGGCCGCTTCGGCCTCGGCGCGATGAGCTACATCAACATCGAATCGCGCGATCGCAGCCTAAAGGTGCAGGCGTTTCACACATTCCCAGACGACTACGCGATTGTGAAGAGCCAATCGGTGTTCGTGCTGCCGAAGTAAGACGTTCGTCGTTGGTTGGTAGCAGCTAGATTTGCAGCTCGATCGCTTAAGCGCTAACCGATACCCTTGAGGAAACTCAACAGCGCCTCATTCACCGCCGCCGGGTTCTCCATCGTCGTCATGTGGCCGGCGTTGGCAATTTCCACGAACTTTGCGTTCGGGATCGCGTCGGCCATCGAGCGCATTTCGTCGCGGGTGCTGATTGCGTCCATCGCACCGACTAGGACGAGTGTGGGCAATTGGATCGTTGGCAGCATGGCGGTGACATCCGGCCGCGCGGCCAGACCGCGCTGGGCAGCCGCGATTGCCGCGGGCGACGTTTGCTCGACGACGCGGCGAACGGCGGCGACGACTTCGGGCTTCGTCTCAAACGTTCGCGGCGCGAGCAGCTTCGGGCCCATCATTTCGGCCACGCGGGCGGTGCCCCACTCGGCGACATTGTCGGCCATTTTGAGGCGGCCGGCGCGGCCTTCCTCGTTGTCAGCCGCCGCGCGCGTGTCGCACTGGATGAGCGCCCGCAGTCGCTGCGAATACTTTCGCACGAACTGCCAGGCGACGTAGCCGCCCATGGAAAAACCCGCGAGAACGACCGGCTCGCTGATGCCGAGGGCATCGAGCAACTCGACGAGCATGTCGGCGTATTGCTCCATCGTAATGCCGTGCTGCAGATCGACGTCGCCGAGTGGCGACTGGCCGAAGCCGCGGAGGTCGGGCGCAATTACGCGCGCGTGCGACGCCAGCGCCGCAATTTGGGCATCCCACATCGTGTGATCGAGTGGAAAGCCATGGACAAGGAGCACAGGCGGGCCTTGGCCGACATCGGTGTAAGCAAGTGGGCCGTGAGAAAGCTGGGCGGTCTTCATGACGATGTTGCAATTCGATGCCAGATATTGAAGCCGCAAGCGAGATGTTACTTCTTTTCTTCAGCCGGTTTGTCACCGGCCGCCTTCTTCTCGGCCAGCGCTTTTTCGAACAGCGCCAGCTGCCGGTGCATGACCTGCATGTAGCCGATTTTCGCCAGGGCTTGCTGCTCGCATTTTACGGCATTCTCATAATCGCCCACGGCGTAATAACAGCGGCCGAGCGTATCCAGAAAGCTCGCCGCCCCCGAGTCGCCGCGCGAGTTTAGTTCAAGCGACTTCTGGGAATAACGGACCGCTTTCTGGAAGTCGCCCTCGGTGTTGCTGATGAGCCAGGCCCATTGGTTATACGGCGATGGATCGGTCGGGTCATCGTCGATCTGTTGTTGGAAAACTTGTGCCAGTTGGCGGATGCGCTTGCGAACTCCCTCACGCCAGGCCGGTTCGGTCTCCGGCAAGTTGTACATCGCGATCAGCACATCCGCATCCTTCGGGTCGGAATCGATCGCCTGATCGTATTCGCTGCGGGCGCGGAGATAGTCTTTCTCGGCCTCGTACTGGCAACCGCGATAGAAGCGGTACTTGGCCGGCAGCCTGTTTGGCTCCGGCAGGTCTAAGTACCGCTGATAGATCTCGCGCACCCGCGTGTACACGTCGGCCGCCGTGCTCTTGCTTTGCACGGCATTCACCAGCGGTTCCAGAACATCGGCCGCTTCTTTGTCGCGGGCGTAATCGTGCAGCATATTCGACAAACTGTAGCGGGCTAGAATCGGCTCGGTCGCGGGCGTGTCGCCCGACTGCTTGTCGATTGACTTGCGATATTCGCGCACCGCCCAGTCACATTTGCTGCGTTCTTCCAACTCGCGGGCGGCGGCAAGACCCTCTAAATCTCCATGCGTCGGCAGTTCGGCAGCATTCGTCGCAAGTTGCTCGGCCAAGTCATGCTTGCCCTGCTCGCCGCGGGCAATCGCTGCGAAATACAATGGTCGCTTGCCCTGCAGGCGCAGCCGATATTTCTCGAGGAACGCATCGAGCACGGACCACGACTTATTTTGCGTCATCCATTTCAGCAGAAAGACGATCTCCTCGTCGGCGCCTTCGCCCGTGAGCGACATCATCTGATCCAGCGAGGCAATAACGGCGGCTTCGTCGCCCACCTGGCGGTACAAATCGGCGAGATTCCAGTGCAGGCCGATCATGATTTCGTTCGTCGTATCGCCATTCTTCCCGGCCCGGCCCACTTCCTGGCCGACGATTTGTTTCCAACCGCTAATCGCCGCCGCAGGGTCGCGCTGTTGGGCCACGAACTGGCGCAGCCACTGCGACGAGGAACGGCTGCTCGTGCCGAGCTGTTGCTCGACGACCGCCGCATCGATCGTCGGCCGCGGATCGGAAGGATCGCGCGGCTGGATGATCGCTAGCGCCGCTTTGCGCGAAACGATTGGCGACCGATCGAACCGGGCAATTCGGCAAAGTGCGCCGACACCGCCGGCCTGCGGAATGTGGGCCAATTGCTCGACCCGCTGCAGCCGGGTGGCTTCGGGCTCCTGGCCGTATTGGCGAAGCGCACTGCGCACCGCCTGCGAATCCTCTGGCTGCACCCACCGCACCGCAATTTGCCGCAGCAAGTAGTTCGCACTTGCCGCGACTTCGGGGTCGGCGTCTTCAGTGGCGGCATGGAGCAAGTCAAATGCCTCGGCGCCGATCTGGCGCAACTCACTGGCTGCGGCACGTCGCGCGGAGTAGCGCGGGCTGCCTAGCTCGCGGATCAGCTTCTGAATGCGGTCGTTCGTGGCCTTGGCGGCAGCAGCGGCCGCGGCTTTATCCGGCTTTGCTGTGGGCGAAGGAGTGGCCGCCGGAGCGTCATCGGCAACTGCAAACGGAACTGCCGTGACAAGAACGAACGCCGACGCAATTGCAGCCGCGATTGCGCAGCGACCGGCCCGGCCTGCTCGTTTTTGGCCTGACATGCTGAGTGTTTCCTGCTTCGTCGACGCCCGCCTCCATCATACCGACGAGCCGCAAAAACAGACAGAGGATTTGCGGCGACGCGCCGAGCGCGTCGCTGAATTCGCGAGAATTCAGTTGGACTGTCGCGGCACTGAATTCTTGCGAATTCAGCTACAGCCCTGCGAGATTCGCCAGCACGGCGGCGAATGCCGCGCCGCGCGACACTTTGGCCGCTACCGGGCTTCCATCCGCTCGATGTATTGCCGCAAGCGTTCGACCTCGTCGGTCACGTGGTGCAGCTTGAGCATGTTGTCGACGCGCTTGAGCAGCTCGGCCTTGTTGACCGGCTTCGAAAGGAAGTCGTCGGTGCCGGCCTGCACGGCCCGCTCGATGTCGCCGAGCTCGTTGAGCGCCGTGACCATCAGGATCATGATGTTGCTCGTCGCCGGGTCGGTCTTGAGCTTCTTGCACACCTCGAAGCCGCTGAGCTTCGGCATCATGATATCGAGCAGAATCAAGTGCGGCTTGAACGACGCCACCTTGTTGAGCGTATCCTGCCCGTCGACCGCAATCGCCGTGTCGACATCGAGCCCAGACAAATACGCCTCAAGCAGCTCGACATTCGGCTCGTTGTCGTCGGCGATCAAGATGCGGCTTTTTTCGGAGGGTGTTTTCATGGAGCGTCAGACGCTAATTTGCGACATCATTTATATAGGCTACAAAAAGCAAATGCTTTTCAAAGAGAACATTGCAAAATGCAAATTGAAAATTGAAAATTGCAAATTGCCCAATCCGAAATTTACAATTTGCAATTTTCATTTTGCAATTTGCAATCGGCTCGATCGGGTGCTCTCTGTATCCTTCGTGGTTAACTCTTTAAAGCAGCAGCTGGAACCGGGAATTGCTTGCACAGTTCCTTAATCTCACCGCGGATGCGGTCGAGCGTGGCTTCGTCGTTCGGCGCCCGAAGGGCCGCGAGGATCCAGCCGCCGATTTGGCGCATCTGGTCGGCCTTCATGCCGCGCGTCGTGAGCGCCGGCGTGCCGATGCGGATGCCCGAGGGGTCGACTGGCTTTCGCTCATCGTATGGAATCATGTTCTTGTTCACCGTGATGCCGCACCGATCGAGCGTTTGTTCGGCCAACTTGCCGCCGATGCCAAGCGGCGTCACGTCGACGAGCAGCAGGTGGTTATCTGTACCGCCGCTTACCAGCTTGAGTCCGCCGGCGAGCAGCGTGTCGGCCAGTGTCTTGGCGTTGTCGATGATTTGCTGCGCGTAGGTTTTGAATTCCGGCTTAAGCGCTTCGCCGAAGCAAATCGCTTTGCCGGCGATGATGTGCATCAATGGCCCGCCCTGGATGCCCGGGAACACCCGGCTGTTGATCGTCTTGCCGTGCTCTTCCTTGGCGAGGCACAAGCCAGCCCGGGGACCGCGGAGGGTTTTGTGCGTCGTGGTCGTCACATAATCGGCAACCGGCACCGGGCTGTTGTGCAAACCGGCGGCAACCAGCCCCGCGTAATGGGCCATATCGACCATGAGCCTCGCGCCGACCTCGCCAGCGATTTCCGCAAAGCGTTCATGCGGAATCTCGCGCGGGTAAGCACTTGCCCCGGCCACGATCAGCTTCGGCTTGTGCTCACGCGCCAGCGCCGCGAGTTGATCGAAATCGAGCCGGTTCGTATTGCGAGTGACTCCATAGCTTACAAAGTGATAGAGCATCCCGCTCACGTTGAGTTTCATGCCGTGCGTGAGGTGCCCGCCGTGAGCCAGATCGAGGCCGAGCACCGTGTCGCCGGGCTGCAATGCAGCCAAATAAATCGCCGTGTTAGCCTGCGAACCGCTGTGGGGCTGCACGTTAGCGAACTCGGCTCCAAAGAGCTGCTTCGCCCGGTCGATCGCCAGTTGCTCGACCACATCCACATATTCGCAACCGCCGTAGTACCGCCGACCGGGATAGCCCTCGGCATACTTGTTCGTCAGCACGCTGCCGGCCGCCTGCATGACGGCGGGGCTCGTGTAATTCTCGCTCGCGATCATCTCCAGGCCCTCAGCCTGGCGCGTGATCTCGTGCTCGATGGCATCCCAAACGGCGGGATCGTTTTTCTGGATAAAGTTGGTCACGATCGTAGTTCTTCTCGCGCGAAACAGACGGGCAAAGTCGCAATACAGCGGGGGGAACTGAGGCGCCAAGACGCGGTGTCGTCATTGTACTGTGTGCCGCCGATCCGTTGTAGGCACCGCTTTGTAGTAGCACGCTCCGCATGCCGTAACGGAAGCGGCGGAAGAGACCCGAATGGGACCGATGTGCCGCTTAACGGCACGCGGAGCGTGCCGACTACAACGCTACCGCAAGCCGCAAATAACATATGCCGCCGGGCGTTAGCCCGCGGTTATTTGCCCTCAGACGCCGCCTGCTGAACACGCACGCTCAGCGAACCGCGGTTGTCTTCAACATTGGCGGCCGAGTCGTTTACGCGCAAATACAACGTGCCGCTCGCGGCCGGTTTGATTGTCGCCTCGAGGCCGATCGCAATCGGATGCGCGAACGTCATTGGGGCGGTCGGCGGAAATTCGGCAGCGGGAATCACGGCGCCGAGCAGCATGCCGAGCGGGTGGCCGTCGTGGTACTCGACCGTCACGCCACCGGGTTCGCACGGCCAAGGTTTTACGCCGGCCTCGGTTTTCTCGGTGGCGATTTGGTAGCGGCCCGCCGCTGTAACCTTGTAGGCGTGACCTGTTTCTAAGCGGATGCCCGTCGATTGCCAGCCCTGGTCGCTGGCGATTGTGGCACGTGCGCTGCCCGCTGAAGCTGGCTCGCCAGACCGAAAGTCCACCGCCATACGATCGAAGTCATAGCCGTGGTCGAGTGCCGCGATGTACGCCTGCCACTCGGCATTCAGATTCTGCCAGTCGTTCTCAAACACGTGGCGGAACCGATCGTTAAATTGGGGGTCGAGCACCGACTCGTAGAGCGAATGAAACCGCTGGCGATAACGCGGGTGCGTATCCAGCAGCTTCGCCGCCGCCCAGCACCACGCGTAGGCCTCGTTGCCGAGTTGCTCACGGTTGTCGAGCTTCATCACTTCCGGCAGCGTGAGGATATGCTCGGCGGCCACGGCATCGCGAATGAGTTTGATGCGGCCGAGCATCGGCACCTCTTCGCGGCTCTCCGGCATGATCCGCATCGAGAGCTCGCCGGATTGTTCATCGAGGCGATGCGTGGCGAAGAGTTCGGCAATGCCTTCCATGTACCAGCCCGGGCCGCAGCCGCCGAGAAAACTCACCATGAACACGTGCGTGCCTTCGTGCAGCATGAGATGGCGGCGGTAGTACGCCGTCGGCTGATCGAGCCACCAGAATTCGGCCCCCATCGAGATGCCGTTCTGGAAATCGGCATGGCCCGGCGGCAGCAGACCGAGCGACTCAAACCGCCGGCGTTCACCCATGAGATAACCGCGGGCCTGCCAGCGTTCCGTCTTCTTCAGATCGACGCCGAAATACTCAGCCCACAGCGGCACTGCGGCGTCAAACACAGCCGGCAGCCGATCGATTTCCGGACTGCTCGGCACATCCGTCACGAGAATGAGATGCTTGCCCGTAAGCTTGCGGATGCCGGCCGATTCGATCTTCCGATCATTCAGCTCGCGCTGCTCGGCATCGCCTTGCGGGGGCGCCGGCGGATCAGCAACCGCCGGCAATGTCGCCGCGAACACAATCGCACCAACTGCCAGGATTCGCAGCTGCACAGCGCGCCTCTATAAAAACCGCGCGTCAGCAATTCGTCGCCGACGCGATATCGATTACCGCCTCACACGGCTGAGCCGGCAGCATGAATATCTTGCCGTCGCCCATCCGCCCCGTGCGAGCAACTTCCACGATCTTGCGCGCAACATCTTCTGCCCGCAGGTCGTCGACCCACACCGTGATTTCAACCTTGGGCAGAAAGGTGAGCGCGTACTCGGTGTCGGCGTACCGTTCGAGATAGCTCTTCTGCTTCCCCATGCCCTTCACTTCCGCCACGCTCAGCGCCTCCAGCGGCGCCCGCCGCAACGCATCGAGAATTTTCTCGACCAGGAACGGCTTCACGATGGCGATGATTTGTTTCATGAGGGGAAAGGCTGTCGGCTTTCGGCTATCAGCTTTCGGCCAGAGAAGCATGGACAGCACAACGTTTGGCCGACAGCCGCTAGCTGACAGCCGCTAGCTACCGCTAACTAAAAAAATTCTCGCCGAAGAGATCGAGCTCCGGGCCTGTTTCAACTTCGATATCCCCCATTACCTTAACGCGGCAGGAAAGCCGCATCGTCGACTCGTTGCCAATGTACGATAGGCACGGAATGGGATCGGGTAGCGGATTGTAGAAACGCAGTTTTTCCACGAGGCCCATCGAATTCAAGTTTTCCATACCTTTGGTAATCTTTACCCGGCAGGTGCCACACTGTCCCAGACCGTGGCAATTGAAGATTTGATTGAGCTTGGCCCCGTACCCGTTCACGCCTTGATGGACGTTAATGCCGGCCTTCATCGCCTCCTGACGGAGGTTCGCGCCCGTGGGAACTTCAATTTCCTTGTTCTCTTTGACAAACTTCACGACCGGCATATGAATTAGACCGTAATCTTTAGTGTTTTTTCGAGCGAGCTAGGCCCCTGGGAACCCCGATACTCTAATCTACCAAGGCATTTTGCGGCTGCAAAGGCAGCCCAATGTAGCAGGCTCACTCCGCGAGCCGTCGCCGCCGCTGCTAACGGCACGCGGAGCGTGCCTGCTACAATTCCCAGCGATGCGGTGCATCGCGGCTCTTGGTAATATTCCAAATACCCGCAACGCTCGGGCCGATTGTTCCTTCAGGAAAACCGGCGGACCCACAGCCATGACCAAGACCTATACGAAGTACCAGCAGAACATCATCAAGAACTACTACAACAACCGCGACGCCATTTCGCTGCAGCGGTTGAGCGAACTGGTGACCGAGTTGTATCTGGCCGAGGGCAAGGCCCGCGAGCGGATCTGGAAATACATCGACGGCGTGCTGCCGAAGCTCGGTCTGCCCAAAGACCGCATCGAGCATTTGCGGAAGAAGGACGACCCGAAGCTGCTCGCCCAGCTCGTGGAAGAGTTGATGGCGAAGCAGTCCTAACCAAGGATGCACGATGCTGGATGCTGGATGCGGGGGACAGGGATAACTTGTCTCGGACGCGTTCACTTCCCCGGCATCCCGCATCCCCTATCCTGCATCCTCCAGCGCGCTCCTTCGTCGCCGCTGCCGCATCCGATACAATCTCGGTATGCGACAATACCTCGATTTGCTCCAGCGGGTTCTTGATGAAGGCGTGGTGAAGAGCGACCGCACCGGCACCGGCACGCGAAGTATCTTTGGCCATCAGATGCGGTTCGACTTGGCGGCCGGGTTTCCGCTCGTCACGACAAAGAAAGTTCACCTCAAGTCGATCATCTACGAGCTGCTGTGGTTCCTGCGCGGCGACACAAACGTGTGCTTCCTACGCGAACATGGCGTCACGATTTGGGATGAATGGGCCGATGAGCAGGGCGAGCTCGGCCCGGTGTACGGCTATCAATGGCGCTCGTGGACCGGCCGGCAGCCCGAATCCATCGATCAGATCAGCCAGGTCATCGAGCAAATTCGCACGAATCCCGACTCGCGCCGTTTGATCGTGAGCGCCTGGAACGTGGCCGACTTGCCGGCCATGAACTTGCCGCCGTGCCACCTGCTCTACCAGTTCTACGTGGCAAACGGCCGACTCTCTTGCCAGCTCTACCAGCGCAGCGCCGATGTATTCCTCGGCGTGCCGTTCAACATCGCCTCATACGCCCTGCTCACGATGATGGTCGCCCAAGTGACCGACTTGAAGCCGGGCGAGTTCGTCCACGTGCTCGGTGATGCTCATCTGTACGACAACCACCTCGACCAGACCAAGCTGCAGCTCACCCGCGAGCCCAAGCCACTGCCGACAATGCACATCGACCCGAGCGTGAAGTCGATCTTCGACTTCCAATACGAGCACTTCCGACTCGAAAACTACGACCCGCACGCGAAGATTTCGGCACCGATCGCGGTGTAGCGGATATCCACTTTCTAGTTTCAGATCACCACAACGACACGACGGGCACGACGTAGACTTGGTAAGCCTTCGCAGAATTCGTCGTGCTCGTCGTGTCGTCGTGGTTACACATACGTCCGGTATATGTTCGTCTCCATCATCGTCGCTGTAGCAGAGAACGGCATCATTGGCCGGCGTGGCAAGTTGCCGTGGCGACTGTCGGCCGACTTACAGCGTTTCAAGCGGCTCACGATGGGCCATACGATCATCATGGGCCGGCGGACCTGGGAATCAATCGGCCGCGCGCTGCCGGGGCGGCGTTCGGTCGTCGTCACGCGGCAGCAGGACTATGTTATCGATGTCGCCGCCGTGGCAAAATCGGCCAGCTTGGAAGCGGCCATCGAACTGGCGAAGGCTGCGGGCGACGATGAGGCCTTCATCATCGGCGGCGCCGAGCTGTATCAGGCTGCCCTGGCACTCGCGAACCGCCTGCACTACACGCGCGTGCGAGCCGAGGTCGACGGCGACACGACGTTTCCCAACATCTCCTGGGACGACTGGCGACTCGTCGAATCGGCCGAGCACCCAGCCGACGACAAGAACGAATTCCCTTTTGCTTTCGAGGTCTATGAACGACGGTAAACCACGCTGCGACTGGGCCCCGCGCGGCAGCGACCTCATGACTGTCTACCACGACCAGAGTGGGGCACTCCCGTTCATGACGACCGCAAGCAGTTTGAATTCCTCACGCTCGAAAGTGCCCATCGCCCATAGCCGGAGGGCCATGCCCTCCGGCGCCGGACCGCGTGGCGGTCCGGCTATTCTCTTCTCGATCGCGATACCTCGCAGCGAGAGTTCAACGCCTTACGCGCGCTCCCACGGAAACGCCGCCACCTCATCGATCGACTTCGCCCCCACGGCCAGCATCACCAGCCGATCAAACCCCAACGCCACGCCCGTACACGACGGCAAACCATGCTCCAGCGCCGCGAGCAGTCGCTCCGGCATCGGCAACGCTGCGCGGCCAACCGCCGCCCGCGCCGCATTCACCGCTGCAAATCGCGAACGAAGTTCCACAGCGTCGCCCAGCTCATGAAACCCATTCGCCAGTTCGACGCCTCGGTAGTACAGCTCGAATCGCTCAGCGACATCACACCCCAACGGCGACCGCACCACGCCCGCCAGCGACGATTGCGACGCCGGATAGTGATACAGAATTTCCGGCCGCTCGCGCCCCAACTGCCGCTCCACACGCGCTGCCAACAGCAGATTCAACCATTCGTCGCGATCTTCGACATCCATCCCGTCGGGCACGGCAACACCGTGTGTTTCGGCAACCATCGCTAGTGCCTTCGGCGTCGCCGAATGTGCGGCGACACCAAGTGCACGCTCAAACGCCTCTGCATACGTCGTCCGCAGCGCCGGCGGCGTGGCGAGCAGCGATTGCGTCAGCTCATCCAGCAAGTTCATGCCCGCCGTCAAATCATCATCCACGCGATACCACTCGACGATCGTGAACTCGGGATTGTGCAACTGCCCGCGCTCGCCCGCGCGAAACGACCGGGTCACTTGAAAAACCGCCCGTGCACCAGCGGCCAATAACCGCTTCATGTGCAGTTCCGGCGACGCCTGCAAGAACCCACCGCCCGCCACTCGCATCGGTTCGATATGCAGCTCCGGAATCACCTCAAGCGCCACGAGCGGCGTTTCCACTTCGACAAAATCGCGCTCGTAAAAGAACTCTCGCAGCCGCCGCAAGAGCGCCGCTCGCTGTTCAATCGCCGCCAATGCTGCAGAGGGTCGAAATTCGGCCGTCATTCCCTGATCGCGATGGCGTGCTGCCACGCGGCTCCGTCACGCCCCAACTGCGCCGCTCTGCGCAAATAGTGGCGGCGACGCCTCTTGCCCCTCGAGCAGCGGCGGCATCGGGCAGCCAAGCATATCGCACACCGCCCGCAGCAACTCGCCTTCTTCGACTGAGACCGACCTATCCGCACAAATGCATGCCGCGCACGCTCCGACCAATTGCGCCTTCAACTTGGGAGAGGCTTGATTCAGCACCCGCAGCGCCTCATCCAGCGGCCCCACGCCGCACTCTTCGCGCGGCAAAAGTCGCACGCGCACATCCGGCAGATGTTTCACTCCGGCCTCAAACGCCGCCGCGTCATCATGCTGGCTCGCGTGCGAGAGCGTCGAGATCAGCATTGAAATCGGCTGTCCGAGCTGCTGCAAACCATAGTACTTCACCTGAGGCGGCCGCACCGGCTCAAACTGCGGCCGCAGGTGCCGCATGAGAATCTGGTGCAGTGTCCATTCAAACAAACCGATCCGCTGGTCGGCCTCGACGAGCTGCAAAAAACACTCGCTGAACTCTTCATACTGCGATTGGCTCAGCGCCCGCAGTGCCGGCAGCGACATGTCCACCAGCGGCAACAACGCCCGCACATCGAGCTTATTCACGGCCGGCACAAGCTTCAGCGTCAGCTCGTACACGTGCGCGTCGGCCGCC
Organism: Pirellulales bacterium; assembly: GCA_046349975.1. GTDB lineage: Bacteria > Planctomycetota > Planctomycetia > Pirellulales > Lacipirellulaceae > JABDGM01. Next base: position 111,575 of record JAXMBH010000013.1, read on the forward strand.
TTCTCGAGCGCCCGGAGTTGCACGGCTCGCACGTCGGCGTCTCTATCGAGCAACATTGCGAAGATCAGCGCCCGCGCTCCGTACGGCTCGTGCGCCGCATCGCTCACCGCGGGCGGCATCGTCGCGACGAGGTCCTGCACGTAGTCGCGATGCACCTGCGTCGGGTTCGCCACGTGCGCTGCCGCTTTCCGCACCACTCCAACCGGCACCGGCTTGTCAAATACATCCTGCCCGACGACATCGGGACCCACCGACCGCCCCTGGCCCTCAACGAGCGCCTCGGCCCCCTGCCCCACCACGTCCAAACCCACGATCGCATCGGTCGCGAGCGCCGGCGGGAATTCGCCGTTCCAATCCGGGTCGATTCGCTGAATCCGCTCCGGCAGCGGCGGATGGCTGGCAAAGAGCGTGCTAATACCCTCGGCAAAGTACATGTGGCTCGCCTCGGCCGCCCGCGGGTTTTCGATCGCGGAGCCAAACACCGCCGATCCAATCCGCTTGAGCGCCCCGGCGATGCCGTTGGGATTGCGCGTAAACTGCACGGCCGATGCGTCGGCCAGAAACTCTCGCTGCCGCGACGCCGCCGCCTTAATGAGATTGCCCAGAAACAATCCCACGAATCCGAGCACCATGAACGCCAGCCCAATCAACAGCAGATACGAGCCCGTGTCATTCCGCCGGTCACGATCGTTGCTGCTGCGGCTGCTGGGCACGTAGTACGCGAATCGCAACAGCTCGCGGCCGATGAGTCCCATTAACAAAATGCCGTGCAGTACGCCGATAAGCCGCAGATTGAGCCGCATGTCGCCGTTGAGAATGTGGCTGAACTCATGAGCCACGACGCCCTGCAGCTGGTCGCGCGTGAGTTGCTGGGCACAGCCGCGCGTGATGCCGACCACCGCATCGCTCGGTGAATACCCGGCCGCGAACGCATTAATGCCCTGCTCGTGATTCAGCATGAACACCGGCGGCACCGGTACGCCTGAGGCCAGCGCCATTTCCTCGACAACATTGAGCACGCGCCGTTCGACCGGGTCGATCGTATTGGGGAATACCCGCCGCCCGCCGAGTCGCTCGGCGACCACCGTGCCGCCGCCCGACATTTGGGCCGTCTTGTATAAGCTCCCGACGACGATGATCCCGAGCGCCGCCACGCTCGCCAGCACCGGCCCTTCCCAATGCACGCGGCCATGCTGATCGGCCGCCCCCAATGCCACGGCCGTGAACACGAATGTCGAACCCACAATCGCGATCACCGCGAACACGAACATCACCACGAGCCATTTCGTGTTCCGGCGAGCAACGGCCTGGCGTTCAAAAAAATCCGTGGCCATGGAAAGGTCGAGGGTTTAGGGTCGAGTGTCGAGGGCCAGAACACGCAGATCACTACGGCTAAGCGTGGCGCGAGTTTCTGGCCCTCGACCCTCGACACGTAGCCCTCGACCAATCACGTAAACGACACCTTCGGCGCTTCCGCAATCTGGGCATCGTCAAAATCAAGCAACTCCGCGTTCTGGCCGTGGCCGAATAGGCCGGCGAAGATAACCGGCGGAAACGTCTGCTTGTACGTGTTATACGCAGTCGCCGAATCGTTGTACGCCTGCCGAGCGAACGCAACTTTGTTCTCGGTCGACGTGATCTCCTCACTCAGCTGGGCCATGTTCTGGTTCGCTTTAAGATCCGGATACGCTTCTGAGAGCGCAAACAGCCGCCCCAGCGCGCCGCTCAATCCCTGCTCCGCCGAAGCCAGCGCCTGCATCGCCGCGGGGTCGCCCGGGTTCGCGGCCGCTTTCTCCAACCCGCCTACGGCCTTGTTGCGAGCATTGATAACGGCCTCCAGCGTGCCGCGCTCGTGCTGCATGTAGCCCTTCACAGTCTCGACCAGGTTCGGAATGAGGTCGTACCGCCGCTTCAGCTGCACCTCGATCTGCGAGAACGCATTGAGATAGCGGTTCTTCAGCGTCACCAGCTGGTTATAAATGCCGACGCCCCACATCACGGCAATGAAGGCAACGAACGCCATAACAGCGAGCACGATGAGAATCGTGGTCATCGAACAACTCCTGGAGTGAACGACTTAAGTGAGAAGCGAATCAAATCTCAAATGGAATGCACGGCGCCGCGTAAATAGCCGAACCGCCACAACAGCCGAACCGCCACAACAGCCGAACCGCCACAATAGCCGAACGGCCAATAGCCGGACCGCCACGCGGTCCGGCGGCCAGTGGCCCACCAGCTATCCAATAACGCTACTGCCCAACGACTACAGCCGCCAGCCCCACCGCTTGAGAACGTGTATTGAAATCCCCCTCTCCCAATGGGAGAGGGTTTCCACGAGATTTCCGCAATTCAAAACACGTTCTGAGAATAATTCGCCGCCCGCCCGCACTTCTTGCCGAGTCTTACCCAGATACGCTCCACCGCCGGCGCGATCGTTCAGGACTCTTCCGGCGCCTTCGAGCGTTCGATGTACTCGCCCGTCCGGGTGTCGATCCGCAGATAGTCGCCCGTGTTGATGAATGCCGGAGCGCCAATTTCCGCGCCGGTCTCGAGCTTCACCGGCTTTTGCACGTTGGTCGCCGTGTTGCCGCGAGCCGCCGGCTCGGCGTACTCGACCCGCAAGATAACGTGGTTGGGCGGCGTCACGGTGAGTGGATTGTTGTTGTACACCATCAGCGAGCACTCGAGGCCGTCCTTGAGGAACTTCCACGCGTCCCCCACTTGCTCCTTCGAGAGTTCGTACTGCTCGTACGTCGTCGTGTTCATGAACACGAACATGTCCTGCTGGCGATACAGAAACTGCGCGGCAAACTCGGTGACATCCGCCTCTTCCAGCGTTTGGCCGGCGCGGTACGTGCGATCGACCACCGTGCCACGCACAAGGTTCTTCAGCTTGCACTCATACAGCGCGTTGCCCTTGCCCGGCTTGCGAAAATTCATCTCCACCATCAAGTATGGCACGCCGTCGATTTGTACCTTGAGGCCCTTGCGAAAATCACTCGTATTGTACGTACCCACGATTGGTCTTCCCTACAGTCGGCTGGTATGTTGGATGGTTCCGAAAACTAATTTCAAACTACAACTGGTCGGGAATAAAACTGCGAAGCGGAAGCGGGCGGCACGCCCTGAGGCTCTGCGAAGGGCGTGGCCTCCGGCCAGCGAATTCACCACGCCTTTTCAAAGCCTGCCACCCCAGTGGCTCGCTGAAGGTCAGCTTCATCACGTATTTGCAGCGTCTCTCGCCGTCCCAGTTTCCCCAAAAAACGAATGACTATTGTATCCCTGCCACGGCGCGTTGTCCGCCCCAGATTGGGGCCGCTGTATGCCTCGTGGCAGGAAGCCATGAAAGACGCCGTTCGCGATTCGGCCGAACTGTGCCGCCTGCTCGATTTGCCGGCCGATTTCGCCGAATCGGCACGGGCTGCCGCAGGGCAGTTCCCCCTCTTTGCCCCGCGCGGATTTATCGCTCGCATGCGCCGCGGCGACCCCGCCGATCCATTGCTGCGACAAGTCCTGCCGCTGGCTGAAGAACTTGCCGAGGTGCCGGGCTTCATGGCCGATCCCGTCGGCGATGACGCCGCGACTCTGCACGCCGGCCTGCTCCAAAAATACGCTGGCCGCGTACTGCTTATCACGACTGGCACGTGTGCCATCCACTGCCGCTATTGCTTCCGCCGCCATTTTCCGTACGACGAGGCGCCGCGCTCACTCGCCCACTGGGAACCGGCGCTCGCCGCCATCGCCGCCGACAATTCGATCCATGAAGTCATCCTCAGCGGCGGCGACCCACTCACGCTGGTCGATACGACAATCTCCGCACTAGTCGACCGACTCGAACGGATTGCACACCTGCGACGCCTCCGCATCCACACCCGGCTGCCGATCGTCATCCCCGAGCGCGTGACCGACGAGTTTGTTGAGTTACTTGCCTCTACGCGACTAACGCCCGTCGTGGTGCTGCATGCAAATCACGCCAACGAACTCGACGACCACGTCGCGGCCAGCATCGCGCAGCTCGCCGACTCGAAGGCCGTGCTGCTGAATCAAGCCGTGCTGCTCGCTGGCGTGAACAATACGGTCGAAGCCCAGGTTGCCCTGTGCGAGCGCCTCATCGACCTCCGCGTGACGCCCTACTACCTGCACCAACTCGACCGTGTCGCCGGCGCAGCCCACTTCGAAGTGCCCATTGCCGCCGGCCGCCAAATCGTCGATCAACTAAAGGCTCGCTTACCCGGTTACGCGGTCCCGCGCTACGTACAAGAAGTGGCCGGGTCTATTAGTAAAACCGAACTGATTTAGCTCTCGCAGAGGCGCAGAGGTCGCTGAGGATTTCGATTGCTCTGCGCCTTCCGCGCCTCTGCGAGAGCCATTCTTCGAACACCATCGAAGATTCTCCATGTCTTCTCAAGTCAGCATCTACGACATCGCCGCTATCGACCGCTTGCGCAGCGAGTTGAAATTCGAACCGCGCCGGCTGCGCGCGCTGCGGACGGCGTACTTCAAAAAGTCGCTCGGTGTGGAAGCTGCTCTTGCTGAACTTCCGGCTGAAGTTCGCTCGCAATTCGCCGACCGAGTCGAATTCCACCCGCTCGCTGTCGCCGAATCGTTCGACTCCCAAATCGACGGCGCGACCAAACTCGTCCTCCGAACATCCGCCGGCTACGCCATCGAAACCGTCATCATGCGCACCAGCACCGGCCGCGTGTCGCTCTGCGTCTCCTCGCAAATCGGCTGCGCGGCCGCCTGTGCCTTCTGTGCGACCGGCCAGATGGGCATCGCCAAGAACCTCTCGACCGCCGAGATGCTCGACCAAATCGTTCTCGCCGGCGAGCGAATGCACGCCGAAGGCCGCCATGTTCGGAACATCGTCTTCATGGGCATGGGCGAACCTTTCCACAACGAAGCCGCGATTTACGAAACGGTCGCCGCCCTGCTCGCCCCTGAGCTATTCCACCACACGCCGAGCCGCATTCTCATCTCGACCGTCGGCATCCCCGACGCCATGATTCGCTGCGCCAAGCGCTTCCCCGCTGTAAACCTCGCCCTCAGTCTTCATAGCGTGCGACAGAATGTACGCGAGCAGCTTATTCCGCTCGCCGCGAAGTACCCACTCGCTGATCTCCGCGAGGCAATCGCCCGCGTGAACCAGATCGAACGCTGCACGATGATGGTCGAATATCTCATGCTCGCCGGCCTTAACGACTCGGTCGACGACGCCCACGAACTCGCCGCCTGGCTCACCGGCCTCCAAGTGCACGTGAACCTCATTCCCTATAACCCGATCGCCAGCATGCCACAGCTGCGAACGACCGAGCGGCCCGCGCGCGACGCCTTCGCCACGATCCTCCGCAACGCCGGCTTCGTGACCACAATTCGCTACTCGCTCGGCGCCGACATCGCCGCCGCCTGCGGCCAGCTTGTCCAGCAACAAAACCGCGAAATCGCCCGCCAACAAGCCGCCGCAACGGTTTAGCCCCCCAAACTTTCTGCAGCTGGGTGCCTGGGGTCGAGCCGCAGGCGAGCCCCCAGAAAGCCACCACGCAACCAACGCCGATCCGCCCGTTAATGCGGCTGCAATCTGCAGCTGGGTGCCTGGGGTCGAGCGGAGCGAGCCCCCAGAATGCCACCATTTCACTACTGGTCTCTGCTCTGGCAGTTCGCGGTCAATCCCCCCAGCGACTTCCGCTCACACCGCGACACCTTTAACAACTACGGCCCCGCCATCCCGCCTGCTACAATAAGGCCATGCAAGAAATCATCGAAGGCGTCCGCACCTTTCAACGCGACGTCGTGCCGCAGTACCGTGAACTCTTCGAACGCCTTGCCGCCGGCCAGTCGCCCCGGGCACTGCTCATTTGCTGCAGCGACTCCCGCGTCGACCCGTTCTTCTTCACCAACGCTCAGCCCGGCCACCTGTTCGTCCTCCGCAATGCCGGCAACATCGTGCCGAAGTACGACGGCATCGTCGGCGGCGTCACGGCCACGATCGAATTCGCCGTCGTCGCCCTAAAAGTGCCCAACATCATCGTCTGCGGCCACACGGGGTGCGGCGCGATCCACGGCCTCATGCACCCCGAGTCGCTCACCGGCATGCCGCACGTCGAAGATTGGCTCCATCACCATGCCGAACCCGTACTCGAGCTATTGGCCCGCAACGGCCAACTCGGCGGCCCGAACGAAATGTCGCAAGCCGTCGACGCCAACGTGCTGGTGCAACTCGAAAACCTGCGCCACCACCCTTCCGTGGCCCGCGCACTCGACGAAGGTCGCATCGGCCTCCATGGCTGGGTCTACGACATCGCCACCGGCGGCATCCGCGCCTACGACGAAAAGTGGCAACAGTTCGCGGCGCTGTAAGTCCCTCCTGGCGAAAGGGACCGCGTGAAATTAGCCGCGGGGCGCTAGCCCCCGGTTCTGAAGCTGCACTACTCAACCACCGTTGAGCTCAACCCCACCAAATTCACATTCCATGCCGGCAAATACCGCCGCACCAAATCTTCCTTGAACGCGCCGCAATACTCCGCGCCCGGCAGTTCCTCACCTGCAATGACGGCAACATGGGCGACGTCATTCGAAATCGCCGAAGCCGCATGCTGCGCAAGCCGCTTCCCTAAATCGAGCGCACGGCCAATATAAAGCGGGCTCTTATCCGCCGCCCGCAACAGATACACGCCCGGCTCGCCATTGAGTCGCTTTGGTTTGAAGCTTCGCCAAATTTGAAACCGCGTGAAGTCGCGCTTCTTGAACACGAAGTGATACTTCTTAACTTCGTTGACCAGCTCGCGGCTCGCCTTTCGCAACCGCAGCGCGGCCCAGCGATACTGCCCGGCCTCAAAGCCGCTGGCGAGCCGCCGCGCCGCGCGGTCGAAGAATGCCGCCTTCGTCGGATCGCAGAAGACCTCATCAATCGACGGCCCGTCGAATTTGTCGCTGGTCAGCCGCCAGGCGATTTCCGCGGCGAAGCTGCAAGCGTCGAGTTCATCGTCCGTCACCTGCACCTTGTTGATCGTGCCGCGCTTCGGAAACTCGCCGGTCTTCCGCAGCCGCAATAGCTCGCGATTCCAATCTGCCGCGCCGCCAATCAGACCCGCCTCGCGGCACGATTCGTGGAAACGATCTTGCAACTTCGGGTTGGCCAGCAGCCAATCGATCGAGTTGCCGTCGTGCGCGGCATAGAAGGCGTCGACGATTGCCTCGCGAATGACATCTCGCAATTCGCGTCGTGTGGGGCGCGTGGGAGCCGCTTCCACAGCTGGTGCAGCAACTGCAGTTTCTTCCGCTTTTGTTTCCTCCCGGCGATGCGTAGCATCGCGGTTATTGCCCGCGGTTTCGCCAACTCGGGCTACAGCGGCTTCCACCACTGGCTCGCACGACTCTAACTTCCGGCCATTTGCCGTCGAAGGTGCACTCGCAATCGGGTCAGCCGGGCCATCGAGCGCCGCGCCTTCTTCGATCGTGGCAAGCCGCTCGGTCGCCGCGCGCACGTACTCTTCTGAAAGCTCGCAGCCCAACCACTTCCGCCCCAGCTTCTTTGCCGCGGCGAGTGTCGTGCCGCTGCCGGCAAACGGGTCGAGCACAATCTCGCCGGCGCTACTGCTCACGCGAATGATTCGCCCCAACAGCTGCTCCGGCATCTGGCAGCCATGAAAACCCTGCCGCTCCTTGAACGTGCCGGCCACGCGGGCGAAGTACCACGTGTCATCCGTCGGCTGAAACCCTTCCGGCAAATCCTGCGGACGCAGCACCCACGTGTCATCCGGCAGCCGCCCCGCCGGGTTCGCCCGCTTGTCTCCGTAAACTAAAGCGCGTGCCGAAGCAACACGCACCAGCGGATCCTCAGCGTTGAACGTGAAGCGGTTCGCATCCTTCACGAAGTGGAACAAGTGCACGTGTGACCGCGAAAACTTCCTCTTGCAGTTCACGCCGAACGTGTAATACCAAACGACCCAGCTCCGCGTCTCGAAGCCGATCCTGTGCTCGGCATCAACTTTCAATTCCGCCGCGTACTCATCGCCAATCGATAACCAAAACGTGCCGCTCGGCTTGAGCACGCGGTACACCTCTTCCATCCACTGCCGCGACCATTCCAGGTACTCGTCATCGGCCTGCCGATCGTGGTACTCATCGTACTCGTAGCCAATGTTGAACGGCGGATCGGCAAACACGAGATCGATCGTGCCGCTCTCGATTTGCCGCATGATCTGAATGCAATCACCCTGATGAATTTTGCCCAGGTCAAGTGTCGCAGTCGCGACTTCTGATTCGGCAACGGACATGTGGAAAGCCGTCTGTTAGGATGGTTCGGGACGAGATAAAACAAGAACCTCAATATGGTAGAACGAGAGCCGAATCGCAAGCGAATTACTGTAGTAGGCACGCTCCCCGTGCCGTAACCTATTCTTTTGGCCAATCGTCAAAGTAAACAAGGTTTTGCGGAGTCATTCGCTCGCGCAGCAACGGCATGCGGAGCGTGCCTGCTACCAAGGGGATTCCGACGCTAAATTCCTCTCGTGAGGGCCATTACCCCATGAAGTTCGCTATCTGCAACGAAACATTCGGCACGCGTTCGTTTGCCGACACATTTTCCACAATCCGCAAACTCGGCTACACGGGCGTTGAAATCGCGCCATTCACCTTCGCCCCGCACGAGGAACCGTTCGACGTGCGGCACGTTCCCGCGCGAACGCTCGTCGACACGCGCACGATGGCCGAAGACGCCGGACTCGAAATCATCGGCCTCCATTGGCTGCTCGCCAAGACCGAGGGCTACTACCTCACGAGCCCCGATCCCACGGTCCGCCGCCGAACAGGTGAGTACCTGCAAACGCTGGCCGAGGTGTGCGCCGACCTCGGCGGCAAGATCATGGTTCTCGGCTCGCCGAAGCAGCGCAACCTGCTGCCCGGCGTGTCGTACGAAGATGCCGAAGCCTACGCCGTCGAAGTACTCCACAACGCGATGGCCGCCTGCAAGCAATACGGCGTCACGCTCGCCCTCGAACCGCTCGGCCCCGCCGAGGGCGACTTCATGCTGACCGCGAAGTCGGCGATCCGCGTTGCCGAAATGGTCGACTCGCGCTACTGCAAAGTCCACCTCGATGTGAAAGCGATGGCGAGCGAAGCAGAGCCGATTCCCCACATCATTCGCGACACCCGCCCCTGGATGGTCCACTTCCACGCCAACGACCCGAACCTCCTCGGCCCCGGCATGGGCGACACCGACTTCCGCCCGATCTTCGCCGCGCTTCGGGAGATTAATTACGACGGCTGGGTGAGCGTCGAAGTGTTTAAGTACGAACCCAGCCCCGATGAGATCGCGCGGGTGAGCTTAGAATACATGCGGAAGGTAGTAACTGGAAGCTAGAGATACCGGGAGTACTATTTGCTGCTTTCCAATCGCACTCTCCAAATCGTGGCCACCCGGTCATCGTCATTGACGGAGAACAATATTCTCAGTGGCAAGACTGTTAGTTGGCGCATGCCCTCTCGCAATTCTTCGCCTTTGGCCGCGGCATTTATCGCGAGAATACGTTCAATTTCGTCACCTGCACTTGTGACCGAAGAACGATCCGAAGAAGAAATCCAAATATCAGCCAGCGCAGCAAGCGCTTCGGGGGCGAACGTCACGGAGTAGCGAATCATTCGCCGACCAATGAATGGAGATGCTGCTTAACCTGAGTCCACGTGTACCGCACACCATCATCGTGCTTCATCTTCTCTTTGACTTCTGCAATATCGGCGTCCGTGAACCTCGCCGACGACACCCCGACTTCACGAGCATCAAATTGGACTAATGCACGCCCACTTGGGTCAACAAGCACAATCGGAGAAGTCGCAGAAAGTATTTGCAGCGCTATATCACTTGGAACGGTTATTTGTGTCATGATCGAGTTCCAAATTAGAAATTGCCGAGCTCAATCATCGCTCCTGCCCCCATTATATGTGGGACGCCCGGGACGCTGCAAATTCCTGTTTTAGAGCGATCGACGAAACTCCCGTCTACGCACTCGCCGCCCGCAGCTCCGCCAAGTGCTGCGCCGAACCAACCAGCCGCTCCCAGTTGTCGACGATGTACTCCGGCGGCCCGCCGATCTGCGCAACCACCACGGCCACATTCTCCGTCGGCACCATTTCGATCGCGTCCCACGGGCACACGGTGAGCTCGTATGGGTTCGTCTTCTTTCCCGGAATGTGCACGCACACTTCGCAGCCCACGCAGCGTTCGAGGTCGATCTCGCACCATTGCTGCGTGCCCTTCACGACACCGCGGTCGATCCGCTTCAGCTCGATGCAATCCACCGGGCAAACTTCCCGGCACGATTCGCAGCCCGTGCAATTGTCGGCGTTGATCACCGCCAACTCTTTCGGAACTTTCTTGCGTGGTCCTTCTTTGGCCATTGCGTAGTGATCGCGGGTTGGGGTCGGGGAACCGGAGCAGAAGGCGGCTACAGAGACAAGCTTTGCCGGAATGTTCGAGCCGCCGGCACCTTGGGAAATCTTTCACAATTCTAGGCTAAGATCGGCCGCCAGCCAAGGCAAACTCCACCGAAAGGCTCGGCACTCGGCGAACCTTCCCGTCATCCAAGCACCATAACTCCAAGGCCTTGAGCGGCAGCACGCCAGGCTCAAAATGCCGTGAATTAGCCGCAGCCTGACAGGATCGCCCGCCCGGTCGCCGTCTCACAACCTCACACTCGTACGAGCGTCGCCGGCTGCGGCGCGGGCTGCACGATCGGCAACGACACCACGAACTCACTGCCCCGCCCCTTGCCTTCGCTCTTCGCGGTCACGCTGCCGCCGTGCATCTCGGCAATTTTGCGCGCCAGCGCCAGGCCGATCCCTAAACCGCCTTCGCTACGATCGCGGCTGCCGTCGATTTGCACGAACATGTCAAAGATGCCTGGCATCACCTCGGCCGTTATGCCGATGCCGTTGTCGCGCACCGTAAGAACCGCTGCCCCGGCCGCCGTCTCAGCCTGCACCATGATCTCGCCGCCATCCGGCGTGTATTTGGCCGCATTGGTCAGCAAATTTGTAAGCACCTGCTCCACCCGCTGCGGATCGATATACAGCTCCACAGGCTGCGGCGGCAGTTGAACACTCAGCTTGTGCCGATGCGCCTTCACAAGCGGCGTCGCTCGCTCCACCGCGCCGGCCACCACCTTCGACAGATCCGTCTGCTTTCGCTGCAGCCGAATTTTCCCCCGCGCTATTCGCGATACATCCAGCAAATCCTCAATCATCAAATTCAAATGATGGACCTGCCGATCGATCACGTCCAAGCGGTCATTCGGCTGTTCGTCGCCCGCGAGCCGGCTGAGCGTATTCGCGTAATAAATAACCGACAGCGGGCTACGCATCTCGTGCGCGACCGCCGCCATGAAATTGTCCTTCTCGCGCACCGCCCGCTGGGCTCGATCCGACGCCAGCAGCGACAGTTCAGAGAGAACCCCGATCGTGACACTAACCACCACAAAAAATAGCAGGTCGAAAAACTCTTCAACGCTGGCCACGCCCAGCGCATTGGTGAACCAATAATCGCTCACGACCACGCTCAAAATCGCGGTGGCGGCGGCCGGCCAAACACCGCCCGTCCACGCCGCAATAAATACGGCGAGGTAATCGAAGCTGAAACTCAGATGCTCGCCCAACGACGGATGAAGCCAATGCCTAAGCAACGTCGCGGCCGCAACACCGCCAATTCCCAAAAGATACGGAGCCACGCCCCGCGATCGAAACGGCGCAAGCACGTTAACCTCCTATTAACCGCCCCGGAGCCCCACCCCCCAAGAACTAGCGCACCTCGTGTTCTACGTAGTAAAGAGCCGAATAGGTCGCCGCCGGTCACGCAAAAATCAGAAAAAGTCCGCCGCCGCAGCCGATGCTAGCGAGCCACAGCACGCTCGCCCCCGGCCTCGGTCGCCCCGTCTTCGCCGCTGCCCAAACCCACTCCGCCACCCAGCGCCTACCGCGGTATCGACTCCAGCGCCATAATCTCATCCAGCGTCTGCCGCCGCCGCACCAAATTCGCCTTCCCGTCCTCGATCAGCACCTCGGCCACAAGCGGCTTCGTGTTGTAATTGCTCGCCATCGCATAGCTGTACGCCCCTGCGACGCCGATCACGAGGAAGTCGCCGACCTTCGCGGCAGGCAGCGCCCGGCTCGATACGAACCCGCCCTCTTCCTGTGTGAAGATATCGCCCGACTCGCACAACGGCCCGCCCACGATCGCGTTCTTCACCGGCCGCGACTCGGCATTGCCGCTGGCCGGGCAAATCGCCATCGGGTGATACGCCCCGTACAGAATCGGCCGCGCCAGATTGTTGAACCCGGCATCGAGCAAATAGAACGTGTTCTCGCCCGCTGTCTTGATGGCCCGAATCTCGCTGATGAGGTACCCGCTCTCAGCCACCAGGAACCGCCCGGGCTCAAGTTCCAGCGCGACTTCATGCCCGAACTGGTTCGCCAGCCGATGCCGCGCCGCGTCCCACAGTTTGTAGTACGCCGCCACATCGACATACTGCTGCCCTTCGCGATACGGCACCGGAAGCCCGCCGCCCGCGCTAATCGACGTGATTGACGCACCGATCGTCATCGCCGCCCGTTCCATCGCCCCGCACACCTCGCTCAGATGCTCAAGGTCGGTGCCCGAGCCAATATGCATGTGCAGACCCGTGATCGACAGATTCCACTTCGTCGCCCGCTCGATGCAATCTTCCAATTGCTCGTGCCAAATGCCGTGCTTCGACTGCGCACCGCCCGTGTTCACCTTCTGGCTGTGCCCATGCCCAAAGCCCGGGTTCACCCGCAACGTAATGCCCCGCGGCGAACCGCCGCGCCCTCGCTCCGCCACCGCCGCCCCATACTGATCGATCATGTCGGGCGACCCGCAGTTCACGTGAATATCCTGCTCGATGACGATCTCCAGCGCCTCATGATCAAAAATATCCGCCGTGTAGACAATCTCCGTCGGATGCGTTGCTTGCCCGGGTCTGTAGCCAGCCGCCATGGCCCGCTTCACTTCGCCGGCGCTCACGGCATCCACCAGCACGCCGTTGCGGCGCATCAGATCGACAATCGCGATGTTCGAACACGCCTTTTGGGCATACCGCACCGTATCGAACTCGGCGAGCTGCGCGATCTTGTCGCAAATCGTGGCCGCGTCGTAAATGTACGCCGGCGTCCCAAACTTCCGGGCCAATTCCGGAATCGAATGGCCAGCAATTTCCGTCAGAATTCCAGAAGACAACGTGGCGGCGGTCATGCGATTCTCGCTGTGAATGTCCAAAATCGTATGCGTTTGAGCGATGGTTTTCAAAGAGTTTGAACTTCCTTTATCGCAGGAAACTTGAGTCGTTGCCATGCCCTGACGCTTATCGGATCCCGGCATTGACACAACTTTCGCCCTAGTGGCGGGCTCGTCGTGGCGCGGTAGAATGCCGGCATGAACAACATGCGCACACGCCTGATGTTTATTGTCGCCATTTGCTCTTCTCTCCCGGCGTTTGTTCTATCCTTGGTGATGTTGATTCGAATTTCGCGTCATCCGATTGTGGATCTCATAAGCGTTGCGGCGTTTGCTCTGTTCGTGGTGGCATTAAACGTAGGGATCATACAATCGTGGCGTCGCCGAGCTAACAAATAGGATTTCGGCACTTCTCAACAGCTGCGATCAAACAAGGGCAAACCTCGTTCTCCTATGAGCTTTGCTGAACAGGAGAAAACAGAGTTAACAGAGCGGCCGTTCCTCTGTTCTCTCTGTTTCCTCCTGTTCCAAACAACATGCGGAATATTCGACCGTAGCCAGCATTCTTTCGACAAACAAAAAAAGGTTTGGTTCGCCCCGGAGAGCGAACCAAACCTTGTATCAAATCCCAAAATCAATTCAGCCGCCAGCGTTATTGCTGTTGCTGAGCCTGCATCTTCTGCTGCTGAGCAGCCTGGGCCGCTGTGCCGATCGCCTTGAGCACGCCCTCTTCGGCTTCGAAATGGTACTTTAAGCCGTTTGGCACAATCTGGCCCACGGCGCGAACATGGTCACGGCCTTGGGCGTTATTCTTGAGGAATTCAGCCACCTTCTCGCAAATCTCTTTCTGCTCGCTCTTCTCCGCCTGGGCCGCGGCCGTTTCCATGATCGGCGCAAGCGACAGCGCGAACTCGAACGGCGGCACGCTCTTGCCCTTCTCCTTGGCCGAATCGTCGATTGCTTCGTTCACCGACTTCAGGTTCTCCTCGCCGACCGCCAGATACACGGCATCCGAACCGATGCCGATCGCGACATTCAGCTCTTCGCCCAGCAGCTTCCGCGGACCTGCCTCGCTCTCCGGCACCGGAATCTTCATCGTGTGGAACTTCACGCCGGCATGCTCGGCCGCATTCCACTCGATTCCCGGGAAGTTCGGCGACTTCTTCGCCGCCTCTTCCAGCTTCTTGAGACCGCTCTCGATCTTGGCCGTGTCCTCAATGTGGGCGCCGGCCACGAACGTCAACGATTCGGCTGCCAGGTGCAACGCCGCGCCGCCGTCCATTTCGCCGGTCTTCACGGTCGCGGTGAACGCGTCGAACCAATCGCTCATCGCGCTCTTCAGCGCCTCGCGCGCTTCTTCATCGTTGACCTTCTTGTCGATCTCGCCGTTCATCTGCTGCTTCGCAGCGGCTAGATTCGCCTCGAGCTGGGCCATGTCCTCGGCCATCAGGCTCGGGTCGCCCTTCGCGGCAAAGCTGAGCGTCGCGGCCGCATCGGTATCGAAGAACCCGGCGAAGTTCGTCTTCGGCGAACTGTAGGCCGCCATCTGCTTCGCCATCTTGCTGCCGGCGATGAATGTGTATGTGAAGTCGGCGTACGTGCGGGCCTGCTTCGAATCCACGGCCCAGCCGATCGTGAGCGCGTCGATCTCGTTCACCATCCGCGACATCTGAGCCATCTGAGCCTCGGTCATCTTTTGCCGCTGCTCGTATTGCTCGTCGGTCTCATCCTCATTCTTCTTCATGCCCTGCTGCACGCCGGCCTGCATCGCATTCAGCGCGAACTGGCGATACATCTCGGGAATGTTCTTCACCGACGCATGTACGGTAATGTCGTACTCGCCGACCATCTTCGTGAGCTGCTGCTTGGGGTTCGCCGGCAACTTGCCGAGCGACGCCGGCGACATGCTGATGAACGCCATGCCGTCTTCGATTTTCACAAACACCGAGCGGCTGTTGTTCGGCAGCTTGATTTCTTTCGTGCCGCCTTCACCGTCTTTGATTTCCGCGCCATAGGCCTTCGCCACATCCAGCAAATCTTGCGGCTTCGTCACGGGCAGGCAGCCCACGGGCAGGAAGTTCCCGCCATCGGTCTGCACGATGAGCCCCCACGCCTGCTTCTTATCCAGCGCGGCCGAACCCTTGCCCTGCGTGAAGAACGCCAGCCCGCCTTCGACCATTTGGCCCAACTCCGGCTTGCCGCCGAGCGAACCGAGGAATGTGATGTCGCCAATGAGCTTCTCATACGGCGCGCCGGCAATCACCGCGACGTTCTTCAATTCGCCGGCCGCTTCCGATTGGGCGACCGCCGCCAGCGGCGCACAGGCGAAAACTGCCAACGCCGCGATGGCGACCTCGCGACTCCAACGACGACACTGAGCAATGTTCACAGGGCTTCTCCGATCGGGGTGAAAATGCACGTAACGTGCAGATGCTGCACCAGCCGCGGCTAACTGCGGCCAGCTGCAGGAACTCAATAAGGTGAGCGCCGAAATCCTCAGACGCTGCAAAGCTCCCAAAGTATACAAGACGCGGCCCACCTATGTGTTCGATAAACGGCCGAAAATCTTGGCCCTTCTTCATCCATTCTCCCTCTCCCTTTGGGAGAGGGCCGGGGTGAGGGCGGCGTCGGCACTTCCGCGACACCTTCAGCTTACGTCAAATTCGCCAACCATTCGGCGGGCGCATCTCCGCCCCATGTGGCGGCAAGCACCAAATCGCCTTGGACCAGCCGGCAAAGCCTAGAGTGGCTACGGAAAGCCCCCGAAACGGGTTTTAACTGCCGGCTGTTTTTAAAGATTTACCGTTCCCGGTACACAATCCGACCTTTGGTCAGGTCGTACGGCGAGAGTTCGACTCGCACCTTGTCACCCGGCACAATCCGGATGAAATGCTTCCGCATGCGACCAGCTACGTGGGCCATTACAATGTGTCCACCTTCGATCTCGACACGGAAGCGCGTGTTGGCCAGAGCCTGGGTCACCACACCCTCGACTTCCAGCGCTTCTTCCTTTTGGTTTGCCATACAAATTTGCCTGCTTGACGATTTGCCGCAGCGACCCGCTACGCGTGCCACCGAATATTCCGGTCGCCACGAACCTGTTTACAATCCTATAATCCTAGCATCACCCCGGTGAGCGGGTCTAGCTGGAATGCTTGACGCTCCGCAATTGTAGCAGGCACACTCCGTGTGCCGTCGCCAGTCCTGGCAACGGCTTTTACCTGCCTCAGTTACGGCACGCGGAGCGTGCCTACTACAATGTAGGGCGCTCGGGAACCACCGGGCCGTACGATCCGCGGCAAACCGCGCGGGTTGTACCGATTAGTCGGGCCGCACAAACCACCAGTTTTTCTCATCGATCGGGCCAAATTTGTGCGCCTAACTGCGACATGGGTATCCGCCCACTTTCGCCTTTGCGGTACAGTTAACTATTGGTGCAGCCACGGGATTCAGCGATTCCACGGACCACGTCAGCCCCCGGCTCTGCCGGGGGTTTGAATGACCGTAGATCAAAACGCTGCCAAACCGCCGGCAGAGCCGGGGGCTGCCGAACGAATTCGCGAACCATCGGTTCACCGAACACTAACAGCGCCTACCCCACGCCAGCGTGAGCACTTCCTCCGAATACTCTCAGGTTTCGAGCGGCGAACGCGGCTCCGTCGACTCCGAGCAAGTCGAACGCGCCAAACGCGAGATCCAGGGTCTCGTTCAGGAAATCGCCGAGCTGTCGCGGGCCGACATTTCGCCCGCCGATTTCTACAACGCGATGCTCAACAAAGTCGTCGCAGCCCTCGCGGCACCCGGCGGCGCAGTCTGGACACTCACCGACAACGGCGCGCTGCAGCTCACTTACCAGATCAACCTGCAACAAACCGGCCTCATCGAAAACCAGGTCGGCCAGCAACAACACGGCCGCCTCTTGCGCCAAGTTCTCCTCGGCCCCGATGGCGCGCTCATCGCCCCGCACTCCGGCACCGGCGAAGTTACCGACGGCGATGAAGAAGCTGCCGCCAACCCGACCGACTTCCTGCTCGTGCTCGCCCCCATGCGCAACGACCAAGGTCCGCAAGGCGTGCTCGAAGTCTTTCAGCGCCCAGGCGCGCGCATCACCACGCAGCGCGGCTACCTGCGGTTCCTCATGCAGGTGTGCGAGTTCGCCGGCGACTTCCTCAAGGCCGGCCGCCTCCGCCACCTCTCCGAGAAGCAAACGCTTTGGGAACAGCTCGAAACGTTCACCCGCTCGGCCCACGAAAAGCTCGACGTCCGCCAAACCGCCTACACGATCGTCAACGAAGGCCGCCGCCTCATCGGCTGCGACCGCGTGAGCGTCGCCATCCGCCGCGGCAGCAGCTGCCCCATTGAAGCCGTGAGCGGGCAAGATACGTTCGACAAGCGCTCGAACGTTACCGTCATGCTCGGCAAGCTCGCCGCCGCCGTCGTGAAGACTGGTGAAGACGTCTGGTTCACCGGCGACACCTCGGAGCTCGCGCCGCAAGTCGAAGCCGCACTCGATGCCTACGTCGACGAGTCGCACACCAAGGCCATCGCGATCCTGCCACTCACCGAGCCACGCGACGAAGAAGAAAAGTTCGCCGAAGATGAAGAACCGGAGCCAGTCCGCGTCATCGGCGCGCTCATCGTCGAACAAATGGTCGACAGCCGCCCGCCCGAGGGCTTCCTGCAACGGGTCGACGTCGTCCGCACCCACAGCGCCACCGCCCTTACCAACGCCCTCGAATACGAGGGCCTGTTCCTCATGCCGGTGTGGCGATTCCTCGGCCAGAGCACCAAGCTCTTTCGCGGCCGCTCGCTGCCGAAAACACTCGCCATCTCCGCCGCCATCATCGCCGCCATCGCATTCCTCTGCTTCTTCCCCTACGAACTCAAGCTCCAAGGCGAAGGCCACCTCAAACCCAAGACCCGCAAGAACGTGTGGGCCGCGGTCGACGGCGAAGTGCAAAAGGTCAACGTCAAGCACGACCAGGAAGTAAAGAAGGGCGAAGTTGTTCTCGTGCAACGCAGCCGCGAGCTGGAAAAAGATATCGCCATGATCGAGGGCGAGCTCAACAGCAATACGGCCAAGCTGCTCTCGGCCCAAGGCGTGCTGTTCGACAACAAGGAGCTGACCGATCTCGAACGCAGCGAAAAGCAAAAAGAGGTTCGCGAAGTTGGCGAGCGCATCAAGAGCCTGAAGGAGCAGCTCGCCTTGATGAACGAAAAAAAGGAGAAGCTCAACATCCGCAGCCCGATCGATGGCCGCGTCGTCACCTGGAATGTCGAAGACCGCCTGCTCGACCGTCCCGTCAACAAGGGCGAAAACCTGCTCGAGATCGCCGACCCCACGCAAGATTGGGAACTCGAAGTCACGATGCCCGAGAAACGCATGGGACACATCGCCAAAGCCGCGGCCAACCACCAAGGCCCGCTCGATGTGACCTTCTTCCTCGCCACCAACCCTGCTAAAGAGTTCCACGGCACGGTGCAGGAAATCGAACGCAGCGCCGAGGTCCGGGGCGAAGAAGGCAACACGGTCCTCGTCCGCGTAGCGTTCAACCAGAAAGAACTCCGCGACGCCGTGCCCGACCCCAAAATCGGCGCCGGCGCCACTGCCAAAGTCCACTGCGGCCAACGAGCCATCGGCTACGTCTGGTTCCACGACCTGGTCGACTTCATCCGCGCCAAAATCCTTTTCAGAATTTTCTAAACCACCTGCTGTTAACTCACATATTGAATAGTGACATTTACGTTGTCGAAATGATCTCGTTGAACATGAGGCAACAGAGAAAACAGAGGTTCCTTCTCTCTCTGTTCCCTCCGTTGCCTCCTGTTCGATCAAATGCCTGCGAATCGATGCACAACTTCGCAGCCGGAAAAGACGGAGAGAGCTGATATGTTCCTGCCTCGCCTTAGCGGCATCACCTTCACCGCGCTGCTCCTGTCGTCTGCTGCGCTCGCCCAGCAGCCCTCGACACCCGGCGATCCCACCGTCGCCGGTCTCGTAAAAGTCGCCGATGAAATCAAGCTCCCCGCCATGGAGCCCGGCGTCCTCGTGCAACTCGCCGTACAGGAAGGCGCGCTCGTCCGCGCCGGCCAGGTCATCGGCAAAATCGACGATAGCGAACCACAAATGCAGAAAAAAGCCGCCAACGCCGCGTACGCTGCCGCCTACAAGCGCTGGAAGGACGACGTCGAAATCCGCTTCGCTCAGACCCAGGCCGAAGCCTACAAGGCCGAATACGACATGCTCGTCGAGGCCAACAAGATTCGTGAAAAGGCCATCACCGAATCAGAACTCCGCAAGGCCCGCCTCGACTGGAAGCATTACGAAATGGCGATCGAAAAATCGACGCACGACCAGGAACTGGCCAAGTACGAGGCCTTCACCAAACAGGCCGATGTTGACGCCGCCGACCTCAAGATCAAGCGGCGCGTCGTCGTCGCCCCCTTCGATGGCGTGGTCGAAGAAATCAAACGCCACCAAAGCGAATGGGTTCAGCCCGGCGACACCATCCTTACGCTGCTCAAGCTCGACACAATGCATGTCGAAGGCGCCGTCGAGCAAAGCAAGTACGATCCCAGCGAAATCGCCAATTGCGGCGTCACCATCGACGTCGAAATGTCTGGTGGTCAGAAGGCTACCTTCCAAGGCCGCATCATCAAGGTCAGCTCGATTGTTCGGCCCGATGGCGTCTACAACGTCCGCGCTGAAATCGCCAATCAACAAAAGAACTCCAACTGGCAGCTCCGCGACGGCATGCCCGCCACCATGACCATCCACCTCGGCACCGCCAACAACCCCGGCGTCAGCCGCGCGAGATGAGAAGGAAAGAGGGGGAGACAAGGAGAGTGGGAGATGGGGAGACATTGTGTGACAAACATTCTCCCCCTCTCCATGTCTCCCCCTCTCCCACTCTTCTCCGCCAGTCCCTAAGAGCAACGTACGCCAAGGCCTTCCGCGCCCATGTCCACCCTCGCCGATAGCCTCGTCTCCAGCTCCTCGCGAAAGCTGCCGATTCGCAAGCGGCCCGACCTGCGTGGCCGCCAACAGCGCTATCAAGGCCGCATCTATTGGGTCGTGAAAGACCCCGTCGGCCTCCAGTATTACCGCTTCGAAGAAGAAGAATACGCCATCCTCAACATGCTCGATGGTGAGTCGAGCCTCGACGAAATCGCCGAACGCTTCGAACGCGACTTTCCGCCACAAACGATCCGCACCGAAGAACTGCAGCAGTTCATCGGCATGCTCCACCGCAGCGGCCTCGTCATCACCGATGCCCCCGGCCAAGGCCAGCAGCTCGTCAAGCGCCGCGACGAACGCGTCAAGCAAGAACGCCTCGCCACGCTCGCCAACATTCTCTCCGTCCGCTTCAAAGGCGTCGATCCGGAGCGATTCTTCAACTTCGTCTACCCGTACATCCGCTGGTTCTTCACCGTCCCGGCAATGGTCTGCTGCATCGCCCTGGGCCTCGCCGCGCTAACGCTCGTCCTCGTGCAGTTCGAAGTCTTCCATTCCCGCCTGCCCGACTTCCACTACTTCTTCCGCGCCCAGAACTGGATGTGGCTCGGCCTCACCCTCTGCGTTACGAAGATCCTGCACGAGTTCGGCCACGGCCTCTCCTGCAAGCACTTCGGCGGCGAGTGCCACGAAATCGGCGTGATGTTCCTCGTCCTCACCCCCTGCCTCTATTGCAATGTGTCCGATTCCTGGATGCTCCCCAATCGCTGGCATCGCGCCGCGATCGGCGCCGCCGGCATGTATGTGGAGCTCGTCCTCGCTTCGATCTGCACGTTCATCTGGTGGTTCACGCAGCCCGGGCCGATCAATTACATCTGCCTCAACGTGATGTTCATCAGCTCGGTGAGCACCGTCATGTTCAACGCCAACCCGCTCTTGCGGTACGACGGCTATTACATCCTCAGCGACATCCTCGAAATTCCGAACCTCCGCCAAAAGGCGAGCACGATCCTCAATCGCAAACTCGGCGCCTGGTGCCTCGGCCTCGAAGAACCCGAAGATCCGTTCCTGCCACAACGCCGCCAATGGCTCTTCGCCACGTACACCGTCGCCTCGGCCATTTACCGCTGGGTCGTTACGTTCTCGATTCTGTATTTCCTGAACCGCGTGTTCGAACCGTACGGCCTCAAAGTGCTCGGCCAGGCAATCGCGCTCGGTTCAATTTACGGGCTGCTCATTCAGCCGCTGTGGAACCTGTTCAAATTCTTCAAAGTGCCGGGGAGGTTGGGAAAAGTGGAACGCTGGCGAGTCTATGCCACGATGGGCGTCATCACCTGTGCAATTGCCGCCCTCTTCTTCATTCCGCTGCCGTACCACGTGGTCGCTCCGCTCGAAGTGCAGGCCCGCAACGCGGAATTCGTGTACGTCACGGTCGACGGCATCCTCGACCAGGTCCTCGTTCACCCGGGCGATCAGGTCACCCCAGGCCAAAAGCTCGCCGAACTAAGCAACATTGATGTCAACATCGACATCTCCAAACTCACCGGCCAACGCAACGTGCTGCAGGCTCAGCTCGAAGGCCTCAGCCGCGTGAGCTTCGAAAACCGCAGCGCCAGTTTTCAAATCGGCGAAATCACCAAGTCGCTCATCGGCACGAAGGACCAACTCGCCCACCGCGAAGGTGACCTCAAGAGTCTCACGCTCGTCGCCCCCCGCGCCGGCACAGTCCTGCCGCCGACGATCGTCGAAAAGCACAGCGAAGACGCCGCCCACCTGCCGCCATGGAGCGGCTCGCCGTTCGATCCTGAAAACATCGGCGCCCGCCTCGTCGTCGGCACCAAGTTCTGCCAGATCGGCGATCCGAAATCACTCGAAGCCCGCCTCGCAATCGATCAGAACGATGTCGAATTCGTTCTCCCCAACCAGAAAGTCGAGATCATGCTCGATCAGACCGCCGATTACGTCTATACAAACTGCTATATCGAGCGGGTCTCGACTGAGGACCTGAAAATCACGCCGCAACATCTTTCGAGCCTCCACAACGGCCCGCTCCCCTCCAAAGCCGACGCCACCGGTAACCCGCGGCCACTCAACCAAATCTTCCAAGCCGTGGTGCCGCTTCCTAGCGAAGACCCCCACAACCTGCTGCGGATCGGCCTCGTCGGACGTGCAAAAATCACCTGCGCGCCGCAAACCCTCTTCAAACGCCTCTCCCGCTACGTCCTCCACACGTTCAACTTTGAATTGTAAGAGCGTATTTTGAATTCGGGTCCCACTGGCTTTGCCAGTGAATCATCTGCATGCCGAACAAACCGCGACTTCAGGATGTCGTCGGCACTAGCTTGCACTTGCCCAACGATTGAGGGCGGTTTCATCGCCCTTTTCTCGCGCAGCGATAATAGCCCCGCCGTTTACGGCGGGTTCCTCGACACCGCAACACGTCCAATAGCCCCGTTCACGGGGCTTCTCGCTGCAGGGCTTGAGCCATAACGCCGCCGCTTGCCTTCCCCTTCCCCCTTCCGCCCTCCCCCTTAAATCCGCTCGCACTGCCAGCACGCCCCGCCTCCCGCTCTAGGCCCCCACGCGACTTGCCCCTAGAATCCGCCCCATGCTGCGCAAACATCTATCCCCGGCGTCTCACCGCCGCCGCTCGTGTTGGGCCGCGCCTCGCACCGGCGGCGCGCGTCGCAAACTCCTCGTCGGCCTCGTACTCTTGGGAATCGTCATCGCGCTCTTGCCGATGATCATCGCCAAAACGCCGCTCCTCAATGTCTTCGTGACCGCCGCCGTGCCCAGCGACGCCGTCCACGTCACCGTCGGCACCGCCTCGCTCGGCTGGCTCAGCAGCCCGGCGCTCTCCAGCATCCAGGTCTCCGACTCCGCCGGCAACGCCCTGCTCACCACCGACTCCATCGTCCTCAACCGCGCGCCGCTAAACCTCGTCCTGAACTCGCGCGACCTCGGCATCATCCAAATCAACCGGCCACAGATCTTCGTCAAGATCCGCCCCGACGGCAGCAACCTCGAAGACGTTCTCAACCGCGTACTCGCCGACTTCGCCAAAAAAGTTCAGCCGCCAACTGAACAGTCGCAAGCGGCAACGCCCACGGTTTACGCCCTGCAACTCACCGACGGCACGATCTTCGCCGAAGACGCCGCCACCGGCCGCGTTTGGCGCATCGATGGCCTCACCGGCCAATACGATTGCCACGGCGCCGCCGGCGGCCTCGGCAACGGCACACTCGCCGGCCAACTCTCCGTCGCCCAAGCCAACACCGCCGCCCAACCCGCCGGCCGCTTCGCATTCACACTCAAACCCAACGGCAACCGCCACGAACTGAGCCTGCAGGCCGAAGGCCTCGCCCTCACCGCGCTCGAACCGTACTTGCGCCGCACCGCCGCAGGCGCCGAACTCAGCGGCACGCTCTCGGGCAATGCTTCCGCTGCTTGGAACGCCGATCCAGCAGCCGTCGCCAGCGACCTCACCACCGCCGGCACGTTTACGATCGACCGACTCGACGCCACCGCCCCGGCGCTCAACGGTGATCGCATCCGCCTCGCCCGCGTCGAACTCCCCTGGCGACTCACGGCCCAACCGAACGGCATCGCAATCGACGACTTCCAGCTCCGCAGCGACGTCGGCCAATTCGCCGCCCGCGGCCGCCTCGACTCCGCGACTTTTTCCGCGCCACAGAACCCGTCGGCGTCTTCCTTCCCCTTCGCCGGCAACAACGACGTTGAACTCCGCGGCACCGTCGACCTCGCTCGACTCGCCACGATGCTGCCGCACGCCCTCCGCATCCGCAGCGACACGATCGTCACCGCCGGCTCCGTCGAGCTCAACGGCCGCCTCCAACCCACCGCCACCGGCCAGTCGCTCACCGGCTCCCTGCGCACCGCCCAAATCGCCGCCACGGCCAGCGGCAAACCATTCCGCTGGGACGACCCCATCGGCGCGAACTTCTTTCTCCGCCGCGAAAACGGCACGCTCGCCCTCGACGCCTTGCAGTGCGACTCGAAGTTCCTCCACGTTCAAGCCGCCGGAACATTCCAAAAACTCTCTGCCGATGCCTCGTTCGATCTCAATGCGCTCGCCGAACAACTCGGCCAGTTCATCGACCTCAGCGGCACGCAGCTTGCCGGCACCGGCACCGCCCAACTCAACTGGCAACAAACCGATAGCGACAAGTTCTCCGCCACGGCCACGAGTGACCTCACGCAGCTCCGTGTCGCGCTCAGCGATGGCGCGATCTGGTCCGAACCGCAACTCAGCCTCCGCGGTGAAGCCGCCGGCATGCTCGACCCGATCTCGCACGCCCCCACCCGCGTCGACACCGCGCAGCTACAGGTGAACGGCCAAGGCGACCAGCTCGATGCCCGCCTCACCGGCGCCGTCGCGCTCAACCAATCCGAACCGCTCTGGCCCGTCACCGTGAAATCGACCGGCAGCATCGCTCGCTGGCTCACGCGCGCCCGGCCCTGGTTCGCCCCCGGCGCCTGGCGCGTCGACGGCGCGAGCGAAATCACCGCCACCGTCCGCGCGACGCGCAGCACGATCGACGTCACCGAATCCCGCGTCGCGATCAACAACCTGCAAGCCGCTAGCGAAGGCTGGAACATCGTCGAGCCGCGCGTCGAATTCACCGGCGATGCCCACCTCAACCGCGCCACCGGCGAGTTCGCCGCCACATCCGCGCAGCTCGTCACGAGCACCGTCTCGGTCGCCGCGAAAGACGTTCGCTACGCGCGCGGCGCGCAAGGCATCGGCCAACTCGGCGGCGCGGCCGCCTTCCGCGCCGACCTCGCCCGCATCGGCAACTGGCGCGCACCTTCCGCCGCCGCCACGCAATATCGCCCCGCCGGCGAATTCACCGGCAACCTCCGCTTCCTCCAACAATCCGGCCGCATCACCGCCAACCTCACCGCGACGGGTCAAAACCTTGTCCTCACCTCGTATTCTTCTACGCCGACACCCGACACCCGACACCCGACACCTTCCTCCGCCATCTGGCAAGAACCCAACCTCACGCTCCGCGCAAGCGCCAACTACGACGCCGCCACCGACCGCCTCAACTTCGACCAATTACAAGTCGAGTCGAACACGCTCCAAGCCACCGCTGCCGGTCAGATCGACCGCCTCTCCACCGCCGCCGAATGCAACGCGAACGGCGCGCTCAACTACGACCTCGCCCAACTCTCGCCACTCCTCAGCCCCTACCTCGGCGAAGGCATCCAACTCAATGGCCGCGAACAAGCCCGCTTCGGCCTCGCCGGTCAGCTACTCGATTCATCAAGCCTGAAGGTCCAGCCGGTCGGCCTCAATCCGCAATCCGAAATCCGCAATCCGCAATCGTCCACCCACTGGTCAAAGCGAGTGCGCGCCCAATTCGAACTCCCCTGGAGCGGTGCTAGCGTCTACGGCCTCCCCGTCGGACCCGGCAAACTTGCCGCCACACTCGGCGACGGCGCAGTCCAAATCACACCGCTCAACCTCTCCGTCGGCGAAGGCCAACTTAACCTCGCACCCACCGTACGCTTTGCCCCCGAACCAGCCGAACTCACGCTGCCCGCGGGGCCCGTGATCACCAACGTCCGCATCTCGCCGCAAGTCAGCGAAGCCATGCTCAAGTACGTCGCCCCCGTTCTCGCCGGCGCTACGCAAAGCGAAGGTCAGTTCTCGCTGCAACTCGACGGCCTCCGCATGCCGCTCGCCGACTCCAAGAAAACCGACTCCGCCGGCAAGCTCACCGTGCACTCGGTCCGTGTGACGCCCGGCCCCACCACGCAGCCGTTCTTCAACCTCGCCCAGCAAATTGAATCGCTCATCAAGCGTCGCGACCCCGCCGCCACACGTGAGCCAGCCAAGCTACTCTCGATCAGCGATCAGCAAGTGAGCTTCCGCGTCGTCGATGGCCGCGCTTACCACGAAGCGATGGAGTTCCAAGTCGGCGACGTCATCCTCCGCTCGCAAGGCTCTGTCGGCCTCGCCGATGAATCCCTCGCTCTCAATATTCAGATTCCGATCCAAGATGCCTGGGTCGCCAAAGAACCGCTGCTCGCCGGACTCAAAGGCCAGTCACTCCAAGTTCCCGTCACCGGCACACTCAAGCGCCCGCAACTCGACCAGCGCGCCGTCACCAGCCTCACCACCCAACTCCTCCAAAACGCCGCCGGCCAGGCCGTCGGCAACGAGCTCAACAAGGCTCTCGACAAGCTCTTCAAGCCGAAACAATGAGCCGCTTTTGCCGCAATTGGACTATAAGCCTGCGTGTGTTACAATGTAATACATGTCCACTCTCACGCTCCGCATCCCCGACGACTTGAAAGTACAGCTGGAAGAGCTAAGTCGCCAACTCCATCGGCCGACAAGCGACTTGGTCCGCGAATCGATCCGCCGCTATGTCGTCGCGGAGCAGCTCAAAGCCATCCGCCGGGTCACCGCGCCCCTAGCCGAAGCCCAGGGATTCCTCATGGACGAAGACATCTTTAAGGCCGTCTCGTGAGGCTCGTTCTGGATACCAATGTGCTGCTGGCCGGCGTGGCCACGCACGGGATTTGCGAAGCCCTCCTCACGCTCTGTTTCCGCGACCACACAATCGTGCTCTCGGAACACATCTTGAGGGAGTTCGTTGAGCACTACGTGGGCAAGTTCACAGCGTCTCAAGATCAGGCGGCAGTCGTTGCGGACATTATTCGCAAACACTCCGAAATTGTTGTCCCTGCAACACTTCCCCACACCGCTGTCGCCGACCTCGACGACCTGCCCGTGCTGGGAACTGCAATCGCTGCTCAGGCAGATTGCTTGATCACCGGCGACAAAGAACTCTTGGAACTGAATACGTATCAGAACATTCCGATCGTTTCCCCGCGACAATTCTACGATCGTATCCGCGCCGGCAGTTGACGCCGGAAGCTGCGTTGCCGCCTGCGGCAATCCCTCTGCTAGCAGCGAGCCGCCTTGCTGCAATTCCGCCATTCTTCTAATCTCCCACCGCCTCCCTCCCGCTTCAGCGAACCTCGTAGAGATCCAATCGCCATGGCTCGCTCCCCACGCTGCGCTTTCGTTACTGTGCTCCTCACGTGCGCCGTTATCCAAGCCTCGGCGCAATCGCGCGCTCAAGCCCCGCTCGTACAAAATCCCACCGAGTTCACCGTCGTCGAAGCCACGACCGTGTTCGCCCAAGCGATGCAGATGCCGCAGAACGAAATCCCGCGCAACCTGCTCGCGAACGCCCAAGCCATCGCCATCGTGCCGAGCATGATGCGCGGCGCCTTCGTCTTCGGCGTGCAATGGGGTAAAGGCGTGCTCATCATCCGCGACCCCAACGGCGCCTGGCAAGCGCCACGCATGATCCAAGTTGCCGGCGGCAGCTTCGGCTATCAAATCGGCGTCCAGGCCACCGACCTCATCCTTGTCTTCCGTACACCGCAAAGCGTGCAGAACCTCCTCCGCGGCACCCTAAAAGTCGGCGTCGACGCGTCCGCCGCCGCCGGACCCATCGGCCGCCAAACCTCCGCCAGCACTGACCTCAATCTCGCCGAAATCCTCTCGTACTCGCGCGCCCGCGGCGCGTTCGTCGGCGTCTCGATCGACGGCTCCTCAATTTCCCTCGATCCCAGCGCCGAAGCGATTTACTATCAACCCCCCGGCGCGTTCCCCGCCTCGGCAGCCCAACTGCTTGGCATCATCCACGCCTACACCGCCGCCCAACCGCTCGTCGCTCCAACCGCCGCGCCCGGACAAGTTGCCGCCGCCACCGCCGGCGGCTGGGTCGCTGCCGGTGGGCGCACCAATGACATCGAGTCCATCCGCCAGCAACTTGGCGCATCATCCAACAGTCTGATGGCGGTCCAAATCCCCGGCTTCGATGACCAATGGCGAAATTACCTGTCGCTACCACCCGGTGCGACAACGCCTAACCAGGCGCCCGATCCCGCAGCCATCCAACAAGCCATCCAGCGCTACGAAAGTGTCGACCGCGACCCGCAATTCGCCGCACTCCGCTCACGTCCAGAGTTCCAACAAACGCTCGCCTCGCTGCGCCGCCTGGGCGACATCCGCACCGCCTCGAACGCCTCCGCCCTGCCGCCCCCGCCCGCCCTCCGCTGACCTCTGCCCCCGGACTGGTCGCTTCAGCGACCAGTGCTCCCTTGCCCCACCCCACACTTGCCCCAACTACTCCCAACTCCCTGACGCCCCACCGCCTCACCGGTTATCATTAAATGTCCCGCACCGATATCATCCTGCTCGCCATCGCCGTCTACGTCGCCGTGATGGCCCTAACGCGCATGATGAAATCGCGCCGCGACGCCCTCGTCGCCGATGTCCAACGCCAAGTCGACGCCCGCCGCAAACGCAACCGGTAACAAACGCCGATACGAGCCGCTCACCCGCAAATCGGCCAACACCCCGGCAGCCCCCGGCTCCGCCGGGGGTTCGCCCAGCCGCCAAACCCAAATGATGCCCACCCCCCGGCAAAGCCGAGGGCTACGGCATACAATCCAAGGCAGCCAGCAATTCCACCGTCGCAAACACTCCCATCTCCCCCGCTCTCTGTCTCCCACTCTACCCCTCTTCTTCCATGAAGCTCTACATCGAAACCGTCGGCTGCCAAATGAACGAGCTCGACAGCGAGCTCGTCGTCGCCAGCCTCCGCAAAGATGGCTACGAGCTCACCACCAGCCCGCACGACGCCGATACGATCCTCTTCAACACCTGCAGCGTCCGCCAACACGCCGAAGACAAAATCTACAGCGCCCTCGGTCGCCTCAAAAACGCCAAACGCGAACACCCGCACAAAGTCATCGGCGTCCTCGGCTGCATGGCCCAAAACCATCAGGGCATCATTTTTAAACGCGCCCCGTACGTCGATCTCATCGTCGGTCCCGGCCAGTTGCATCAGGTGCCCGCGCTTGTCAAAGAAATCCGCGCTGAAGGCCCTGCCCGCACGCAGCGCATGGAAGTTAGCCTCGGCCGCAAAGAGGGCAGCCGCGCCCAAATCGAACGCAGCCACGAAAGCTTCGACCCTTTGCGCGACCCCGCGATGCGCCCCACGCCCTACCAGGCGTACGTCCGCATCATGATCGGCTGCGATAAGTTCTGCACCTATTGCATCGTGCCGAGCGTCCGCGGCCCCGAGCAAAGCCGCCCCCCCGCCGATATCCTCGCCGAGTCGCGCCAACTCGCCGCCGAAGGCTGCCGCGAAATCACGCTCCTCGGCCAAACCGTCAACAGCTACCGCTACCGCGCGGGCGACCGCACCTGGCGACTCAGCGACCTGCTCGCCGCGCTACACGAAATTGAAGGCCTCGAACGCATCAAGTTCGTCACCAACTACCCCAAAGACATGACGAACGACCTCCTCGCCGCCGTTCGCGACCTGCCGAAAGTAACGAAATACCTGCACGTCCCCGTGCAAAGCGGCTCGAACGCTGTGCTCCACCGCATGAAGCGCGGCTACACCGTCGACGACTACCGCGAAATGCTCGCCCGCACCCGCCAGTGGATCCCCAACGTCGCCGTCACCAGCGACTTCATCGTTGGCTTCTGCGGCGAGACCGAGGAAGAATTCCAACTCACGATGGACCTCGTGCGCGAGTCGCGCTTCAAGAACAGCTTCATCTTCAAATACAGCGAGCGCCCCGGCACCAAAGGCGCCGAACTCTACGCCGACGACGTCCCCGACGATGTGAAGCGCCGCCGCAACAACGACCTGCTCGCCCTCCAAAACCAAATCAGCGAAGCGGACAACCACCTCTTCCTCGGCCGCCAAGTAGAAGTCCTAGTCGAAGGCCCCAGCAAGCAACACGTGGCCGCGTCTCTCCGAGACGCGAACTCTGGCTTTGCCGACAGCCAACAGCCGACAGCCGACAGCCCCTCCTCCCCCGACAGCCGACAGCCGACAGCCGACAGCCACACGCTCCAACTCACCGGCCGCACCCCCTGCGACCGCATCGTCGTCTTCGACGGCAACCCGCGCCAAATCGGCCACACACTCCCCATCCTCATCTACGACGCCAACGCCCACACCCTCTTCGGCGAAGTCGTCACCCGCCACAGCGGTCCCGAGCTGCTCCAATTGGCCGTTCCCGGCATGGTATAATTTCCGTATGAGCACGGTAGCAAATCCATACATCGAGATTCCCGCCGATGGTCACCCCCGCATCTGTGGCACAGGGTTCAAAGTACGGATTCTTGCCGAAGAATACCTGCACGGCATGACCCCAGCAGATTTGCGGGAATCGCACCCCCAATTGTCGCTAAGTCAAATCCATGGAGCGCTGGCGTATTACTACGACCACAAGAACGAGTTCGATCGCGAAATCGAGCAGCTCAATCGGTTTGCAGAAAGCTTCTTTGCCCAGCAAGGCGAGTCGCTCGCCGCGAAAAAACTCCGTGAATTGGGCGACGATGTGCCGTAATGCTGGCGTTCTATATGGATCATCAGCTCAGCGTCCATATCACGCGCGGTCTCCGCAATCGTGGAGTTGATGTACTCACGGCCTACGAAGACGGCGCGGCCGAAGTTGCCGACGACGAACTCCTAACTCGTGCCACAGCTCTCGGCCGAGTATTGGTCACTCACGACAAAGGCTTCTTGCGGCTCGTAGCCGAACGCCAACAAATGCGAATACCATTTGACGGAATCGTCTTCGTCGCTCAGCAATCGCTTCAGGTTGGCCATACAATTGAGTATTTGGAATTGATCGCCAATGTCATGAACACTGAGGACATGCTAAATCGAGTCGAGCACGTGCCGCGGAATAGATAAACTAATTCGCCAACGCCCACACCCTCTTCGGCGAAGTCGTTTTCATGTTACTGCCACATTATGGTACAATTAGACAGCATCGTATGTACTGGCTTCTGAGTTAGAGAGCGTGCGACAAACCGTATGACCGACTCCGAGCTACTCAATGGCGTGAGCATCGATGAGTTGGATGCCTTAGCCGCCGGCGTGCTCATTCCGTCCGCGCAAGCGCACCTGGATGAGTTGCTGGCAAAGTCGAAAGAATACCAAGCTTCGCCAGCTGAAGAGCGCGAGCTGGAGCATTTGCTCCGCCAAGTCGATTTTCTCAATCTGCTGAAAGCTCGCGCCCTCTACACGATACAACGACTCGGCACGAAGGCATCGAACGCGTGAGCCAATATATCGCCGCCAGCCGCCACGCGAAATTCATCGAAAAGGCGCCCGTGAAATTCTCGACGAAGTGCTGGCCCTCCTCGACGCATGCCTCTACGACGCCACGTGACGCTACGGAAAATACCGATACAGATCGCGTCGATGAAGACAACGAACGAAGTCCACTTCGCCCGCTTCAATCACGACACCAATACGGTAGTCGCCGACGCGAATTCGATAGAATGTGTCGTAACCGACAAGTTTCTTGAGATTTGCGATGTCGGTCAGCAACTCGGCTGCCTCGACGCTTTCAATCGCCCGTTGAACACTCTTGAGAACTTGGCGCTGCTTGATCTTCCGCAAGTCGCGCGTGAAACTGCGGCGGAATGCCACATTCATGCCTTGCCTCGCAAGGCTCGCATCACGGCATCGCGGCTCACAGGCGCGGTCGTGCGGCCCTCGCGAATCGCCCCGGCTAGCGCGAATTCCTCCAGCGCTTCCACCATGATTTCACGCAGCAGTTCTCGCTGTTCGCGCACACTCTTCGCGATCATTTCCTGCAAGCTCTCCTCGATCTGCCTGCGTTCTTCGCGCAATCGCTCCCCCAACGCGTCGATGATCGCTTGATTTGCCGCCTCGCCGCTTACCATGGCTACATCTCCGACTTATGACCGTCCGCTCGCCCTATTTTCTGCAACTATAAAAGTATACTCCGAACTATTGCAGTCACCAATTTTGGAACGGAATGGAATCCTTCGCCACCCCGCGATACAATAACAATTCTTCGCTGGCGGCCCAACGGCCCCAATCCGAGTCTTCATGATCGACGTCGACCGTGATCGCTCTATCTCTATGATGCTCCCAAAGGAGCGAGACCAGTCCCCTCCCACTGACTATTTCCGGTGGAAGACAAGCCTAACTAAACTACCAGCATCCCTTAATTCTGCGAAGCTGATTTCGCCGTTCGGCCAAGAGCCCGATCGATGGCTAACGCACCGGCAAAGATGGTGTCCGGCCTGGTACTCTTTAGTGCAATGCACTTCTGCGCCAGTTGTATCGTCGTTCCGGCACTGGTAGTGCTATTTGCCTTCGGGATTGCCGATCCTGTCACAGCCGGTTGGCCTACGGCTGGGTGGTTTTTTATCGCCGGAGTCGTGCTCACTTGCATCGACAGTGTCCGTTTCTCGGCAGGGCTGTATTCAGCGCGGCTAACGCATACGCCAAATCGGAGGGAGCTCGCAGCATACAGTATGGGTTCGGCCATAGCTTGTCTCATCGCCGTTCCGTTCGCTGCCGACCTCTTCGATAACACTCTCGTGACCAATGTTCTCGCGTTTGTTCCAATCGTTTTATTGGTTTTCTCGTTCGGACTTGGTTGGTCCACGGCAAAACTCACGGGACAGGCAAATGTTCAGGACATTCGGTGGGACCTTCAGTCATTATGCTGGGCAAGCCTGTTTGTCAGTATTTATTGCGGACTGGTCGCGGTCGTTTTGCTCGGCATAAGGGTTAGTGCATTTTACATGGCATTTGGAATCGCGCTATCACTCGTCGGGGTATTTCTCGCAATCGAGAGCCGCATGTACCTTCATCGGCGTTCCGTCTTGTTGGCATCGATTACGCTGATCGCAGTCGTTTCCATTTCGGCAACGATCATCGCAAGTCGGCCACGTGCACCGCTCCTCCACACTTATCAAGGGCATCAGGTCGCGTACGCGGATTCCATCTTGTTTGATCGAACGGTGCTTGGACGCACGTTGAATGCAGCGGGAACCATATTGTTCGTGTCAACATTCTTCGGAGGCGGGTGGCTGTTGTTTTCGAAGAATCGTCGACTTGGAATTGCGACGATCTATTTGCTCTTCATTTGGCTGGCGTTGTGGACGCTGGGTCAGATGTATCGGCCACCTGTCGAGGTGACTCCGATTGGTGTCAGTGTCTGGCACAGAGTGAGCGAAGTCATTGTTTGAAATTAGTGAAAAGGCTCGATTCATGTAGCAGTTCGTCTGATTTACTTTGCGACCGGTCTGCTGGCAGTTGCTACCTTCCGCGGATTGAAGATAGAATAGGGAGTTCCTGTTCAGGCGGTCCTCCCGACCCTACCGCGCGCTCTCATGATCGACGTCGACCGCCTCCGCTCCTGCCTCGATGATGCTTCCACCGCTGAGCCCTGGCTCCGTTCGCTGCACGTCGCCAATCTCCCTGCCGCCCACGCCAACTTCATGCGCATCGCCGATCACGGCGTCACGCTCGACCTGCTCGGCCAAATCAGCGAGCAATTCGCCGCCGCCGCGCCCACGCTCGCCGATCCCGATATGGCGATCAACAACCTCGAGCGGTTCATCGCGGCCTCGCGCAACCCGATGGCCACTGCCGCTCTCTTCGAGCGCGACCCCGACGCCCTCCCCAACCTGCTGCAAATCTTCTCCACCAGCCAATACCTCAGCGACCTCTTGGTCTCCGATAAAGAAGCCTACGACCTGGTGCGGATGACCGAAGGCCAACCCGTCGCCCGCGCCGCGATCGTCGATGAGATCGTCAGCGAAGTCCGCGCGCTCGGCAACATGAGCGAAGTCCTCGCCTCGCTCCGCCGCTTCAAGCGCCGCGAAACGCTCCGCATCGCCTATGGCGACATCGTTCGCAATCAGCCAGTCGAAACAGTCGTCCGCCAAATCTCCTACCTCGCCGATGCCATCGTCGAGGCCGCCCTCGACTTCGCTCGCCGCAAGCTCCACGAACAATACGGCGTGCCGCTCCGCGCCGATGTCGAACGCAGCCGCTTCGTCGTCCTCGGCCTCGGCAAACTCGGCGGCATCGAGCTCAACTACTCCAGCGACATCGACCTCATCTTCCTCTTTGAGCAAGATGGCCAAACCGACGCTCGCCGCACCGTCAGCAACCAGGAATACTTCGAACGCCTGTCGAAAGAAGTCGTCCGCCTCCTCACCGAAGCGACCGACCTCGGCGTCGCCTACCGCGTCGACCTCCGCCTCCGCCCCGAAGGTTCGCACGGCCCCATCTGCATGAGCTACGACAGCACGCTGTCGTACTACGATGTCAAAGGCCGCACCTGGGAACGCCAGGCCTTCGTCAAAGCCCGCCCGATCGCCGGCGACCTGGAGCTCGGCGCCGATCTGCTCAAGCGCCTCGAACCTTGGATCTACCGCCGTTACCTCAGCCTCGCCGATATCACCGGCATCAAGGCCCTCAAACGCCGCATCGAGCATCGCGTCGAACTTGAAGGCGGCGACCTCCGCAATGTGAAGACCGGCCACGGCGGCATCCGCGATATCGAGTTCGTCATCCAGTTCCTCCAGCTCCTCAACGGCGGCGGCCTCCCCGAAGTCCGCACCGGCAACACGCTCGACGCCATCGCTCAACTCGAAAAAGTCGGCAGCCTCACGCCCGATGAACGCTCCAAGCTCGAAGACAACTACAACCTCCTCCGCAAGCTCGAACATCGACTCCAAATCATGTTCGACCTCAAAACACACCTCCTGCCGAGCGACAAATCGGAGCTCACCAAGGTCGCCGTCCGCATGGGCTACACCGGCACGCGCCACCACTCGCCGCTACAAGCCTTTCGCGACGACTACACCCGCCGCACGCGGCAAAACCGCGAAATGCTCGACCATCTACTCCACAACGCCTTCCCGGTCGAAGCCGACGCCGAACCCGAAGTCGACCTCGTCAACGATCCCGATCCGCCGAATGAACGCATTCAAGAAGTCCTCGGCCACTATCCCTTCGAAGACGTTCCCGCAGCCTACCAAAACCTCATGGCCCTCGCCAAAGAGAAGATCCGCTTCCTCTCCACACGCCGCTGCCGCCACTTCCTCGCCGCCATCGCCCCCCGCCTGCTCACTTCGATCTCGCAAACGCCTGAGCCCGATACCACACTCACGAACCTCAGCCTCGTAAGCGATTCCCTCGGCGGCAAAGCGGCCCTCTGGGAACTCTTCAGCTTCAACCGCCCGTCGCTCGAGCTCTATGTGCGCCTCTGCGCCGCCTGCCCGTACTTGGCCGGCATCCTCACCAGCAACCCCGGCATGATCGACGAGCTCATGGACAGCATGCTCGTCGAACACCTGCCCACGCTTGGCATCCTTCAAGAATCACTCACCGAGCTCTGCCGCGGCGCCGAAGACATCGACCCCATCCTCCACAGCTTCAAGAACGCCCAACATCTTCGCGTCGGCGTCCGCGATGTCGTCGGCAAAGACGACATCCGCTCCACCCATGCCGCTCTCGCCGATATCGCCGAAGCTTGCCTTCGCCAGATCGCCGAGCGTGAATATGTGAAGCTCATCGACAAGTACGGCTTCCCCAAAATTGGCCAGCCTACCGAAGCCGACCTCGCGAACGAAATCAGCCGCGACCACTGGCAGCGCCTCGCCGGCCGCGAAGGTGACACGTGCGAACCCGTCGTCCTCGCCCTCGGCAAACTCGGCGGCCGCGAGCCCAACTACCACAGCGACCTCGACTTAATCTTCTTATTCGAAGCCGGCGGCCAAACCGTCGGTCGCATGCGCAATGGCGACCGGTCCTCCCTGACACCCGACACCCGACACCCGACACCTAATTCCAGCACCATCAACAGCCACTTCTTCTCGGAGTTCGGCCAACGCCTCATTCGCGTCAGCAACCAACTCGGCCCGTTCGGCCGCCTCTACGAAGTCGACGCCCGCCTTCGCCCCACTGGCCGCAGTGGCGCACTCGCCGTCTCCTTCGACGCTTTCGCCCGCTACTTCGCCGAGGGTCCCGCCCAACTCTGGGAACGCCAGGCCCTCTGCAAAGCCCGCCCCGTCATCGGCAATCCCGAAGCCTGCCAGCACGCGATGGAAATCGTCGCCCAGGCCACCTACGGCACACCTTGGCGCCCCGACTTCGCCACCGAAATCCGCCACATGCGCATGCGGCTCGAAGACACTGCCTCAGAGCGCAACCTCAAACGCGGCCCCGGCGGCACCGTCGACACCGAGTTCCTCGTGCAGATGCTTCAGCTCAAACATGGCGGCCACGACCCCTCGGTCCGCGTCCCCGGCACCCTCGACGCCCTCGCTGCCCTCGCCGCCGCCGGCTACCTCACCCAAGATGACGCCGACTACTTTCAGCGCAGCTACCGCTTCCAGCGGAGCATCGAAGCCCGCATCCGCCTCATGAACTCCACCGGCCGCCACGAACTACCAGAAAGCGACCGCGAACTCGCCAAACTCGCTTACCTGCTCAACTACGCGAACCCCCAATCCCTCGTCGCCGAAGCCGAACACACCTTCGCCGAAAACCGCGCCCGCTTCAACAAAATCTTCGACATGGCCGAACGCGCGTGACGCGAACCACCCACCGTGCCCTCAGCGCTCGTGCCCTCAGCGCTCGAGCCCTCAGCGCTCGAGCCCTCAGCCCTCGCGCTCAACGCCATACTGCAATCGACAGGAAGCCGAAGGCTTCCCAGCCATTAGCCGGTGGTCGAGTCGCGCCAGCGACGACACCACCGGAAAGCCGTCCGCATCAAACACACGACCCTGAAAGGGTCGCAGCACGCCCCCACAACAAAACCGCCCTCACTCCAAATACCTCGGATCCCACGCCACCCCCGCCAACCCCAACATTTCCTTCAACTCATCGCGCGACGATTTCGCCCGGTGATGCTCCTCCTGCCGCGCAATATACGCCCGCACTTGCTCCCGCGCCGTCGCGCTCACCGTAAACGCCGCATAACCTTCCTGCCACTGAAACGACGGCGACCGAATCTCCTCACGCGCCCACAACGTCGACGCCTTCTTCAACTCGCGCAACACATCGGCCAAACAGTGCGTGGCCCGCAAGCCGACTAGCAAATGCACATGATCCTCCACGCCGCCCACTCCTTCGGAGAACCCGCCTAATCCATTGATGGTCCCGCCCAAATACTCATGCAACCGCAACCGCCACGAGGCCTCAATCACCGGCTCTCGCCCTTTGGTCGAAAACACCAAATGATAGTGCAAACTCAAGAACGTGGAGCCCACGACGCCTCCTCGCTGCGACCCTTTCTGGGTCGCGTAGATGACGTTCACATCCACACCGGTGGTATCGTCGCTGGCGCGTCTCCACCACCGGCTAATCGCTGTCATCCCTCCGGGATGATCACTAAGCATCCTAATTCGGGTTCGATGAAATGCCACGCGTGCCTGCGGACATCCGCTTTCGGTGCACTTCTCGACCGCCTCGCGGCCACCGTTATCTTAGCTCACCGATTTTCTCCAATAGAACTAACTATTGCCTGCGCCAAGTATCGTAACTCCCATGACCCTGCAGGGGTCACAGCCATTAGCCGGTGGTCGAGGAGCGCAGCGACGACACCACCGGTACTGAATCCGACGATTCGCTACGACCCTGAAAGGGTCGCAGCATCACACAACTCCCGTCCTCTCCCGCCATGTGCCCCCAAGCCGGGCCCACCAACAAAATCGCCGGTGGCTCTTTTTAATAGTGGACATTTGTTACGTATCCTGCTAAGCTGCACGCCTGAAATGACCGACCTAGCACCAGTGATTGCAGCGAAGACGTCTCGCCGGAATCCCAGCAAGCCGGTCCCCGGGCATGACACGTAACCAGTCGCTTACTCAGCCACACCAAACGGGGATCGCAAAAAGCTCCGAACCTCCGGTCCCGCGGAGCAGTCACCAGCGCCAAGTCGGTTGAAGTGCGGCCTCGAGCGTCGTTGCCATCCCCGCTCCTTCGCGAGCGATGTGATCATGCGCGTCAAGCTCACCCTAGGCCACACGTCACTGGGCCCAGCATTTTTTATATAAGAAGCTGTCAGCTCTCAGCTATTAGCTCTCAGCCAAACCATCCACTCCACCGCCGGGTGCTGGGTGCCTGGGGCAGAGGCTTTGCGATGCCCCAGTCCCTGCCATCACATCTCCCACAACTAACAACTACCCACTATCAACTAACAACCATCAAACCCCGTTTAACCGCGCTGCGCAGGCTCCGCGCAGCAGAGCGCGTGCGCGCGTATATAGCCCAGCCCTCCGGGCTGGGTCGCCCCATCGCGAGCCCCTAAGAATGCACTAGCACCGCCGCCTCGACCGGCCGCGCTTCCACCGCGCGCTCCGTCTTCGGTTGCTCGCCGGCCACGGGTTGTGCTGCCTCCAACCACTGCGGCCCCACCTTCGGGTCCGCCAGGCACGGAATCATCGCCAAGAATGCATACCAGAGATTCTTGTACACCGGGCAAAACTCGCTCGCTCCCGCGAGCGTGTATGGCGTCGCCGCCGGCAAATTGTAGTACGGAATCTTCGCGTACCGGTGATGCGTGCCGTGATAGTCGTTGTAAAACATCGCCGACGACACCAACTCCGACGGCTTGTGCTCGTCGATCACTGTCCGCGTCAACCCCAACACCGTTCGGCCATGCAGCCCGACGTGCTGAATGTACTTGTTCACCGTCTGCAGCACGCCCGAAATCGCCATCGGGATGATCGCCGTCACGAGCAGCATGCCCCATAGCCGGTATTCGTACACGACCGCCAAAATCGCCGTCCACGTCACGAAACACGCCATATACCCGCGCACGATCGCCGCCCGCTCGCGCGGCGTCACGTCCCCTTGAAGGACCGACCGCAAGAACAACATTGGCGAATAGAATAACCCGAACACGATTTCCAAAAACGCCGCCGTCACCCGCCACACGCGCGATGATCCCGGCACATTGAACGGCCACAGCTCCGGGTCATCCTGCGTGCCCAAGTACGCATGATGCCGCGCGTGCGCATGGCGATACACACTGAGCGGAATAAACATCAGTGTGCCGGTAATGTGCCCGAACGCCTCGTTCATCCAATGCACCGGATGCAACCGGTCGTGGCTGCAATCGTGAAACGCAATGACGAACAAGAACAACAGCGTTCCGATCGCCGGCAGAATGAGCACGAGCCATGGCCAATCGGCCGCCGGCAAGACAGCGGCCAACGTCAACAGCCCCGCCGTCCCGAAAATCAATGGCCACAACTTCTTCGCCGGCCAATGCGCAAACTCATGCAGCTCCGCAATCTCTTCGCGCGTCGTCGCCAAACGCCGGCCGGTCGGGCTGTTGATCATGTTCGCACTCTCGCCGCGCAGCACGCTGCGCCGCCAACGATGGTGATGATTTCCCGCGTCTCCGAACGCACCACAAACGCGAGGGGCCTTCCCCGCTAATCGGGCCGCTAGCACGCCAACTTTAATCACGAGCGCAGGACGAAGCGAGAAACACCACGCCACCAAAACCGCGCACCACGCCTCAGAAGCCCACACCCCGAACCGTCCTATATTACGGACGATTTTTGCCAAAAGTCAAGCTGCGACGAATAGACGGTTTAACGCAACTGCGAAAGATATAGTAGCGACGAAGATGCCGCGACACTTACGACATCACGAACCGCTCGCCAACCTGCACCCGGTTGCCGCGCAAGAACTCCGCCGCCGTCATCGACCGCTTCCCCGCCGGTTGCAGCTGCAAGATTTCAATCGCGTGCTCGCCCGTCGCGACAATCAATCGGCCCGCGTTTTCCAAGATGACACCTGCGTCGCCGCCGCTCGCCGCGTCGTCGATAACCGCCACGCGATCCACGTTGAGTCGCGTCGCCTGTCCGCTCGCCGGCTGCCAAAACGTAAACGCCCGCGGCCAGGGCTGCAGCGCCCGCACTTGGTTTTTGATCTCCTGCGCCGGCCGCGCCCAATCGATCGCCCCCTGCTCTTTTCTGAGCCGCGGTGCCTTCGACGCAAGCGACTTATCCTGCACGACCGGCGTGGCACTGCCGCGTTCAAGCTGCTCGATCGCGTCCATCACCGCTTCAATACCCAGCTTCGCCAGCCGCGCTTCGAGCTCTGCAGCCGTCTCATCCGGCTCGATCGGCACACGCTGCTGCGCGAGGCACGGCCCGGCATCGAGCCCCGGCGTCATTTGAATTACGCTGTTTCCCGTTTCCGCTTCCCCACGCAAAATCGCCCACTGCACGGGCGCTGCCCCGCGATACTTCGGCAACAACGACCCATGCAAATTGATGCCCCCCAGCCGCGCCGTCGCCAGCGTCTCCGGCCGCAGAATCTCGCCGTAGTCGCACACGACGAGCAAATCTGCACCCAGCGATTTGAGCCGCTCTTGGGAGTCGCCCTCGTTCACCGTCGCCGGCGACCACACTGCGAGCCCGAGCGACTCCGCTGCCTTGTGTATCGGACTCGCCTCGGCACTCCGCCCCACCGGCGGCCGCGTCACAACGAGCAACACCTCATGCCGCGAACCCGCGAGCGCCTGCAACGTGGGAACCGCAAACGGTCCCGTGCCGAGCATGACGAGCCGCATCAGAATTGCTCCCAAAAGCCGCCCCGAGCGGAGCGAACAATTGCAAACTGCAAATTGCAAATTGCGAAATGCAAACTGCCGAACCACGCTTCCGCAATTTTCAATTTGCATTTTTCAATTGGCATTTTGCAATCTCCCCTTCAACTCGCTCCTCGCTCCTCGCTCCTCCCTACTCGCTCACGTCCGCAGCTTCTCGAGTTCCTTCAGCCGCTTCGCCACCTGCTCGGCATCCGGCGTTTCGCCCGTCTCGAGCTTGCTCTGGTAGGCGAACTCAAAATCTTCGAGCTCATCCCGAATCGCCGCGGCGTGCTGTGGCCCAAGCCGATCGATGAACAGCGTGCCGTCGAGGTGATCGGTCTCGTGCTGCATAATCCGAGCCATGAAGCCTTCGATCTCGCCCGAGATTTCATTCCCGGCCAAATCGTACGCCTGAATTTTGACATGCGCATTCCGTGTCACCGGTGCGCGAATGCCCGGAATGCTGAGGCAGCCTTCTTCATCCTCCGCCAACCCGCGGCCACCACTGAGCACCGGATTGATGAACACGCCCTCCGCATCCTTTGCTGCCGGATCGCCCTCCGGATTCGCCACGAATAGCCGATACGGCAGATCAACCTGGTTCGCCGCCAAACCGACGCCCTCATGCTCGTACATCAATTCGAACATTTCGGCGATGATTTTGCGCAGCTCGGCGTCCACCCGTCGCAGCGGCTTTGACCGATGCCGCAACGTCGGATGCGGATATTGAATAATTTGCAGACTCAATGGCGCACTCACTCCGATCAAAGACAGATCCCAAATAGCAAGCAGCGGACCGGGGCGTCCTCGCCCCCGACATATACGGTTCTATTCCTCTCACGCAACTTGCACCCCCTACACCGCCATTCCGACTCTAAAATGCAATGAAATTATAGGGCCAATCGTGCCAGCAGCGAAAGATTGCTATGCCAGCAGTTCGCGTTGACCGAAAAACTCGCCAGCGCTAGAATCCCGCGGGTTTTTCTTTCCGAGTCGCCCGTTTGCGCGATGAACACCACGCCATCACACATCGCGCCTTCAACTCGACCGCTCACGCCCGCGTGGGCGGTGTCGCTCGTCGTGCACCTGCTCGCGATTGCCGCGCTGGCTTACAACGTGCAATCCTGGCCACGTGGCGGCCTCCCCAACGGCGGCCACTCGCTCAGCATCTATCTCAATTCATCCGGCGATTCCAATGGCGGCGGCAACGGCGACAACGAAGCAGCCACTGCCACGCCGCTTCCTGAACCCACACCACCTGCACGACTCGCCGAACTCGAGCTGCAACCGCCAACGCCACTGGATGCCTTGCCAAATCCATACACCCTCCGCGCTCAGCCCGTGAAACTCGCCTCAACAGCGCCATCGACTTCGACGCCGGCTCGCGCAACAGCCAGCGGCGCCGGCCGAGGTCATGGCAGCGGTTCAGGCAATGGGAACGGCCACGGCCATGGCGACGCCACCGTCAGCGTGTTCGGCGTCGAGGGCCACGGCACCAAGTTCGTGTACTTGTTCGACCGCTCAGCCAGCATGGAAGGCCCGCTGCTCGCCGCCGCCAAACGGCAACTGCTGCAAAGTCTCGGCGCGCTCGACAATGTGCACCAATTTCAAATTGTGTTCTTCAACACGCGCAGCTTCCCCTTCGACAGCGGCCTCAGCACGGGACACCGCAACGCCTTCGCTACGCCGCGCAACAAACAACTTGCCGCGAACTTTGTCGGCGGCATCACAGCCGACGGCGGCACCGATCGCATGGCCGCCTTGCGCGACGC
Organism: Pirellulales bacterium; assembly: GCA_046349975.1. GTDB lineage: Bacteria > Planctomycetota > Planctomycetia > Pirellulales > Lacipirellulaceae > JABDGM01. Next base: position 154,014 of record JAXMBH010000013.1, read on the forward strand.
TATCCAGATGTCGCCCGACGTCGTATTCTTCCTCACCGACGCCGACGACCCGATGTCGACGACCGAGCTTGCCGAAATTGCCCGCCTCAACCAGCGAGCCCACACAGCGATCTGCGTCATCGAATTCGGCCGCGGCGAGTCGCCCGCGCCCGACAACTT